>FOBR01000060.1 GCA_900109895.1 bacterium A37T11
CGGAATACGGTGAATACTTATATGCAGCTGTTTGCTGCAAGTGAGTATTCACCTGGAGAACTGTTGCGCTTTGATACGGCAGCTTTATCCGAACTGTTTTCCTCCCATACAACCGTTGACACAGCACGGCATAACGAGCTGATGCTATACTTTGAGGGGGTCAACAAAGCCCGCAACCACCCCGGATTCACATTTTTGCACCACTACCAGCAATACATGGGTCAATCACGGGAGCCGTACAGTTATACACAGTTTCTTGAACACTACCAGCGTAAATACCCTAAGGAAAAAGGTTCGATGAAGCTTGAGCACGTAGCCGGGGAGGAGATGTTCATTGACTTTGCGGGCAAGAAGCTACATATCACCGACAAGGAAACCGGGGAGCTTATTGCTGTGGAAGTATTTGTTGCGATCCTTCCCTGCAGCCATTACACGTTCGTTCAGGCCTGCAATAGCCAGAAGCGGGAAGAGCTGATTGCCTGCTGTGCAAATGCGCTTCATTTTTTCGGTGGGGTTCCCCAAGCAGTCATTTCGGACAACCTGAAGTCTGCGGTTAACAGAGCCAGCAAATATGAGGCAGACATCAACCGGAGCTTCAAAGACTTTGCCCGCCATTACAACTGTGTGATCAATCCCACGCGCGGTTATTCACCGCAGGATAAGGCATCCGTGGAACGCCAGTACCTCAAGCCCCTGCCGGGTACGGCCTATGAGCTGAAAGACTATAGGAGGGCAAAGGTGCAAAAGATGGGGTATGTTTACATTTCGCCTGACAAGAGTTATTATAGTGTCCCCCATCGGTATATCGGAAAGGAGACCCTGATCCATTACACCAAAAGTAGGGTCGAGGTATTTCATAACCAGCAACGAATAGCCCTTCACCAGCGTAACCTGGCCAAGGGAAGCTATATCACCGACAAAGACCACCTGGGCAGCACGCACCGTTTTTACTCCGACTGGAACCCGGAGTTCTTCAAGCGGAAAGCGGCACCGCACGGTGAGCATGTGCTGAAGTGCGTGGAAAACATACTGGCATC
>FOBR01000057.1 GCA_900109895.1 bacterium A37T11
GTAGATTTATTGACAATGAAAAAGGTAAACAGGAAGAAATTCAGTGCCGAATTTAAGGCTAAAGTGGCATTGGAGGCATTAAAGGAGCAGAAAACGTTACCGGAGCTTGCGTTGCACTTTGATGTCCACCCCACACAGATTCAAAGCTGGAAGAAGCAATTTTTGGAACAGGGCAGCCGTTTGTTCTCGGAGAAAGCCGTTGACACTAAGCGTCAGGAGGCGGAGGAAGCACTTCTTTACGAGCAGATTGGCAAGCTTCAGATGCAGAACGACTGGTTAAAAAAAAAATTGCAGTGAGCTTCAGCGTTTTGGACAGGCGTATGATGGTGGAAAAGGAAACCCCAATGTGTATTAGCGAACAATGCTCGCTTTTGGGCATCCACCGTTCGGGGTTCTATTACGTTTCCCAAGGGGAAAGTGCTCTGAACCTGGAATTGATGGGAACGATTGACCGTTTCTTCCTTGAGCACCCCCACACGGGCGTCGTGTCCATGTGTGCCTACCTATGCATGACGGAGGGGTATGTGGTCAACGTGAAGCGTATACGCCGCCTAATGCGGCTTATGGGGCTCATGGCGGTATATCCGATCAAAAGGCTGAGCATACCGGACAAGGGCCACCGCAAATACCCGTACCTGCTCAAGGACATGGTGATAAACCGGAACAACCAAGTGTGGGAAACGGACATCACCTAGATCCCGATGAAGAAGGGGTTCATGTACATGATGGCCGTCATTGACGTCCACAGCCGCTATATCGTGCACTGGAGCATATCCAACACGATGGATGCGACTTGGTGCACCCGGGTGATTCGGGAGGCCTTCGAGCTGTGCGGTGCGCCTGATATCGTTAATACAGACCAAGGCAGCCAATACACAGCATATGAGTTCCAGGAGGCACTATCAGGCAACGGCGTGCAGATATCCATGGATGGGAAAGGCAGGGCGCTGGATAACATATATATAGAAAGGTTCTGGCGCAGCCTGAAATACGAACATGTGTACCTAAAACCGGCCATGGAAGGGTTAGAACTTTACCATGGGTTGCAGGTTTACATGGATTTTTACAATACAGGAAGGAGGCACGAGTCACTGGATTACAAGACCCCGCAGGAAAGTTATACACCGGCGGCGGCATGATTCACAAAGAAAAAAGAACCAAAAAAGAAAGAAAAGGTGTGGAAATGTGGAAAACCCTA
>FOBR01000054.1 GCA_900109895.1 bacterium A37T11
CTTCTATGTTGAAATCCAAATTTTTTAAGCTAAAATTTTATTTTTTTCTTTTATTAGCCCGTATCTGTCCATTCAGGGCATTTTTTTCTATTCCTGTATAATTTAAAGTTGCGATCAGCCTAAACCTAAAAACTCCGAACTATGCCTAATAAACCTTTTTAATCAATCTTCTATCAGCGATCGGTATTGTATCGTCGCAGTGTGTTTTTCATGTTAAAAAGGAAGGGGACGTAGTCTTTACAAAGCGGTCATCCCAGCGGATGCCGCAGGTAGTTATTTTCGTTTAGTCCCCGCTCCGATTCTCGAAGGTCATTCGGCATCAGCCAGTCATTTCATTACGCCCAGTTCATATTTGGTGCGGTTAATGAGTACATACCTGATCCGGTTAAGTATTTTACGGGCAATGCGTATGATGGCCTTGTTCCTATTCATCCTTTTTGCCAGTTCATTGAAAGCGGCCATGAGTGCCGGGTCTTGTCCGATGGCATCCCATGCCACCTCGATCAGGGTGACTTTTAATTCCTTGCGGCCCCTGTTTATCAGCTTACCTACCTGCATCCGCTCTCCAGAGCCGTGCATACTGGGTACTAAACCCACGTAATAACACAGCTCATCCAGGGTTTTGAAGCGTTTGATATCGCCAAGCTGCACCAGGAAGGTCATGGCCGATACAAAACCAATACCGGGTATTGAGATAAGCAGTTCATACGATACGCTGTAACAGGGCTTTTTGCTCAGCTCCCTGATCTGCCGGTTGACCAGCAGCATTTCCTTTCGTTGGCTTTCTCCGATCCGGAGATAGCTATCCAGTGTTTGGCGGATGGAAGCTTCCCCGGTACCCAGGTTGGAAAGCCATTTCATATAATTCCCACACCATGAACGGGTTTGTCCGGCTGTGAACTGTTCGGGAATAGGGATGCCAAACTGCATGAGCAGGGACTTGACACGGATCTTGGTGCTTGCCAGATCCTTGGATAACCTGAACCGCAGCCTTACCAGGGCGCGGTCTGCCTCCAGTTCTAGCGAAGGGG
This sequence comes from bacterium A37T11, assembly GCA_900109895.1. Taxonomy (GTDB): domain Bacteria; phylum Bacteroidota; class Bacteroidia; order Sphingobacteriales; family Sphingobacteriaceae; genus A37T11. The sequence goes on from FOBR01000054.1 coordinate 1,032, forward strand.
TATGGATATGGGTTATTTCCCCAGAACGGAGACATTTAGCCAGTTTGCGGCTGTCTGCTTTGTCTGTTTTCTGCATCTTCTCCTTGTGGTTAGTGGGTACATCGGCTGCATGGACCACCCCGCAGTTGATACCAAGATTGTTTAGTTCCCTGCAAATGGAAAAGTCGCAGAAACCCGACTCATAGATGGCCTTGTAGGTAGCTCCTGGAAAATTCCTAATCAGGTAATCACGAAGAATGACCGGATCAGGATCCTGGCTCATGGTCTTGTGCTCAAATTGGTCGCCTAGGATCGTTACCTTCCAACTTTTTTTATGTACATCCATTCCAATATAAAAAGTTTGCCCTTCAAACGTTTTATCATTAACTTTACTCCGCATAAGCTATTTTTATTTTATTGGTGAACACTGAAATATTATCAATTTATATAAACTTAGCTTATGCTATTTGGTTTTACCGTTCAAACATAGCACCTTTAC
>FOBR01000052.1 GCA_900109895.1 bacterium A37T11
CTTTGGGCAGACAAGAATCCCATAGCCCCCTGGTTATGGCGCAAACAAAAGCATGTTAGAAAAAATTCCAGTCGTAGCATTGCTGCTCAGCCTGCCGATGCCTAACTGTATAGGCGCTGTTACTAATCCGTTTTGCTGTCATCCTTATTAAGGCGAGGCATATTCGTTAAGAATTCATAGGAAAACAGGGCTTATGTCAAAACTAAAAAAAGATCATCGTTCATTCTCACCAGCGTAGCAGCCATCATCATCCGTTATCATTGGGGGAATTTTCGGGTGGTTAGGTCTGTACAAATTTATGGAATTAATTGTCCAGTTGCATCTTTATATAAATAGTATTCTTTGTTATAGGAGGCATTTGTAATATAAAATTTGGACTGTGCCAGTTCATCAAATTCACTATGGAGGATGATAATTGGTAATAAAGATGCAATAAATACAAAATCTTCTGCATACATTGGGTCAGGATTATGTGGCAATTAAAATTATAAATATAAATAAATATGCAATTTTCTAATATTTTAAAAATATCAATTCCAATTATTCTAAGTATAGTTTCCGTATCAAGCTACGCTCAGGATTCAGTTAAAATGGAGAATTATATTAGGGATTTTCAATATAAAATCACGAGTAGGGGCGAGGGGGGATTTTTCAGAAATACAGGAATGCTGAAAAACGATACATCAACCATTTACAGTTTTGTTGTAAAAGTGAAAGTTCAAAAATTGGATTCAATCAGAAGCAAAGTACTTTCGGTTTCCGCTAATGATTCCATCGTACACGAATTCTTTAAAGATTTGAATGTGTTCAAACGGTTTAGTTATGTACCACTCTTAGGCAACAAGCGCACAGCAACAGTGATCATTCCATTTTTTATTGTTTATTACTTTGGCCCTAATAGGGGTGATGCCAATTACCTATACCCCCTAAATCCGGGAGGAATTGATCAAAAGATGTTAAAACTATTTGGTGTGAAAGATTTTTCCTCTCCCGAAAGTATAGGTTACACTTATCTTCCACCTATTTGTGTATTTATGAGAGGAGAATAACCACATGTAGTCAGGATTTTTTCTTATCCGTACAAGGTACCCCAGTATGTGACAAAAAAATATGATACAACTAATTACTATGCGAATGGTTAAAATTATTAGATTATTAAGCCTGATTTTCTTAAGTTCAGTATCCGTATCATGCTACGCTCAGGATATGGATAAGGTAGAAAGCTATCTCAGGGATTTTCAACAGAAAATTTTCAACAGAGAATTTTTCAGAAATACCGAAAAGTTAGAAAATGATACAGCAACCGTTTATAGTTTTGCTATAAAAATGATACTCCATAAATATGATTCTGTCAGAAGCCAAGTTTTTTCAGTATCCTCTAATGATCCCATCGCGCATGAATTCTTTGGAGATTTGAACGAATTCTATCGGTTTGGTTTTGCACCAATTTTAGGCGACAGGAGCACTGCGACACTGATCATTCCATTTTTCATTGTTTATAACTACGGCCCTAATAGGAGTTCCAATTCTAAAAACCCGATGAAGCGAGGTGATATTGATCTAAAATTGCTTAAATTGTTTAATTTGAAAGATTATTCATCGCTTGAAAGTATAGATTATATTTATCTTCCGCCTCTGATTAAATTCATGAGAGGAAAATAATAATTAATTTACGTATCTA
>FOBR01000051.1 GCA_900109895.1 bacterium A37T11
GAAATTTGACATTCGCAAAGCCTTTGGGATGCTGTATGATATTACGACCAGTAAGAAAGGAGCGAACAGCATCTGGCTTGCCGAGCGGTACGGTGGATATTTCGGAGGGATAGGTTCTTCGTCACTTTTGGTGAAAGTTTATTAAATAATTACACTTTTATTGTTAAACCAGATTTCTTTTCGAAGGTAATTCCCACTTTTTTTAGCAGGTTGTATATCTGAGCTTTTTGATACTCCAGTCCATATTCTTTTTTAATCCATTGAACTAGTAAAGGCCCTGTCCATTTTTCTGATTGAAAGCCGTGATTAGCTGGTGTTTCTTTTAGAACTAATTCTTTAATCCGGTTTAGTTGTACATGAGACATTGCGCTTTTCCTTCCTCGACCCTTTCTATCCTTTAGCCCCTCAACGCCATCTTGTTCAAATCTATGCACCCAATTTGTGATCTGTTTAAAGCTGATATTATGAAGTTCAGATAACTTCCGGCTTGAATGACCTAACGCTACCAGATACACTAGATATAGCCTTATACCTACGATATAAGCATCATTTGTTTTTAGTAGCTTCTTTATCTCGCCAGCTTCCAATCGCTGAACCTTTAATACAGATTTTCCCACTATATTTTTATGTTGATAAAGACAAATATAGTATAATATTTGTGTAAATATATAATATACTATAATCTTATATGATACCACAATTTATCCTTCCTTCCAATTTACAGCTAAAAGCTGAAACAATCGATTCCGAACCAGGAGTACTTTATGTTCATACTTCGGTTTACCAAAAAGATTCAGCTTGTCCTATTTGTGGCAAAAGAAGCAATAGAATCCATAGCAGGTATACCAGAACACTTTTGGACCTGCCTATTTCCGGAAATATTGCAAAGGTTAAACTCAAAGCCAGGAAATACTTTTGTGATAATGCGGTTTGTTCAAGAAAAGTATTTACTGAACGATTCGATTGTGAAATCAGACCATACTACAGAAGAATGGTACGTTCAAATGATCTTCTTACGCGGATAGCACTTGAGCTGGGTGGAAATAGAGGTGCTGTAATCAGTAGTTTTGTTGGCATACCTGTCAGCCCAACCACTATATTGCGGGTGACCAAAAAGATGGAGATCCACCCTAAGACAATAACATCCGGTATAATCGGCATAGATGATTGGGCATTCAAAAAAGGCAAGACTTACGGAACTGTTATTGTTGATCTAGAAAAAAAAGAAGTCATAGACCTGCTGCCTGATCGAGAATCGGATACTCTTGCCGAATGGCTCAAGCAGCATCCAGAAATAACAACAGTTTCAAGAGACCGTTATGGGCCATACGCTTTAGGGGTAAAAACTGGCGCACCTCATGCCAGCCAGGTAGCAGACCGCTTTCATTTACTAATGAACCTTGGAGAAGCAACCAAGAGGATCTTTCAATCAAAGGGAAAAGAACTTAGGGAAATATTTACGCTTTATAATGATCCGAAAAGGGAAACATCTAAGCCAGGTAAGATTGAACTGCCTGCTCAAAATACATTGGAAACTATAGATCCGAACATTTCAACAGCAAATATTGATGTGGCCAGGCAGCACAAATTCGACAAAGTTAAGGAGTTACACAACAATGGTACTGCATTAAGGCAAATAGCCAGAATTACGAAGCTGGCACGTGGCACAGTCAGAAAATATGTAGTAATGGAACGGCTTGAAAAAAGGCAATCCAGAAATTCAACTAACCTGGAAGCTTTCATTAACTTTCTATTGCAGGAAGATAATAGAGGCAAAACGTTCCGCGAATTGCATAAGATTATTGTACAGATGGGTTTTACTGGAAAGTACACGCAGTTCTGTTGCAAGATGAATGAAATTTATGATATGAAGCTTTTCACTAGAGCCAAATCAGCGTCTCCATTAATGGTAAAGACATGGTCATCTACTAGACTATCTTTAATGCTCTATATGGAAGCAGAACAGCTTCAAAGCAATGAAGACAGGAACTTTTTGAGACTACTTTTCGAAAAGCTACCACAAATAAAACGACTGGAGCAATTAGTAAAGGGGTTTAAGCAGTTGTTCGTTGCCAAGGAAGATGGTCAGTTAAGAAACTGGATTGAAGAGGCTTTAAAATCTGAGTGCGGATTGAAGAACTTTGCCAAAAATCTACTGAAGGACTATGATGCAGTAAATAATGCAGTTATAACAACCATCAGCAATGGGAAGGTTGAAGGGCAAGTAAACCGAATCAAAAACATTAAAAGAAAAATGTACGGGAGGGCAGGATTTCAATTATTGAGAAAAATGGTACTCGCAAAGTCAGCCTAATTCACCAAAAGTGACGAAGAACCGAGGGATAGTGCCAGGTGTTTCGGTCAAACCGTGCCACTTTGAAAGATCATGCAATGATATAAAAAAATCGTTATTATTCCTGTTTCAATATTCCTTTTCTGAGAGATTCTCCCCTTAAATCTATCCGGTGTGACGAGTTTACGATCCTATCGAGGATCGCATCAGCGATGGTTCCCTCACCACCGATAATTTCGTACCATTCCGATACGGG
>FOBR01000048.1 GCA_900109895.1 bacterium A37T11
ATCTCTCACATGATGGTTGCAGATGCCTGGTTTTGTAAAGTGTCTTTTATTAATTCACTACTGAAGGATGACTTTCAGCTTGTCTGCAGGCTGCGTCCAGGTAATAATAATTGGGTCTTTGAATATCTACCGTCCAAGTTACTTTACCATCCTTTTCCCACTGGCTTGCCTGGTTGGCAAATTTCCATTCGCCAAATTTTTCCATCCAACTAATTTTTCCCTTTTTCACACCAGAAACGTCTGCAAACTCAACCAATAGATTGGTTTCAATAACAGGGTCAATGCCGAAGTAGGGGTTCACTTTGGCCTCCGCGGCATTGCCGCTCAATTTAAGTTCAATGACTGATACGGGGGCATCCGGAGCCGCCAATGGAATATCAATAATCGTCCATCCATTTTCTTGGCGAAAATGTATGTTTTTACTTGTTGACCCGCTCAGCAAACTGGCGGATAGGGGAGCGGATTGCAGTCCGGGTAAATAAAGTTTCCCATCCTGTGGCCACGAAAAAACTGAAAGGAACAGTGAGTTTCCCTTGATTGTAACATCTCCAAAAGGCAGGCCATGCCCCCAAGGAGAAGGCTGGGCTCCATAGATCACCTGTGGGTATTTGCGGATCCACTTCCCGGATTTTCGTAGAAATTGTGCCCCGATAGCCGGAATAGTCCCTGTGCTATCCGGGCCAACATTGAAAAGGTAAGTGCCGCCCCGGGCTATGGTTGAAATGAGCCGTTCCAAAATTCCCAGCGGGCTTTTAAAATTATTATCATACCAGGCATAGGCCCAAGAGTCATTATTGGTATCGCAAGTTTCCCACAGTCCTTTTATATTGCGTACCGGTACTTCCATATCACCAATACTAGCATAGTCGCCCATGCCGTAACCAATGCGGCTGCCCAGCATGGCCTTCGGCTGTAGCTTGTGTACCACGGCAGCCAATTCAACCACAAGCTCCTTTTTCATATTTCCAGGCGTATCAAACCAAATAAAATCAATAGGGCCGTAATTGGTACAAATCTCCTTTACCTGCGGCAGGCATTTCTTGTAAAAATAGTCATCAAAGGTGGCCTTAGTGCCGTCGGCATTGAGGGCTGGCCCACCACTGCCACCCGGCGCGGTCCAGTCTTGGTTGTGCGAATAATAAAAGCCAAAACCCAGGCCTAGTTCATGGCATGCAGCCGAAAGTTCTTTTATGGGGTCGCGGCCAAAAGGGGTAGCATCCACAATATTAAATGAACTGGCTTTTGACTTAAACATCGCAAATCCTTCATGGTGCTTGCTGGTAATAATGATGTATTTCATTCCTGCATCTTTTGCCAACTGTGCAATGGTGTGGGCATCAAACGCGGTTGGATTAAAATTCTTAGCAACGGCCTTATAATCTTCTACCGAAATGTTGGCCATCCGGGGGTTCATAATCCACTCACCAATGCCGTAGTACGTTTTTCCTTGCCACTTACCACCTAATTGCGAAAACAACCCCCAGTGGATAAACATCCCAAAGTTCCCTTCGTCAAATAATTTACCCTTGCCGGTTTTTAAGGCATTGACATTTACAGTAGTATCACCCCACATTTTGTCCATTTCCTTACCAGCTGTTTTACCTTCCTGTGCCTGTGCACAGGTAGTTAGTAGCAAAAGGATGCCTAGCCAAACCCGATTATTTTTTATCATAATCTATTGTTTATAATTTTATACTACCATTATACGTATTTATACCTTTTTTATTTCATAAGCAACTATTTTAATTGCCAAGTATTTTACCTAGCTTTTTGAAAGCATTCACCAAAGGAAATAACAAAGTATCAGATATATGCAGTCCTGGAGTTGCTTGCATTTATCTCTACGAGGACAAGGATGTCTACGAATCTATCAATAAAGAAATACAGCAACAGTTCGAGGCCCCTCAAGAAAGGTTTCTAAAAGCATTTAAATTTAAATATATGAGAGAAACATTCTATTTTTAATCTCACTCAAAATTAACTCAGCAGGTCAACGGAACGGCATTGGGGATAATAGCGAAAGGAGACCCCGGTGAGCCGCAGGCGAATCGAGGCTCCTGCAGCGGTTTTTCCCGCCGTGAGATGACCGATTGAGTTATTGAGATCATTAGTTAAATAATATGGAGTAGAGAAGATTGGAGAAGCTTTTAGATTTTTAAGAAAAAAAAACGCAGTCGAAGGAGCAAAGCCCAATTAGCCTGCATTTAATACTTCCTTTAATTCCTGATCTTCATCGGTAAGTAAATCATAAATGGTCTCTCCACCGGCATTGGGGATGTTTTTGTCGGCGCCGGCATGCAGCAGGATTTTCACACACCGCAGGGTATCATGCAGGTTTTCTGAACCTCCATTTTTTAATCCATGGACGGCCCAGAAAAGGGGTGTTGCTTTAAAATCCAGGCATTGCTGGTTAATTTCAGCGCCTGCCAGAATAAGTTTTTCAACTACTTTATCTCTTCCGCACCATGCTGCCCAATGGAGGGCTGTACCGCCGTGACATCCTCTATGATTGATATTGGCGCCGTGATCTATGTAAAAAAAGGCTAGTTGGTCTGCATGCAGGCTTGCTGCGGCAGTAAGGGGCGTATCTTGATTTTCTCCTAGCTTGCCGCCATCAATGTGCGCTCCATGGGCCAAAAAGAGCTTTGCCATCTCTACGGCCTCTTCATCGGTGTAGGTTCCTGAAAATACACCGTCGCAGAGTCGGTGTAAAGGATGTGCCTTGGTCTGGTTTACCCGGTCATAAGGGAGGCCTTCATTGGCAAGGCTTGGGTTGGCAGTTAGCGCCTGTTCTATGCCTTGGTAATCTTTGTTATCGATAAGCTGTCTGATTTCCATCTTCTGTCATTTGCTGTTCAAACAAAAGTGAAATAAATATTTCGGATTAAAAATTGATTACAATCAAGAAATTAGGTCAGCCTGGCTCGTACCCGACTTAATGTTTCTGGAGTCATTCCTAAATAAGAGGCTATTTGTTTTAGCGGGAAGCGGTTTAACCATTCGGGATGGGTTATAAATAGTTCTTTGTAACGTTCATCAGGACTTTTGGTGCTAATGGAGGCGATATGGGCTGTGGAAATGGTCAGACCCTGAAGCATCGATGTGAGCATATGAAAAATGGGGTGCCTATCCATCAACCAGTGAATGTCTCTAAGCGTTATCGTCGCTATATCAGTATCTTCAACTGCTTCTATATAGTTCGCTGAGGGTTGTTGCCTCATCAAGCTATCCAGATCTGCCGCCCAATCATTTTCGGTAAAAAAGTTAATGGTCAGGTCGCCATTAACCGTAGTGGTATACAAGCGTAAACTTCCACTATTTATAAAGGTAATGTAATCAATACTTCGTTAAAATTTAATTTATGTTTTTGATTGTTAGGTAAATATGTGGAAAACTATTTGAAATAATATTTTAATAAACCCTTGACAATCTGTATCTTAATAGGATTTTCTCACGATTCTGTTAAGTATGATCATCAAGGGCAAGAATATATACAATGTATTAATTATCAACATTTTAAATAAAATGTCAACTATCAATAAATGTAGGCAACGTTTTTTAATTGAGACGTTTATTCTCTTTCTGAGCATAAAAGGTCGTGTCAACTTTCTCCAGTTGGGGAGGTATGGCAAATATAAGGAACAAAGGTATAGAATCCAATTCCAGCGGGAGTTTGACTTCCTGTCCTTTAATAGCCAGCTGCTCCGGGAGCATGGAAGCGGCAATTGTGTGCTTGCTGCCGATCCCAGTTTTGTTAGCAAAGCAGGCAAGGCAACTCCCGGTGTTGGTTATTTCTGGTCCGGACAGGCTGGCAAAGCCAAGCCCGGGTTGGAAATTTTAGGGATAGCAGCCATTGACCTGGA
>FOBR01000047.1 GCA_900109895.1 bacterium A37T11
GAAATAACCAACACCGGGAGTTGCCTTACCTGCTTTGCTAACAAAACTGGGATCGGCAGCAAGCACACAATTGCCGCTTCCATGCTCCCGGAGCAACTGGCTATTAAAGGACAGGAAGTCAAACTCCCGCTGAAATTGGATTCTATACCTTTGTTCCTTATATTTGCCATACCTCCCCAACTGGAGAAAGTTGACACGACCTTTTATGCTCAAGAAGAGAATAAATGTCTCAACTAAAAACCGTTGCCTGCATTTATTGATAGTTGACATTTTATTTAAAATGTTGATAATTAATATATTGTATATATTCTTGCCCTTGGTGATCATACTTAACAGAATCGTGAGAAAATCCTATTAAGATACAGATTGTCAAGGGTTTGTTATAATATTATTTCAAATAGTTTTCCACATATTTACCTAACAATCAAAAACATAAATTAAATTTTAACGAAGTATTGTTAATAAAACCAGTATTTATATTGATCGGTTAACCCAACTGCTGGATGTGTTGAAAGCTCAGTTTAATGGTGCTACGTTTGGAGATAATAAAGGTGATTATCCCTATTCAAGCAAAGTTCCGCTTGAAAATCAAATAAGCTACCTAACCCAAACTTTAAGTAATTTAAAAGATGGTTACTTAAAACTATTAGACAGTGATATGGATCGCATTATCTTAGAGTCAAACAGGATTAATTCCGATTTCTCAGCCACTATCCGGCTTACTGACTTCGTGTCTACACCTGCCGAACTCCTGGTTAATGGAATGTCAGGAGGATATATTGACTTTGGTATTCACTCCGAATATTCAGCTTTTGGAGAATTAGGTAAACAATCATTTACGATAGATTTTTGGTTAAAAATACCAGACATCAGTAGGTTAACCAGCAAATTTTCAAGCATACTTTCCACTTTTACTGACGATGATACCAACAATCACGAACGCAAAGGTTGGTTTATAAATAGCTTCTTCGGTAGGCTTAGAATGAGTTATGCCTTGTCTTTCAGTGACCTTTTGGAACCTGGAGCTCCTTTTAGCCCCGCACCAAGCGAATGGACACATATAGCTGTCGTAACCAATGAAAATGGTGTAGATGGCGAAAAGATGGATGGGATTCCGGTCATGACAAAGATATACGTTAATGGTAATCTAATCCTTTCACAGAAAGGAAGCAATGACAAACTGCCATATACTTCAAATAATAAACCTTTACCTATGGTGGCATTTACGCAAATGAATGCCAGAGGAGAAAAAGTTGGAGACAAGGGCATTAATGGCCGAATGAAATACCTCCATATCTGGAAATCGGCAAAAACTCAGGAAGAGATCAGACATCTGATAAACAATCCTGGCTCTGTCACTGGCACAGAGGCCGACCTTGTTTGTGGTTGGTCCTTTGACAAAACCGTATCAGACAATCAGCATATCATAGATCAAACCAGGAAATTTGAAGCTAAATTAATAGGAAGTACCCAATGGATTGAATAAGGGGACATACAAAAAGACTTACTAATAAAATGTATGGCACTTTCTTGCAAATATCAAAACATATCCGTATTTTGGCTGCGTATATGGCAATCATATGGGTACGTGGAAAAAAATCCGGAAAGTCGCGCTTGTCGAAAACAGCAATGCTGCTTATCGGGAGTATTGCGTGCGGCAAAGTCTTTTCCATATGCACCTGGGCAATCAGTGGGATCAGTCGCAGACCAGCAGCCTTTCGCACACTTTAGAGTCTACCGTACGGGCATGGGTTTCTGCCAAAAACAGGGCTCATCCGGCCCGTGTGCTTACCTGGGAAGTTTTTCAAAATGAGCGTTATCGCAGGTATTACCGGGAAATTGATTTTATCATTCCCCGCAGAAATGGCGGGCTGGCCATTGGCGAGCTGAAGGTTTCGTCTAACCCGCAATGCGTTCATAAAGCTTGCGATCAACTCATACAGACCAGTGCCATCCTGGAGCGTGTGGGCATCGCCACTACCAAAGTGATTTTATGGATTAATGTCGGTTTTCGGAAAAACCAATATCCAAAAGGCCGGTTTACCGAAGATTTTTCGCAAGTAAAGCTTTCACGCCTGTTTTTGCACGGCCATCATTTTGTATTCCTGCAGTTACGGCCAGAACAGCTTTATACCTATGGCTTGACCCGCGACATTATCCGCGATCCTCGCCTGCTGGATAACACCTACCGCGAAGTTTCTGAACGGCGTTGCAATGATCTATTCCGCCGCGCAGCCTTTAAATGTGGCCTGCAGCCCCAACAAATCCCTTTTTTCTGGGGTCAGCCCCCCGGCCTCCCCTACCGGTCATATGGAAAATTCAGCGACCCACAGATGCGGGATCCGCTACAGAATTGGATGGATCCATCGGCTTACTAGCTGCGGATAACTTATTCATATGGGATGATTTGTTTTTTCTGATAAACCCATAACTTTACCTCCAAATAGCAATAACATGGAGATCATTTATAAAACTGACCATCTTCCATCCGCAAAAGAAGTCATCGAAGTGTACAGAAGCTCGGGGATCAGGCGGCCAATTGAGGATATAGATCGTATTACAGAAATGTATGCAGGGTCCAATTTGATCGTTACCGCCTGGTATGGCGAGCAGTTAATTGGGGTATCGAGGGCTTTAACTGATTTCAGCTATTGCTGTTACCTGTCTGATTTAGCGGTTGCGCTTCCTTATCAAAAAATGGGGATTGGCAAAAAATTGGTTGCTTTAACCAAGGAAAAAGCAGGTGACCGGAGCACACTTATCCTGATCGCAGCCCCTGAAGCCTTAGATTATTATCCCAAGATCGGGTTGTCAAAAATAGATAAAGCTTTTGTTATTAATCGGGCGTATTGAAGTTATTGAGAAGTCATTAAAGGATTCTGGCCAGGCTGGTCGTGGCCCGGGTCTTCACTTCGTTCCAGACCCTAATCGCCACTCCCCAGCCCGGCCAGAATCATGTTTGTGTAAAAATCGTTGACGAATTTTAATATCTTTGTTAAATAATTTAAAAGGCTGAATTATGATTAAACAGATGAAGAAATACATCCTGATGCTCCCCCTGCTTTTAGCATTTCATGTGCATGCGCAGATCAATAAAGCTGGCCTTGACAGCCTTTTTGCATTTTATCGGCAGCATCAGCTTTATTTTTCGCATCTGGAGATCGAGAAAGCGGGCAAGCTTATCTATCAGAATTCAGCTGGTTACCGGAATGTGGATCAGCATACCCCAATTGATGCCAAGACCATCTTCCTCATCGGTTCCATTACCAAAACTTACACCTCCACCATGATCATGCAGCTGGCACAGGAAGGCAAACTACGGCTCAGCGACAAATTGGCCCAGTATTTCCCGCAGTTACCTAATGCGCAGAAGATCGACCTGGAGATGCTCTTAAGGCATCGGAGCGGCCTATTTAATTATACGGACGACAAAAATTTCCTGCAAGAAGTCGTCCATCCCATCAGCCGCGCCCAACTGCTTGAACGGATTTCAGCTGCCGATACCCTTTTTAGCCCGGGCAGTAAGTACAGCTATTGCAATTCGGGATATGTGCTGCTGGGATATATTATTGAAGACCTCAGTAAAGACACGTATGCACATCAGCTGCAAAAACGCATCCTGCAAAAAATTGGCGTTAAAGACACGCATTTGGGCCGACCGGCCGATAGCAGCCGTTTAGCCTATTCCTATGATAAAAGCGGCGGCCATTGGGTCATTACCAAACCCCGTTGGAATACCGATTGGGCGTTCTCTGCCGGGGCACTTTCAGCTACCGTGCAGGACGTAGCTACTTTTTATAAAGCTCTTTTTGCAGGTAAATTGGTTTCAGCGGCCAGCCTGGCACACATGACCAGTTTCCAGGATCACTATGGCCTTGGCATGATGGAGGTACCCTATCCTGGACAAATATTTTATGGGCACGGGGGCGGCCTGGAAAATTACCGCACCATTTGTGCCTATAACCCCAAAGACAGCATCCTGGTTACCCAGTTCTCCAATGGAGCCTTTGACGAAGACCCCAACAATATCACCATTCAGGCCCTCAATGCTGTTTATGGACAGCCTGTAGCCCTTCCGGATACCGGCAGCAGCGTAAAGGTAGACCTCCAAACCCTGCAAGGATACGAAGGCACTTACAGCTCTGCCGCTTTTCAGCTCAAAATTAAAGTATTCGTTCAAGACGGAAGTCTGTTTGGTCAGGCCACCGGCCAGCCGGCCTTTCCACTCACGGCATCCTCCAGTACCTTATTCAAATACATCCCTGCCAATATTGAGCTGGAGTTCTTTAAACATGGCGGTCGTCCCGCCTTCCACTACCAGCAGGGCAGCCATCGATTGGATTTTTTGAAAGAATAGCTGTTGCTAGGTTTATTTTTTGCCAGAAAAAATCTTAGACACTCACACCGTAACCATCCATAACCCATCATTCATATTATATAATAAAGATCATTAAACATTAATTAGTCAATAAAAAATAAATCAAATTTTAGGCTTACCCATTTAAGTCACAAAAATTTGTTTATGAAGATAATATTTTGTAAATTGTACTCAAATCCAGAAGAGATGCGAATACTAAAAGAGC
>FOBR01000020.1 GCA_900109895.1 bacterium A37T11
TTTCAGCTTGTCTGCAGGCTGCGCGACGACGCAAACCTGCGATACCTTTACAAAGGGCCTAAAACCGGCAAGAAAGGAAGGCCACCTGTATATGGAGGCAAGGTGATTCACAAGCAAATTGATGAATCCTATTTTGAAACATTGACCACTGCAGACGGCTTGGTGTTGCAAACAGCCATTCTCAATTCAGTCACTGTCATGTCCTAAAAAAAGTAGACACTTTTTATTGTTGTTGTTTAAGATGTTGGAATGTGGGAAACTCCGGAGGAGTTTTCCATATTTCAACATCCCCTTTTCTTTTTTGCTTCTTTTTTCTTTTACAATAGTTCGGTAATATTGAAATAGTGTTCATTTCGGGGAGAACTCACAACAGGATTTAATAAAACGATGTTTTTTAAATCTACATCGGCCCGGTAAAAATCTCTTTTCTGGATAAGTTTATAGGTGGGATCCGTGAGGCTGTTCTGCACATTCAACGTAGTTATTTCAAATAATTCCGTAATTCCTTGAAGTAATCCTTTCTTATTGATCCAAGCATAATGTGGTAAAATTCGGTGGGGAAACAAGCGATGTAAGGACGTATCCCCGGTCACCACCGGCAATTCAAAATGCTTCCCTTGCTGTTTTTCGAACTTTTCAAGGAAAGGCAGCACTTCTTCCTCTTTTTGATAAGTGACCGACACGAACTGCACTTTATCGCCAAATACTTTTTGCAGGCTGTCCATTTTGGGGATCATGGCGACGCAGGGGCTGCACCAGGTCGCCCAAAAGTCGATAATGAGCAGCTTGCCGCGGAAATCAGAGAGCTTGGCCGTGCTGGTTTTATAGTTGTGGATGTTGCTGACAGTTATGTCAGGCACCTGCTGCCCTATCTGAATGCCGGTTGCCGTCAGGTCGATGGTTTGGTTTTGCCCCAAGGCATTCAAACACATGAAAAAAGTAACTGCCAGCAGGCAGAGGATATAGGATTTAGCGGGTATTCGGTGCTTCAGTTTGGGCCATAGTATGGCCATTGCGTATAAAACGTTCATTCATTTGCTGTAAAAATTAGAAAATTGGGTGATTTAATCCAATGCCGGACGGCATCTAAAAGAGGGGGTGAAGGTCAGACAGGAGCCTTAACGATGTTCTTGAAAAGATTTTTGAGGGATTTACGTTGATTAGAAAGAACAAAACTACCCTGCTTCCAATTTTGGAATAGGATAACATCAGCTTGAAATGTGGTTTTGTAGTGTTTTTCCATCGTTTTGAGGTTTTAATTTTCACAAAAACCTCAAACCGGTGAGTGGCTAAAAACTCCCGTAGGAGCCAGGCCACTCTTGATAAACCCGCACAAGTGGGCCGCTAGAGACGGTAAACGTCCGGAGACGAATCACTTCCAAGGAAGTCCCAAGGACAAATCGCAAGTAGGCCTGGTACCCTATGGAAATCCATGGGGGTATCACCAGGCGCTCACTTGTTCCTCTGTCCTAAGTTCTCTAGTCTTGTGCGGATTTTGAGGCTCTTGTGAGCACCATAATATTTTAAATTAGATGCTTCAAATTTATCAATTCATATTTCAATTTTACATTTTGATCAATAACATTACAAATATAAAAAAATACTTTAGACATTCAAAATTTTTCTTTAGAATATCTAATCTAATTATTAGATTCTTGGCAATATAGCTGGTTGTAGGTAATTTTAACCATACAGTAATGAGATGTGAGGTGGTAAATTGACGAATCTAGGAAAATATCTTTTTTTAAAATCAGCAAAAAAGGCAGCTATTTCTCGACGAACTGGCATAAGCGAAGCGAGGTTAAGTCTATTGTCTAATGATATAACTACTATTCTGACCGCAGAAGAAAGTTATTTAATTGCTCTCTCGCTAGATGTTGATCCTGGCGAACTTCAAAATGCATTATTTGGAGAAGTCAAATTGAAGGCCATCGACGTACCGACGAAAATTGATAAGCCTGGTAAAGAAACTAAGAAAAAGTGATCGCATAGATCATTAACACCAAGAACAAGGTCATAGCCCTTCATGAAAAAAAAGTGCTGGAAGTGCTAAGAAGGGGGAGAAATAATACATCGACGTCAAGGCATTGTTTTTCTCAACCCCTTTACGTAAATTTGTCACTATGGAAGCAGTACTTATTCATCCGAAAAATAAAGAGCAGTTGGCCGCAGTGAAAGCCTTTGCGAAGGCATTGAAGATGGATTTTGAAACCAAAGTGGAAGAAAGTCCGTACAACCCAGAATTTGTACAACGAATCCTGAATGCCGATAAATCTGCAAAAATGGGCAATGTTACCAGAATCAAAAATGCCAAAAATATATGGGCAGATATTCTGTAGACATTGAGAAAAAGGCAAAAAAGCAACTGGCTGAGCTTTACAAGTCGGGCATTAAAGCCGATATAAGGAAAGTAGAAGCTATTATTTTGGAGTTAGAGGAACATCCAGAGACAGGAACAGGTAATCCCGAACAATTGAAATATGAACTATCAGGGTTCTGGTCGAGGCGCATCAATTCAAAGGATAGAATTTTCTACAAAATTAACGAGTTGGAAGTAGTTGTTACTGTATTGTCCGCTAAAGGACATTATGGTGATAGATAAGAAATTTTAGACGCCCTCAAAATTGAATTATAACATAATAGGGTGGTAAACCTCAAAGTGCGGCACGAGCAATGATTTTGATGCACTGTTGGTTGACTTCAAGAACGAATATGGACGAATTCTCAAAGAGAATAATGCCTTAGAAACAAAGATCACCTAACTGAACAGGTGCTTTTTGCAGTACCACATGCCGTCTTTGTTTTAGTACATGACAGATTTGTATCAAATCCTTTCATCCATGTAGTACAGCATGCAGCCGTAGCCGTATAGGTTTTGCTAATAACAGTACTGTATTTTCGAAAAATAGTACTGTATTTTCGAAAAACAGTACTGTTATTAGCCTTTGGTTTAGTGATAGCGCCACTTGTATTACTACAACTGATCCATAGCGTAATGCTTAACACATTTGTGATACTCCTTTTATCAAATGTTGTATACAAAAAATCAAAAGCATCAGCGTTTTTTGCGAATAGCTTATTGCTTTTTGGCGTTGGTGTCCTTCATACGAGCTTTGTACTACCGTAAATTGAAATAACAGTGTATCTTATAAATTTTGGTGTACATCAAAACTTACATACACTACTGTAGTTTAGAGAAACCCTGCTACAAACAGCGAATGGTTGGCTACATGTGCCACATGTAGCCAACCATTCGCTTTAAGGTGTATTGATATTCGCGAATGCACTAAGGCAAACAACTCATGCAGTACTGCAAACGACTCATACAGTACTTCAAAAATGCCCTAATAAACCACTAGCTTCCCATTCCCAGGTTGAGGCATAAACAACGTTCAGCAACGCATAAACTATACGGGCAGCGGCAAAGACTTCTGCGCACGTAGTAGTTGCTTCATCCGTACAAGTGGTTGCTTTTGCAGATTTTTTGATTGCTTCATCTGCAGAAGCAGGAACATGCTTAATTAGGGCTACTGTTTCTGCTCCGCCCTCTTCATTGATATCGGAAACTACAACTTTTGCTCCTTCTTTTGCGTATAGTTCGGCTACTGCACGTCCAATTCCTGATCCTCCCCCAGTGACGATAGCCACTTTATTTGCTAATAATCCCATTTTTTTGTTTATTTTATGCAATGATTTAATGATCTAACAAAAATAAGAGGTTTTTGATTGGAGATAAATGATATCGGTCACTGTTGGATGTGAAACTGGTCATGCAGGACTATATCATAATTCGCTCATCTTTTCTGTTTATTATAGCGAATAGCAGTATTTTTAAATAATTTTTGCAATTTTTGACGGACAGATCCATTTTTCCATGAGCAATCATACCTGGCTAATTGATGCCAACCGTTCATCTATCCGCTTTGAAGTAGTACATATGATCATTTCGAAGGTAAGTGGGTATTTTGGCGCATTTGAAGGCAGCCTGACCACCCCCAGTCCGGACAGCTTTGAGGCTGGTGAAATTTCATTGACCATACACGCCGGGAGTTTGACTACCAAAGAGGCTTTTCGCGATGACCACTTAAAATCGCAGGGGTTTCTGGATGCAGCCCACTATCCTGTTATCCGTTTTCAGTCGACTTCTTTCGCTAAAGCGCAGGACGGAACTTTTATCCTATCGGGAAATCTGACCATCAAGGACCGGGTAAAACACCTACAAATGACGGCTGTCTTATCCGGTGAAGGTCGTATTGAAGAGATGCCTGAGGCCTCATTTAGTATTCAGGCTATACTCAACCGGAAAGATTTTGGCCTGACGTACGGTCCATTGATGGAAGCCGGTGGCATGATCATTTCGGATGAGATTAAGGTCTCTGCAGATATTATCATAACTAAACAATAAACATGTAAATATGGACAATTTCAAGACCATTTCTGAATCGAAAACCGTCATGACAGAATTAATGATTCCATCTTATTCTAACTTCGGGGGTAAGGTGCACGGGGGGGTGATCCTATCGCTCATGGATAAGGTGGCCTATGCTTGTGCGGCTAAACATGCGGAAACATATTGCGTGACGGCCTCCATTGACACTGTTGATTTCAGGGAACCCGTGGAAGTGGGTGAGATTGTCTCCCTACTGGCATCTGTCAACTATGTAGGGCGATCTTCACTGGTGATCGGCATTAAGGTGCTTTCTGAAAATATAAAAACCAAAACTGTGAAACATACCAATTCCAGCTACTTCTCGATGGTGGCGGTTGATGAGTTAACGCACAAGCCCGTACAAGTTCCAGGACTGATCCTGGAAAATGAAGTGGACATCCAACGTTTCATCACGGCCATGCACCGCAAGGAACTAAATAGGTACTACAGACAAGAGGGTGCCCGCATCAAGGCTGAATATCGCAACCCTGATTTTATGGAAATGCTCAAAAAGGAACGATGTCTCTTAAAAGCTGGCTTGGAGTGATTGGTTTATTTGATTAATAGCGTTTGTATTAAAAGATATCCACTTCCATTGGCAAGTGGATATCTTATTTTTTTAATTATCATTTTAATAAGAATATATTTAATAAGAATATACCACAAACTCTGCGAGGAATGTCAAATCTTGCAATCCCTCCAGCATTGTTATCCGTATATTCTTTAAATTTTGGGGCTCAATTGGATAGGACTGATAGCTTTTGTTGGCTGGATCAAACGTCAGGTTGTCGCCCAAAATGATCCAAGTTTTGCCATCCAAGCTGCCTTCCAATTTAAACTTGGTAAAGCCTCTAGAATTATTTTGTCGGGGTGCCATGGCTATTTTAGTCACATACGTTTCATTGATCATATCAAAGCTCAACCAATGCGGGAAAATAGTACTTGGTTCGGGATCATACCTGGAATGCCATATAGTATTAAGGTCTCCATCAAGTACTGCAGAAGCCAAACCGGTATTTTCTCCATTAAGCTGTTCGCTAGAGGCAGTAGCTATCCAGCCTTTCGTACTGGCAGGCCGTTCTTCCAGATGGGGTGCCACGAAAATGATAGTCTTTGTACTCGGATTTATAGGATAACCAGATGCATCGGTAATTGTAAATGCCAATAAATAGTCCTTATCAGAAGCAAAGGCTTCAGGATGATAGGTTAGCGTGCTGTACCCAGAATAAAGTTCACCTTTAGCAATGGTCAGTTCAAGGTTGTCAATATTATATGAATCAGCCGGAAATAATTCATACGGCTCTTGTCCATTCGCTACACGAACCGCATTAAGACTATCTATAATCTGACCCGTGCTCTCAGACAAAGTGATCTTTATATCGCCGGATGGATATCCTACCATTCCTAAACCAACATTGAACGGTAGCGTACGTTCTTCCAGATAGGGAAATATGGTTAAATTCTGGACTCCATTATTTACTCGCGCGATAAAAACATTGGCCCCTTCTTTAGAATCGGTCAATTCCTCATATGCCGGTGTATCCTTGCCGCAGGCAAACATACTGAGGCCTAATAAAAACACTCCAAATTTATTTAGTATGTTCATGATCTTTTACGTTAGGCTTTCTTTATTAATATCCTGGAAATTGCACCAATTGTTTATTACGATCCATTTCGTTTTGCCCATAAGGCATGAAATAATACCGCCGTTGCCAGGTAGTACGTGTGAAAGCTATGACTCTTGTGTGGAAGGCTGGGTCAGACAAACTAGTGCCTGCATCCATATTCATCCCATAAAAAGCCCCACCCTGATGAGAATCTGCCTGAGCGGGTATTTTCCAACGGCGGACGTCAAAATAGCGATGACCTTCAAAACAAAGCTCAATGCGTCGTTCCAAACGAATCTGCTTCCTCATTTCGCTTTGACTTAAGCCTGCGGCTAAAGCTGGCAAACCTGCGCGTGTACGCACGGCATTCAGATAGGTAAGAATAGCAGCATTGCCAGGATCACTTTCATTTAAGGCCTCCGCATAATTCAAATAAAGTTCCGCTAAACGGATCAACATAGCTGGACGGGAAACATTAACAGCAGGATCTATACTAAAAGTGGGATGAATATTTTTTCTGGCAGTGTATCCGGTTTTCGGCCAGTCCCTTGGTGCGCCTGCCTTTCCAGAAGTTCCCGTATTGAAAAATTCAACGCGGGCATTGTTAGCTCCTGTTTTGGCAACTGCTGGGTTTACAGAGCCATTAAATGTGATGTTTGCATAAAATCGCGGTTCCCTAGCTGTATACATTATATTGGTTCCGGCAACATAGTAAGAGCTTGCCTCAGTAACGTATTTGTCTTCTCTGTACATACTGTTTCCATCAATAGACGTACCATCACTCATTCTGTAATCGTCTACAAGTTCTTGGGTAGCTGCTAATCCATTATATGCAGTTCCTTGGGTAGACCTCGGCGCAGTACTACTTTCCCAATCCGTGATAGCTGAGGAAGGCCTCAACCATATTCCTTCACTTGACCAGCCATCCCAGTAGAGATTTCTTACTGAAAGGAATGCAGCGCGGAATGGATCAGCATTACTAACTTTAAATAGTTTTTTCCCTTGTCCCTCAGCAAGGTCGATGGCTTGTTTGGACGCTTGCGCAGCCGTTTGCCAACGGGAAGCATCATAAGACTGGTTAAACAATTGCTTTCCATCCAGGTTTCTAAAATCGGCCAATTCTGTATTCCCATTGTAGAGTGGGCTGGCATGGTACAATAATATCTGCGATTTAACAGCCAATGCGATCATCTGATTAATACGTCCAACCTGTGTACCATCCACCGTAGTAGTTCCACCGATATAATGATCTACGGGAAGGTCCAAAATAGCTGAATCGATTTGACCGATCACAAAATTAACACATTCATCCCATGAACTGCGAGGGATTTGGAAGTCGTCTTCCGGTTCAGCCGGCTTAAGAGGAGCAATCACTACTGGGCCTAATTGTTTCATCATAAGCCAATAGTAGTAGGCTCTTAGGAACCGAGCATCTCCTTTATAATATTGAATGAGCTGAGAGCCATTTTCAAGTGATTGTATTTCCTGGTTTCCATCAATACGTTCCAAAAAAATAGAGCAAAGTCGGATGCGTTCATACAAGGCCGTGAAATTGGATGGTGTACCGTCAGCATTAATTGCCCCACTGTTAATGCCTGGATTTGTCCAGTTACTAGCGTCCATTTCGTCACTGGTAATGGAATACGTAAAGTTATATGGCTGATCCCATATATCGGGTATATTGGTGAAGAGGCCTGCCCACCATCGTTCAGTCTGGCCACGATTAGCAAAAATTTCATCCACCGAAACAAGATTGTCGGGTTGTATATCAAAATAATCTTTACTACATCCTCCGGCCAATAATGTAACGATGGCCGCCGCAATAAAAAATGTGTTTTTTATGTGTGATTTCATGTTCATGACGATTTATTGAAAGTTTGCACGAATACCAATGTTAAAGGTCGTAATGTTCGGGTATACCGCCCCACGACCGTCACCCAATTCGGGATCCCAAAATTTCCAACGGGAAAACGTCAGTAGGTTGGTACCATTCACATAAATGCGCAATTTTTTGACGGCTATTTTATCCAGCAATTCTTTACCAGAAAATGTATAGCCAAACTCAGCCTGTTTTAAACGGATATAGTCAGCCCTTCTAACCCACCAATCGCTCGCATAATAGTTGGTTGTTTGGTCTTGATTAGTTGATAATCTTGGATAAAAAGGGTGTGGGTTTGGATTGTCGGGTGTCCAGCGGTCAAGAATTTGCTTGTACATATTGCCGTAGGTAGCTCCTTGTGAAAAAGGTGTGGTAGCGTAACCACTGGCGTAACTGAAGTCTACTTGTCCCACCCCTTGAAAGAAAAGACTGAGATCAAACCCGGAAAATCCTCCTCCAAGACTAAGCCCATAAACAATTCTTGGAACATCCCCATAACCGATTGCCGTTTGGTCATAGCTGTTTATAATACCGTCCCCATTTAAGTCTTTATACTTAATGTCGCCAGGCCTGACATCTCCCGATTGAGTGGCTGAATTGGTAATTTCATCCTCACTCTGAAAAAGACCATTTGAAATATACCCGAACCGTTGGCTTATAGGTTGTCCGATGCGATCAAGATAAGGGTATCTCCAGGATGGCAACCCGTCAAATACATCCAGGTTTTTGTTGTAATTAAAAGTTCCCCTGAAAGTAATAAAATTTTTATCGGTCCAATTTTTATTATAGTCCAATGTCACATCGATACCTTTGTTGTTTGTTTTCCCGATGTTGTTATAAGGAATATTTCCTACAGTATACCCTGATGAATATGGAATAACATAATTAGGAAGCAAAATACCACTTCGCTTTTCTTTAAAAAGCTCAACAACGAGCTGCAATTCATCGTGCATGAAATTAAGCTCAATTCCCAGATTCTGACGTTTGGAAGATTCCCAATGAACGTCCCCTCCAATGCGTGATTCGTTATAGCCTGTATAAGCACGTGTGGAACCAGGTTCTCCGAAAGTATAGCCTCCAGAATCGCCAATGGTAGTGAGGTATAGAAAGCGAAGGTCAGCATCGTTTACTGCAGCATTTCCAGATAAACCGTAGGTATACCTAAGCTTGAAGTGAGAAACAAATTCATTAAGGGGTTTAAAAAACGCTTCATTTGACACGATCCAGCCCGCACCAATGGAAGGGAAAAAACCATAGCGCTTGCTGGGAATAAAATTGTCTGAGCCCGAGTAAGAAAAGTTTCCTTCCAAAAAATATCGGTCGTTATAACCATAGGTAGCCCTACCCACATAGTTTCGCTGTCTATATGGAATGGCGGCTTTATAAGTATCCACGCCATCCGATGCGTCACTGTAGTCAGATTGATTAACCAGAAACATGCCCGAGACATCGTGCAATCCAAACCTGTTGGAATAATTAAGGGCCGCTTCCGTATAAAATCGTCGAGTGCCATAACGGTTTAGGCTAAAACCCAATTCATTTGATCCTGCGGAAGAAATCTCCGTAATTAAGTTACCCTGGTCGTCTCTTCCGGTGGCATAATAGGTCTGCAAAGTCCGACTTCTTTTAAGGTCATTAAAGGTATTTACATCGAAGGCAAACATACCTGTAGCACTCAATCCATTTAATAGCATGCTGAGATCTTGGGTAACACGCAGATTAGACCGGACAACATTATTATATGAGTTAACCACACCAGATTGGGTCAAAGCCATGTAAGGGCTAAACAATGTGCCTGGCAATTGAGGCCACTGGCCGTTGGAATATTGGGGTGGAATGACATGCGGAGATGACGAAGTGGCCAAAGCAAATATTTCGTTCACACCATATGCAGGTCTGTTTAAGTTGGTAATAAAACCATTTATACCTAAAGCCAATTTGGTAGTTTTGGTAATATTGACATCTACATTACTGGTGAAGTTGTACCGATTAAGTTTTAATGTAGAATTATAGGTTTGGACTTTGTCCCTTTTAAAAAGACCTACTTCGCCAAAATATCCCGCTGAAATATAGTAAGTAGCATTCTCTGATCCACCATTCACATTCAAGGTAGCACGGTTATTGTTTCCAAAATCATTAAACATAACCTTATACCAGTCCACATTCGGATAGAGATCAGGGTCTTCTCCACTGGCGTGTTTGTCTATTTCTTCCTGAGTATACAACGGCTTGCGACCGCGCATAGTTAAGCCTTCATTGTACAAAGTCATAAAGGTTGGGCCGTCTATAAAGTCGGGTAATGCTGTAAACTTGGTAATGGCTTGATCAAATTCGGCGTTAACTTGAGGCTTTCCTGTCTTCCCCTTCTTAGTAACGATCAGAATAACTCCATTTGCCCCCCTGGTACCGTATACAGCAGTGGCCGATGCATCCTTTAATACAGTAAAACTCTCTATATCTTCTGGGTCTATATTATTAATGGCTCTATCTGGCACACCATCCACTACTAATAATGGGGCTTGGGGACTAGAACCAAATGTCCCAACACCACGGATAAGTAGGTCCGCCCCATCGTTGCCAGGCCCGCCACCTCGCTGAGTCGCTACCACTCCGGCTAACCTGCCGGCAATGGCCGTGGTAAGATCACGCACCGGAGCTTTCAGGTCTGTGGGCTTTACTGTAGACTGCGATCCGACTAGACTCTGCTTTTTTTGCGTTCCATAGGCCACGACCACAACCTCCTCTAATCCGGTTTGATCCTTTTCCAGTTGTACGTTTACAACTTCTTGTCCATTAATTGGGGCTTCCTTTTCGAAATAACCCACATATCGAAAAACCAGGGTAGATCCTTCGGGCACTACCAGGAAATACCGCCCATTGGCATCAGTCACAGTACCTATCGAAGATTTTCCCTTTACAAAGACACTCACTCCACTTAATACTTCGGATGAATCTTTTACCTGCCCACGTACTTCTACGTCCTTTTGAATAGGGACTAAATTTTTCTGCCTCTCTTGAACTTGAATAATTGTAATAGTACCATTCCGTATCCGATAGCTAAGCGGAGTGCCGCTTATTATCTTATCCATTACCTTATCAATAGAAACTGATATAAAATCTAATGTCAAGGGTTTTATCGTTGATAAAAGTTCTTCATTATACAAGAACTGATAATTAGTTTGTTTTTTCACCTCTGAAAAAACAGTTTTAATGTCTTCGTTTTTTACATGCAGGGTAATCTGCTGCCCCTTGCCTACAGCATATACTCCTATTGTAAACACGAAAATGCTAGCAATTGAAAGCTTCATAATCCTTGCTATTAAAAGTACGTTTAAGTTGCTTATACAAAATTTATTCATATTTTCGCAATGTTAGGGTTAATGTGACATATTAAGATTTTCTTGTTGTGTAGCCCTCACTTCAAACCGGCGGTGTTCCACCACCCCGGTTTATTGGCCTATTTGTGTTGATTTTATCTCATAATACAATCCTTAAGATTAAACATTTTTATCTCTTTTAACGATTACTTTCCTCCCTTCAATCTCAAAATCCAGATCACTTACGTCTTTCAACATCTCCAAAACTTCTCCCAAACTAACCTTTCTACTGATACTTCCACCGTACCTGCCTGCCAGAATTTTACCCTCATAGTGTACCTCAACTCCATACCATGCAGCCAACTCATCCATAATCTTTTGTATTTCATCATGATCAAAATAAAATTGACCGTCTTTCCAGGCCATTACCTTATCCATGTTTGCGAATGATAAATTAATTCCTGTACCGCTAACAGCTGCTTGTTGGCCTGGAATTAAAACGCTTGAATTCCTTGCGTTGGTTACCTTAACAGATCCCTCCATAAGGGTAGTGGTAGTAACAGTTTCCGTTGATTTAGTATTGAACTTGGTGCCCAAAACCAATATTTCTCGCTGATTAGTAACAACTTTAAATGGCCTTCCGGCAGCGGATGCAATTTCAAAATAGGCTTCCCCCTCTAGAAACACCCTCCGTTCTTTTTGGGTAAAGCTCACTGGAAAACGTAGACTTGATAACGAATTTACCCAAACCCGGGTACCGTCGGATAAAATTAACTTATATAATCCTCCCCTCTCCACCTGAAGTGTATTAAAAATTTCCTGCGATGGCTGAAATTCTTCCTCCTTATTTTTATAATGGAGTTCTCCGTTCGCAACAACCACTCTTGAGCCTTCTTCTGTGAGGTGCCGGTTGTTAGAAAGTGAAATAGAGTTCCCATTGGAAAGGGTAAGTTTGGCGGTGCCATTATTGGGGATCACATCATTTTTGTAACCATATCGGTTTTCTTTGACGATATCCTTGTCTTCAAAAAAATGCGCTGTCCATAAAAAAGATAGTACTCCGGCAAGCATAAGTGCGGCTGCATATCCAATCCATTTAATTTTTACCGTCTTTTTTTTTGCTTTTTGTCTTTTAAGTATTTTTCCCCAGGCTGCGTTCAAATCCAGCTCATTCATTTCCGACAGTCGTTGCTGAATTTCTGCGGTATCTTTATAGGCATTCAGTATCCTAAGCTTTTCAGGATCACTATCCAAAAGCTTTAGAAAATGCGCTTCCTCCTCCACTGTAAATTCTTGGCGAAGGTAGCGAATTACCATAGCTGCGTAATCAAAAGCCTCTTTTTCGTTCATCTCCGGGTTTTCTACTCTTTTTATTACTAAGAAACCTGAGATTGCAAAGTGGGTGGAAAGAAATTAAAAAATTATGAAAATAATGAGAGAAGCAACATAAAGGTGGCAGGTTTTAACAATTCTTTCAAAAGTTGAAGTCCACGTTGTTTTTGACTTTTTACGGTATTTACACTGATTCCAAGTTCTTCTGCAATCTGGGGATTTTTAAGACCTTCCAAATAGCCCATTTTTACAACAAGGGCACATCCGGACGGTAAAGATTGAATGGCTTTATGAATCTCACCGATAACTTCTGCATGAATCATAGAGTTCAGCGCATAGGTGTTGTCTGTTAATGGAGGAAGATTATGTTGATGATATCGTGTCTTGACTTTTTCATGCCGCAATTTATTGAGGCAGGCATTTTTTACGGTGGTATAAAGAAATGCTTTGACCGCATTTGGTTGAATATCTAAGTATGTTTCCTGTTCAAGGAAAGCTACAAAAGCATCCTGAACTACATCTTCAGCTTCGTCACTGTCCATTAAATACCGCTTCGCAAAATCACAAAGACGGGGGTAATAGATTCTAAACAGTCCTTCAGAATCCCCCATTGATTCTTTTGGTTCATCAATTCTCTCCATAATTACCTTTTTAAAAAAAGTGCAACTTTTTAAAATAAGTACCCGGTTTATATAAGTTATCAATGGCCAGCATCAGCACTGTTTTGTTTAACATCCCACAGTACTGAAATCCTCACCAATATTAAAAGCTAAATTTTGAAAAAACAAATCATATAGCAACACAAACGGTTGTGTAATTTCTAAAAATACCTATTGCAACAAATTTTCAGCTATATTTGCCTTCAATGTATCAATCCACCTCATACTTCATGAAAAAAAGTGCATTTTTCAAGAGCATTTTGGCATTCATGACCCTTTTTTCCTGCCACAACGCCACGCAAACGTCCAATTTGCTTACCGAAGGCATTTCCAGTGAACTGGCTGCATTTCGCCGCGAACAACTTTCAGACATCCATTACGAGCTTTCGTTCCATATTCCAGAGAATAAAGAAGATTCTATAGCAGCCCAGCTCGGGCTTAATGTAAACATCGCCAAAACCGGGGAGCCACTTTACCTGGATTTCCGCGAAAAGCCTTCTTTTTTGCACAGCCTGGAGGTTAATGGAAAAACGGTCGCTATAGACTTCCGGCAGGAACATTTGGTGATCCCGGAAGCAGCCTTGCAAAAAGGAAGGAACCATATCCATATTGGTTTCCGCGCAGGAGAACAATCCTTAAACCGCAACGAAGATTATTTGTATACACTACTGGTACCTGACCGGGCCCGTACCTTGTTCCCTTGCTTTGACCAGCCGGATTTGAAAGCCACCTATCAATTAACACTCACGGCTCCTAAAGAATGGCAAGTGTTGGCTGGTGGCGAAGTTACTGCTCAATTCACAGAGGGAAACCTAGCTACACACCATTTTGCACAAACAAAACTTATCCCCACCTATCTTTTTTCCTTTGTAGCCGGAAAATTTACCACCGCAACCAGCAGGGATACGGCAGGGTTTCCCATGAAACTGCTGTACCGGGAAACCAATACCGAAAAGATAAGCCAAAGTATACCGACTATTTTTAAACAGCACCGCCAGGCCATTCAATTTTTGAAAGACTATACGGACTCGCCCTTTCCTTTCCCCAAGCTTGGTTATGCCGCTATCCCTAATTTTCAGTACGGGGGAATGGAACATGTAGGTGCTATCCAGTACCAGGAAGCAACCCTATTTCTGGACAATACGGCCACCGAAAGCCAGCAGCTTTCACGGGCGAAACTCATTGCGCACGAAACCGCGCACATGTGGTTTGGTGATAAGGTGACCATGGAATGGTTCAATGATGTGTGGATGAAAGAAGTTTTTGCCAATTTTATGGCAGACAAGATTGTTAACCCGGCCTTCCCGGGTGTGAATCATGACTTGCTTTTCGTACTAAACCATTATCCATCTGCCTACAGCGAAGATCGCAGCAAGGGCAGCAACCCCATACGTCAACAACTGAACAACCTGAATAATGCCGGTTCATTGTATGGGAGCATCATCTATGACAAGGCCCCCATCATGATGCGCCAACTGGAACTGACCGTCGGAAAAGAACCTTTCAGAAAAGGCATTCAGGCTTATTTAAATAAATATGCCTACGGTAATGCCACCTGGAACGACCTCATGACCATTCTGGATGCCCAAACTCAGGTTAACCTCAAACCCTGGAGCGAAGTCTGGGTTAACCAACCCAGCCG
The DNA here is from genome assembly GCA_900109895.1 of bacterium A37T11. Classification (GTDB taxonomy): domain Bacteria; phylum Bacteroidota; class Bacteroidia; order Sphingobacteriales; family Sphingobacteriaceae; genus A37T11. The sequence goes on from FOBR01000020.1 coordinate 14,866, forward strand.
ACCCCTGATCAGCGATGCTATAAGCTATGAGCATAACCGTATCCGCACTTTCAACATCTTTCAAAAAGCAGAAGACGGCAGCAAAAAGATATGGCCCCAGCAATTTAGTATTGGGTTAATATATCCCGACTCTGTACACCGCATCGTTGTAAAACTTGAAGGCTCCACTCTTAGTTTAGCAAAAGCCATTGGGTTATCCAAACCCCTTTCAGTGATCTATAACTATGACGGCTTGGGTTATGGTGTGTTTCCAATGAAGTCAACAGACCTGACAGCCCTACCTGAAATTACCGATGACGTAGCCAGGGGTTATGCCTATATCAATAGCTTCGAGAGTGTATTAAATGGAAATATCGCACCCTTACCTGCTTTAGTGGCTTATCAGAAAAGCCTGCAGACAGAAAAAAATGAGCTGATCATCCGGCAAACCTGCTCCTATGCGAACACGGTTTTCTGGAACCTCCTGAGCCAGCATCAACGCGACAGTATACAGCCTCAATTGTCCAAACAGCTTTACCAAAGCCTGCAAACTAATTTGCCGGCCAACATCAAGAAAACACTTTTCAGCCTATTTTGCGAACTCGCCTACACGGGGACGGAACGCGAACAGCTATATCTGATCTGGAATAAGAAAATTTCTTTCAAAGGCCTTAAACTAAATGATGATGATTATACCGCCATTGCCATGCAATTGGCCATTTACCGCCATCCGAAAGCTAACCAAATTCTGAAAGAGGCTCAAGCTGTGCTCAGTAACCCGGACAAACAGCGGCGTTTTGCCTTCCTTTTGCCTTCATTATCAAATAATAAGACCGTCAGGGATCAGTTTTTCAATGGCCTGGAGCAAGAAAAAAACCGGGAACACGAAGCTTGGGTGCTAGCTGCACTGAATAACATCTTTCATCCGCTGCGGCGGGATGATGCCACCAAACACCTTCAGCAATCCTTGGACTGGCTCGGTGATATTCAAAAAACAGGCGATATCTTCTTTCCAAAAGCCTGGCTCAATGCCACGGTGGGCAAATTTAATTCACAAGCAGCCTATCAAACGGTCACTCAGTTTTTGAAAGCACATCCGGATTATAATCCGGCCCTGAAGAATAAGATTTTGCAGGCAGCGGATTATCTGTACCGGGGGCAACAGCTGCACCTTTTGCAGTAAACAGAAACCATACACAAGTTACTGCCCACGCTGCCCAAAACAAGTAGCCCCCCAAGTGAAAATAGAACCGCATAAGTTTGTGGGAAGTGCTGGTAAAATCCTGGTAGGTAAAATAGGCTCCCAATAGGCCAATCAGCAGGAATCCGAAAGCCACTAACCGTGTAATGATCCTTCCGGTAAGCTTTCGGAAAATAAACAGCATCGTGATGAGCATTAACTGAATGACGAAAAGGATGATCGCAGTTTGCCACCAAACCTTCAGCACCCCGTACTCACGGAATGCTACACTGATGCCTACACGACCGACGAAAGACATTTTGGAGAATAGGTACCCGGATAACGCCGAAAACAGCGCCTGTATCAGAATCAAAAAACCACCTCGCCTCATTTTGAAACCTTCCAACCAGCATCGTTATCAAACTTCAGTGTATACGTCTTCCGTGTGAAAGAAGCATTGGCTCCTTTATTTTTTGAGGCAAATGGCGAAAACGCCGTTTCTTCCCTGGTTAACGTTACGGTCGCTTTCGCCTTGGTCCTTCCTGATTTTTGCACCTGAATGCCCTGACTATCGTCCAGCTTAAACACAAAAGTTTTCACGGTAGCCCTTTTATCATTCTTATCAATCACAAAAGGGATGGATTTATCCGTTAGCTCAATTAAGTAGGTAAAAGTACTATCCGAAGATAAGAAACGCTTACGTTCCTTCAGCAATTCCATGGTCACAAAGCCTGCTTGTTGCAGCTTCTGATAATTGCTTAACATCCCGGCATCCTTCTTTTTGCTGAACTTTACTTCACCATAGCCTAAGTCTGCCGACTCGTAGACCGGATTCTCTTCCAGGTAGCTGCTCACCTCACTAAGTGCCACCCGGTCGCTGATCTCCTTGTTACTGCATGCCATGCACCATGCTACGGCCACGCATAAAAAACTTAGCTGAAATACCTTTTTAGACATAACGATATTCAAAGTTTAAAACGTGGCAAAGGTAATAAAAATTAAACCTCTAAATCACCATGCACCCCATCATGGATCTTTTTACCGGTTACTACCCCAGCGGCCATTTTTACAAGGGCAATTAAATCGCCATGTTCATTGTCCCAATAGTGTACTTCCAGTGGTTCAACGCGGATAAGGCTGATGGATGGATCATCTTTGCCATCAAACCAAATTGCTAGCGGCGCAGACCATAGCTCTGCTATCTTTTGTTTATCCTTGCTAACTTCACTGATCCCATACACATTTAAAAATCCTGACCTGGTACCACCCTGAAATAACAAATGGACAAGCGCATCTTCCTTCAGTTCCTGATTTTTCTGGCTATCATCTTTACTCATAAACCAAAAATGCCCTGCATCATCAATTTGCAGTACTGACATTGGCCTTACAGACAGTGGCACATCCGTTTTAATGTTACTGCAAAAGAAACATGATTTTGCTTTTTCTGCCAGCTCTTTCATCTTTTTCAGGGCTTCTTTGCCTGATAAATCTTTTTCATGGGCCAATTGTTCCTTTTCTTCCCGATCACTTTTCTGAATATCCATGGTCATTTATCGTTTTGTTTCTTTAATACAAGCAACGTATGGCGATTGTTTCAAACATTGCATGCTCAGTGATTATTCGGGAAAATATACTATATCACTCAGCCGGTCATCTCACGGCGGGGAAAACCGCTGCGCTATTATCCCCATGCCGTTCGATTGACCGGCTGAGTTAATTTGGAGCAGGTACTTGAAATTAACATTAATTAAATATTAATATTGAAGCAGACGAATACGGCCTTCCCCATTAAAATAGTCAATACCATTAAGCAATAGTTAGTCATTAAAATAAATATTTGATCAAATTATTTTTTATTTAAATCATTTTTACTATCTTTACTGCATAATACATTTAAACAACTATAATATTACAAGAAGTAATAATCATTATTTATGTTAATTAAATTATTTATCCCTCAAACAGTATAACAATGAAATCAAAACAAGTACACAAAAAGAAGATAATACGGCCACATAAACCGCCCCGAAGGCAGGACGACAAATTACTCAAATCTGTTTTTGAGTATTGGTTCCCTTCGCTGTTGCGCTTTTTTTATCATGACGCCGATCAAATTTTTGACTTTGATAAAGGCATCGAGTTTTTAGACAAACAACTGCATCTCATTATACCTGAACGCGAGCGAAGTAAGGGTGACCGGGAAGCAGATCTGTTGGCCAGAGTGTACTTAAAAGATGGTACTGAGCGTTGGGTCATATGTAATATCGAAATAGAAGCCAGCGGTGGTGTTTCCTTCTCTTTCCGCCTTTTTCAATACTGGTATCGATGCATTGATAAATTCAATGTACCAGCCATAACCATCGCCGTGTATACCGGCGATGAACGCCAGCCCCATCCTTCATCTTTTAGCACGAAGCTTTTAGATACCGAGGTGAACTTTAAATTCCGGGGCTTCCACATCTTTGAAAAAAGCGATAAGGAACTTTTATCAATGGGTAACCCCTTTGCGTTGGTTATATTAGCAGCAAAAAAGGCTGCTCAATACGATTATCTGACCGATAAACAGCTTAACCGGGCACGGGTGCTTATCTTACAGGCCCTACGCAAAGCCGGATGGTATACTGTGGAGCAAATTGAAAGCTTTGCCTACTTTTTAACTCAATTTATTTTTGTACAAGATAAAGAAGAAAATCGTATATTTGACAGTGAACTCGAAAAAACATCGAAAGGAGAACTTAACATGGGAATCGTAGAAACAGTAAAAGAAATAGTCCGGGTAGAAGCCGAACAAAGAGGTGAGCGACGCGGCGAACGCCGAGGAGAACAGAAAGCCGAAGAAAAAAAGAATACAGAGTTTGTTACAAAACTATTACAAGCTAATAAATTTACCATTGCTGAAATTGCTAATTTTGCTACGGTAAATGAGGATTTTGTTAAAAAAATACAATCGTCTTTAGCCAAGCAACAGAAAAAATAAGGCCGGTATACCTTATATATCTTAAAACCATTCGTTGTAAACCAGCGGGTGGTTTTTTGTTTTATAAGAAATTAGCGTTAATGCCAGTTCAAATATTCGGTCATCAATATTTTTTAACCAAGGTTCCAATAACTCAGCCAGTCATCTCACGGCGGGGAAAACCGCTGCAGGAGCCTCGGTTCGCCTGCGGCTACCGGGGTCTCCTTCCGCTATTATCCCCATGCCGTTCGATTGACCGGCTGAGGTAATTTTGAGTGAGATTAGAAATGGACCATAATTAAATTGACCCAATACCCTAATATCATAATTAAAACCCATACCCCATCATTAAATCAAGACGTATTTATTTACCCTCCCACCCCATACTTCCCCGGGGATGGTGCGGACGATTTTATTGCGCGGATGTTTGCTGAACAGAACGGCTATTTTTTTGGTCGGCACGACCACTTTATTTTTTAGCGCTTCGGCAATTTCATTTAACGTTCGAGGCTCTTTCATAAATTCTGTTTTTAATAATTCATCAATATATGGTGCCAATTTAATTCGTTGACCTTTGGGTGCATCCGATTTATACTTTTTGACGTTTTCTTTTAAATCCCGAATGCGTTTGGGCATCTGTTCATAGGTAGGTATTGGGAAGGTTGGATTTACCATTTCGTAATATTTGACACCGAAAAATTTCGCAAACTTTTCTATGTTATCTATGCCTATATTGGTTTGGCCCAACTCTACTTTGGCAATATACGACTTGTCTGTTTTCATCTCCTCCGCAAATCTAAACTGAGAAATCCGATAAACCTCCCGATAACTCTTTAATATAGCTCCAAATTGAAGCCTGGCTGTTTTTTTTATTTCGATCTTCAATACAAAAAAAATTAAAAATTAAACATTTTTCACTTGACAGTGGTTTATTTTTTATTATCTTTGCTTCATCGGTTTACAAAAGGTCAAAAGGCAAATCACAAAACCTGTTGTAAACCATAAAACATACCCGGCATGCCGGGATTTATAAGAGTCTTGTTATTGGAAACGGCAAAATTTCAACAACGCAAGACCATCAGGGAACACCATGCCCGATATTTTTGTATCTTTGCAAGAATCGGGTTTGGCCCCTTTTGGAAGCTGCGTTAGGGTTCTTTGCCGTACCTCAATAACAGCGGAAGAAAGGGGCCTTCCCGTTTTTAGGAAGCCTTTTTCACTCCGCAAGAGGCTCGTTACCACAACACTATATAATATGGCAAGAACGAGTACCCATTACCCATTTCCTTACCTCCTTAGCAGCAACTCGCGCGCTGCCTGTAGTTTCTGCGTTCTGCAGGATCCAATTAAAAACGTCATATCAGCCCCGGAGTAGTAAAATAAAGTCAAAAGCGTAAAGCGTAATGCTCTCCTATCTGCGTGCCGGTCGGTACATTTTTCCCGTGCACAGTGGTTGTTAATTGCTTTATGTCATTTCTTTAACTAACTGATTTTTAACAAAAATCCAACTAATAAATGAATAATTTTTATTTAATGGAACACTATTGTCCCAATTTCTGGCTAAAAATACTGAAATTTTCGGGTATGTCACTCGTTTTTTCGATCGGCATACAACCTTTTGCTGGCGCGCGAGTGTCGCGGGTGTCCTATACTGGTTTCACACCCATTTTTGGGATGCCTCCTCAAGATACCTCAAAAAATTCCTTAAAAGACACCATCCAATTACAGGAGGTCACCGTGTCTACGGGCTATCAATCCATTCCTAAAGAACGGGCTACCGGGTCTTTTGTGTTTATCGATAGCGCGTTGTTTAACCGCAGCGTCAGCACAGATGTTCTTAGCCGCCTGAAAGGCGTAACTCCTTCCCTCCTCTTTGATGAGCGTTCGGGCACTCCCCGTCTCAGTATACGCGGCCGGGGCACTATTTTCGCTAATGCCGCACCGCTAATTGTGGTAGATAATTTTCCCTACGAAGGGGATCTTTCTACCCTAAACCCGAATGATGTCGCCTCGGTTTCTATTTTGCGGGACGCAGCAGCAGCAAGCATCTGGGGTGTGCGTGCCGGGAATGGCGTCATTGTCATTACTACCAAGCAAGGCCGCCTTAACCAGCCTATGCAGGTTACTGCACAAGCGAATACCACCCTGGGCGAAAAACCGGACCTCTTTTATCAGCAAAAGATTAGCCCGGCTGATTTGGTGGACGTCCACGAAATGCTGTACAAGGCTGGCTATTATAAGAGTTCTTTAAAGAACATGACCACCTTTCCGCTGGTGCCACCGGTGGCCAGCATCCTGAACGATGCCACGCTTTCTGAAAGCCAGCAACAGGCAGCCTTGGATGCCCTGCGAGGCAATGATCTCCGGCGGGATCTGAGCCGGTATTTTTACCAGCAACAGGTCAATCAACAATACGCCCTGCAATTGAAAGGCGGAGGCCAAACGCATACCTATTACCTGGCGGCCGGCTATGATCATGTCCGTGAGAACAAAGTGGGTAACACCCTGAACCGCTTTAACCTCAGTACCCAGCACTCGTTTTTGCTGTTTAAAAAACTACAGGCTCAGACGGCACTATTCCTTACTCAACAACATCGAGAAATCAACAATACACTTAACCAATTCCTGCAACCCAGCAATGGCACAGCCGCCTACCCTTACCTGGCACTGAAGGATTCAGATGGTCATGAACTAGCCCAGCCACGTGATTTCAGCCCAACTTTTATCAGTCAGGCCGAAAATAAGGGATTACTAAATTGGGAATATTATCCCTTGCAAGAACTAAAAGGCAACGACCAGCAAGCTAATAACTACACCGTCCGCATCAACAGCGCACTCACATATCCCCTCCTTCCGGGATTGAATGCCTCATTCCGGTATCAGTATGAGCAGCAAAACGGCCGGGAAGAACAGCTTTATTCGCAAACTTCATACTATACCCGCAACCTGATTAACCGGTATACCGTAATATCTGCATCCGGCAACAAAAATAACCTTCCCTTAGGGGCGATATTTGACAACAGCCAAAGCTGGATGAGAGCCTATAACCTGCGACCGCAATTGACCTATGATTTTACCAATGACCAGGATGCGGTCAATTTGCTGGCAGGCTTTGAAGCACGTGAATTGAAGACAGAAACCAGGCAGGCCCGGCTGTATGGCTACGAGCCAGCCAATGGAACGGCCATTCCTGTTAATATGGATAGTCTCTACCGGCAATATCCGGGCAGCGGTACTCAAAAGATCTCTGCGTTAAAAGACCAAAACCCAGGCGGCACGATAGAACGGTACCGCTCCTGGTTCTTTAACGGAGCTTACACCTACCTGCAACGATACGTGGTTTCAGGTAGCGCACGTATCGACCAGACCAACCTATTTGGTGTCCAGGCTAACCAACGTACCATCCCATTGTGGTCGGCCGGCATTAAGTGGCGCATCGATCAGGAAAGCTGGTATAAGGTGAAAAACTTACCCGAGTTGGCCTTTCGGGCCACCTACGGTTATAACGGCAATTTTGACCAGACAGCCACCGCATTTATAACCGCCACCTATAATACCAATGAATATAGCCTGCGGGAAGCCCGGTTAAGTGGCCTGCCCAACCCGGAACTACGGGGCGAACGGAATGCGGTGCTCAACCTGGGGATGGATTTCTCGCTGGTCAAGGGATCTTTGTCCGGAAGTTTGGATTATTATCACCGTAAGGGCAAAGACCTTATTGGCGAAGCCCCTATTGATGCCAGTACTGGCCGCACCACCTTTCGGGGCAATGTAGCTGCCATGAGCGGACACGGCTGGGATGTAACGCTTAATGGGCGACTGATGTTGGGGGCATTCAGCTGGAATAGCCAGGCATTTGCCAGCTTCACGCAGGATGAGGTGACCCACTACGAGACGAAAACCACGAATTACTTTAATGACCCCAGTATTGGTGGCCAAAACCTATTTTTGAACCCCATTGAAGGCAAACCCCTGTTTTCGGTATATAGCTACCGCTGGGCAGGGCTTGACCCGCAAACGGGTGCCCCACGTGGTTACCTGGAGGGCCAGCCCAGCACTGATTATACCGCCATCTCCAATGCACAGGACCTGCGCTACCATGGCCGGGCCTTGCCCGCTTGGATTGGCTCTTGGCGAAATGATTTAGACTACCGTCAATGGAGCCTTTCAGTTAACATCAGCTATAAACTGGGTTTTTATTTCCGTAGGCCATCGTCTACCAATGGCAGCCTGCTTAGTCAGGGCAGTGCCGGCCATGCCGACTTTGCCAAACGGTGGCAGAAACCAGGCGACGAAGCATTTACGCAGGTGCCTGCCTGGATCTATCCGGTCAATTATGGGGCTGATAACTTTTATACCTACTCAGAAATCCTGGTAGAAAAAGGCGACCACATCCGACTGCAGGATGTAAGACTCAGTTACCATTTGAAGAAATGGCAACTTTTTGTGTATGCCAATAACCTGGGCATCCTTTGGAGGGCCAATAAACACGGTATTGACCCTGACTACAACGCATTGGTAAACCTGGGGACCGTAGCCCTACCCACCCCGCGTAGTTATGCTGTGGGCTTAACTACCTCCTTTTAAATTAAATCGGAAATTAATATGAACAACTATTACGTACACCCAAAACTCCTGTTAGCCCTGCTCTTTTTGCTGTCTGCTTGTGGTAAGGACTGGCTTGACGCCAAACGCAACCTGAATACGGTGGTGCCCGTATCCTTAAGCGATTTAGAAGCCGTATTAAATACCTCTTATGGACCCTCGATGGCCAGTGATTATACGGGGATGATGTTAGCATCTGCTGATGATTATATTTCAGCAGAAACAAACCTCACCAATGTGCGCATCCGTAACATTTATACATGGCAGGCTATTATTTATGATGGTACCAATACAACTATTCAGGAATGGGACAACAGTTATCAACAAGTGTTGTCGGCAAATGTAGTATTGGAAACGTTGGAAAAAATTAACCGTACTATGGCAAATGCTAGCCAATGGGATCAGGTGAAAGGCGGGGCCTTGTTTTTCCGCAGCAAAGCCTTCTTCAACTTACTTCAGCTATTTTCCAAGCCTTACCAATCTGAATCAGCAGCTCAAGATGCCGGGGTTCCCCTGCGATTAACATCTGATCCCAATATAAAAAGTAACCGCCAATCCGTGGCTGAAGGGTATACGCAAGTGATCGCCGATCTGAAAGAAGCCGCGGTAAGGTTAAACCTACTGCCCGTGCAGAAAATATTGCCTGGTAGGCAAACAGCTTTTGCACTGCTTGCACGCTGTTTCCTTAGCATGCGGGATTATGAGCAGGCCACCCTATATGCCGATTCTGCCTTACAAATCCAGTCAGATCTCTTAGATTATAATCAGCTAACTACTGCCAGTGATGCTGATTTTCCCATAGCTTATTCTAACAAAGAAGTGATTTTGAATAGTGTGTTGGAGCCAGCATATCGGCCTACAATATTTGTTTTTTGCCAAACTAACCCTGAGTTAAAGGCCTTATATCAAGAAGGTGATCTACGCAAAAACCTATTTTTTACCAGTGACGAAAAATTTAGGGGTAATTATACAGGTACTGATACACGCTTTAATGGTTTGGCTGTGGATGAGCTATATCTCATCCGGGCAGAGGGTTATGCCAGGTCAGGAAAGTTAGGACCAGCTCTTTCAGACCTCAATTATTTGCTGCAGAACCGATATATTACGGAAACTTTCGTTCCACTTACGGCAGAAAGCACGCCAGATATCATCGACCGCATTCTGCTGGAACGCCGAAAAGAACTGGCTTTCCGTGGCCTGCGGTGGAGTGATCTGAGACGACTAAATCTGGAAATAGGTCATGAAGTGACGCTGCAACGTTCGTTGGCAGGCGAGACTTTTAAACTGCCACCCAATGATGCACGCTATACCTTTCCTATACCCGAATATGTAATCCGAGATGCTGGATTAAGCCAGAATATCCGTTAACCCCAATCTGTTTAAAAAATGAAAACCCATATACCTTTATTTTTTCTCTTATTGCTTGGCATAACTACAAAGAGCGTTCAAGGCCAATACCTGGATACCGGGCAAGTCTTTCCGGTTAAATCATTCCCAATCCAGCAATACAAAACCTCCAATCTGGATTTCAACAATCTGCGAGGCAAATTGGTTATCCTTGATTTTTGGGACATCGGCTGCGCTGCCTGCATCCACAGCATGCCCAAAATGGAAGCCCTTCAACAACAGTTTGGCGATCAGGTGCAAGTTATCCTGGTCACCGAAGATAGTCAGGAGAAGGTGGATGGCATGAAAAAGCGGTCAAAGATCTTGCGGGAAACCAGTTTGCCGTTTATCATCGGCGATACCGCCATTATTAAGCGATTTGCTGTATATTCTTTGCCTACACATGTATGGATCAGTCCCGATGGGCACATTTCACAAATTACCAATGGCTATAACAGCACCCCTGACGTCATTCAGAACTACCTGAAGGGAAAGCGCGTTGCGCTCCATGTCAAAAAAGAGTATCCAGATTTTGATCGCACCGTGCCTTTATGGCTGGAAGGAGGTGGGCGTCACGTGAACCGCATACAATACTTTTCATACATTAGTACGCGAATTGATGCAAAAGGCGGTTTTCTCAGTGCGGCAAAAGATCAGCCGAGTGGAAAGCTGACCCATATACAGGCCATCAATGTCACTCCACTTGAATTATACCAACTGGCGTATGGACAAACTACATTGAATAATCCTTTTGCTGAAGGCAGTACTTGTATCATTGAACTTCAAAATCCCACTCCATTCGTCCGTCCAGCTGGTAGAGAGAATTTTAGTCAGTGGTTAGATGAAAACAGCCATTGCTATGAACTGAAGGTGCCTGAACGGTTGTCGAACCAAATTTTCTCGATGATGCAGCAAGATCTGGCACATTACTTTGGAATTAAAGGCAGCGTTGAAAAGGAAAAACGGAACTGTTTTATACTTCGCAGAAATAACAAAAGCCTTCACATCCTAACCGCTGGCGGGAAACCCATGTTTGGCACCCGGTCGCTAACCTCAGACAAAGCGATCATACAAAATAGTGGCATGTGGGCATTAAAAGATATGATTCGCTCGTTGCTTCAGGACAATCAATTACCTACGCTCCCCATTATTGATGATTTAAATTTTACGAATAACATAGACCTATTGTTAAGCAATAAACTGAATAGTTTGGAGCAATTGCAAAAAGAATTGGATTCTTATGGCATTGGCTTGTCCGAAGAAGAAGCTGAAATACCTGTGTTAATTCTTAAGGATATCTAAAACGGGTAGCATGCAAAAAGGCCAACAGTTTCCCGAATTGGGTTACTGTTGACCTTTAAGAATGCCAAATAAAAGTGGAGTATCTTAATACCTATCGCCTTTTATTACATTACCTGTGCGTTCTCCGTCCGCATTGTACTCAAACGCGCAATTATTGTCGTTATCCAGAGTACATCTGGCTGTGCCCACAACAGCATCGCCATTGGAATACAACCAATAATTACCTTGTTTGCTGTGTGCATGGGCAAACGTTCCGATGAGTGTGAGTGCAAAGGCTCCCAGAGCCCCGGCACTGAAAAGTTTCCTTCTCATTTTTTTTGTGAATTGATTTTTTAAATAAAGTTTGTAAAAATTAGTTAAACGCCCTCTTTTTCGGAAGCTTCAGGCTTTGCTTCATCTATTGCAACAGATATCTTTAGAACACGTTGTTCTTTACTTTCCAATCGTATCGTAATCACCAGTAAGATCAGTACACCTATATTTAATAGTAAATTATACGTCCAGTTCCAGTATTTCATCAGTCCCAGGCAGGTGCATGTTTCCCTTTCCGTGAAAACAAGGATGTAGGCTATATATAGGGTAAACACGCTTATACTGCCCAAATACAAAAGCAGGGCTGGTCTGCTTAATTCGGGTATGAAAAACCCGTAGATTAGCATGATGCATATAGCGAAACAAAACAACGGGATGGTATATGCCAAAAAAGTCGATGCTACGGATGGTATAAATGGTGCATTCTCCAAACCAGACTGGTAGGCATTAATCTCCCAAAGTTTAATACCGCCTGCAAAGGTGTATATCGCCACCAACACAATGGTCAGTATTCCGCGGGTAAATGAGATATCGCTTCGTTTTTCGTCTGTTCTTGCTTTCATTTTCCTTTTTGCATCGTTCAACATCACAAAAGTACCTACCTCTAAATAAGCCGTCGGGTTCCCGGGAACCTATTTAAACTTTCTTTTTCTTTTTTGGGGCTGGGGCCTTTTTGCTTGGTGGCGCGCGGCCATTTTTGGGTTGCGGGCGCGTTTGACGGTGGTTTCAGATACGTTGAGGTATTCGGCGCGTTCCTTGATGGTGAGCACGCCATCCAATTCTTTGCAAAGCAACATAAAGGCCTTACACCGTTCCAGTTCATTTTCCTTTAGCAGCAGGGCATTGTGCACGGCTAGTTGTTTCAACCGTTTCTCCCGCCATACATCGGTCAGGATGTCTACTTCTTTGATGGTTTCTTTACTAGATTTCAGCGCATCCACCGGGATCTGGAGCACTACGGTATTTCGCAGGGCGATGATATCCATACCTATTTTATGATCCGTATACAGATTACGGGTAGTCAGCATACAGTTACTCCCGGTCGCGATGCGGTGAATGCGCCGGTTACCCCGATCGTCCAGGCTCACGCCGGCCAGCATGCCTTCCACGACGATATATCCAAAGGCGTCTTCACTGCCTTCTTCATACAGGATGGTATTTTTAAGCAGCGTGGGCAACAGCGTAAATTCGTCGTTCAGCCAGTCGCGGTTACTTTTGGTCAGGGGGCTATGCCCTTGCCAAAAGTTGTACACATACTGCGTAGCTTCTTGAAAGTTGAAGTTTTTCATTTCATTTTATTTAAGGTGAATAGCGTGTTTAGTCCTTATTAAATGGCCCGGTCATCCTGATTTATCGGGATGACCGGGACCACTTTTTCATGGGTTAACTTTTCATATACGTCCTCCTTTCATTATTATCACCCTATCCGGAGTCCACCAAACGCCGTTTTGGGTAATGATTTTTGTATTCATCAGGCTTGCACAATCCATCCCAGGGCTGATCGCCTGATTTATTTTTGGGCCTCTTCCTCCGCTTCTTCCTCCTGCTCTTCTTCGTCACTTATGCTGTCCAGCAGCCCGAGGAGCAGTGCCAGGTACTGCGCTCCCTGCACTATTTTTGACGGTAGTTTAATTGGTGCCGTGATAATGACCTGGGCTACGACTGAGAGCCCTTTTTTGATTTTTTGAAAGATGTTTTCTTTAGGCATGAGACGTTAGATTTGAGCTATGAGACGTGATTAACAAATAAACCTCCTCCTTCTTATTCAACACCGGGTACACCACTGCCTTGAGTCTTTCCAAAGCGATCCGGCTGTACAACCCTTTTCCAGGGCCGGTCAGCGTGGTGACCGGGGCGATACAGCCTTTCAGGTCATCCAGGGCGGAGTTGCCGGGGTGGATCAGGATGGCTTCCCGGCCGGGGACGTTCATGATGCCTATTTGGTCGCCGTGTTTGTGGTAGCGTCCGCGGATCAATCGGTAACGCCCTTCGGGAATGCAGCTGATCATGCGTTTGTTGTTGCGCCAGGGCAATTCAATGGTGGAGCAAATGGGTTTGCCCTGCAAGGAGAGCACCCCATTTGTTCCTTCCGAAGCGTAGGTCCGGAATAGATGCAGCGTCATCATTCGCCGTTCACGTCTAAGATAACCAATACATTAAACGCTCCGTTCTGCAGGGGGTAGGTCTTGGTATTGACCTGCTGGTAGAAGGCAATGCCAAAAAGCAGAAAGATCGGCGTTGTCGCTGCTGCGGTCATCGCTATATCCAGTACGGTAGCTGCTGCCAATACATCCCCTACGGCAAAGAGCGCACTCTCCACCTTGACCAGCTCCTTGGCGTCTCCCGCAAAATCAAGCGTCAGGCCGGCGGCGGTAAACTGAAAATGCGTGGCGCCACTCGGCAGCGCCATGCCGGTTTTGGGGTCAAAGGCCTCCACGCTCACCTGCAGGGCACCTGTTGCCCGGTCGATGCTGCTGGTCAAGTTCACATACAATGTGTTGCTCAGTTGCGAGGCATTGTTGAAGTTAAAGCCCTTCAGCAGCGGCGTGTTTGCCCCCAGCACCTGCCGCTGGCCACGGTCATTGACCGTATCGGCCTTGACCACCTTCACCATGCGGCCACTGAGCCGGTTGGACATCCGCACATCGCTTTGCTGCGTGGTAACCGGCCTTAAGGCATCGCGCATCTGTTTGGCCGACTTCACGGCCAGCCCAAATTCGGCTCCGTTTTCGCGGGTTCGTTGAAACTTTGGGTCAGTCGCGATTCGCTGGGCATCTACGCCGCCAGCCATCCGGGCCTGATACCCATTCCTGTCTTTGTAAAAGGACAAATCACCAATCCGTCCTTTAAATTTGATCATACTGTCTTGTTTTGCCATGTGGATATTCTCCTTTCATTAACAATGGCACAAAGGTGAATACAATATTCACATCAACCTAATTTTCAACTACTTAATGGCTATATTTGGGTAGATATGGCTACAATTAATACCCAAAGTCCTGCTCAAGTTCATTTGTCCCAATTTGTCCCTTAAACCTTGAAACACTATTTTTTATATTTGCAAAGCACGCCATCCCTGTGCAGCCTTCGTCGTGCTCAAGTAGTGCCTAAGTACTGGTGAAGTACTGGTAGTGTACTGTTGGTGTATTAAGGCTGTACAATGGGCGACTATCTATTCACTAGTTTTGGACTGCCTGGGGCCGCCACCACGGTTACGGGCAGGCCGCTTACCTTTAATGCATGTAATAATTTATGATACCACACATTATTGTCGATATCGCCCTGCTGCAACTGGTTACAGGAAAAGGGCCCAAACAATGCCGGAGGGATCTGAAGGAGATGAAGGAAAAACTAAACAAAGAAAAACATCAGTATGTAACCCTCCGGGAGTATTCCCGCTTTTCCGGCATCCCGCTGGAGGAATTGGTGGAGCTGCGCACCGCTAAAAAACGGCCCTGATCAACCGGGCTGCCGCCTTGCCTCCCGGCAGGCGGCAGCCCCTTTTTTGTTACGGTATTCAAAGAACTTTATCAGCGCCCACAGGCCACTGATACACAAAAGACTGCAATACTGCACCGCTGGTCAAGCTGCAACCCTTTGCAAAGTGGCAGCCCCTGTAAAAAAGTGGAATAAAAGCTTGATTATTAACTACTCTTTTTTATATTTGACAAAGAAAAGATGAAAATAAACCATTTAAGGAAAATAGCATGCAGCCCCCACCGCACGAACTGCTTGACACACCCATCCAGCAATTAAAAACCGCCAGCGAAGCCTTTAAACTCCGCTCCAAGCAACTAGGCTTCGCCACCATCCGGGAAATTACAGCCAGCGACAAAGCAGCCCTGCACCAGCACCCGCATTTTGACTACGGCTGGTACACGGAATTATTACGGTTGTTAAAGAAATATGAACTGGTAGGAATGATGAATAGATAGGAAGGGAAACCGACACCTTCAGGTGTCCTCGAGCTTAGTAAAGGATGAGTGTGGAGATAAGCAGGTAGCAAACTATCCAGAAAGCTTTATGCTTTCCGCTTCAAACCATCCCATCAATCACATTCACCATCAATAGCAACTTCCCCCGAATCACCCTCAGATCCGTACTATTTCGTTTATACGCATTCGCCCGAAAACTATCATACGCCATCTGGCCCCGTTCTTTACTCCCAAAATGTTGGATCAAAAAACGATACAACTGCCCGGGCTTCACATCCAAATACCATTTGGTTTTAATCTTGAGCGAATGGTACAAAGCAATCTGCGGGGCCGTCAAGTCCTCCTGGAAAAAGTCTTCTGCATGCTGGTCAGCCAGCAATTGCCGCTCCTGTTCATCCAGAAATGTGACCAGTCCCATAGCGCTTTGCACGCCCCGGGCCAGTAGCTCCTGTATCGGGGGGAGTCGGGGTTCATAAGCCTGTTGCTCCATGACGGGCATACGAAGTAGGTTGTTAAGCTGCGCTGCATATTGGGCCAGTTGTTCATGGGCATAGGTATTTTTTTCAACTTGCTGGTCGAGGCGGTTCATGCAATACAGGTAAAATTCGGCGGGGTTGAGGTTTTGAAGGAAGAGTTCTTTGATCAGCGATTCCGTTAGGTCCTCGTTGTTGGCCTCCGTTAACTGACGTTCATTCCAGGCCATGAGTTCCTTGGCCAGTTCGTTTAGAAAACGGCATTTCCCCAAAGATATGCGTTCGATAGGCAACCCGGAACATTGAAATACTTGGCTGATGACTTGGAACAAGTCCTTATCTATCCCGGCATCCGGAAGCATGGTCGACCATTGTTGCAGAAATAGGGCGTTTTCATGAATGAATAGTAATGCCTGGAATACCGGAATATATTCCATCAGGTCCAGGTAACGGTAATAACGCATTTCCAGTTCAACCATTAACTCATTTAGAAACACAAGCGCCCAATGGTCGGTGGCTTCTTCATAAAGATCCTGCATGCGGTCACGCAGGTCACGAAAGATTTGCTGGAAATAAGGCTGCAGGATGGTTATTTCCCGGCCTGGGATCACCCGCCGGAATGTTTGTTTCAGGCGGGTGATCTCTTGTTGGGTTTGTTTGGCTATCTCAATGCTATAGGGCTGGCTACTTATATCAAAAAGGGTATCTAGCTCGTATTTCATTTGTGGCTTATCTTTTGGTACGTGAACCATCCCAATAAACTTATCGGGGTTAACTCCACGCGGGGAATGCGAAAAATAGTTCTCATTGTGTATGTAGGACATGAATTGTTTGAACTCATCAACATTTGTATTATTATCCGATAATAACTTAGAAATGTACGCCAAGTTTGATGGCTTTGTAGGCATTTACTACCCCGCCGGTGACGCAGTGGTCAACAAACTTGGTAGATTTGATAACTGATCGTAGAATGATTTCCTGTAACTGTGGTACCGTTAGTTTGGGATAATAAGACCAGATCAGTGCAGCCAAACCAAAAACGACCGGGGCAGCCATACTGGTGCCATCCAGCCGTACGTACGTATTTTTTGGTGCCGTAGACCGATTGCGCACGCCGAGGGCAAATACATCCACTGTGATGGCTTTGAGGTTTCTGTTCATGGAAGTTCTTTTAATGTCCAAGTATGTTACGGGGTAAAGTATGTGAGCAAAGGCTAGTGAGGTGTTGGCAATTAGTCCTACCCTCAGTCATTTCTCAACAAACTTGCGCTATAGTAAATTGCTGATTTCAAATTTCAGTTATACATTTTAATTTATAACCGTCGGTTCTCCTGGTTTTTTATCCGAAACAATGACGCAATCCAGTTCGCGGTTTTCGACGGTCAGGTCTAATCCTTTGCCATGCAGAAATGCGGTTAACTTGTCTTTATCGGTAAAATCAAATCCAACCGGAAAATCGATGTCCAATTCTTGTTTTAAACCCGAATCATCTATCACCTTGACGGTCTTAAATATCCAATAACTTAAAGGATTTACAATGGATTGAATGCTCATTTTATGCACGTACACCGAAATGTGATTTTTAGTAGCAGTGTGATATGACCAAAGATTTTCCTCGACTTCTGTTGCTGATGTTCGCTTAGTATAGCTTTTGGAAATATTCTTATTCGTCCTGACAATTAAACAAGGAAACATAGCTTTCCCCTTACGCAGGGAAAAATTGAAGGCGTGGTCTAAATCTTCACCTAAGCTCTTTTGATACAATTGATCTAATTTTTTAAAATCCTGCGCTATAGGCTGTATGTTCAAATCATATAAAAATAAATTTGAAGTGGAGTTTGGATCATCAGAAATATTAAAAACCGAATCCTTTGTATCGTATTTAATTTGCGGATTTCCTTTAAAAAATGATGGATGGGCCCGGGCATATGCCCCGATAAGGGAAAAATATTCATCTTCGCCAATGATCTGTTCTTTATCATTGTATTTTGGCCCTATGACGAGTCCTTCAAAAGGAAATGAATCATATTTCATCAAGGTGGAATTAACCAATACTCCTGTTCTTTTTTCTTCATCCACGTAGGAAATTAATGGGACATTTCGGTTCCAAAAATCATTCTTTAATGGAAAGTTAACCTTTTTACCATCTAATAATGCTTGAACGTTTTCTTTGGTAATTTGATCAGATCTGGTAATGGCTAATATTTTTCCATCCGGGCTGATGATTACCTCATGGGGTTCTGCCCGATGCGGGAATAAATTGCAAATAACCGAATCATATAAGCTAATAGGTAATGTAACATTATACCCCAATCTCTTTTTTATGTTAGCAAATATTGCATTAACCCTTTCCGAATTATCAGTCTGCGAAGAATTAACCAGGATAATCTGTATTTTATCCTTAAAATAGTCTTGCAGTTCCTGCATGTGTGAAAACAAATTGATGCAAGTCGTGCAGCCTGAAAACCAGTAGTCCAGAATAACAATTTTGCCTTTCATCTCGTTCATTGAAAGGCTACTTTTTGGGTAGTTTATGACAGATGGAAAGATATAGTCGGGCATGTTTTGTCCGATCTTTATAGCTTTCGACTGGCTATGAGTGGTGACACTTAACAAAATTAAAATACCTAGTGCAAAAAAATTCTTCATTTTTAATTCTTTATGGTTAGCAATACCTGAAAGAGGCTATTATTGTAAATAGCACTCTTCCGGGTAATTAAGTTGTAAATGCTAATACGGATTTTGTTCAATGCCGGAAAGTTGAATAATGTCATCAGGAATGGGGATAGCATAGCGGGGTGAATTTGGAGGCAACGTGTAAGTCGTACCATTCACTATTCGTTTCAACGTAATATTTGCGCCTTCCAAATTTAATCGTTTTACGTCCATCCAACGAAGACCTCGAAATACTAATTCCTTGCGACGTTCTTGTAAAATCAGATTAATAGCCTGTTGCTGATCAGTCACTAAATGGCTCGCGTAAGGCACACTATTTGAATACCTGTTTTTTAATAAAGCATCTAAATCTTTCATGGCAGATACTAAATTCCCCTTTCGGGCAAAGGCTTCTGCCCTGATTAAATACATTTCGTCGGTGGCTATACCGTCAAAACCCGTACCAGGGAAACCGGCATATGAAGCATTATAGGAATAAGTATCATCCAAATTATGAATGTAAAATAGGGACTTGCGCAGATCATTTGTGTCATACAACCGGATGAATACTGTATCCATGAGCGCACCAAAATAATAAGCCGAAACATTAAATCCATGCATACTATAAAATTTTAATTCCGGAACCAAAAATTGTGGAAATGGAGATGCAAAATCTGTTATAGAATTATAATCTAACAGGGTTGAATTAACGTACAAACAAGAGTCGGCATATAATCCGCTGTTTTCATAATCCCGCATGCTCAAATAGGTACGTGCTAACATGCCGTAAGCAGCGGCTTTGGTAGGTCTTAATACGTGAATGGATTGATCCGGTAGAAGTGTAGTAGCAGTCTTTAAATCTTTTATAATTAGCTGATAAGTTTCTTCCACGGAACTTCTGGATGTTTTTTGATTAAAATCGGTGGTTAACCGTAAAGGTAATCCTAAATCAGTTGCCGCACTGCTTGCATCATATCCTTTGGCAAAAGCAAAAATCAATTCCAGGAACATTCTTGCCCGGTGAAACAACGCTTGTCCTTTAATGTCATTTGCCCGCATTTGTTCATCTGGACTAATATTAAATTTATCCATATAACCCAGTACCGTATTGGCATAATAAATATAAGCATAGGCTAAAGACCAATCGTTAGTGCCATCGCCACTATTAGGTGTGGCTAGCTCAAAAATATTACTGTTTTTCCAGGTATAAAAATTTTTTGACGCTTCTCCATAAAGAGCATTAAAACTAGTGTTGGTCAAATAATAATCGTCACAGGCATCATCGGTGGAGCCTACGCCATAGTAAGGTAGACTTTGGTTGTCAAGTATGGATTGTAAATCCGTTAAATTGCCGGGCAAGGCGTAACTTTCATTTGACTTCACATCCAAGTATTTTTTACAGGATTGCAAAGAAATAATCAGCAGTGGACAAATTATGATGAATAGTTTTTTCATTATTTTAAATTTAAAAGGATGCATTTAAACCAATTGCAAAAACTTTGGATGGCTTTAAACTTCCAAATGTTCGTTGATAGTCAGGATCGATATTGGCTTTATTGGCTTTCCAAATAATTCCTAAGTTTTGGGCATTCGCATATACATTCAACGTGTTAATACCCATATGGCTTAACCAAGATGGGCTTACGGAATAAGTTAAACGAATGTAGTTTAACCGGATATTGTCTCCTTTGTCCACTAAAATATTTGAATTGTTATAAAAACTATCCCGATTACCATTTAACGGATACACTAAAGAAGGGACATTGGTGTGCGCTTCATCACCCGGTTGCTGCCATCTTTTTGCATAGTCTGAACTGCCATTCCCACTAGTGGAAAGATCTGAATATTTGATGGAGGGTCGGCGAAAATAATATCCAAATTTGTAAAGAAGATTAACGGTAAGGCTAATACGATTCCACTCTACCGTATTTCCGATAGCTCCAAAATAGGTAGGGCTGGCAGGGCCGTTGTATACCGCATTCCGATTGGAGCTTTGCCTTATTCCATAATAGTCTGTACTTACTTGTCCATTTAGGTATCCTTGCGGGTCGCCAGTTTGTGGATTTAAGCCAGCCCATTGGTAGGAATACACACCGTAAACAGCGTTCTTTCCACCATGAGATAATACAGCCGCTCCTACTATCCCCCCCAAAGTAGTATCTGTAGTCGTATAAGCTATGACCCGGTCTTTATACCAACTCATATTCCAGGACGTTGTCCACGAAATAGGCCCTGTCATGTTTTTGGTTACTAGCTGCACATCGATGCCGTTGCCAGCGGTTGATGCTGTATTTTGTTTTTGGTAAGGAACAGGAATATTCGTGTAATCCACCGCTACATTCCCATACAGGTCAGAAGTCTCTTTGTGGTAGTATTCAACCGAACCCGAGATCACTTGGTTTTTGGTAGCGAAGTCAATGCCGATGTTCGTTTGCCCTACATTTTCCCATCGTAAATCCGGATTATCATAACTTACAAAGTGTGACCAAGGAGTGCCTAGATTAGAATTGGCATAAGGAGCATAAATAATAGTAGTCACACCTACCGCATCTGGGATGATGTTACCGCTATAACCATAGGTTGCCCGTAGTTTTAAATAAGGAAAAAGCGAAAATGTGTAGAACTTCTCTTTGGAAATATCCCAGCTTAACCCAGATGACCACAAAGGTTTCCATTTATTATTGATAGTCGCACCAAAGATATTAGACCCGTCTTTCCGCATACTGGCAGATAGGGTGTATTTATCGGCATAGGTATAAGCCGCATTAGCTAATGCTGAGACAAATCGAGTAGTCGTCTTATAAACTGATGTACCATAAGGAATATAGCCAGAAAATTGACTGATGATCGTAGGATAAGGATTTACATAATCAACAGCTACATTAGAGTACGTATTGGGATCAAAGCCATAGATTCTATCACCAAAAATGTCTGTTACAGCAGATCTTATTTCCCCGGCTGCCAGCGCAGTGATGCTATTTTTACCCCAGGATTTATCTAAACTTAATTGTCCTCTAACTTGATTTGACTCCAAGGAATTTTCACTTATGTCTTCAATATTCCCCATGGGGACCGCATAAACAGGCAAGGCTCCATTTGGAAGTTGAGTGTAAGTATTTATTAGGCCACGTGTGTAATAACTTTGCAGATCGTTCATCGTACTTCCATTTGACTTTTGCTTCTCATACTGGTAATTAAAACTGACGCGAAGAAAGGATGTGAGCTGATAGGCCAGGGAAGTATTTAAGGTAATGTCTATTTGCTTGCCATCGGTAGTTGTATGTTTATAATCTTCCAGGGGATAATATTTCCAGTCTAATAGCTTACCCTGACCCAAGGTATCCAAAAAAGGTTGCCTGTATTTGTAGATAGGTAAATCGTTACCGTCATCATCCGCTAAGCGGGTATAAACTGGCACATAGGTATAGCCATTCCCTCCAATACCATTATAACCCGGCCTTCCATTGGTACTATTATTCTGCGTAAGGTTTATTCCTGCCGTTAATTCCAGATTTTTTACCGGTTTAAAAACATTGAAAGAGGATAAATTAATGCGCTGTGAGCCTGCATTCAGGTTATCGACATTTTTATCATAACCGGCCGCGAGGTTATAGGCTATGTTATTCGTACCTCCATTCACATTTAATGCATACTGTTGGTTTACACCCTGTCGATACAGGTATTTATCGAAGTCATCCCTTACATCATATTGTTTCAGATTATTGATCTGTGCATTGACCTCATTCGCCAATGTAGGATTATCCCTTGCTTTGATCAAAAGTTCTACCACGGGTGATAATGAAGGTCGAGAATATATATCATTTTCATTAGATTTGTAATATCCATTATTAAACAAAGTCTTTTCAAAATCAATAAAGTCTGATGAGGAGATTTGTGGAATATCGAAAAGGTTTGGCTTGGTGATGATACTTGTGTTGGCATTAACCGTCACTTGTATCTTTTGCCCGAAATTACCATGCTTAGTAGTAATGACGATGACCCCGTTGCCTGCCCGGGCACCCCAGATACTTGCCGCAGCCGCATCTTTTAAAATGGTAATGTCTTTAACATTATTTGGATTTAGGTTGCTTAGGTCACCGTCATAAGGGAAATTATCCACAACAATTAATGGATCTCTTTGACCAGATATGGTGCTGATTCCCCTGATGGTAATGCCTGTTGTTCCTGTACCAATCTGTTTTCTATCCACATTGAGACCACTGGCAATGCCTTCCAACCGGTCTAAAATGTTTGTCCCGACCTGCTCGTTGAATTTCTTTTCGTCGATGTAATCAAATGAACCAGTTGCCCGCTCTTTGGCGAACTTTTGGTAACCGGTGTTTACGGTAACTTGGGCTTCTTCTAACGTGGAGGTGGTGCGGCTTAGAATAATCGTGCTGAGGTGATCGGAAATGGGTACCTCACGCGTGGTGTAACCAAGGTAGGAAATTTGGAGGATGGCGTCGTTTTCGACGCCTCTGAGCGTAAATTCGCCGTTTTTGTCGGTGAAGGTAGCCCGGTTCTTTCCTTTCACGCGGACGGTTGCGTTTTCTAAGGGATTGCCCAAGGAATCGGTGACGCGGCCGGTAATTATTTGCTGGGCTGCACCCTCAGATTTCTCGTCGCTGCGCTCGCTCGAAATAACGAGGGCGCCACGGATAGCGTCTCGGGTATTCTCCAAAATCGATTTCTCCCGAATCACAATGATCTTTCCGTCCAACTCATACGTTAAAGGTAGGCCTTGCAGAAGTTGTTCTACTGCGGTTTCAAGCGTGGCGTCTTTGAGTTGTACCGTGATTTTACGGTCGCTCTTGAGGTTTTCGGGCAGCCAGAGGTATTGGTAGCCGGTCTGCTGGTTGATGAGGGTCAGGGCATTTTCTATGGTCATCTGCTGGCGTTCGATGCTGACGCGTTGAGCATATACCCCGGCCCGGATCTGCAAAAGACCGATGATCATAAAGGCGAGTGTTGTATTAAACCACATAAATCCTGTTTTAAGCCAATGGCTTGCAGGGTGGCAAGAACGATGGATTGTATCGTTTTTGTTCATAAAAATGCTAAATTTGCATGTCTGGTTAATGATTCGAATAATTACACGTTGTTAGGGGATTGACCAGCTTGTGGATCAGGGGCGCGGCAAACGCTCCTGTTCTTTTTTTAGCCGATACTTCCTTTTTCGGTTGTTGCTTGTCCTATTTTGCCATTTTATATTTTTAGTGAAACCTTCTTGTTAGTTACTCCGTATTTATTTTTTCTTTATGGTTAATCGTTTTCCGGTTATGGTGAACTTTAAGCCTGCCTTTTCAAAGATCCGAAGGATGGTTGACAGGTTTTCCTGCCGGTTGATGATACCTGATACGGGTGCTTGCTTTAGGGCCTCATCGGTGAAGATGACGTTGAGGTCATACCAGCGGGCTATTTGCTGCATGGCGCCACCCAGATTTTCGCCAGTGAACCGGAATTCGTTGTTTTTCCAAGCGATAGATTTTTGGATGTCGGTTTTTGTTTTTGTGAAGTTATCTGCTTTAAGGATACTTTGTTCGCCGGGTTTTAGGACAAATCCGTCATTCCTCCCCCTCCCATCGCTCGACACCTGAACAGCGCCCGTGACGAGGGTTGTTTTGACGGATGGCTCATAGGAATTGATATTGAACTCCGTGCCGAGAACGGTGGTTTGTTGATTCCGGCTCTTCACTATAAATGGAGCATTTGATTTACGATTTACGAGGTACGATTTACGATTATCCTGCATGGCGCCGATTGAAGGATTGTTATTTACTTCGAAGTAGGCTTCGCCTTCCAAATAGACTTCTCTGCTATCGCCGCTGAAGCGGCTTGGGTACTTCAACGTACTGGCAGCATTTAACCAGACTTTGGTGCCGTCGCTTAATATTATTTGGTATTGCCCCCCCTTCGGGGTGGTTAACGTTAAAGAAGTGGGCAGAGATCCTTCGGCTCCCCCTTGCTCTTTCCCACGCTCACCGCTCAGGATGACGTTCTGGACGGGATTCCCGTTGCTGTATTTAATGTCTTGGTCATTGACAACGATTCCGCTTTGCGCTGAATCTAAGGCTATTTTAGTGCCGTCGGCCAGGGTCAGGGTGGCTTGGTTGTAGCCGGGGGCAACATCCTGAACTGGGAGGTTGCTGCGATTGAAATAGATTGCAGTGGCTATTGCTGCTAGCAGTATTGGTAGAATGAGGTAACTATATTTTCTATATAAAAGGCGTTGCTTAATAGATGGGCGTAAGGTTTGTGTGGTGGGTTTGGTGTGGGTTTGGGCAGCGGTGGCGGCCATAATGCGCTGATAAAGTGCTGTGGCTTGTTCCGGTGTCCTATTGGCTACCTCGGGGCTGTCCATGAGTAGGCTGGCGTGCTGGGCTATAGCCGCTTCCCATTCATCCAGGTGGTGGCCGCTTTCGATGTATTGCAACACCTGCTGTGCTTCCGCGGCATCGCAGTGGTTATCCTGGAATTTCCTGAAAAGTGCTACAAGCTGTGCGTCCATTTCCGTGTCTTTGTAAGCTAATACAAATAAGCACTACCCGGTAACTATGCGGACGTGAAGTTTTTTTAAAATAATGTTTTTAGCTCTGTAGTTCTTCTACCTTAAAATCGGCTACTGCTTTCTTTTCGGATGAAAAATTAATGCCTATAGCAACTTTTTTGCGGGGGTCTAATTGGTATACTTTTAAATAATCGCGGTCAAAAATCTGCTGAATAGCGGTATTCGCCGATTTTTCAAGCTTAAACTCGATGCCATAGATGGTGGTGGCAGTCTTAACGACAATATCTATACGGCCAAGGGCATTGTGAACCTCGCTTTCCATATGAATGCCAAGCAGGTCAAACGTGTTTTGGATAATACCATGATATAAGGCCTCGTTATGGCCTTTCCAAAGTGGGTTAGGTATTTTAATAAATAAGGTGTCAATTATTTTGATCACTTTCGGTATGTCACCCATTGAAAATGCCATTTTTAGGGACATTACCGTGGGTTGAATATTTGCAACATCTTCATTGCTGTAGGCAGCCGTTAGGTAACTGAGCATGCTTTGCTCCACTTCGCGGTTTGGATAACCCAGATTAAATATTGCTTGTTCCTCATCAAAGCTTTTGATGGTGAGAAATCCTGCCTGGTACAACA
The DNA here is from genome assembly GCA_900109895.1 of bacterium A37T11. Lineage (GTDB taxonomy): Bacteria > Bacteroidota > Bacteroidia > Sphingobacteriales > Sphingobacteriaceae > A37T11. The sequence continues at coordinate 40,796 of FOBR01000020.1, forward strand.
TCGTCACGGGATTGATAGTATCCACAAATGACTCTTCCATTGCATCGGCTCCCACCAGAATGTCTTCCCTGCCAAACAAGTATCGTTCAGGATGTTTCCGTACAGCCGTGACTAGGAAGGTAGGCATGCCTGTATTGATCCAGTAATTGCGGAATGTTCCTTGGGTATCCATCAGGTTCAGAATAGAAAAGGGGTTATACAACGTTTCTGTACCGCCCCAGGAGTACCCATTGTACCAGGATTTTATTTTTTCAAGCACATCCGGGTTCTTTTCCTGCATCGCGCTGATCTCTTCTTCAAAATTGCTTTCCAATTCTTTCTGTGTAATACCTACTAAGGTTGTATAATTGGGGTGCAGGGAAATGTCTTTAATGTTATTTAATTCTGAAAAGATCCCAACCCGGCTGAAACGGCTAACGCCGGTAATCATCAGCAGCTGGATGTAGTCATCAGAGTCTTTTAGTACCGAATAAAAAATACGAAATATCTCTTTGTTTTCCAGTACTTTATCTTGGTTGTCAAGGTAGTCTATTATCGGCTTATCGTATTCATCAACAAGGATCACGACAGGTGCATCAGCAGCAGCTTTTTCGATCAGTTCCCTGAATTTTTCTTTCAGGTGGATTTTCTCTAGCACCAATCCTAAATCACTAGCAATGATATCCAATTCATCGTTCAACGCTTTATATAGACCAGCACCCTGGTAATTAATCAAACTGACCCGCAGATGGATCACGGGGTGTTTTTGCTCCCAGTTCCACTGATCAGCAATCCAAAGCCCTTCAAATAGCTCCTTACTGCCAGAAAATAACTCCTTGATGGTGTTTAATAGCAGTGATTTTCCAAATCTGCGAGGTCGGCTCAGGAAGTAATATTTGCCTGATGTCACCAGTTGGTGAATGTTTTCTGTTTTATCCACTAACATATATCCATCTTCGCGGATTTTCCGGAAACTCTGCAAACCGATGGGATATTTTCTGTTCATGCCCCAAAGTTAGGGAAAATATTTAAGAGAAAAATAGGGCGGCCATCAGCAAAAGCAGGCCATTACGGGTGCGCATGTATTTACGGATGATGTCCCAGGCTTTTACCATCTGATTATTGATGGTGCTTTCGCTGATACCCAGTTCAATGGCAGCTTGCTGGTGGGTGAGGCCTTCTACCTGGCATTTTTCAAACACGGCTCTGCACCGCTCGGGTAGTTGGTCCAGCGCCTCGGCATAAAGTGCGCTGCTTTCTTTAAAGTCCAGGAGCAGTTCGGTGCTGTTTTCATCCAGCACGACCGACCGCCTGATTTCATCCATAATACGGGTTTCACGGCTGGCCCTGCCTAATAGATTTAATAGATTATGGCGGGCAATGGTATATAGATAGGGTTTAAACGGCTGTTGCGGGTCCAGGTGATCGCGGTTTTCCCATATCTTTTGGAAATCTTGCACCACATCTTCAGAAAGCTCCCGCGACTTCGCTGTTTTCTGGATAAAATAGAGCAATTAATCTGCAAAGCGCCAGTAAAGTGCACCCAGCGCTTCTGACTGCCCAGCTTTTAGCTGTTCCAACAACTCGTTTTCAGGTATTTCAGGCCGGCTGGACATGTGACTGCTTTATTTTTAGCAAATAAGCAAAGAAATTTGCACATTTACAAGAGCTTGGTGAAATATCCTGATCAGCCATCGAATTTGTATCCCATACCATAGGTGGTTTTGATGTAATCTTTGCTACTGGCATGTTTGAGCTTTTGCCGCAAGTTACGCATATGTACATAGACCGTATCAAAATTGTCTGCCTGGTCAAAATGATCACCCCACAAGTGTTCGGCAATGGCTGACTTGCTAACAACCCGGTGCTTATTTACCACAAAATAGACTAACAGCTCGTATTCCTTACGGGTTAGGATGATCTGTTCCTTTTTATAAAATAACAACTTGGCCATCGGTTCGATGATGAAATCATCAAAGCAGATCTGCTCAGCACCTTTTAATATTTTCCGCCGGTATATGGCGTTGATACGGGCATTTAGCTCTTCCAGATGACAGGGTTTGGTTAAGTAGTCATCTGCACCTAAATGAAACCCCGCCAACTTATCTGCTAATGAATTCTTGGCAGACAAAATCAAAATGCCGGTTTCTACCTGTTTGGATCGGATGGTAGGAATAAGATCCATGCCTGAACCATCCGGAAGGCTGATATCCAATACGACGATGTCATAAAAATAGGTATGCAGCTTTTCTTCTGCCAGACGGAAGGTGGCCGCTTGTTCACACACAAAATTAAGGGAAGAGAAATAATCTTCCATTACTTTCAGCGTCGCAGTCTCATCCTCTACAAATAATAGTTTCATTAATAGGCTTTTTTAAAGAGTGTTAACTTTATTTTACAAAACTTTAGAATTTCTTTAGAATTCAACCCAATCTTTGCGGCAAGATTACCACTTATTTAGACTTAATACAAATATTGGGTTAATTATTTTTTAGACAATAAAACAATACAACAAATGAAAATTAATTTTTTAAAAAGTTCTTTTTTACTCGCAATGGCTGTGTCAGGGCTGGCTTCCTGTAGCGATGATGATGATAAGGTAGGTCCGGAAGTAACTCCACTTCGCTCCAAGATCGATTACTCAAAACTTACGGATAACATGCCTTATGATGCTACCAACACGTTATTTGTGGATGCTTCAGGCAATTCAACAATAGACTTAACCACTGGAAATTTTCGTTACCGGGTTTTCCAGGGTATTAACACCTACGGCGGTCTTTGGAAAACGCAACTGGTAGACGGCAATGTGTTAAAAAACATGTTTAAAAATACGGGTAGCCCTTTCACCGCTCTCAGCAACCCTGCTCCTGCCGATTTTGCAGCATTGAACGCCTCTGGCGTCCAGTTGCGCAATGTGACGGCTTCATCCTGGTCCGCAGCGGATGCTGAGGCTGTACGTACTAAAATTGAAGCGGACATGACCGCGCTAGGAACCATCAGTGCTAATGCAGATGTGCCTGCTGCAAAAGGCACGGCAGGTTATGTATTGAATGCCGCGAACGCAAAAACCTTGGTAGACGCCAAAGGTTTTGAATTAACACAGCTTATTCAAAAAGGGTTAATTGGCTCTTTTAGTCTTGACTACATCAGCAATGTATTGCTGAACAAAGGCCTGGATGCAGACAATACTACGTTGCTACCAGGTAAGAATTATACCCAATTAGAGCAGAATTGGGATGAAGCGTATGCATCATTAACGCTCAGCCCCGTCTATCTTGCCGGTTCGACCGATGCGGTGAGGGGAACTACAGAATCGTTTCTGGGTTCATACGTTTGGGAATACGGTAAACCTGCAACCGACGCCACTTACAACTACACAAAGGTACATGCAGCCTTTTTGAAAGGCCGCGCTGCTATTGTGAACAATGATAAGGCTGAACTTAAGAATCAAGCAGAAATTATACGGAATACTTTGGAAAAAGCAGTTATTGGTGCTGCTTTGGGTTATTTGGGGAAATGGAAAACTGGTACAGATGATGGCACCAGGGCACACGCCATGGGCGAAGGTCTAGGATTTATCTATTCCTTGCGGTTTACTACCCTAAGTGGTGGCACAACGGCCTTCTCTGAAGGCATACTAAATGACTTGGTGGGTTCTGCCGGAGGCTTTTGGGACCTGACCAATGACAAGATCAATGCTGCGGATGCGGCAATCAGAACCAAATTTGGCCGATAAATAGTATTGTGCATTTTTTTGGATTGGATGGTTGATTTGCAGTAGCAAAACAACCATCCAATTTCTTATTTAAGAAATTTAGAAAGATAATTGTATGAATTTAGCATCAGGGTTCAGAAAAGCAGGAAGCCTTTTCGTGATTATTTTAACCATCTATGCCTGCTCCAAAAAGGACGGCACCAGCAAGCAGGAGGAAGAGAAACCCGGTGTAGACCGTAAGGCCCTGCTTACCTACCTGGCCGATGATCTCATTATTCCTTCCTATACCAATTTTAAGACAAGTTTTGGACAATTACTGGCAAAAAGCGACGCGTTTACCACCTCGCCCACCTTGTCCTCCTTAACCGAACTAAGAGAAGCTTGGGTAAATGCTTATATTTCCTGGCAAAAGATTGAATTGATTGATGTAGGGCCAGCCCAGGAACAAAATATTCGTTCATTTTTTAACATATATCCTACCAATGTAAGCAATATACAATCGGGTATCGCTAGCGGGAATACCGATTTTAATTTACCTGCTACCTACGCGCAACAGGGCTTTCCGGCAATAGATTTTCTGCTTAATGGTCTTGCCGGTACAGACCCGGAAATATTGACCTTTTACACGAACGCCCCGGATGCGGTAAAGCGGATAGCTTACTTAAAAAAAATTACGGAGCAGATGAATACGGTATTTACCAAAGTATATGATCCGTGGGTTACTGGCACCTACCGGGAAACATTTACCAGCCGCACGGGTACTGATGCTAGTTCATCATTAGCTATACTGGTTAATGGTTATGTTCTTAACTATGAGCGCTACATTAGGTCGGGTAAATTTGGTATCCCATCCGGCGCCATGATGAATGGCGTGGTGGCTGCCGAGAAAGTAGAGGCCCTGTATAAAAAGAATATTTCATTGACGTTGGCCAAAACGGCATTTCAGGCTTCCATTGACTTTTTCAATGGAAAGAGCGTGAAAAATGGAACAGAAGGTCTTTCTTTTAAATCCTATTTAGATGCCGTGGATGCAAAAGACAGCCAAACCGGGGTAAAATTATCCAAAACCATTGCCGATCAGTTTGCGGCTACCAACGTGAAGCTGGACTTATTGTCTGAAAATTTGAATGAAGAAGTTAAAAACAATAACCAGAAAATGATCGATGTTTATACAGAGATGCAAAAATCGGTACGCATGCTAAAGGTAGATATGACCTCGGCAATGAGTATTGTCATCACCTATACGGATAATGACGGTGACTAAACGGACTTCTATTGCTCCCCTGGCCGTATACCGCATCGCCATTGGACTGATGCTCTTCTTGAGCATTGTGCGCTTTTGGGCTAAGGGGTGGATTTCGCAGTTATACATCGTTCCGCATTATTTTTTCCCATTTTATGGTTTTGAATTTGTCAAACCATTGGGCATATACACGTATGGCATTTTTGCCTTGTGTGCCATAGCAGCCTTACTGGTTGCTATTGGCCTTTTTTACCGGGTGGCATCCGTTGTCCTGTTTCTCAGTTTTACTTACATTGAGCTGATGGATAAGAGCACCTATCTGAACCATTACTATTTCATGAGCCTGGTGCTGTTCATGCTGCTGTTTTTACCTGCTCATCGTTATTTTTCAGTAGATGCCTGGCGAAATAAAAAATTGTTGGCAGACCAAGTTCCAAGATGGAATTTGGACATGCTTAAATTGTTGTTAGTTATACTCTATTTCTATGCCGGCCTGGCCAAAATAAACAGCGATTGGCTAGGGCATGCCCTTCCGCTTAAAATTTGGTTGCCAGCCCGCAACGACCTTCCGTTGATTGGCTGGTTATTTAACTATCAGGCTACTGCGTTTGTTTTTAGCTGGTTTGGATGCATCTATGATCTGTCTATCGGATTTTTACTATGGAATAAACGGACGCGACCCTTTGCATACCTGGCAGTGATTGTGTTTCATGGAATGACGGCGGTTTTATTTCCGATTGGCATGTTTCCCTACGTGATGATGGTGGCCTCCCTCATCTTTTTTTCTGCAGCCTTTCATTTGCGCATCATTGGCTTTCTGAACCGCTTTTTTAAATGCCCGGATACGTTTATTCGTCCAAAGAGGCCTTATACCTATTCGAATGGTGTGCAAAAAGTTTTACTTACTGGGTTTTCCTTTTTTTTTCTGGTACAATTGTTACTGCCCTTTCGGTATTGGCTTTATCCTGGAGAGCTTTTCTGGACAGAACAAGGCTTCCGGTTTTCCTGGCGGGTGATGCTTATAGAAAAAGCGGGTTATGCCCAATTTACTGTTAAAGAAGCGAATGGTAAAGCCATCGTGGCAGATAATTCAAAATTTTTAACGGTACTGCAGGAGAAAATGATGAGTACGCAGCCCGATATGATCTTGCAGTATGCCCATTTGCTCCGTGACCATTATGCGAAACACGGTTTCCGGTCGCCGGAGGTTTATGTGGAGGACTATGTGGTGCTAAACGGTCGCCGCGGAAGAATGTTCATTGATCTCCATACGGATTTGGCAAAAGAACAGGAGTCTTTTAAAGCCAAATCCTGGATTTTACCCTTAAACGATGAAATTAAAGGTTTTTAGTTTGTTATGTTGCCTGCTTCCGGCTATAGGTTGGGCACAGTATTCATTGGTTGGAATTGTCCGGTCCGGATTGGATAGTGCGGTAATAAGAAATGGAACGGTTTATTTAAGCGATAACAAAAGTATTACGCATACGGACGAAAATGGCCAGTTCCTGTTTAAAGGCATTGAAAGCGGAAATTATACAGTATTGGTGCGATCCATGGGTTTTGCCGATGCGAAGGCTAACGTATATGTACGAAATGGTAATGCAACTTGTGAGTTGTTTCTTTACCGCACAGTCCAGGTTTTGGACGAAGTGCTGGTGGAAGAGAAAAAAGCGAAGTTCGGTTTTGCTCATTTGAAAGCGATTGAAGATTTGGGTATTTATGAAGGTAAAAAATCGGAAGTCATTTTTCCTGACCAGCTGGTAGCCAACCTGGCCACCAACAATGCCCGGCAGGTATATGCCAGGGTGGCGGGCCTGAATATTTGGGAAAATGACAACGCCGGCATTCAGTTGAGTATTGGCGGAAGGGGATTAGACCCAAACCGGAGTTCCAATTTTAATACCCGTCAGAATGGTTGCGATATCAGCGCTGATGCATTGGGCTATCCGGAAAGTTATTATACGCCACCTACTGAAGCAGTATCTCAGATCCAGATAGTGCGGGGGGCAGCATCCTTACAATATGGTACTCAATTTGGGGGTTTGGTCAATTTTATAATGCGCCCCCCTGTTACGGATAAAAAAATAGCCCTGACCATCCGGCAGACTAGCGGCTCGTATGGTTTTTACAATACCTTTACAAGTGCCAGTGGCACAGCAAATAAACTGAGTTATTACACTTATTTCCAATACAAAAAAGGAAATGGGTTTCGGGGAAATGCAGACTTTAATGCGTACTCAGGCTATGCCAATATCAAATATCAACTTACTACAAAGACTAAAATAGGCTTTGACTACACACACATGAACTATTTGGCACACCAGCCCGGTGGTTTGTCAGACGACATGTTTAAACAAGACCCTACTCAAAGCAATCGGTACCGCAATTGGTTTGATGTGAATTGGAATTTGTATGCCCTGCATGTGGACCATAAGTTTAACGCTGCTAATGAGGTGAATATGCGCGTGTTTGGCTTAGCTGCACACCGGTATACGGTGGGTTTTAGGCCCAACCGGGTAGCTACAGTGGATCTTGGAACGGAACCAAGGGACTTGATTAGAGGCGATTTTGACAATTGGGGGGTGGAAGGCCGTTATTTAAAGCGCTATCAAATCTTAAACAAACCCATGACATTGCTGGTCGGAACCCGCTTTTATCATGGGTTTAACCACAGCGTTCAGGGCAACGGATCGACCGGTAAAGATGCTGACTTTCATTTTGTGGATCCTGAAACGTATATACGGAACGATTATACGTTTCCAAACCGGAATGTTTCCTTATTTGCCGAACAAATTATTCAGTTGAGCGATCAATGGTCTGTGGTACCGGGTGTGCGGTATGAGTTTATCAATACCCGGGCCAAGGGTTTTACATCGGATATTTCTTACGACTTGGCAGGGAACATTATCTCAAATGAACGGTTGCCTAACAGCCGGCAAAATAAGCGTGATTTCTTACTGGCGGGCTTAGGCGTTAGTTATAAACCGGCACACACCATTAGCCTTTATGGTAATTTGTCGCAAAACTACCGCTCAGTGACCTTTAGTGATATGTATACGACCAACCCCTCTTCAAAAATTGACCCCAACTTAACCGATGAAAAGGGATTCTCGTTGGATATTGGCGTACGGAGTGAACATACCTCCATTTATAACTACGACGTGAGTGCCTTTTACCTAAACTATGATAATCGGATTGGCGATTCGCAGCAATCTGACTCGGACGATCGTATCTATCAATTCCGCACAAATATCGGTCAGGCCGTGATCATGGGCATTGAATCTTATGGCGAGGCAGATGTTTACCGGCTTTTAAAACCAAAGGATGAGCGTTGGAGTGCAGTGATCTTTGCCAATGCTGCGTTAATCAAGTCGGAATACCGGAAAAGTGCAATCCCCGGGGTCCAGGGCAATGAGGTGGAGTTTGTTCCGGGGATTAATCTAAAATCAGGGTTCCGGTTAGGTTATAAACAGGTTAAAGCATCGTTTCAGTATACGCATTTATCCGACCAGTATTCTGACGCAACGAATGCCATTGATGGAGGTTTGGCCGCTGTAGTGGGGCTGATACCGGCTTATACCATTATGGACGTAAGCATGTCCTATGAATATAAACGCTATAAGCTGGAAGGGAGCATCAACAACGTGGGGAATGCTTATTATTATACGCGCCGTGCCACTGGTTATCCGGGGCCGGGCATCTTGCCATCCGATAATCGCACTTTTTATCTGACACTGCAAGTAAAAATTTAGGCCTTCCGGCAAACATTTTTTGCTATCTTGCTTGCCGGTTTACCAAACCGGCCTGAAATCATTTTAGCAAACGAATGCAATACATCATCGGCGTAGACATCGGCACTTCATCTACAAAAGCGGTTGCTTTTGACCTGAATGGCGTGAGCATTGCCGAACACAGCATCAGTTACCCCATTTTAACGCCAGCACCCACGCATTACGAGCAGGATCCCGAACAGCTATATCAGGCGGTTCTGTCCACGCTGGCTGAGGTGGCTGGCACAATCAATCAGCTGGAAGGTGCTGCCATTGCCGGGGTGGCTTTCAGCAGCGCGATGCATGGGCTAATAGCCTTGGATGAAGCGGGACTGCCCCTGACCAATTGCATTGTTTGGACGGATACCCGCAGTGAATCGTTTGCGGCTACTTTAAAAGGAATCCCTTTGGGAAAAGATATATACCGAAAGACGGGGACCCCAATACATCCGATGTCTCCCCTCTGTAAATTAGGCTGGATGCGGGAGCATATGATCCCAGTGTTCAGTGCCGCGCATAAATTTGTTGGAATCAAAGAATATGTGCTTTACAGACTGTTTAGCAAGTATGTGATTGACCTGTCAGTTGCTTCTGCTACCGGCTTGCTGGATATATATGCGCAGCAGTGGTACGCCCCTGCGCTGGAGCTGGCAGGAATCAAGCCTGAACAGCTGTCTGAGCTGGTTCAGGCTACCTATATGCTTAAAGGATTGGCAAGCGAAGTGGCCAAGCGGCTGCAAATACCCGCTGATACACCTTTTGTAGTGGGTGGCAGTGACGGCTGCCTGGCGAATCTGGGTGTTCAGGCTATTAAACCCGGCATTGCTGCGGTGACGATTGGCACGAGTGGAGCGATCCGGGTGGTTACAGAAATGGCCCTTTCAGATCCGAAGGAACGTCTGTTTAGCTACATCCTGACACCGGAGCACTATGTAATAGGGGGTGCTGTCAATAATGGAGGCGTCATTAGGAGCTGGTTCCGTCAAAACTTTTTACTGCCGGAAGCAGAGCTTGCGGATGGATCGCATGCTTATGACCGCCTGGACATGGAGGCTGCTTCTGCTGAGGCGGGGTCTGATGGCCTTGTTTTTTTGCCATACTTAACGGGTGAGCGCGCTCCTCATTGGAATGCGCATGCGAAGGGCGTCTATTTTGGCATCCAACTGCACCATACGCGTGCGCATTTTGCCAGGGCGATGATGGAGGGTGTGCTGTTTGGGATATATGGTGTAGGCAAGGCGCTGGAAGAAATTACGGGGCCCATCGTTAAGATCAACGCAAGCGGGGGCTTTGCCAAGTCGGCTTTTTGGCTGCAAATGCTGGCAGACGTTTTCAATAAACAGGTAGTGGTCAAAGAAAGTGTGGAGAGCTCGGCTTTGGGGGCGGCGATTATTGGGATGCATGCTTTGGGGCTGATCGATGACCTTATACTGCCTGAAGGGTTTGTTCCTTCGTCTGAGACTTACGTGCCTAATATTGAAAAACATGAACAATACGTAAAAAACTACGCAGTTTTTGAGCGCATATATGATAAATTGAAAGAAGAATTTTAGCCTATACGTATGCCATTGTTCATTATTATTTGCGGGGTACTCCTGTTGTTGCTACTGGTGATCGTATTAAAAATAAATACGGTAATATCGCTGATCATAACAGCCATTGCGGTGGGTGCAGCCCAAGGCATGAAGGGCGACGCCATTCTGAAATCGGTGGAAGAAGGGGTGGGTAGTACGATGGGGCAGCTGGCACTGATCCTGGCTTTTGGAGCTATGCTGGGCAAGTTGATCGCTGATGGAGGGGGTGCACAACGCATTACATCGGGCCTAAGCAAGGCCTTTGGTATTAAAAACCTGCAATGGGCGATGGTATTGACTGGATTTTTGGTGGGCATCCCGCTATTTTATAATGTCGGCTTTGTGGTGCTGGTGCCTTTTGTGTTTATGGTTTGTGCTACGAGTAAGCTTCCATTGCTTTATGTAGGCATTCCATTACTGGCCGCCTTATCGGTTACCCATGGGTACTTGCCTCCTCACCCCGGCCCAACGTCCATTGTCATGCTTTATAAAGCAGACATGGGGCTGACGATGTTTTATGGAGCACTGGTTGCCATCCCGGCGATCATCATCAGCGGCCCGCTCTTTGCCCGGACATTGGGAGACATTAAAACCCATCCACCCAAAAATCTGTTTGAAGCACCCATCCGCCCAGAAGCAGATCTTCCGGGTTTTGGCATTAGTGTATTTACGGGGCTGTTTCCGGTAATGCTGATTGCGCTGGCTACTATCGGTGATGCCTGGCTGCCAAAGGGATCGGTAGTACTGCATACGTGTCACTTTTTAGGAAATCCGGTATTGGCGCTGTTGCTGGCTTCGTTACTGGCCATGTATACCATGGGTATACGCCAGGGCAAACGGCTTAAGGATTTGCTCGAACCGATGGAGGATGCGCTGCGAAGTGTCACCATGATCCTATTCATTATCGGCAGCGCAGGTGCTTTTAAGCAAGTGCTAACCGATAGCGGTGTGGCTGATTATATTTCGGTGCTGACGAAAGATCTGCCGTTATCGCCACTGATTCTGGTATGGGCCATCGCAGCCGTTATCCGGGTAGCACTTGGTTCTGCCACCGTGGCAGCGCTAACAACGGCTGGCATTGCCGGACCGATCATTGCAGCTACACATGTCAGTCCGGAACTCATGGTGCTGGCTACGGGTGCCGGTAGCCTGATGTTTTCACATGTGAATGACCCGGGCTTTTGGATGTTTAAGGAATACTTTGGCCTTAGCATACGTGACACCGTCCGTTCATGGTCTGTGATGGAAACACTGGTTTCAGTGATAGGATTGTTGGGGGTGTTGCTTCTGAATTTGTTTATTTAATATAACTCAGGTAATTGTTTCATGTAATTCGTTTCAGATGGAAATGAAATCGTTTTGAATGATTATTAATGAATGAATGACGACACCCCAAATACCATCATTCATTCATCAATTGAAAAAACTACTGCGTAATTTCTTCTAAAACTACTGCCGTGCCGCTGGCAGTCACCATAAGCATACTGCCCCCACTGCCCACGGTTTCATAGTCGAGGTCGACACCTACAATGGCATTTGCACCAATAGAGGCCGCATATTCTTGCATTTCAAAGACGGCTGTGTCTTTGGCCTCCCGAAGGACTTTTTCATATGATCCGGACCTTCCGCCCACAAAATCGCTGATGCTGGCAAAAATATCTCTAAAGAAGTTGGCCCCAATGATGGTTTCCCCTGTGACCAGGCCGATGTACTTTATTATTTTTTTCCCTTCAATATTGGGAGTGGTTGTAATGATCATACCGCTTGTTTTTTATTATTCAGACTACCAAACAGGTTAATTGTTACTTATAGCCAATTATGATGGCGTGGCTGCCGACTTTTTTGCCACAAGTTTTGCTACCTGGAAAATCACATAAATGCCTACGATGGATATACCGCTCAGGACGTAGGCCACCTTATCATAATGCTCCAAGGGGGCTGCTTTATGTGCCTGGACAACGATGAGGCCAGCGATGGACGCCGCTATCCCACCCGAGATTTGCTGGATAGATGAATTGATACTCATGAAGGCCCCGCGATCTTCCTGTTCTGGTACGGCACTGACCAGCGCCATGGCAGGCACCATACGGCTCATGATACCCATCATGAGCAATACATTATACCCTATGGCCATCCAGAGAGGAGTTTCTCCCAGCTGTGTATAAACTAAACATACGATGATCATCCAAACGCTGGCAATCGTAAAAATAATGGCTTTGTTTATTTTATCGCTTAGCCGCCCGATTAGCGGCATCAAGAATAGGGCACAGACGCCTGACACCAGGAACAGCAATGGGAGTTGTGCCGGTGAGATCTTCAGGTTGTTTACAGCAAAGGCGCTTCCAAATGGAAACATCATGAACGCCCCCAGGGAAAGTAGCGCGGTGGATATAAAACCGATGTAGTAATTGTTTTTAACCAAGGTATGCCACAGATGTCTGAGCACGGTCTTATTCTGCTGTAGGGAGAGGTGCCCCGTTATGGGCTGTAGCTTGAACACGATCAACAAACTTATGAGGCAGGCCAGGATGGCCACGAGCAGAAACGGCGCACTCCAATCCCAACGGTTGGCCAGAAACAGACCAATGGGTACGCCCAATACCTGACTTGCTCCAAATCCCATCTGCATAAAACCCATGACCCGCCCTCGTTGTTCCAGGCTGAAAAGGTCGGTAATAATGGCCAATGAAATGGAACCGATGACTCCGCCAAAGATGCCTGTCAGGATGCGTGCTGCCACCAGCTGATAGTAGGAATGCGACAGTCCGCATAGAAAGGTTCCAACAATAAAACCCGTGTAGAAAAATAGCAAAAGTTTTTTTCGGTCAAAACGGTCGGCAAATCCAGCTGTGAGCAACCCTGACAGTCCCGCACTATAAGCATAGGCCGATACGGCTGTACCAAATTGGGACGGGGAAAGCGATAGTGACTTCATCATGAAGTCGCCTAGTGGCGACATGACCATGAAATCCAATATAACGGTAAACTGCGTAATGGCCAAGATGAAAATCTGCAGTTTTTGGTTGCCTGTAAAAGAGGTTGATTTTTTATCCATTGTTAAGCGCCAAACTTAGTTAAAATGGAAAGAATTTCCAAAGCTTGTCCCTTTTCACGAAATTCGCTGCCGTCCATAAAAAGAAAGAATGAAGGTTTGTATAGCAGAAAAACCCAGTGTTGCCAAAGATATTGCCCAGGTCATCGGTGCTACCGCCCGTATGGATGGGTATTATGAGGGTAATGGCTATCAGGTAACGTGGACCTTTGGACATTTGTGCACGCTGAAAGAACCACACGACTACGTGCCAGAATGGAAGTCCTGGCGATTAGAACTACTGCCTATCATTCCTACAAATTTTGGCATCAAGCTGATCCAAAACAAAGGCATTGAAAAGCAATTTGCTATAATTGAGCGGCTCATTGCTGGTTGTGAAGAAGTGATTAACTGTGGTGATGCCGGCCAGGAAGGAGAGCTCATTCAACGGTGGGTATTGCTCAAAGCCCATTGCAAGGTTCCGGTAAAGCGGTTATGGATCTCTTCTCTGACCGAATCGGCCATCCGCGATGGCTTTCTAAAACTAAAACCCGCTGAAGACTACCTGCACCTTTACTCTGCTGGCAGCGCCCGTGCCATCGGAGACTGGCTACTGGGAATCAATGCCACTAGGCTTTTTACAACCAAATTTGGGGCTTATAAAACCGTATTGTCTATTGGGAGGGTACAAACTCCAACCCTGGCCATGCTGGTACAGCGACAGAAAGAGATCAATGCTTTTAAGCCCGAAGAATATTGGGAGCTAAAGACGACCTACCGTGATACCGTTTTCACCGCCAATATAGACAGGCTTAAGTTGGCCGAAAGAGCCCAAAAAGGATTGGAGTACTTAAAAAAGTATCCTATTGAAATTGTTTCATTTGATACTAAGGAGGGAAAAGAAAAAAATCCGCGCTTATTTGACCTGACCTCCCTGCAGGTGGAGGCTAATAAAAAATATGCCTTTTCGGCAGACCAGACGCTAAAATACATTCAAAGCCTTTATGAAAAAAAACTGGTGACATACCCGCGTGTGGATACCACTTACCTGTCTGAGGACTTATTTGAACAGGTGCCTGCTATCCTAAAAAGCATGACCTTTTATGCGGAGCTGACTGCACCGGTTTTGGCAGCCTCCATTCAAAAGTCAAAACAAGTGTTTGACAATTCGAAGGTGACTGACCATCATGCCATCATACCAACAGAAATCTTGCCTGGAGCGCTTCCACTGGATGAAAAAAGGATCTACGACCTGGTTGCCCGACGTTTTATTGCTGTATTTTATCCAGAATGTAAAGTAGCCAACACACTGGTAGAAGCTAAGGTGGGAGAAATCCCATTTAAGGCGACAGGCAAACAGATCCTTGAACCTGGTTGGCGTGTGCTATATCCTAAGGAAAAAAAAGAAGGAAAAGAAGAACAGGAAGAACAGGAGATCCCCCTATTTGTGGCTGGCGAAAGTGGCCCGCATGATCCTTTTATCCATCAGGGTAAAACGACTGCTCCCAAGCCTTATTCTGAAGCGACGCTTTTGCGGGCCATGGAAACCGCAGGTAAACAAGTGGATGACGAGGAACTACGCGAGTTATTAAAAGATAATGGTATTGGCAGACCGTCTACCCGGGCAAATATCATCGAAACGCTGTTCAGGAGAAAATATATTGAAAAGCGGAAGCGGAACCTATTTGCCACGCAAACGGGTATTGACCTCATCGATACGATCAAAGATGAACTACTTAAAAGCCCTGAACTGACAGGTGCCTGGGAACGAAAACTCCGCCTAATGGAAAAGGGAAACTATGACTCGGATGTTTTCAAGAAGGAATTGATCGATATGGTAATTACATTGACTCAGGAAGTAAAAACGAGTCAGTACAAAGCAATAACTTCTGCCCCCCGACCAGCAAATATACCAGACGTAACTGCTCAGCAAAAGCCCAAAATCCGAAAATCGAAAAGCCCCGATGGTGAAAAAATGGCTCAAATTGTAGGTATTATTTGTCCTAAGTGCGGAAACAACCAGGTGGTAAAAGGGAAAACCGCTTATGGATGCCCTGATCACCGTGGCTGCGGATTTTTAATTCCTTTTGAGGCTTTTGGAAAAAAACTTTCGGAAAAACAAATCGCCGACTTGCTGGTGAAAAAGAAAACTGGCCGCATCAAGGGGTTTATCAGACCCGAGGAAAGCCAAAAACAGGATGGTTACTTGACGTTAGATGATTCTTTCAGACTAACACTAATCAGATAGCATCCCTTTTAAGAAATCAGTTCCGAAATAAAATACCGCCAGCCAAATAAGGCCTTTGATCAGAAAGAAAAGGAACCCGACGAGCCCGATACGCTTTAGCCAGCGCTTAAACTTATTTTGCTGTTCGGGTGTTTCCTGTGGTGCTGACGTTTCGGCCATAATACAAAAATAATAAAAATATTAAATTGATTAACTTTGGGGATGGAACTATTTCAGGAATATATTACGTTGCCTGCTAAATCAAGAGGTTTTCACCTTATAACCAATCAGATTAATGCTAGCTTGGGGTCTATAAGACATTGGCAAAAGGGCATCTGCCATGTTTTCATTCAGCACACTTCTGCTTCCCTGACCATTAATGAAAATGCCGACCCCACAGTGCGGGTGGATTTTGAAATGTATTTTAATAAGGCGGTCCCGGAAGACGATCCCGACTATCGGCACGATGATGAGGGTTCTGATGATATGCCTGCACATATCAAGTCTTCACTGATGGGTGCTTCCATCTCCATTCCCATCAGCCATGGCCGGTTGGCGTTGGGTACCTGGCAGGGCGTCTATTTATGTGAACACCGAAATAGAGGAGGCAGCAGGCGGTTAGTTATAACTGCCTGGGGAAGCTAACCAACCGCTTATTTATATTAATTCTAGGAAACTTGACATTTATCTTGTAGATTTGTTTTTTTCCCTGTCAGCAATTGAAATTATTTAGCTGATTGTAGGCTAAAATAATTTTTAATTACAAATTGCTTATTTCCATGTTTGATTCATCTGTGCTACAAGCCCCCCCCAGACCAGTCGATTTTTCTGGATATATTAAGGATTTTGAGGCGATGCTGCACACCTTGTTCCACGAAAAGGAAAATATAAACACACTAAGCCTGGAAAGGGGATTGCCACCATGGGTACGCACCGAAATTATGTCGCATGTGCCGCTTTCAGTAGCTATTCCAACAGAATTTGGTGGTCGTGGTGCAATTGTGAAAGAATGCTTGGCTATGCTGGCAGCTGCTTCCTATGAATCGTTGCCTTTATCGCTGACCTTTGGCATTAACATCGCCCTATTTCTCGAGCCAGTGGCCAAATATGCCCAGGAGTCGGTCAAAGCCGGCATTTTTGAGCGTTTTATAAATGAACAGGCGT
The DNA here is from genome assembly GCA_900109895.1 of bacterium A37T11. GTDB lineage: Bacteria > Bacteroidota > Bacteroidia > Sphingobacteriales > Sphingobacteriaceae > A37T11. Next base: position 57,499 of record FOBR01000020.1, read on the forward strand.
TGGGAGGCCTGATGATCACCGAACCGGATTATGGTAGTGATGCGCTCAATATGAAAACGGTGAATAGGGAGTTTGAAAATACCTACCATATTAAAGGCACCAAACACTGGCAAGGACTCACTGGACTGGCTGATTTTTGGATCATCGCATCCAGAAAGGCCCTTGAGGGAGGGGACCTGAACCGTGACATCGATTTTTTCATTTGCGACACCAGCCAAAAAAACCAGCAAGTACAGGTAACAGAAGTATTTGACAGTTTGGGCTTATATATGATCCCTTATGGCCGCAATGAACTAGACCTGGAAGTCCCGAAGTCGTTTAAACTCCAACCAGAATCAACGGGCATAAAGATGATGCTCGACATCCTGCACCGGAGCAGGCTTCAATTCCCTGGGATGGGGATGGGTTTCATTAAACGGATGCTGGATGAGGCTATATACCATTGTGATAATAGGCTGGTGGGTGGAAACAAGCTGCTTTCTATGGATCAGATCCAATTTCAGCTATCCCGCATTCAATCTGCATACACGATCTGTTCGGCCATGTGTGCCAAAAGCAGCCAAATGAGTGGGATTGATCACAACTTGGCGATGATGGGCCTTGAAGCAAACAGCATGAAAGCACTGGTCACTGATCTGATGCATGAGTCTGCGCAGTTGCTGGTGCAGATGTCTGGTGCAAACGGCTACCGCATCAGCCATATTGGGGGCCGGGGCATAATGGACAGCCGGCCTTTTCAAATTTTCGAGGGATCTAACGAAATGCTTTACCATCAAATAGCTGAAACGATGCTACGTTTGATGAAAAAAGAAAAGGAAACCCAATTGTTTAGGTTTCTTAAAACCCATCCACTTACCACCGTTGCTTGCGAACATTTCAAAAATGATCTTAGCTTTGAGATCAATACTGCCTTGGCTCCTCGCAAGCTTATCGATCTTGGCAAGGTGCTGGCACGAATTATCGCTATAGGCAATGTGCTGGAGCTACAGGAAAAGGGTTTCAGACAAGACCTTGTTCAAAACTGCATGACTACGGTTAGGCAAGAAATAACCAGCCTTATCCGGTGCTTTGGCTTTGAAAATGGTGTACAGGTAATCCATGATTATGACGAGCAGAGCTCCTGGATCTCCTTTTCTTAAGCACAAAAGCGGAAAGCTTAAAAAAATTTTTTTTAAGCTTTCCGCTTTTAGGCTTTAAGCTTCTTAAAAATTACTATCGCATTGTGGCCTCCAAATCCGAAGGCATTACTCATCGCAGCTTCTACTTTTCTTTCCTCAGCGGTATTTATAACAATGTGCAGATCTTTGGGAATGGCAGGATCCAGTTCTTGTACGTTGGTAGTGGGCGGAATGATCTGATGATTGATAGCCAGGATGGACAAAATGGCTTCAATAGCTCCTGCCGCCCCTAAGAGATGGCCCGTCATGGACTTAGTAGCACTTATGCTTAAGTTTTCCGTCGATTTAAACACCTTTTTAACGGCGTTGACCTCACTCAGGTCACCTATAGCGGTAGAGGTAGCATGCATATTGATGTAGTCAATCTGTCCGGGATCCAGTTGGGCTTCTTCCAGTGCCAGCTGCATCGCTTTTGCAGCACCCAGTCCTTCCGGATGCGGAGAAGAGATGTGATAGGCATCGGCTGTCATTGCTGCACCTACCAGCTCTGCGTATATTTTAGCCCCCCGCTGTTTGGCATGCTCATACTCTTCCAGGATGAGGGCTCCTGCACCTTCTCCCATTACAAACCCATCCCGTTGTATATCAAAAGGCCGACTAGCGTGTGTAGGATCGTCATTGCGGGTAGACATGGCTTTCATTGCTGCAAAGCCCCCTACAGAAGCTGAAGTAATGGGAGCTTCAGAGCCGCCGGTTACAAAGATCTTGGCTTTGCCCAAACGGATATAATTAAAGGCATCCATCATAGCTGTATTAGATGTGGCGCAAGCGGATACCGTGGTGTAGTTGATGCCTCTCAGGTTAAATTTCATTGAAATTAATCCAGAGGCCATATTGGCAATCAACTTAGGAACAAAAAATGGATTAAAACGGGGGGAATAATTACCAGTTACATAATTGGTAACTTCGCTCTCAAATGTTTCCATGCCACCCTGACCACTGCCCCAGATGACTCCTATATCAAATGGATCTATTTTCTCCAGATCTATACCTGCATCTTCCATTGCCTGTGCGGCAGCATGCAACGCAAACTGGGTAAAGGGGTCAGACTTCTTAATTTCATTGTGGGTCAAATAACGTTGCGGTTGGAAATTTTTCACCTCACAGGCGATGCGTGTACGAAATTTTTCGGCATTAAAATGCGTTATCGGGCCTGCACCGCCCACCCCATGAATGCTATTATCCCAAAATTCCTGTACGGTATGGCCTGTAGGTGCTAAGACCCCCATACCTGTTATCACCACTCTTTTCATTGATTGTTTTAAATTCTAAAAATCCGGCAAAAATAGGTCAATTGCCAAGACAAACCAAATTAATAACGCACCATCTTCAGACTACCCAGATTTTCAATGGGATAATACCCTCGTGCGATACGTTCATCCTCATCGCAGGCCTCCACATCCTGGGGCAGGGTATGTTGGCTATAGCGTGTCCAGGTATTGCAGTCCACCCAAAACTGCTGGGGTTGGGTAGAGGATATTGGAATGAATCCGGTAGCTTTATATGAACTGCCATCGGACCAGGTCTTATCTAAATAGGTCATAATATCGCCGGGCGCAAAATCTCTGCTAAAATGCACTATTAGTTTGCTGAGGCCACCCACAATTAACAGATCCGCACGATGGCAAAAACGAAGTAATTCGAAAGAACGGTAATTATCTGACTTGTCGTTCATGCGTCTCCCTCCGCTAAAAACGGCAACGGATACAAGTTCTCCATTAGTAAAGAGGCCATACCGGTATTTTCCAGGCAATGGGACGTGAAGGTGGTAATCTTGCTGGAACTCCATGGCCATTTTTTTGCTTATTCGGGCGGCAACAGTCTGACGGGCAGAAATCTTTTGACCTTTTCCAAACAAGGCGCTCAATCGGTGATTGATCTGTTTATTTTTGTTCTGGCATAGATCTTCATCCAAATGGATGATTCGTGTGGCCTTTAAAGAATCAGGTGGTGTCCAATGTTTCCGATGTAAAATTAACAAATAAAATACAAGGATTGTGGAATGTTGTTTAATGTTAACTAAGAAGACAGTAGGGCTAATCTCCTCAACCTGGCAACGAAAACCAACTATTTTTTCCAGTTGCTGCGTAAAATTTGACAATATGGGGGGAATTTGCCTTTTTATCATGTTCAAAGTTAGGAAAATTTTATACATGTCATAGATTCACAAAAAATGTCAGTATATTCGTAGACATAACGTGTGTGATGAAAATATTGTTTAAAAAATACACAGCCTTTTTTTTGTTATTCCTTTTTGGAATCGTTTTTTCCTATGCTCAACCGGGTGTTATTGCTAAATCTTCGGCCACTTCGGTGCTTCCAGTGCTGCTTAATAATGAACACGGTATCATTCCGCTAAAATCATTAAATACCCGCAAGATCGCCTTATTGAATTTGCGGGCCGACACCAGCTTTTCCGTGTGGTTGGGAAAATATGCAAACATTCGGCCATTTAATAGTCTTACGGATACGGCGGCATTGGCTGATTTGGATGAGTCGCTGAAATTTTTTAATACGTTGGTTATTTCGTTGGATGCGTCACAATTGAATTCTTCGCTTATTCATTTTATACGCATGAAGGCTGTAGGTAGCGCGGTGATTGTTGCCGCCTTTGGCCCTTTAGATCAATTGGCCCTACTGGATGAGGTCTCGGTACCCATCATCTGGTGTTCTACGGATACGAATGCAGGATCCCTTGAAACCGCAGAAATCATCTTCGGAGGGATTGCTGCTCAGTCTCGCTTAGCAAAAACCGTATCTCACCGATACCTGGCTGGCGGAGGATTTAGTACACAAAAAACGCGTATTGGTTATGGTGTTCCAAAAGATGTGGGTATTAATGGGTCTAAATTAACTTCTCGGATCGATGCGATAGCAGAGGAAGCAATTAAGGGGAAAGCGGCCCCGGGATGTGTGGTGATGGTTGTTAAAAATGGGGTGGTTATTTTTGAAAAAGCCTACGGGTATCATACCTACGGGCACGACAGGCTTACCCGCACAGATGACCTTTTTGATTTGGCATCGGTCACTAAGATCACCGTTACGACACCCACAATTATGCGCTTGACAGAACAAGGCAGGGTGGATTTGAATAAAACGATGGGCTATTATTTGTTGCAGGCGCAGCATACCAATAAAAACAATGTAATATTACGAAATGTGATGCTGCATGAGGCAGGATTTACGCCATTTATCCCTTTTTATAATGACTTGAAACCTGAGGACCACCGCAGCGACTCATCAGCAGCTTACCCGGTTAAGGTAGCTGACAGATATTATCTGCGCAAAGATTATTACGAAAAGATCATGTGGCCGGCCATGTTGCAATCGCCCATAACGCCACCCGGAAAATATGTGTACAGCGATTTGAGCATGTACGTGATGAAAGAAGTGGCCGAACATCAAACTTCTATCCCTATTCAACAATACATTCAGGAAGAATTTTACAAACCACTGGGCATGAAAACAGCCGGATACTTGCCCTTGCGACGATTTCCGAAAGATCGGATAGTCCCGACGGAAGATGACAAAACATTCAGGGGGTCGTTATTGCAGGGATATGTGCATGATCAGGGAGCCGCTATGGCTGGTGGGATAGCCGGGCATGCCGGCAATTTTGCTACCGCCAATGACCTTGCTATCTATGCTCAGCTGTTACTTAATAGAGGTACATATGGTGGTGAAAGCTACTTCAAGCCCGAAACCGTTGATTTATTTACCTCAAGGCAATCGGCCACCAGCCGAAGGGGTCTTGGTTTTGACCGGTGGGATCCGGATCCCGCTAAAGAATATCCTTCCAAACTGGCTTCACCAGCTACTTATGGCCATACTGGATATACCGGAACTTGTATATGGATAGATCCGCAAAATCAGCTAACCTATATCTTCCTTTCTAACCGCGTTAACCCGGATGTAAGCCCTTTCCTCTCTAAACTAAATATAAGGCCAAGGATTGAGGACGCGATTTACGAAGCAATTAAAGAAGGATTGTAAAATTTCAGCCGTAGAGAAGTCTTTGTGATGAACCTTGACAAGGGTTTAACAATACTTTTAATATAATTTCCGTACTTTGCAGCCAGAGAGAGAACCCATATTGGTCTAATGAAAATAGGAATTGTTTGTTATCCTACCTTTGGAGGTAGTGGTGTGGTGGCGACTGAACTGGGCAAGGCTTTGGCCGCTAATGGCCATCAGGTTCATTTTATTACGTATAGCCAGCCAGCCCGGCTTGATTTTTTTTCAGCCAACTTATTTTACCACGAAGTCACAATATCAAAATACCCGCTATTTGATTTCCCACCCTATGAGGTAGCTTTGGCCAGTAAAATGGTGGAGGTGGCCCGCTTTGAAAAGCTGGATCTGCTGCATGTGCATTATGCCATACCACATGCTTCTGCCGCACTGATGGCTAAACAGATTCTGGCTACTTATGGCATCAACATTCCCATCATCACCACCTTGCACGGTACGGATATTACATTGGTGGGCAAAGACCCGAGCTATAACCCAGTGGTGACTTACTCCATCAACATGTCGGATGGTGTGACGGCTGTATCCCAAAACCTCAAAGACGACACCTATAATCATTTTGACATAAAGAGGGACATTAGGGTGATCCCTAATTTTGTAGATTTTTCACGTTTTAGCTTACAGCCTCGTGAACATTTTAAGAAGGCGATCGCACCAGGGGATGAGCGTATCCTGATCCATACATCCAATTTTAGACGTGTAAAAAGAACGTCAGATGTGATCCGTATCTTCCAAAAGATTCAGGAAAAGATCCCTTCCAAATTACTGATGGTAGGTGATGGGCCTGAGCGGGCAAATACGGAGCAGCTATGCCGTGACTTGGATTGTTGTATGGATGTGCGTTACTTGGGAAAACAGGACGCCATTGAAGAGATCCTCTCAGTTTCTGACCTATTCCTGATGCCGTCTGAATCTGAGAGCTTTGGCTTGGCAGCTTTGGAAGCTATGGCCTGTAAGGTTCCGGTCATTTCATCGAATGCGGGTGGCTTACCTGAGTTGAATGTGGATGGGGTGACAGGTTTCCTGGATGAAGTAGGTGATATTGACAATATGGCGGCTCATGCTATTTATATATTGGAAGATAATGAACGCCTGGCAAAATTTAAACAAGCAGCGTTAGACCGAGCCAAAAATTTTGAGCTCAGCCTCATCCTTCCACTCTATGAAGAGTATTATCAGGAAGTGATAGACCGGGTGGGCGTGATCAGCTAAGATCCGCAGATCCCGGTTAATTTACTTCCAGATCATTTTTTGCAGGTAACTTGGGAAAAGGCGCATGTGGCTCACGCTGGTACCAAAACGCCACGGACATCATATCTGATTTTTGGGGCAAGTACCTTCCTTCACTTCGCCAGCCAAGGTCCTGAATGGTTACTTTCAGATCGGCCTCAAACCTAACCGGATCCATGATGTGCCAACGATACAGGCCAAAACGTTGTTGGGAGTTATATAAACCGTCTGGTTTGATCACCTGATGCAATCCGGTATAAGGAGTGGAAAATGGCTGGTACTGATGAATTACTTTGTTTTCAAAATTGTATGAACCACAAAAATAATCTTCCGTACCCGTCCCAACGATGGTGGCATAGTCCTTATCGCCATCCATAAAGAATTTGACCTCCCCTTCTCCCCACCATCCTTTGTTATTTACACCAACACCTAAATAAGTGCCTACATAGTGTCCTTTGCCTTTTACACCATCAAGAATGGTATATAAAGATCCAACCGTTGGATTTGACCGGCGATATTGGGCATGCAGGTATGCTTCGTCTTCGCTTACTTCTGTTAAGGTATAATTGACCTGATAATACAAGTTCATGGGCTCAGAGTCTATGTTTTCTACCGTAATACGGCACTTTTTCCGAAAAGGCATCTTCCAATAGCAATTGAAGGCGCTTCCCGGATTCACCGTAACTGCTATGGAATTCAATGGTGCATATTCATTCCATCCCATCCCAAAAAATGCCCCAACCGGCGACTCAATAGAGGGTGTTCGTTCATCATCCCAATAAAAGCGGATGATGGAATAACTCCAATTTCCAGCTGGTGTCATCCACATCTGCTGGATGGCGCCAGGACCTTCCATCTCGGCTATGGTAAAAGTTTCGCCAGCATTGATCGTAATAAATGGATTGATTTTCCAACCTTTACCCAATTCGCGTGCCGGGCCTGAAGCATTTGCCGCATTGCGTTGGTCTTTTTGCAAAACCGGATCAGCCATTCCCCCTTTTCCCTTGGCGCCAGAAAAATTTTCCGGGCTAATAGATCGGGTTTTTGCGTCCGACAATCTGGAAAGATTGCCCAAACTCATATCCAGGCCATTAAATTTATTTTTTTGCTGCGCATGACAAAACACTGCCGTCAACAAAAACACGATTCCTACAACAAGCTTTCTCATGGGTCTATTCTAATATTTTAAATATAAATTACCTTATCTATCATTTATTTGAGACTTAACTCTATCAGACAATTGGTTGATGACGTAACTGACATCCTTTGCTTGGAAATTGTTATGCGCTGAGGTATAAATGGCATCCAAACTGACCACAGAATCCGGGTGAGTTTGGGCAAATTGCTTGGTTATGCGCCAGTGTAACGCATCAATCGCGGCAAATTTTGGGCGATATACCGCATTAATCTGGCTGATATATTCATCTGCTTCTACTGACAGTTTAGCATACCGTTCCATATCAGCCTGGTAGGCCTTTCCAAAAATTTTTAGTTGCTCGTAAATAGGAGCCAGTTGTCGTACCAGTTGCTGATAACTGGCATTGATGGCACCGCCTGACACCTCCATGTGCCTTAGGGTGTCTGTACTGGTCATAAGGACGGTATCTGGCTCCAGGTAAAATGACAGACAAAAACCTGCCTCGGCCTGTTTTAAATTTTTGCCTGTATAAAGATTCGCCATTCTGGGGCAACTAAGTGTCCCTGTAAACAGGAAACCTCCATCGTGGATCTCAACAGAGTCTGTCAACAATTGTGATTTTTCGAAAGTAAGCAAATAAGCCCACTCCGGGATTTTCTGGATGGCCAACTGACCCTGTACTACGTATACACCAGATTGCGGATATAAATAAAAAGGGCAGGCTAAAAGGGAAAGAAAAGTAAACGATTTTATCATATATGATCAGTTAATCTGTGTAAAAAACCAAACCAATAAACCGTTAACAAATGGACATTAACGAAATGCTATGACAAACTTAGGTATTGTTACTGGATATTCAAAATGATTAAATGTCTAAAACAAACAAAATATTCGGGAAGTACAATGCCTATTTGTAAACTCAAAGGAGACTTGGGTAAAAATAATAAAAACTCCGGTTTTGTTAAAAAAAACCCTTTCAGCCTTTTGAAAATTACTGATTATCCCCTAACGAAATGATCTTCTCCAAATTATTAATAGCCAAAAATACTCCAATGGCAAAAAGTATAACTAAATATCTGAACTTGTATGTCTTTGTCTTCTTATTTTTATACAACTTTACCAATTCAACCGCCAGACTGACACTGATAGCGATAAAAAAATGAGACCGATGACTGAAAGTGATAAAGACACTTGATAAGGAAGTTTTAATATATTTAACATGTTAATTCTATTAATTTTCATCAAACAATTATTACAAGCTGACGTTGCCAGCCTGTAATAATTGATAGAACGTAATTATTCTAACCGGATCCACTTATTTCCCCCATTCACACTAACTAATTCATAAGCGTTCACATCCGGATCGGGTTTAATTACGTAAAAGCCCTCTTCTTGACTAATTGTTTTAATAATATTTTGTAAGATTGAGATAGCGGAAGCTGGAGGTGAACCGGCAAAACCGATATATTCAAATAAAAGGTTACCATTAGCTCCCACTGATGGAGTTATAGCAGGGTAATATGCTCCATAACCAGTTCCCAGCCAAAAGCGAAACGCGCCATAATCAGCATTAGAAAACTTCGGGATAAATACCATCGACGAAAAGCCTGGAATTGATTTAACGCCGTAACCATCGGTAACACCATCCACTGTAAACCCCGTATAACTTTCGGCAATTGTTCCTTGCGGTAGATGAGACAAGAAATACGAAGCCATCGTCTTATCATATTTTACGGGAGCAATTTCATTGCTGATCGACATGGCTGCACTATTGACGTCACCAGATATCTTGTTTAGAGACTCATCGTATTGCAAATTGTCCAATCCGGTTAAGCTAAGGCCGGGTAAACTCATTTCCTCCAAAAACTTAAGCGATGAGCGATAGATGGTATAGTTAGACGACACTGTTTTAATAACTCCCGCATCTTCATATGACAGCGAAATGAGACTTCTATCACTATTGATCTGGATATCATAGCTCTTATTTCCAACCGTCAACCGTTTAAAATATCTGGTCCAGCTTTTTACGGCTTCCATTGCTTTCCTAACTTTCAATAATGCTCCTGACCCATAAATGTCTGCTACGGACTGATCTACACGAACCAAAGTGAGCTTGCTGCCATAGTTATCCCCTACCAGGGTCACCGTATCGGTACCAGCCGATTTAAATGTAAAAACTGAATCCAGATTATTGGTGGTTTCCACAAAATTGCTAACAATAGAACCTTGCACAAAGGAAAGGGTTGGATTAGCCCTGATTACCCTTAAGAGAACCGGGACATCACTTACTGTGGAAGCAGACTCCGTTATCGGAGCCGCAAATCGGGCCGTTTTGGCCCCTTTTTCAAAATCCAGATAACCTGTATAAATCCTCGAAGCATCTGCAGCTTCCCATTGAAATTCCCACCCTGCAGCCGATCCATATAAGTTGTCGGCATAACCTGTAAGTGCAGAGTCGGCATCCGGATAAGATTTTTCTAATTCAAAACTATCCAGGGAACTTTTTTTACAACTGGCAATAACCAATAATAAAAACCCAAAAATCAACATCTTTTTCATTTCAACTATTTTAAAAAATTAGTTAAACCTGATCCAAACTCCCGGATCAACCGTACTTACCAAATCATACTTATTTTTCCCCGTCTGAAAGACGTAATAACCATTAGCGTCGCCCCACAATGACCTGAATTGGCTTATCTTAATGCTGACGTTTTGTGAAGGGCTGCTCCCTTGGTTGGAATACATCGGAGTGAAACGCATAATGCCGTTGGTATCGTCAATCTGCGTCAAATGGGCCGGGCCAAAAGGGGCGCTGTTGGAAAAATACATGAAAGTCACATCAGCATCGAGGTAATAACGTGCGATATACTTCATGCCCGTGTAGTTCGGGATGCTTTGCAATCCAAGCGCATCCTGTGTGCCATAAATCGCGAAACCTTTCAAAGTGGAATATTCATAGGGTTCTGTATACATACGCCTGGGAGCACCGGCATCAACAATAAGTGGCGCATCCGCCGCTTGGATCAGGGTAGCTGTGCCGGCTATACTAGTTGAAGCCTCTTCTTTGGTCACGTCTACCGAAAAATCAGTAAATTCGTGGAGTAATTTTCCTTCTGCATAAGCAAAAGGCTCCCGTAAGATAAAACCATTATCGGTGGAAGCATACTCCGTGCTGAATTGTTTGAAACCATTTTCATCCCAATAAAAACTGACGGTGTGCTGATCTGTGTTCAGGGTGATATTATAATTTTTGCCATCCAGTTCAATGGTCTTATAATAGTTCTCAAATAAATTGATCTTAGCAATCTCTTCTCCCTGATCATATACGTTGCTGATATACTGATCTCCTTGTTCTGCCGTTGCGCGCACCAGCAAAAGTTCACTCTCGTTTAAGTTCCCTTTTAAATGCATGGTGTCAGCGCTGGCAGACAAAATGGAAAACTCAAAATCAGACCGTAATCCGTATCCCGTTTCGCCACCGCTCTTAGCAGGATCTGGATCAGCCAACTCGGATAGATACGTGTAGGAGTCAAAATAAAGCGATACAACTTGCGTAGCCTTGAGCCGATATGAACTCTCCTTGGCCTGTTTGGAGTAGCCCTCTTTCATATCTGCATAGGTCATCACCCGATTCTTATCGTCAAACTTAAACTTGAAGGTATAACCTCCGCCACCGCCAGGATATAAATAACCTATCCATCCATACTCAGCACTTTGCAGCTGATTCTGATACTTGGCAATTTCTTCCGCCAGCTTTTTATCAGGGCGTACTACATCGTCAAAGTTTTCTTTCTTGCTGCAGGCTATTGATATCAACAATAACCCAAAAACGATTAATATCTTATTCATAACTATATTTCTGAGATAAAAGTTGGTTCACCACTAATTACTGTTATCTGAACCCATGGCAAGTATTAATTCTTTTCCTTTTTTTACTTCTTCCTGCAGCTTCCTGAAATCGATACCGAGTGATTCCTTATAATAATCAACCACAATGTTCTCTTTCAAGGTGAAGATATCCGCAACGTCCGGATTATCTTCTTTCAGCTGATCGAAGCGCTCTTGCCCTTCTATCAGGAGAAAGGAGACGGTCTCAACAAAATCCTCTTCTTCAGCTGCTTTTGCATAATCAGTTACCATCCCCTGTGCCTGGGCATCCTCAATGGAGGTATTGAACCATGTGCCGGTATACCACTGCGTACTAATACCTCTCCATTCTTCCGGATACATAATAGTTTGATGCAAAATATGCGCAAACTCGTGGTGAACGGTGTGCAATAATCGTACTACCTGATCTTCTTTATTATAAGCAAAATCATTGACAATCATTAAATTGATACGACTTCCACCCTCGGCATTACCAAGAATAATGGTACCATCGCTTTGATACTCAGCACTGCCAATCATTGCAAATTTCAATAAGGCAAAACGATGCAGGAAATTTGGTCCTGCGACTGTTTCATAAGGTTTACGCCATATTTCAATGACTGAATTCAATACAGGGAGAACAACCGATTCATCCGGAGGTACCATGTCCCTATTGAAATTAAGTTCATAGGGATCCCACTTGTACTTTACTTCGATGTTATAAGGCTTTACAAAGTTTTGGTAAATAAAAGTATCGATCGATGTAGGAGCCCAGGTGTCCCCACCTAAGCCAATAATCGGATCGGTAGGCAATTTATCGTCTTTACTGCAGGCACCTACAAAAAGTATTGCTGCAAGTAATAAAAAAGTATATCGTTTCATAGTTGTATATCTAAACATTAAACTATCTTGGATTGGCTTCTACTCCTGATAAAATCACTTCCTGCGGAAGTTGTAGCATCCGCCGAGGATCATTTGGCCCGATTAATATGGTTGTTTTCCGGTCGGCTGTCACGTGCCGGACAGGGATTTTATGCCTAACGACATCCAGCCACCTCAGTCCTTCAAAAATAAACTCCCTACGCTTAAAATCGAGTACGGCAGAAACAATGTTCTCTTTCGTCGATTTTTTATAAAATGAAGCGAGTTTTGCTGCAGTCACACCAAACAGCGATTCCAGATAAATCGGTAAATCCTGACTATAATAGACCTTCGTACTTGAAAAGGTTGTGAGATCAGCAATCGCTTTATCATATTCCCCCAAATTAGCATAGGCTTCAGCGCGATTAAGGATCAATTCATCACCTGTTAGTAAAGGAATCATATTGTAGTTAATCCCATAATCGGCATTGATACTTGTTTTTACAAAATGCGCTGTAAATTTTGGGATATTTTTAACCAAGTCTGTACCATAAACCGTATAAGCATACGCTCCCGTTGTTACGTTATCAGAAAAAAACAACTCATTCATCAGGTCAAAATCCAACCCATAACGATAGCCAGGAAATTCCTGACCCCAATTGGTTACCGTCTCTGCCATTAAAAAATTAGCCGGATTATCTGTTTGGGTATAAAAAGCTTCTTTGGTTGCATATTCCAGCGAAATGAAGGCTTGGGTGTTTATCTGACGCAAATAGTTGCTTAAATCCCCTCCTGCAACGGATGCGTTGGCGTGATCAACAGCCTGCTGATAATTTTGTTTAAACAAATAAAAACGGGTTGCAAAAGCATGTGCAGCTGCAGTGGTGAAATGATATTTTGGCACGGTGTACCGATGATCGTCAATGAGCGGCAAACCTTCTTCCAAATCTTTCTGAATCATCTCATATACGTAGGCTACCGTTTTTCGCTCGTATTTTTTCAACACATTTTCTTCTGGCTCGGTTACATACGGTATCCCCGGATCACTCGCGGCAGTTAAAGGATCATACGCCCTGGAGAAAAAGGTAACCAGCATAAAGTGTGAAAAAGCTCTTGCTACCAAGGCCTCTCCTTTTTCTGAAGTATAATTCTGGGGATCAGGCGCTGCAGTAATCGCTTTTAGGGCTTGGTTAGCAGCGGCGATTGCCTGGTAACATCCGTTCCAATAATAATCCGGCGAATCCTGATCCCTTGAACGCACATCATTAAAAAACCAGGGATCCTGATTGATCGTCGTTCCGGCACCTGCCGGATCACCTTTGTCTGCTGCATTATCAGACATGGATTCAGCAAAAGGAATGTAGCTGGCTTTAGGATAAGCAGAAGCCAGTAATTCAGCTACTTTTTTAGGGGAATCCAAATTGGCACGCATATCCGGTGGTGTTTCCAAATACTTCTGGCAACCAACTGCATTGAGTAGCACCACCGTCAGAAATAGATATTTAATATGTCTTTTCATCTTCTATTCTTTTATGAAATGAATATCCTTATAGTGAAGCCTTGAATGATAGGGTAAACTGACGTGGAATGGGGAGGGCTACACCGCCAGATCCGTAAAACTCAGGATCCTGTCCATTAAGCGCCTTATCCGCATAGATAAGCCATAAATTATTGGCTACCAAATTGAAGGACATCGCTTTGAAGCCCCATTTAGAGGTCAGTGTTTTGGGTAGCGAGTAACCAATGGTAACTTGCTTCAAACGCACAAAACCACCATCAGCTATACGCTCTGTCGCATAATTATAGGCATTATATACCTCATCCCCAGTTAAATTTGACTCATTTCTGGCTTCAACGACTGAAGGGATCTCTGCATCTTCCGGTATCACAAAGCGCCGCAGAAAATCGTATGACATAGCATCCAGATCGGTATAAGAATTTCTAAAGATTGGGTTTAAACGCACCTTATTGCCGGCACTATAGGTAACCAGGAAAGAAAGACTGAAGTCCTTAAACGTAAAATTATTGTAGAATCCACCCGTGAAAGTCGGATCTATCGGCCCTTCATACTTCAAATAATCGGTCATCGTACTCTGCAAATACACTTTACTATCAATGTTCCCCGCCTCATTTTCATAAAGCGGTGTTCCATTTTCAGCATTTAGTTTTTCAAAGTCAATAGAAAACAACCCTCGCTGCGGATACCCCACTTTTGCTCCTCCGATGTTTGTAACCAGATCCCAAATGAGGGGTTCATTGATCAAATTGGTTATTTTCCCTTTGTTATAGGCATTGGTTAACTGTGTGCGCCAGCTCCAATTTTTTTGTTTAAAAACATCAGCTTTGAACATCAGCTCAATACCCTTTGAGTTCATGTCTGCATAATTTGCGAATTTTATGGACTGACCGCCGATCCCGGGTGTCCGGAATGCGCCTATCAGGTCAAATCCATCGCGGTTATAAAGGTCCAGCGAAACCTGGATACGATTCTTGGCCATACCCATGTCTATTCCCAGATTTCCTTCATATTGCTTTTCCCAAGTCAGGTCATTATTCGCCAGGTTTTCAATGGTCATCACAGGCTCTAAATCATTAAAATTTGGCCGAAGGGCGCTGCTGCTTCTCAAAACCAAGCTTGAATTGGTAGCTACACCCATACTCGCCGTTAGGCCATACGTTCCGCGAACCGTCAGGCTTTGAAAAAAACGTTGTTCTTTCATAAAGTTTTCGCGGTCAACATTCCAGGAACCACTCAGGTTCCAGGTAGGTAACCACCTTGCCGTGGCTGACTCTCCCAATTGATTGGACCCATCATAGCGTAACGTGCCATTGAATTGGTATTTTTCGCGGAATGAATAGGAAGCATTGCCCGCGAAAGCCACAAAACGATCCTGAAATACCGTCATATCATAATAATTGAGATTGCCTTCTACATCCCGCTTGATGGCCGAAGGATCAATAAAAGGAACTCCTCCACGGTCATACTGATAACCATATCCCGTAAAGTTTTTTAACGTCCGGTCTAAATACCGGAGTTCCTGCGTGGCAAAAACCCTGACCAGGTGATCATTATTAAAGGTATGACTCCAGTCCAAGCTATTTCTAAAATAGAAACTCTTAAGATATGTATCATCCGTCATATAAAAGCCACCATAGGGTAACACAGTTTTCGGTCTTCCATCACGGTCTTCCGGATCAATGTATAAAAAACGATTGGCATCTTCTATGGTACTATTTTCAGGTCCGGCATAGGAGGTGCCGGCACGATAAGCTCCCGGCATGTTAGAATTTTCCCTGATCTTATGTTCCTGGCCCGTATTTACATACCGGTAGGCCCCTGTAAAACTATAGTTAATATTTTTAGGCAGTTTATATTTCAACTCTCCCTGCACTTTCAAATCGACCATTTTAAGATCTATCGTATTATTTTCTAATTCATTCAGGATATTAAATGGCGCATAATTCATGGTAAAATATTCCAAATTTCCATTTTCGTCATACGGAGTGAGCGTGCGCGAGGTATTCATTGCATAGCTGAAAGGATTGATATCAAAATCCCGGGACACCGCCCCTGTTACTGGGTTACTGTCTCTCGCTAATGAGCCTGGTGCGCTTTGGTCACGTACATTCCCCGTGGTAATCAAGGCAAATGAAAGTTTATCATTAATCTTGAAATCACCCCTGATGTTCCCTGTGAACCGCTGTACTTTATTGCCTATCGTCCATCCATCATCCTGCAAAAAACTAGTAGAGTAATACATTTGGTTTTTTTCAGTACCAGTGGTCACACTCAGGGAATGCTCCTGCATCAACGAAGTCTTAAACAAGACATCAAACCAGTCTGTATTGGCATTGACGTACCGTTCAAGGAAATTTCTTTTTGCAGATACTGTATTTTCAAGACCGGGTGTGGTGCCTCCCCCCGGATACAATAAGCTTTGTGCCATCTTGGTATAAACGCCTCCATTAGGTTTATTGATCAATTGTGTGTATTCCAACCACCCCTTTCGCTCCATTTCTGCAAATACAGACATCTGGTCGTACGAATTGACAATATCAAATTGGCTGTAACTAGGCTTCAGATAGGTAGAAAAGTTGCCGGTATATGAGATAAGCGGATCCATTCCAGCCTTACCGCGCTTAGTGGTAATCAATATGACCCCATTCATGGCCCGTGCACCATATAGCGAGGTAGCCGCAGCGTCCTTCAAAATTTCAAAGCTGGCAATATCATCCGGATTTATTCCAGCAACTGATGATCCCAATAATGTGGATGGATCTCCTGTTGACAATTGATCATTCGAGACATTTACCACATCTTCCAATACAATCCCATCAACCACCCATAATGGCTTATTATCTCCTGTAATAGAGGTGGCACCCCTTATTCGGATCTTTGGTGCTGCACCAAAGGTTCCTGACACGTTTTGTACAGAAACTCCGGCTGCTTGTCCTTCAAGCATTCTACTTACATCACTTATCCCCGGACGCTGAATATCCTCCGCATTTAATTTAGTTGCAGCCCCTGTAAAGAGCTTTTTTGCCATGGTTTGATAACCCGTTGAAACTACTTCTACAGCTTCTAACTCACTTACATCTCCTTCGAGAATTACTGTAAGCGATGACTGGCCGCCAACCGTCACCTCTTTAGTTTTATAACCTAAATATTGAAAAACAAGTACAGTACCTCTTGGAACACTGAGGTTAAAGGTACCATTAGCACTTGTCGTCGTACCAGTAGAACCCTCCTTTGCCCGTATATTGACCCCCACTAATGCTTCACCAGCAGCGTTTGTCACTTTTCCTGTAATGCGCTGCTGGGGGCCAGTATTTTTAATAACTACCCGTTCGCCAATTACTTCATATTCCAGGTTGGCCTCAGGCAGGATACGGTCCAGGATCCTGGCAAGGGTAGAATTCCGGACGGAAAGTGATACTGACTGATCGACATTTGCCTGAGAACTATAAACAAAGTTGACTTTTGTTTGCTCGTTGAGCTTGCCAAATACAGCGGCTAAGGATGAATTAACGACAGATAAACTTGCCTTTCGGTCAAGTACACCCTGCGCAATTCCTTCAGCCGAAAACACCAGCTGCACAGCAACAATCGATAAAGCGAGTGTGATGGATGAATAACGCATAATTCGGAGAAATAGAGAATCCCTAATAAAATTTAATTTCATATCTTTACATGTTATTTAGTTAACAAAAGGCTGCGTACGGTTGCTAGCTTACCCAGCCATCTTTCTTAAAAAGGTGCATTGGCGTGCACCTTTTTATTTTCCATAAAATAAAAAGGATTATTTAAGGAATACGATTTGGCGAATTAAAGTAATGCTTTTTCATGTCATTAATTTTTTATTTTTAAAATTTATTCATTTATATATATTTATATTCATTTATTGACAACCATTCCCTTTTATATAAATATCTTTCCCATCCCTGCTATAAGTAGCTGATACAGATATGGAAACTATTTTCATCAATTCATCAATCGATTGTGTAAGGTCAAAAACTCCAGTAATGAGACAGTTGTTCAAATTAGGGTTACTAAGTTGGATCCGGAGGCCATATGCATCAGATATTCGTTTGACTACCGTGCCAAATTTAGCACGCTCAAACAAGAGACTTCCTTTTTTAAATGAATTAATAGTCAACTGTTCGGGCGCTATTTGCTTTTTTATGTTGTTATTGGCTTTGTTAAAAATCAGCATTTCGTTAGGGAAAAGCTTTATGGCAGAAGAAGGTGTAGCGCCTTGTCTCAATATTTGCAGGGCACCTGATTGAAGAACTACCCTTATTTCTTCATCATCCTTGTACGAAGAAATATTAAAGGACGTCCCTAATACCCGTGTCTCTAAGCCTCCGGCTAATACTATAAATGGGTGTGAATTGTCTTGTGTTACTTCAAAATAGCCTTCACCTGTTAAATAAACAGATCTTGCGGCATCTTTTAAAAACTTAGACGAAAAGCTTAATTCTGATTTTGGTCCTAGCCATACGGTACTACCATCCTGTAGGATAACCTTCTTGCGGATACCTCGAGCTGTTTCAATTCGCGTCAGTGATATGACTTCACTTACTTTTTTACGAGAACTAGTAAAATAGATACCAATTATAAGAGTGAATGCCGCAATACAAGCAGCTGCATACCACAACAATTTAGAACTTTTCTGTTCCTTATCCGGAAATAAATTGGGGGAATCCAGCACTTTTTCATCATGATGGCCTGCAATCGATCGCTGAACATCCATAAAAAGAATCTCCAACCATTTTTTTCGTTCATCTTCATTTAACTGCTCCCAATCATTATGAATGTTTTCACGTGATTTTAGCCACGTTTCCACTAATAATTTTTCAGGATCTGAAGCTTCATCCCTCAGATATTTCTCCAATAACACACTAATTTGCGGTAATGTCATCTTAGCTTATGATAAATAGCAGTTTCATCTGCCCGTTTTAAGCTAAGTCGTATTAAAAAGGTTTTAGTACTATGGAATGTTTGATTTTTTTTAACAAAATTTTAACGAATGTCAAAAAGAGAAAAGAATAATTCTTTTAACGACACAAAATTATAAAAAATAAAATAGTCACTAAAAATTTCCGTAGAATCTTTAAGGCTGAGCTGATCTGATTTTTCACAGTTTGTTCAGAAAGCGATAATTTTTCGGCGATTTGGGAAATAGACAAGTCTTCTTCCCTGCTTAAAAGATATATTTCCCGTACACGCACAGACATCGTCTCCAATGCACGGTTTACCTTTTGTTGAAGATCTTTCAATTCCAATAGGTGGTCAGGGGTTTCTACAAATTTATTTAACTCCAACATCATTTTCTGATAGACCTGGCGGCTGCTATTTTTGCGGATGTGATCAATGACCTTATATTTAATGGCGGTAAAAAGGTATTGTTTTAAAGACGATTTGATCTCCACACTTTCCCGTTTACTCCAAATATCTACAAAAAGATCATGCATAACGTCCCTTGCTTCTTCCAGCGAGGCCAATTTTGATGCTGCATACCTGGTTAAAATTTCAGCATATAAAGAATATAAAGCAGAAAAGCACTTTTCATTTCCGGCCTTTAAACCATCCAATAATTCCGCTTCAGTATATGGTTGCTGCCTTAACACAATACATCTTTATGTTACCACCAAACCTACGTAATTTTTTCAATTGGGCAAAAAACTATTTCTTCCGTTTTCCGAAAGGGTTTCATGGTACGATTGGGCCATTTTCCGTTAAACCGCAAAAACTTTTGGCCCAATTATACCCCCGGTTCGGGGGCTTCTGATGCATGCCATTGAGGTATCCGGAAAAAATAGGGAAACTTTCCAAAAATCCGTAAACACTGTTTTCGTATGTCTCAATGAATTTTTTGGGCACGTCAACACTTTTTTCGCAAGTGTTAATGGGGGGCTAAATTGTATCAACAAGTTCAAAAAAAACGTCTATACAAAAAACAAATCTGTTGATATATTTTTAAATTCTATCAACAGATTTTTAAAAAGTGTCAACGGAATCTGTACATGTCCTGATACATTTTTCGTTCGCATAGACAATATTGAAAAAAGTGTCAACAGATTTTTAAATTCCATCAACGAATTTTTAAATTGTATCAACAGAATCTGTATATGTTTCGATACATTTTTCGTTCGCATTGACAATATTGAAAAAAGTGTCGACGGATTTTTAAGTTCCATCAACGGATTCTTAAAAAGTTTCAACAGAATCTGTATATGTTTCGATACATTTTTCGTTTGTATTGACAATATTGATAAAGTGTCGACGTGCTGGGAGACGCTTACTTGGCGGAAGCCCATTTACGGATGAGCTTTTTACTATAAGCACGTGCTTCTTCTATGGAAAAAGTCTTTTCCGGCTTCCATTTGAGGGCTGCCTGCTTTTGTAGCTCCTGGTAGCTGGCTTCATGAATGATAACGTATTGCTTGTTATCAATGGTTAATTGTGTCATGACATCTAAGGCCACTTTACTTCTTTTCTGGGAAGGAAAAAGCCTTTAATGCAATTGGGGTTACGGATGCAGATCTGGATGTGGTTCTTTTCATGGAAACCGGCGCCGGGGTAAAGCTCGTTGCCTTCCACAAATACGCCACGGGCAGAATCGAATGGGGAAAAATCACTTTCCTTACGCATGTCGTGGAGGTTTTCAATCACGCTGCAATCAAGATTCCGGATAAGTAAATCACTCGTTGACTTTCCCTTTAAATTTACGGGCATCGTCACATCTGTTAACTCAGCTATTGTCTTGAAATTTTCTTATGAGTATTTAACCCAGTTTAAATATTCTGTTTCCAATAGGTCAAGGCAGAATTGAAGATCTATCACCGCACCCAGAACAGCCGGACGGTCATATTTCTTTTTGCCAGGTGGGTTTTGGGCAAAATCCAGCGCGCGTTCATAATTATTTTCCCAAAAATAATAACCACGGCCCAACCAATCGTGTGCGTTTTCACTGGGACGCATGGGGGTTTTTCCAGAAATGATATCATCCCTGACAGATTCCTCACAGCCATGAAAGCCAATAATTAAACCAGGTTTGGAAGAGTACATGTATTATCAATAAGCAGTGGCAGATTATTTGGCCAATTTAGCCAGGTTATCGGGATGATTTTTATTTTCTTCCATTCCCAGAAGCAGATCATATACACCTGCCTTAATTAAAAAAGCCTTTGCGGCCTCTTTAGAGGATGTTGCTTCCTTGCGTTGCTTCTTTAAAGCAGCCATCATGATCTTGTTTTCTTCTTTCCTTGTCATAATGGTACAAATATAACGAATCTGAAAATAAGTTCCAAAAGAGAGACCGTGAAGCTTCCTTATTACTTCGAATAGCCTCCAACGTATTTTAAGATCAAAAATCAATCTCTTTCCGGGGAAGGAAAAAGCCTTTGATGCAGTTCAGGTTACGGATACAGATCTGGATGTGGCTTTTTTCAAAGATGCCTGCCCCTTTGAATGCGGGGCCGCCTTCGGTGAACACGCCTCTGGTGGAGTCAAACATTTTATAATTAGAAAAACCTTGCGTTTGTTTGTCGTGCTGGATGTTCTGCCGCAAGCGCATATGCATATATTCAATGGCAGCGCAGTCCAATTCCCGGAGAATCCGATCCTTATGCTGATCGTTGGGTAAATCCCTGTTTTGAGGCATAGACAGTTCTGACTGTCGATAGCCTGCTTCCATAGAAGCGTAATAGTCTTGAAGTATTTTTACGTATTTGCTATCCAGAAAGTCGCAGCAATAACCAAGCTGTAAAACAGCCACCACCACCGCTGGCTCTTTAATGCGACCGCGCTTATACTTATCCTGCGCCCACATCAACGCGCGTTCGTAATTGTTTTCCCAGAAATAAACACCATGGCCCAGCCAGTCGAAAGGTTCCTTGCTTAATTTTACTTGGTCAGGTTTATTAATGAGGTCGTGGCAAACTGAGGCATCACAGCCGTGGAAGCCAATAAGCAGGTTTGGTCTTATATCATACATAGGCGACTACACCCGTTATTTTCTCGTTACTATACGCTCCAGATTTTTGTATGGGGGCATAAATTCACGGTTTTTATTAATGATTCCGGCATCGACCAATGCCTGTATCGCCTCCTCTTTGGTCATTTTCCGGTTCCGCTCTTTTTTTGCCAGTTCTTCCAGCAGTCTAAATTCCTTTGAACTTGTCATACTTTCAAATTTTAATGGTGTAATCTTACGAAGATTAAGTGATCAAAACAATATAATTGACATTAGCGAGCCATCGGCTGAATTTTGGTGCAGAAGAAACATTTTATGTTCCATTAGGCCATTAAAAGCAAAATATGTGCTAATGAATCATGGCATCCACTTTCCGGATGTCTCCGATCAGGTCGATCAACTTATATACTTGTCCGTTTTTCATTTTCTCCAACTATAGTTCAACGAACAAACGGTTTTCTTTTGGTGTGAAATACAGAAGTTATATAGACGTTCCCCAAGTTGTCATCATACCAGTAGATCAGGACATAGGGAAACACTTTTAGCGGTGCAAAACGTAAATCTTCATACCCTTTGATTTGATAGATCTGGGGATTTTTGGAAATAATAGTAATATATCTGTTTATTTCACGTAAAAACCGGGCAGATAGGCCCTGTTGTTTTTCTTCATACCATTCACAGGCATCAAAAAGTTCCTTTTCTGCCCGTTCTAAGAGCTTAATGGAATACACGCTTTAAATCTTTCTGGATGTCCTCCCAATCGCGCGCTGTGGTTTTTCCCGCTAAGAAATCGTGCTTGGTTTGTTCAAAATCCCTGAGCTCTTCATCAGAAAACACATAATTTTCTGCCGGCTCATCAATGGTATATTCTATGCCAAAACGCTCCAAAATCTCCTGAAGCACCTTTACATCCTTTTTTTTTGATACCGTTGCCGTTATAGTAGTCATGGCTTTTTGTTTAATATTCAAAGATAACTATTTTTTATTTATTTCCAATCAAGCTAACATCTTTCCCCTTATTTCGGCAACATTCCATCTTTTTCAACTGCTTTGAGCAAACTTTTACCATCTGTGGTTGTGCGGTAATACAACACCCTGGCTTTTTCATTTTCGGCAATCCATCCATTTTCAGTTAGTAAATCGATGATGAATGGCCATTTTGGGAAAGGTTTTGTCAAGCCTAAACTCTCAAATACCTCAGACTGGCTTTTCTTGGTTTTGCACGTGGTGAGTACCTTTGCTATCCGATC
Organism: bacterium A37T11; assembly: GCA_900109895.1. GTDB lineage: Bacteria > Bacteroidota > Bacteroidia > Sphingobacteriales > Sphingobacteriaceae > A37T11. The sequence goes on from FOBR01000020.1 coordinate 80,531, forward strand.
TAAACTGGTCGGGTCTATTTTTTTTACAACTGTTTCATCCACATACTTCGCGATTTCTCCCTTTAACGTAGCAAGATAGTCTTCGGTAAAGGAAACTTCTTGGTTGGCGGCCTTGTTTGCCTCTTTGTTTTGAAGATATACCAGGTAGGGAGCTTGCGTATCCGATTCGTTTTGTTCGACTATCCGTTCTCTGACTAAGGTAGTTACACTTATCCTAAAGAAATTTGCGATAGCATGCAATTGTTCTAAGCTTGGCTGAACGGCATTAGTACACCATCTATTAACAGTGGTTTTACTAACTTTCAAATAAGTAGCCAAATCCTTTTGTGAAAATTGAAATGATACCAATACAACGCTTAGATTGTTCAACAGAATGTTTGCCTTCTCCATTTATTTAAGAATAAAATATGTTTCAACAAACATAGTTATGTAGATAAAAAAGCATTATTATACATTTGTACTCTTAAATATTACATATGTTATCATAAAATGATTATTTATTTTTGTTTTATGTAAATTATTTTTATCTTTGCTTTGTTGTAAATATTAACACTAAATGAATATATAAATACATTTAATGTTAATATATGGTATAAATTAAATAAGAACATAACGAGCCTCGCAGCCCGGAATCTGGTAAATTAGAGATGCGAGTGTAAGTGATGCGCAAAAGTCCTACCTTTGTAGGATAGGGCCTGCGCTCGCATATTTAACTACATCTCTAACCGTACCGAAAGGAACGGTGAAGCTGAAAACTAAACTCCGGTTTAGTGAGTAGGTGGGCCTTACCAGAGCCTCGGCTGTAGTTGGATGCGGGTGCAAGGCCCTCCCCTTTGGGGGGAATAACTATCCCAATCTAATGGCTCGTTATAACATAACGAGCAATGAGCAAAACAAAAACGATAACGAAAATCCCTGTTCCCTTGCCTTTTGGCAAGCGGCAGGGATTTTTTTGTTTTGGCTCAATCTCAAGCCGGCCTAAAAACCTCAAGAACCTGTTTAAAAACCTCATTAAAAGTCCCGTTTGACGCTTGCTTCACACTCCGGCTAGCCATTTCCGCGGCCATCCGGATTTTCTTAATCATTTAATTTTTTACTTAATATGATAAATCTTGAAGCAAATTTTACGCATAGGGGAGGGGTATGGCCTATCCCCTGTCAAAAGATACGTTCTTTTTATTCTTTTAATACATTTATATATAATCTTATTGCCGGGCAATTCTGCCCAGGCGCAGGTTGAAAATAAATCATCAGTACCCAAATCAACGTCCGGATCCGAATGGCTAACCAATGGTTCTTCTAGATATTATCAGGATAGTTTATTAAAGCGGCGTAAGCAAGAGGTTAGGGACAGGGCTGTCATCCATAGCGTCAAAAAATTAGAAATTCCTGAGGGCGGGATCGTGATCGCCGATACTTTGCCTGCAGCCTTCTGGGATCTCTGCCTTTATACCTTGGATACTGGCGGGTCAAAAAGATTGATATTTATGGGAGATTACAAACGATCCTTATTAATCCTCGATTTCTGGGGGAGCGGCTGCAAACCCTGTATCGAATCTGTCGACGTACTGGATTCCATCCAGCAAAAATTTGGAAGGATAATCGGTGCCATAGCCATCAATGTCTTTGATGCTCCCGGCCGAGCTGAAAAGATAAGGGAGGAGAGGGGATGGAAATTACCATTGGTTATTGGGAAGGGCGATACGCTGTTAAACAAGCTCTTTTATACCTATGCTAACTGGGGTCAAGTCTGGATCAAGGACGGTAAGTTGCTGGCTATTCCCACCAATGCCATGCTCCGGGAGGACGTGCTGGCCAAGATCATTACGAACAGGCCGGTGGATATTGAGATGAACGACCAGTTAACCTATTTCGATAAACGGTATAATGGAAAGGACACAGAGCCTAAGCCAAAAAATCAAACCAAGTAATTCTTTAATCCTTGTATATATGAAAAGACGTTTAATAATTTGCATTGTTCTTCTCGCCGTGTATGTGTCTTCCAAGGGACAGGTAAGGGGCCAAGTTGCCGATAGCCTAAGCCGGGAACCACTTGTAGGGGCCAGTGTAAACCTGAACCGCCAAGGCCAACATATCCGAACCGGTGAGAAGGGGCAGTTTCTTATGGGTAGCATTTTACAAGCAGACACGCTTGTGGTCAGCTATCTGGGCTATCGCCAAAAACGGATACCGGTAAATGCCGCTACCAAGGGATCACTTTTCGTCCTGCTTAGTCCCGATTCTAATGCATTGGAGGAGGTAGAAGTCAATACCGGTTTCTATCAGGTACCAAAGGAAAGGGCAACCGGAAGTTTCACGCATATTGATAAGTACTTGAGCTTCTGGCATCAGCAACAGTTGCAGGTACACTGTTCCCCGTTGGCACATTCAATTGGATTGCACAAATTGCGCCAGATGGGTCAACACAGCTTCCCGTTGGACCACCTGGCAATGCACTACCTATTGCCTGATTATTTGAATCATCGTGATCCTCATCCTCGTCAATAATAGTCACATTGTACCACTGGGTCGTCTGCATCCTTTCGGCAGCCTTAACCACTGCGGCGGTCAGGCAGGCAAAAAAAACGATACTGAGCGTTACCTTGTCGAATTTTTGAAACAGCTTTTTCATATTAAAAAACATTCTAATTCGGTTCATTGTGCATGATTTCCGCAGGTCCGCGCACATGGCCTGCCGGCTTGCTGCCCCTGTTGTCCACAGCTGCCGGTCGATTCCGGTTCCAAGTTCGCAGGGAAGGCTGGCTCCCTGCTGAGGCGAATCAATCAATGAAAGCAGTATCCTCCTTTCTGCCTGCTTGCAGGTGCGCGCCATCCTGCTGCCGGTTTTTGTGGGTCAATACAAGAGCGGTTGTGGCCAGGGCCACAAAGATCATATTAAAAAGGAGATGCTGGCCGTGACCCCATCCAGTGAAGATACCAACGGTAAAGCAGGGGACAAAACCAAAGACACCCGTTAACACTGAAGCGAAATAGCCACTGAACAGGCTCATTAAAGCCAGTGAAGCTTGCAAACCGAGCCGTCTGCGTCGCGGCATGGCCAGTAACAACGCGACAATAAGCTCCACGCAGGGGACGATCCAGAAAACCCAAGCCCCAATGTCTTTGGAGAAAACCTGCTTGTCCATTTCTATACGTGTGCGGCCTATATCGGTCAGTTTGCTAAGGGCGGCAAAACCCCATAGTGCTGCAAACAGTGAGACTGTGACTTTATAGAACGTCGTGTGATGTGTCGCCTTCATTTTTATGCCCCTTCTTTATAATTTTTCCTTACCAAAATATTTATAAGTATAACCTGATGGTATTTCCCCACGCAAAATAGCCACCACCTGATTTCGCACGACTAGCAAGACATCAGGATAGCCTGATGTGAGTTCCTGGATCTCTTTGTCACTCATGTAAAATAAGAGCCTGAATTGCCGGCCAAAGATGGGAAGGTAGTGCTCTTCGGCTTTTGCTTTGTAAGCGAGAGCGGTGACGGCGACAATCTGATCGACGAATCCGGATTGTTTCCAGCTCAGCACATTGGCGGTAACGTTCCAGCAATGCTGACAGCTGGGGCTGAATACGAACAATGCATAAGTACTGTCTGCGGATAATCCGAGGTCGCCGAAAACGGTGTTGTCCAGGGCTTGGCCTTTCAGCTTCATAATTTTATCTGGTATGTTCATCAAAGGGGCGTCAAAAGATAGCCCGGCGATGGTAAAGGCTGCCGCGCCGATCATCCCTAATCCAATCTGCAAAGACTGTTGACTGTGTTGCAAGGATCGGATAATGCTTTCTTCAACGGGATATTGTCTTTGGAGCCAAAGCGCACCTACCAAAATCAGGCTATTGCGCAGATAAACTGCCCAGGGAGCCAGCTTGAGCCATTCTACGCTACCAAAGCAGCCACAATCAGTGATGCCTTTAAAAAAGAGGCCATAGCTATAGACCAGGGTAAAAAATGCCGTCAACAGGATGATGGATGACAGCATACTCCGGAGGGCCACGCCCAGTAGTAACGATAATCCCAGCAAGACTTCAATGGGTGGGAGGATAACGGCTGCCTTGGCCAGATCGTCCGGCGCATATTGTTTGGCAGTCTCCACAAAATCATGTGTATTCACTACTTTGGTCAATCCCGAAGCGATGAACACCGCGGCGATGAGGATGCGGACGGTATGTGTAGTGATACGGTTCATTTTTGTTATGTTTAATTTCTTTTCAACTGTTATCTCTAAAAATGGCGGGCCGCCACCCTTGATTCAGCGACCAGCCATACCCAGGAGCGCGCCTTCTACCTCTTCGTTTCCTGATAAAGCAAAAATAGGATGATTCTATGCCTGCTAAGTTGTTAGAATTCCGATAGTTTTTAAAAGTAGTGCACGGAAAAATAACAACTTATCGGATGCGCCGGTAATATTGCGGGCTGTGGCCAAAGTGTTTTTTAAAAGGTTTGTTGAGCGAGGCAGTGTCACTATAATCAAATTCGGAGGCAATGTCTGCAATGCGTTTGGTAGTGGTGATGATCTGGTCTTTGATGGCCTCCATTTTTAGGGCTTGCAAGTATTCCTGTGGTGTTATATCAATTGCAGCTTTAAACAATAGTTCAAGCTTATCGTCAGAAATGCAGGCATGGTCAACAATGATCTGGAGTGTTGGAGGTTTTATAGAAATAACACATTTCTGGTCAATGAAATTGATAATCGATTCGAACTTCTGCTGATCGTAGTTTTGCTGCCCCTTGCCCTTCATCAGTCCTTTTAAACAGGAAATAATTTCAGATAGGTGACCTTGCAGGTGTTTGTTAAAGTCTTTGCGGCGTGTAAACTTGGGCGTAATGAGCTTGATGAGTTTGCGCATAAATTTGTCGTCAGCTCGGCTGTGCGGACTGATGTAATAGTCATTTGTGGGATTGCCATCCAGCAGTTCTGTAAGCGCCTCAAAGTCTTCGCCGACTACAGCGAGTTGGCTGGGGTGCACTGTAATTAGCAGCAGGCGGCTTTCCTTTTTCGGAATTTGAATGCGATATTGTTTGCCGGCAATGCGGGCCATGTAAACACTGCCGGGTGTGGGCTGGACCACTTCCAGCCGCACGGCATCGTAGTACCGGAACGATCCCACCAGCATAACGACCAATACATAAGCTGGCCGCATTTTCTGTTTGATGCGCAGGTCAAAGGCCTGCGGGCTTTTACAGTCAAAAAGATAGATAGAGATAAGCTTGTTGCCGTAATACTGCCGGGCAAACTCAAAGCCCGTTATCAGCTCGCTTTTATAGACGGTGGTTTGAGCAAGTGGGATGGCATATTTACATATAGGTGGGTATTCTCCGATGCCATACTGGACTTCGGTGACGTCAAACGGGAGCGATATGTCAAAAACATGGGGCATTGCAAGGGCAAGTTAAGCCAGGGAATGGAAAGATGCTTAAGATGCCACCGGTTATTTGGGTGAATGCGGTAATTTGCGGGCCGTGCGTTTGCCATAGAAAGTAAACGCGGCCAAAATACCTGCTGAATGAATATAAGTGCGTAAATAAGCGCTCATATTCTATCAAATTTATGGACTTAAACTATTTTCCTTATTTTTTTGATTGGATGTTAGTTTTTGAATGGCTAAATTTGTTTTTAGTAAAGAAAAACAAACCAAAATAATAACCAAATGAAAGGAATGAAATGGATAATGAATTACAAAAAGATGGAGAATATGACTTCTATAGCAAGGAGCCCTGGGATTTTCGTTTAGGGATGGTACTCGGGTTGTCGCTGCAAATGGCAGCCACGGGGCGGCCCCTTCCACATTTCATAATTGACACATTTTCCCGGGGTGCATACATCCGGGATTTTATTTTTTGCTCCCTGCTAGTCTGGTTCACCCTTCTTTTTATCCGGAAGATCAGCCTTTTTTTAGACGAATTTCTCAACTGGCAAAAAGAACCTGTGAAGCGTGCGCTGGCTCAATACATCATTGGGTATTTTCTTCCATTATTTGCGATGGAATACGTTAATAGCTTGTATGTACTGGAGGGTGGAAACAATCTGCTGCACGTAGCCGTGTCTGTCGTTCAGGTATCCGCTTCCTGTTTTGTAGTGGGCGTCTATAATGTATACTGTTTCGGCGCGGCCGCGCTTGAAATGCTACTGAATGTCAATAAACGTTATAATGAGTTACTGGCAGCCAACGCCCATGACGAGGCCGAGCCGGTGCCGGCGACCGTGAGTGGGCCAGAAATAACTACGGCCAGCGAGGAAGAGGGATACCAACAAACCGATGAAACCAGCACTGTACATAGGTATGAACCGGCTGCGGATGGGGATATTGTGATTCCTGCAGGAATGGAAGGCCAGCTGCTCTTGAATCAGCTAAAGCCTGTGCTGGTATTGATAAAAAATGGCATCAACGTGCTTTATGTAAAACAGCCCCTTCGGCAGAAACCGCGATCATCCGAACCGGACTTTAGCATTAAAGTGTATCACGATAGTGTTCATAAATTTAGTACCCTTGCTGACCACTTATTAAATAAAGATGAATATTACCAGTCTAACCGTATTATAATTGTCCACAAGAGTATTGTGATCGGTCTGGAGGCTTCTGCTAAAGACCCCACCCCTATTATACTCAATATTGTGATTGATGAGGATGTAACGGTTAGCGGGCGCCGGAAAACCGGTTTTTTAACCTGGCTTTCCGGAAAAAAACCGCTGGCCAGGAAAAATCCAAAAATACCGTTCCTGCAGTTGTTTTAGTAATTTCATAAGAAAAGGGCATCTTCAATGTTTTGAAGATGCCCTTTTCTTAAAATGCTTATTGGATAGAGTCTGTATCTGTTAAAATAACCTTGACCCATATAGTATTTGTGGGTTTCGGTGCAACTTGATTAGCAGCATCGGCCCACTGTATATCAATGGTCATTAATCCTATCCTATAATCAAACCGATATGCGACTCCGTCTAAAGTTGCGGGTATTGGCTCATAAACATCATCGACTCTTCCCAGGTGCACGTCCACACCACCTTGATCATAATAATATTGCGTGATTTCTGGCACGTCAAGATCAACATACCATACCTTCCCCCCATCATTTGATTTCCACTCACTAGGTTCTATACTGAACACGAATGAGTGGCTCGTCGGAGCCAAATAATCATCGTCATCTGAACAAGCCGAAAATCCCACCAGGGTTGTCAGCGTCATTAATACAAGTAGGGTCTTTCTCATAGTTTTTATATTGAATTGAATAATGAACTTTTAGTTAACAATAAACGCACCAAACTTAGAGGAAATATGCACAGCAACAAAAAAAGCGTCGCTATGTTTGATAACGACGCTTCTTTTTGTGCAAAGGTTGCACCGGCTTTTTTATTCTTTGGCCAGATCGGTCGGTTTGGCCGGCTTGGCTTCTTCCTTGAGGGAATTGACCACAATTTGCTCTTTCTCCTTATCGTAGTCTACCGTAAGCACCTGGCCTTCGGCAACCTCACCTTTCAGGATTTCTTCAGCAATGGGGTCTTCCAGGTATTTCTGGATGGCCCGTTTCAAAGGCCGTGCACCAAAATTGCTGTCAAAGCCTTTGTCAGCAATAAAGCCTTTGGCCTCATTTGTGAGTTCGATACCATAACCTAAGCTGGAAATTCGTTCAAACAAAGACTTCAATTCAATATCGATAATCTTAAAGATCTCTTCGCGACCAAGTGTATTGAAGACGATCACGTCGTCCACACGGTTCAGGAATTCGGGTGCAAAGGTCTTCTTCAAAGCATTCTCAATGACACCACGGGCATGGGTATCGGCCTGATCTACCTTGGCAGAGGTGGCGAAACCTACACCCTGTCCAAAATCCTTCAGTTGCCGTGCACCAATGTTAGAGGTCATGATTAGTATGGTGTTCCTGAAATCTACCCTCCGGCCCAGGCTATCGGTCAGCTGGCCTTCGTCCAGTACTTGTAGTAACAAGTTATAAACATCTGGGTGAGCCTTTTCAATTTCATCCAGCAGCACAACGGAGTAGGGTTTGCGACGCACCTTTTCAGTCAGTTGTCCGCCTTCTTCATAACCTACATATCCCGGAGGCGCACCTACCAACCTGGAGATGGCGAATTTTTCCATGTATTCGCTCATGTCGATCTGGATCAGGGAATCTTCACTGTCAAACATAAACCGTGCGAGCTCTTTGGCCAATTCTGTTTTACCGACACCCGTAGGGCCCAGGAAAATAAAAGAACCAATCGGCTTTTTCGGATCTTTCAGCCCAGCACGCGTCCGTTGTATGGCCCTTACGAGCTTCTTGACGGCTTCATCCTGACCAATGATCCGGCCTTTCATCGCATCGGCCATGCCCAGTAGCTTCACGCTATCTGTTTGCCCAACCCGCTGTACCGGAATACCTGTCATCATGGAAACCACTTCCGCCACATTATCTTCTGTTACCGTATAGCGTTTTGACTTGGTTTCCGCTTCCCATGCATTCTTTTCCCGGTCAAGTTCTTCCAGCAGTTTCTTCTCCGTATCCCTGAGTTTAGCTGCCTCCTCATATTTTTGGCTGCGTACAACCCGGTTCTTTTCTACCTTGATTTCTTCAATCTTTGCCTCAATATCGATAATACTTTGCGGTACATGAATATTAGTTAAATGTACCCGTGAACCCGATTCATCCAATGCATCGATCGCTTTATCGGGCAAAAACCGGTCAGTAATATACCGTGTGGTCAGGCTCACACATGCCTCAATGGCTTCTGGTGTATAGGTAACGGCATGGTGCTCTTCGTACTTATCCTTGATACGGTTGAGTATTTCGATCGTTTCATCTTTGGTGGCCGGCTCAACCATGACCTTTTGAAAACGACGGTCAAGCGCGCCATCCTTTTCAATGTACTGACGATATTCATCAAGCGTGGTAGCGCCAATACATTGGATTTCCCCACGCGCCAAAGCGGGTTTGAACATGTTTGACGCATCTAAAGAGCCAGAAGCACCACCTGCTCCTACAATGGTATGAATTTCATCAATGAACAAGATAACGTCACTGGATTTTTCAAGCTCATTCATCACAGCTTTCATCCGTTCTTCAAACTGCCCACGATATTTAGTACCTGCCACCAGGGAAGCCAGATCAAGCGTTACCACCCGTTTGTTAAATAACACCCGAGACACCTTCCGCTGCACGATGCGCAACGCCAATCCTTCAGCAATGGCTGATTTGCCTACACCTGGCTCACCAATAAGGATCGGGTTGTTCTTTTTGCGGCGGGAAAGGATTTGGGAAACACGTTCAATTTCCTTTTCCCTGCCAACAATAGGATCAAGTTTTCCATCTTCAGCAGCCTTGGTTAAGTCACGGCCGAAATTGTCGAGCACCGGAGTTTTAGATTTAATGTCTGAAACTTTTTTGGGCTGACTGAAATGGTCATCTTCGCGATAATCGTCATCTCCAGCTGTAGAACCGGCAGCCTGGTCAGTAACCTCGCTCTTGTTCTGTTCTACTTCTGCCTTAAAAACATCATAATTAATATTGTATTGCTGAAGAATTTGCGAGGCGATGTTATCCTCATCACGCAATATAGACAACAATAAATGTTCTGTGCCGATCACATCACTCTTAAAAATCTTGGCTTCAAGGTAAGTAATCTTTAACACCTTTTCTGCTTGTTTTGTGAGTGGGATATTACCCAGATTAGCGGTATTAACGGCTGTACCTTTCACTGCATCCTCGATGGAGCGGCGCAAACCGGCAATATCAATGCCGGCATTTTTAAGTATTTTAATAGCCAAACCATCCCCTTCCCTAATCAAACCCAGCAGCAAATGTTCCGTACCGATATAATCATGCCGTAAACGAAGTGCCTCTTCCCTGCTGTAGGAGATCACATCTTTTACCCGTGGCGAGAATTTTGCTTCCATGTAGTATTTACCTTTCTTTTTGTACGCCCTAAATGTATAAATAATTTATATAACATTAAAAGCTTTTAGACAAACTTAACTAAAATTCAAAATAAAAACAATTTAGTTGAAAAAATGAAAATAATCTTACCAAACAAATTGCAAAACTGTTAATTAATGAGCCCGCATACGTGGTCGGTCAATCTAGAGTTCCGGATCATGCTTAATCAACAATTAAGCCATAGCACTATATTCAGCCCAGCACTGGGTTTTGACACTCTAAAGTTACCCATTTATGACAGATAATCACCATATTTGCACAAAAATATTTACAACAGCAATTATGGCAGACGAAAAGATCATCTTCTCGATGGCAGGGGTCAACAAGATTTACCCTCCTCAGAAACAGGTTCTTAAAAACATATATCTTTCCTTTTTTTACGGTGCTAAGATCGGCGTGATTGGGTTAAATGGATCCGGAAAATCATCGTTATTAAAGATCATCGCCGGTCTGGACCCATCTTATCAGGGCGAAGTGGTGTTTTCTCCCGGTTACTCGGTGGGATACCTGGCGCAGGAACCAGAGCTGGACCCTACCAAAACCGTCAGGGAGATTGTAGAAGAAGGAGTAGCCGAAATAACGGACATTTTAAAGGAGTACGAAGCAATTAACGAGAAATTTGGCCTGCCGGAAGTCTATGAGAACCCTGATGAGATGGACAAGTTGCTGGCTAGACAAGGCGAATTGCAGGACCGCATTGACGCCAGCAATGCCTGGGAATTGGATAACAAGCTTGAACGCGCCATGGATGCCCTGCGCTGCCCGGAACCGGATGCAAAAATTGCCAATTTGTCAGGCGGTGAACGACGAAGGGTGGCAATGTGTCGTTTACTGCTTCAGGAGCCAGACGTTCTTTTATTGGACGAGCCCACTAACCACCTGGATGCCGAGTCGATTGACTGGCTTGAACAACATTTACAGCAATATGCAGGTACTGTCATCGCTGTAACACATGACCGCTACTTTTTAGATAATGTAGCGGGTTGGATACTGGAACTTGACCGGGGTGAAGGCATTCCCTGGAAAGGGAACTACTCTTCCTGGTTGGATCAAAAGGCTAAGCGTCTCGCACAGGAAGAGAAAACAGAAAGTAAACGGCAGAAGACTCTTGAGCGGGAGTTGGAATGGGCACGTATGGCTCCCAAGGCCCGGCACGCCAAGTCAAAAGCCCGGCTGGCCAATTATGAAAAACTGGCCTCCGAAGAGACGAAGGAACGTGAAGACAAGCTGGAACTTTTTATTCCCCCTGGCCCCCGATTGGGGAATGTGGTCATCGAGGCGCAAAATGTTAGTAAAGCTTATGGTGACAAACTTTTGTTTGATAACCTCAGTTTTTCCTTGCCTCCTGCAGGTATTGTCGGCATTATTGGGCCCAATGGAGCTGGAAAAACCACGTTGTTCCGTCTCATTACTGGCCAGGACCAACCCGACAGCGGCACATTTCGTGTGGGTAAAACTGTTGCACTGGGCTATGTAGACCAGCTACATGACGATTTGGATCCCAATCAGTCTGTATGGGAAAATGTCACAGGCGGACATGACAACATTGTCCTAGGCAACCGTACGCTCAATTCACGCGCGTATGTATCTAAATTTAATTTTAATGGGGCTGACCAGCAGAAAAAAGTTGGGGTGCTATCCGGCGGTGAACGAAACCGTGTACATTTAGCTATTACGCTAAAGAAAAGCTCCAATGTATTGCTACTTGATGAACCAACCAATGATATTGATGTCAATACCTTGCGGGCACTCGAAGAAGGGCTGGAAAACTTTGGTGGATGCGCGGTCATCATCTCTCACGACCGATGGTTTCTGGATCGCATTTGCACTCACATACTCGCTTTTGAAGGCGATTCGCAAGTATATTATTTTGAGGGCAACTACAGCGAATACGAAGAAAACAGAAAAAAACGCCTGGGTGACTTTGCACCCAAGCGTATTAAGTATAAGAAGCTTTCTTAAGCGGAAAGCTGAAAGCTTAAAACTAGCTAATATCCAAACAGCGTTTTCAGGTCCAGTTCCTTAAAAGTTCCATATTGGGCCAAGCTGGCTGCTGGTATCCGGTCTTTGCTTCCTACGATGCAATAGGCAAAGGGTTTATTTTTTATTTCTGCGTCGTGAAATTTTTTCAAGTCGGCAAAGGTCATGGGTCCCGCTTCCTCGTATTCTTTTTTTCGCATGTCATAGTCATACCCCAAGCGCTGTGCATCTAAATAAGTATAGATGATGTTGTCTTCGTTAATACGGCTAGTCACGAGCGATTTCAACAGACTTTCCTTTCCCGTTTGAAAAACCTTTTCAGACTCCGGCAAATTATTTAACAGTTCATTCATTCCAGCTATCGCTTCATTGCGTTTATCAGCTTGTGTACCTACATAAGCCACTATACTATATCGATCATCCTTTTTATCGGGCGAAGCAAAATAGGCGTAGGTCGAATAGGCGAGTGCCTTGGATTCACGGATCGTTTGAAAGACAATGCCACTCATGCCTCCACCAAAATAATTGTTAAATAAGTTAACCTCCGTAGTCTTGCCCGGATCATACACATCTGCATTGCGCACCCAGTCAATTTCTGCCTGTACCATGTCAAAGTGGGCAAAATATACTTCATTAGCTAATTGATCGCGTTTTTTAAACACCGTTGCCACCGGATAAGGTTTAAATGACTCCGGTGCTTTATGCAAATCCGCCAGTTCATTACTAATATCAGCGACCGGCTTGGGACCATAATAAATGACTTTATATTTAAACTGAAATAACTCTTTTATCAGGTCTACAAGCTGTTGCGCAGTAACTGCCTGCAGTTCTGCATCACTTAGAGCTGAATTGAAAGGGTTCTTTTCGCCATACCTGGCATAATTGACCAATCCTTGTAATATATATCCCTTATCGAGTTTGGCATTTTCCCTAGCCTTTTGCATGCGAACTTTTAGCGCTGCCAGCGCTGTCTCATCGGGTACAGCATGCGCCAGGAGATCTTCAAATAAGCGTACCGTTTCTTTAAAATTTTCTTGTAGTCCTGTTATTGATAACCTAGTGGTTTCATTGGATACAGACATTTTAAAAGACGACGCCAGTTGATAAAAAGCTTTGCTGATGTCTTCTGCATTTTTATCTGCCGTGCCTATAAATTGCAAATATTGGGCAGCAACGGGCAATAATTTATTATTATAAGTTCCCATATCAAATTGGTAGGAAAGCCTGAAAATCGCATTCTCTTTATTTTGAACGGCCAACACCTCAGCCCCTTTTAACGTGCTCCGCTGTATATCTTTATTAAAATCCAGCCACAAAGGCGCTACCTTAGTTTCAGCCATTCCATTTATTTGCTTCAAAAACGGCGATTGCGCTTCACGGTTCACTTCCACCGGTGTGATGGCCGGCTTTTCAACCTTCACGATATTTTTATCAATACCCTGCTTTTTGTAGACCACCACATAATTATTGTTCAGGTACTTTTTAGCAAAGGCGACCACATCTGCCTTAGATATTCCCGAAAGGGTTTTGTCGTAGGCAACCACGGTTTTCCAGTCTACTCCGGAGGTAAACGCATTCATTAACTTACCTGCCCGGTCCGAATAACTCTCCGTAGATTCAATGGTCTCCTTTTTCGCATTATTGACAATTCCTGTCAGTAAACTATCGGAAAATGTACCCATTTTTAATTTATCTATTTCTGCCAGCACCAAACTCCGCACTTCGTCCAAAGACTGGCCCTTGATCGGGTTTCCTTGAATAATCAGCGAGCTGTAATCTTTCAGCTCATAAGCAAAAGCACCGGCCGAAAGCAATTTCTGCTTCTTTACTAAATCCAGGTCAATAAGGCCAGCTTTGCCATTGGTCAGTATACTGCTTATGAGATCAAGCAACTGGGCATCTTTAGAAGAAGCCCCAGGGAAGCGGAAGCCAATCATGATGTTCTCAGGGTTTGGCCCCCAAACTTCTTTGACCACGGGTTGGCTAAGGGGTTTTTCTGGGTCAAATATATAAGGAGGGACAGTTTTTTGTGGCATATTCCCAAAATCGCCCTCAATTTTTTTGATCACGTCATCAGGGTTAAAATCGCCCGATAAAATAATGGCCATATTATTTGGAACATAATAGGTGTTATAATAATTGCGAATTGCCACTAAAGATGGATTTTTTAAATGCTCAATGGTACCAATCGTGGTTTGCCTACCGTAGCTATTTGGAAACAGATTGGCAAACATGCTATCATACATCTTATCGCCATCGTCATCCAGACTACGATTTTTTTCTTCGTATACAGCTTCCAATTCGGTATGAAAAAGGCGGAATACCGGATATCGGAACCGCTCGGCCTGCACTGCCAGAAATTTGTCCACAGCCGTGCTTGGCAGATCTTCTGTATACACCGTCTCTTCAAAGGAAGTAAATGCATTCGTGCCCTGGGCCCCCATACCCGTCAACATTTTATCATATTCATTGGCGATGGCATATTTAGCAGCCTCACCCGATACCTTGTCAATTTGCGCATAGATCTGCCTCCTGGCAGCCGTGTCTGTCGTGCTATTATATTGCTCATATAGCTTGTTGATCTGGTCTAACAATGGTTTTTCCTTAGCCCAATCAAGCGAACCAAACTTGTCTGTCCCTTTAAAAAGCATATGCTCCAAGTAGTGGGCCAGACCGGTATGATCAGCCGGATCGGTTTTACTACCTGCTTTGACAGCAATATAACACTGTATGCGTGGCTCTTTGGGAGTAGGGCTTAAAATGACAGTGAGCCCATTTTTCAGGGTATAAAAGCGGGAATTAGTGGGATCGTTGGTAACTATTTTATAGCGATAGCCTCCCGATTGAACTGTTTTCCACGCGTATTCCTGCGAAAAGCCCAGGCTTGCCACCAATAGGAACGACAATACCAATACATAATTTTTAAGACGATACATAATGACTGTGATGAATGATTACTTAATAGTAATCTATGTTACGGCACTTTTATCAAATTTACCCCAAAATATAAAATTAAATCTTCCTGGCAGCATTTTCCTCAATCCAGCCCACATTTCCATTTGGCAACTCCACCTTTATCCAACTATCTGCATGTTCTAACAAGGTCACTTTTGTTCCTTCATGAATCACAAATAAGGTTTTTTGAGCCAAGTTTGGAGAACTTTTCACATTAACGGTGCCGTTGTAAATTATCGCTTGCTGGTGCCCATTAAGGTAGCTATACTGGGCAAAAGCCATGGTCAACGAAAAAACAGCAAGCACAATGAATACTACGCCGCTATAAAAAGTTACCCGTTTCATGGACGCGCCAGCAACAAATAAATAGGCTGCCAACAGCAAAAAACCAATTAAGGTTAAAAAGGCACCAATCGCTGCCCATGTGTGGAGTGAATAAGAGAGCAACAGGCTGTGCCACCAATTAGACAAAAATAATTCAGGCACTGCTTCTATTTTATCTGTAATACGCTGGTTTACGAAACGAAGATTAGCTGCAATATCTTTGTCGGCAGGATTTAATTTATACGCTCGTTCATAATTTAATATCGCTTCGGCTAAATTGTTCAATTTATATTGTGCATTTCCCAAGTTATAGTATACCGGAGCGGCCTTCACGCCTTTGGCCACCAATTGCTCATAGCCTTTTAGCGCCGCCTCATATTCACCCTTCGCATAATGGGCGTTAGCCGCAGCAAACTGCGCATCGGAACCAATATCTGCAAAAATGGCAATAGGCATTAATAAACCGAAGGTTAGGCAATATAAAAAGCCCAAGGTATTAAAAACGCGATTAATCTTTTTCAATTTCATGAATAATGTTTTTAGCCTTTTCGTAAACCTCGTTTTCTGTAGCTGCAGAGACTGGCGCAAACCTAGCCATTTCGCATAAATCAAGCGTTTCGTCCAAACGATTCACCAGGTCTTCAGAGGATGCCCGAGCACGCAGTCTTTCATGAATCATTTCCTTGTTTAACTCAGAAACCGGAATATTGAACTTGTCACTAAGATAGCCATACAACCCTTTGTATATCGCTTCATAAAAGGCCTGCTTATCCCCTGCCTGTAATTTTATATAAGCAGTTGCCAGGTGTTTGGCCGCTATTTTATTAGCCTTCCTACCTTTCACGAGAATGGCATCACTGTTATTCTTTTTGTACCACGACCGGTAACCCAACGCAGCGATAAACAATAAAGGACCCAAAAGAAGCACGATGTAGAACCAAACCGACCCAAAAAATCCTTTACTGCCTATATCCATTCCGCGGGCAGTGGTTTTAATGTAACGAATATCCTTGTCCAGGGTCTTTACGTCCTGTTGTGCGCCCGGTACATAAGCAGTTACAGCTTGATTAGGGTCGCCCTTTGCTACTTTAATGGTGTATTCAGAAGTGGTTAATGACGTGTATTTTCCTGTCGATGGATCAAAATAACTAAAAGTAATTGAAGGTAATTTAAAATTTCCTTCATGCCGTGGTATCATTAAAAATGAAAATTCGCGGCTTCCCGATATTCCGCTGAGCGACTTGTTAAACTGGTCATTTATTTTCGGGTCGTATTTTTCAATATCGGCAGGGACTGTAATTTCCGGAGTCTTTAATAATTGCAGGTTTCCAGTACCCGATACCTTCAAACTATAATTAAAGGCTTCATTGGCCTTCACTTCCTGCTTATCAACCGAACCAGTAATCGTAAATTTACCAACTGCTCCCTGAAAACTGGCGGGTTTACCCACTTCTGGCAAAGGTTTAATGCTAATAGCAAGCGGTATGCTCTTAGCTTTATACTTTACATCTTTGTAAGAACCACCAAAGAACTGTTCAATGGGATCATTAGAGACCATCGTTTGCCGGATAACAAACGACATTTCCAAGGGATCCAGAGTTAATTTGCCAAAACGTTCGGGATATACCATGTATTGTTTCAGCACGGCAGATTTATAACGCACCCCATCAATTACCTCGTCCGTCCATTGTGTATGCGGATTTTTATCATCCACATCCTGACTCCAGAAACCATTCAGATCGGGCATTTTTTCTGGCATATTGCTTACGATGGGAATATTCGTATACAATTTATAAGATACGGCCAGCTGCTCTCCCATATAGACCTCGCGCTTGCTGGGCACTGCCCGGATGAATAAACGCTTAGAAATATCGGTAGCATTACCTTCGGGAACATCACCTCCGCCCCTAGCAGCTCCCCGATTACTATTCGCACTCCCTTTAATCACCTTTATCCGGATCGTGTTTGAGCGGTATTGCTTCCCATTGGCCTGCATAGATGCCGGGCCTAGTGTAAATTCACCCACTTTTTGTGCCACTAATCCATAACTCAGCGACACACTTACAGACGTTTTGCCATTTATAGAAGTCATGCTGGATGACTGATTGGGACCTGAAACTACTTCAAACCCCTCAAAAGTGGGGGGGCCAAACTTTTCAATATTTCCATTGACCGTAAAACTTACCTCAAACTCTTCACCGATGGCAACGGTTGTATTGCTTACGGAAGCTGTAAATGATACCTCCTGACCAACGGCCATAAACGTCCAAAACAATAAAAGGAATCCAATAATGTTTCTCATAATTTTGAACTGTAAAGCTACCATTGTTTTATGATACGCCCCTTCACACCCTTTGCCTTTTTGTCTTTTAACTTGTCCTGGGTTTTCTTTTCTTCCTGGTTCAAGGCATCCAGCAATCGCTCGGCATCTTCCTTAGATAACTGATCTGGTTTGGGCTGTTGGCCCTGCTGATCTTTATTCGGATCGTTTTTATCAGAATCCTTGTTCTGCTGATCCTTGTTGTCTTTATCCTTGTTATCTTTATCCTGTTTATCCTTCTTATCTTTACCTTGCTGATCTTTGTTATCTTTTTTATTCTTATCCTGTTGGTCCTTATTTTCTTTATTGTCTTTATTATTTTTATCCTTATTTTTATTATCCTTATTCTGTTGCTGCTGTTGCTTAAGCTTTTCTTGTGCGTAAGCCAGGTTATAGCGGGTCTGTTCATCCTTTGGATTATTCATCAAAGATTTTTTATAGGCATTGATACTTTCTTCCAATTTATTGGATGATAATAAGGCGTTACCCAAGTTATGGTAAGCCTGGGCCTTCACGCTTTTATCGGATGATGTGGATGCAATATCCGTAAATTTTCCAATAGCGTCGTTATACTTTTTTTGTTTATACCAAGCATCACCCAAGTTAAAATTGCCTTCCAAGGACTCCTTTGACTTATCCACCGATTGCTTGTAGAAAGCCTCCGCCTCGGCATATTTTTGCTTCTTATACAGCTCATTCCCTTGGTGGATTTCCCGCTTTGCCGGCTGCGAGAAAACCGGCAGCCCTAGTATACATATTAAAGCTCCTATGATCAACTGTTTCATGTTACTTTAGTCAAATAAATTAAACGCCCGCAATCTTACTTTTTTGCGCGTAGAAATGAAAAACTCTAACAGCAGCAGCACCAGCGCAGCCGCCAGACAAAGCTGAAAACGATCTTCATAATCTTTAAAATTTTTGCTGTCGTAGGTCTTTTTTTGCATCTTGTTCACTTGGTCCAGTACGATATCCATCCCGCTATTGGCATTGGATGCCCGCACATACACCCCGCGGCCTGCCCCAGCAATCTCCTTACACATATCCTCGCTTAGCTTGCTCACCACCGTCTGGTTCTTTTCATCTTTCATAAAACCCACCGGATTGCCCTGCTGAAAAATAGGCACAGGAGCTCCTTCCGGTGATCCCAAGCCAATTACATGGATCGTCACATCCTTTGAATACGCATTCTTTGCAGCAGAAACGGCATCGTCTTCGTGATTTTCGCCATCTGTCATTAGGATGATTGCCTTGCTGCCACCATTCACCAAGTCAAAGGATTTCATCGCCATATTGATCGCAGCACCAATTGCCGTGCCCTGGGTAGGAACAATGCTCGTATTTATATTATTTAAAAATAATTTGGCTGCCGAGTAGTCGGTCGTCACAGGCAGCTGCACATAAGCCTCCCCAGCAAAAATGATAATACCAATTCGGTCATTATGCAACTTGTCTATCATCTGTGAAATTGCCCGTTTGGCGTTCTCCAACCTACTTGGAGCCAGGTCGCCAGCCATCATGCTGTTTGAAACATCCAGCAAGATCATCAGGTCGGCCCCATTTCGCTTCCCCTCTTCTATGACTGTACCCACTTGCGGATTAGCCAAACCCAATACCAATGCAATATAAACTCCCAAAAAAAGCACAAACTTCCACCCTGCCCTCGCTGCCGATACTTCAGGCATGACGTGCCGCAGCGTAGGTTCATCGCCCAGGGCTTTCAGGGCCTTTTTTTTCCAGCGCTTTAACCCGTAAAAAACCAGGATAAGTACTGGCACCAGTACTAAGCCCCATAGCCAAGCTGTATGTTCAAAACGCATCATATCCCTTACGTAAGAGCCCCTTTAAATAGGGAATTTTTTAATACAAAATCCAATAATAATAAGACAAAAGCAATCAGCGCAAATGGGAAAAACCGTTCAGTTTTTTTATGATATTGTGTCACAGCGATCTTAGCCTTTTCCAAATTATCAATTTGTTGATAGATGGCCTTTAATTTATTATTATTTGTTGCCCTGAAATACTTACCCCCCGTTATACTGGCTATTTTAGACAAGGTTGCCTCATCAATCGTAACCGGTACCTGCTGGTATTGTATCCCGAATGGTGTAGGCACGGGATATGGAGCTGTTCCTTTAGTTCCTACCCCTACTGTATAGACCCTAACTCTCATCTGCTTGGCTATTTCTGCCGCAGTTAACGGAGGGATAGAGCCCGTTGTATTGGAACCATCCGTTAATAAGATCACCACTTTGCTTTTTGCCTCGCTGTCTTTTAGCCGGCTAACCGCCGTGGCCAACCCCATACCGATAGCGGTCCCATCTTCTATCATCCCATTCTTAATGTCTTTAAATAAATTGATCAATACATCATGGTCTATGGTAAGCGGACACTGGGTAAAACTCTCGCCGCTGAACACCACCAGACCAATACGGTCATCCGGCCTATCTTTGATAAAGTCTATAGCAATGTTTTTTCCGGCTTCCAGCCGATTAGGTTTGAGGTCTTCAGAAAGCATACTTCCGGATATATCCGTAGCGATGATAATGTCGATCCCCTCGGTAGTGGAATCCTGCCAGCTTAAGGCAGACTGCGGACGGGCAAGGGCTACTACCAAGAATACCAAGGCCAGCAACTTTAAAACAATGCTATAATGTCTTAGTGTAGCGTAAGAAGATTTAACAGTTAAAAATGACGCTACCGAAGAGACATTTAGATTACCCTGTAGCTTTTGGTTACGCCATATATACCAGGCCACCATGACAGGCACCAGCAACAACAACCAGAAAAACGCAGGATTAGCAAATTCTATCCCCCTAAAATAACTCATTGTGCCGCCTCCCTAACAAAAGCCATTGCATTTTCTATGCTTTGCTCATTATCCGTATTAAGCGGCTTCTCCTTGGCAAATTTTACCAAGTCTGCCAATTTTAGTATCTGCCGCAGCCGGTTCCGGTTTTGGTCGGGAATATCCAGATGCCGCAACCCTGAAAAAATCTCATCGGTCGTTTGCTCCATAGCCGGTATCTGGTATCTCTTTTCCAAAAACTCACGTATAATATCGCTTAGCTCGCTGTGGTATAGCTTCACCTGACCATCTTGCCACAATTTTTGTTGACGAAGTGCTTCCAATTTATCCAAGGCCAGTACATGTGCTGGGATGTCTGGCTGCACCTCTACCACAACCTTCTCAGGTTTCTTCCTTTTTTTGAAATACCACCAAAGGCCTATAACAAGTAAGATGACCACCATGCCCAATACTAGCCAATACCAGTGATCTTTTAGCCAATCCACCCATGTATACGACACCCCCAATGGTTGTTTGATGTCATAAATTGCCTTTGTCGTATCCACACTCACCGCATTCACTTGCAATGGCATTGGATCTGTATGCCACACACTGTCCTTATTCCCAAAGGCAAAAGAAGGTACCGTCTGTACACCGGCATCAAAAGATGTAATCGTGTAGGCATGAGTGATGACCCATTTTTCCGGATCAGACTTCAGCGTATCAGGCTTGGCTATATCTACAATGGCTATTTTAGAAGATACCGTATCCGCCAAAGCCGGAAATTGAACCGATGAATTTGGTTTGACTGTGGCACTTAACCGCAATATCGTTTGATCGCCTAATTTGATCGTGGCCGTATCCAGTTTGACCGATACACTCAAAACCTGGCTTCGACCCTGAAATGAAAAGAGGACCAACGAGAAGAAAAATATGATTTTTTTTAACGATCTGTCCATAGTCTTAGCGCGCTGATTCACGTCTTTTAAATAAGGTCATTAAGGGCCTCACGTATGATTCGTGTGTACCAACCTGTGTAAAATCTATCCCTGATCGTTTAAATAATGCCTCCAATTTATCCTTACGTTCAAGTGCCGCTGCTTTATAAGCCAAACGCACCCGCTTGTCACCCGTGTTAACCCAGTGGAACCCTCCGGTTTCTTCATCCCGTACCGGAATTAAACCCAGGTTGGGAAACTCCTCCTCGTGTTTGTCAAATAACCGGATAGCCACCAAATCGTGTTTTCTACCTGCCACTTTCAGTTCTTTCTCAAAAGGCCCGCTCATAAAATCAGAGATGAGGAAGGAGGTGCAGCGTTTTTTGATCGCACCGGTAAAATAGCGCAAACCTATCGCTATATCCGTTCCCTTGTGCGTGGGTTTAAATTCGATTAGCTCGCGAATGATCATCAGGATATGGCTTCTGCCCTTTTTGGGTGGAATAAATTTTTCCACTTGGTCGCTAAAGAACAATACGCCCACTTTGTCGTTGTTTTGAATGGCTGAAAAGGCCAATACCGCACAGAGCTCTGTCATCAAATCCCTTTTAAGCTGGGTTTGCGTACCAAAGTCTTTTGACCCGCTCACGTCGACAAGCAGCATCACGGTCATTTCACGTTCTTCCTCAAACACCTTTACGTAAGGATGGTTGAAGCGTGCGGTCACGTTCCAGTCAATGGTTCGGATTTCATCACCCAACTGGTACTCGCGCACTTCACTAAAAGCCATACCACGGCCCTTAAAGGCACTGTGATATTCGCCAGAAAAGATCTGCGTGCTAAAACCGCGGGTCTTGATCTCTATTTTGCGTACTTTCTTAATAAGCTCCTTAGCATCCATATTAAGGCACTTCTACCGCGTTTAAGATTCCAGTGATGATCGTTTCTGTATTTACGTTTTCGGCTTCCGCTTCATAGGTTAGCCCTATACGATGCCTTAAAACATCATGGCATACAGCCCGCACATCCTCAGGAATTACATATCCCCGTCGCTTAATAAAGGCATAGGCTTTTGAAGCTAATGCCAGGCTAATGCTTGCCCGCGGTGAAGCCCCGTAACTAATAAGGTCTTTATATTCCTTTAAATTATGCTGATCAGGAAAGCGTGTAGAAAAAATGATATCAATAATATAGCGTTCAATCTTTTCATCCATGTAAACTTCCCGCAAAACTTTCCGTGCCCGCACAATATCTTCTGGTGTCAGTATCTTAGCAGGGGTTGCCATCCCTTTTGGATCTATATTGGAGCGCATGATCCTGATCTCCTCTTCCTTCTTTGGATAGCCAATCACCACCTTTAGCATAAAACGATCCACCTGTGCTTCCGGCAAGGAATAGGTACCTTCCTGCTCAATTGGGTTTTGCGTGGCGAGAACCAAGAAAGGCGAAGGTAGTGGAAATGTGTGGTCGCCTATAGTCACCTGGCGCTCCTGCATGGCTTCAAGCAAGGCACTCTGCACCTTGGCCGGGGCCCGGTTAATCTCGTCAGCAAGAATAAAATTGGAAAATAACGGCCCCTTCCTGACAATAAATTCCTCTTTTTTCTGATTGTAAATCATAGTTCCGAGCAAATCGGCTGGCAAGAGGTCGGGCGTGAACTGGATGCGACTAAAACCTGCATCGATCGCCTTCGCCAGGGTATTTATGGCCAACGTCTTTGCTAATCCAGGCACCCCTTCAAGCAAGATATGCCCATCGGCAAGCATCCCAATCAAAAGCCGTTCTACCATGTACCGCTGCCCTACGATCACTTTGTCCATCTCCATGAACAGGAGGTCGATAAATGCACTCTCCTTCTCTATCCGCTCATTGAGAGCTCGGATATCGGTACCAATTGTGCTCGTACTGCTAACGCTTGAATTGAATTCTTCTTCCATTTAGATCGAAATTTTAAAGCAGCCCAAACTTAGAGATTCAGCAGACGCTATGCAAGTCTCGGGCGTAAAATGAGTGTTAAAATATGTTAAAACCATATTTTTCAAACTTCTTTATTAAAATTAACCGCTCCATTGGGATTATAAATGACTAGAAATAGCTATATACTAACTGTGTAATACCAATTATTTTTGCATTCAAGAAATTTAAATCCCATTCATGAAAAAGTTTATTACATTATGTTTACTTATTCCATTTGCAGGAAGTGTATTTTGCCAAATAACGAAAAACGGATCAAATTCCCAAGGTTATATAAGAGTAGGTATTAACCATCTGGGCGATAAACTTAACGAAACACTTTCTCCGGAAGACAATGCACTCAATGGACAATTTGGTGCAAAAACGGGTTATACATTAGAGTTTGGGCACCAGTTTTATTTACACAAAAACAGTCTGCTGCCTATTTTTCCTACTAAAATAGGCTTAGACTGGACTTATCTTTCTTTAAATTATAGTCCATTGGATTGGGATTCTTATCATAAAAGCCGGACTGGAAATTTGGAACAGGGCGATGACGAAAGTTACACGTATCATGCCGGAACGATTTCCACCAGGTTGGGACCCGTCATTTCCATAAACCCAATTGAAAA
This sequence comes from bacterium A37T11, assembly GCA_900109895.1. Taxonomy (GTDB): domain Bacteria; phylum Bacteroidota; class Bacteroidia; order Sphingobacteriales; family Sphingobacteriaceae; genus A37T11. The sequence continues at coordinate 104,358 of FOBR01000020.1, forward strand.
ATTGGTCCTCGATATACGCGTCCAGTTAGATTTAAGCTATTATTTTAATACCATAGAATATGAAGAATACAATGATGAATCCGATACAAATACCAAATTCTCATTCGTTCCGGATGAAGATGATGATGAAAGTCATGGCATCCTGAGTAAAGGTACATTGGGATTACGTTCAAATTTTGGCATCACACTGAGGCGGAAAGCCTGGGGTCTCTCAGCTGATTGGACTTCAGGTAAACTAAATGCCAAATATGCCATAAATGACGAATTTGGCAAAGGAAAAGTCAGAACTAATTTGGTAAGCTTTAAGTTGAGCGTTACTTTGTAAACTAATAACAACAACAAAATGAGGTATTTGAACATAATTTAACTTTATATTTCAAATACCTTTAAGTAAATTCGGAAGTTATACGTCTTCACTTTATCATGGAACTTAGCAGTCAGCAGCACACGCCAAATATCTTGGTGAGCCCATGACGACTTCAATAATTGATCTTCAGGGGCGGTTAATGCTATCTTCTCTTTCGTTACATCCCACAACGCTGGGTCATAAACTAGCACTATCGGATGCTGTCCGGTAATTCCGAAGCCTATTTTGCCGGGTTTTGAAATATCCAAACTGCTTACCGTCATAAAAGTTTGGGTAAGGCTGCTAAGAGGAGTGTCCATAGTATACTGATCGCTGATCAGCACTTCTCCCTTCTTATCCATTTCCACACGGCGTTGCCAAGACTTAACACCTGCCTCTGGCGGATATGCCCCTGCAATATCCATCCGAAGCACAGACTGCTTTTTGGTAAGCTCATAGCTCACATCACGAGCGGAAAATTTAGTGCCTGCCCCTTGCTCTTTTCCGTTAATAACCGGCAAATTGTGATATGCCGATGTATTATACCAAATGTTATACCGGTCTTTTGAAAAGGTTTTGGCTGTATATGTGCCTGAACCCACATCAATGATCACTGGCTGTCCTTGCGCGTATACCGTAAAATCGCCTACATCGTTGTGGTTGTGGCTTTCGCCATTATTTCCGCCATGTGCCGATACAAATAACCCATTTTCAGCACGAGAGGCCATCAGTTGTACATCTTTGTACCATAAATCCGGCGCATATTGTTCCTGGGCCGGGTAGGCACTGCACTCTTTAACCGCGAGAAGGTTATAGAGATAGCGCGAGCGAAAAAATCGTTGTGTACCTTCATCTTCTTTTCCCAATTGATAAAATACCCAACTACCAAAGTTGGCCAACTCCGGATTTTGAATCGCCTTTCCAAAACGATAAACCATTAACCCATCAGGCACAAGTGTGGCATGGGCATCGGCTACGTTGATAAAATAGTTACCTGCAATATGCGTTTCATAAATATAACTAGCCATTCTTTTTACAAACGGCTCCTGATAAATTGATATCTTGCCGCGGGTGGCATCAGAAAGTAGGTTGATTGCATCATACACACAACCTCCGGCCGCATTCCAATATCCCGGACCTTCATCACTGGCTCCGTCATCTCCCAAACCATCCAGGTATTGATCCACTATACGCATAGCCCTATACACACCTTCTGTCCGCTTTTGGGTATCCTTTTCGATAAGCAGTAACATAGCCAGATAATTTGAGGCGATCCATGGCGCCCAATTGTTTAACTTAGCTTCTGGGTTGCCACCCCCCATCCATCCATATTTGGCCGTGGTCATAGGAGTCAGAATGCGTCGTTCAATTTCATAGCTGATGCGCGGGCGCACCTGCTTGGACACCTTTTCGAGTTGCGGTCCCACCAAGTAATCAGTCCAGGCCAACAAAGAACCCGTCTCCGCTGCAAATAGATCAACAATAGGGTCCTTTACGTCCGGAAGGCCGCTGCCAGATTTTTGAATACCCACATGCGCGCTAATACCCCAAAAGCTTTCCTCGCAAATAGACCATATACCGTTGACTATCTGATCGGCAAACCTACCTTTTCCTTCCACAGCTTCGGCCATAACCAAATCCTGCAACCAGCTGCGTTTTTCAAAAGATAATTGCTCATAGCGGGTCCGGTTCCCATTCCTTACAAAATCAAGCATAACCGTAGCCGGGATATCATTGAACACCTGTTTTAACGCTGCATCGCCTTTACTTAACAACTTAGCAGCCAAGGTATCGGGCAAAATGCCTTGCCATTGACCCGGGTTTTGGGGAAACGGTTTAAAATCTTCTCTGGAAACCAGGGACAAAGCCACTTCCTGGGGCGTAAATTTTTGCAAAAGATGCCGGTGAGAAATTTGCCCGATTACGGCCAGCGGGAGGCAGATTGCCATTAGCGAAACTGCCTTGAAGTATCTGTTCATGCTCATTATTGGTTAAGACACGCAATATAGCAAATACTTATCTATTGTGCAATGCTTTGCACAGCCAACTGTATTAAAGGTGATTGTTCCTGTCTTCCACGCGCGTATCAATAGAGGCTGTTTTAGCACTCAATTTATTCTGCGTACATGGCTGCCATTTAATCATCCAAACTACCATTTCACGCGATAGAACGAATCCTTGGCTCATTACCGTAAAACATATGCATGGACGTCGGTACTTTTGTTTCAATCATTATTATAAACAAAATGAAAACTATGAAATATCCCATCTACACACTAGCTGGCTTTTTAACCATAGGCTTGCTGGCCTTCTTCCAATCATGCAAAAAAAGCAACTCAAGCCCTAATGAAGTGGATCCAGCCTCTACTGAATATGCCTTGGAGGCCGTCAAAGTCATCACTACCACTAACTCGCCAGGGCTACAACAGAATAGCAACTACCACTTTGGTTTCCGTGACAACACCGTTTATTTTGGCAACGGGAATTTCTTCAAAAAATACGACATAGCCAAAAACACCTTTACAGATCTTAAAGTAAACACCAACCTTAATTTTGCTGGTTACGGCTCCAGAATTATAAATGCTACTGGCGGATTATACTATCTGGGGTCAACCGCCATTCAGTACCGCATGGGTGGCATGATCATCTATCTCAACCCTTGGGCCGAAATAACTTATCCCGACGATGTAAAAGATGGCGAACGGGCTATTGTAGCCTACGGTGACAAAATTTACGCTGCCGGTGGAAGAGACCATCCCAAAAGCTTTTCAGTGTATGACACCCAAACCAAGACTTGGGCCAAACTTCCTACTATCCCCTATGACTTAAAGACAGGAGACGGCATTGCCTGGAATAAAAAGATCTTTTTCTTTGCCGGCGAACAATCAAATCAGGGGGTTATTTACGATACCGAAAATCTCACCATTGAATCTTTTACCATACCCTTTTCGAACACCCTTTTTACATCCAATGATCACCAGGTCGTTAGTTTTAAAGATCGTATCATCGTTGGTGACCGAGGCGGGCAATTTCATATCTATAATCCTGCAACAGGAAAATGGTATGCAAAAGAATTCAAAATTGAAAAATTCAGAGATTTTAATGGTTTTCATTTGTTTGCTGCAGAAAACGGTTCGCTGTATTTCACCGGGGTGGAAAACAGCAATTTTTCTTTATATGAACTCAAACTTACCCTTCCGGAGAAAGAGTGATCCCATATTTTTCGTTCTCAAAGCTTTACAAACTCCACCCTGCGGTTGGCGGCTTTGCCAGTACTGGTTTTATTATCTGCAATGGGCTGGCTGGCACCTTTGCCCACCGTGGTTAGGCGGCTTCCATCAATAGCAAACTCCTTTGCCAAAAAATCCTTTATTGCCGCAGCACGTTTTTCGGATAGTACTAAATTGGCATCCGCATTGCCGTCAGCATCCGTGTGGCCGATGATCGAGATCTTCAAATCGCCATGCTCCTTTAGTATGGTAGCTATCTCCTTAATTACAGCATACGATTGGGGCTTAATTTCTGCAGAATTCACATCAAACAATATACCCGTGGTTACTAGCTTACCCTCACTAATCAGTTTAGACCGGTTATCCCGAAAGCCAGTAGCCACTTTTAAGTTACTGATCAGGTAGCGGTAGCTTCCCTCCCCAAACCCACCCGTGTTTTCAGTCTTGAAATATAATTGGTTTATGGGGACATGCACATTGACCGCCTTGGGCACATCAATCACTTTGACCTCATTGATCCACATGCGCAAACGTGTATTTTGCACAGAAATGGCATAATGCGCTACTTTTCTAAGTGTACCGGCGAAAAATTCCAGCCGTTTGCTTTCACTGTTAAATGTCTCCCTTCCTTCCTCAAAACTCTTCAGGGTGAAGACCGACGGGATATTTTCTTTGGGCTCAATCTTAAATTCAAATGCATTATTAACATGGGGTTCTTTCAAAAATACATTGTTGGTAGCTTCTAGTTTACCACTGCCAAGCGCGCCATAATAAATAGGTGGCAAATAATACCCGCTTTTGGAAGTTACGTCCAGTAACACATCAAATTCAACACTATAATTCTTTCCAAACGTATTATTTTGAATCCCAGCCAGAAATATGCCCTGGTTCAGCTGCAACCATTTACCAGCAGGACTTGTAGATTCAACGACCACACCATTACTGCTTGAATTCCAGCCAGCAGGCAGTTCACCTACATTGTCCAGCACAAAATCTGTGGCATACAGTATACTGTCGCCGGGAACAAAATCATACTTCGTATAAACACCCGTGCTCGCTGTCTGATTTCCATTCATTCTATCTTCAATAGCCTTTCCCGCACTTTTTTTTATGGCCTTATCAATACCATCTCCAATAACGTTGGCCGTAGACTGTACCGCTCTGTCCTTAACTATTTTAAACAACTGTGCCTTGCACGGAAGGCAAAAAAAGAGTGAAATGATTAAATTTTTCATGTTTTTATTGTTTAATGAGCTTAATGCCCTAATACAAGCGATAAAAGTAGACCGAAACATTAAACCGCATATTTAATTTCGATGAACAGCTATTTTTTTGCGATATTGTGCTTGATTTGCCGACGTAGATTATATGGTCCACATATATATTGCTTACATAAGCAGATCGTCTGTTTAGGAGGCAGTTTATCGATAAATACTGAAACTACGGTTACTAACTACTTAATTTGCCGATTAAAATTAGAACATTGAAAAAACTCCTTGAAAAATTTATACTTTGGTTAACGCTTTGCGCCATCCTTGCGGCCATCAATATATTAACTGCCGCCGTTAAGCAAGTGCAAAGACCTCATTATATCGCGGTACACACCATTGATTTTTTATCAATGGCCCTTATATCCGTTCCATTTATCTGGTTTTGCTTTTATAACCTCCGTAAACTATCATTTAGAAAAAAACTGATTGTACAGGTACTACTTTGCCCAGTATACATCATCTTGTGGCATTTGCTCACCGGATTTAACCTGGTTTTGTTCGGCATTAGCGATAAAATGGACTTCGAAAAGGTCGTTGACCCTGCCAGCCTGCTACAAGCTATTATATATTACGTACTCGCATTTGGCATACTTAATACTTACCATTTTTTCCTGGAACAGCAAGCATTGCTTAAACGGGAAAAGATATTGCAAGGCCTGGCCCATGCCAACGAACTAAACGCCTTAAAAGCACAAATACACCCGCATTTTCTATTTAATACCTTAACAACCATCAGTGCATCCGTACCTGCACAGCAGGAAGATACCCGGCAGCTCATCGCCTGGCTGGCAGATACGTTCAGATATTCCATAGCGGCATCAAAAAAGGAATGGCTGCCATTAAAAGACGAACTTCATTTTATAGAGGCCATCCTCCACCTGGAAGAAAAACGGTTTAAAGAACGGTTAACCTTTGAAATTGTGGTAGACCATGACCTTGATACATTACTGGTTCCCCCGATGATCATACAACCCTTTATAGAAAATGCCATTAAACATGGCATAGCCCCAAGCATTGCAGGCGGAAAAATCAGTTTGCATATCACAAAAGAAGAAAACTTCGCAACCATCCGCGTAGCAGATACCGGCATCGGCCTCCAAGCAGACCTGCCTACACTTACGTCTGCTGGCGGTATTGGCATCCAAAATACACAAAAAAGGCTCCTGTTAATATATAATCAGCCACTACATATTACACAAAACACCCCATCCGGATTCGTTTTTTCATTTAAAATTCCACTTACCCATGTCTAAAAAATTGGTATTGATCATTGATGATGAGATAAGCTCACGAACGCTAATCAGGGAATACCTGTGCAGTTATCCCGATCTGAAAATAGCAGGCGAATGTCAAAATGGTCTGGAAGCCGTCAAATACATCAACATGCTAGAGCCTGACCTGATCTTTCTGGATATCCAAATGCCAGGATTAAACGGCTTTCAGGTACTACAGCAAACCAATTACCTGCCACAAGTAATTTTCACCACAGCTTACGACCAATTTGCAATATCCGCTTTTGAACACGACGCCGTAGATTATTTATTAAAACCATACACCAAAGAACGCTTTGACAAGGCCATCTTTAAAGTACTCAGAAATTTGGAAAGCACAGGTGTCAATAACATAACAGAAAACTTCATCAATCAATATCACCTCCCTCTATTGCGGATCCTGGTTCAAAAAGGGCATCGGATGAAGAGTCTGGACACCAACGAAATCATTTACTTTAAGGCAGAAAAAGACTACACCCAGATTTTTACCAAGGATGAAAGTTACCTAAGCAGCTTTGGCATAGGGGCTATCGAACAAAAGATAGATCCACAGCTATTTATCCGAGTTAACAGATCATATATCGTAAACATCCTGCACATCAACGAACTTTATAAGGACATTGGCAAGACTTTTATACAGCTCACAACGGGCCTTGAAATCGCCATTGGAAGAAAGCATCTCCCATCATTTAAAAAAATGATATTTTAACCTACATCCACGTATCTTGCAATTCATCGGCAAATAAGGCCGTTAATCGAAATTTACCTATCGCATCATTCAGTTGCTGTATTTTAGCGGCTGTATTAAAATTAGGAAATAGATTCGATGAAGGCTCTACCCTATTTATGGATAATATGGTTGCTTATTTGCAACACACAAAACACAAAAGGACAGGGCAGTGCTGCCCAGTTAAAAGAACAACCCGGTAAAATTAAGGGCATGGGAGACATACCCGGATTGCCAGAAGGAGAGCTACTAAAACTCCCTTCATGGTTAAAAATTGACGGACAAATTACAGGATGTGATGAAGGCGGGCAAGGTGATGAATGTCAGTACGATGGAACCGGTGGGGAGTGGGTAAGTGTCAAATTTAAATTAAAAAGTACCTATCCTAGAGATACCACGTATACACTACCTGAAGGAACAACACTGGTTAATGGAAATTACATCCCTAATGGGCTGATCATCATTAGTCAGGGTGATGAATGGCAGCATGGATATATGGTGGAAAGATTTCCAATTACCATTGTCGCCAATCCGGGAGGTACCGGAGGTTCATGTACCATTAAACTGCTGCTTTATTGTTTAAACAAAGATAAAAAAGGTTCAGATTCCAATACAACTTACGTTTTTGGCCCAGTCATTACTTCACCCCTAATGAAAGAACTTATGGTTCTTCTAAAACCTAAAAAAATAAAATTCTCGGATTTTGACAACACAGAACCTACCAATTTTTCTTATGGCGATGTCACCCGTGAAATCCAGGAAATCATCTATCACATTACCAACGGTAAAGGACTGACGCAGGAAGACCGAAATTATATTAAAAGCATCCCTAATAAAAAAATATAAATTTATAAACTTTGAATTTAACCCCCATGAAAAAACTCTTTTCAATACTTTTATTAGCCACCACATTCCTGCATGCATGCTCCAAACAAGCGGGTCCTGATAACGGAGGCAATAATAACACTGACGATCCTGACCAAGGAACGGGGCAAACACCCATTCCTTACAATGCTTTGCCCGAAAATTCTATCACGCTTCCTGTTGCCGCAACTGAGGATTATGTAAATGTAATGGGAACAGCCAGGCCAGATATACCTGAATTTGCAACGGTTTCAAAAAAGCCTAGTATATTACGTGGATATGTAAAGAACCGGTGGGGCCAGCCACTTGAGGGTGCTTATATTGGCGTACGTTCCACTGCCGTTGGTGGCTACTACTCAGAAGCTTCCACCACTACCAACTCCAAAGGCTATTATGAAATTAAACCGCCATTTGGTGCCGTAAGTATTTACGCTGCAGGATATGTTTTTGAATATGGAGGTTTGCCCGTGGTCCAGGGATTGTATCCTGCTGATGGCGTGGTAAATAATTATACCTCTGAAGATGGAAGTGTGGAAAATTTTGTTTTGCTGCCTTTTGGTAAGGGTGACCCAGCGGCCTTAGCAGAAAAACCCTGGTATAATAAAAATTACTTCGGCGGGGCTATCCGCATCAGCTATGATGTATATGAAGATATATGGTCGCCCGAGAAAAGCCTGCCCAATAATGCGGAGATAGAGATCACCTTAGTACCCGACGGTTACTTACTTGACGCAAAAGAACGAACAACATTTGTGATTAGGAAAAAAGTGGGTAACCTTAACTTTAATATCAATAACATCCCCGTAGGAAAATATAAAATAACCGCTAAACTTATAAACGGGCAGGCTTTACGACTAAAAGCATCTGATTTTTACCCCAGCGAAACGTATGGACTCAAACCAGCCAATGTTTTGCAAACGGGTACAGTACTTTTTATGCCTTACGCATCTGTGGCGCATTCTGGAAAGCCCTATTTAGGTGGATGGCAGGATGCCAGCATTAAACTGGAAATGCCATGATCCGGATAATTGTCTTATTTTTACTAGTATATATTTCTTTACCAGCCAAAGCGCAGCTGAAAATATATAGTCCCATACAAGCTTATTTTGACGATTTCCCCGCTTCATCTGTTGATCCGCAGGGGGCTTATAGCATGTATTACCCCAAACCTAAAACCAGCATACATGACCAGTACCAGCAATTGCTAAAGGATCATCTTTCTGAAATGGCTGGAAAGGTAGGAACGCGCAGTGGCATCCTGAATATGATGGCAGGTAACTTTGTGGATAATTACAGAGTAAATGCTGTTAAAGATAAACAAATAGATGCGGCCTTTCATCTTACGGAAGCCCAAGTCAAAGTTTTACTGGACGATTTATATAAGGAATCTTCGGCACCTTTTTTACAAAAATTACCGCGAATGACTGAATACGACCATGTTTTATTAAAATACGATCATGCTAAAAAAACATTTAATACCTGGTTTCCTAAAGTGAAGGCAGCGTTATTAAATCTAGACGATGCTTTCAGCAAAAACGGCTTTGATTTGGCACTTAAAGACAGTACTCATCCCTATTATGTACAGGCGCTTGAAATAAAAGGTTACATGCTCTATAAAATTAAAGAAATTCATCATTACATAGCCAGTAATGATGAAGTGGTGGCCAATATATTGGAACGGGCCAGGAAGTCTCCGGCTTCAGTTAAAAGTAAGTATTAACACTCAGGCATGTCCAGGCTTGCGTTCGGTCAATACCTTTTCAAAAGCCTTTCTTGGCCCTTCAAATTGAACTTCCCCACAATAGGTATAATCCAATTTTTCCAAAATTTTCAGCATGGGTATGTTGTCAAAGTTAGTATCAATCCGTATACTGTATACCTTTTTATCCAGGCATAATTCCTCTACCAATAGCAATAGCCCTCTACCCACTCGTTTTCCCGCAGCTTCTTTTGACGCAGCAATACGGTGCACCACGGCATAGTCTCCACTGCTCAGCCAACTGCCCTTGATGTTTTCATAGGCCATGTCCTTGTCAAATATGATGGCTGCATAGGCCAGTATCCCCTCATTTTCATCTGTCACCACATAGGCATATCCTTTATCCAGATCATCCTGTATCGTCGTTTCATTTGGGTAGCCATGTTGCCATTGATCACTCCCATCTTTTTTGCGCTGCCAAATAGCATATTGTATGATCTCCCAGATCACTGGCAACTCAGATGGCTTTGCTTTTCTTAATATCATACTGTTTGAAGTCCGCACAAATATGCTCTATTCAACACAAAAAACCAAGATATAGGTATATGTAAATTCGTGACTCTCCAGCTATCACCAAACAGTATCCGCAAGTATTGATATATTAACTCATCCGGTCATCTCCCGGCCGGGACAACCCCTTCAGGAGCCTCGGTTCTCCTGCAGTTCACCGGGGTCTCCTTTTGCTATTTTCCCGATGCCGCTCGCTTGACAGGCTGAGTTAATTTGGAGTAAAAACTGTCTGCAGGCTGCGCGACGACGCAAACCTGCGATACCTTTACAAAGGGCCTAAAACCGGCAAGAAAGGAAGGCCACCTGTATATGGTGGCAAGG
>FOBR01000018.1 GCA_900109895.1 bacterium A37T11
TGGGTATAAATGGGATCTGTAGAATATTTTTTGAAATGCCACGCCATGCCTTGTTTCACCATTTCCTGATTGACGATCTGTTTCTGTTGGTTTTTGATGACGGCTATGAGCCGGCCGTTACGATCTGTTTTTTTACCATAAACGGTTACTTCTTGGCCAAAGCACAGGTCAGATAAGGCTTGTTTTGCCTGGCTTCCATAGGGTTGCGACCCTCTTTTTTCGGGACTGTCTATATGAGCCAGGCGTACCTTTATTGGTATTTTTTTGATACAATACTTCCATGGTATCTCCGTCTATTATTCGGACGACCTGAGCGGTGAAAGTTTTATCCTGGCTGTAAACCGGGGTTACTTGGAGAAATAATAAAAACAGCATCAATCTTCCTATTTGCATAGTGTCTTACTCTTCTTCTTTGCTTTTTTAAATAATATTAGGGTTGACTTCAATGAGGTTCCTTTCCTCCCGGAAATTCCCAGTGGTAACTGGTGATAATGGCTGTTACAACTAAATAATGGGGTTGCATGGAGTAAAGGTAGGGAAACTTGGGGAGATATAAATGATATCATACAGGCTGATGCCCAAAAAGCCAGGATAAAAGGCAAGGTCATGGTTAAATTTGTTATTGACCGAACGGGCAAAGTAACCGATGCGCAAATAGTGCAGCCTCTATACCCTTCACTCGATGAAGAAGCACTGCGCCTTGTCAGGAAAATGCCGCGATGGAAACCCGGTCAACAAAAAGGGAAAGCCCATCAGGGTAACTTATCAATTGCCGATTGCTTTCAATTATCAATAATTCACGACCGCCTCATCAGTCACCTCGCCAGATGGAGGTTTAATGAATATTTTAGACACTAAAAAGACCACTCGCCCCTGTGTTTCGCAGACCCATGACGAGCAGCCTAAAAATGAAGAAGCATCATTCCGGGACCGAAATAACGTTCTTTAACAGTGTTGGTTTGGTGTTGGATAATATGTGCATTTATGACAATTACCCCCTATATACTGGCCATCATTTTAAGGGGAACAACCATATTTGACGCATAATAACATGTATTGAATATTACGATAACTTTTGTGAAGTATGAAAATAAACAATTACACACTTTCTGCCCTGTTTTGTGGGCTGATCTGCCTGGGCCTGCCAGCCTGCAGGCTATTACAGTTAAAAGAAGATGGTGGTATTCTACTCAAGCTATAGCTAGCTAGCTTCCAGGATCTTCTTTTTCTCTGTAGTAAATTCTTCCTCCGTCAATATCCCGGCATCCAAAAGCTCCTTAAGCGATAACAGCGCCTTCTTTTTGTCTTCCATATTATCTATTTTAGGCTTTTGCGGCACAGCTACCTCTCCATCAGCTATGGCATTGGTTTTGGCGCCAAATTCTATTAATAAGGCCGTTATCTCACTAAAGCCATTCATATTCGAATAATCTATCGGTTTTTGTTCCAACACATTGGCGGTATCTGTTACCGCACCATTGGTCAATAGAAAACGTAGGACATCTTTTTTGCCGTAAGCAGCCGCATAATGCAACGCGGTATTACCAGAAGCATCTTGCTTATCGATCAGTGCGCCACTATCCAACAATAATTTCACTAAGGAAAGATAGCCCATTTTAGTGGCATATTGCAACAACGTTTCTCCTGCATAATAAGGTTCAAAGCCTAAAATAAACGTTCTGGTACCCGTATTTGAAATCAATTTTTGCATATAATGCCCATCTTTTCCATCCCACGCATCCACACTTCTGGCATAGTCTGGCGACAAACCTTTCTTAAGAAATAAGGCCACCAGCTCTTTCAGATTAGCCCCCACAGCGTACCACACAGGAGAAACACCTTCTTTAGACTCGGTAAAGATATCGGCCCCCTGTTCAATCAATTTTTCGCATACCATCCGATTACCCGACCTGGCTGCCAGTAACAAGGGGCCTTCATTAAGATCGTTGAGTTGATTAACTTGTGAACCATTTTCCAGTAAAAGGGATACAATAGGAACGCTATTATTGGCAATGGCAACGTTGAGCGGTGTATTTCCATTTTTGTCCGTATAGTTACTATCGGCCCCGTTTTTAATTAAAACTTGACTTACTGGTAAAAATTTGTGCTGCACAGCCAATAATAACGGAGACACCGCTTCCTGGTTCAGGGCATTTACATCCAAACCTAATCCAATTAATTTTTCGGCAATCTCCTGCTGCCCTGTTTGCGCTACCACATGCAAGAGCGAATTTCCTTTAAAATCATTAATGTTACTATTTGCCCCATTATCCAACAAGAATGAAGCTGTTTGTTTCTGCTTATTAATTAAAGCAAAATACAGCGGCGTTTCTCCTTGATGATCTTCATAATTAATATCAGCACCACTATCAACCAATTTTTTTACGATATCCGTATAACCCTGATAAGCCGAATAATGCAGTGCGGTTCGACCTTTCTCATCCGTATATTTTACATCTACTTGTTGATTATCAAGCAGTATTTCTGCTATTTTTCTTTTTCCGCCTTCACAAGCAACTAAAAATGATTGCGACATACTTTTATTTCTCTAATAACGTTTCCACAATTTTTGCCTTCATATTATCATCCATGGCATAGTCTACCGCCTTTTTATCAAAACGATCTTCCATGGAAGGGTCAGCACCTGCTTTTAATAAATATTTTACTTTTCTATAAAGATCTTTTGCCAAAGCCTCTTCATGGTTTGTATTTACTTGACATACTTTGATGAGTACCGTTTGCCCATCGTTATCGATCCAATTTACATCTATCAAATTTTTGTCAAGTAGTGATTTCAATATTTCTGAAGGTTTTTCGATCACCCAATCGATGCCCGATTTCTCTTTGCCATAATAGGTAGAAGTATACGCTAATGATGCCCCATTTTCTATTAAATAGATCAGCATCTCAATACCTGACGCTGATACTTGCATATGTCTAAGATAACCATTCAGAAAAATTTCACCTTCTCTATTCCGCTTTGTAAAATCGGGCGTCCCATATTGCAGCAGCAAGCGGGTCAGTTCCAAATTGTGTGTATACACACTTACGAAAAAAAGCGGAGTAATGCCCTTCTTATCTTCTGCCACTACATCTGCACCATTCTCCACCAATAATTGTATGGTATCGGCCTTCACTAAGCCCTCATTTTCTATCGCACTGTACAATGGCGTTTTACCTTCAATATCGTGCTCATTAACATCAATACCATTTTCTATTAATAATTTGGCAATGGCAAAAGAATAGCCTGAATTTCTATTTTGCCTTTGAGACACCGCAATATGCAAATAATTCTGCCCGGCCCTGTTGTGATAATCCAGCTTAATATCCTTATGGATAATTGCTGCGATCACCTCTTCCGGTAGTCCGTTTTCCAACGCATAAGACAAAAGATTTTGACCAGCCAGTTCTTCATCCATATCCTCCAATGCCTGCAAGAACTTTTCAAAATGCGGCAGGTATTCGGCCAATTCCTGCTGATTTAAATACTTAGTTTGACCAATCAATGGTTGAATTTGTTTATCGTCGAAAGAATCATACTCAAACAATTCAGTTTGGATCAACCCTTCATCAAGCATATAGTCCAACACTTGCCATTTTTTGCGTTGCATCACCGTGTTAACCAATTGGTCCCTGGAGGAAGCCGGAACGGCCTCAAAATTTTCCTTCAAATATTGAATTAAATCTTCTTCGGTATAATCGTATATCGCTTTAAAAAAAACAGCCTGATCGAATGTTGCCATAAATTAATTTTTACTATAAAGTCGCATAAATACGGCTAATTGACCAAAATGACCGTCAAAAATATAGAAAAATACATTTATATGATACATTTGTATTCGGAGTATTACTTAACTGCTTTTCTATATTCCTTTCCTGTAACCGAAGTGGGTACCCTAAAACATTTGTACCATAATTATTATTATATTCGGCAATGACCTAATAGATCGCTGATTTGTTTTATCTGTGAGCTTAGTTAATTTTGCAACAAAAAATAGGTAGAATACTAGTAAATTTCATGAATAATATAAAGAAGGTTAATCCATTCCAAGCCACCATTATTGAAACGAGCCTGGGCACATTGACCACCTTAACTACGGAGGCAGGGATATCGGCACATGAATGTATTTCATATGGTGAAAAAATGCTTTTGGCCAACTACATTTACCATAAAGATGAAAACTACGATCTCGTTTACTCTATTATGGACCCTGAAGGGGGGGTCGAAAGTTTTGTTGAACATGATGGGATCTTACCTACATTGTTTTTAAGCCCAACACAGCAGAATTATGTATCTCTGCAACCATACCACCCTGACAAAAATTTGGAGATTAGTATTCCTGTTTTTAACAGGGAAAATACTGCGTTACCTAAAGGTAATAGACCTTTTTCCGGAAAATTTGTCGGTACAATAAATCAGTTTTCCATTTTTTACGAAGTGGATAATTTTTCAGACACAAAACCCGATAAACTGTTGGCTATTGAATTTAAAAATGGAACTATTAAAAAAAAACATCTTATAAAAATTGGGTTTCCAAAGAATAATAAAATTTCTATCAAAGACAATGAAATTCATCTGCTAGCTAAAAATGTAAATGGTTTGACACACAGACAAATTGATGAATTTGGTAATGTAAAAAAAGAAAGGCAGCTTTTAACAAAACAGAACTTCTATAGAGAAATATTAAAACTCTCCTTCGAAAGTACTTCAAATATCTTATGTGAAGAGAATGGTAAAATAAGTATTAAATCAATATCGGTTCATGGAGAGATAAAAGAGGTTCCATTATTTGATTTAAAGGAAAAATTATATAATACCTGGGCTCCTGAAAGAATTGCTGAGGATACTTTTGTTACCCGATTTAATGGAGAGTTTGGCAATGGATGGTTTACAACCAAGGAAGATAACCTGTTGGAACTTTTTTATAACAAAGACGTGGCAGGATATAAGAATATGTTGACAAACGAGGTTTTTCCTATGGATCATCAAGATTTAATTATTTCTGGCATAAATAAAACCAGTGAAAATAATTATGCTGTTGTTTTATATCCCCGTCCTGATCAAAAGTCAAGAAATAAAAAATTAATTGTTTTAAATCGGAAGTTAGGCTAATGTTAGGGTGGACCTCAACCGTACAAACCGGATATAGGACCTATATACAATGCGGCTTCCAATTTTTAAGATGGTTTCCGGGGTCAGATTTTCCCCGCCCTTCAGGATATTGCTGACCACTGCACGGAAAAGGATGTTTTACCCGTACCGGATAATGGCTGCTACGAATTTGATACCAATAGAATAAAGCCTCTCTCTTAGCTACAAACTTTAACCGCTTGTTGCACCTTGGCTGCGATAAAACCGTTTAAGAGAATGATGTTCTTCCTGCAAAAAGGCTATCGCGTTATAGCCCATGACAGAAGAGTCCACGGCCGTTCTGACCAAGCTTCAGGCGGACACGAAATGGAAACCTATGCGGCTGATGTTTTTATATTGAGATGAGAAAAGGCAATTAATTCCATAAAACCAGCCCCATCAAGTAGCTCCCTGGCTTCAGGTTATTGTTATATGCGGTTTGACCACGCTTTGCAATGGGGGAATTTTTGCTCGTTCCTGACGACGGCTGCTATTAGGGATCGATTCATCGGCCGCTGCCCAAGTTAAATGGTCTAGTTATGCTGCTTCCTGCCTTTATAATGTGATATGCTGTTAAGGGGTAGGGCTTGGGGTTCATCCAATAATTACCTTAAAAAGGGAGAGCCATAATAGAACCTTTGCTATTAGGAGTATGATGATTCCTTGTCCCTACTAAAACGCGCGACCATGTGCCATGCAACTCACTCTCTCGTTACTCCTTAAAAATATCACTTAGCTTTTTGTCTAGCGATGCGCCTGATAAGTTTCTGGCCAATATTACACCGTTTGGATCAATCAAGAAATTGCTGGGAATTGCATGGATAAAGAAACGTTTTGCTACTGAATTATTGTATAAAAACCCTCAAAAATGTCTTATACTCTAATTATGGTTTTATTGTCTTTAATGATGGCATCCAGCACTTTCTCCACAGTTTTCTTCGACGAAATCAATGGCTCAGCATAAATGGTCAGATATAATGGCCAATTAATGCACCAGTCTTAATGATAAATATATGTCACTAAAGTGTTGCAATACATCTATATAGCGAACCTATTTTAGGTGTGTATTTTTGACACTAAGCCTACAATTAACATTTTAATGTAACGTACCTTTGCATCAATTATTATATACTATATTAAATTTATTTTAAAGTTAACATGATCGACGAGATTTTAGAGCAAGGTGTGCAGAAAAAGCAGCCTGCTATTACAAAAACAATTATTTCAGCTAAAAAGCAGTCTACTTTTATACCTTCACGTTTTTCAATCAATAGGTTAAGAAAACATCCTGGAATACAAGCGAGCCGGAAGCCTATTGTATTTAGTTGATAATGCCTATTATTAATTTGGGCTGGCACTAGGATAATCCATTTTGCCGGCCCATTTTGCATACTACTTTGCCAATAGATTACACCTATATATTGACTCATTTACTATCCAAATAATCCATTGGATAGGTTTGTGTTCCGTATTTTTCGTTGAGTTGCTGTATTCTATTTTTGGCCTCTTGGGTAAGTATAGGCATGGGAATTACCTCTCCTGCTTCTGCAGGTATACCAATTTCCCTGAAATAGTTGTCTAAGCCTGCAGGCATAACGGTACAAATCATCCGAACAATTTTACTTGATGTGTTTTTAAAACAGTGAATGGCGCCACCCTTCGGAATTTTAACAAAGCCTCCCTCCCCAACTACTTGCCTTACTTCTTCGGTTTTAAATTCCAATTGACCCTCCAAAAGGTAAAACGTTTCTTCCATAGCGGGATGTGAATGGGGTGCTGGTCCACCACCTGGTGGTACGTTCATTTCGATGACCGTATAGTTACCATCGGTCTCTTGTCCTGAAATAATAATTCGGTAATTACCGCCCGCTACAGATAGGTATTCACCTGCTGTCCCTTCCTTTATGCTTATGTTTTGTTTCATGTATTATTTCATTTTCTGTGATGATAAAACTCAAAATGGCCCAAAAGTTCGATTTCTTCACGCATTTTTTTTATTCCTCTTTTATCTTTCTTGGAAAGAGGAAAATTTTCAACATTTGCCTTTATGCTAAATAATACATTAATAAATCTATTTGGAATAAAGGTTAGATCCAAAAGTGAATCAAAGTTTCCTTAATATACGTCTATTTTCAAATATATAAATAAATTTTTCACAATGCAATTAAATTCTGTGCCAGCAATACCGCAATATTGGCACCATTCTTTCCTGATATCGCATCGATTTATCAACGTTCCGCTATTGCTGCACAGTTTTGCCCGGACGACCAACCAGGCCTGATCAACTTTTTGATAATTATTATCCTTTTGTCATTGTTCTTTAACTGTCTGGAGCAATGGACTGCCAAATATAGCTGCTGGAGTAATTATCGGTTCGTCGAGAGGGATATGGTTGCCATATCGCTCTATTAGTTTTTTCCTGACCGGGGCAGCGCTCAGATCTAACGTCTTAAGGGATTGTAACTTTCCCAATTCCAAACCTGTTGCGCGCTGATATATTTTCCATATGAGTTCTGAACAGTAAATTCGTCGGTCACTCCAACCAAAAACCAAGTCATAATCTCTTCCGTAAAGACGGCTACTTTCTAACCTTAGTTTTTGCAATACGGACGGTGTTAAAATTCGTTCGGCTTGTTTTAGACGTCTAACGACATAATGTTTACCTTTTCCTCGCGCTATCCAATCCAATAAAGGCGTGTATTTTACAGGCTGGACGGCTTCATAAACCACGAGTACTCCCCTCCTTTTAGTTATTAAACCACAATGAGAATAGGGCGAATGGGTCGCGGCCTGGATGGCTAAACTTTGACTGGAGGTTGACTGCTGAAAAATAATATCCCCCTCCTTAAAATCATCAGCAGGCAGGCATGTAAGAAGCCTTAGGCTAAGATAGAAAAAAACATTTGTTGTGATCAACATAATAAATGAATTTGAATTTGTGCTACAAATATCCTTATAAGCTTTTAAATATAAGTACGATTATGTTGCAAATACGTACGCATATGTTGCAAAGAACCAGCACGATGGTTTAATGCTCAATCTTTGATAGGCGGGGCACTAGGGTTTTGCATTCTGGGCATTCTCCCCAAATTTCGTATATACCTTGATCACATCGACAGCCATGTCTTTTTGCGGATTATTGACCTTATCTATAGTAATTCGCAAAACTGCCTTTTCATCGACCAGTTGCTCCTCATCGCTACTGTTGATTAATCGGTCATCAATCATATAGACGCTCGGGCCATCTTTTAAGTTGGTGTATTTCTTTTTAAGTGCGTTTAAGGTTATAAATGATGGGACGTGATCGCTCTTAGTGGTAAAGTATACTTGGGTTGTATAGGTGTGTCCATTAAATATGGTATCTTTTTTGACCAAATTTATATCCAGAGGTCCAATTGTTGAAAAATCCTGATTGGATACTAACTGCCCATTAACGAAATAAACAATATTGGGATCAACAGTTTGCTTGGTGTATACCACTTCAATGTTTGTAGAATCATTTACCTGGCCAATGCTCTTTAATGAAAGTAATGTCATCGTTAGCATTAAAATCTTTTTCATGATAATTTACGTTCCTTATTAATCTAACTTCACTAGATAGTCCACAACCCTAGTAGAACATCAATCTACCCCAAATTTTTATTCAAATTTAAATATTCAAATGAAATATCCAAACAAACAAAAATAATTTAAGGTCCTAAAATGTACTTAAATTGTCTTTCTTTAGTTATTTCATTGTTTCATTATATTTGGCTAGGTTTTCTTCTGCTTTTATTTTTACTCCTTCATTCTGCTGAGATAATGATGGATCATTTATGATATCAATAACCTTTTGCTGTAACTTAATTGCATTTTTTAGGTCTCCTACCTGAAAGTAGGCGGCTGCCATCTCACTATACGAATAAGAATCTATTGGCGAAAGTCTTGAAAAAGCTTGCTCCATAATACGTAAACCAAGGCGTTTGTCTTCAGTATTATCTTTCTCAACTACAGTTTTTCCAAACATCGCTAATGAAATTGGATCGTCTGCATAGCGTTCCATTATTTGTTGCGCATACTGATGTGCTTTTTTTTGGTCGTTCTTTTCCAACAGGTCAAAACAAGCAGTCATGAAAATGCCTTTTCCCAATAGCGAATTTTCTACACATTCTTGAGCAACATTAAAAGCTGCGCTGTCATTTCCATTTTTTATATATTCCATATATTGGATGCGAAGCAAGGAAAGATGGTCATTTTGTTTTTTTATTAATGTGTCTACATCTTTCTTATCCTGTTTGTCAAATTTTCCTGTAATTACCCGATCTAACACGTATTCTAATCCTGCAAAAGGATGACCAATCCATGCTATACATCCATTTTGGTTGATGACAAATGAAGTAGGGATCCCCTTCAATCCTGCCGCAGTCATCCAGTCATTCCAAGTTAGATCATTAGCAACGTCTGCCGCAACGGTATAATCAATACCATCACCCAAATAATCTACAAATTGTTTCACTTTGACTAAGTAATCTGCTTTTTTATTTGTTGAATAGCGGTTTTCAAGGACGTCAAAACCAATAATTGTAGCTTTACCACTGTATTTTCTGGCTAATTTTGAAAGATGTGGCATAGCCATTTTACATGGGCCACACCATGTAGCCCAAAACTCCACAACGTAAACATGACCTTTTTCAAATTTATTTACCGGATTCCCTTTAATCCATCCAGAGGTGGTTATTTTAGGTGCCGGATCACCAATTTTTAGAATTTTTTGTTGTTTTTGGCTTTTTGCAGAAATGGCTACAAATATCAATGCTATAATTAATAGGAATTTAGTTATTCTATTTTTCATTATTTTCTGTTTTTATAATCTATATCTATTATTGCATTGAATCCGCTATATACATGTTCATAGGTTTGGTTATAAAAATCACCGGTATTAGTGATGGAAAAGGTATATAATTTTCCTTCTCCATTTTCATTTGTGGCCACACAAATACTTCGGTTGTTATCTGGATATAGAACAAAAGCCCCAAATGCCTGCTTCAGTTTAAAAGCAGTTATTTGTGCCTCTTCAGAAAATGTATATACTAACCGGGATTTTCTCGCTGGGATATCTAAGAGATATATACGATTTGATACAGTATAGTAAATTTGGAGATATAATCCTGATGATGCAAAAAATTGGGCATCTGCTATATTTATGGCATCGCTGACATCGTATTTTTCTGCTGCTGCTATGGTGCCAGCGGTATTTATGCGGTACACATATCGTCCTCTTCCGGAATTATCTTTCATGACGCAGTTATAAAACCCACTGATACTTTGACCTCCATATATCAATTCTTTCCCAACATTATTCATATCAAAAGCAGCTCCGTCCGGATTAGAAAATCCGTTGAGGAAGCCATTTTCATGAGAAAGGAATCGCTGGTTTTTGGTGTCATATACAAAACACTGACCCATGAATTGTTTTGGAAAAAGAAATGGAGATATTTTCCAATTTCCACGTATTGGAGCGCCATATTTGGTTACGAATGTGGGTATATTAATGTCAACATAAAATTCGTCTGCTAGGACCATAAAAGCTCCATAGGCATACTTTGTATATGCGTGTGCCTGAATATACCCTGGGAGTTGGGACTGATAAAACCAATCATGCAAACCATTAATTTTTGAAAAACTGGCATAGTCTACTTGAACAGCATCTTTTTCTCCGTATGCGAATATTTGTTGAACTAAGTTTGCATTAAGTACGCGAACCGATTTTGTGTTTTTAGGTAGCAGGTCTGTATTGGCTGTACGGTATAGATCATGGATAATGTTACTTTCAGGCGTGACGATAGCTATGTCATTTGTTCCATCAGGTTTACGCTCTAATACCAGCCAACCTTCACTCAGCTTACTATTTACATAGAGCTGAAATTCTTTATAATAGGAAACCTGGGTGTTTGGGTCTGTAACAGTATAAAGCAATATGTAATTTCCGGGATGCAATCCTACTGAAATTTTTAGGTCTTTCTCATTGCCCAGTTCATAGTTTGTGCCACCGTTGGGTGTTAAAAATGCACTCCAACGATATTGGAGAGTTGATTCAGAAACTTTTGCCGTTTGAGTTAGGATGGTTGAGACCTTCAACGTATCAAATTGTTGTACTGTAATGGTGTCTCCTAGTACGGAGGATGCGGATATTACATTTATGGGATGCAAATCATAGTTTCCTTTATCCTTATAACAACTGCTAACCAATAGAGATATTGCAGCTATGCCGCTATAAAATATATTTATTTTCATGCCGAATATTTTTATGTAAATACTATCATCAATAATATTAAAATGGAAAAACGATTGCTTCTCCAAATTCATCTAATAGGGGCACCCCATGTTCTTCCTGATAAGTGATCAAGGCATTTCGGCATGTTTGATTAATAAACCTGAAAATGGAAAGCTGCAAACCGGTAAATTCTTCATATCCGGTTTCACGGATAATCAATCCGTATTTAACCTGACTGAATCGACCAAGAAAATTTTCTTGCCAGGATGCTGGTCGTGTCAGGAAATTATTTACTTTCAATAAGTAGTTGATCTGGTCGGTTACTCCTGGGTCAAAATCATCCGAATGCGTTAGGGTGAGGTGTAGTTTAATTTCTTTTTGTGCCAGAATCGGGTCTTTAAATAGTTTGACCGGAAGATAACCAGTGAAACTACCTGCTGGTATTACTGCAGTCAATAATTGATATATATTTGAATAACTTTCTGATTCAGTGGTCAGTGTACAGTTTACAAGCCGGTCTGCATCTTTTGCAACTCCCATAATTCGCAATGGTATATAAAAGGTGTCTTGAAGTATTCCTGGCTCTTTTATTGCAAATGAATAAGTAGCACTATCCCGAATTAATGTGTTAGCTATTCCATCAAAATAAACTTTATCCTTTAATGAAAAGGACATCAACGCATCTTTTTTACATGCCGCCATCATAATAAAAAGGCATGCTAATATGAATATGTATTTTATGTGCATCGTTTTAAAATTCTAAGGGTTAAATTCTTTTTCATCATCAGGTTGTGGTAATTGATAAATTGCCGGGGTTATTGGTGAAGGATAACCACTGAGTTGGGTCACGTTTTTGCGCTTATAATAGTAGAATAGTTGTCCTTCCTGATAAAATTCCTTTTGATAAGATTTAGTCAACTCGTCTGAAAGATTGCTTTTGGAAAGTTCAGCTGACAATAATTGTTGACCGCGGTTTTGCCTCACTTGATTGAGAAGAGAAATACTGGCAGCTTGATTTGGAGCAGTTTCTGCAGCTATAAAATACATTTCGGCCAATTTAATGACTGGTACACGATTTCTAAAATTACTGTTTGTGATATCGTCTTGCCAATATTTAGCTGGATACTTTATTCCCGACGCGCCTTCTGTTTTCCAAAGGTAAAGGTACCTGTAATCTGTACTTCCGCCAGAAGAAACATCAAAAATTTGGTTTATGGCGTCTTCTTTGGTTGTAAGTAATTGAGAAAGAGAAGATGACTTAAACAATTCTGCATTGATATCGGTTAGGTTAGACACGTAGATACCAAACAGCTGTTCCATGGTAAATGTTCTGTTTGGTGAACTCACTGCACTTACCTCCTCTGATGTTATAAATGGAAACAAACCGGACTGAATGACCTCCATGGATTGTGAATAGGCCGCTTCTGTTGCTCCTCTATATAGGTTGATTCTTGCCATAAGGCCGATCACCGCCCAATAATTCATGTGGTTGCGGGTGTTTGAAAGAAATATATCAGAAATACCTGTAACCACTTCTTTTCTAACGGATAGGAGACTTTTGGCTGTATCCAGGTCGGCAAGACATTTTTCTAATATAGTCCCTGTTGGAAGTGCCTTTTTGACGTCCATATCAAATGTGGTTACATAGGGTATAGAAGCATTATCCATGCCGAGCGTGGGAACAGGCCCGAATGCTCTGAGCAGATCAAAGTGAACTAAGGCCCTTAACGCAAAAGCCTCTCCTTTAATGATTTGATAATTGTTATGGGTAAATAAGGATTCTTTGCCGTTAATGGCTTCCAAAAGATTATTTAGATTGGCAATAGCACTATATGCGTTTATCCAAAATGTGTTAATTTTGGCCTGGGTTGAAATATCTTTATACTCATACTGCCCTGCTTGATAATATGCGCTGCTGGTGGCATCTACGTCATACTGCCTGGCTAATACATCCACCAATCCCATGGTAAATTCTTTGGCATATAGTTCTCGTGAAGCTAATTTAACATATACTCCTATCAGGGCATCTTTAAAGCCCTGTTCATTTTCAAACAATGCGGCTTCGCTAATTTGTGATTTTGGTTTGGTATCCAGCCATTTGCTACAACTTACACAAATCACACTAAGAGTGATAATCAATATACAATATATATTTTTAATTCGCATGTTATAAGTATTAAAATGAAGTTGAAATATTGACTGTATAATTTCTGGCAAAGGGATAGCTCAAGCCTCTTTCTATCTCAACGGTTGATATCCTCGCCAGATTATTAACCATAAAATTAATCCGTGTATTTTTAAGTTTCAACCGAGAGGTCTTTGTCTCTGGTATGATATAAGCTAGGGATATAGACTCTAAATCTAAAAAGTTATCGCGTTGCATAAACCTGGAGGTACTGTTAGTTGCTGTAGTCACAATTTGATTATTGCTCGTGATTAGCCCTTTAAAAAATGTTTCATCGCCAGGTTGTTTCCACCGGTCATATAAAACCCGATCATCTACATTGAAACGTAGGTCGGCATTCTCTACCCTATCTACCAAAGTTTGGTTATACACTGTTCCTCCAAGCTGATAGGAAGCGTATGCAGATATTTGCCAGCCTTTATAACTAAAAGTGGTTCCTAAATTACCTCTTAGGTCTGGAATAGCATCGCCCACAATAACTTTATCTGATGCACTCCATGTATAGGTATAGTCTCCATTTTTGGTTAGAAAAACTTCACTACCATTACTTGGGTCAATTCCCATAGAACGTACTGCCCAAATGGCATTGACAGACTGTCCTTCTACAAATCGAAGTTGAGGCCTATTTTGTAAATCGATGGCATCATTTGCTTCATTCATTTTCTGTAACGAATTAGAAATCTCTTTAATCCGATTCTGATTGTGTATGCCATTTGCAAAAACATTCAGGTAAATGGATTGCCGCTCATCTCGAATAAGAAAGGCGCTAATATTAGCCTCTACACCTATATTTTCAAGTTTGCCTACATTTTGTTTATATGAACTCACGCCAAGTGAAGGTGGCGTATTGATATCTAATAATAAGTCGTTGGTTATCTCACGATAGCCGTCTAATCTAATCGTTACGCGGTCATTCCAAAAAGAAATATCACTTCCGATATTTTGCTTAAGGGTTTGCTGCCACTTTAATGAAGCATTACCATAACTAAGAATGTTAGCTCCGAACATCCCTATGTAATCTTGATTACTTTGATACTGATAGGTACTTACGGCCATATATGGAGGAAATTGTTGACTTCCGGTTGTGCCAATACCTGCTCTTATTTTGAATTTTGAAAGGAAATTTTCTCTCAAAGACTTCATAAATGATTCTTCATGAAGGTTCCATCCAATACCTGCTGCCCAAAAAGGTGCTAACCTGTTATTCGCCCCAAATTGTGATGAGCCATCTACATTCCACGAAAAATCAAATAAGTATCGTTTATCATACGTATAATTAACACTCGTGAAAGCCGAAGTTCTTCTTGTGATGTTGTTATAGCCTGTTGGACGACTATCGCGCAAATATTCTTTGCCTAAAAAAAACTGATCTAACAGTTGGTTGGGGAAGCCCCGTACAATAAATGACCCTGCATCACTTTTTTGTTGGGCAACTGCGGTGCCAATGGTAACGTAAATTAAGCTTTTCCCGAAATTACGGTTATAATCTGCTGTCAGACTGATATCGTATGAATTAAAACTTCCATTACCTTTGGTATAACTTCCTCTGGTGTAATAATCTTCTGATTCATAATCATCTATTCCAATAAATGAGGTATGATCTGCAGGCAAATATTGATGGCTTTCATTCTGTTGGCTGGTCAAACCCAATTTTCCTGTCAAACGGAAAGAATTATTGGGACGATATTCTATAAACGTGTTATTATTAAACCCGATGTATTTTGAGTAATCTGTAGTTCCAATTGTGGCATTATACATGGGATTAGTAATAATGGTTTCTCCTGAATATCCTGGTATACTAAAATAATCTAATACTTTTGTGATCCGTCCATATTCGTCATAAGGCGACCAATATGGATTTAATTTTGCATATTCGGAAAAATTACCATAGGGCGAATTATCAGAACGATTGCTGGAAATGGTGAATTGATTACTAACTAATAATTGTTTTTTTCGATAGGAAATCATCATACTCCCTTCATAGTTGTCTCTTGATGATCCCTTCATAACTCCACGGTTATTGGTATAGGCAAAAGAAGTGCTATATCGCAAGTAATTATCTCCTCCTTCTACAAACAGCGATTGTTTATTTCCCCATCCGCTTTGCAGGGGCTGCGAAAGCCAATAGGTGTCTACACCTCTTTGAATATCACCCAGCCTTTTGGCATATAGTTTGTCGTAATATAATTGGTATTTCGGATTGGTGGTACGTCCATCATATAATCCACCGAGTTTCTCTACTTTAAGTTTTTCTGACGCATTTAGTAAATGATAAGAATTTAAATCTGGACCGGTATATTGAATATTGCCGGTATAAGTTAGGGTGAGCTTGCCGGGGAGCGGTCGTTTGGTCTCTACTACGATTACTCCGTTGGCTGCACGGGAACCATATGCAGATGTTGCTACTGCATCTTTCAGAACCGTAATTTTATCAATCCGATTTATATCAAGGTCATAGATCTTTTGCAAACTAACCTCAAATCCATCCAAAATAAATAATGGCATACTTGGATTAGTTGAATAGGATGCCATAAAATCTGCACCAGATGAGGGTATAACCGCGGTTTCACCTTGCTGAACTGGAAAATTATTTGTGCCTCGAAGGCTTATTTGAGGCAATTTATTAGGGTCGCTTCCAAATTCTAAATTGTCTGGAATACGTATTGCTGGATCAAATACTTTCAGTGCCTCGAAAACGTTTATAGAATTGACGTTGCGAAGTTGATCTCCGTTAATGGTTGTAGCTACGCCAGTAAAATTTTCTGTGGGCCTTGAATATAGCCCAGTTACCACAACACTTTCTAATTCTACTTTGATGGTTTTCAATTCAACATCGAGTACTTGGCTGGGATCGGTCACAACAACCTCTTTAACTTCCATTCCCAAAAATTTAAAAATTAAGGTAACTCCTTTGCGGGGAATAAGAATAGAAAATGCGCCATTTATATCTGTAGTGGTTTTTATGTTGTATTCCTTTATAGATATTAGTGCCCCTTTGAGCGGATTCCCTAAGGTATCTGTCAATTTGCCTTGTACAACCATTTGTTGTATAGGGTAATTTTTAGCATTTTTAAGTAAAGCTTCGTCTTTTCTTTTAACTATAATCGACTTGTTAATAATTCGATATGAGAATGGAAGATTTTTAAAAAGTGTATTTAATGTTTCTTCTAAACTGACCTGATTGACATTTAAAGTTGTATTGATTTGTCCAAGGCTTTCTTCATCCCAAATGAATACGAAGCCCGTCTGATCCTTTACAGACGAAAATATATTAGTCAGAGGCTGATTTAACTCATGTAGCGTAACTAATTGTGCATATCCTTTGGCTGCAACTTGAATGCAACAAACTGTCATAATGAATACAAATATTCTCATCACCCGTATTATGATAAGTACCGGGGTCGATTGTTTAACCCTGGAGCATTGATTAAATAACATAAAATTCATCGTTCATAAAGGCAACATAAAGGCCGATGGGCTACCCAAGTTGACTATGCCGTCAACTTTACTTATGTTTGTGCCTTTGGGTAAGTAAATTTAGTTCTGTGAATAGTAATAGGTGCTACCCAGAAAATTTGCCGGTAGTGTAGTCAGCACTGCCGGTTTTATCTTATGGAAGCAAATTTTTGTATGATTTATTACTGCCTAACCTCCTTTTTTATTATGGATTAGTTTTAACTAATATCTCATAGTTATTATCCGATCCTTTGTTAAGTATAAATTTTACCTTTCCGTCCTCGAGCTCATTGAGCACAACA
Source organism: bacterium A37T11 (assembly GCA_900109895.1). Classification (GTDB taxonomy): domain Bacteria; phylum Bacteroidota; class Bacteroidia; order Sphingobacteriales; family Sphingobacteriaceae; genus A37T11. The sequence goes on from FOBR01000018.1 coordinate 17,328, forward strand.
AGCAATTGCGACAAAGTATATGTTCGATATATTTCTCCGAAAATCTTTTGCTGTCCAACTGTACCCTGCATTTTAATTCGGATATTATACCACCTGGATATATAATGCATCAACTCACTAATCCTAGTGCCCTGAAAACGAAATAACCCAAATTTCCATGCAATTGCCGAATTTACATCGACATCCTTCACCTTCAACGTATTTCCTTCTAGAATAGCTTGTTTACCAGGAACTAATGTAACTGACTGTTGTGATAAGGGCATTAAAGGGTTGGTAATACGTACAGCGCCCTCTACCAAGGTGGTCTTTATCTGTTTTTCATCAGCATACGCACTTACATTAAACTCAGTACCCAAAACACAAATTATCTGGCCCCTCGTTTTTACCAGAAATGGTTGGTTTGCTTCATCCGATGAGCCTTTATTGGATATCTTAAAATAACCTTCACCCTCCAATTCTACTTCCCGCAGTTGCTTGGAAAATTTTGATGGGTATTTCAGTTTACTTTGTGCATTAAGCCATACTTTGCTACCATCCGATAAAATAACCTGATATTGACCCCCTGTGGGAGTACTCAGTTCATAATATTGTGCTTTAAAATGATCAGTTATAATTTTTGACGCATCGTTATAGCGAATGCCTTCATTCTGTACGATAATGCTCTCACGTGTACTATCCAGAACGATAGTTTTGCCATTGTCCAGTTTTAAAGAGGCTTTATTATTTCCAGGAAAAACATCTGTGACAGAATGAGGGCTTCTACTCCAATTTCCGCTATGATGCCAGAAATACACACAGCAACTAACAAGAAAAATGCTTGCTGCTATATATAGTGAGGGAAGAATAAACCTACGAATAGGTGATCTATTTTTTCTGATGAGTTTTTGGATCATCGATAATCTGGTTTCTGTATCGGTGTCACTAAGCTCCAATAGGTCTTTTGTTAAATTCTTTTCTGTGAGTATGTAATTGAATAGTTCCTGATGCCAGGTTTCTTGTTTTAGCCACTCATCAAGCAGTATTCTTTCCTCTGCGGTTATTTCGTGCTTAAGGTAATTACTGATCCATTGTGCTGCCTGAAAACTGGAATTGATATCTTTCATTACCTATTAATCCGCTATTTAGTATAAAAACGGAGAAAATTGGTTTTTATCTAAATTATATTAACTTTTTTCTATCTTTTGTGAAGATTTTATTTATTCAAAAAAAATTGTCGATATAAGTAATAATAATTCGGAAAAATTACGAAAATTAATACGTTGTCTTAATATGGATATGCCTCTAGCTTTCTGATTATTGACAGTGCTTACCTTAATTGAGAGTATTTGTGCGATTTCTTTGGGTGATTTGCCATCTTGAAAGCTAAGTTTCATGACCCTTCGGCATTGATCAGGTAATGATTCGATGGCGGAGGATAGATCTCTCAATATTTCTGCACGTATTATAAAGTCTTCTGAAGAATTTTCTACTTCCTGGTATTGCCTGAAATAATTCTCCTTGTGCGGTTTTATTCGCTTAAGTTTATCTATATAATCAAGGCATGCATTTTTTGTACTTATATAAACAAATGCTTTTAAAGCTGAATAACTTTCGATAGTTTGACGTCGTTCCCAAACTTTATATAATATATCCTGGACAATTTCTTCTGCCATTTCCATTTCTCCTGGCGGAAGCAGCTTTCTTGCAAAAAAACGTAAAGCTGGAAAAAAGCGTCTGAATAGTTGATTAAACGCCAATTCTTTCCCAGACTTCAATTGGGTGATTAATTGATCATCCGTCATTTTGTCTATATTTTTCATATTTGGGATTACGGAAATTTTAAAAGTCCGCATTTCGGTATAAAAGTATTAAAAATTATTATCAAATTAAGTTTTGCATTTTTTTCCCAAATATCTTAAATCAAAATAAGAGCTTAAATCAGGCTATTAATTTGTTACCTGCCTATTATTTTCTATGTGTATTAATTTGTTTGGCTTTTATCTACCTTTGCAACAATTACTTCTGTTATGTGAACCAATCTCAATTTAATCATGGTGTCAATAACATCTACAAGCTGCATTCCTGATTCACTTAGGAAATATTCAATGATTACTGGGGTTTGCACGTATACGTTTCGTGCCAAGCGTCATTGATCATTTTATTAAAAAGTGGTGTATTTTGAAAAATAGGACTAATTAATATGTTAATGTGATAAACGCCTCAAAGAAGGCTGGAGTGAGACACATTATTGATACATCTTTATCAGGAGGCCTGATTACGAACTTCCTCCAATTGATTCGCTTCAGCATTCGCACATACAATCGGAAACATCTTAAATGAGCCTGGAATAATTAAACCATTTATTGGAAACAATTTATTGAAGGTTTCTAGGGATGTTGATAGTTTTTCTGTAAAGTGTAGAGAGACAATTTTGTTCGATATCCTAAAAAATGTATACTTTTGAAAGTAGTTATCTTTCTCTGCATTTATGATTATAGATAATAAAAGTCCGAATACACTTCTTAAACGGCTAAATATTGACTTCCCTATTGTTCAAGCACCCATGTTAGGGGTTACCACACCGAATATGGTTGCGGAAATAGCTAATTCCGGCGGGTTAGGTTCTCTACCCGTTGGTGGCTTGTCTCCTGAAAAAACGAGGATGCTGATTCGAGAAACGAAAGCAAGAACAAAAAAACCTTTTGCTGTCAATTTGTTTGTTTATGAAATTCCGGAATTATTGAATGAACGGGAGCTAAACGTAATGCAGGATTTCCTTGAACTGTTTTGTAGGGAGAATGACCTCCCCTTCCATCGTCGCGTACCGAAAGAGTTTAAATTTTACAACCACAAGGATCAATTGGAGATTTTAATGGATGAAGAGGTTCGTATTATTAGTTTTACGTTTGGGGCCCTGGAAACAGAAACTGTAAGTTTATTCAAAAATAAACATGTCTTCACTATAGGTACTGCAACGACTACCGATGAGGCTGCGGTGCTTGAAAAATTGGGGATCGATGCTGTAGTAGCCCAGGGTATTGAGGCTGGTGGTCATAGAGGTTCCTTTCTTCATCAGGAAATGCTTCCGCAAATCGGGCTTTTTTCATTAGTCTCTCAAATGGTGGACTCGATTGATATACCAGTTATTGCTGCTGGGGGCATATATGATCAGAGAACCATCCGGGCTGCATTGTGCCTGGGTGCTCAAGCGGCACAAATAGGGAGTTTCTTTTTGAGGGCAGATGAAAGTGCAGTAGGTGAAGCCCACAAACGCTTAATAAGCCAATCAAACATGGTGAAAACGATGATTACCCGCGCGCTTTCTGGCAGATGGGCCAGGGGTATTCCTAACAAATTTATAAAAACTATTGAAAACGCTAACATACCAATTCCCGACTATACATTACAGAATGCGCTTACTGCACCCATTAGAGCTTATGCACAAAAAAAAGGTCTTACTGAGTACCTTTCTTTATGGGCTGGCCAATCTGCCCATCTTGCAAAAAGTGGGCCTGCCAAAACACTTTTTTTGTCACTTATTGAAGGTTTTTATGAATAAGCATAATAGCCATTTGAAATTAATTATAAAAACTGAATGTTTTGGTTCGTTAAAAGGAGGTGATAAAATGGAAGATGGATTCCTTAGATTTTCTTATTAGGAGCCTGTCGCAATCATGATGTGTGCTGCAAACCCTCCATTTTTCACCATTTTTACTGAAATTGTATCTCCACCATTTATGTATATGGTGCGGGTACGATAATCCATAGCCTGCTGTCCTGCATTTATTCCGTCTTCGAAGAGAACCATCTTATATTTTTTACCGGGCGCCAAAAAGTTTAATGGAATTTTAAATAAGCGTCCGCTTTCGTGACTATTTGTAATTCCACCTATAAACCAATTTTCGCCCTTGCGTTTTGCGGTAATTACATATTCACCTACTGCTGCTTTCAATGGTTTAGTCTCGTCCCAGGTAGTGGGAACTGATGTTATGAATTCGGTGCATTCTGCATTTTTGTAATATAAGGTAGGATTGTCGGCCAGCATTTGCAGGCCACTTTCAAACAATACATATAGTGCCATCTGGTAGGCCCTGGTACCGATGCTAGCTGAATTAGGTCGCTCAGAAACATATACTTCAGGCTGCATGTTTAGCATGGCGCCGGGCGTATAATCCATGGGTCCTACGGCATTTCGCATAAATGGAAGATACACATTATTATTGGGTGTTGCACCACTCATCTGCTCCATGCCCCGCACTCCCTCGTATGAGATTACATTGGGGTATTTATATTCCAGTCCTGCTGGTTTAAACGATCCATGGAAGTCAACCAGTATGTGATATTTTGCTGCCTCAGCAGCTACTCGTTCATAAAAATTAACCATCCATTGATCACTGCGATCCATAAAATCAATTTTTACTCCTTTCACCCCCCATTCACTGAAGGTCTTAAATAATCCCATGTTTTTTTCTACCGTGAGCCAGGTGAGCCAAAGAATAATGTTAACATTTTTTTCTTTACCATACCGGATCAATTCATGGACATCTACCTGCGGATTGGGTGTATAAGGGTCACGGGTGTCCTTGGCCCATCCCTCATCCATAAGAATGTAGGGAATGTGGTATTTTGATGCAAAGTCGATAAAATATTTGTAGGTGTTTAGGTTGTAACCAGCCTCAAAATTCACTTCTGGGCCATACGGTGACGCACCGTTCCACCATTCCCAACTTACCTGGCCAGGTTTTATCCAATCTGTCACTGATAACTGACTATTTGTAGCGAGTTTGGCCGTCATCGTGTTGGTAAGTAAGGCTGAATCAGTTGACACTACAACTGCGTACCTCCATGGAAAATTGCGTTTTGCTGAAGTTCTGGCAATATATTTGGCTTCTTTAAGAATTTTTAGACTTCGGTCACCGTCTTCGCCAAAGTTTAGAGGTACTTTTGGAAACAGGCCAAACATTCCTTCCTGACCATTTCCTTTTAAAAACATGGCCGGATAATCTGAAAGGTCAGATTCTGAGAAAAGTAATTGCTTACCAGAAGGTGTGGTTACCAAGACTGGAAGGGTTGACATATTCTGGGTCGTATCCCAATCTTGTACCTTTAAATGGTTATAAAATCCTTCATATGAAGTTATGAAAGATTTTGTCTGTTGCATATGCACTACGCTATTCTTGGGAACGTTCACTTGAAAGTCTTCATGCATAATATTTAAACTATCTGATTTCAAATTAGTGATAAACCGGTATGCAAATCCTTCATTATATACTCGAAATTCTATACTATAACCCGCTTTAAACTCCAATAGTAGCTGCCTGAAATCGGTGCTTATGGTGGAAAACTTTAAAGGTATTACTGGTTTAAATGAACCCTCATTTAACGAAATCTGATGCTTTCTTAGCTTTCCACTGCCATCAAAATTGCCCAGGTTTGTTTGCAAGGTTAACTCAGAATCCTGAATCAGGCATTCACCATTAAGTACCACAGAGTAGCGTATAGTGCCATCTATCGAAACCTGGAGCGTTAAATTACCGTTTGGTGAGCTTATCTTCATTAATTCATCTCGTTTAGCTGCCATCAAAAATTGACATGAACAAACGATAGCCAAAAAACCCAACACCATTCTACGCTTCTTATTCATATAATGCTCGTAATTAATATTGCTTTAAAAATTTTATAATTTTGTTAATGTCCAGTGTTGTGCTAAAGAAGTCGAGGCGCTTTCTTGAATTAAATTGGCTCCGCGAACCGTACTTGCTCCATCTACCGACAGAAAAAGACCGGACGATTTATTTACTATGCTCCAACTGCCATCCTCGTTTAGAACGGGTTTCCATAGTTGATTATCGGTTCCCACCCATTCGTATTGTCGCACTCCAGCTTCACCATTTAATGATACTTCTATAACCTTTGAACTAAAACCTGTGAAGATACGATACCAGTTATCTGATACATGTACAAATTGCCATTGCTGGTTTAATTTACCGTTGGCATCCCATTGTATGATTGGTTTGAGGTTATCAGGAGAGGATAAGCCTACGTCGGCAGAAAATCCGCTGTTGCGATTTAATAAGGTGTATACTCCGGAAGGTAAATTGCCATTTGAGGTTGGAGGCACAATGGATATCATAGAACCTGTTGTATCTGGATCGTTAGTGTAAACATCCCATAGTTGTTCAATACTAATGCCAATCAAATCCCACCAAAACTTGGAGGTATATGTTCCGGCGCGACATGCTTTATCAGCATCCATAACTGCACCCTGTTGTACCCGATTGTCCAGCCATACTAAGAAAGTTGATGCCTGCGCATAGTAGTTTGACAGTTTGTCTGAAGGTTTATACCCTGCTAATTCCCAACCAACCTCGGCGCTTGGAATTTTTAATTTATGCCGTACAAAGTCGGGAAGGCCTTCTTGCAAAAACATAGGCGATACTTTATAGTTTTGAACAAAATGGGTAGCTTCATGGGTTATTACGTCAATGTGTGCTAAATCCTCGTTGAAAAAGTCTGTTCGGATATGAAGTTCTCCATTTGAAGTATAGGCCGGTGGGCCATCGTATGTTTGAATATAAACGGTTACTGTATCTTTTGCTTCGGGATTGATATAGTTAACCAGCATAGGGTATACTTGAAAGAATAGGTTTACCATGGAATCTTTATACGCCAAATTGGTGCTGGAATCTTCCACTGTTATCCGAATATGAAATGGACTTCCCGGTTTGCTGTATATTTTTGTAAATGGAAACGTCTGCGTGTTACCTGTAACTGGTGTGACTGGAGAAATTAAATCTTTTTGGCTGCAAGATTGTATAAAGAGGGAAATAATGAACATCATTACTCCTATACGTATTATTGATAAAATCGCTTTCATAACTACCATCCTGGATTTTGAACCATATTTTCATTCTTTAATATCTCATCGTTTTGGATTGGCCACAAGTAATCACGTTGTTTAAAAACCCAATTGTCAACAACTGTCGGCGTGTAAAATGCATTTCCACTAGCAAACATATTTAGTCCGTATACGGGGCCATTATTTGTTTCGTTGGCAATTTTCCATCTGCGAGTATCAAAATATCGCACATTTTCAAAGGCAAGCTCTACTCTTCGTTCTTTACGGATAGCTTCCCTAACGGCCGCTTGCGAATTGCCTATAGCAACTTTTCCTGCACCTGTACCATATGCGGGAATGCCGGCACGACTGCGGATCAAATTGAGCATGTTCACAATTTCAGCATTGCCGGGATCATATTCATTCAATGCCTCAGCATAATCCAAATAAATTTGTGCTAATCTTAAAAGAAGGGATCCACGGCTATTTGCAGTCGCTGTCGCATTTTTGCGAATGATATATCCGGTTGGCGAAACGTCAGATGTACTCTGGCTACGCCCAGAATTTCCAGAAAATTCCATATTGGTAATAACTTCTTTATCATCATTACTTTGGTAAAGCCAATAACTATTATTATAGGTTATTCCGGTATAAAACCTGGGTTCTCGGTTAGTCCATTGATTATATGTATTTCGTTCTTTCACATCAAATGGGGCTTTGAATGAAGAAAAGCCAGCTGAAACATAGCCTGATCCTGATTCATTTATACTTAGCCCGTTGGCCATGAAATAGTCATCAACCATTCGTTGGGTAGCACCCAATGCACCAAATCCACGAACTTTGCTTGAATAACCCACATGTAAGGGTGTGACGTCATGCCAAAGGTAAGTACCCGAATTAGTCCGCGCAAAGATCCATTCTTTATTCCAATCTGAGGTCACTACATCACAGGTTGCTTTATATGCAGCAACAAAAGGGTCTGCATTGCTTACGGTATAAAGGTCATACGTACCCGGAACAAACTCATTGATAAAATCTTTTGCCGCATCTGCTGCTGCTTTCCATTTTTCAGGCTGGTAAGTTTGGTTAACTAGTGCTGTTCCGTCTTTATTGACCAAACTACCCAGGTCTGAATTACCATTGAATAGCGGGCTGGCAGCTAACATTAATACCTCCACTTTATACGCCTTGACTATTCCTTTAGTAATGCGCCCTTTTTCGCTATTCGCCGGATCTACAGGCAAGTCTGTATAGGCCGAATCCAGTTGCCCAACCACATAGTTGATACAATCATCAAATGGCGACCTGGAAAGTTTGAGCTCGCTAAGTTGGGTATCTGGCGGGTATACTTTTGTGACTAACGGAACTGGGCCGTATATTCGCAGCAGCCAATAGTAATACAGCGCACGCAGTGCCCGTGCTTCTGCCTTGCTCTGGATTTTTTGGAGGCTAGATACTTCTACTGAGTTTGCCCCGTCTATTTTACTGATAAAGTCTGAGGCATTGCGAATGGACTTGTACCATTCATTCCAATATAATGCTACCTCCCAATCGGTGTTAGACCAGGTACTCCGAGTCATAGTGCGTCCATAATTAAAGTCCCAATTGTAAAAACCTTCATCGGATGCAGGAGTCCAAGGCCCTGATAAATCACTGCCTACATAACGCTGGGTTAATTCGTTGGGAATATTGGAATAGATGTTTGCCAGGTATTCATCTACGTATTTTTTAGAATTGAAAATGTCATCAATAGTCAAAACGTCATCTGGCACCTGATCGAGAAAATTACTACAAGATGTAAAGCCGCTTATCAATATACTTGTTAAAATTAACTTATAGAGTTTCGTTATCATGATTATTATAGCATGAGAGTTAATTAAAAATTGATTTGTAAACCAATGGAAATATTTCTGGTCATGGGGTAAACCGTACCATTTCCTGAATCAATTTCCGGATCCCATAATTTGAAGGGACTCCAGTACAACAGATTGACCCCTTGAATATAGATACGAGCATTTTTTGCATAAATGCCTTTTATCCAATTATCTGGAAAGTAGTACCCAAGGTCTACCGTTTTAAGCCGCAAATAGTTCATATCTTTTACCCACCAACTACTTACTACGGAGTTATTATTGTTGGCGGAATTGCCAAATGCTAACCGGGGATAAAAGGGTTTTTCCTTTGGATTTTCTGCTGTCCAGCGATCTTCGGCAACAGCAAAAAGATTGCTGCGCTCACCGCCATTGCTGTTGTTAAAAGGCAAAATGCCGTCTCCAGACATTAATCGGTCAGCCCCGGTAGCTCCCTGCAAAAATCCGCTTATGAAAAACTTTTTATAGGTTAGATTTATCCCAAAGCCAAAAACCCACTTAGGCACGTTACCATTACCTATTCGGGTACGGTCATTGGCGTTTATAACACCATCATTGTTTAGGTCTTTATACTTAATATCGCCCACACGTTGGTTTCCCAGGGCTGATTGATCAGCGTGCTCAGTTAATTCAGCTTCAGACTGGTATAATCCTTCTGCAACATAGCCAAATGTGGCATTTAAATTAGTGCCTCGATGTTCCATATATGAGAAGGGCTGTACAGGGTCGTCATTTTCAATAACTTTGTCTTTATTGTAAGAAAACGTTCCGCGAAGGGAAATTGAAGCATCTCCTCCTAGTTTAACAGGTGCGAGATCTAAGGTCCCATCTATACCCTTGTTATCAATAATACCCAAATTGCCATAGGGACTGTTTTGGAATCCTAGAAATCCAGGTAAACTATTTCGCTGCAGGAATACCCCTTTACGATGTTCTTTGAATACGTCTACAGTAAGTGACAATAGCTCTTTAAACGTCTTTAGCTCCAAACCCAGATTTTGCTTGTGCGACTGAGACCAAACAATATCAGCACCATAATCGGAAATGACTACTCCTGAATAGCCATACTTGTTGGAGGGATCTCCAAAGGTATAACCCTTACCTCCGTCTGAAACCAGCGTGAGATAACCAAATCGCCTGCCCCCACTTCCGGAACCCACTAGTCCATTAGAATATCGAAATTTAACAAATTGAAGTGCTTCTTTAACTGAGGCAAAAAAAGGCTCATTTGACAGGACCCAACCTACTCCAAATGAAGGGAAGAAACCATAACGTTTGTCAGGGGCAAAATTTTCAGATCCATTGTAACCAAAATTGAACTCACCGAAATAGCGTTCCTTCCAGGAGTAAGTGGCCCTTCCGGATATACCTCGGTTACGATAAGGCAAAGAAGAAGTAAGATCGGACGCAAAGGATGCGGTGTAGTCTGTTTGATTGAATAAAACCATGCCTGACACACTGTGGTCACCAAAAACACGACTATAATTGATGTTTGCCTCCGTATAAAATTGCCTGTTGCCATTATTTGAACGTTCATATCCTAAGGCATCACTGCCGTTTGCAACTACGTTTAGATTGGGCGAGCCATCTTCATTATAAGGATTGTTTCGGTCAATGGCATACCAAGTTCGGTCGCGCCTCCGGTTTATATTATGGGTATTCCAGGTGTCAAACGAAAAGATAATTTTTGCATTTAACCCTTTTATCCAACCTCCCAGATCTTGATATATGCCGGCATTGGAATAGATTTGGCTTTCAAATAAATTTTGATAGCCTGTTTGAGTTAGTAGTCCGTACGGATTGGGTTGATAATCTCTTGAAGAATTTAAACCAGGTACCAAATTGCCCGGATACATCACTGGATACAGTACCGGATTAGTCTGCATGACGCGCGCATATGCAGACTGTGGGTTCATTCCTGGATAGTTGGTATTGGAAACATACCCCTGAATACCGAGCGAAAATTTGGTGGTCTTTGTCCAGTTCATATCCACGTTGGAAGTAAAATTATATTTGCGGTATTTGGTATCTGCCTTATATTTTTGCAAATTGTCGGTCCTGAACATACTGCTCTCATCATAATAAGCCAAAGAGCTATAGTATTGTGTGTTTTCTGACCCTCCCCTTGCACTAAAATTAAATCGTCTGTTTAGAGATGTATTTTTAAAGATGGTGCTCATCCAGTCCACATCTGGATATAGAATAGGATCTACTCCAGATAAGGTGTTTTTAATGTATTCATCTGAATAGTCAGCGGGCATGCCTGAAGCCTTTAGTGCCTCATTTCTGAGTTCCATATATTGAGCTCCTGTGGCCAGTTTTGGTAGTTTTGTAAACGAATTAATTCCTTCATTATAGTTAAACATGAGTGATGGCTTACCGGCTAATCCTTTTTTAGTGGTGATTAGTATGACGCCGTTAGCTCCCTGAGCACCGTATACTGCTGTAGCGGCTGCATCCTTAAGTATAGAAAAGGAAGATATGTCTTCAGGGTCAAATGCATTGAGGTCACGTCCTTGTATACCGTCAACAATGATCAACGGAGAGGATGAGTTTGTCCCGGTAAAGGTTGATATACCGCGTATCCAAACATCGGCCTGATTCATACCCGGTAGCCCGGATCTTTGTATACCCACTAGCCCTGCTATTCTTCCAGCTAATGATGCACTCAGATTGGCTACAGGCTGTTTAAGGTCTTCGACTTTTATTGTTGATTGTGCTCCTAATACATTTATCCTACGCTGCTGTCCGTAGCCCACCACCACAATTTCGTTAAGACTATTGCCTCCTCCTTTCATTATAATAGGGATCTCAATGGAGTTTGTAACCGCAACTTTGATGGGATCGTATCCTACATAACTAAATTCTAACGAATCACCGCGGCTCGCAAATATATTGTACCTTCCTGATTCATCTGTTTTAGTCATATCGCTAGTCGTTATATTGCTAACGCTTACGCCGACCATCACGACATTTAACTCATCTTTTACCGTTCCGGTAATTTGCATTGCACTGCTGCGTTTTTGAGCAGATGCTATCTCCGTACACATCATTATGCATACCAAAAGCCAGATAACTTTGTTGTGTATACTATTCATCATACAATTTTTTTTAAAATATTTATTCGCCATTGAGCGTACAAATTTGTGTAAATTTACAATGACAAACATAACAATATGTTGTTTATTAATAAGTTAACAAACTTCAAATAGAATGTTAATGTTTTTAACCACTAAACGTTAACAGATTGTAAACGACCTTGTATAGTCATAGACAATACCTACATTTGTATATAGTGGAGAGCAGGATAAAAAAATACCGTATTTTTGCACTTATTACCATTTTCATTATGGTATGCGTGTTGTTGTTTTTTACATTTAACACTTATCAACTTAAAGAAAACCAATATCAGGTCATTGAGAAAAATTTTTTTGAATCATTATACCGGCGGTCGATTCTTCATGATCAAATTTACCCTGGTGGATATGCTATAATGGCAAAACATATAGAACGCAATTTAAAGGCATTGGAAGGTAGTTACCACATGACAGGCGCTGCTAAACACAATAAATATGCAGACTCTGTTCTGTTTTCCTTATTTGAAGAATTGAGAGCTAAAAATCCCATGGACTCACTATTTGTTGGCGAAATAACTGACAAAAATCTGGATACACACCTACAATACTTATTATGCATTCATGATATACATTTGGTACTGAATAATCGCCGTTATCCCTTATACGTACCGGAAGTTAAATTTGATTTTCTTCCGGATACATTACAGACCAAATATGGTTATATAATTGGGGGTAAATTACGTAACCCGGCCCCAAAAAGCATTATTACATATATGACTATAACGAGTGAAGGACCCTATCATTATGAAATGGCTTTTGCTTTTTACGTGGATAAAAATAACCGAAAGACCGAAATAATTTTATTAGTACTGCCTGCGTTTCTTTTATCGATTATTTCTATTGCATCCGTTGTCACTGTATACTATCAAACTTTTTTAAATTGGGTACGCCAAAAAAAATTGGCTGATATGAAATCCGATTTTGTGAACAGCATCACGCATGAATTTAATACCCCATTGACAACTATTATGGTGGCTAACAAATCCATGCTCGATAATGACGTTATCACGAACCCTGCCAACCTGAAGACGCTGATCAATGTGATTGATCGCCAATCCAGCCATCTGAAAAAATTATTTAATCAGGTCATCGATATTACCTTGATGGATAATGGGCCAATAATGGATGAATACCATGATCTGGGAGAACTTTTATCAGAGGCCTCTCATGACTATTCGGTTAATTTAACAGGGGCTAAAGTTAAACTTAACCTTATAATACCTTCACAATCCATGATGATAAAAGTGAATAAATTTTATTTTAATACCATGCTTAATAATTTGTTAGACAATGCAGTTAAATACAATGATAAAATTGAAAAACAAATTACCATTGAGGCTATAAAAACTTTGGAGGGATATAGTTTAAAAGTAAAGGATAATGGAATGGGGATTGAAGAACAGGATATGGCCTATATATTTGATAAATTTTATAGATCGGGAAATTTGGTTTCAAATCGAATTTCAGGACTTGGATTAGGGCTGTACTATGTATATTTGTGCATAAAAAGCCATGGCTGGCAAGTATCGGTTTCAAGTGAACTTAATGTTGGCACATGGTTTCATATTCTTATTCCCTATTAATAAATCTCAGTAATATTATGCATGGAAAAGTACTGTATGTAGAAGACCAGGTTGACTTGGGTTTTTTGACCAAACAATATCTGGAAAAAAGGGGTATTGAAGTTATTTGGTGCACTACTGGAAAAACCGCACTTGAAGCCTATAAGCTCCACTTTCCTTTGCAGGGTCTAATTATTATCGATATTCAGCTTCCAGATATGGATGGTTTTGACTTGGCACGCCGTATTGCGGCGCAAGATGAGCGGGCGTACTTTATTTTTCTGACCGCACGTACTGACCGTATTGACCGCATGCTTGGCCTTGAACTTGGAGCAGTGGATTACATTGCGAAGCCCTTTGAAATTGACGAGCTCGTTTTGCGCGTGAAAAATTTGCTGAGGCATGTATATTTTACAGATGAGCAAACATTTGAGAAACAATCCATCAGCCAAATGGGCGATATCACTTTAAATAAAAGCTCGCTGAGCCTTATGATAGATGGACAAGCCCGAATCCCCCTCACTATTCGTGAAGCAGAGCTTTTGGAATATCTTTTTCAGAGAAAAAATGTAGTGGTGCGGAAAGAAGACTTGCTACTTCGTTTTTGGGGACGTAGTGATTATTTTATTGGTCGCAGCCTGGATGTTTTTATTTCTAGGTTACGGAAGTTTCTTCGCAATTCATCAACTGGTGTAAGCATCGAAAATGTGTATGGTGTTGGATTTATCATGAATGTGCCAGACTAGAATCCGATAAGAAGTTCACAACATTTTTACCTGTTGTTTGTTTAGATATTATGCATCCAAAAACTTTTTCTTCTCCCACGGTTAAAAAATGGTCCCGAACGTTAGCACGTATTTTACTAGGTAGTGTTCTTGTTTTTGCGGGAATAAGTCATCTGCTGTTTAAACGAAAGGAATTTCAGAACCAAGTTCCTGATTGGTTGCCCCTAAAAAAGGATTATGTAGTGGTGGTTTCTGGTTATGTAGAAATCCTTATGGGGCTGGCTCTATTATTTGCTAGGGAAAAAAGGGTTGAAATTGGCAGGATAGCCGCTTTATTTTTTATGATGGTTTTCCCCGGAAACCTCTCACAATTTCTACATCAAAGAAATGCGTTTGGTTTGGATTCTGATAGTAAACGATTGGCCAGGTTATGGTTTCAGCCCATTTTAGTGTTTTGGGCTTTATGGAGTACAACAAAAATGGAAAAAACTCGATAATTATAGGTATGCATAAATGTTTATTGATAGCAATTTTTATTCTAGGAATGGTCAACAAGGCGAATTCACAGTTTTTTAGGAAAGATTCTTTACATTCTGCTAATGATGAGCTCGATTCTTTACCCGCATTTACTATGCATAAAGATAATTATTTTATTACAGGTACGACGCTTAAAGATAAACCCTCACGTAATAATTCGGATATCAAATATCAGATCAGCTTTAAGCAGCGCTTGCGTGTGCGGCCGCTTCCTGGCAATTTGATTCCTTTTCTTTTATATACCCAAAAGGCATTTTGGGATATTTTTAAAAATTCAAAACCTTTTGATGAAATCAATTTCAATCCGGGATTTGCATTGGTCCGGCCGTTTTATTTTAAGGGTTACCGCCAATCATATTTAACTTTGTCATTTGAGCATGAATCTAATGGGCGTGATAGTATTTATTCGCGAAGTTGGAACTATATCGCTTTGTCTATACGTACCCGATTAAATAAAAAATGGATTCTTTCTATGCGTGGCTGGATTCCTTTTTCATATCAGGATGATAATCCGGATTTACTGAGATATATTGGTTATGGGGAATTTTCAGCCACTTATAAGCTTAAGCCTAACCGCTGGTCTATTGATATGGTTGCGAGAAAGGGTTCTCGATGGGACTGGAAAGGCTCAATTCAAACCCAGCTTAATTTTAGACCCTTCAAAAGTGAAAATGAATATATCATGCTACAATGGTTTCATGGGTTTGAGGAAAGCCTTATTGATTATCATGATAGGGTAAGCATGCTTAGGCTGGGGTTTGTACTCAAAGCAAACCAACTAAATGTATTTTAGTTAGTATTTGACTTCATTTCAATACTCCGCTTTTATATTATTTTGGTTAAATGTCATTAAACATCACTTTACAATAATATTTGCTTCTGCATCCAATATATTCGAAGCATTATTCTTATCCCACACATGTGTTTTTAGATGGTATGTTTGACCTGCTTTCATGGGTGGTATTATCCGGATGGAGCCCAATAATACTGATCCTTCTTGTTCTGAAAATCCAGGGCTATTGGCAAACAGATCGGGTGATTGATTTACTACAGGAAATCCATTTTGATCTTCAACTGCCACCGACATACCAGGAAATATTTTACCATTCTTTAGCGAAAATTTAGATATTCCATATACCAAAAAGCCAATTTTGGCATTAAAAGGAATTTTATTACTGTTCAGTTTTTGATTAGCAGAATCTACAAGAAAAACATTATTAGTGCGAAACCCTTTATAATGAAATGAGAGACCTGTTTTTAGATCTTTTTTAATACCTGCACTGAAGTTGCATGAGCTAATTGCTAAGGTTATGAATAAGAGATAGGACAAATAAATTTTCATTTTTAAATTGTTTAATTTTTAAAACAATAATATATACAGGTTAAACTTTCATTTGAAGTTCAAATAAATTATTATTGAATGTCCAAAATTAAATAATTAAAAAAGTGTATTACGTATGAATTTGTCTCAAAAACATATCATTTTGTTGCAGATGACCTTAAACTTTTTTAACAAATTCAGATTTCAAGGATATGGCTCCTAATCCATCAATTTTACAGTCTATATTGTGATCACTATTTACCAATCGAATGTTTTTAACTTTTGTCCCTACTTTTATACTTTGCGAGGATCCCCGTAATGGTAGGTTTTTTATGACCATAACGGCATCGCCATTATTAAGTATATTCCCATAAGCATCTGTTACTACTAATGCATTTTCATCACCAGCATTGTTTTCTTCAAATTTCCAATCATGTCCACATTCCGGACAATTTAGCAGTTCATCCATTTCATAGGTATATGTTGATTTACATTTGGGGCAAGGGGGAAGTTCTGTCATATGGGGCATTTTTTTTGCCAAAGATATGAACTTTAAGTTAAATGTATTGTGTTTGGACGTTTAGCATGTGTAACTGTTAGAACAAAAATTTGTTGCTTTTTATTTGATTTTTACTTATCCATTTAAATATTTATTATCTTTATAGCAAAATTTTATTAAATACTTACCATGTGTTCATAGGCGCTGTAAAATGGTTTGATAATATCAAAGGTTATGGCATGCTTGCCGCTCCAATGGAAGGTAATTTATTTGTGCATATTCGTGGTTTTACCTTGCGGCCCAAAAAAATTAGTCCTGGGGAGGTGGTTATTGGACAACGTTTACTGGATGTACGTAAAGGCCGTATGAATGCACATCATTGCCATTTGGCGGCCTATCCTGCTGACTGGATAACCTTGATGACTTTGCTCGGTAAGCCAGATAAGGTGGTAATTAATTCCATGGGACCAGGCCACAATTCTTTTAGCTTGTTGGAGCTGGCTATACCTCAATTTCTATCAGGAAAGGATATTCAGGATATAATGTTGATCATCACTCATTATTTTGAGCAGGAATTAAAATCAGAAAATTTTATTGAATATGCGCGAGTATTGGAAAAAACAATACCTAAATCATTAGGACAAGAGGATGGAAATCTTTTCCTTAAACGTATTTTTGCCTATTTTGGAAGTAAAGTCTCACCAGATGTTTTATTTTCGGTTTGGAAAAAACGAAAATTTAAGTACATTGGTTATTCCGAAAAAGGGGATTATGAGATACCTAGAAAAATTTTGGATGATTTTGCGACAATGGTAACCCTTAAAGATCTTAACCGCATCCACAAGTATACTTACGGCCCTTCATATTGTGCCAACTTAGCAACGGCTATGTTGGAAAATGCTGATGGAATGAACCAACTGGAACTGGATAGTTTGACACCATGCCTTGACTTTTTAGAAGGCGAAGATAAGGAAATTTGGAAATCTCATTTAGAACAACTGAAAACCGAATAACCTCCTTCCGTCCATTTTTGCTACTTTTGCCAAATATTAAACGATGAAGACATACTTCCGCTTACTTTCTTTTGCACGTCCTATTGGCAAATTTGCTATTCCTTATATCCTCACGACATCACTGGCCGTGGTATTTAATACATTAAATTTATTTCTACTGGTGCCGCTTTTGAATGTATTATTCAGGGCAGATGGCAATCAGACAGTATACGAAAAGCCAGAAAGTATTTGGAATGTGCTTGCTAATTTTAATTATTATTCGCAAGAATTTAGTAAAACCTATGGTATTTATGGGGCGCTTCAGTTTGTATGCCTTATTATAATAATCTCGGTATTGCTTAGCAACCTATTCAGGTACATTTCGCAACGAATTATGGAAAATTTACGAATTTACACATTGCTAAATGTAAGAAAGGCCGTTTTTAATAATGTAATGGACATGCATTTGGGATTTTTCAATAATGAACGCAAAGGGGATATACTTTCTAAGATTACCAACGACGTGCAAGTGGTACAATTCACGGTGACGGGTACACTGCAGGTTATTTTTAGAGAACCGTTTCAACTTATAGCGTACCTTGTCACGCTTTTTTCTATATCGTATAAATTAACTTTATTTTCAATTCTTTTTATCCCCATATCTGCCGTTTTTATAGCCAGGCTCGTTAAAAGCCTTAAAAGTCAAGCATCAAAATCTCAATCTTCCTTTGGAACAATGGTGAGTACTTTAGACGAAGCGCTCTCTGGAGTCAAGATTATCAAAGCTTTTAATGCGCTTAATTTTATTAAAGACAAATTTTTAAAAGACAACCAGGAGTATTCGCAGATCGGAGTTAACATGGCAAAAAAACAACAGCTGGCTTCTCCAATCTCTGAATTTTTGGGTGTATTGATGGTTACTTTTATTGTTTTGTATGGTGGGCATTTAGTGCTTAGTGGTGACTCAAATCTTACGGCGGCCATGTTTATAGGCTATATCGGTATCTTCTCCCAACTCACAAGGCCTGCCAAGGCTCTTTCTGACGCTTTTACCGGTGTGAATTTGGGTATTGCTGCAGGGGAAAGAATTTTGGAGCTTATCGACATGAAGCCTGCCATCACAGATGCTCCAAATGCAACGGTAATTACGGAATTTAAAGAATCAATTACCATGGAGGGAATAACTTTTTCATATGGTGAGAAACGAATATTGGATAATATATCTCTAACTATTCCTAGAGGTAAGACTATTGCATTGGTTGGACCATCTGGAGGCGGCAAATCGACACTTATGGATCTTATACCTCGATTTATTGAACCGCAAGTAGGAACTATTTGTTTTGACGGAAAAAATATTCAGGAGATAACGATGGATTCTTTACGAAACCAAATTGGTTTTGTGAACCAAGAGTCGATCTTGTTCAATGATACGATCTTTAATAATATTGCCTTTGGCAAACCTAACGCTAGCCAGAGAGATGTAGAGGCTGCAGCTCGTATTGCCAATGCGCATGATTTTATATTAAATACAGACCATGGCTATCAAACTAATATTGGAGACCGGGGTATTAAACTTTCCGGTGGACAAAAACAACGTATTAACATTGCCCGTGCGGTTTTTAAAAACCCACCAATTATGTTACTTGACGAGGCTACCTCGGCATTAGATACTGAATCTGAAAAGTTGGTGCAAGAAGCCCTGAATAATCTGATGAAGAACCGCACAACACTAGTAATAGCTCATAGACTGAGTACTATTCAGGATGCCGACCATATTTTAGTGCTTGATGCTGGCCGCTTAGTGGAAGAAGGTAACCATACTGCCCTGATGGCCAATGATGGAATTTATAGACGCCTGGTAGAAATGCAAACATTCGGAGAGTAAAATTACAAAAATGTAAAGTCCCCAGCCGGGGAGACTGGAGACCTTTACTAACCAATTATAAACCTAAATTATGATGAAACAAATGTAAGCCTTTGTGTAATTAAAAACGAAAAAAATTCCATTTTTAACAAAAAATTAACATATTGCATTAAATAATATAAAATTATTGACCTTAAATAATAAATCTATTAAAATTTATCGTAAAGTAACTTTAGACCCTGAATTTAAAAATTCAGCCTGCAAACAATTATTGCTGTATTTTGTCTCTCATATCATATACTGTTTATTTAACTTTTTATATGAAAAAGACGGTAATGGTAGTTGAGGATAATAAGGATATCAGGGAACTAATTGAATTTGTTTTAGTCGAAGAACAATATGAAGTTAAAACTTTTGAACGCGCATCCAGTTTTTGGGAAGGAATTAAATTTAGTTACCCAGATTTGGTATTTTTAGACATTATGCTGCCAGATGGAAACGGAGTTGAAATTTGTGAGAAATTAAAATCAGCTAAATCAACGGCTCAAATACCCATCATCCTGATGTCTGCCCACACGTATATTGACAATAGAAAGTGTGCCGCTGATTTTATGCCTAAGCCATTTGATATTGTCGATTTAATCGGCAGAGTACGCCGCATGGTCGGCTAAGACAATGGCAGAGAAAAATAAAAAGTAGATCCTTCTCCCAACGTACTTTCTACCCAGTAAGTTCCATCATGTTTTTTCAATATCTCTGCTGCTATAAATAAACCCAGGCCTAGGCCGGGGAAATTGTCAGCTGTATGATTAACTCGATAATAGCGATCAAATAATAAATTGATCGATTGGGGTGGTATCCCAATGCCATGGTCACTCACAGAAATAACCACCTTGTTTTGGATTTTTTTAACGGCCACCTGAACAACTTCGCCATCTGGAGAGTATTTAATGGCATTATTTAATAAATTTATCAACACTTGTTCCAGCTTTAACTTATCGCCCATTACACGTGAATCATCTAGTTGGGTTATTTGAATTCTGCTGACTTCAGTAAACTGCCTTACATCCTCGACTGTGTTTTCAACAAAGTCGCGAACGTTTATTTCAGCCATGGTATAGGTCATCTTACCAATTTTTATTCGGGATACATCCAATAACCCATTAATTAGGTTTTCTAATTTACCAAGGCTAAGCAAGGCTTTGGTGGCGAAAGTATAATATTTTCTATGCTTATTTGCATTATGCAAAATAAGCTGGATATAAGCCTTTGCACTGGTAAGAGGCGTTTTTAGCTCATGACTCGCCAGGCTCAGAAACTGGTCCTTGTATTGATTTTCCTGTTTTAGTTTTTTATTATATAATTCAAGCATTTTACGGACAGCCACTTCCTGTGTGATCTCCCTGGCAATTTTTGATACGCCAATAATTTTTCCATTTTCATCCCTAATTGGAGAGATGGTTAGAGAAATAGGAATCCATCTACCAGATTTATGCTTTAGAATTGTTTCATAATGTCTAATACGTTCACCACGTTTTATCAGTTCCATTATTTGCTCATCCTCTTTCTGGCGATCAGTTGGAATAATCTGTGAAATATGTTGACCGATTATTTCAGGTGATATATATCCTAATAATTTAATAGCTCCATTGTTCCAGCCAATCACTAAACCCTGCAAATCTTTTAAAATAACCGCATCTTCTGCTGATTCAATAACTGATGAAATGATTTGATGATGAGTTCTCGCTTTTTTTTGATCTGTTACATCATAAATAAGTTCGTATGCACCATTAAACAAATTATTTTCATCAAATATAGGATAGGAATAAATTATTAAATGGCGGATGCTTCCGTCAGCCCTTTCTGCTAGTAATTCCTCCCGGCTATGCCTTACTTGAAGCTTCAGTGTGCGGAATATGGGAAATTCTTCTGAAAGTAATGCCTGAAAATCCTGTCGGTATAGTTTCCACACGGCTCGCCATGTATCTTCTCCAATGGTAGGATGCATTTGCCATAAAGTGGCAGCTTCAGCATTATAAAATTTTATAATTCCGTTCACATCACAGGCATACATTGCTAACGGCATCTCCATCAAAATGCTTTGCATGGCAGCATTAGTTAAAAAATCAACCCTTAGGTTAGTAAATCTTTGATTTTCTATACCCATCAGTGTTTGTTATTTCTTTATATATGATAGAATAACAGGAGTTGTGTTAAAAAGTTTGAAAACACAAAAACTAGTAAATAGCAAAATGTAATTTCTGTGTTATTTTTTTTTTACTTTTTTTATACCAAAAAAAAATATTTTTCGTTATGATTACAGGTGATCGGTTTGTGATCGACACATATTATTAATTAATCAATAACGTTATGAAAAGAGTATCGTTAAAAAAATCAGGAATTATTATTGTTTTTGGCTTTTTCACCCTGTACGTATATGGCCAGGAAAACCCTCAGAAAACCAGCCAAACCATTCAGGATGCACCGAAAGTCAAGCTAGCAGCAAATCAACATACTCAAGTGTTGAGCATAAATAATAAACAAAATTTAACTTATGTAGTATCAAATTCTGTTTACATAGGCCAGAAAAGCCAACCGCAACAGATAATAAATGTGGTAATAGGAACAGAAGAAAATGTTAAAGTTAAAAAACAGGCTCGTGTTAATTGGTTTGGAAACTATTTGTTAGCTAAGATTGCCAGCAAATTTACTGAATAAACCTATCACTACCACTTCACCCCTTTTATATGTAAGCATCGTTCGGATTGCCTATTACTTAAGATTTGGTAAATTGGCTGCTTATCCGCAACTTTGCGTAAATGTCCCAGAAACGAAAAATCCTTCATCAGATCAACGATTGGCGGGTTCAAAAAATTTCCAACCGAAATTTTTTGATTATCCTGGCAGTTGTCGTCGGTATCGTCGGTGGACTTGCGGCCTCTTTGCTCAAACTTTTGACACACTCTATTGCAAAAACATTGCAAAACGATGTGGTTTGGGAGTATAAATATATTTTATACTTGCTGTTTCCTTTAATCGGTATTTTACTCAGTGTGCTTTATGTACGTCGTTTTATCAGACATCATAAATTTGATCATGGGCTTACACCAATTATTTATGCTGTATCGCGCAATTCAAGTAAAATTCCGGTACATAATGTCTACTCACAAATCATTACCAGTGCCTTAACTGTAGGTTTTGGAGGTTCAGCAGGATTGGAAGCTCCAATAGCCTATAGTGGATCAGCAATTGGCTCAAATATCGGCAGGTTCTTTGGGTTAAATTACAGGGAAACCACCATGCTGCTTGCTTGTGGCGCTGCTGCAGGCATTGCAGGTGCATTTAACAGTCCCGTGGCAGGGATGGTGTTTGCCATAGAAATTTTATTGCCTGAGTTTTCTATACCGGCTTTCATACCCTTATTAATGGCCGCGGCTACAGGTGCTGTTATATCAAAAGTTTTGTATAGTGAACCATTGTTTCATTTGGTAACGGATAACTGGGTATTGTCAGCTTTAATCTTTTACCTGCTTATGGCTGTTTGCATCGGCTTGTTCTCCATCTATTTTGCCAAGGTAGACGGGTTAATGAAAAGGTGGATGTTGAAAATAAAAAATCCATACCAAAAAGTGTTGGTTGCGGGTTTATCACTGGGTTTGCTCATATTTCTGTTCCCAGCTCTGTATGGCGAAGGTTATTTGACCATTCAGCAATTACTGGCCGGCAATGAAGAGTCTTTGCTAAAGAACAGCATATTTTCTGAATACAGGCATGTAGGGGTATTGCTGGTAGTTTATGCCTTACTTACTGTATTAATTAAGCCTTTTGCCACGATACTGACTTTGGGCGGGGGGGGTAACGGTGGTACGTTTGGGCCCAGCCTGGTAATGGGAGGGCTTCTCGGATTTGCATTTTCATTTGGTTTAAATTTAACCGGTTTGGTCAACCTGAATGTGGCCAATTTCATTGTAGCAGGGATGGCAGCTTCGTTAAGCGGGATTATGCATGCTCCATTAACTGGCATTTTCCTTATTGCCGAAATTACCGGTGGATATGTGCTTATGGTACCGCTTATGATCGTTTCGGCCGTGTCTTATTTTATAAATAAAGCTACACTCAAATATTCCATCTATACGAAAAGTTTGGCAGAAAGAGGTGATCTGATTACCCATGACGATAGGGATCGAATCGTTTTACGGATGATGAAGCTACGCTACGTACTGGAACGTAATTTTACGCAGCTTCCTCCATTGGCTCGTCCGTTTGATAAACGCCATGAGATCATCCACAGTAAACGTAACATTTTTCCCGTTGTTGATGAAGATAGAAAGCTTATCGGTATTATTTCCAGTGAGCTCTTATTGGAGATCTTGTTGGGAGAAAATCCTACTGAACAAACCTTTAGAGAGTTAGCACAAGCGCCTGCCGATGTGGTATATCTGAATGCTAATATGCAAGATGTTATGCGTAAAATGGAGCGCGAAGACGTGTGGATACTTCCAGTTCTTGACAACGAAGGACATTACATGGGCTTTGTTTCTAAATCAGCCATTTTTAATAAGTACCGGGCACTTTTAATGCGACAAAGTTCTTATATGGCTTAATAATGTTCAACTCATTTTAATTGCCTAACCCCGCGGGATTAAAATCAAAGCAGATTTATAAATAAAAAAAGTACCCAACATAAATGTTAAGTACTTCTATGGTGCACCTGTAGGGATTCGAACCCCAAACCTCCTGATCCGTAGTCAGGTGCTCTATCCAGTTAAGCTACAGGTGCGATTTGGGATTGCAAAGATAGAATAACCTTTTGAATAGTAAAAATAAAAATAAAAAAACCTTTCATTTAGTTCGGGATCGCTTATTAAAGCTGTTTAACGCTAAAAATACACTAATCAACATGAGCAAGGCAGCTACATAAAATGGAGCTTCTGGCATGTATGTCACACTACTTGAATTGGTGAAATAGTAAAACAAATAAGTCATAAACCAAGGACCAAAAATAGCGCTTAGGCTCATAAGGCTGGTAAGTCCACCTTGTAACTCTCCCTGTTCATTAGCCGGTACAGCATTGGTCATCACACCCTGCAATGCCGGACCAGCAATGCCTCCCAATGCATATGGTATCATAAAAGCGAACATCATCCAGCTTTTGTTTGCCAGTCCGAACAATAACATGCCCACTGCATAAAATATTAAACCAACCCAGATACTTCGTTGTTGCCCTAATTTAGGAATAGCAATTCGGATGAGCCCCCCCTGCACGATGGCTACGGTTAACCCGACAAAACCAAGAGAATATCCCACTAAGTCTTCGTTCCACTTAAATTTTTCCATGGTATAAAATGTCCATACACTTTGCACGGCGTGTGAAGCAAAATATACCACAAATAAGCAAACGGCCAAACTGATCACAGATGGATATTTTTTTAACTGCATGAGTGATCCAAGCGGATTGGCCCGTTTCCAATTAAAAGGCCGCCGATGTTCGCGATCAAGCGATTCGGGAAGAATGAAATATCCATAAGTTGCATTTAAAAGCGCTAAAATCGCAGCCGCGTAAAAAGGATAGTGTACATCCATTTTTCCTAATACTCCTCCAATTACTGGCCCTATAATAAATCCTAAGCCGAAGGCGACACCGATCATTCCAAAGTTCTGAGCACGTTTTTCCGGGGAACTGACATCAGCTATATAGGCCGAAGCTGTGGTAAAACTGGCCCCGGTGATACCCGCCACGACACGCCCTACAAACAGCCAACCGATATTGGGGGCAAAACCCAGGAACAGATAATCCACACCAAACCCTAATAAAGAAAATAAAAGGACAGGGCGCCTTCCATATCTGTCGCTCAGATTGCCCAATACAGGCGAAAACAGAAATTGCATCACCGCATAGGCCACCAATAGCAACCCTGACACGCGAGACGCTTCGCTTATATTACCATTGATTAACCGTTCTATTAATTTGGGAAATACTGGAATAATAATGGCCATTCCGATTACATCAATGAGAAGTGTAATGAATATAAACCACAGCGCCCCACTTTTGCTAGCACGTATCTTGTTCATGCGGGCAAAAGTAATTAAAAGGAATGGATGTTGTGCATCCATCAAATTTTGCTAAATTTGCTGCCACCCATTGATTTTTCAATGACAATTAAAATTTTTTAGCATCGTTTTTTATGTTTAATTTGGTACTTTTTGGCCCACCGGGCGCTGGTAAGGGAACGCAATCAGAAAAGCTGATCAACAAATATGGATTTGTACATATTTCTACCGGGGATTTATTTAGGGCCCATATAAATGACGAAACAACTTTGGGTAAAAGGGTGAAGGAATTGATTTCTGCGGGTCACCTGGTGCCAGATGAAATTACGATTGCTATGCTGGAAGGTGAGATCGATAAGAAACCGGATGCCAAAGGTTTTATATTTGATGGTTTTCCGCGTACGGTAATTCAAGCAGAGGCGTTGGATATTTTTCTGAAAAATATGGGAGAGAATATCAATGCCGTGATTGCGCTGGATGTGGACCAGGACGAATTGACGCGTCGAATAAGCGAAAGACAAAAAATAAGCGGCCGGGCTGATGATGCGGCAGACAAACTCATTAAACGCATTGACGAGTATTTCACAAAGACCATTCATGTCCTTCCTTATTATGCCGATCAGGAAAAGTTAACTAAAGTAAATGGCATTGGGGAGATTGATCACATTTTCAACGAGGTTTGTGAAGTTATTGATCGTAAATTATAAATAATTGGCTCAAGGATCAAATTTTGTTGATTACGTAAAGATTTGTTGCCGATCAGGTCATGGAGGGGCTGGTTCTGCCCATTTACACCGTGACAAGCATACCGCTAAAGGTGGTCCTGACGGTGGTGATGGCGGACGTGGCGGACATGTAATATTAAGGGGTAATAGCCAACTTTGGACCCTTCTGCACCTTAAGTTTCGAAAACATATCATTGCCGAAAATGGCGGTCCCGGTGGTAGTGCATTAAAATCCGGACCTTTCGGTAAGGATGAAGTACTCGATGTTCCACTGGGAACGATAGCACGTAACGCAGAAACTAATGAAATCCTTTTTGAGATAACTGAGGATAGTGAGACCAAAATATTAACTGCAGGTGGACGGGGTGGATTGGGAAACTGGCATTTTAAAAGCCCTACTCAACAAACACCACGTTTTTCTCAGCCGGGTGAGCCCGGTAAGGAAGAATGGATGGTATTAGAGCTGAAGGTATTGGCCGATGTAGGGCTAGTGGGTTTCCCAAATGCGGGCAAATCAACCCTGCTCTCGGTGGTGTCTGCCGCTAAACCTGAAATTGCCGATTATGCGTTCACCACACTGGTGCCCAATCTGGGTATTGTATCCTATCGGGATAACCGTTCATTTGTAATGGCTGATATTCCTGGTATCATTGAGGGTGCTTCTGAAGGAAAGGGGTTGGGTTATCGTTTTCTACGGCATATTGAGCGAAATTCGGTATTATTGTTTATGGTGCCTGCCGACACTATGCGTAGCATTGCCGATGAATATGACATACTGCTGAATGAACTGACAGCCTACAACCCCGAATTACTAGCAAAACCCCGATTGCTGGCTATCAGTAAAAGTGACCTGCTGGATGAAGAATTGAAGCAGGAGATGACAACAACACTTCCCAAAGGTCTGCCTTATATATTTATTTCTTCTGTAGCAAACCAAGGCATCGTAGAACTAAAAGACCTGATCTGGAATGCCATTATTGGTTAGAGGTATAAGGTTTAAGGTTACGCTTTGAGCTTTATGCTATCCGCATTATCCTTTATGCTTTCCGCTAATTTATTACCTTTGCTTTATGTCTGTACATAATGAAGTAAAGCGAATCACGACAAGTGTGATTCGGAAAATGAAGGCTGAAGGGAAAAAAATCAGCATGTTAACGGCTTATGATTACTCCATGGCAAAGATTTTTGATGAGGCTGGCATGGATATTATTTTGGTAGGCGATTCAGCCGCTAATGTAATGGCCGGGTATGACACTACGCTGCCAATTACCCTTGAACAAATGATCTATCATGCAGCTTCTGTCGTTAGGGCGGCAAAACGCTCTATGGTAATTGCTGACCTGCCTTTTGGTACATATCAAGGCAGCGCTGAAAAAGCGCTGGATTCCGCTGTCCGCATGATGAAAGAAAGCGGAGTACAGGGCGTAAAAATGGAAGGTGGCATAGAAATAGAACAGGCAATAAGAGGAATTGTTAATGCCGGTATACCTGTGATGGGGCACCTAGGGTTAACACCACAGTCTATTAACCAATTTGGTAATTTCGGTTTGCGGGCTGGCAATGAGACGGAAGCTCACAAGCTTCACGAAGACTGTTTGGCTTTGCAAACTGCGGGTTGTTTTGGGATCGTTCTGGAAAAGATACCCGCTAAACTTGCCAAAACGGTCACGGACCAATTGCTGGTACCAACCATTGGCATCGGCGCAGGCCCACACTGTGATGGGCAGGTGCTAGTGATGCACGATTTGCTGGGCATTAACAAGGGCTTTAAACCGAAATTTTTAAGGCTATACCTGAACCTCTTTGACGAAATACAGGGTGCCGTAAGCTCCTACATCAATGATGTGAAATCAGGAAGTTTTCCAAATGAGGAAGAACAGTACTAATTCTCTAATAACGACTCCATCAACACATCAAATACCTCTACGGCTTCCAGCTCGTCTTTTGCCAGCTTATTGCCGGTAATCAGTACAGCATACATATCCTTGTTAGTGTGTACGCGGCCGTGAGAGCCTTTTATAAGGGTTGCATCCAGCGGAACGACGTCCATCACGTACCTCAGCGCTGCCTTTTTGCGCAAAAGTTTATAGCCGGCCCGGATTTTGGAGGTCATAAACATTTCGACAGGGTCATATCCGGGCTTTTTATGGATATCCACGCACCGGGCATAATCCGGCGCCTTAGCATCGTCCTCCCAGAAATAATAAGTGAACCAGCTGTCTTTATCGGCCATGACAACAAGGTCACCTGCACGTTCGTGGTCAATATGGTAGGCTGATTGGATTTCTCGGTCTAGTACCAGCTCTACCCCTTTCGTGTTTTGTAATAGCTGCGATACTTGCTCTTTGACAGCAGGATCGTTGATGTAAATATGGGCGATTTGATGGTCGGCTACAGCAAAGGCTTTTGACGATCCGGCATCTAGCAGTTCCAGCCCACGTTCTACCCGAATTTGCAAGAGCCCTGCCCTGCGCAATACGCGGTTCAGGTGAACGGGTTGATGTACGGGGGTTATGCCGTATTCCGAAAGAATGATCACATTGGTTTGTTGCTGTTCATAATGGGTTACAAGATCCCGGGCAAGTTCATCGATCTGCCGGAGTTCGGGTGCAATGACGCGGAAGTCAGGGCCAAACTTTTGCAGGCAATAGTCCAAATGCGGCAAATAAATAACCGTAAGGGTTGGATCATGTTTTTTGTCCGTATAGACGGATGCATCGGCGATCCACTTGCTGGAAGTTATGTTAGCGCCTGCGCCCCAAAATTGAAAAAGGGGAAATTGTCCAAGGCTACTTTGCAATTCATCGCGCAAACTGGCCGGCTGCGTATAACAATCGGGCATTTTACGTCCATCGGCCAAATAATTAGGCCGGGGCGTCACGGAGTAATCCACCGCGGCATACATATTATACCACCAGCACATTTGGGAACAGGTAAATGCCGGATCGAGCTTTTTTGCCTTTTCCCAAATCTTTTCTGCCAACACCAGTTTATTGGACTGCTTCCAGAACTTTACTTCGCAGTCGATACGGTCATACCATCCATTGCCCACGATGCCGTGTTCTGTTGGCCATTTGCCAGTTAGATAGGTTGACTGCACGGAGTTAGTGACAGAAGAGAGCATGGGTTTTATTCGCTGTAGATGCCTTCCTTTGACATAGGAGTGCAAAAAAGGTGTATGTTCTCCAATAAGTGAGGATGAAAGACCAACAATATTGATGACGACAGTTTTTTTCATGGAATGACTTTATATGTGAAGCAATTGCTGTTTAACCCAATCAAGTTCACGGATTATAGACTGGTCAATGGGTAACTTATGGGTATCCGGCAGGACCTCCCAGGTATAGGTTTCAACCTCCAGATGCCTAGTAGGGTGATGTTGCTGATGCTGGCGTAGCACTTGGGTAATGTCTTCCTGTGTGGATTGCAGTATACCAAATTGATTTGTAAAAACCGGGACGTGAAAATGTGCGCGCCACTCAGCCACATCTTGGTTTCCTGCATCAGCCAAGGCTTGGGGAAGATCAGGATAGCGAAGAAGCTGTCCATTTTTTGTTTGGGCAACTACCTGATGTAGATAAGTACTTTCTTGGTAGCTGGCAAATCCACCAATAATGCGCTGTCTTTCTTCAACTACGGGCATCCTGGATTTCAATGCTGCGCTTATCTGGAATTTTCCGATCCGGATACCAGCTGCCTGCAGCATATTCAAGACGCTTTCGTGTGGCTCGTAGCCGATGGCAAAATGGCACACATCGTAACATAGCCTTACATGACTCTTGAGCAGGTTTTCGGCTCCTGTAGCATCAACATCCAGGCTTTCCATAACCTGAAGTATAGCCTGAGGGAGCAAGTATTGCTCATACCATTGGATAAATTCCGCGCCTGTTTCCAACATACCATCTGGCTCTGGTTCAATATCCAAATGAATCACCTGGCCGGTTTTCCGTTGGATCTGCATGAGGTGCAGTGCCACATCTATGAGCTGGGAGGTGGCCTGCCGGATAATGTCAGGCATTTCAGTCTGTCGAAACCAATGCCGATAGCTAAGGGGTGATGTAGATATACCTCCGTCCATTCCGGCAGGCAGTAGTTGGCTTAGGATATTTGCCAATCGCTTGGTATAGTTTCTGCGCGCATCACTGGTCCAGTCAGGGCTATGTACTTGATCCTTGACAACGGTGTGGTGGAAACCGCCGTAAGGAAATCCGTTTATAGTAAAAACGTAGGCATCCTGTTGTGCGAGCCAGTCTTTAAATTCTGCAATCTGGTCTCCCTCCTGTAACGCGATACTTGCAGCATTGGCAAGCCGCAAACCAATACCCATGGGCTGATGGGGAGATATCGCTTGTTTAATCGTTGGAAAATATTTTTTTAGCTCGGTAAAATGATCTGGCCAGGTTTCACCTGGGTGAATATTCGTGCAATAGGTTAAATGGGAATTTTCGATCTGCATATCAGGTGAGATTTAATTGATTAGTTCTTTCTCGTAGCTGGGCGGCTGATGCGATGATGAGCGACGCATTCAATTCATGAACTTCTACGCCTTGTCCGATGGCATCGAGCAGCATCACCGTAAGCCGGCCTCCGAGATGCTCCCGGAATTCTTCCAGACCATTAAGTAATGCATTTGTACCAGGCCCTGGTTCGATGAGTGCGTGACTGATGGGCAAATCCAGGGCGACCAATACCTCAATGACACGGTTTGCATCAGCAACGGATATGCGGCCTTCCAAGGCTGAATAAAGGGTATCCAACGCAATTCCGATAGACACTGCTTCTCCGTGTAATACATCAAATCCACTGATTTGCTCCAGTTTATGAGCGCTCCAGTGCCCAAAGTCAAGGGGACGTGATGATCCCTTTTCAAACGGATCATTACTGCTGATATGTTCAAGGTGTAGACTGGCACTACGCTTGATTAGATATTCCATAGCCCCCTCATCACGCCGGGTAAGCTGTTCAGTATGTGCTTCGATCCACTCAAAAAAAACAGCATCTTTAATTAGGGCCACTTTAACTGCCTCGGAAATACCACTACACCACTGTCGATGAGAAAGACTTGTTAGAAAAGAAAAATCGTTGATTACAGCAACCGGCGGTGCAAAGGTGCCTAGGAAATTTTTTTTGCCTTGATAATTGATACCGTTTTTGACACCAACGCCTGAATCATCCTGCGACAATACGGTGGTTGGAATACGGATATGCCGGATGCCACGGTGTGCGATAGCGGCTGCATAACCAACCGCGTCAAGCACAGCGCCACCACCAATGGCAATGAGATATGAATGGCGGTCAATCCCAAAACGATTAATTGCGTCTACGATCCTTAGGTAATGTGTTTCGCTATTTTTGGCTTCCTCGCCGCCTGCAATAGTTAATATTTCAGGCACAAGGGCCACTTGGTCATATTTTTCAAAATAGGTGTGGATTTGTCCGGTCAAGTCCGGACGATGGGCAACTAGGCCCGCATCCAATACAAAAAGTACCTTCGCTTGGTTGCCCTGGCTTGGCTGAGCAGAAAAGTATTCTGCCAACAACAAATTGTCTGGTTCAAATAGCTGCCGTGTGAAGTATACGTTGTATGTAAAAGGAACCTGAAATGTTTGTTTGATAAAATCCATGGCTTTGTAAATTAAATTGATATACGAGGTATTCCGGGAATTTATGTCACGGCAAATAGTTTTGAAAGTGCAATTGATATCGGCAACAAAATTAGGATGAAGATGGCTACATATAATGTACCAGCAGCTGCAGCCCAGGCAGCATTGAGCAGGATAAGGGCAATAACACCCGCTTTTACCGCTTTTCCTATATTTGGCCCAATCGGCTGAGCAATGGCTTTGAGGAGGGGCTTGCCAGTCATCCATACAAGCCCTATAAGAAATAAAGAAGTAACAAGAGCCTGGTGACGATAAATGCCAAATGTCCATACTGAAAGGACTACCAGTAAATAAAGAAAAGCTGACAGGTATAAGGGGGTTCGGCTGCTTCCATGAACTTCTCCCCTGCTGATGGTGGTTACTGCGGCGATATATACAAGCGGTATGAGCGAAAGATAACCCAAGGCAGGAACGGCTGATGGCAGGATACTAATACCTAGTAAGAGGTTTAACCCGCGGCAAAGCCCCATGTTTAGTGGCCCAATAAGGGATTGATGTTTGGACCATTTATTATAAACAAGTGCGCCAATTGCCGTCAAAATGGCGATCACACCGGAAAGGTTGCTGGCGATAAAGGCTGCAGTTATGCCGGTAAGCAACAAGATTAGCCCCAACAGCTGAGCTTCCTGTAAACGGACCACTCCTGAAGGTATGGGGCGTTCCGGGCGTTCCACCCGGTCAAGTTCGGCATCAAATACATCATTGAAGACTACGCCCCCCCCGTAAAGCCCGATGGTTGAGAGACACAGCCAACCGATGCCTGGTGGCAGCGTGTGTTCTCTTTGTGCCCAGATTCCGGTAATAGCAGCACCCGCCAATACATCTGCAATAGCGGTAATAATATTTGCCGGTCGCATTAATAGCAATAATCCCCTGAATTTATTCATGAATGATTTAACGGATGATAATGCTTGATTTGTCTATCCTTGGCTGCTGTCCACCGCGTAATACGGTATTGCCTTCAAATTTGAGGCTTTGGTCTACCTGACTTGTTTTTTCAAAATCTGTTGTATCGATCTGCCCGCTTTGCCCGAATGCAGTGATGGCATTGTGATAGGTAACCGTTTCTACTTGAGCTTTACTGATGTCGCTGGCTAGCATGAGGGCGGCGGTTTTAGGAACAGCCAAGGGGTCACTGATGCCCCAATCGGCCGCCGAATTAACCATAATTCGTTCTGATCCGTATTGTTTAACGATCTCTACCATCCGTTCATTGCCCATTTTAGTAAATGGATAGATCGTAAAAGCAGCCCAAAAGCCCTTATCAAGTACTTCTTTAACGGTTTCTTCATTATTGTGGTCCACAATGACGGTATACGGGTCTAGTCCATGTTCCAAGGCTATATCAATACTGCGATGGGTACCTTTTTTCTTATCACGGTGCGGGGTATGGATCTGCACAGGAAGACTAGCTTCTTTGGCCAGTTCCAATTGCAAGCGGTAATACTTCTCTTCAGCGGCTGTCTGGTCGTCAAAACCGATCTCACCTATCCCTACAACACCTTCCTTAAAAAGAAAAAGCGGAAGGATTTCCATTACCTCAGCAGCCAACCGCTCATTATTGGCTTCACGGGAATTAAGGCCAATGGTGCAGTAATGTTTAATACCAAATTGCGAGGCACGAAATCGCTCCCATCCGATCAGGCTGCTGTAATAATCGATAAAACTGTCAATTCCAGTGCGTGGTTGACCTAACCAAAAGGCGGGCTCGATGATAGCGCTTATCCCCGCATCCGCCATCGCCTGATAATCGTCAGTCGTACGTGAAGTCATGTGGATATGCGGGTCAAAAAAACGCATTCCTGCAATATTGGTCAATTCTGGAGCGGTAAGCGGTCCTGTACCTGGTTCTTTATCGTGTATTGAGCGATTGCCACACATAAATTTATGGATTATGCTGTTTATTTTCTTTTTCTTTATGGAAGGTCACGAGTAATTGGTCGATCAGGGGGTGTACTTCCCTACCAGCAGAGCGCCGCTCATCCCGGTAGTCGCTAAGCGTATCAGCAAGGCGGGCATTCATTCGTTCCTGCAAACCGATGATCTGTTCTACCGGCAATGCGACGAAAAATGCTTTAAGCACCAATTGGTTCCAAGGGCCTTCTTCTAACTGGTCTGCTGGATAAGGATTGTTGCAAATGATAGCGCGCAATACATCACTTATATTGCTACGAATACCTTCGGCACAACGCATGCGCCAAGTTTCCGGATAAGCCAGTAATGGTAATGCACTGTAAAGGGCGACCAATTCATTCATCTCCGCTACTCGAAACAATTGTTCTATTTGCCGAATATAGACTTGTTGATCTGTGGCATTCAGTTGCAATAACAAGCGAACCCTGAAAATTCGGCTCATGCTCCAACCATTAATATGAAATCCCTGGTGGATGAACTGAAAAATATTTTGTTCGTTATCGGTTAATTCCACAATCTTTTTGCCAATTTTGAGTGGTGCAGTGGCAAAACTTATAGAAAAACGGGTCCGGTACTGATCAATTTGAGCCCTTACCCAAGCCCATTGTCCCTGATCCAAATGCCTGCTTAGCACTTCGTCAAAAAGCGCAATCAATTTATTGTTTTTGGATTGATTAAGTGATTCATGTTGTAACCAAGACATCTCACAAATTTATACAAAACCAACAAATAAGCTGAATTTTTATAGCCTTGTTACAAAATTATGATGTTTAGGGGATCTTTCAGGATCAGTAATTGATTTTTAGACCGTGCTAACATTTTTATTACCTTTGCTTCATGTTATCCAGTACGGAGGAAAATTATCTTAAAGCGTTGTTACGGATTGCCACTGAAAAAGACGGCAATGGTGAAGCGGGGACTAATCAGTTAGCATTAAAGCTAAATGTTAAGCCCGCTACAGCTACCGATATGCTTAAGAAATTAAAAGAAAAAGGGCTGGTTGAATATCAAAAGTATAAAAAGATCTCGCTCACTGACACAGGTCGGGCTTTAGCAACTGGCATAATACGTAAGCATAGGTTATGGGAAACTTTCCTTTTCAAAAAGCTTGGTTTTAGCTGGGACGAGGTGCATGATGTGGCAGAACAATTAGAGCATATTCAATCTGATAAACTAGTGGAACAACTGGATAACTTTCTTGGATATCCTCAATTTGACCCACATGGAGACATGATTCCCAGGGCTAACGGCGAATTAAAATCTGATAAGTCTGTTACATTGGCCGAAACGCTGGTAGGCACACAATACACCATTGTATCAGTTACTGATAATGGTCCTGACTTTTTGCAATATTTAAGCCAATTAAAACTTGGCATCCAAAGCGTAATTCATGTGCTTACTCGTTTTGATTTTGATGGTTCGGTAGTTTTAAAGCTGCATGATCATGAAGTGACAGTTTCGAAAAAAGTAGCTGAAAATATTTACGTGGTTTAATGATTATAATATATAATATGTCATCCATATGATTTCGTCCCAAATAAACGTAAAAAATAAAAAAGCTTTTTTTGAATACCATATCCTGGATAAATACGTAGCAGGCTTAAGATTATTAGGTACTGAAATTAAGTCTATCCGTGAAGGAAAAGTAAATATTAATGATTCTTTTTGTGCCTTTCTTAATGGTGACCTCTATATCCGCAACATGCACATAGCAGAATATAGTCATGGATCTTTCTATAATCATGAGGCCAAACGTGACCGACAACTCCTTATTACTAAAAGGGAGTTGAAAAAGTTAAAGATAAAGGGCGTAGAACGTGGATACACTATTATTCCGTTACGCATGTTTATTAGTGATCGTGGTTTTGCAAAATTAGAGATCGCCCTTGCTCAAGGGAAAAAGGATTATGATAAACGGAATAGTATTAAAGAACGGGACACACAACGTGAATTAGGAAGACTATTTAAATAAAAATTTGTAGTTTTTTCTTTACAAGAGAAGAAAATAAGCTTTTTATTTTAACTAATATTTATGATTTAATCATAGCTTTGAAATACATAGTATCCTAAGAAAATATTAGATAATAGGTATTTTCATTTTTTTTTCATTATTTAGTGCCTAATTGTTTAGGAATTAATATTCACAAACAATTTTACCAGTTATACGGTTTCGTTATAATTAAATTTATAAAGCATTAAATGCTGACTTAGTGATAAGGTTACTTTAAAAGAATATTTAAATAATATCTTCTATGGAAAGCATGGTTCCTATAAATACAACTGTTCATGACATGTTGGGTTATTGGCTAAGCCATACACCTAATACTCCTGCCATTCTTTACAATAATGAACAGATTACATATGCCGAATTGGAACATCGGGCAGAGCTTCTGAAACAGTTCATTTTATTGACAGATCTGACAACCCCTATCATAGGAATCAGCACTTCCAGGCAAATAGAGATGGTTGTGGGAATATTGGCTATCTTAAAAGCAGGTAAAGCCTATTTACCGCTTGACCCTAACTATCCCATAGATCGTTTAACGCAAATTTCCCAAGATGCAGAGATATCCATTTGCCTTTGTAGTGCTTATGAAGCTAATATTTTTGAAAAGGTCGCAACAAAGTTATTGGTATATGACCAGGACCAACCTATAGCAATGAGCCCATCAAAAATGAGTGTAGATAAGGGTTCCCTGGCTTATGTATTGTATACCTCAGGATCAACAGGTACTCCAAAAGGTGTATGTATGGGCCATAAAGCACTTATAAACCTGCTTGAATGGCAGAAAACGACTTCTGTGGCAGGTCCTGGAACCAAAACTTTACAATTTGCCCCACTCAGTTTTGATGTTTCTTTTCAGGAGATTTTTGCCACGTTAAGCACAGGCGGCACGTTGGTATTGATTGATGATGATATGCGATTGGATTCAGCTGAACTGCTTTCATTTATAGAAAAGGAAGGAATTAACCGAATTTTTCTGCCTTTTGTAGCATTACAGATGTTGACAGATACTGCTAGTTTCCATAATATTTTTCCGGCGAGCTTACAGGAAGTGATCACAGCGGGCGAACAGCTGAAGATTACACCACAGGTGTCTAATTTTTTTGAAAAAATTCCGAGTGCGGTTTTATATAACCAATATGGTCCAACGGAATGCCATGTAGTAACTGCTCTAAAGCTGGATGGAAAACCAAAAACATGGCCGGAACTTCCAAATATTGGTAAACCTATTTGGAACACCAATATTTTCATTCTTGATGAACAGGGGAAGGAATTGGATAGGGGCAATACCGGAGAACTTTGCATTGGAGGCATTAGTTTGGCCGATGGTTACCTAAATCGCCCTCAACTGACAGCTGAAAAGTTTATATACTGGAAACATCCTACGCATGGAGAACTGCGTATATATAAAACCGGTGATCTTGCCAGGTATCTGTCCAATGGTGAAATTGAGTTCCTTGGGCGTAAGGATGACCAGGTAAAGATTAGGGGCCACCGAATCGAACCAGGCGAAATTGAAGGGTTGCTTATCTTGCATCCCCAGGTTAAGAATGCTGTCATTTTGGCAAGGGGTATACACGCTGATGATAAAAAATTACTTGCATATCTCCTCCCTAATGGAGAAAGTTGTGATACAGCTGAATTAAGAAAATATTTGGAAAAAAGACTACCGGAATACATGGTTCCCAATGTTTTTATCTGGATGGACAGCTTTCCGAAAACATCGAGTGGTAAAGTGGATAAAAAAGCTTTGCCTGATCCAGATATTAAACGTCCGGAGCTGAGCGTTCTTTATAAAAAACCTGATACACTCGTTGAAAAGAACATTGCAGCTCTATGGATGGAACTTTTGCAATACGACCGTATTGGCATAAATGATAATTTTTTTGAGCTAGGCGGGAATTCGCTGCTGGCACAAAAAACCGTCAATCTTCTCAAACAGCGATTTGGTTATAAATTACCTATTACCAGACTCTATCTACACCCAACAATAGCAAACCTAGCGAAGTTTATTGAAGGAAAGGAAAGCCCCTTGGTCACCTCAAAAATTAAAAGGGATCCTGGCACAACTGCAAAAGATATTGCCATCATTGGAATGGATGGCCGTTTCCCTGGTGCGAATTCGGTAGAGGATTTATGGGAAGTGCTGAAAGACGGAAAGGAAACGATTTCTTTTTTCAAGGAAGAAGAACTGGATCCATATATTCCCGCTTCCAGGAGAAACGATCCTTCTTATGTCTCTGCCCGTGGGGTTATTCAAAACCCAGACCAATTTGACCCCGCCTTTTTTGGCATTAGTCCCCGTATGGCCGAGCTTATGGATCCACAACAGCGGCTTTTTTTGGAATTGTCACGTAATGTGCTAGAAAAGTGTGGCTACCTTTCAGAAAAGAAAAAGGCTTCTGTGGGAGTTTTTACCGGAAGCAATAACAATACCTATTATGTAAACAATGTGTTGAGCCATCCGGAAAAAATTGATAAGGTGGGGGCTTTTAACGTAAGTCTTGTGTCTGACAAGGATTATATAGCTACACGCACAGCTTACCAGTTAAATTTAGAAGGTCCGGCTGTCAGCGTGTTCACGGCTTGTTCCACCTCATTGCTTGCAGTGGTCCAGGCGGTGGAAAGCATACAGCGAGGCCAGTGTGAAGTAGCTATTGCCGGCGGGGTGACCATAACCGTGCCGGTAAATAGTGGCCACATTTATGAAGAAGGTGCCATGTTTAGTAAGGACGGGCATACACGTACCTTTGACGCTCAGGCAACGGGTACGGTTTTTAGCGATGGTGCTGGCGTAGTGTTGCTCAAATCCTTGGCAGACGCAAGGCGTGACGGTGATAAGGTCTATGCAGTCATTAAGGGTGTGGGCCTAAACAATGACGGGAGTTCCAAAGGCAGCTTTACAGCTCCAAGCGCTGAAGGGCAGGCCGGAGCAATACTAATGGCCCTTAGTGACGCAAATATAGACCCTTCAACCATTTCTTATGTGGAGGCACACGGCACAGCGACTCCACTCGGAGATCCGATAGAGATAGCAGGACTCAAAATGGCTTTTGGCGAACAGGAAGCTAAACAATATTGTGCCATTGGCTCTATTAAAAGCAATATGGGCCACTTAACACATGCAGCAGGTGTTACTGGTCTGATCAAAACGGCACTGTCACTTCATTATAAGCAGCTACCCCCAACGATCAATTTTGAGCAGGAAAATCCAAATATTGATTTTAAAAACAGCCCCTTTCGTGTTCAATCAAAATTAGCCGACTGGGAAAGTCAGGGAACCAGAAGGGCTGGGGTGAGCTCTTTTGGTGTGGGTGGTACCAATGTTCATGTTATTATGGAAGAGGCACCAGAGGAGTTGGTCCCCGCCACTCCAATGGAAATGCCTATGTATCTCATTAATTGGTCTGCAAAGACCCGAGAAAGTGCATGGGCATATGCCTCAAAATTGACGACTTATTTGTCGCAAACATCTGATGTAAATTTGGCGCAAATAGCCTACACGCTGCAAACAACACGGGTGGATTATAATCATCGCTGTTTTGTAACAGCTGCTAATACCGATGAACTGATCAGTAAATTGGAAAACAGTACTTTATTGGAAGGCAGTCTTTCAGAACTAATGGAAGAGCAGCGCGAATTGGCGTTTATGTTTCCTGGACAGGGTGCCCAATATATTAACATGGGCAAAGAGATGTATTTGCGTGAACCCGTCTTTAAAAAAGCAGTGGATGATTGCCTCGCAATTCTTGATAAAGAGATGCAGGAGTCTATATTACCCGTCCTGTATCCGGAGATCATTACAGATGATTCTGCTGCTCAATTGAAAAATACTTATTATACTCAACCTGCCTTGTTCATAACCGAATATGCGCTGGCAAGATGGTGGATAAGTATAGGAATTAAACCAACTGCATTTATTGGACATAGTGTCGGAGAGTTTGTAGGAGCGCATTTAGCTGGTGTTTTTTCCCTGGCAGATGCCCTGAAACTAATTGTAGCGAGAGGTAAGTTAATTAGCAAATTGCCGAAAGGAAGCATGCTTTCTGTTCGGAAAGGAATAGAAACCGTGCGTTCTTTGCTCCCTTCATCGATATCTGTGGCCGCCATCAATGCACCAAATCTTGTCGTCGTGGCCGGAAAAGATGAAGATATTGCAGATTTTGCCAAACTACTGGACCAGGAAAATATAGCAAATAAGCTTTTAAAAACCAGCCATGCTTTCCATTCAGATATGATGGTTCCGATTATTTCTGAATTTGAAGCTGTTGTCAAGGAAATTACCTTAAATATTCCTCAAATGTCGGTTGTATCTACAGTAACCGGACAGTGGATGAAGGATCAGGAAGCGACTGATCCAGCCTATTGGGCTGGACATATCCGCGCTACGGTGCGATTTTCTGAGTCCGTCATCTTCCTTTATGATGAATTGCAGCCCGTGATGCTCGAAGTTGGGCCAGGAAATGTAACGGCGACCCTTGCCAGGCAACACGGCTCGGCAATAGCAGCAAAGGTTGTTGGGGGTCTTGACACTTCGGCCAATGCAGGCGTACATTCTGAATACTTTAGCGTGCTGCACGCAGCAGGTAAACTGTGGTCGGCAGGTATAAGCTTCAATTGGCTCAAGCTCTATCCGTCAAAACCCGCGCTTTTACATACATTGCCTGCTTATGCTTACCAATATAGTCGATTTTGGATTGATCCAAATATTTTACCTGACAAACAAAGTATTCAAATAGTTCAGGAAAACGCAGAACATACATTAGTTCCTTCAGTTATGAGAAAAGAAACACTTATATTCAAGATTAAGCAACTTTTGGAAGATGCTTCCGGCATCGATATAGCCGGTGCAAAACCGCAAACCAGCTTTATCGAATTGGGTTTGGATTCATTGCTTCTTACCCAAATAGCGGCCAGCCTAAAGAAAGAATTCAAGGTCCCACTAACCTTTAGGCAGCTAAATGAGGAATATAGCAACCTGGATACGTTAGCAACCTATCTTGATAAAACACTTCCGCCCGATAATGCAATCGTAAACACAGTAAACCCTGCTCCGAAAAGCACGCAGCCTGCCCCGGCATGGACGCCTGCACCTGTTTTTGCCAATAACGGGTTGCAAGGGCAAACGGCCTTAAATCTGATTGCTCAACAAATGAACCTGTTAGCACAGCAAATTGCGTTATTACAGGGGGTACCAGAATCCGCTGTACCGCATGGCTCCTTGCAGGTACCGGATACAGCAAAAAGCCTTTCTGCTCCCATTCCTGAAATGGAGGTCACCGCGGAGGAAGCTGTTGAATTAAAAAAACCTTTCGGGGCCACAGCGCGCATCGACCGTCATGTAATCGGGCTGGATGCAGAACAGGAAGCCTTCCTCAAAAAATTTACGCTTGATTATAATCAGAAAACAAAAGCCAGTAAAACATATTGCCAGGATAACCGCTCTTTTATGGCTGACCCACGTGTGGTTTCAGGTTTTAAGCCCCTAACAAAAGAGTTGGTTTACTCCTTGGTGGTAAATCGTTCAAAAGGCAGCCGCGTATGGGACTTGGATGGTAATGAATACATTGATGCATTAAACGGCTTTGGATCCAATTTTTTGGGTTATCAGCCAGATTTCATTAAAGATGCCCTGCATGCGCAGGTTGAACAAGGATATGAAATCGGCCCTCAGCATGAATTAGCTGGCAAAGTCTGTAAACTGATTACAGAATTTATTGGGCATGATCGGGCTGCACTTTGCAACACAGGTTCTGAGGCCGTTTTGGGAGCTATGCGGATCGCCCGTACAGTAACAGGCAGGTCCATTATCGTGGCTTTCTCCGGATCTTATCATGGCATAAACGACGAGGTACTGGTACGAGGCACCAAAAAGTTGAAAACTTTTCCGGCTGCCTCTGGCATCCTAGGTGAGAATGTGCAGCAAATGCTTATACTTGAATATGGTACTGAGGAATCACTTAACATTATCCAGGAACGTAGCGATGAGATTGCAGCCGTACTGGTTGAACCGGTTCAAAGCCGACGTCCAGAATTTCAACCTGTGGAATTCTTGAAGAAATTGCGTACGTTAACTGAAAATTCGGGTTCTGTACTGATCTTTGATGAAGTTATTACCGGATTTAGGATGCATCCTGGGGGTGCACAGGCTCTATTTGGGATAAAAGCAGACTTGGGAACCTACGGAAAAGTGATCGGTGGTGGTATCTCTATTGGGATTATTGCCGGCAAGAAGGCCTATATGGATGCTTTGGATGGTGGCTTTTGGCAATATGGGGATGATTCCGTACCCGAGGTGGGTGTCACCTACTTTGCCGGCACCTTTGTTCGTCATCCACTAGCTTTGGCTACAACCTATGCAACATTGGCATATCTTAAAGAGCAAGGCCCTTCTCTTCAACAACAGTTAAACGAACGGACAACTTATTTAGCTGAGGCTCTAAACAAGATTTGTGAAATCAATGGAATTCCCATCTATATTGCACATTTCGGATCACTTTGGAAGATCAAATTTAAGGACGAGTACAGCTATTACGATTTATTATTTACAGTAATGAGACATAAAGGTATTCACATTTGGGATGGTTTCCCCTGTTTTCTAACCACCGCACATTCACAGGCAGATATCGATGTGATTATTGAGGCTTTTCACGGTGCGGTTCGGGATTTGTTAGCAGCTGGTTTCATTCCTTCATCTAAGCCGGCTTCAAATTCGACGAACAGTGCCTTGTCATTTAACACTCCCCCCGTTGCAGGGGCGAGACTGGGCAAAGACAAAAGCGGCAACCCAGCATGGTTTATTCAGGACCCAAAAAATGAAGGGAAATATTTACAGATAACTGCAAATATTTGAATGGAAAAAATAGTGATGCATAATCTATGTTAACATATACTCCAACAGATTTTGATCCCTTTTCAGGAAATACCATTGAAAAGGTTTTTCCGGTGATTCCCGCACAGCAGGAAATATGGTTGTCTTGCATAATGGGTGGCGATGACGCAAACCGTGCTTATAATGAGTCCATCAGCATTTTTTTGGATGGAAAAGTTAATCTGAACGCTTTAGAAAAAAGCTTGCACCAACTCCTTTTGCGTCACCAAGCATTAAGGTCGTGTTTTAGTAATAATGGTGAGTGGGTGATTGTTTATAAAAACCCTCCAATACAACTAACTATCGTAGACCTGCATAATAAAGGTGACGTAGACCAGGACGATTGCATTAATTCTTTTCTTAAAAACGACGCCCTGACTGCATTTAACCTTTCAGACGGCCCTCTATTTAGAGCTTATATACATTTGCTTAATGAAACCAATACGAAGCTAACGATAACCGCACATCATTTGGTTTGCGATGGCTGGTCTTTGGGCATCCTTCTTCAGGACTTAAGCAAATTCTATAATGCGTATAGCCAAGAATTGCAACCTATGTTGCCTACAGCCATTTCAATGAGTGATTATGCCCTGGAAGAATTATCTTTTATTCAAAGTAATGAATATAAAAAAATGGAGGCCTATTGGGTAGGATTGTTCCGGTCAGGTGTTCCTTTGGTTGACCTGCCTACTGACAACCCTCGCACGTCTCCGCGCACATACGAAGCTAAACGGCATGATTTTCCGCTGGATTCAAGCCTGATGTCAACTGTAAAAAAATTGGGTGCATCCAAAGGAATAAGCTTAGTGAATACGTTGATTTGTGCTTTTGAAGTACTCCTATATAAAATTACCGGACAACAAAATCTCGTGTTGGGCCTTCCGTCTGCTGGTCAATCCATTGGGAGTTTCTATCACTTGGTAGGCCATTGTGTTAATTTATTACCACTAAAAAGCTGCGTTAACCCTGCCATAAGCTTTGAAGAATATTTGGCAGTACGAAAAGCCGAATTATTGGACGCCTATGATCATCAGCGAGTGACATTTGGAGAACTGATTAAAAAAATCAATGTACAGCGCGATAATGCCCGGGTACCACTAGTACCTGTTGTTTTTAATATTGACATTGGCATGGATGATGGCGTAACCTTTCACGACCTTAAGCATCATTTATCATACAATAAGAGATCATATGAAACATTCGAAATTTTCTTAAACATTGCAGGTCGAGGAGATGACTTTACGTTGCAATTGTCGTATAATAGCTACCTATTCAAATCGGAAAGAATAGAAAACATAATACAAGCTTTTAGCTCTTTATTGGCGTTGATAGCTAACCAACCAGATATATTGATCCGTGATATTTCCCTTGATGTATTTACAAATGTAGTTAATCCAAGCTCTGAGGTCACAGTACAGGCTAGTATCTATCCTGCAAACGCTATGCTTACCGATCTATTAGATGATATAGCGTTTTTATATCCTCAAAAAATAGCAATCATTGGAAGGGAAAATCAACTTTCTTATTCTGAAATTTACAAAAAATCCAATCAGTTAGCCTCTTTGCTTATTCAAAAAGGGGTTAAATCAGGAGATATAGTTGGTTTATCAGTATATCGCAGCCCGGAGATGATTATTGCATTGCTTGCAATTCTGAAGTCAGGCGCCGCCTATGTTCCGCTTGATCCCTCTTATCCAAAAGACCGCTTGGAATATATGATCGGTGATGCATCTGTTAACTTATTGATCACCAACTTTGTTTTTAAAAACAGGCTAAATAGCAAAGCGGAAGAGCTTTATTTGGAAGAGTCTTTGCTCCTATTAGAAAATTATCCGGATGAGAAACCCTTAATAAAATCAAATAGCAAGCAACTTGCTTATATTCTTTATACTTCCGGATCTACAGGAAAACCTAAAGGGGTGATGGTGAGCCATCGAAATCTGGTAAATTTGATGTGGGGTTTAAAAATAGAACCTGGTTTACAATTTGAAGATAAGTTCTTAGCCCTAACCACAATCTCTTTTGATATTGCAGGGACTGAAATTTATTTACCCTTATTAGTAGGTGCTACCATTGTTTTGGCTGATGATGGTGCTTCAAAGGACGGCCGTGTTATTCATCAATTAATCAAAGAAGAACAAATTACGGTTATGCAGGCAACTCC
Organism: bacterium A37T11; assembly: GCA_900109895.1. GTDB lineage: Bacteria > Bacteroidota > Bacteroidia > Sphingobacteriales > Sphingobacteriaceae > A37T11. Next base: position 62,046 of record FOBR01000018.1, read on the forward strand.
CGCAACCTGGCGCAATATGCTGAGCACAGGATGGGATAATCCATACCCCATCCGAATTTTCTCCACTGGTGAAGAACTCCCGCTAGAATTGGCTAAGCAACTTTTGAGAAAATGCAGGGAACTTTGGAATGGTTACGGTCCTACCGAAACCACCATCTGGTCCACCATTAAACAAGTAGATCCCAACGACACTATTATTTCGATCGGCAAACCTGTTGCTAATACCAGCATTTATATACTTGATGAGCATCGCCATATTTTACCGGCGTCGGCAACTGGTGAAATTTATATTGGAGGGGACGGCGTGACACTGGGATACCTAAATCTTCCGGACCAAACTGAAGAACGCTTTTTAAAAGATCCCTTCAGTCAGGATCAATTTGCCAAAATGTATCGAACCGGAGACTTGGGTAGGTATTTGGAGAATGGAGAAATTCAGTGTTTGGGAAGGATTGACAACCAAGTGAAGATAAGGGGATATCGAATAGAACTGGATGAGATAGCGTCAGTTATAAGTAGGCATCCCGAAGTAGATGCTGCTATGGTAAATGCTGTCGATTTTGGCCATGGAGATATGCGTTTAGTGGCTTATGTAATTCCGAAAGATATTGACCGATATCAGATTGTAAACCAGCAGAATAATGATCAAGAATTATCTGTAATAGCATTACCGAATGCAGAAATTAACCAACTAAAAACGGCCTTAAAAGAATTTCTACCTGATTATATGATTCCCCCTTACTGGGTTGGAATAAATCGATTTCCGCTAACTCCCAACCAAAAAATTGACAAGAAGGCACTTCCTTTACCCGGACCTTTGTCAACAGTTTCGCAAACAAATAAAGAAGTCGAAAATCCAAACGAAAAGTTCCTAAAAGAACTTTGGAAGCAGGAACTCCAATTGTCTGAGGTAAAGTTAACTGACGATTTTTTTGATCTTGGAGGCCATTCGCTGGCTGCGGTACGCATTATGGTGGCAATTGAAAAAGAATTGGGGATTAAATTGCCAATTTCGGCATTGTTTGAAAATCCTACAATACAAAAACTCGCGTCCTTATTAGATAATGATAGCAATACTTCTTCTTGGAATTCACTGGTTAAAATTAAGCCCAATGGCAGCAAAATAGCTATTTACCTTATTCATGGAGGGGGTCTCAACGTTCTCAACTTTCAATCCATGGCAAAATATATGGATAGTGAACAACCTGTGTATGGAATGCAGGCATTAGGTTTAAACGGGGAAACAAAGCTTTTTAGTACGATAGAAGAAATTAGCAAAATATACGTGGATGAAATTATCCAAAACGATCCAAATGGGCCTTATGCACTGGCTGGATATTCCATGGGTGGGCTTCTTGCATATGAAATGGCTAGGCAGTTGATGAACTTAGGAAAAGAAATAAAAATGCTTGGAATTATGGATACAAATGCGTCGATGCGAAAACCAGATCTCACAATGAGCAAAAAGTTATTAACAAAAATAGTTCGTCAGATTAAAAAAATTGGTTTTATTATACGTTCTCTAATTAACCATCCCAAAAAAACATTACAATATCAAACACATATTCTATCAAAAAAAATATCTCCATTCTTGCACGAACCCCACGAAGATGTATTTAGCTACGATCCAAATATTATAAAACATTATGATTTGGCTTATGACACTTATAAAATGAACCCTTTACCTGTCAAGGTTGATTTATTCAGAGTTAAGGAAAGGATTTACTTTTTAGATGATTTAATTTATTTGGGATGGAAAGAATATGCACTTTATGGTGTCAACGTCCATGAAATTCCTGGCGACCATAAAACTTTTTTATACCCTCCCAACGACCAAGAATTAGCCAAAATCCTCCAAGCTCGGTTGGATCAACTAAATTGATTAAAATGAACCTGGAATGTATACCATTAAAAAAGATAAAATGGCAGCCTTATCAGCCAGATTTGTCAGTTAGCCTCCATGATTGCAATATCTGGCTGATGAACGTGGATGCCTATACACCAACTTTAAGCAATTTTGAGCATTTGTTAACCGTTGAAGAACAACAGAAGGCAGCGAAATATACAAAAATATCCGATCAGATCCGGTTTAAACTAGGCAGGGTTATGCTACGTATATTATTAGCCCGCTTTTTACATACACCACCGTACAAAGTACCTATTGTGATAGGTGCCTTTCAAAAACCCGAATTAAACCATCCTTATAAAGAAAAACTTCATTTCAACATTTCCCACTCAAATTCCAGGATAGTTATAGCAATTTCTGCCTTTCCAGTTGGTATTGATATTGAATATATATCATTTCAGAATCATTTGGAAGAAATGTTTCAAATAGTTCTTAACAGTGAAGAGGCCGCCTTCGTAGGGAGAGCCCCCTCTGTAAGCGAAGCATTTTATTTATTGTGGACAAGAAAAGAAGCCTTGTTAAAGGCGTTAGGAACAGGACTAATTGATGATTTATCTAAAGTTCCTTCACTGGACGGCAGGCATTCGGCTAACCTTGATAATTTATCAGAAATGCAGGCTGATCAATGTCTAATTAGTACCATACGCCATAACTATTTATTAAGTACATGTTATGCCAAGGGAATTTCCAAGATTGTCTTTTGGGATTATTAGCATAGCGTTGCTTCTACTTCCTTTTTGATTTTTCCCAAGCAGCGCCCTGCGCTTTTTGAAAGTATCTATTAATACCCGCTATAACGGCATAATTCATGATGCAAAAATAGTAAGGCACAAAAAATGATTTTAATCGGATTTGACGACTCTCAAGATAGTATCCGGCCAATGCGAGCCCATAAAATATAAGCTGGATAACAAAAAGCAACAAATAAAATATTTGCCCATTTTGCAGTATAATAATTCCATTGAGAACAAATACCAAAATAAGTAGGAACGGGGCAATGGTCCAGCGCAGTACCCGATGGCTAACATATTGAAATGTCAACAGGGGATTGTAGAAAGGATTGATGGCCTTTTTAAGGCGGATTATGGATTGCATACCTCCGGCGGCGATCCGGATCTTGCGTTTGAGCTCCTCTTTTATATTAGCCGAAGCCGTTTCCATGGCATATGCTCCCGGTTCATAGGCAATAAGGAAACCTTTCTCAGCTATGCGCATAGCAATCATATGATCGTCAATAATGGTATCGTCTTCAACAGGTTCGTATAGGCTGGTACGAATGCTAAAAAGTTCACCAGCGGCTCCTACGTTTGAATAAAGCTCATAATCCCATTTTTTGAGCGCTGATTCATACTTCCAGTATAATCCTTCTCCGGCCGAACTGGCATCGGCAATTTCTTCCATATATACCTTCTTTTCACCGGCAACTGCCCCCACTTTTGAATTTTCGTAGTGCCTTACAAGTGCTTCAATGGCCTCCCTATTGAGGAACGTATTAGCATCCGTAAAAACAGTGATTTCACCCGTCAATAAAGGCATAGCCCGTTTAATTGCTGCCATTTTTCCAAATCGATCAGCTTGGTGAAGTCCTAGTACATTTGGATAACGTTTAACAATTTCTGCTGTACGATCAGTAGAACCGTCAGATACAATGATTATTTGAAGCTTTTCTGATGGATATATTAAATTCAGACAATTGTCAATCTTTGCCGCTATCACATCTTCTTCATTATAAGCGGCGACAATTATGGATACAAATGGCAAATATCTATCCATATTGATTACCAATGATGATTTATGAACTAACCTTTTAATCAGAACCAATACAAAAAGAAGAATGCCATATCCTACAAATGTATAAAAAACTATGCCTATACATATCCAAAATAACCAGATCATGATGCTAAAAGTTTTAAAGTTTTGGAATTAATTCTAGGATCCTGATTTAATTTTTTCATCTATTACATCCAATATTATTTCATCAACCTCTGTATCAAATTTCCTTGCAAATAACATTTGTGAATGATATAACTTGTCTTTATCTGCCAATGTTAATGTTTTTGGTCTCGCCTTACCTTCAGACCAATCTATATATCGGAAATTGTTATTTATAAGCTTATCGCGATGAGAAGAATTTAGAAGCAATGTAGGTATTGCAAACTCATCAGAACCCCACGAATATTTTATAAAGCGAAAAAAACCGTCACCACCTGTCTGATATTTTTGAACCAAATAAATAACACATTCATTGCTAAGTGTCCACCAAGAGGCATTTGCACTTCCATAAAATTTATAACCAGACGGCAGCTTCTTTTTCGGAATTATTAAATTAATTATTTTCTGAAGAAAATATTTTCCCCTAAATGGGACATCTGTTAAGTGATAAGACAAATAGCGCTCTTTAGCTTTTACCATCCATTCAGATTCAGCATCTTCATCGAACGAAATAAAAGAACTGTTTGGATATAGTGCATAAAAGTTAAATAACTTTTCGGCACTAACTAGTGGGTAATCCTGTGCGCTAAGCAAATTAAAGAATGAATATAGTTTTCCACTGTTTAAAATTTCCTGCAAAGAAGTAAATGTAGCTTTTAAAAAATTGAAACCACCCCAATTACATTTAGTCCGTTGTCTGATAAAATAAACATTATGAGGTAGTTTTCCAGTTATAAATAAACTGACATCAACTTTTTTATCAACGTGGATAAAAATATCAGCATTTTGGTGCTGAAGTACATTTACCAATCGCCACAATTGTTGCGGGTTTTTATGAGCCATGATAAGATGTGCTATACGCATAATTTGCTATTTCTGTTCAGCTTAATCCTTGCCCAAACTTACAAAATTATCCAAGATCTTTACTATTTGATTTATGCAACAAATTCCAATAAATTCCCTTCCATGCAGCCAGCGACAAATCATAACGTTTTCTCCGGGCATAATTAAATTGCATAATTGGAAAAACTAAGCACAAATAATATAACGAAAACATTAACCTAGACAACAAAGAACTATTCCGGCGAATATACAACCATCGATTCCTGGTCATGAAATAGCTTTTTAATGGACTCTCTTTACCTACTGACATCGACTCTTTGTGATATATTTTTGCTTTTCCCGTAAAAACAATTTTTTTACCGGCGCGCCGAAAACGCTCACACCAATCCAATTCTTCGTAATATAGAAAATAACGTTCGTCCATTACACCCACCCGCTCCAAATCTGAACGTCTGCACATCATGGCAGCACCATGACAAAATCCCACTTCATATGTAGTGTTGTTAAATTGTCCCAAATCGGACTCGCGGAACGCAATCCCCTTATTGCGGCCTGTAAAATAATTCATAGCAGTATAACCAGCATATTGAATTGTTTGTTTTTGGTCGAAATACAATATAAGGGGCGATAATAAACCTATTTCAGGGCATTTTTCCATCTCTTTGCACATGGATTTCACAAAGCCTTCTGTTATCTCCGTATCGTTATTTAATAATAACAAATACTTTCCACTAGCTCTGGAGATTCCTAAATTATTACCTCCAGCGAATCCCAAATTTTCATCGGAGCGAATATAGATCAAACCTGGATAAGCCTCGGCAAATTTTAGGCACTCATCACACTTACTTCCATTATCAACCACAATCACTTCCAAATTGTCATGCGACGCATATTTCTTTAATGAATGAAGGAAACAAACCGTCATTTCCGCTTGATTGTAATTAACAGAAATAATTGAGGTCGTATAATTCTGGTTATCCATATTTGACAAATATAAGCAGTTACACCTAGATGAAGTAAATATCCATTTATGTTTAGTAAAAATTAAGAAGATTTTGTAGTATTCATCTTACAAAGCGTTCAGTATTATAATTTATTTAAAAATTTCTTAATAAAAGTGTTCATTTTTGTTTTTTATATCCCGGATATCTTAATAACATTTGCTACCCGGACTGATAATATTTTATTTAAGAACATGCGACTGAATCTATTTATTTGCCGGTATATTATCACATTTTGTCTGTTATTGGCATTTATGAATAGTTGTCATAATATTAAAGAAAATCTTCCGGATCTCCGCAGGCAAAATACAACTATGTTTAAAGATATGTTGGGAATTAACGGCTTTGAATGGGATTTTCAAAAAGATCAGAGCAGCGAGTTAGATTCCTCAAAAATAGAATTTATTCAAAAATGCTTCTCTGCATTCCGTCAATACCTTGAATGGGAAAAAATTGAATATGAAGAGGGAAAATACAGATTTAGCTTAGATGAAATATATGAAAATAATAAAAAATTAAGCATTTTGACGCTACCATGTTTACAGATTATGCCCAAATGGTTATGGAAAAAATATTATCCGGAGGAATTTCAAGGTGGTAATTCGGTTAAAGATCTTAGAGACTATACACCGGCCCCAAGTGATGCCGACAGAAGTTTACCTGCTTCCTATATTAAAATGGCTAAACTTGGTTTTCAGATGGCGGCCCGATACGGAAGAAATAAAAATATATCCCCAAACCTCATACGTGCCGTTACCTGGGGAAACAAAGACGATAAAAAATGTGGTCTTGGAAGTTTGGAATACCTTGAATGCGGCAATGAACCTGATAAAAATTGGGCAGGCCCTAAAGCAGAACAAAGTGCAGAAGAATATGCAGCGGAACTATCGGCATTTTATGATGGGCATATGGGCACTCTTGGGAAAGATGCCGGCGTAAAAACAGCAGACTCAACTATGAAAGTAGTGATGGCTGGCATTGTAGGCCACGAATCTGATTTTGTACAAAAAATGATTAAATGGTGCATGAATAACCGAAAAGTCCATGGAAAATACAGTCTTTGTTTTGATGTAGTAAATTACCATCAGTATGAATCGGTTAGAAAAGGAGAATATTGGTCAAATACCCCTGATTTAGACAATAACCACGGCATTGCTCCAGAGAAAGGGGACGGTACCAGCAAGGCAAAAATGTATATAGATCAAATTGCGCATTTAAACAAGAAACCAGAAATTTGGCTTACTGAAACCGGATATGATGTAAATTCTAACAGCATTCAACGAGCGTTGCAAATAGATTCATCCTCTACAGAAGATACGCAAGCAGATTGGAATTTAAGAACAGCCCTATTATATTCAAGAATAGGAATAAACCGAGTGTTTTTCTATATGCTTGATGACGTCAATTTACAAAATCCTGCACCTTATTCTTCATCCGGATTTGTTACAGGAAAAAAAAGACGCCCAATCGCCGACTTTTTCTTACAAACCTATGCATTAATGGGTGACTATAGATTTGTAAAAAATATAAGCACAGATCCTTTAGTGGATTTATATAAAAAAGAAAAGGACCTCCTATATGTATTGACCATCGGCGATCAGATAAATCGCAAACTAAATTTCAGTTTAAAATTGCCTGTCAACCAAAAAAATGCTGAAATGTATAAATTACAGGTAGGCAAGAATAACATGGAAAAAACTGATTTGACAGCAGATTCGAAAGGAATGGTAAATATTCTTGTAACAGAAAGGCCTATATTTATAAAAATTCCAGCGAAAACAAATTAACTATAACAATTCGACGAAAAGTGGAGTTTCAGTTACATGAACCAGTAATTTACCACCATTTACGGCCACCTCTTTAGACGCCATTTGACCAGAACCAGGTTTTAAGTATTTTAGCAAAACCTTTTGTGTTGTACCAAGTTCTAATTGGAAATTTTCTTTCTTATCAATTTCGTCTGGAACCACCATTACATACATTTTTTTTGAACCATTTTCATATAAGTCAACAAAAGGTTCACTACTTATGGTTTTTGTATAATGGTATTGGCCAAAAGCATTATTAATTTGCAAAATATAATCGGCAGCAATTCTTCTTTTTCCATCCTGAACTAAACCTGAATGTCCAAATGGGTAACCACTGCTTTGACCTTTTGGTTCTGCATCATAAAGCTGATAATAAAATACCCTGTCAACTCCATGCCTGGCGTAGTTTAAACCGGTACGCACAATCCAGTCTGCCTGCACCATTTCAGGTGATTTACTTCCAATTGCGATGGCACGCTGTGCACTTCGCTCGTCCAGATCATAACCAACCTCGGTAGTCCAAACAGGCATGTTCTTTAACTGTCCGGATAGTTTAATGAATTCGTCGGCAACCAAGCCTTGATCGCTGAGCTCAGGAGCCTTGCCATGAGAAGAACTCCTAAATAATTTGTTGAACCAACTAATATTATCGTTTGAGTACATATGGAAATTTAACACATCAAAACAAAGGTTCACACTACCATCTTTATGATATCCGCGGTTTTCCTTACACCATTCGACCATCTCTTTTACGAAATTGACATCTGGTTTTGCCAATCCCCCCATCACTACCTGCATATTTGGATCTGCAGTCTTTACGCCCACACCCGGACCAAGTGTCCCCTTATGTCCGTCATAAAAAGCAGACAAATTAGCCGCATATTGTCGCCCGGTCTGTTGCACACTTTTACCCTTCCACCATTTATCCGGTTCATTCCTGCATTCAACATATTTTATTAAATTCAATCCTAACCGGATTTTATTAAGCCGATCATTAAACCAACGTTGTTGCTTTACCAAATGGATCATGGATGAATCAATTTTTGAATTGGTGCCATATCTGGCGGCAAATTGAAATCCTGCCTTTGCAAGAGCCAGATAGGACTCTGGTTTTTCCCTGTTAGCTTTATAAAAAACAGGTGGAACATCATGATCTTTCATTCCCTGTGGGTATGAATTATACATCCAATCTGGCGTAGATTGAATACATGGAGAAATAAATATCCCCTCCTCTTTACAACGTTCATACATTAAGTCATAGTCCCATCCACCTCTTCGTGTCGGACTAAATGTATATAGTCCTTGACTATCTTCTATTTTATCCCAATCCAAAAACTGCCTGACAGCTGAAAAAGATTTAATTAACTGAACTTTAGGTTCAAAAATTTTGTCCGCAATTCCGGGGTTTTTCGGATCCTGCAAAAAATCCCACTCAAACGCATTAATTCCAAACATGTCTTTCAATAAAATATGTTTAGAAGAAACACTTCCTTGATTTGTTTCGTTCAAAATTGCTAAAGTTTGATTATCCGAATCAACTTCTATTTTTTCGTTTTTTTGAACATTGAGGCTATCAAAAGGTCCTTTTAATGTATCCAAATGAACATTACCTGAATTTTCACGAGCATTTTGTAAACAGGAACTGAAAAATCCCAGACAAACTATGTACAAAAAAATAATAGGCGAATAAGAATTTTTCATAAACTAATTAACTTTAAAATGATTGCAAATTTACAAAAAGGTTAAACAAAACGGCATAATGTATCACTAAAATAAAAATTGTAGAATGTTATTTACAAGGCTAAAATTCAACTTCTTAAATAATTAAGAAAGATCAATAATTTCACATTAAAGGCACGTTTTTTCGTAAAACTATATACCTTTGCAATCATGGGTAATCAAAAGGTTGCAATTAACGGGGCTAAATGGACATCCGTAGCATCTGCTATCAATACAGGAGCTTCATTCATACAGCTAACTATATTAGCTAAATTATTGGAACCTGAAATGTTTGGTATCGTAGCCATTTGTAACCTGATCATTAACTTTTTTCATATTTTTGCAAATCTTGGATTCACAAATTCAATCATTTACAAGCAGGAAACGGACAAAAAAGTACTTTCATCGCTTTTCTTCGTAAGCTTACTATTAGGTATTTTAATTTTCTTTGCAATGAATGCCGGTGCGGCATCTATTGCAATTTTTTATAAAGAACCACAGCTTAAGGATCTCATCCATCTTACCTCTGTAACATTCCCTATGGTGACTGCGGGTCAAATACATCAAATTTTACTTCAAAAAGAATTGAGGTTCAGAACCCTTGCGTTCATAGATATGGCAGGGAGCATAATTGGGGTGGTAATTACCATTTTACTCGCCTATAATGATTATGGTGCCCTCTCATTATTGTTGGGATATCTCATTTCTACTGCCATTAAAACGCTTTGTTATTTTATATGTGGATCATCTATTTTTAAGCCTCTCTTTCATTTTAATTTCTGGGGCATTAAAGAACATCTGATATTTGCCATGTATAATACAGGCCATGGCATTGTTTCCTTTTTTGGCGGAAACCTTGAAAATATCGTCATTGGTCGAACCATTGGTATAAAAGAGCTTGGTTTTTATACAATCGCCTACCAACTTGCCATATTTCCCATTTCAAAGTTAAATCCTGTAATTTTACAGGTAACTTCGCCTATAATGGCAAAGATAAAAGACAATGAGGGATTAAAAAGGGCATTTTTAAAAATAACCGACTTTATATCTTACTGCAATTTTCCGCTATTGGCAGGCCTCTTCGCTACAGCGGTAAGCATTATACCACTCATTTATGGCAATGGCTGGGAACCAACAACCGAATTAATTAAAGTTCTGGTTTTTGTGGGGGTATGTATGTGTATCATTGCACCTATATCGCCCATTATATTTTCGAAAAACAAACCAAACATCGTGTTTATGCTTGCAATTGTTTCCATTTTGGTAAAGTTGCCACTCATATACCTCGGCACACACTACTTTGGGTTAATAGGAATAGCATATAGCTATTTAATATCTGCCATTATTGACACTATGCTTGACTTTTATTATCTTAATAAATTAATTGGTCAATTTTTTAAAGAGTTAATTTTAAATATATACAAACCTGCTTTATTTTGTATATTGATGGTGGCATGTGTTCTTTTGTACCAAAACCTTGTTGGAATAAATGGCCTAATTAACACTTCAGCCCAGATTATAATTGGTGGACTTGTATATATCGGCCTCACATTAAAATACAAAATTTCATACAAAGAGCTATTGGAATTAAAGAAATCCATGTAATGAAATAAAAATTTATGAAAATCTTAGAAACCATATCCATCGTTAGCGTATGCGACAACCATTATGCCTTACTGCTTGCAGCTCTAATCAAATCAATAGAAGATAATCACCAGGGAGATGAAAAAATCGATTTTTACATCGTTGATGATCATATTTCTACTAAAAATAAAGATAGGATCAACAATGCAATAAATAAAAGAACAATTACTATTTACTGGAAACCAGTAGCGTCTTGCATCCCTGATGATATTTCTATACCTTCAGATAAAACCAACCTACCATTAAATGTTTATCTTAGATTATTTTTTCCTAATTTTATTGATTCTGCGGTGGAGAGAGTTATCTACTTTGATGTAGATATGATTGTACTTGAAAATATAACTAAACTTTGGCACGTAGATTTACAAGGAAACGTCATCGGTGCCGTACAAGACCAATGGGTTCAGGTAGTGAGTCGTTGGGGCGGCATTGCAAACTATGAACAATTTGGTCTGTCTCCTGATACTTTATATTTTAATTCAGGACTAATGGTTATCGATGTGAAAAAATGGAAAGAACAGGACGTTGCCCGTAAAGTGATCAGCTGCACTGCTGACCATATAGATAAAGTTACGTTCGCCGATCAATATGGATTAAATGTGATCCTGGCTAATAAATGGTTTAAATTAGATCCATTGTGGAACAGGTTTTCTTATTCTGAAGAAGAGCGCCCTTACCTCATACATTTTACTGGTAGGAAACCTATTTACAAAAGCTATGAATATCGTCGGGATTATCAGGAATTGTTTTTCTATTATTTACGCAAAGGAGGTTGGGAAAATTTTAAGCCGATAGGAGAAACAAAAAGGAACTTAAAAAAATTAAAAAATCTGCTGATGAAAACATCACTATTTCGGGGTAAAAAAACGAGGTAGTAAAAAAGTAAATAATATGTTTTGAATAGACTGATAGAATTATAACTTGAAAAATGATTAAAGTAATCCTTTTTTCAGACTATCTATAGCATAATGACAGGCCCTTGCTGTCAATGCCATATAGGTGAGTGAGGGATGCTGGGACGCGGATGAGGTCATACAGCTTCCATCAGTAATGAAAACATTCTTTACAGTATGCAATTGATTAAAATTGTTCAAAACAGAGCTTTCCGGATCTCGTCCCATTCTGGCAGTGCCCATCTCATGCACGGTTGATCCTCCCGGCTTTCCATAGTTAAAAGTTTCCACATCTCTGAATCCGGCGCTATTTAATATTTCAGCTGATACTTCCATAATATCTCCCATCATAGCATCTTCGTTTTCTTTAAAACTAAAATCTATGTGAATTAGGGGCATTCCCCACTTATCTTTTCTGTTATCATCCAGGTAAATCTTGTTTTCAAAATAAGGTAAACACTCACCCCATCCTGCCATCCAAACTGACCACTCGCCTGGTTTAGTAAGCTTCTCTTTGAATTCTTTGCCAAAACCTCTAAGTTCACCGCTCAGGTCCAGCCACTCTTTTCGCTCCCCATCTCCCTGAATATTATATCCTCTCAAAAAATTTTTCTCAGGTTTATGCTTCAAATTACGAAATCTGGGGATTATAAAGCCACAAGGCCTTCTTCCTTTATAATAAAATTCTTTGTAGCCATCATGCGAGCCAATAGCGCCTGCAGATGAATGGTGATCCATTAAATTATGTCCAACTTCACCACTATCATTACCCAAACCGTTAGGAAAACGCTGTGATTTGGATTGTAAAAGTATAGCAGCTGAGTTAATTGATGATGCATTTAAAAATATAATATTACTATAGAACTCATGGATCTCTAAACTCACAGTATCAACAATCCTTACACCCTTTGCTTTTTTACTTACATCATCATATAAAATCTCCGAAACGATTGAAAAAGGCCTTATTTTTAAATTTCCGGTTTCCATGGCTGAAGGGATAGTTGAGCTATTACTACTAAAATAACCACCATACGGACATCCTCTATCACACAGATTTCGATTCAGGCAGGGACCCCGACCGCCCATTCCCGTAGTCAAATTTGCTACCCGGGCAATAATGAGTTTTCGTTTGTCATTACTTTTTTGCATTGATTCTGCCAAATGCTTTTCTATGCAATTTAATTCAAAAGGCGGGATAAATTTCCCATCAGGCAAATGTGAAATCCCTTCCATACTTCCACTAACACCAATTACAGATTCGACATAATCATACCAAGGTGCTATATCCGCATACCGAATGGGCCAGTCGACGGCTATACCCTCTTTGAGATTGGCTTCAAAATCCAGATCACTAAGCCGGTAACACTGCCTGCCCCAGGTGAGAGATCTCCCTCCTACCTGGTACCCGCGATACCAATAAAACGGTTTATCCTGTATATAAGGATGATTCTCATCATCTGCAAAAAAATAGCGATTACTTTCATCAACAGCAGTACTTTGTATGGGATTTAATTGCTTATAAACATCTGTCAAATTACCACGGTTTTTCAAATCCCACGGATTTAATAGCGCGGTATTGTAATCTTTAATATGTTCCACATTTCTTCCCCGTTCAAGTAGCAGTGTCTTGAGTCCGGAACGGCATAGTTCCCGGCAAGCCCAGCCTCCACTAATGCCCGAACCAATAACAATGGCATCATAGGTGCTGTCACATTTTATAATACCGCCTATATTCATATTTCCTATTATTTAGTAGCCCAAGATCTTTGATTTGCTTTCAGAGGTATACATGCATTATAATTAACAGGTATGTAATCATAAACCAGACCTTGGGTAGCCCCAAGTCGCGAAGTACAATAACCCTCTATGGTAAGTTTCTTAACATGTATTATAAACATTTCCCCAAATAATTTTCGATACACTTTATTTATCAGCTCGCTACTATAAAAAGCTTTTCGTTCCATAGCTGTCAACATTTCAACTTGCTGATCAAGATTACATGCGCAAAATGATTTATTAAATTTACTTAACGAATTGTGCTCCAATTGGTCCAATCCTACCATAAAACTAATTTGTAACTTTTTTTCAGTACAAAAAGTTATCATATGAATGATAAAATCAGCAACATTTGCACGTGAAGCACCCGGTGTGTCGGTTTCGGGAATAATCGCTTCTGAGATTGCTGATAACAATTTTCTCTTTTCTGATAATTTACCCAAATTTCTTTTTCTGTATAAAATTCGGTATGTATAAAAGAAACAAGAAGAAAATACCGCAATTAATATGGCGGATAAAAGTATTTTTAAGTATGTTCTCCGTTTCACCTTTGGTAAAATATAATGACAAAACAAAGGTAACTACAAAATGTTATTTCCGGCCTTCATACCTGTAGATAATCCTTTACGTTTAATAAATTATTCAATTGAGTTGCCATTATAACATAAATTATCCTGAAATTTGCAAAACGAAAATACTTTTATATATTTATATCACTTTTTATCCAACATATTTGATGTATAATGCTCCTGTTATTAGCTTCATTCTTTCAGTAAGAAAATAAAAAAATGTCACTTATAAACAATCCAAAGTGGTTATCAAATTTTGCCTTTAATTATGAACGGCCAGAACATATACCTCAAAAAATTTTTAACGAGGTTAATCAGGATCTTGATAAAATACAAAATGGCAAACCACTTATTTCAGTAATTATTGCTGCCTGGAATGAAGAAATTAATATTCTAAAATGCATTGCCAGCATAGCGAAAACTAAATTCCCACATCCTATTGAAATCATTGTTGTTAATAATAATTCGGCCGACGCAACCCAGCAAACCATGGATAAATTGCATATTAAAGGACTCTTTGAACGAAATCAAGGTTGTGGTCCCGCAAGGCAGCTAGGTCAGGAGAATGCGCAGGGAAAATATATTTTGCTTGCGGATGCCGATTGTCTATATCCTCCCCAATGGGTCAATGAAATGTATCAGGTGTTAAGTAGACCAAATGTGGTCTGCGTTTATGGACGTTATTCTTTTATTAGCGAACCTGGTTTTCCTAGATGGCAACTTTTTATATTAGAAAAACTAAAAGATATTGTGGCGGAGTTTCGTCAATTATACCGACCATATTTTAACACTTATGGACTTAGTATGGGATATATTAGAGAGCTGGGGTTAAAAGTAGGGTTTATAACCACCAAATTTTGGGGTGATGATGGACAACTATGTTTAGGATTAATGAAATATGGAAAAGTTAAGCAGGTAAGGAGTCACAAAGCCCGTGTATGGACCGGGCCACGAACCCTTCAACGGGATGGAAGTTTATATGATGCTTTCATGCTTAGAATTAAGAGGGAGTTAAAACGTTTTCATAAATATTTTGGTTCCAAACTACCGGATGACGCCAGGCATAAATCAAAAAGCGGTAATTAATTTTGAGTCTCCATTGAGTTGTAAATAGTAAGCAGCTGTAGCGCGGCTGTTCGCCAGCTAAATGATGCGATACGGCTTAGACCTTTTCGTTTTAATGTAATTTGTAACTCTTGGTCTGAAATAATTTTTTCGATTCCATGAGCTATATCCATAGGGTCATGCGGGTTTACCAACAAAGCAGCATCGGCTGCGATCTCAGGCATACAGGAAGTATTAGAAGTAATTACGGGTGTATTACAAGCCATAGCCTCCAAAATAGGTAATCCAAAACTTTCTCTTAATGAAGGGTACAAAAAAAGTGTGGAGGCATTATACATCAAAGGCATTTGATCTGAGGGAACAAACCCTGGGAAAATAATATAGTTTATAAGATTAGTCTGCCCATGTTTCTCTAATATTACAAGCACATCTGCCCGTTCATAATCCAAGATCACTAAAGGTATAATAACTTTACATGACTTGCAATATTCCATAAAACCAATAATTACATGATATGTATTTTTCTTTGGAGCAGTATTTCCCAGGAATAATATAAAAGATTCTGGCAGCGAATATCTTTTTTTAAAATTTGCAATATCTTCGTATTGATAAAAATGATTAAATTTATCATTTACACCATTATAAATTACCTGCAACTTATTTTCCGAAAGATTCAGGCGTTTAACTATAACATCTTTCTCAAAATTAGAGACAGTAATGACCACTTGACTTTTTCTGGCTACCGGCGGAACAACCAAACGCCTATAAAGATTTCCTAGGTTTTGATAAGCACTTCCTTTAAAATCTACTTTTTCAAGATATATAATGTCATGTAGTGTAAGTATAAGCGGTATACTAAGAAAAAGAGCAGAAGTATTGCACGTTGAATGTAGAAAATCCAGATTGAATATTTTAACCATCTTTGGCAATTTACATTGCTCCCAATCGGCATAAGAAGATGCCTTAAAAGCACATATTGTAAAGTTTTGTGTTTCGATAACACATCTATCATCCACGTCGGCTCTAACGAAAATCACATACTGATTTATTTTGTCAATCTGCTGAAGATGTCTGATTAGTTCTAGGGCAACGACCTCCATTCCATGTTTCTTCTTGCGAAACAAACGCTGTGCCTCAATACCTATTCGCAGAGGCTTATTCATAGTTCATTAAGATGATTATTGGATGGATTTGTTTGGTCATTTCGATAATAGTGTGTAGTTGCTACCGAAATTTTATTTGCTTTCTTTGACTTTATTAGTGAAAACAGCTGAAAATAAATAAATACCGGAATATTCAATAATGACCGGTAAATAGGTCTTGGTGCTTTATAATAACGCAATGAAAATAAAAAACCAATAAAAAATGCGAAAAATGCTCCTATCCAATACAACGCCATATGTTGGAAAAAAATGATATCAATTATCATAAAAATAAACGAAAATAACAACATCAAAAATAAGGGTGGCCTAAGATAAAAAATTGCGTACAACGTTTGATTCCAATTAAGATGGAACAAACCATTTATTAGCAACCCAATTCCAAGCCTATAATATTTAAACCAAGTATATATCCATCGGGCACGTTGCTTAACCAATTGGTCTGACCTGGAGGTCTTTTCATCATATACAACAGCTTTTTCAGCAAAAGCCACACGGAGTTGCCTTTTCAGAATTTCCATTTGCAAAACCTTGTCAAAGCCGGCCCCTTCAATTTTCAAATCTTCCAGGCATTCGCGGTAAAGTGCCGTAGTAAATGCCATTCCAGAACCAGAAAGAGCAGCCGAAGAGCCCAATGCAAAGAGAAGTTTCCGATCAATAAAGCGGTAATATATATCACTGGCTGCATCAAGGCATGCATAGGTTGAATCAAGATTTTTTGCCATCCTTATGCCTTGTATTGCTTTGAAACCAAGCGCAAAGTAAGCATTAAGCTCGTTCAGGTATTCCTTATCTACTAAGTTATCACTATCAATAATGGTAAGATGTGTATGAGGCCTTTTAAAATGCTGAATGGCATAAAAATGAGATTTTGTATTTCCTGACAAGATCTCTTTGGGTCTAAGGAGCAATACTTTCTCATTATTGAATTGCAAACCGGATATATCACAATTATCGGCAACCACATAGATCAAATAATTTGAATAATTAAGTCTCAACAAAGTTTCCACAACGGCCGGCAACAAATCAACTTGCATATAAGCCGTTACAATAATTCCATAGTCATATTCACTAACCAGCTTTTGAGGAACACATCTAACAGGCCGTTTAAATAGCGCAATTATTCCAAGCAGCAAAGGCAATATTAAATGTGCGCCAAATAATACCTGTATTACAACCCAACAAATTAGCCATACTTGCATACGTAGTAGTTTTAGCTCAATCAATAAACCAACCGAATAGCCTCATAAATTTTTTCCACACTATTTTCCCAGGAATGTTCAAGAGCAAAATTCCTTCTCTTTAAAGCAATGCCTTTATCGCTTATTAAAAGGCATTCTTTAATTAAAGCAATATAATTTTGTTTTGTCTCTGCAAGATAAACATAATTTTCAAAAAACTGCATAGTCACGGTTTTTGTGGCTACTACAGGCTTTCCCATCGCCAGGTATTCATCTATTTTACGAGGATAATTTCCTTCAGTGACTTCGTTGACCATTTGCGGATTGATACACACATCAAAGGCCTGTATGTAAGCAGGTAAGTCGCTTAATGGCTTCTTACCAAGAAAAATAACATTTTTAAGTGTATGCAATGGACTAACTTTATAAGTATCATCTTCTTGCCCAACAAGAACTATCGTCCAATCAGGCTGCTGCTGTGCAATATATAGCAGAATAGCTTCGTCCAGGCGTATACTTTGCAATGCGCCGACATACCCAATAATTTTTCCTTGGATATTACTGAGGTCGGCAGGCCGTAACCTTTCAATTTCAGGATTAAATATATCCAGATTACATCCTTGGCCTACATTGTAAGAGTGTGTATTATATTGTTGACAGTATGCTGATAAAAACCCAGAGTTAGCAACACAGACGTCACTTTTTGAAATTAACAAAGGTTCGAGGACAGTTCCGTGCTTTTTCCAATAATCAACGCCAATCATAAAATCTCTGGAATAATATAAACTTAATTCGGGTTTTAAAAAATCTTTCAGATAAAATGCCTTAAAAATCTCATTATCGTTAAACAAAATAAAATTTTCAACTCCTAATTTATTCAGGATCCGCTTAATTGATTCAGCAAATTTTCTATTATTATATCGGTTAAAAAAATTGAATAAACGGGGGCTTTTTATCCAATTGATAGACTCTACCATACAATCTGGAAAAAAATTCCAGAGATTTTCAGACAGCTTCACAAGGCCTAGTTCTTTTCCCTTAATAATATTGATCCGTTTTCTAATTTTGGGATCATTCTTATGCCTTATTAAAGTGATGCGATCAAGTGGCGAATTTACATAAAGCACTCTATTACGCTTACTAAATTCAAGGGCAATATCCTTGCAGTTGCTCCCAATGTCTGTATCCCATGCCTGTTGGCCAACAATAACAATAAATGCATTTTCCATGATTTACAGATTGTTGCGTTTATTTGGACATCATAAAATAATTATAATAAAATTTGATGTACCGGTATGAAGTAACCGCCATTGTAATAGCAAAATTTTGGCTGTATCTCCAAAATTTTCGCTTCATAGTGCTAGGTTCCGAGGAAGTGTTGATCTGCTCAAATACCGACTTATAGTTAGTAAAAAGTAAACCCCGTCCTTTTCGTTTTAAAACAGATAACATCATGTCATATTCTGTATTTTCAGGGTTTTTTCCCTCAGGGTATCGACCAAATTTTTCCAGGAAATTACTTCTCCGCATATGAGGATGATCACTGTATAACGGTATTTTGTCCAAACCGTCGCCCCATAACTTAAAAATCATTTCTGAAAAACCTAATTTATAAGGTCTAAGTCGTGGATAATTCAAATAGGAATAAAAGCGCACCATATCCAATCCTGAATCATCATCCAAAATTTTTCTTCCATTAATTAAATGTTTAACTGCATCTGGCAAAATCACAAAATCTTCTTGTACGTACAGCGTATATTCTGTCTTTATTGCATCCTGCCCTTTATTAATGTTCTGTCCAAGTCCCCCATTTTGAGGCGCAGTTATCAGCTTAAAATCAAATTCCTTATTAAGCTCTTTCATATAGTCAATATGTTCCTGCTTGCTGCAATCGTCAGAAACAATGATTTCCTTAAAGCTACAGCGCTGTTGCGCAAAAGAATTCAATAATCTTTCCAGGGATTTACTGCGGTTATAATGTGTAATCAGTAAAGACACATCCTCAAAATGATAACTATCCTGCATTGTTTAACTATTTTAAATAAGAAAAAAAAAAATTTAAACTTTCTCCCACAGCATCTTTTGTGCATTATAACGCTTAATTACACGTGCCGGATTGCCAACCACTACTGAAAATTCAGGAACGTCTTTCGTGACAATGCTTCCTGCCCCCACCACTGCATGGCGGCCAATGGTTACCCCTGCCGTGACCACACTGTTAGCACCAATCCAGACATCATCTGCTACGATAATTTGACGGAAGCTCACTTCTTGTTTCCGGGGCGACATCTGAACATCTTCATATCCATGATTCAAACCAGACAAAACAACATGTTGTGCAAACATCACGTTATTACCAATACTTATAGGTCCAATAACAACATTTGCGATGCCGATGATTGTATTTTCTCCAATGGTCACATCTCCCACGCCATTATTGATGGTTGCAAAATCTTCAATGACAGAATTTTTTCCCAAAACAAAATTATTATATGGAAAAACATCCATCCGAGTACAACGTTTTATCACAGTTCCTTTTCCACGTTTGTGCTTAAAAGGGTTCATAAACCATTTTACCCACCACCTTGGTCGATGCTCATTCTTTGGCATCATCATATAAAGCGCCCATTTTTTTAAGCTGGGATTTGCTTTTATTCTGGAGACTATAGACATAAGGACACGTATTCTAATTATTTATTTTATCCGCTTCTTTGGATATTTTAAATCCCTTGAAAAACCCGTAAACCAGTCCAAACAACATTGGTAAAAACAGTATCGAAAAAGGCATATTTAATAAATTAATTAAGAATCTTTTTTATACTTATTTCCCGATCAAAGTGCTGACCCAAAAATACCAGGGCCCATGACACGTAAACTATAAAAGATGAAGGCTGATTGTTGATCACCTCATTGCCATAGCTACAAAAAAATACACCTCCAAGTCCTGCCGTGAGGGCAATTAATCGAATCCTCAGACCAGTGTCTTTTATATTCCATACAATTCCACAACATTTCCCAAGAATATAGCACATAATTCCTAACCAAATGGCCAAACCAAACGTTCCATACATAGCCCATACCTTAACCCAATAACTATCGGGCTGAATACTTGAAAGATAAGAGCCTCCATTATATTTAATGCCGTAATAGCCAATGGTACCCAAACCATCTCCAAATGGCTTATTACTTAAATAATCACCTAAAATTTTTTGACTATTAAACCGGACGTTTAATGATGCATCTTGCGGATCCAATGCTGAACGCAACCGATATATATTATAACTACCATTACCAATAGATGTAAATTTTAAAAAACTCAGGAATAAAGCCAAAATAATTCCTCCGACAGCCATCACCTTAAAATTCTTCGTAAGGAATATCGCTATTGCGGCTCCTGTTACAATAACAAACAATGCACCTCTTGTTCCAGAAATTAGCATTCCGTAAAAAAACAGCAAAAACAATCCAAAATATACTAAACGTTTCCACCATTTAATTGGCCCAAAAGCAAGAATCAAAGCAATTACGCTCATTTGAGCCTGTGAGGCGCCAAATTGTCCGGCATCACTATAAAATGAAAACACCCTAAGTTGCCCCCACAAAACGTGCGTAATCGCTCCTCCCTCATCCAAAAAACGTTGTTCACCCGGAAATAAACCATAATGAATTTGTTTATAGCCGTTCAGTGCTGATATAGCAGAAAATATCAATATAACCTTTAAAAACGTATCTAAACTGTTTACCTTTTTAAAAACAACCAGACAAATTGGTGCTATCAATAGCGGATACAAAGCGGCAGTCCTAAATTCTCCCAGGGCACCTACAAAATTTGCTGATGGGTTGAAAAGTTCAAACACAGAAATGATCATCCAAAAAAACAACAAATAGGTTAAATCAATCCCTAAAAAAGACCAATCTGCCTTACTATACCTAAAAAGCGCAACAATCCAGGTTAACACTAAAATGACTTCTACAAAAATTCCATAATTAATTCCACCAATTTCACGTCCCAGCGCTGTCATTGAAAATCCCAAAAGAAGTAATGAATATATTCCTATAGATGGCTCATTAATTAAAAAAAGAAAATATAACAACGAAAAGGCTAGCACCGTTAACAATAAAGTTGCCATTATACTTACTTTAGATGTAAGTATACTAATTAATAGTGGCAACAAAACGCCAAGAGTACCTACCAAAATTAAATTCCATTTACTAATTTTTACGGAATTGCTTAGAAAATACTTCATAGGGCTGATTTAAAGGATCAGGTAAGTTTTACTTTATTTAAAATCCATCCCAAAAATCCAGGATGGTCTTTTAAATAATCAGCATGCATTTTGTCTGAAGCCGAGATTTTACTTTCAGAACCAAAAACCCCAATAATCCGTTCAGAAAACATCAACCACTCTTTAGCCTTATTAAAATCATTTAAGCTTTCTATATCGATGATAACAATATCAAATTCACGCCTAAGGATTTCAAATCCGGCTTTTAAACTATTCGGATCTTTTATTTCCAAAAGGGAGCTATTTGAAGAATTCTTTCTCAGCAGCGTAATAAGGTCTTCTGCCATAATTTCTTTCTTTGCTAAAAAGGTATCAAAATTTTGAAAAGACTTTTTATTTTCACCAGCGTTAACAGAAAACAAGTTGTCAGTACTTTCAGAAATCATTAAGACTTTTCTGCCAAGCAAAGCGAATGAATATGCTAAACTTGAGGCAGTAAATGTTTTTCCCTCTGAAGATGAAAGGCTGGTGATACCCAATATCTGACATTTATCCCTCCCCAATTCCTTGTCAAGTTCAAATCGCAAAGAGCGTATGAAATCCATGTACATCGCATAACCCTGAACGTTAATTTCATCCGACCATATTCTACTCAAATTGATATTCTCTTTTGGCAATAGATTAATAATACCGATCACTCTGCTACCTGTTGCAGACGCAAGCTGCTTGGCTGTATAAATACGGTCGTCAAATACAAAAATAACCGTCAGAACTAAAAAACATAGAGAAAATGCAGCAAAACCCGAAATTGCACTTAACACTAATAAATGTGGCTTTTTGGGTTCGCCCTCTATACCCGCTTCAACCAATGTAAGCTTAAGGCCGGTATTATTAATAAGAGATGCCTGATTATACCTATTTAAAGCTTCGGTATATTCTTGATTAGCAAAAGCCGATTCTTTCACCAAATTTTGTACACTTGCATCGGCGGGCATCATAGCATTGTATTTACCCCTTAAATTATTAATTTCATTTTGAATAGATGACACGCTATTTTCTGCCATAGACAATTCAGTTTCGAGCTTAAGACGATCCTGTATTAAACTTTGTCTATTTGCTTGTGAATTTGCACTTCCACTTGACGATGATACAGACACCGCTGCTGCCCGTAAATTCATTAATGAATCTACCAGTGCTTTGTCTTTTGGTTTAAAACCATTATCTACATACCTTCTATTTGCTACTTGCAATTGGTTATCCAAGTCAATCAGGTGATTGTTAGAAACAAGCGGACGTGTACTTACATCCTGGTCATTTGGATTTTGTAATTTTATATTAATATCATTTATAGCACCCTTCAAAGAGGCAATTTGCCTTCTCACATCCGAAGACTGATTCTCATATTTCAGAATCTGCTCATACATAATATCCCCCTGGGTACCACCTGCACTTATTCCTGTATTAGACGAATAAACCGCTAGCTGCGCATTTTTCTCATCCATTACTCTTTTTTTATTCTGAACAATAGAATCAAGGACCACTAAAGACCGCTGATCCTGGGACGATTTGGATGAATTATATTGAGCAATGAAGTCCAAACTAAGGTTATTCACTACAAATAAAGAAAGATCCGGATTTTCAGAGTCAAACCTTACATTGATGTATCCAAGCTCTTCCCTTATTTCAAAGTTTAAATCATCTAATAAGCTTATATCATCATAACCCATAGATTTCACTAAAGAAGCCAATTTTAATTGCCTGTCATCCCTTTCGGTCAATAATGAGTGATTTATTAAACGAGCTTTATATTCCTGAATGGCATTTTGGCGTTGGCTTTTAGAAAGCGCTGAGACATCATCCGAATATTCTCTAAATGATTGGTCAGGGTTTTCAAGATCATGTATAATCAGACGGTATGAAAGCATATCCAGTTGCCTTTTTATGCCCATCATATCTCTAACCCTATTCAATTGTTGCAGTTCAGCCTGCCTACGATCCTGCCCGTTTTCAGAAACCAGTTGCGATGAAATAACCGAATTTGTACCAATAGTTGCTGTTGAATTGTATACTTCAGGTAAATCCTTAACCAGAAAAAATGTAATTATAATTGCTATTAAAGGAGCCAGGATCAATAACCAAATGAACCGAAGCAGAAATTTTAATAAACCATTTATATCTATCATAGTGATTTATAGATGTGCTAATTTATTATTTATTTAATATCAGCTAATTTTGTACCAATTATTTCCTCCAAGGCATCCTGAGCTTTCAAAAAATTAACTTCTGCTTCCATTTTGCTCGAAATACTTACAGAATAAAGCGATTTTATGTTACTATACACATCCATGGTCACTTCTCCTTTTTCAAATCGGCTACGGGTATCATCCTGAAGTATTTTGCTATCCTGAAAAGCCTGAGTCTTCACTTTCAAATCATTTGATTGTAGTATATAGGCATAATAACGATTTTTAACCTCGCTGGCAAGGGTCAAATCGTATTCCTGATTTTCTAACTGTGCCACTAAATATTCGGCCTTGGCCTGTTTTACCTGAAAAGGTTTTTGTAAAAAATTCCCCAAATTTAAACTAGCTGTAAATTGAAAACCGTTAACCTGGTAAGGGTTGAGTACATTCACTGCTGCATGATCATTTGGACGATAAATATAAGATACCGTCAGTGGATCCAGATAACCAACGGTAGCTAATGGCACCCCTGCTTTTGCCCTGGCCTCATTAGCAGCAAATATTTTTTTTCGAGGATAATACTGTTTGGCAAGGGCGATGTATTGTTCCAATTTTGAATAACTAATCTCGGAAATCACCGATTCCTGCGCTTTCGCCAGTTGTAAAGTAGAGAAGTTAATTACTAGAAGAATGACTAAGATATTTCTCATTGTTTTTTGTCTTAAAATGAATTATATATGATTTATTTTTTTATACTTTTTCTTTTTGTAGCAATGCCGGAAATGTTTTTAATATAATCTTAAGGTCTATCCAAAATGAATAGTTCTTAGCATAAAAATTATCAAGCTCTCTTCTTTCAATGTCAGACATTTCACTTTTTCCGCGTTTAGTAATCTGCCAAAGCCCTGTAATACCTGCTGGCCCCAAAAACCGCATAGACCATTCATTGGAGGTGAGCATTTCAGCTTCATATAGGGGTAATGGTCTGTTTCCCACCATTGACATATCACCTTTCAAAACATTGAATAATTGAGGAAGCTCATCCAAACTTGTTTTGCGTAGTAAGTTACCAAGACGTGTAATCCTTGGGTCATTTTTGATTTTAACAAATGCAGAATTCTTTCCATCGTTTGTTTGAGCATATTGATTATGGGCAGATAATTCTTTTAATAATTTATCCGCATCCTGGCGCATCGACCTGAATTTAAAAAAATCAAAAACCTGATAGCCTGTACCAGCACGTTTACTTTTATAAATAATCGGACCTTTAGAATCCAATTTTATCAAAATTGCAACGATAATTAAAATGGGAGATAATATGAGTAACAAAATCGAAGAGCATATCATATCAAATACCCGTTTTTGCCATGCCATTTTATATTCAGACAAAGATGTTTTAGGTAACTTCTGAAGCGTTGGCTTAACTAATTTAAATTTTATTAAAAAGTAAATTCTTTCTATCAAGTTGTCTATATTAAAAGGATAAATATATAAATCGTGTATACGCAGTTCCATAGCCTTACGCTGGAAAGAACTATTTTTTGTATCCGTAAATAATATAATAATGAGCCCTCCGGTAACTGGGTTAGCTTTAATCTTTTTCACCAAATCAAACACTTTTCCATGCTCATCTATTTCCATCATGATTACATCCGGTATGGTTAGTAAAGTCTGGACAGATAAATAATGCGATATACTTTCAAAATCAGAGAATCTATCAAATTCAAACTCATGGGAAAGCGCATCATCAAGAACAGTACCAAAGGCCGTTCCTACATACGCTATATGAGCACCAAGACCTGGCTTAACCTTGTTTTCAATTAGGGAATTCATTTTGCCTGGTATTAAAGATCTTTGAAATTGTGGCTTTCAGAACTTCAGGATTAAATGGCTTGGAAATATAACCTTCCACCTCAAACTCTAACTGTGATTCATACTGATTTTCATTTCCAGATAATATAACAACAGGTGTGTCCCTATAATATCCACTTATCTTTACTGCTTTTAAAAAGGAATATCCATCAAAATATGGCATCAACAAGTCCAAAATGATTAAATCCGGATCATTGCCTTCTTCAAGCCAGAGTAAAGCATCATAGCCATTGTCTGCAACTTTAATATCATATTCTTTAGAAAGGACAAAATTAAGTAATTTTTGAATGGTTGGCTCATCATCAACCAGTAATATTTGTTTTTTCATAACGCAGTAAAAATTTCAACAAACACAATAATAAATAGATTATTTAAAATAAATTTAAAATATTACTTTTTAAATTTTCCAGTTCATATCCTGACTGTGCAAAAATCGATCTATTTTTCAATTATTTACATGATTTTAGCTATTTAATTAAAAGTTGTAGGATTTGTTTGACAATTAAATTAATCAACATTCTGTTACATTATGAACTTTTATGAATGGATTCGAAAGCATGAAGTAACTTGCCTAGCCAATAGAAAAAATAAAAGTCACAGACTTTCAAAAAATTTAAATATTAAAAATTAATTAATAATTTTAACCTAAAAAATAATTTTGTTTAAAATTTAATTATTCATTAATAATTTACAAATTAAATAGACAAATAATTTTTATTTGGAAAAAATATTTCTGTAAATGAAAATTATCACTACCTTCGCATTGTAGATAATTTACTACAAAAACAAAAATAGTTGACCCATATAGTTTTTAGTAAAAAAATCAGCAAATTAGTTCATAAAAATGGCCAAGATTTTAAAATTTTGTTTCTCATTAAACTTTATAGTGCTTATTTTACTATCATCCTGCAAAAAAACGGATGGTTATTTATTACAAGATGGTATATCTATTAAAGACAGCCTTCATTTAATTGACAGCATTCTGCTTGTACGAGATACTATTTCGATTATTGATTCATCAAAATACATAGATACAATTAAAGTAACAGATACCACTCATATTAGTGATACTATAAAGGTCATCGATTCGATTAAGGTAATTGATACCATACGGGTATATGATACCATCTGGGTAAAAGATACTATTACCAAAATTGACACAATTCATGTGATTGACACGATTAAAATACGAGACACTATTAAAATACAAATTAGTAATTCAGCAGGTGAAAGCACTACTTATATAAAACTTGGTAAAGGAAAGGGAGAAAATCTTACAATTGACGGAGCGCAATTGAGCTTGAACGGCACAAAAATCATTTTGCTTAAAACAGGAACTTATAATGCCATAACTATACGAAATATAAATGCCAGTCAAGGAAAACCACAAATAATTACCAATGGCGGTTTAATTGCTATAAAAGAAGCTATATATTTTGAAAACAACAATAATGTCACATTGAGTGGCGCCAATATTTCATCCATCAAATATGGCTTTCAGTTTATTGATATTGCCTTCAGAGCAATTAAATCAAGTGGGACAATGAATGGTATAACGCTAAAGAATCTTTATTTTAAAAATGTAAAAGACTATTGCATAGCCGGTGAAGAAAATAATGGCAGCAAATTTAGTTATACGGGCTTTGCGTCAACCATGACGCAAAATCTAAAAATCACCTATTGTAAATTTGATAATGCAGGGAGTATTGTTTTCGGAGGGTATATACATAAAGAAACAAATGAGGATAGCGGATTATTTAAAAATGTCGAGATTTCTTATAACGATTTTAGCAATACAAGCTGCGGCTCACTGGCTGTTTTCAACAATGTTGAAGACTATAATATCCACCATAATGTTATAAACAACATTAATACAAGCAATGACAATCATAACGGCATTTTCTTTATGCAAGGTAATGGAGAATTTCATGATAACAAACTTACCAACTATCAGGGAAATGCTATACGAGCGTGGTTATATTCAAGAGGCAATACCCCCTCAAATGTTGCAATTTATAACAATATTTGCTATAATACCCGAAAATATGGCGGTTTTGAGCTACAGGAATTTTCAACTAGCATAATCTCAGGAAAAACCACCTATGCCAATGCTATAGTTTATAACAATACCGTAGGACAAATGAATACTTCGAAACAGTGGGATGCACAATTAGTAGATGTATATCAGCTAACCGGAACGTTAAGCTATTATAACAATCTTGGATTTGATCTTTATACTACTGACCCAGTTTATCATCCAATTACTGATATGATTCACAATATGGGTAATAATAAGATTATCCGTGATGAGAATAATAAGTATTTCCCGACAGCCTTCGAAGCAGTATACGATACCCAAAATTTTAAATCACGTTTTCCAGGTATTGGAGCCACTTTATAATGATTAGAGCTAAATATGTTACCTTTGCTTCCGCATGGATTCAATTCAAAAACTGTCGGCAAGTATATTCGAACTGCAAAACCCACAAACGTTTACAGCGCTTGCTTTAGCTATTTTCAGGATACAGGCTCAATATTGCGGCGTATACAAAGATTACCTTTCCTATCTGGGAATAGATGAAGCGCGTATTCAAACAGTTGACGAAATTCCTTATCTGCCTATTGAATTTTTCAAAAATCATCAAATATTGCTTGAGGGTCTTTCTACAGAATTGGTCTTTAGCAGCTCAGGCACTACAAGTACCAGCACTAGCCGGCATTATGTAAGCGACAGCAGGATATATACAAAAAGCTTCTGTGCAGCATTTGAACAATTTTACGGTTCTCCTGCCAATATGGCCATCCTCGCCCTACTTCCCTCTTATTTGGAGCGCGAAGGTTCATCGCTTATATATATGGTAGATAATTTAATTAAACAAAGTAAGTCGCCTGAAAGCGGTTTTTTCCTTTACGATCATAACCAGCTTTACCATACCCTAAGCAAGCTGAAGGAATCGGGCAAACCAACACTGCTTATAGGAGTGTCCTATGCATTACTGGATTTTATTGAGCGGTATGCGTTAAATTTCCCGGATCTAATCATTATGGAAACCGGTGGCATGAAAGGACAGCGTAAAGAGCTCATTCGACCAGAACTTCACCAAATTCTCCAACAAGGCTTTGGCAGTAGCCACATACATTCAGAATATGGGATGACTGAATTACTGTCGCAGGCCTACCTTACGGAAACAAGCAAATTTAGCAGCCCACCCTGGATGCAGGTGCGCATCAGGGATATTAATGACCCGTTAACGATGCTTTCTGAATTAAAAACAGGTGGAATAAACGTAATAGATTTGGCAAATATCAATTCATGCTCATTTATAGCCACCCAAGATCTTGGCATCCGGTATCCGGACGGAACTTTCGAAGTTTTGGGCCGTTTTGATCACAGCGATACTCGGGGTTGTAACTTAATGGTACAATAACATCCTTTCTGTACTAATCAAAAATAAGCAAAAAGTAATTTTTCTTGCCACGTTGGGCAACTAAAAAACGGCCATTGATCAGATCTGCACTATGAAAAACCTGTTCTATACTTTCTACCTTTTTCTTATTAACAAACACGCCTCCTCCCTGAATCATTTTCCTGGCTTCTGCTTTTGAAGGAAAAACGGCCGCTGAAGTTGATAATAGGTCTATGACGGATATTCCAGTTTCAAGTTCTGCCTTTGATGCATAAAAATGAGGAACCCCATCAAATACCTCCAAGAATGCCTCATGACTTAATTTGCTTAAAAAATCAAGCGAGCCATTCCCAAAAAGGAAATCAGAAGTTTTTAGCGCCATTTCATAGGCCTCTTCGCTATGGGTTCTTATAGTAATATCTTTGGCCAGCGCCTTTTGCACGATGCGCAAATGGGGGGCAGAATCATGATCTTGTATTAAGTCATGGATCTCCTCCGCTGTTTTAAGAGTAAAAATCTTAATCCAGATTTTGGCGTCCTCGTCGGTGGCATTTAGCCAGAACTGATAAAATTTAAAAGGTGAAGTTTTCGCAGGGTCCAACCACACAGCCCCACTTTCGGTTTTCCCAAACTTTTGGCCATCCGATTTTTTAATCAGTTTTGTCGTAAGCGCATAAGCAGTACCTCCATCCTTACGTCTGATCAGTTCGGTGCCCGTTACAATATTGCCCCATTGATCAGAACCACCCATCTGCAAAAGGCAATGATGGTTTTTCCAGAGGTAGTAAAAATCAAAACCCTGAATTAATTGGTATGAAAATTCGGTAAACGAAAGGCCGTTATCGCCTTCAAGTCGTTTTTTTACCGAATCTTTAGCCATCATATAATTTACGGTAATGTGCTTTCCCACCTCCCGAATAAAATCGAGAAACCCAAAGCCTTTAAACCATTCATAATTATTAACCATTAGGGCATCATTAGGTTCATCGCCGAAATGAATGAATTTTTTCAATTGCTTTTCCAATGCAGCTACATTATGCAGTAGCGCATGTTCATCCAGCAAGTTTCGTTCAGCAGATTTACCAGAAGGGTCTCCTACCATTCCGGTAGCACCTCCAACCAAGGCAACCGGTTTATGCCCTGCACGCTGAAAATGAATCAGCGTCATGATTTGGGTAAGATGTCCAACATGCAAGGAATCGCCCGTTGGATCAAAGCCAATGTATCCGAATGTCAGCTCCTTATTTAACTGTTCATCCGTACCAGGCATCACATCATGCAACATGCCTCGCCAGCGTAATTCTTCTATAAAATTAGTCATCCATTCACAATAATATACACAAATTGGCTGCAAAGATAAAACAATGCGTATATCTTTGGAATAAAAAGTGTACCTTTATGAGGAGGCCATCGCATGAATTTCTTGTCACATTTTTATTTTGAACGTTTCAATCCACAGCCTGCATTAGTAACTGGCAGCGTATTGCCTGATCTGGTAAAGAACGCTGATAAAACGATAAACCTGCACCCACAAAAACACGAAGAACTATTCCATGAA
The DNA here is from genome assembly GCA_900109895.1 of bacterium A37T11. GTDB lineage: Bacteria > Bacteroidota > Bacteroidia > Sphingobacteriales > Sphingobacteriaceae > A37T11. The sequence goes on from FOBR01000018.1 coordinate 92,789, forward strand.
AACTATTTGGAGCAGCAATTATTTTTAGGTTGGAAAAGACATATAGAAACAGACCGCTTGTTCCATAATTCTGATTTCTTTTATCGCTGGACTCACGAGCTTAAGATTGCGATTGATCCCATCCTCACAGGGACGAACATAAGAGGTTCCTTCCTGTCGCACATTTCACTCGAATTATTGTTAGATCATCTGCTGCTTGAAGACAATTTGGTACATGAAGATGATTTTTACAATCTCCTAAATATTACAGACAGATCTGCTATAGTGTTATTTTTAAATCATTGCGGACTTATCAATACCCAATTCTTCTTTAAGTTTTATGAAAAATTTGTGCGTGAAAAATATAGCCGCCAGTATCGGAATGTCAAGCAACTAAGCAGTGCATTAGGAAACATCTGTAACCGTATTTGGCCCGAAAAGCTAAGCGAATGGCAGCATACGCAATTGACCAATGTTTTATTTGATTATGTCCAGCTGCTGAGAAAAGAGTACATTCAAATTTTTGACCACATAACCCGGCAGCTGCCATTAACTTAATCCGTCCGTTTAATATGAATACTCCTGGTTTCCGAGATCACCAATGGAACCCGTTCAATTGTCACAAAACTTGGATCAAGCCCAAAGCCCCGCTCTTCAGAAAGACTAAACCTTCGGAGCAAATTATAGATATCAAGTACAATACGTTGCAAAAAACCCAGGTCATTTGAGCGTGAAATAACCTTTTCCAACACCACAAATCTAAAATCGCCCACCATATGATACTTACTTAAGGTTCTATAGCGGCTCGTAATGTCGACTTCTTTATTCCTTACCAGGTCTTCAACCACCTTTCGGAAAAGCAAGCTAATGCGTTGTTCTTCCCTAAATCCAAGCCGAAAGTCAATCCTAATTAATTTACCGGGAATCAATTGATCAACCCTATATTCACTGGTATAAGGCGAATCTGTAACATCCACATGCACCAACCAATATACATCAGCCCTTTTTGGCTTTTTCTGTAAAATAGAATACATGATTTTCGATTCCACTTCTGACTTAAAATTAGCACTCGTCAGGTAGACCAGCTGCGAGGCATAACGAGGAATTGTATCGTCGTCGCTCAGCTCGCTAAGCATTGGGTAATAGTCTTCCAATTCCACAAATCGCACAAAATTGTTTTTAATGCGCCTGGCCCACCACCAAACCAGCATCACCAAAAAAAGTACCGATGCCAAAAGGATAGTCAGCCATCCGCCATGAGCTATCTTTGCCCCATTACCGGCGAAAAACATTCCTTCGATCACCACATAAACCGTAAAAAATAAAAAGACCAGGTATTTTGGTACATGTCTGCGATACAAATAAATGGTCATCAAAATGGTGGTCATCAAAAAAGTTAGATTAATGGCCAGACCATAAGCTGCTTCCATATTTTCAGATTGCCGAAAAATCAATACCACCACAATACAACCTACCCAGAGGATCATGTTGATTGAAGGCACATATAATTGTCCTTTTTGAATACTAGGAAAATTTATGCGAACTTTTGGCCAAAGGTTTAAACGCACCGCTTCGGCAATGAGCGTAAATGACCCGGAAATCATGGCCTGGCTGGCAATGATCGCAGCAATAGTTGCTATGGATATACCATAAGGCAAAAACCAGGCAGGCATAATCAGGTAAAACGGATTTCCGTCTGTCAAAGTGGCCCCTTTATGCTGTAACAACCATACTCCTTGGCCAAAATAGTTTAGTAAGAGGCAAGTTTTAACATATATCCAGCTAGTCCGAATGTTTGCCCTACCCGCATGTCCTAGATCAGAATAGAGTGCTTCCGCACCTGTTGTACACAAAAACACCGCTCCTAAAATAAACCATACATTTGGAAACGTCCACAACAAATGAATGGCATAATATGGATTAATTGCCTTCAGAACGCTTGGATCTTTAATCACATATAGACACCCCCAAAAAGCCATCATGGTAAACCAAACAAACATCATAGGACCAAAAATCCGGCCGACAATGGATGTACCAAAACGTTGTGCCAGGAATAACAATGATATGATCAAAATGACAATGGGCATCGTCTGAATATTTGGATAAAAAATATCCAGGCCTTCAATTGCAGAAGATACTGTAATAGGCGGGGTAATCATTCCATCGGCCAGCAAGGAAGCCGCGCCGATCATAGCCGGAAAAATAAGCCATTTATATCGGCGGCGTACTAACGAGAAAAGAGATAAGATGCCTCCCTCCCCTTTATTATCAGCCCGCAACGTGATGACAACATACTTGATCGTAGTTTGCAATGTAAGTGTCCAAAAAATGCACGATAAACCGCCAAATATCAAATCGTCAGAGACGATGTGATTGCTCATGATTGCCTTAAATACATATAAAGGAGAAGTACCTATGTCACCAAAAATAATCCCTAGGCTAATGAGTAGGCCAGCCGGGTTTAGCCTATGAAAATTCTTAGATTTTTCCACTTTCACACAAACAATTTTGCCGCCGCAAAGGTAGTTATTAAAAGGAGGTTCACAACATCATCCGAATCATCAACGTATTTGGCTGTTAAAAATTGTTAAAAACATCCTTTTTTTCCTTTTAATGCGAATATTCACATTTTTTTAATATACTTTTGCATATTACTATTTGGTAACCTTTATTATTAATATTAAATATAAATATGGGAAAATATTACATCAGGATGTTAACATTGGTTTCGCTAGCTTTCTTTCTGTTAGCCAGCCATCAGGAGGTATGGGCCAAGTCAAGTACCGTAGATACCGTTGTTAATCCAGCTGCAGGATCTCAGCACCTGAAACCTTCCGTAAAAGCAGATAAACCCGGCTTATTAAAAGCAACTTTCTCCCGCATATTTAATCGTAGCCCGCGGGTGACGGAAAATGATAAATTGATCAGCCGGGTAAAGGTGTTTCCTAATCCCGTTTCAGACCAAATTAATTTGTCTTTCAATTTAGGTAAAGACAACCAGGTAAGCATTAAAGTAATGGACGCTCTTGGCAACGAAATTACCACCCTTCTTTCTCAACGGCTTTCGGCGGGCGAGCAGAACCACACGTTTAGTATTCAGAACAAATTAAGCAGTGGCTATTATTTTATCCGGGTTGTAGCAGGCAGTGAAACCGTCATTAAACGTATTTCTGTCGTATAGGCTGATTTTGACTTACCTCAGTACCTGCTTATGAAGATCGTTGCCGTTGGAAGAAATTATGCTGGCCATGCCATGGAGCTAAATAACCCCGTTCCACAGAAGCCTGTTATTTTTCTAAAGCCAGATACTGCCTTAATAAAGAACAATAAGCCATTTTTTTATCCGGACTTTTCAACAGATATTCACTATGAACTAGAAGTAGTCCTGCACATTTGCAAAGAAGGCAAACACGTCAACCCCAAATTTGCAGCGAATTATTACGATGCTATTGGTTTAGGTATTGATTTTACAGCGCGTGATATCCAGCAGCAACATAAAGAAAAGGGACTTCCTTGGGAATTAGCCAAAGCCTTTGACCATTCAGCCCCTGTAAGTCAATTTTTTCCTAAAGCCGACTTTAAAGATCTTTACAACCTAGATTTCCATTTGGTAAAAAACGGAGAAACCGTACAGCGGGGTAATACAAAAGACGTGCTGTTCACCTTTGAACAACTCATAGTTTTCGTATCAACTTATATCACTTTACGAACCGGCGATCTACTATTTACCGGCACACCGGCAGGCGTAGGCCCGATAAAAAAAGGAGACCATCTCACCGGCTATCTTCAGAACGAGCAGGTGCTGGAAGTGGCCATAAAATAAACAATAGGCAAAATAATTTTTTAGCTTTGCATCATGTATACCTTTATAAAAGCTTCGTTCATGATGATTTTAAGTATTTATGGACTAAGTTTACGGGCACAGGATGCCACTATAGATCGTAAAAAATATCCACAAAACTATTTTCGTGCTCCCCTTGACCTCCCCCCAGATGCTTCTGGCAGTTTCGGAGAACTTCGTAGCAACCACTTTCATTCAGGCACGGATTACCGCACTAACCAACAGGTGGGCCAATTAGTCCATGCAGCTGCAGAAGGTAGTGTATCACGCATCAGAGTGCAGCTAGGCGGTGGCGGTAACATCCTATATATTGATCACCCAAACGGATACACCAGCGTATACATGCACATGTTGCGTTATAACGACGCCATTACGCAAGTACTTCGTGCCCGCCAATATAATGAAAAGCGATTTGACGTAGATTTCAAACCTTCAAAAGATCTCATCATCGTAAAAAAAGGGGATATTATTGGCCTATCAGGCAATTCCGGTGCATCTGCAGGCCCCCACCTGCATTTTGAATTACGAAATACCCGCACTGAAGAAACCATTGACCCGCCTTTATTCGGACTGATTATCCCTGATCAAGTTGCCCCAACCATAAGCAGTTTGGCAATTTATGACCTTGACCAAGATCCGTTTAGCGAAAATACACCACGCAGGCTATTGCAAGTTAAAGGAACAAATGGCGTTTATAGCCTAAGTAATGACCAGGTAATTCCGATAAATGGAAAAACGGGTCTAGGCATTATTACTTTTGACAGGGCTTCAGTGTCTTCCTTTCGATATGGTGTGTACTCCATAGAACTTTTAGTGGATGACGCACCTATCTATACCGCAGTTTGGGAAAAGTTTTCTTTTGACCAGAGCAGGGCTATAAATGCACATATTGATTACCCATACTACCAACTCCATAGCCAGCGCATACAGAAAAGTTTTGTGGATCCCGGCAATCCACTAACGATCTATAAAAACGTAAAAAATGTAGGCATATTGGCTTTTACAGATCATAAACCGCATACAGCATGTTACCGGGTTACCGATGTATTAGGAAATAGCAGTACGATGAGTTTTCGTTTACAACAGGATGAGCAGTATCATGCCTCGCGTGTGACAGCTAATGGGGCAACCCATTTCCCATTCGATAGAGAAAACGTATTTACTACTGCCCAGATACAAGTTACCATTCCTGCCCACAGTTTATACAATAATCTTGCATTTACATATAGTGAAGGTAAAAAGCCAATAGGGGGCTATTCAGCTCTACATATAGTGCATAACCGTATGATCCCGCTGCATACAGGTTATAGCCTCTCCATTAAACCTGATGCAACCTTGCCAGCCCGCCTTTACGGAAAAGCTGTCATCGTTGATCAAAATGGAAACAGCCAGGGTGGTAGCTATCAAAACGGATTTGTTAAGACGACAGTCAATGCATTTGGCAGCTTTTATATATCAGTGGATACTATACCTCCGGTAATACGGGCGATAAATATCAGCGATGGAAAGCTAATGAAAGGGATTCAACGCATGAACTTTCGGATATCGGACAATTGCTCAGGCATCCAAAGCTTCAATGGTTATATAGATGACCAGTGGGTGTTGATGGAATTTGACCCGAAGTCTGCCAGTTTATGGCATCAATTGTCCTCATCATTGCCTTCGGGAGTACACCGATTTAAGCTGGTGGTAAAAGATCGGAAAGAAAACGAAAAAGTATATGCCATAAATTTTAAGATTTGAAATGAAACTTTTATACAAAAAGTTTTCTAAAATCGTAATTCGTAAATCTTAAATCATAAATCAAATGCCAATATTAAAAGCAGGCGATAAAGCCCCCACATTCACAGCAAACAACCAGCATGGAGAAAGTGTATCGTTGGCTGATTTTGCCGGCAAGAAAGTGATTTTATATTTTTATCCCAAAGATAATACACCGGGATGTACAACCGAAGCCTGCAACTTTAGGGATAATTACCAGTCCCTGCAGCAGGAAGGGTTTGAAGTGATCGGCGTGAGTACTGACAGTGAACAATCGCACCATAAGTTCATTAATAAATTTGAATTGCCATTTACATTACTGGCAGATGAAAATCATCAGCTGGTGGAGGCCTACGGTGTTTGGGCCGAGAAAAACAATTACGGGAAAAAGTATATGGGCACCATGCGTACCACATTCGTTATTGACGAACAAGGATTCATCGCCCATGTTATTCGCAAGGTTGACAATCAGCACGCAAGTGATCAAATCCGGCAATTATTTTGTAATATTGCGCCATGGAAGACCAGCTGATCCTTGAAAAGTTTGCCGATGAACACACCCGGGAGCAAGCTTTCAGTTTGCTGGTTAAAAAATACCAGGAGAAACTTTATTGGCATGTAAGGCGAATGGTCATTGACCACGATGATGCCGACGACCTGGTACAAGAGGTGTTCATCAAAGTTTGGAAAAATCTGGGAAATTTCAGAGAAGAATCCCAGCTTTATACTTGGCTGTATCGCATTGCAACCAACGAATGTATCACCTTTCTCCATAAAAAGAAACAGCACCAACAAATCTCACTTGATGATGATAGTGCGGCGTACCTTACCGACACACTGGCTGACAGCCCCTATTTTGATGGTGATCAAGCGCAGCTAAAATTGCAGCAGGCGTTACTTACATTGCCCCAGAAACAGCGGCAAGTATTTAACATGAAGTATTTTGATGAGTTAAAGTATGAAGAAATATCTGAAATATTAGGAACGAGTATAGGTGCTTTGAAAGCATCCTACCACTTGGCCGTTAAAAAAATTGAACAATATTTATCAGGGCACGATTAAACCTTTTGCCCCATGCATTATCTAACAAACGTAATGGATAAGAATAAAAAAGAAAATAACCCATTCAATGTACCGGAAAGCTATTTTAGCCAGCTTCACGACCAGATTATGGCACGTGTGGCAGAAAACAGGCTGAAAGATCAGGTATCAAGTGACGGTTACACCATCCCGGGCGGTTATTTTGAAAAATTGCCTCAACGTATTCTTGACTCCAGGGACCACGCCACATATGCAAATGATATCTCCGGCGAGGAAAAACCTATAAAAACACTTCTACCTCGCAAGTGGATATCCTATGCCGCAGCTGCCTGTGTGACCATTGGAGTCAGTACCTTCTCTTTGTGGCAGGTGCCTATAAAAAGCAATAATTTTGAACAGCATGTGGCTGCTATTTCTGATGCAGACATTATCAATTACCTGCAATATTATTCGGATGCGGATGACGGCACATCGCTGGCCGAACAAGTGACTGTTAATCCGGAAAATTTTGGGGAATTCTATTCAAAAGAAGACCTCGAGAGTTACTTAGAACAAACGCTGTAAGGAAAAAAACACGATGAAAAAAATGAAGCGAACATGCCTTATATTTGCGATCTGTATCATCTCCTTTTCTTGGGTTAACGCTCAGGAACAACATGACCGTTTTCAAAAAATAGAAGCAGCCAAAGTAGCTTATATAACCAAGGAATTGGCGCTAACGCCGGATGAAGCACAACGCTTTTTTCCCGTATACAATCAGTATGAAAAAGAACTGAGAGAAATTTTCAGGCGCAAACGGTTTGAAAACGAAAAAAATGGCAATCCTAAACCTCGTCCCAAGCGCGGAGAATTGGAATATGATACCGATGTGCTGAACCTTCGTAAACAATATAACAAACGTTTTTCAGTTATTTTAGATGAAAGCCGGGCATCTCGCTATTTCGAAGTGGAGCGTGAATTCCGGGAGCAGCTTTTTAATCAACTTAGGAAACGCCGGGACAAGACCAATTCAAAAAATGATCAATAGCCGGCAGCTTTTTCTCTTAAATACCGCACAGACTTCTAATTTTCCACGACTTATTGAAATAAGTCGTTCCAAAGGTGTTTATTTATATGATCCAAAAGGCAAACGCTATATCGATCTGGTTTCCGGTTTTGCAGTTAGCAACATAGGCCATCGGCATCCAAGCGTGCTGAAAGCCATCCGCAACCAGCTAAAGCGATACCTGCATGTCACTGTATACGGAGAATTTGTGCTATCGCCGCAGGTGGAGCTAGCACACCAACTCGTTAACATTTTGCCCGACAAACTAAATTCGGTATACTTTGTCAATTCAGGCGCTGAGGCCACCGAAGGAGCCATGAAGCTAGCCAAAAGATATACGGGCAGAAAGCAGATTATCGCAGCTGATAAAGCGTACCATGGCAGTACTCAAGGTGCATTAAGCTTAATAGGAAATCCAAGTTATCACCAAGCATATGCCCCGCTCCTACCCAGCATTGATTTTATCACATTTAACCAGCTTGCTGACCTGGAGAAAATCAGCACCGAAACAGCCGCTGTAATTTTAGAAAGTGTGCAAGGAGAGGCAGGTATTCGGGTGCCTAGCAAAGCCTATATGCAAGCGGTCAGAAAACGTTGTGATGAAACAGGCACCCTCCTTATCCTTGATGAAATTCAAACAGGATTTGGCCGTACCGGTCAGTTATTTGCATTCGAACATTATGGCATCGTGCCAGACATCATCTTGTTAGCTAAAGGAATGGGTGGCGGCATGCCCATAGGTGCCTTTATAGCCAATCGGAATGTAATGAGTGTGTTTAAAGAAAATCCCATGCTTGGGCACATTACAACCTTTGGCGGTCATCCCGTCAGTTGTGCAGCAGCGCTTGCCAACCTTCAGGTCATCCTGGATGAAAAGCTGGTGCAGCAAGTCGCTGGCAAAGAAAAGCTTTTCAGAAAACATCTCAATCACCCATCCATCCGGGAAATAAGAGGTATAGGTCTTATGCTGGCCATTCAACTGGACAGCTTTGAACAAGTGGAACAGGTAAGTAAATATTGTGCAGAAGAAGGTGTCATGATCGATTGGTTCATGCACTGCGATAGTGCCCTAAGGCTGGCACCTCCATTAATTATATCAACCCGGCAGATCGTATCCGCCTGCCGGGTGATTGTAAAAGCTATTAATAAGTTTCAGCCAGCTTCACTGCCTCATAAGCATTGACAATGCCACCTGTACGACACAAGTCATCAAGTGTTACATATTGATCAGGCGTACCTGGTTTAATTACCTTTTCAGGTACTTTCACGACCGATTTTTCAATGATCTCTTTAACTTGTACAGCAGTTAATTTAGGATAATAAGATCTGATTAATGCTGCTATACCTGCAACAACTGGAGAGGCCATACTTGTCCCTTGAAGAAATTCGTATTTATCAATACCTGGCACGGTTGAGTAAATGCGCAAACCGGGAGCAAAAACATCCACATCCTTTTTGCCATAATTACTAAAAGGAGCCACAATACCCCCTTCTTTTACATCGCCACTCGCACCAACGGTAATCCAGTTAGATGCACGGGTTCCGTCGTCGAGTTTGTCGGTTGGAAAATTGCTGGTACTGTCCAAATTTTCCCCTTCATTTCCTGCGGCGTGCACGAGCAATACATCGTGTGCTGCCGCATATTTTACTGCCTCGTCCACCCAAGACTTTTCAGGCGATAAGGCTTTTCCGAAACTCATATTGATCACTTTGGCACCATTATCTACCGCATAACGAATGGCCAAAGCAATATCCTTATCATGTTCGTCACCATCCGGAACAGCTCTAACTGCCATCAATGCAACATTATCAGCCACACCATCCATACCTAATCCGTTGTTCCGTGCAGCGCCAATAATACCCGCAACATGTGTACCATGCGTGGCACTAGCGGCCATGACATCATGATTACCATAATGATTATCGTTAAAGTCGCTGTAATTATCTTTAACCACATCATTACGATAGGCAATTGGTGGGGTGGTCATGGCCGACGCCTTTTGTTGTTCCCCATTCACGTAATCAGTCATTTCTTTGAGATACTTTTTATTGGTAGTTTCCATTTGCTGGCTCATTTGCAAAAAGCCCAGCACTTGGTTTTTAACCGTCTCAGCCATCCCGGTTAAAGAAGCATTCTTTAATTCAGCACCTGTAAACTCCTCTTTACCCATGGCCTTGCGCAGTACAGAATCAGCTTTTGTAAGGCCATTCACCATTAATTTCATATTTGCAACCTGCTGTTTCTTTTCGTCTGTACTGTAGCTCTCCACCTCTTTTTTTGCAGCCAGCCAATTATGATATTGCTTTTTATCAGCAATAGTAGCCGTATCCGTTACATTTGCGTAGGTTGCCTTAAACTGGTGGTATACCCGAATGACTTCGTAAGAATCTTTATTTACATTTTTTCCATTAGCATTGCCGATAAAGTTCCAGCCATATACATCGTCTATGTATCCGTTCTTATCGTCATCCTTGCCGTTATATTTCTTTTTGTCTTCTTTTGGATTAAGCCACAACACAGATACGAGGTCTTGGTGCAGGGTATCTACTCCTGAATCAATAATCCCGACAATCACTTTGTTTTTCTTTTTGGCCTTACGGTTATGCTGGGCCAAGAATTCATAGGCTTTATCCAGGCTTATGCCGTATACGCTATCGGTTTGTTTATCTTTTAGGTGCCACCCTCGGTCATTACTGACGCTGGCACTGTCCTGCGCTTTCACCAAAAAGGGTAAGCACAGCAATATTGCTATTATTGATTTAATCATGGGGCAAAGCTATCGTTTTTACCCTATAAATGATAGGGCAATTACAAGGATGTTACATATAATACCTAAACATCCTTACATTTTAAAGATAATATTTAGCATAAATTAACACTAATTATCAGTAGTTTACAAAATATATAATCTATATTTGCTCTTATTAATTTAACGTAACAATAAAAGTATGAGCTTACCAAACAAAATAATAAATAACATCATCAAGAATTTTTTTGCATTGATGATGGTGATTGGTTGCTTGTTGACGTCCTGCAAGAAGGACAAAGAAATTGATAAAGAAGACCAGGACAAAGGAGCTGACAGCATTGTTGTCACCACAACCGATCCTATATTATTACATGCAGATTCGTTATTTTATTTTGCTAAGGATGTATACCTATGGAATACCGATCTGCCCACATATCAGGTTTTCAAACCCCAGCAATATGCCAACAGCAACGATGAACTATCCGGACTTGATAAAGAACTTTTCGCGATTACCAGGTATGCCATAAACAGCGAGACGGGTTTGCCTTATGAATACTACGCGAATGATCCGGATGGAACTAGTAAATATAGTTTTATCGATGATTTAAGCGCTGCATCCAGCAGTGCCTTTCATGCAAAGGAAAAAAGTCAGATAGATGATAATGGCTACGCTAAGGATTTGGGGATCGAGTTTGGACTTTATGGTACTGATACCAACTATGATATTTACCTTTTATACGTTTTTCCAAATTCACCGGCAGGAAAAGCTGGACTAAAAAGGGGAGACATCATCACTACCATCAATGGAAAATCTGTTGGAAGCAACTTTGACAATGATTATTCCTCCATCATTAACGGATTATATACCAGCTCAAGTGTATCTTTAAAAGGAACTAAATTAGGCGGGGGAAGTTTTTCGACTACGCTTAGCGTCACCTCTTATCAGGCAAATTCAGTGCTGGCAGATACCATTTACAAAGCAGGAACTAAAAACATTGGTTATTTAGCTTTTTATCAGTTTACCGACCCAGAACATGGAGATATCGAGTTGGATAATGTGTTTAGCAAATTTAAAACAAGCAATGTTGACAATTTAATTGTTGACTTACGCTTTAATGGTGGAGGGTATGTAGCCACGGCCGAATATTTGATCAACTTAATTGCAGGAGCAAAACTCAATGGCAAAATAATGTTTAAAGAATACTATAATAACGATCTGCAGCAAGGAAAATTTAATTACCTCCAAACCCTACCTTATTTGGATGACAATAATAAAATAGAGCTAAAAAACAATGGAGATACTGTCACCTACGCAGACCTTGACTATACCGTAGCCAAAAATACATCAAATTTTAAATCATTAGGTAATTCACTATCCAATATCAATACAGTTGTCTTTATAGTCAGCTCAGGTACTGCATCCGCCAGCGAACTGGTCATAAACAATCTAAAACCTTATCTTACGGTGAAATTAGTAGGTGACTCTACAACCTACGGAAAACCAGTAGGGTTTTTCCCTATTCGCATAGGCAAATATGATGTTTATTACAGTATGTTTCAGACTAAAAATTCAAATGGAGAAGGATCCTATTTCAATGGCATGCTTTCAGACGAGAAAAGGACAGACAACCCCAAATATGCGTTGGGAGATTTAAACGAAGATTGCATATATTCGGCATACTATTTCTTAAATAATAACTCTTTCCCCACTAAAAACAATACCAAGGCATCACTAAAAAGCAGAACGTCCCCAGTAAGCACCACATTAAAACAACTCAGCTCTGCACAAAAAAATTTAAGGGAATTTCGATTTCAAGGAATGCTGGAAAAACGAAATCGTTTGGTCATTAAAAAATAAAAACTGGGATCTAATAAAATTTTATAATTATTATTAGACCCCAGAATATTTAAAAATATAATCCGTTAAAAAACGGAATCGGTTTAATTAAACTGTTTTACCAGCTTCTCATTGAGCACTGATTTTGGAACAGCCCCAATTTGTTTGTCAACCACCTCACCGTTTTTAAAATACAAAATAGCGGGTATATTGCGAATTCCATATTTAAAAGATATTTCTGGATTGTGATCTACATTGACCTTGCCAACAATTGCTTTGTCTTTGTATTCTTCGCCCAATTGGTCAACCAAAGGACCTACCATGCGGCAGGGACCACACCACTCTGCCCAAAAATCAACAATAACGGGTTTGTCTGATTTTAAAACAACTTCCTCAAAGTTGCTGTCTGTTATTTCTAAAGCCATTTTTATTTAGTATTAAGTAATACGTATTAAAATAGTAAACGGACTACTGATGAATATTTATTACAAAGATATTCTTTTTATTTAAACAAAGGTATGGAACAAAAGCCTTACCAAAGCACAAAGCCAGACATTCTGACATTCACTTTACGCAGGAAACATCATTACTGGTAACCCTGAAATTTTAGACTGCTAGAACTTTTTCCCCAGCAATAACATATATTTTACTGTTAGTATCTTTCTTTAGCAAATATAGGCCCGTGTATCTACCAAATGCCGGAAGCAGAAAGGTTTGTTCCTGCCAATAAAAACATGATAATTTATAATACTGCCTTCCCGGAACTTGCAATAAATACCCTGGATGGATATGTCCGGCAATATTTAACAAGCTTTGTCCCGGATTTGATATAGGCTGGTGAGTCAACAGCAGATTTCCCACCTGCAGCTCATCCAGCACATCAATGTGACTTTGGCTAAAATAATGATCTGGCAGGATGTCATGGTTTCCGCGGATAAGCATTACATTTAGGCTTTGATTGAAAGCTAAAAATTCCTTTAAGTGCAACCATTCACTGTTTGCCTGGCTATGGAAAAGGTCGCCAAGGAACGTCAGCGACTCAGGTTTATACCTATCAACTAATTGCTGCAATAACAAAAGGTCAGGCTGGCTATTAATGGGCGGCATATATATCCCGGCCTTCCGAAAGTGGGTTATTTTGCCAATATGCAAGTCGGCCAGCACCAGCATGCGGTATTCAGGCAACCATAAAGCCTTCTCGGGCAATAATTCTAAAATTTCCCCTTGCAAACAAACCTGCATGCTTAGTGTTCGTTATTCAATTGTACTTTAATTTTTTCCAACCGGGTTTGCCAATCTTCATTGCTGTATTTTTCCCGGAAAGATTCAGCAAATATCGGAAAAGAAAAGGGAGAAAGTCTTTCCGGTTTGGTAATGATTATGCGATGAGTACTTATACGACCAAATGCCGCATACATACGCGAAAGATCGAGTTGAAAGTCAAATACCTCATCGTAAGCTTCCCTGAGCAATAAATTTCCGGCATCATGTTCTTCAAACACCGAGAAAAACAGGCCGGAATTAGCTTGTAAATGTTTAGCTTTAGTTTTTTTTCCCGGATAACCCTGAAACACCAAACCAGCTATTCCGGCTATATCCCGAAAGCGACGCCGGGCCATTTCGGCAGTATTGATACCCTCTCTAATATCCTGCATAAGGTTGTCCGTTCCAAAAAGATCTTCTTCAAGCGCCTCCATCAAAGGAATAGGGCTACCTGACAATAATTCAAAGCCATATTCATTCGTGCCAATGCTAAAGCTGGCAGGCTGTATCCGGCTCAACCGATGCGCAATTACCGCCGCCATACCTTCGTGCACAAACTTTCCTTCAAAAGGATAAATAAACAAATGGTGGCCTTCACGAGTAACGATTTGCTCTATCAATAGCTCTTCAGGACCCGGCAATGCCGAAACCTGCCGTTGTTTAGTAAATAAGGGCTGCAAAAAGCGAATCTCTGCTGGCTGTTTATTAAAAGGAAGGCTAATTTCATCAAAGCTATGCCTGATAGCGGCCCCCATCGCCTGGCTGATTGGAAAACGCCCACCCATCCAGGAGGGAACCTGCCCTTTATTTGCAGAAGAATTGCGTACCAAAGCTTGCATGTCTTTAACCCTGATAAGCTCCAAGTTCCTTCCAGAGAACCAAAAAGTATCGCCTGGGCTTAATCGGCTAATAAAATATTCCTCAATGCTGCCCAAGTATTTTCCACTGAGGAAACATACCCGCATCATAGCGTCACTTACAATTGCACCAATACTCAATAAATGCCGCTGGGCTACACGTCTGCTGGTGACTTGATACTTTCCATCAATAACCACTACCTTATGAAACTCCTCATAAGCATCTAAGGTAACACCACCCTGGGTAATCATTAACAAGCATTCATTAAACTCTTCCCTACTCACCGATGCAAAACAATGCGTTTGGATAATTTCCTGATAAATCTCGTCCGGATAAAAGCCATCGGAAACTGCCAACGTGACCAAATACTGCAGCAATACATCAAAAGATCGCACAAATGGTATCCGCTCTTCCATCATCCCTTCTTTTACAGCGTATCGCAAGGCTGCTCCTTCCAGGATCTCCAGCGAATGCGTAGGCAGGAACCAAATACGACTAGTTGCACCTGGCTGATGACCACTTCGGCCTGCCCTTTGTAAAAATCGGGCAATGCCCTTTGGCGAGCCAACTTGCACAACGGTATCTACCGGTCGGAAATCGACACCCAAATCAAGACTGCTGGTACAGATAACTACCTTTAAAACGCCTTGGTGCAGCGCTTGCTCCACCCATTGTCTTAATTCTTCGCTTAGCGAGCCATGATGCAGGGCTATTGTTCCCGCCAAACCGGGCTCAAGCTCCAGCAGTTTTTGATACCATATTTCTGCCTGTGAACGGGTATTGGTAAACAGCAAGGTAGAACTGCCCTGATGAATAATTGGTAGTACCTTTTCCGCTAAACGCACACCTAAATGACCCGCCCAGGGAAAATTGTCCAAAGTATCCGGGAGAATCGTGCGGATCTCAGTTGCTTTCGGAAGAGTTGCCCTGATTAATTTGCCTTTGTGGCCCTTGCCAAGCAATATTTCCTGAGCAAGTGAGAGATTACCAATCGTAGCCGAAATTCCCCACACCTTTAATTTCGGATTAACAGCTTTAAGCCTGCTAAGGGCCAGTTCAGCAAGCACCCCGCGCTTACTCCCCATCAATTCATGCCACTCATCAATCACCACAAATTGCAGATCCTTAAAAAACTGCGCATAATTTTTGCTGGCCAATAGCAAGTGTATAC
This sequence comes from bacterium A37T11, assembly GCA_900109895.1. GTDB lineage: Bacteria > Bacteroidota > Bacteroidia > Sphingobacteriales > Sphingobacteriaceae > A37T11. The sequence goes on from FOBR01000018.1 coordinate 108,335, forward strand.
TTTCTGGAGTCGTAATGAGCGCCTGCGGGCTTTTGCTTTTTTGTGCTTGGCGTTCTTTAAGTGGCGTATCGCCCGTTCTCAGTCCTATCCAGTAGTCCAAACCTAAGTCGTCGCTCACTTCGTTAAGGGCTTTATAAATCTCCTTTGACAAAGCCCGTAGTGGCGTTATCCAGAGGCAATGAAGTTTTGCAGGGGGACTTTGACGATTTTTCATAGCCGATTGTAAGATGCCAAACCAAACCGCCAGGGTTTTTCCATAACCGGTAGGAGCATTTAACAGGCCAGAATGTCCACCAAGGATCGCCTTCCAGGTCTTTACCTGAAAATCATGTGGCTTACGGTTTTTTTTAGAAAACCACTCATCTGCCAGTGCAAACTTATTTTTTTCTGACATAAGCCCCATTATTTGCTTTTTTAAGCTTGAACATGGATTAAGGCACGTAGATCTGAAATATGGTTGGCTTCAGCCACCGATTTATCCCTTCGCCAGCGCAATATACGCGGAAAACGCAAGGCAACGCCGGACTTATGGCGGCTGCTTCGTTGAATACCTTCAAAGGCAATCTCAAATACCAGTAATGGATGCACACTGCGCACCGGACCAAATTTTGTAACCGTATGCCTTTTTACCCAATTATCCAATTCGGCTATTTCCTTGTCAGTAAGTCCGGAATAGGCCTTAGCAAAGGGCACTAGTACATCTCCATCCCATACAGCGAAGGTATAATCAGTAAACAAGTTGGCACGGCGTCCATGTCCACTTTGTGCATAGATCAAAACCCCATCAATGGTTAAGGCCTGTGTTTTCCATTTCCACCATTTTCCGCGCCGACGCCCCGCTTCATAAGGGCTATCCCACTTTTTTAGCATCACACCCTCGCAATCATGCAAGCGCGCATCCGCGCGAAAAACAGCCAAATCATCCCAATTATCAAAGTGCAGCTGGGGAGACAAATGAAGGAGGCCCGTTGTGGGATAGGTTTCTAACAAATCCATTAGCATCTTCCGGCGCATGCGCATTTCCAAGATTCGGATGTCCTTGCCTCCTAACTCCAGCAAGTCATAGCAAAGCATAGCCAGTGGAGTGTCCAGCAACGTTTTGGGCGATATCCGTTTTCGGCTAATGCGGGTTTGCATCACCTGGAAGGGAAGTGGGCGCCCGTCCTTCCAGGGCAAAATTTCCCCATCAAGCACCGTACCGTCGGGCAAAACGCTAGCCAGCGTTTCAAATTCGGGAAATTTATCGGTAAGCAACTCTTCGCCCCTACTCCATATATATAATTTATGTTGCCTCACAATGATCTGCCCGCGAATACCGTCGTATTTTTTCTCTACAAGCCAATCATGAATATCACCCAAACTGCTTGGATCAACCTCCAAAGGATAAGCCAGATAAAACGGATAAGGCTGATATTGCCTGTCTGTATGCGGTTCTTCCGTAAAAAGACGGTCTAATTTTTCCTCATCCGGATCCCATTTTCCCATCAAGCTGTGAGCAATCATTTGCTCATCCATCCCGAAATGGATAGACAGTGCCCTGATAACCAATTGCTTGGACAAACCCATTCTGAAATTTCCAGTCATTAGCTTATTAAATACAAAACGCTCAAGCGCACCAATGTGCATCCAATGCCGGCAAATCAAGATCTTTTTTTCTTCGTCAGTTCGTGCAGTTATCCCTTTTAATAAATGAATGGTTTCTCTTAGGCCCAGTTCAATTTGTCCTGTCGGGGGTGGCAGGCATAGCGCAATCGTCTCGGCCAAATCGCCTACAATATAATAGCATTCTTCAAAAAGCCACATGGGTAACCCAGCCAGTTCCGCAGCCCATGCTTTTAAATTTCCTAATTTAATACTTCGTTTCGGAGTATTGCCACTTAAAATAGCGATGGCCCACAACATATCCGCAGAATCAGCCTTTTCAAAATACCTGACCAATGCCGCCACTTTAGCGTTGGTTTTGGTGGTTTGGTCTATTTCTGTGAAAAGCGTTGAAAAATCTTCCATATGTATGCTATTATATGTCTTCTGAATCCACTGGCTGAAAAAAACTTTGAACCTCATGCCCCTCCAATCCATAAGCTTCACGCACCCAGTGAGCATACACGTGCTGGTATCCGTGGGTCGCATAAATATGTTGGGCCCCAGTAGCTTTTACCGCTGCATTGAGCTGGTCCCAGTCAGCATGGTCAGATAAGATAAACCCCCTATCTACCCCCCTTCGCCGTCTGGCACCCCTTAGTTGCATCCAACCACTGCAAAAGCCAATCCGATAAGGCGAAAACTTTTTAAGCCAAGGACTGCCAAGAGCAGAAGTTGGCGCAATAATGACCGCCTTATAAAATTGTTCTTTTGGTGTATCGCCCTGTACCCGCTCACCAGGAAAAGCAAAGCCTTGCCGTGCCAGCGCTTCATGAATATTAGCAATGGCACCGTGTAAAAAAACAGGACCAATTCCGGCATTCAAACCCTGCACGATCCGTTGCGCTTTGCCAAGTGAATAACCAATGAACACTGTGTTCATCCCTTCACAAGCGTTATCCTGCCAAAAACGGTTCATATCATCAAATACCTCCTGTTGATCCGGAAATTTATAAATAGGAAGACCAAAGGTGCATTCTGTAATAAAATGATGGCAGGTTACGGGTTCAAAAGGCGTGCTAATCCCATCATCCGTTAATTTATAATCGCCAGATACAACCCAAATTTCTCCTTTATATTCCAAACGAACCTGTGCCGAACCAATGATATGGCCGGCCGGAAACAAGCTAATGTCTACCCCATTTATTTGAATATGTTTGCCATATTCTAAACCCTCAACCTTAATCCCAAACCCTAACCGCTGTTTTAAAAGTTCCGTTGAATGTAGCTGGCAAAGGTAAACATCGCTACCGGGCCGGGCATGGTCGCTGTGGGCATGAGTAATAATTGCCTTTCCAACCGGTTTCCATGGGTCAATATAAACGTCTGCCTGCGGGCAGTAAATACCCCTATCACTAAATTCAAGCATTTTTATAAAGTATAACAAGCCAGTGTAAAAATAGTTTCTTAGCAAAAATAAATTTACGAAGATAAATTTAAAAACTGTTGCATAATAGAAAACAAATCCGGATATTTGCAAACTCTTTAAGAAACTGAGTTTTAGAAAACGAGTAAGCGAATTAATATAATCATGTCAAGAATTTGTGATTTAACAGGTAAAGGAGCTATAAAAGGATTTAACGTTTCCAATTCAAACGTTAAAACCAAACGCAAATTTTATCCAAACCTGCAAACGAAAAGATTTTTCCTGCCGGAAGAAAACCGTTGGATTACCCTCAAAGTATCCACTTCAGCCATCAAGACTATTAATAAAAATGGTATCATGGCAGTTATTCATAAATTTATTAGAAAAGGGTCTATTTAATCATGGCAAAAAAAGGTAGCAGAGTTCAGGTAATACTAGAGTGTACTGAACATAAAGAAAGTGGATTGCCGGGTATGTCACGTTACATTACTACTAAGAACAAAAAAAACACGACAGAACGCCTGGAATTGAAAAAATTTAATCCGGTACTTAGAAAAGTAACCGTTCATAAAGAAATAAAATAAACTGATTTAGCCATGGCAAAGAAAGTAGTTGCAACCCTCAAAACCGGTAAAGGTAAAGATTATACCAAAGTTATCACAGCTATTAAATCCCCCAAAACCGGCGCTTATACTTTTAAGGAGCTGATTGCGCATAACGATCACATTAAAGACGCTGTAGATGCAGCAAAAGAAATTGTGGCAGATTCACCCGCACATTAGGATAATTAAGTTCCTTATAAAATAAAAGTTTTAGCCGTTCTGGGAAATACCGGGATGGCTTTTTTGTTGTTCACAAAATTTATATATTAAGCAAACCCGGATATATGGGATTATTTGATTTTTTTAAAAAGAAAGAACAATCACCTGAGGCCTCAGAAGCCTTGGAAAAAGGTCTTGAAAAGACGAAGGAAGGCTTTTTTTCAAAAATAGCAAAGGCCGTCGTTGGAAAATCGACCGTTGATGACGAGGTGCTTGATGAACTTGAAGAAATATTGGTCAGTTCAGATGTCGGCGTAACCACCACTTTGAAAATCATAGAACGTATAGAAAAGCGGGTAGCCCGTGACAAATATGTTAATACTTCAGAACTCAACAATCTGCTTCGGGAAGAAATTCAGCAGCTTTTGGCAGAGAATAACAGCAACGATTTTGAAACATTTGAATACGGCAACCACAAGCCCTATGTAATTATGGTAGTTGGGGTAAATGGGGTTGGTAAAACAACCACTATTGGAAAGCTTGCGCATCAGCTAAAAGAAACCGGAAATCAGGTAGTCCTTGGAGCAGCAGATACGTTCCGGGCAGCAGCTGTAGACCAGTTAAAACTTTGGGGTGAACGGGTTGGGGTACGTGTAGTAGCCCAAGCCATGGGATCCGATCCGGCCTCTGTAGCTTACGACACCGTGCAATCAGCCATCTCCAATGGTGACGATGTTGCTATTATTGATACAGCCGGAAGGCTTCACAACAAAGTAGCGCTTATGAACGAACTGTCCAAAATAAAAAATGTCATGCAAAAAGTTATACCAGGCGCCCCGCACGAAATTTTATTGGTATTAGACGCCTCCACTGGTCAAAATGCAATCGAACAATGCAGGCAATTTACTCAAGCTACCGATGTAAATGCCCTGGCTCTTACCAAACTTGATGGAACTGCCAAAGGCGGCGTTGTAATAGGCATATCAGATCAATTTAAAATACCCGTTAAATATATTGGAGTAGGCGAAAAAATAGGTGATCTACAACTTTTCAACAAAAAAGATTTCGTAGAATCACTATTTAGCTAACAAGGCAGCCAATGAGAACAAAACTAAATAAACTGTCAGCACCAATCCAAAAACCGCGCGTAAATGTGGTTACCTTAGGTTGCTCCAAAAACATCCATGATAGCGAAGTATTGATGGGTCAATTACGTGGCAACCAATTAGACGTTGTTCACGAAGCCGGAAATATAGGCACCAATGATATAGTGGTCATTAACACCTGTGGATTTATTGACAATGCCAAACAAGAATCGATTGATACTATTTTAGCTTATAGTGCGCTCAAAGAAGAAGGCAAAATAAACAAGGTAATCGTTACCGGATGTCTCTCTGAACGCTATAAACCTGAATTACAGGCAGAAATACCCAATGTTGACGCCTATTTTGGCACCAATGACCTGCAACAACTGCTCTCAACCATCGGTGCCGACTACAAACATGAGCTCATTGGAGAGCGCCTATTAACAACGCCATCGCATTTTTCCTATTTTAAAATTGCAGAAGGCTGTAACCGTCCATGTTCCTTCTGCGCCATCCCGCTAATGCGCGGCAAACACCTCTCCAAACCGATGGATGACCTTGTAAAAGAAGCATCCTATTTAGCAAAGAATGGCACCAAAGAGCTCATTTTAATTGCCCAGGATCTAACTTATTATGGGCTCGATCTCTATGGAAAGCGAAACTTGGCAGACCTGCTAAGGCGCCTCTCAGACGTTGAAGGCATTGAATGGATCCGTTTACAATATGCCTACCCTTCGGGATTTCCGATGGATATATTGGAAGTCATGAAAGAACGCAGCAACATTTGCAATTACCTGGATATGCCATTACAGCACATCAGCGACAACATGCTCCGCTCCATGCGCCGCGGTATTTCGAAGCAAAAAACCATTGACCTGGTAAACAGCATCCGTGATAAAGTACCAAACATCGCCCTGCGAACCACACTTATCTGCGGCTACCCTGGCGAAACCGAACAGGATTTTGAAGAATTGCGGGAATGGGTAACAGAAACCCGATTTGACCGCTTGGGCTGTTTTACATATTCTCACGAGGAAAATACCCATGCCTATGAGCTTTACGATAATGTTCCGCCGGAACTAAAGAGCGATCGGGTTGAACAGATCATGGAAATCCAACAAGACATATCCTATAACATCAACCAAACTAAAGTAGGCAAAGCATTCAAAGTACTGATTGATAAAAAAGAGGGCGGCTATTTTGTAGGACGTACCGAATTTGACTCACCAGAAGTGGATAATGAAGTCTTATTAGACGCACAACATAACTATGCCACAACGGGACGCTTCGTCATAGCTCACATAGACCGTGCTGAAGATTTTGATTTATATGGATCCATTGTAAAATAACCGGGATGCCTATCTTTTGCTTCACATAACTATTATTTTTGTGGCAGGAATGGAAGCAGCTTATATTGATTATATTGATACTCATGCCTTTTCAGGCACACTGATCAGGTATTTACAACGCGATAAGAAGCTTGCAGGCTATTATGGAAACACGCCTGATTGGGAAGGTTTTGCCAAGCAGATCAGCGAAAAGAAACCCCTATCCAACCGCAATGTTTTGGTCAGGGTATTATTATCTCAGTATAGGCAACTCATGGCCCAACATCCCAAAGTGACGGAAAACATCTCATTACTTGCCCGGGAAAACACCTTTACAATCACAACTGGCCATCAATTAAATATTTTTACAGGCCCGCTCTATTTTATTTATAAAATAGCTACCAGCATCAAGCTAAGTCAGGAACTTAAGCAACGGTTCCCTGAATTTAATTTTGTTCCTATATATTGGATGGCAACAGAAGACCATGATTTTGAGGAAATCAACCATACAACCATCGGAGGAAAAACAATCACGTGGGATGCCCCTCGTAAAGCCGGCACCGGCAGAATGCCTACTGACAGTATTACCGAAGCAGTCAGGGAATATCAAAATATATTGGGCCTGTCTGAAAATTCAGCCCAATTAGCAGACCTTGTCGCACAAGCTTATTTGGATCACGCAACGCTGGCAGACGCAACACGTTACTTGGTAAACAGCTTGTTCAGTACCTATGGGCTGGTCATTGTCGATGCAGACCATCCGGAACTTAAGAAACAATTTGCGCCCATTATCAAAAAAGATATCCTGGAGCGAAACAGCTACCGGGAAATTACAAAAACCACCTCCCAATTGCAAAATGATGGGTTTGGCACCCAAGTTCATGCGCGTGAAATCAATTTCTTTTATCTCACCGATCAATTCAGAGAACGAATTGTCCAACGGGAAGATGGCCAGTTTGAAGTACTTAATCAAGGTATCAGTTTCAGTAAAGAAGCATTAGTTACAGAAATTGATGAGCACCCTGAACGCTTTAGCCCCAATGTGGTCATGCGTCCGCTCTATGAAGAAGTTGTATTACCCAACCTCGCCTACATTGGGGGGGGCGCAGAAATTGTCTATTGGCTGCAGTTAAAAAGCAATTTTGATCACTATGGTATTGCTTACCCCATTCTGGTCCCACGCAATTCAGCTCTGCTTGCCGATGAAAAAAGTGTCCATAAGATCTTCCGTCTGGACTTGTCCATTCAAAGCCTCTTTCAGGAAAATCATCTACTAAAAAATGAGTACATCCGTCGCCACACCAAATATGATCTAACGCTCGATGATGAATGGATGGGCTTTAGGTCAATCTTTGAAAAGATCAAATTGCGGGCGCACAAAATTGACCCTACCCTGGCACCTAGTGCAGAAGCGGTCATGTCAAGAATGCAAAAAGCCATTAAAAACCTTGAAAAGAAACTAATCAAGGCCGACGCAAAGAACCACCAAGATGCCCTGCAACAAATTGACCACTTAAAAGCAGCACTGTTTCCGGGAGGAAAACTCCAGGAACGTACCGAGAATTTCGGCCTGTTTTATGTGAAATTTGGAGACGTCCTTATCAAAGAGCTCATCAGGCAATTTGAACCCCTGGATTTTAAATTCACTATTCTTTATTAAAGCACTGCCCAAAAATTAATTTCAAGATGGATATCGAACAGTTACGGGAATATTGCCTTAACAAAGCAGGAAGTACAGAAAGCATGCCCTTTGGCAATGACACCCTGGTCTTTAAAGTGGGTGAAAAAATCTTTCTGCTGGTTGGACTGGATCAGCATCCCATACGCTTTAATGTAAAGTGTGATCCGGATCTGGCTCCAGAATTGCGCGAGCAATACCCGTATAACATCTTACCAGGATACCATATGAACAAAAAACATTGGAATACGATCGTGTGCAATAAAGGTCTGCCCGAAAAATTGTCAAAAAAAATGATTGACGACAGCTATGAACTGGTATTAAAGTCATTACCCGCCGTACTGAGGAAAACGATCAAGTCCGTTTCTCCCTAAACCGTTTATACAACTTCACGGCCAGCATCAGCATCACAGCAAAGACCATTAAACCAAACACACCATAAATCCAGTTGATCGCGCTTTTTAACACCACCGTAAACACAATGGCAAACAGTAGTAAAGTAGCCAATTCATTCCACAATCGCAGTTTGATTGACGTCCAGTTGCTTTCATTCCTTGTAAGTTTTCCCATTATTCGCTGACAAATGAAATGATACACCAGCAATCCCAACACAAAGGTTAGTTTCACATGCATCCAAGGTGCATGAAGCAATGCAGGTGTGTCATAAAGCATTGCCAAACCAGCTAGCACAGCCAGGTACATCGAAGGCGTGGTAATAACCCACCACAACTTCTTTTCCATCATCACAAACTGGTTGTGCAGTAAGCGATACTCAGCATCCAACCGCTGCTTTGCTTCGGTATGATAGATAAACAACCTCACCATGTAAAACAAACCAGCCATCCAGCAGATAACAAAAATAATGTGGATGGCTTTGGCGTAAAGGAAAAACATGACGATAAGCTAGTAATGGAATTCTTTTACCACATCAATTGCATACTTTACATGGTCAAAGGGAATATCAGGCATAATGCCATGCCCTAAATTAAAAATAAACCCTTTTTGATCTCGCATCCGTTCAAACAAAGCATATATTTTTTTCTTAATAACCGCCTTATCCGCATACAAAACAAAAGGATCCAAATTTCCCTGTACAGCCATACCAGCAGGCAGCCGTTCTTTCATATCACGAAGATCTACATTCCAATCGATAGATATCACATCGGGCCCAGCAGTAGCCATTAAAGGAGCAAACACAGAACTTCCTTTGCAAAAAGAGATCACCGGGATATCTTTCCGATCTAATCTGGCTATGATCCTGGTATTATAACGATGAGAAAATTCAGCATAATCATCCCACGATAAAGCCTGCGCCCAACTATCAAAAAGCTGCACCGCATTAACCCCGGCAGCAATCTGCAAGTTTAAATAACCAGCCGTTACCTCCGCAATCTTACCCAATATAAAATGTGCCAGTTCAGGTTCATTATTCAGTAATAGTTTAGTCCGTTTAAAATCTTTGGACGATCCCCCTTCAACCAAATAACTTAAAACAGTAAAAGGTGCACCTGCAAAACCGATCAGTGGTATTGACCCATTCAGCCGGGACTGTACAACCTTAATGGCGTCTGCCACATAACTCAATTTATGCACCACATCCGTTTGCAAAGCATCAGCCCCCGCTTTGTCGCGAACCGGATTTGCAAACCTCGGCCCTACCCCTTGTTCAAAGCTCAGCTGACCTCCCATAGCCTCTGCCGTTACCAATATATCTGAAAACAAAATAGCGGCATCAACCCCCAGCAGATCCACGGGCAACATCGTCACATCCGCCGCCAGTTCTGGGGTTTTACACATCGTCAAAAAGGAATATTTATTTTTAATGTCCCAATATTCTTTCATAAACCGGCCGGCTTGGCGCATCATCCACACAGGTGGACGTTCAGTTGACTTTGAAAAGGCTGCATTAATAAATAAATGATTGTTGTTAAGGGTATTGCTCACTATTCTTTGGGTATTTCGTTTTCTATTTTATTGATTATTTGAGCAATACGTGATGATACCTCCAATTTCCTGGCCACATCGACGTATGCTTTAACACGATCATAATCATTTTTACGCAAATTCAGGTTGGCCAAATGCACCAATATGATCGCTTTGTCATTTGGCCTGCGAAAAGGCAAACGCGATGCGATTTGAAAATGATGTTCTGCTGCCTCATAATCAAGTAACTGCAACGCAAGGCTACCATTTATGAATTCATAATAATTGCGCCTGCGCTTGCGCAAATACTCGGGATGCTTAATGTCGGCCAATAATAAACGAGCTTTATGATATTGTTTTTTTTTGAAAGCTTCAGAAGCCATCAGTACAGTTCCTTCCCTGAAATGACTCCATATAAGATAAAGGATCCCGGCGGCAACCAACATAGCAACCTGGTAAGAACGCTCCTTAATAATCCAAACAAGCATTCCAAGCGCCACAATTAGCACCACAAGCCGTGCCCTGGACGTCATCATCCCTGTTGCGGATTGTCGGTAAATTTATACCCAACCCCACGTATTGAATGAAAGTACACCGGATTTTTTTGATCAGGCTCAAAATATTTCCGAAACGTCAAAATAAAATTGTCAATGGTACGGGTTGAAGGATACACATCATAATTCCAAACAGTTTCCAGGATTTGTTCACGTGATACAGCCTCGTTACGACGTTCAATAAGCAATTTTAACAACATCGTCTCCTTTTTTGTAAGCGGTGTAATGGACCCATCTGCCAGGTGAAGTTCAAAGGAATTAAAATATATGGTTTTATCGCCTATCTGATAAGAATTCAGCTCTTTCAAGTCATCGCCTTTCATCCCTCTCTTAACCAAAATGGCCACTCGAAGGATTAATTCTTCCAGATTAAAAGGTTTCACCAAGTAATCATCGGCCCCTTTTTTAAGACCTGTGATGCGGTCCTCGCTGCTGTTCTTTGCCGTAAGGAACATGATTGGCACATCCGAATTTTCAAGTCGAATAGTTTCAGCCACTTGAAATCCATCAATCTCAGGAATCATCACATCCAAAATAATCAAATTAAATCGTTCCTCCTTAAAAACTTTAAGTGCTTTTCGGCCATCTGTAGCAGTTGATACCTTATATCCTTCAAGTTCTAAATTTAATTTAATGGCTTCCAGAAGATGCTCTTCATCTTCCACTAGCAATATGCGTTGTTTCGCTTGCATAATTAATTGTTAAATATTACTTCAAAAACAGTCCCTGAAGGGACATTATCTTTCACTTTAATCTGTGCCTGATGGTGATCCAATACATTCTTGACAATATATAAACCTAGACCAGTGCCTTTTGTTTTACGTGTTTCTTCACTGCCAACCCGGTAAAACTTATCAAAGATATACTTTTTCTCATATTCATTGATACCAATGCCATGGTCGGCCACCACCAGTATGATAGCACCATTCACCCTTTTTAATTCAACTTGAACATTGGCACAGGGTGGTGAATACTTAATGGCATTTTCAATTAAATTAGTCACTACGGAAGTTAAAGCCATTCTATCGGCAATGATGGAAATATTAGGTTCAACCTGTGTTATAAGCACCTGGGAGGTACAAGAATGAATCTGAAGCCTGTCAGATATGCGCTCAACCAGCTCTGAAAAGTCAAATAACTCCTTCGTAAATCGTTTAGCTCCAACCTTCTCCAGCTTAGTAGCAATCAATACATTCTCTACCAGATCATCCAAGCGTTCAATATCTTTTAACGAATTAGATAAGAATTGAATTTGTTGTTCTTTATCCAGTTTTCTTTTTAATATGGTTTGAATATACAACTTAATGGAAGCCAGCGGTGACTTGAGTTCATGGGTTACAGAAAGCAGAAAATTATTTTGTTGGCGCTGCACTTTATGCTCATTAATAAACGCGCGACGCATTAACAACGCACCAACCAGAAAAATGAGCATAAAAAAAATACCCTCCCCAATAATCATGGGTTTACGTGTAGGTTGCATATGCACCAATAGCATACCCCACCAAACAACCTGAGCCAGGGCATAGAAAATAAGAAAATAGAAAAGAAAAAGTGTTTTTCTCATAATTCAATTAAATTCAACACAAAGGTACTGCATTACACTGACTTAAACGTCTTTGACCCGGGATTTTGACAATAGCAGGGGAAATTTGAGAATTTAAGTCAATTAAATAAATCCCGTTTTCCCTCTAACGGCTTAAAAAATCGCTTCGTCCCCGATGTATCGGAATATTTACGCTATCATTTCCAGGCCGTTTCCGGCCAACCAGATTTAATAT
>FOBR01000013.1 GCA_900109895.1 bacterium A37T11
GATACTCGCGAATCGGCAGCTATTTACGTAGCCGACCATTTGCTGTATGAGCAGGCGGCCATCTCCGTCTATGATCCCAAGGTTACCCAGCAGCAAGTATACAGCGACCTGGACTACCTGGCCACGCGAAACAGCCAGGAAAATCAGGAGTTGGTCAAGGTTGTCACTGACCCGTATGAGGCCTGCAAGGATGCCCATGCCATTGCCGTACTTACTGAATGGGACGAATTTAAAGGCTATGATTGGCAGCGTATCTATGACAACATGCTCAAACCTGCCCACATCTTTGACGGCCGAAATCTGCTGGATGCTGAAAAACTCAGGAGCATCGGGTTTAAAGTACATCCTATCGGAAAGGCATCTCGGTTTGAATTATAAATTATTCTTCTTCAGGAAGGGTTTTGGCGGTTAATAATTCATACGTTAACCAAATCCATGAAATACTTAAAATTATACTTATCATTTTTTATTTCAAAGGTATGTATGAAATATTAAGATAAAAAAAAGCTATCATTATAAGATTGTTAACTTTACTATTTTACCGAAATGCCTACTTTCCTCCACTTTTCTTAAATCTCAAACAAGGCTGCTCGATAAGATGCCAGGAGATTGCAACGAATACGCATGCAAGCAAAGCGGCCAGCAGAAAGTGATTATATGGATTTAAGGAAGATATTTTTAGGGAAGATCACAAAGATTACACGGTCATCTATGCTAATAAAAATCCACATGACGAACCTAAATTTAAAATCCTACAAATTATATTATATTGTTCATTATATTTATTTATTTTGTCTTTTAACGTTAACTATATGGCAAATAGTTTTAAATAATAAGATTTGCACGCGATTATCAAGGCTATTTTATAGACAATATTAGCATAGATAAATAATGAAAGGAATAATTCTCGCCGGCGGTTCCGGCACCCGTTTACATCCCCTAACGCTGGCTGTCAGCAAGCAGCTCATGCCGGTATACGATAAGCCGATGATCTACTATCCGCTCAGCACGCTGATGTTGGCAGGCGTGAAAGATATCTTAATTATTTCGACCCCTCATGATTTACCGGGTTTTAAGAAACTATTAGGCGATGGATCACAGTTGGGATGCGCTTTTACTTATGCCGAGCAACCACAACCGAATGGCTTAGCCCAGGCTTTCGTAATTGGCGCTGAGTTTGTCGGGAATGATAAAGTGGCGTTGGTTTTAGGGGATAATATCTTTCATGGGGAAGGATTTTCTCGTTTATTGCAACAAAATGCGGATCCGGAAGGGGGAGTTGTGTTTGCCTATCAGGTGCATGATCCTGAACGATACGGTGTGGTGGAGTTTGACGAAGATAAAAAGGCCATTTCAATCGAAGAAAAGCCCACACACCCAAAATCAAATTATGCGGTTCCCGGGCTGTATTTCTACGATAATGAAGTGGTAGAAATTGCGAAAAATATCAAACCTTCTCCCAGGGGTGAATATGAGATCACCGATGTTAATAAACATTACTTGGAACAAGGCAAATTGAAAGTAGGCATTTTAAGCCGGGGTACGGCATGGCTAGATACAGGCACATTCACCTCTCTGATGCAGGCAGGCCAGTTTGTACAGGTGATTGAAGAACGGCAGGGGCTAAAAATTGGTTGTATAGAAGAGGTAGCCTTTCGCATGAAGTTTATTGATGCGGCCCAGTTGGAAAAAATTGCAAGCCCATTGTTGAAAAGCGGGTATGGCGATTATCTGATTAGATTAATCAAAAAATAAAGATGGAAGTACAAGAGACGGCACTGAAAGATTGTTATATTATAAAACCCCGGATTTTTGAAGACCCCCGGGGATATTTCTTCGAAAGCTATAATTTTAACACCTTTAATGAAAAAACGGGTCTAAACGTCACTTTTGTTCAGGACAACCAATCCTTTTCGTCTTATGGTGTTATCCGGGGTTTACATGCACAGGGAGGTGAACATGCACAAGCCAAGCTCGTAAGGGTACTCAAAGGAGCGGTGTTAGATGTAGCTGTGGATGCCAGGAAAGGTTCACCGACCTACGGCCAACACGTGGCTTTAGAACTAAGCGAGGAAAATAAACTTCAACTATTTGTTCCACGCGGGTTCCTTCATGGATTTGCTGTGCTAAGCGAGGCTGCAGAATTCTTTTACAAATGTGATAATTTTTATCATAAAGATTCAGAAAAGGGTGTTCGATACGACTCGTCCAATCTCCATATCGACTGGCAGATTCCATTGAATAAACAAATTGTTGCGCAACGCGATTTGGATTTACCCGTATTTAATTAATAAATTTATCAGGTATAAAGTATTTTAGCATGAAACTAATCATTACCGGCGGGGCCGGATTCATTGGGTCACACGTGGTACGCCGTTTTGTAACCAACTATCCGCAATATAGCATCATCAATCTGGATAAATTGACCTATGCCGGTAACTTGGCCAATTTGCAAGATATTGAAGCAGCGCCAAACTACCGATTTATAAAAGGAGATATTACCGATGCTGCATTTATAGACGGTCTTTTCAAGGATGAGCAGCCCGATGCCATTATTCACCTGGCTGCCGAGAGTCATGTTGACCGGTCGATCAGCAACCCGATTGAATTTGTGCTGACCAATGTGGTTGGAACGGTTAATTTGCTGAATGCGGCACGCAAACACTGGGAGGGATCTTACGATCAGAAACGATTCTACCATGTATCGACGGACGAAGTATACGGTGCCCTTGGAGAAAGTGGCATGTTTACCGAAGAAACCAAATACGACCCACATTCACCCTATTCAGCCTCCAAAGCAGGTAGTGACCATTTTGTGCGGGCCTATCATGATACCTATGGACTGGATACGGTGATCTCTAATTGTTCAAACAACTACGGTTCGCATCATTTTCCGGAGAAACTGATACCGCTAGCCATTCATAATATTACGCAAAACAAGCCGGTTCCAGTCTATGGAAAAGGGGAGAACATTCGCGACTGGTTATGGGTTGAAGACCATGCCCGGGCCATAGACGTAATATTTCATAAGGCCAAGGCAGGGGACACCTATAATATAGGTGGTCATAACGAATGGAAAAATATCGATTTGATCAGGCTGCTGTGCCAGATCATGGATCGTAAGCTGGGCCGAACAGCGGGCGAATCAGAAAAGCTGATCACCTTTGTGAAAGACCGGGCAGGCCATGATCTGCGTTATGCCATCGATTCAACCAAACTGCAAAAGGAACTGGGCTGGGTTCCCAGCCTGCAATTTGAAGAAGGGCTTGAGAAAACAGTGGATTGGTATTTGGAGAATGAAGCATGGCTGGAAAATGTCACCTCAGGTAATTATCAAAGCTATTATAAAGAACAATACCAGGAAAGGTAAGTGCAACCCATTACTGTATCCTTTATTATTGTCAATTATAAAACCGCATCTTTGGTGTGTCGGTGTGTCCAATCGATCAAACAACATACGCAGTTCCAAACCTATGAAATTATTGTAGTGGACAATGCCTCCGGCGATGATTCTTTGGGTATCCTTAGTGAGCTAACCGATATTATCTTGGTTAAAAATACGCGTAATTCGGGATTTGGAGCAGCCAATAACATGGGGGCGGGGTTTGCAAATGGAAAATATTTGTTTTTTGTTAATCCTGATGCGTATTTGCTGAATGATGCTGTGACCATTTTCACAGATTTTATGGACAAACCAGAAAACAAAACGGTAGTTTGCTGTGGGGCGGACCTCGTGGATGACCGCGGTAATAAGCAAATGTCTTATGGTAATTTTCCATCGGTGTTTGAAGTATTTTCACAACTTGGTTTTTATCGCCTGTACCGTCCATTTTTTGAAGAACACTTATCGATCAGTATCTGTAATCATCGCGATGAAGTTAGGCAGGTTGATTATGTGCTGGGCGCGGCCATGTTTGTACGGGCCGATGGGTTTGTTGCGGTTGGTGGTTTTGATGAGCAGTTTTTTCTGTATTTTGAGGAAACAGAACTTGCCTTTCGGTTTACAAAAGCGGGTTATCAGTGTGTCATCGTTCCGCAGGTGAAAATGGTTCATCCGGAAGGAAGTTTCGAAAAGGGTAATTATGCAAAATTAAAATGGTTTTCGGAAAGCAGGCAGCGCTACTTTAAAAAAACGAAGGGAAGCATACAAGCAGGAATTGTCAAATTCTTGTTGAGTCTGCAGGCACTGGCACGTTGGTTGTATCACCGGGATCCGTATTATTTTCGGGTATTTCGTATTATTGTGAAATCCTGAGTTGTTTGTTTAAAAAAATTAATGCAGCTTATATGTTATTGTTTTTAGCCGATTATCCCGATGAAGTGACACTGCTTGAGGGGATGGCGCAGCGGGTCGTAGCGATTGACAAGTTGTACCGTACTGAAAAGCGGATTTATCTATTTGTGTCTTACCGAAAGTTTTTTAAACGACAAATACTTCCCATTGATGACCTTGCGACACATTACCGTTGTAACTTGTTTCTGCACTTCTTTTTTATTTTGAAACTATTCAGGCAATCCTGGCTTTTGTATTTTCATTCCATCATGAATGTACTTCCGGTATTGCCATTTTTAATTTTTATCCGAAAGGGTCAGCGTGTGGTATTGGATGCGCATGGTTTGGTTGCCGAAGAGCAGTACTTGGCAGGAACTCGTTGGAAAAGCAGTCTGTATGAGTTAAGCGAAAGACGAATTTTTAAGATAGCGGATGTAGTGATTACCGTCACGAATGCCATGGAGCGCTATTATCTGAAAAAACATCCACAGGCCACGGTGCACTATATTACCTGGACAAATTTGCCCTCGCACTTGAAAGGAGTCAATTACCAGCCAATTGAACCAACTGCTGGAGATGAGATTAGGGTAGTATATAGTGGCAATACGCAAATGTGGCAAAATGTGGGGCTGATGGTAGAGGTGATTAAAAAAAATTTATCTCCGCGCATCAGGTATGATTTATTAACCGGTCAGCCTGATTTAATGAAGCAGTACTTGGAAAATGCAGGAATACTTGGCCGGCCAAATATCCATGTAACGACAGTTGCGCCTAATGATTTGGAATCCTATTATAAAGCTGCGCACTATGGATTTATGATGCGGGGCGATGAGGACGTGAGCAGGGTATCATGCCCTACGAAGGTCATTGAATACATGTATTACGGAATTGTACCAATTATGAAAACCTTACGTATTGGAGATTTTGAAGAGATGGGATGTGAATGTGTTTTATACGATCAGTTTTCTGAGCATATGGGGCCAAGAAAGAGTCAAAACAATCATCGCATCATTGATGGATTGTTGAAAAGTGAACATGAATTGTTTGCACAACTGCAGAAGGTGTTTCGCTAGGCTGATATCAAGTTGTTAGTATATCAGTAGGAAAGTTCAGAAAAAATTTCGTTCCTTTTCCTGGTTGGCTTTCGGCACGGATTCGGCCGTTCATTTTTCCGATCATTTCATGCGCTATTGTTAAAGCCATACCAGCACCTCCTAATTTCTCAGAAGGAACTTTTGACCTTTTCCTGCTGAATAGCCCGTCAAGTTGTTCAGTGGTCATTCCTTTACCGCTATCCTGAATAATAATTGTTAGCTCCTTATCTGATACATCAGCCCGAGCTATAATAATACTATTATCAAAAGCATATTTCGTAGCATTACTAATTAGGTTTCTTAAAACAAATAAGATCATTTGGTAATGGGCATAAACCACTTCTTCTCTTAGCACCTCAATTTGAAGAACGATTCCTTTTAGTTGCTGATCATATATAAATAGTGCATTTGCTTCTTCGATAAGATTGTAAAGGTTTATTGGCTCAGGCTTATAAGTAAAATCCTGTTTTTTTGATTCGACCCAATACAAAAGCCCTTCCATTAGTTCCATGCTTTTTTTACTTGTATTGCGTAGGGTATCCATGATGCCGTTTAGATCTTCTCTTGGTAATTTTTCATTAAGATGAGTAACTAAGTCAGCATTTAATATAATGGTGGTAAGTGGTTGTCGAAGGTCGTGTGCCAATACGGAGATCAGCATGTCATAAAACTGGTTCCAATGTTCAAGTTCCTGCGTCCTTAATAAGGCTTTTTCTGCCGATTCTCTTTGCAGGCGGGTTTCAACCGTAATATTATGTGCGCACAATACTGCGCCAACTACCTGATTTTCCTCGTTAAACACCGGACTTGCCTGAACGCTATAAGTGAGCTTTTCACCATTCCCTACCAATATATCTTCAGTCGTTTTATAACTGTTGCCAGCAAGAACAAACCTTAATAATTGCTCCATCCGTTCTTTATCCAACCCGGTGTCGCCACTGATAATATCTGGCCAGTAATCTCCTATCTGAATGGCTACACCTTTTCTAGCTTGTATTGCCTGTTTGGCAGCCCGGTTAAATGTCGTGATCCTCCCACGTATATCTGCAGAATACAATATAGCATCCGTACAATCCAATATTTGCTGGATATGCTGTTGTTTATCATCTTTATTCGTGTTATTATTTATTTTTTCTACAGTACAACAGCACAGCCCATCATAAAATGGAGTCGGCGTTAACCTGAAAAATATCTTTCCGGTGACAGTATTAGATGCTAATTCGGCTACTTGTCCTCTCAATAATTTTTTTAAAATTTCTTTCTCATTGTTATTAAAAAGGTTCAGCCAACCCTTACCGTGAGCCTGATGGTCTTCAATTCCGAATAATTTCCAAAAAGCAGCATTTACGAATTTGCAATAGCCTGATACATCAATGAATAACATACCAATAGGCAATGAATTCATTAATTCAAAACTGATTGTTTTGGAGATTTGATTCATAATGTTAGATTTTAATCTTAGTTACTTACAATATGCCGTTTATTTAAATGAATTAAAAATTTGTATTATTTGTTTACATTTAAGTGACATATCATTTAAGGGTTATGGTTAAATTTTATTTAAAATAATTACCGTAAAAATAAAAAATTGCCCAAATCACTTAGGAAAGGATACTAAGGAAAAATAATAAGTATCTTACGGCATTTTTTTAGATTAAATGAAAAAAAGCTATAGCTGGAGTTTCCTTCTGGTATTTATTACCACGATGGTATACGCACAACAATCTTTGCCTGGAAGCTCAAGGACCGGTGATATTACTGCTGAATGGCTGGACCGGGCCTCATTTACAGGCCATGCATCCAGGCCGGAAGGACGCCATGTTCTTTGGTACAGGGCGTCGGCCAAGGTATGGGAAGAAGCCCTGCCCATAGGCAACGGGCGGCTTGGTGCGATGATTTTCGGGGGGGTAGCCGATGAGCGCATTCAGTTAAATGAAAGCTCCCTGTGGGACGGATATACCCAAGACCCAAATGATAGCACGGCGCTAAAGACGCTGCCTGAAATACAACGTTTATTATTTGAGGACAAGAATACCGAAGCGGTAAAACTAGCAGTGGCCCATATGATGGGCAAGCCCCAGAGGATAAAACCTTATCAATCGCTAGGTGAGCTTTGGATGGATAGCCCGCAACTGGATGCTGGGGATTATGTGCGGAGCCTGGATCTATCCACAGGCGTGGTGAGTACAAAATATGTACACGAAGGTGTAACCTATAACCGGGAGGCCTTTGCTTCTGCAGCTGGAGAAGTGATCGTGGTGCGGTTTACGGCCAGTGCGCGCGGAAAAATCACTTATTCCTGGACCCTAAAGCGGCAACAGGATGCCGTTTGTGTTCCGGATGGCCAGGATCCGAATTCCTTGGTTCTGCAGGGTGAACTTCCCATTAAGGATGTAACCAGTAAGGATCGGGGGTTGAGTTTCGCTGCCCGGGTAAAGGCGGTGGTCGCTGGAGGTATTTTGAGCAAGCAAGGCAATGTGATGACGGTGAAAGGAGCCGACACGCTGACCCTTTACATTGCCGGGGCTACCAACTATCCGGGTTTGGACCGTGTTAACGAGGTTCCGGCGGTTTTCGGACCTTCGCCCGAAAAAACCTGTACCGCAACGGTTGAGAAAGCCAGTCGGTTAACATATAACACCTTAAAGCAGGAACACATCATCGAATACCAATCGTATTTTAATCGGTTAAAACTAAATCTCGGACCTTTGTCTGCAAATGCACAGCAGCTAAGCACCGACGAGCTTGTAAAGCAGGTGAAAGCAGCGGGCACACCCGACCCAAACCTGGTGGAGACCTATTTTCAGTATGGCCGTTACCTGCTCATTTCCAGCTCACGCCCCGGTACTATGCCTGCCAATTTACAGGGGCTTTGGGCTTGGCAGATGAACCCGCCCTGGAACGCAGATTACCATACCAACATTAATATACAGATGAACTATTGGCCAGCAGAGATCACCAACCTTTCTGAAATGCATTTACCCCTATTTGACCTGGAAGAATCCTTGGTCATACCTGGCCAGCGGACAGCTAAGGTACTTTATGGGGCGCGAGGCTGGGTGGTACATCACCTCACCGATGCATGGGGTTTTACGGCGCCAGCCGATGGCCCGCAAGGCGTATGGCCCATGGGCGCTGCGTGGCTAGCCCAGCACCCCTGGGAGCATTACACTTATACCCGCGACACCGCATTTTTGGCAAAACGCGGCTATCCGCTTATGAAAGGTGCAGCTGAGTTCATTGTTGATTTTTTGGTGGAAGCGCCTAAGGGCACGGCTTTCGCCGGTAAATTGGTAACCAATCCCTCTTATTCACCCGAAAATACGTTTATCCTACCAAACGGTGAACGATCGGTCTTCACCTACGGAGCCACGATGGACCTGGAAATTATCCATGACCTGCTCAGCAATTGCGTGGAGGCCAGCAGGACCCTTGGTATCGATAAAAAATTTCGTGACAGCTGCCTGATTACGCTGTCCCGGCTGGCCCCCATACGCATCAGCAAAACAACTGGCCGGGTTATGGAATGGGCGGAAGATTATCAGGAAACCGAACCCCACCACCGGCATACTTCCCATTTATTTGCGTTGCATCCCGGCCATGAAATATCGGTAACGGGTACACCAGAACTAGCTGAGGCTGCCCGGAAAACGCTTGAAGCCCGTGGCGACGATGGCACAGGGTGGAGCCTGGCCTGGAAAATAAACATGTGGAACCGCCTGCACGACGGCGACCATGCTTACAAGCTACTGACAGTATTATTGGGCGAAAAGACGCTGCCAAACCTGTTTGACACGCACCCTCCCTTCCAGATCGATGGCAATTTTGGGGCAACGGCGGCTATTGCCGAGATGCTGGTGCAAAGCCAGGTGCCCAACGCGGATGGAACGTTTGAAGTGGAGCTTCTGCCCGCGCTTCCCAAGGCCCTGCCGGAGGGCTCCGTGAACGGCTTGCGGGCCCGTGGTGCTTTTGAAATCAATTTGGACTGGAAAGCCGGACGATTGGAAAAAGCCACTGTACAGTCATTGAAAGGCGGAAAATTGCTGCTTCGGCTCAACGGGCGCAAGGCGGTTTACCAAACGAAGGCCGGGGAAGTGTTAACACTAAACCAAGCTTCTTTTAAGTAAATAAGTAGCTTTCTTATACAGGTACATCATGGTATACCGGTATCGGTTCACGCCGAATGGTAAAGGGTATGCCGTATGCCCAAACCAAGTCACGGTATACAGGTCTGGGTTTACTGTGTACCCAGACCTGTTCGCACAACACCTTTTTCGGTTCACGATGAACCAGGCCCGGTTCGCCGTGAAAGGGTATAAGTACACAGCAAAGTGAAAGGAGTTCACCGTGCACCCTCTATAGTTTACCGCGAACTGAAACCAGTTCGCGGTAAACCGGTTTCAATTTGCGGCGAACTGGTTTGGGTTCGCGGCCAACCTATAGGAGTATGCCTACAAACGAAAAGGGTATACGGAATACCCCTATAAGTATCCCGCATACCCAAACCAAAATGCGGCGACCGGGTTAGCGGTCGCCGTTAATGGATTTAAGTACACCGCAAACCCATACCGGTTTGCGGTGTAGGTATATTGGTATGGCGTAAACCCAATCCGGTTTCAAGGGTGAAAACCATAAAATTTTATCAAAATTTGCCTTTCAGCCTGAAAAACAAATTTAGATTCCAGCGGTTTTTTATTCTATATTTGGCCTCAAATTAAAAATGTCAATAAATTAAGGCAATTTTGCAAAACCGGTTTTTCAAATTATGATGGTAGTTAAAACCTTTAATTATTGGGTATAAACTTTAATGATTATGTATATAAAAAACTTTTTAAAATTATTTTTGGGTATTATCGCCAGCTTTTTGCTATATATCCAAGCGCCACTTGCAGCGCCTATTTATAAAATGAGCTTAATTCTAAAGAATCAGCAACAACCCGTTAAAGGAAAAGTGGTTGATTCTACCGGAAAACCTTTACCAGGTGCAACAGTACGTATTTTAGGTGGTCAAGGCGCTACCTCAACAGATGAAAACGGGCAATTTGCTATTGTATTGGAAAAAGGGCAAAAACTACAAATCTCTTATACAGGCTTTCGTTCACAGGAAATAACCTATATTAGTCAACCCTCCTTGACGGTTACTTTAAAAGAAAACAACAACGCATTGGATGAAATCGTTATTGTTGGTTACTCGTCCCAAAAACGATCATCTATTACAGGTGCAATTGCTCAGGTAAAAATGGCGGATCTGGAAAGCCGAAGGGTGCCCAGTGCCGTACAAGCATTACAAGGGCAAATTGCAGGCGTCCAAATTACCCAGAGTTCCGGGGCTCCGGGAGACGCAATTAATGTACGTATTCGGGGTGAAGGTACTATAGGCAATAATAATCCTTTATACATCGTGGATGGCATTCCGACACGAGATATTACATTTCTAAATCCATCGGATATTTCCTCCATGTCTGTATTAAAAGATGCATCTGCAGCTTCTATTTATGGCTCACGTGCTTCTGCGGGAGTAGTCGTTATTACCACTAAAATGGGTAAAGCAGATCACAATAGTTTTGATGTAAACTACTACGGAGGATTGCAACAGGTATCCAACCTGCCAAAATTGCTGAATGCGTCACAATTTATGGATGCTTCCGAAAAAGCGTGGAACAATTCTGGAAATACGGGAACAAACCCCTATACCATGGATAAAACCCGCACTGATTTGGCCAATACCGATTGGCTGGACGAGCTCTTTGAAACAGGAAAAACGCAAAGTGTCCAAGCATCAGGAAGTGGGGGTAACGAAAAAACACAATACCTCATCTCTGGTGGATATTTTAGACAAAATGGAATTATTGTATACGATAATGACAAATATGAGCGCATTAACTTTCGGGTAAACGTAAATAGCAATGTAACAGACCGGTTTAAAATTGGTGCCAATTTACAAGCATCCTATTCTAGTCGGGATCAGATTTCCTCCAAAGGAGATTCTCCGGGTATCATCCGTCATGCCCTGTTAAGGCCGCCTGTCCTTGCCGTATATAAAGATCCCAGTGATCCTACCTGGTCTGCAGCAGACCCCTTTACCGACCTGCCTTTTTATAAATTTAATCAGGTAAATACCGGATATGAAAGCAATAAGTATGAAACAACACAAAATCCGGTAGCTGCTGCATATTTTTCCAACAATGTTTTTAGTCAAATCAAAACTTTTGGAAATGTTTTTGGCGAATACGCTTTGCTGGCAGATAAATCATTAAAATTCAAAACCAATGTGGGGATTGATCTCAATGTGAATCACACGAAGGCATTCTATCAAAATTATGGCGATGATGATGGATCGGCAAGTGATAATGATTTGGGTAAAGGGCGCATAAATCGCCCGGATGGATTGGACGAAGATCGGGGAACCGATTTTACCCTTACTTGGAATAATGTACTATCATATGAAAAGCAACTCGGTAAACACCATCTCAGTGCTTTGGCTGGAACAGAATATATTACCAATAATGCCTCTTCCATCAATGGTTCCCGCAGGCGCTATGATTATACCATGTCTACGTTTCAGTACCTTGATTATGGAAGTACGTTGTTGGATGTATGGAATGGCGGATCTGGTTCAGAATATTCATTATTTAGCCTTTTCGGCTCGGCAACCTATAACTATGACAACAAATATATGGTTACTGGCAACCTCAGGGCAGATGAATCATCCCGTTTTGGTGAGAATCATCGCTGGGGATATTTCCCATCTGTTTCCATGGGTTGGACAATTAGTCAGGAAGACTTTTTAAAAGATGCCAACTGGATAAGTGATCTGCGATTGCGTGCCAGTACAGGCACCTTAGGAAATCAGGAAATTGATAATTACACCTACCTTACGCTCATTACCAAAGTTGGTGAAAATTATAAGACCAATCGATATGGCAATCCAGATCTGAAATGGGAAAGTACCAGGCAAGATAATGTAGGCATTGATGCTGCATTCCTGAAAAATCATTTATCATTTTCAGCAGATTATTTTGTTAAAACGACTTCAGATATTTTACTACCTATATCATTACCTAAATTGGTTGGGGATGTTGAACCAACCTATATAAATGCAGGGGAGGTACGGAACAAAGGGTTCGAATTTTCTCTTGGTTACAACAATACTACCTCAGGAGGATTTCATTATAGCGTCAATGCAAACATCGCTACTCTTGCCAATAAAGTGCTAAAATTGCATCCAAATGTACCCTATATAAGCGGTACCGCTACGAGGACACAAGTTGGCCACCCATTAAATGCCTATTATGGATATGTCGTAGATGGCATTTATCAAAATGCAGATGAGATAAAGGCACACCTGTTCAGCGAAGAAAACCCAGTGGCAAAGCCCGGCGATATACGGTTCAAAGACCTTAATGGAGATGGAACAATTAACGATAAAGACAGGAATTTTGTAGGCAATCCTATACCCAAACTCACTTATGGGCTTAATCTTTCCGGAGGCTATAAAGGATTTGACATTTCAATTCTTGTACAAGGGGTACAAGGAGTAGACCGTTACGATGATGGCAGGAAAATACTTGATTTTGACTCAAGGCACTTCAACTACACTACAGATGTTCTTAAAGCATGGGATGGAGAAGGCACAAGCAACACCATTCCACGTCTCACTTTCAATGATAACGGCAGTAGCCGAATATCCAATATAGTTGTAGAAAACGCTTCCTACGCCCGGCTAAAAAATGTAGAAATTGGCTATTCTTTCAAAGCGTTATTAGCAAAAAATAATTTTCTTAAGAATACACGAATTTATATTTCAGGGCAAAATTTGCTAACAGTCACTAACTACAAAGGTCTTGACCCGGAGTCGACCGATCTGATAGATATGGGCACTTACCCTTCCTCCAGAAGTTTTCTGTTTGGCATTAACGTTTCCTTCTAACTTATTTATAGATAAAAATATGAGATCATTTATTAATTATGTTGGCCAGATTAGCCTATTACTGCTTCTTGGTAGCTGTAATATGGACAAAGATCCAATTGGATTGTTGACCCCAGACCAAGTGAGTGACAGTCCCTCAGAGGCCACCTTTAAATCAGCAGTCAATAGCGCATACGAACCTTTACGAAATACCATAGGATTTATCGGAGATGGAAAATGGGATGACGGACTATTTATAAGAACTGATTTTGTGCTCGAAGATATCGCTGGGGGTGATATGAACAAGAAGTGGGTATCAGATGGAGATCAGTCATGGATGGATGATGTAAGCAGATTTTCTTTTACAACTGAAAACCCGGGCTTTCTAGGTTTGTGGACCTATGATTATGAGGGCATCTCCCGATGTAATTTTGCTATTGACAAAGTATCCAACAGTCAAACGGTAGCACAAGCAGGCGTAGATCCTGCTCTTGCAAATCGGTTTTTAGGTGAAGTCCTGTTTTTAAGAGCATACTATTATTTTGAACTTGTCACGAATTTTGGAGATGTAGCCCTTTTGTTAAAACCATTAACCTCCTTTAACGATGCATATGAAGTGTCTAAACGAGTGCCTAAAGAACAAATATGGCAACAAATCGATGCTGACCTTTCACAAGCATTTAGTCTGGTGCCAGATGGTAAATTCGCAGTTGCGGCCGATCCTTGGAGAGTTTCAAAAGGGGCTATATTGGCTATGCAAGCCAAAGTAGCCCTATACAACGAGAAATGGCAGGAGGTGTTGAATAAAGTACAAGATTTGGAAAATACTCATAGTTATCAGTTGAATGATAATTATTTTGATAACTTCAGTATAAATAAAGAATATACCGACAATGAAGTTATCTTTTCATACAACCATACCCAGGGGACACTTCCCCAAAATGGAAATGGAATAGGGTCACTTTTGGGCTGGGGATTTCTGGCGCCTACCAATGATTTCATCTCCGAATTTGAAGATAATGACCCCCGACTGGGATATACTGTAAATGTTAAAGACCAACTGGCGTATAAATTCATGGGGCGTTTAGATGCCGCCAATCGGGGTAATGGAGATTCTCCTAGTAATAAAGTGCTGATTCGTTGGGCTGATGTACTCCTTTGGAAAGCAGAAGCATTGATTCATACAGGAGCTTATCCTCAAGCAATCCAAAGTATAAACCAAGTACGTAGGCGAGCCAGAAATACGGTTACCATTGAAGGGACGCATGCGCCCGCAACCTCACTTCCAGATCGGAGCGATAATGAAACCGACCCCAAACAAATTACACAATGGCTTATACACGAAAGAAGGGTAGAGCTTGGTTTTGAAACGCATCGTTTCAGCGATCTTAGAAGATGGAAGATAGCTGAAGAGACACTTAAGCTGCTCGGGAAAAATTTTAAAAGCAACAATTATCTCTACCCTATACCACAAACAGAAATTGACCTATCTGGAGGGTCAATTACTCAAAATGAAGGGTATTAGCATTACTTTATGCGGCGCCAAAGGCGCTGCATAAACAGGATTTGAAACGTAAACTTTAATGAATTCCTTGTTATCCGATAATATTGTCCTATCATAGGTAAAAATATCGGATATTATTGACCTTGGATATGTTTATCCTTATATTTTCTTTGTCAAAGTTACATGAAAGGATATTGGTTATGACTCGGGTTCTGTTGCATATAGAAAATAAGAAGAAATGGAATGCCATAAAAACCGTATTGGAAGCTATGGATATAGACTATGCCACTCAACAGCCTGGGCAATCTATGGAAGAAGGTGAATTAGACTTATGACAATGGAAGTCGTCTATACAGAAACGTATGAAATTATCTGTTGGAGCACTCAATAAATTCCCACTAGTAAACCTAATCATTTATTCCCTTTTCCAATATCAAATCCTATACCTTTAGTTTCTGGCTTCGGCTTCTCGGCGGTTTCTTGAAGGCGGTCCAGGTATTGAAATATCAGTTCAATATTTTTATCATGACTGTCATGCCGGCGATTCTGCTTTTCAACAGCATTTTTTACTTGCTCAATCTGAAGCCTAATATCTGTAGTATCGGTTAGTAATTGGCGCATGCGGGTAAATATCCGCAGAATTTGGATATTCACAGAAATGGCCCGATCGCTGTTTAAAATTCCAGAAAGCATGGCCACTCCCATTTCGCCGAAAGCAAATGGGGGTTTCCTGGTTCCACCCCAACTTGATGTTCCAATTTGGAATATCAAGTTTTTAAATTCTTCATCAGTAAGCTGAAACATAAAATTGTCATCCGGAAAACGCTTTATGTTCCGTTTTACGGCTTTGTTTAAATTCCCCGTGACGACTCCATACAAAATTGCGAGGTCTTTGTCCAGCATGACCTTCTGCCCCCGGATAATGTAGATCTGGTTCATAACCACCTCATCGGGCACTAAAATTTCTTGATTTGTAGCTGTTTTTGCCATACCATTTAAATCTAATTAATATAGCAAAAATATAAATAAGTCATTATAAATCAACATATATTGAAAAATACTAAACAGCAGTCGGCATTATTTTGATTGCTGTTTTATTGACTGATTGACTTTCTCTATCAACCCTTCCAAAATTCCCTCAACACATACTTATTCACACTGCCGCCCCATTCGGTTCCGGGGATGGTATTGACGATTTTCTTGCGACCCCCAACCTTGATGTGATCGGTGATTTCTTTCGCTGTGCGGGCTGTTTCCAAAAAGTCGGAAGCCAGCACTGCTCAAGTAAAAATAGTTGAGAACTAAATGGGTAACCCTATTATAAAAATTCTATTCCCCCCTCAGCACATACCTTCCCTCACCTCCCGGCACCACCTTCACCAGCTCCTTCAGCCCTTTTTGCCGCAGCAGGGCCTTCACGCGGCTGGGTTTAAGGATGATCTTGGAGGATAGTTTTTCGGCAATTTCTTCAGCGGTTTTGGGCTTCCGCAAAAAGGTGCTTGCTAAAAGCTCCTTCATCAGTTTTTCTTCCTTGGCGGTCTGGGCTTGCTTGGCCTGTACTTTCTTTTGTTTTTGTTCCGCTACGTAATCGCGCAGGGCTTTTGGCATTTGTTCGAAGGTGGGGACGTCATAATCGGGATTTCCCATTTGGTAATAATGGACACCGAAGTATAAAGCAATTTCTTCGGCATTTTCTATCCCAACGCTAATTTCGCCTCTTGTGATTTTTCCCACCTGCGTATCCGGCTTGTTAATATAATCTGCGAATAACGATCTATTTAATTTTGCTGCTTTGATATATTTAAGTAGTTGGTTCCCAAATAACACCTTGACACTTGGTATTCCTATATCGTTAGTTTGTAAATATTTTTTCGACATTATTTGGTTATTAATTTTTTATTGTTACCTTTGCTTCATTGGGTTACTAAAGGCTATCCGTCAATCAGGAAAGCCCGTCGTAAACCGGAAAAATATGACCCCGATAAATCGGGATTAAACAGGTCTCTCGTCCAGAAGCCGTCAATTTCAGCAACGAGAAGACCGAATGTTCGCCCATTAGCTGAGTTTTATGTACTTTTGCAGGTACATTCAGTGGGGCGGGCTATTCGCGTCTTGCTTTTGTTGCTACCCGACCTGGTCGGGATGGTTCTTGACGGCACCATGGGCAAAAGCGGCGGTAGCTCGCCCCTTTGGGTTTTTAAACCCCATCGGTCGCTTCCCCCAGCCTTTAGCGGGAGGCCTGTTTCTTAATCTTACTAACAATTAATAGATTATGGAACAGACGTTTACTCACTTCCGTTACCCTAAATTCCCATCCAGCGCCTCGCGCGCTGCGGGAAACCCTGCCCTGGCCTCAACGCCCGGCATCATTTCCAAATCCCTTCAAAATCACCTCAAAAACGTTATTAAAAACCCGGAGTAACCTTCATTTCGTCCGCACGGCCCGCACGCATTTAAAATGCGTGCGCCATTCTTTGCACGCAATGCAATTGCGCGCGAGCGATTGATTTAATTCATTGATTTTTAACTAATCAACAAATGAAACATGAAGGTGATATACCCTCTGGGCATTCTATTGCCCAAACATACCCATTTTTTTTCAAAAAAAACGTTCCTGCGGGCCTGGTATTTTACCGGTACGCTCCTGTATTTTACCGCCGGGCTTTGGTACGGTACCAATGCTCAGGAAACCAATAATATAAAATCTACTAGCCTCTCTGACAGCCTCGGTATCCCCGAAGGGGGCCTCAAAATCGGCGACTCCATCCCCGAAGCCCTCTGGCACCTGCCTTTGCAAGTGGTGAACCATCCGGAAGGGAAGGATACCATTACCCTGAACGATTACCGGGATAAAAAACTGATCATCCTGGATTTCTGGGCCACCTGGTGCAAACCGTGTATACAGTCCTTAAACGAGTTGAACAAATTTTATGGGACAACGGGCTATCAAGATCTCGCCGTGCTGCCTGTTACGTATCACGACCAGGCCACTGCGCTGGATTTTGTCAGGCAGGCTTCGTGGAAGTTTCCAAGCGTCAGTAGTGATAGCCTGCTTTCCCGGTATTTTCCCCACTATGCCATTCCCTTTCAGCTCTGGATCACAGATAACCGGGTCATAGCTACTCCGAAATGGTGGCTTGCCTCTGTAGAAAATATTACCAAAACCCTGGCGGGTGAACCGGTAACCCTGTCCAATACCGCTAAAAACGTAGAGCGCTATACGCCGCTGTTTTTAAAAGGGAACGGCGGTGATGGCCATCTGGCCCTGGTTCAGTCCGTTATTTCAACAGGTGATCCCGCTTTCAGAAGCTGGAAACTCTATTTTCGGTCAGAAAAGGGCATTAGCATCATCGGTGGCCACAATGCGGACTTGTTCCAAAATCTATTCTACGATGCATTCAGGCCGTTCATCCACCTGGAGTTAGCCAATGAAGATGGTCTAGGGCTCGCCGTGGAACTTCCGGACAGCCTGAAGCGGCAGTTCCTCTCCCCACGTCCGCAACTGGCTGATTTCCCTGATCCACAACAATATGATGACAGCCTAGGGAAATGGACGCGCAAGAACCGTTTCTCTTACCAACTGATCGTGCAAAAATCCTTGTCTCAACCGGAAGCCCTAGCGTGGATGAGGCAAGACCTGCTGCGTTGTTTTGGGGTCTATTATGGCATCGACGCCCATATCGGGAACAGGCCGCGTCGATTCCTTGTATTGCGTGTGCTTAAAAATAGACAGGAAACCCGTAGACTGCTCCACAGCAAAGGTGGTTCGCTACGCATATTAAGCCCCGGGGATGACAAAGACTACCAGTTACGCAATGCACCGCTGGGCCTGATCCGGTCAAGGATCAACCAAGTGGCTCCATTCATGCCCTTTTTAGATGAAACGGGCCTTTCAGACCTGAAAGTCGACATAACGCTTTCAGCTCACAGTTCGCAAAATATCATAGTAGCCAATAAAGCCTTGGCCACTTATGGCCTCTGCTTATCCATCCTGGAAAAAGAGGTGCCCGTGTTAATTATTTGTCCAAAGATCCCTTAACCCCTTCTTAACGATCGTCAAAATGAAATTAACAAGATTACTATACCTATTGGCTTCGCTGTCGTTTTCCGTTGGTTACGGACAACAGCAACGGCTCACGGGCCAGGTCACTTCCGCCCTTGACCAGAGCCCGCTTGCAGGAGCGAGCCTCCGCCTTAAACTCAGCGGTAATGCCACGCATTCAGGCCCTGATGGGCAGTTTAGGTTGCCTGTACCCAGCGGCCCTGACACGCTGCTTGTTCACTACCTGGGTTTTCAGGACCTGGAAGTAGCCCTATCAGTAAAGGCTTTGAGCTTTCTTCGTATTTCCCTCACTCCTGCCACATCCGAGCTACAAGAGGCCGTAGTGAACACCGGATACTACCAGGTGCCGATTGAACGCAGTACGGGTTCATTCACCCAGGTAGACCAGGCGTTGCTTAACCGAAGCACCGGCAGCAACCTGCTGCAACGGTTGGAAGGCGTGACCAGCGGACTACAGTTCAGCCGCAACCGCCTGCAGGGCGAAGACGTGTCCGGAACACCTGATTTACGGGTGCGCGGGTTGAGTACCATCGAATCCGATAACCGTCCGCTGATCATTGTTGACAATTTTCCGTACGAAAGCGATATCAGCACATTAAATCCGAACGATGTACTCAGTGTCACCATTTTAAAGGATGCTGCTGCCGCTTCCATCTGGGGAGCCCGCGCCGGCAACGGCGTTATTGTGATCAGCACCAAGCAAGGCCAATATCAGCAAAGAAATCTGCTTTCATTTAACAGCAGCATCACCTCTGTACAAAAGCCGGATCTTTTTTACAGCAAGAGCTTCTTGCCGTCTGCCACCGAAATGGCCATTGAAAAAGAACTATTTGATGCAGGTCTTGATCAGGAACAGGCCAATGTGCCCCTCCAGGCTTATACAGAATTGCTCATCCGCCAACGGGACGGCCTGATCAGTGAAGCAGATTTCGACCATGAAAGCAGACTGCTTGGGCAAAGCGATATACGGAAGGAAGCCCTTACCTATTTATACCAAACCACACTTGATCAGCAATACGCGCTGAATGCCAGTGGTGGCGGGAATGCCTACCGTTATTATACCGGTTTGGGCTATGACCGACAGCGCGGCTCATCGATCGGAAACAACAACAGCCGGCTAACCATCAACACACAAAATACGTTTCAGTTATCCAAACAGATAGAGGTCAGCACCGGCATCTGGTATGAATCCGGGCAAAAAACCAATAACGGGCTCACCATGGAAGACCTTAGCAGCCCGCTTATCGGCAATCCATCTACGTATAGCCGCCTGGCCGACGGACAAGGGCATGCCCTGCCCCTCGTCAGGGACTGGCGGCAGGCATATGTGGACGGGGCCGCCACGCTGGGATTGCTTGACTGGAATTACAGGCCGCTGGATGAGCTGCAATTGGCTGATAATAGCAGCCATAGCTCTGAAATACGCATCAACAGCCACATTACCTATCATTTTTTCGACCACTTTGACCTGCAGGGCAGCTATCAGTACCTGCACAGCAACCAGGACGACCGGAATTATTATGCGCCGGACACATATTTTGTCAGAAACCTGGTCAACCAGTTTACCCAGCCCAATGGCAACCTGATCATCCCGAATGGGGGCATCCTCCGAGGCAGCGGCCCTCAGCTCAATAGCAGTCATTCCGGACGTGTACAGCTCAACTATGCGGAAACGTTTCAGGGTTTGCATCAGATCGCCGCGCTTGCCGGGGTGGATATGCGGCAGCAAGTCTCCGCAAGCCAGCCCGGTTATTTGCTGTATAATTACGATGATGATGTGCGTACCAGTGATATCCTTTTTGACTACAGCATGTTCTACGAGCTGCAGCCCGAAGGATATAACTATGGCTATTTGCCTACACCCCCTACATCGACGGCTTACTTCACCAACAGGGAGCTCTCTTATTATGGCAATGCTTCCTATACGTATAAGGGCCGCTACATCGTTTCGGCCAGCAGCCGATGGGACGGCAGCAATCTGTTTGGGGTGAAAGCCAATCAACGGGGCGTGCCGCTATGGTCTGCCGGTCTAAGCTGGGAGCTTGACAAGGAGCCGTTTTACCGTCTGGCGGGCTTGCCTTATGCAAGACTACGCGCTACCTATGGTCGCAGCGGAAATGTCAATAAGACGATCAGCCACTACGCGGTAATCCGCTACGGCAGCAATACCGTCACCGGCCTTCACAATGCATTATTAACAAGCCCCGGAAACCCATCGCTGCGTTGGGAAAAAGTAAACACTCTCAATACGGCCCTCGATCTGGCTACCTCCGACAAACGTATACAGGCCAGCCTGGAATACTACCTGAAAATCTCCACGGACCTGATCGGCGATAAATACATGGATCCGACCGTGGGAATTACCAATAACTACAAGATCAACTATGCAGATATGCGTACCCAGGGCTTTGACCTGCAGGTCACCGCGGTTCCGGTGCCGGGCCTCATCCGGTGGGAAAGCGTTTTGCTATTAAGCTATGTGCGCAATAAGATCACCCGTTTTGAAGCCCAGGAACTCACCAGTATTGATGACTATTTTCACTATACACCGCCTGTAAAAGGCCTTTCCAGAGACATGATGCTGGCATTGCCTTGGAACGGTCTTTCACATGAAAACGGGATGCCGGTGATCTATCAGGATGGGCTTGTCAGTACAGATTACCGCGCGTATTACGAAAATTTTGATCCCGGATCGCTTGTTCAGGCCGGGTTAAGCGTGCCACCCTTTTTTGGCAGTTTCCGCAATACGCTACGCTGGAAGCAGTTGGAACTAAGTGTCCTTGTTTCGTTTAAAACAGGCTATGTATTCAGGCGGCGATCCATTGGTCCCGGGGCCGAATATTACAATGGAAACAACGGTTTCCACACAGATTATCTCAAACGGTGGAAACAACCCGGTGATGAGGCCTTCACCAGCGTTCCTGCCGCCGTGGAGCCCGGTGTTTACCGACCTTCCAACAATTACGTCGAAGCGGTGTACCGTGATTCAGAGGCCCTGATCAGTAAGGGCGATCATATCCGCCTCCAGGATATCCAATGCAGTTATACCCTGCCCGTCCGTAAGGGCTTTCTGGCTGGCAAAAACCTTCGCCTATATGCCTATGCCCGGGACCTCGGCATCCTGTGGCGTGCCAACAAAGAAGGGATCGACCCTGACTATGCCCAGACCAACTACCCGCCCCCCGCATCCTATTCATTTGGGTTACAAGCTACATTCTAATTCTTTAAAATATTAGTGATGAAAAAACGTATTATAATACATTATTCTTTTCTGTTATTGGCCCTCGGCGCTTGTGGCAAGGGATTTCTTGCGGTAAAATACGACAAAAGCGTCGTTACACCCACCACACTGGCCGATTACCAGGCCTTGTTGCATGGCAATATGCAAACACCCAGCTCGCATGAGCTCGGCATTACCGGATCCGATGAATTTTATCTGAGCAATGCTTCCTGGCAGTCGCTCGTGCAACCTTATCTTAAAAACGGTTATATATGGGCCGATGACATATATGAGCAGCAGCCCTGCGAGGATTACAACCGGGCTTACAGCCGCATCCTGACTGCAAATATTGTCTTGGACGGGCTGGATAAACTAACCCCGAATGAAGATGAAAAACAACAATGGGACCAGGCAAAGGGGGCAGCACTCTATTTCAGGGCTGAAAAATTTTATCAGCTGGCGCAGCTTTTCTGCAAGCCTTACTACAAAGAAACCGCCACAATAGATCCCGGAATAGCCTTACGCCTCTCCCCGGATGTGGAGCAAGCCTCTCAGCGCGCTTCGGTGGCCGAAACTTATCAGCAGATCTGTGCAGATCTATTGGCGGCCCTCCCTTTGCTTCCAGTCATTTCGCAGACCAATCTGCATCCGTCCAAAGCCGCGGCAAATGCCTTGTTTGCCAAAACCTATTTGCTCATGGGTGATTATGTCAGCGCTGCCGGCTATGCGGCCGACTGCTTATCGCAGCAGAACATGCTGATCAATTATCAAACCCTATCCAAGGATTCAAATACGCCGTTCCCGGCCTATGCAGAAGGCAATGAGGAAGTCATCCTGCTGTCCTATACTGCCAATATACCCATTGTTGCCAGCTCGCGCTTCAATGCCGATACCACCTTGTTGGCCCTATACCAGTCAGGAGATCTCAGAAACGCTATTTTTTATCGTACCAACACAGACGGCAGGATCCTGTTCAAAGGTTCGTATGCCGGAAGTGCCTATTATTTTACGGGACTATCCACCAGTGAGGTGTGGCTGATTAGTGCAGAGTGCCATGCACGACTGGGCCAATTGGGGAAAGCGATGAACGATATTAATACCCTGCGAAAAACCCGTTTCAGCCCGGAACAATATGTCCCTCTTGAAGCTGCAGATGAACAGCAGGCCTTGAGGCTTGTCCTGGAAGAACGCCGGCTTGAACTGGTGATGCGGGGTACGCGTTGGGAGGATCTGAGAAGGCTGAACAATGAGCCGGCATTTGCAAAAACACTGGTGAGGCAAGTGAATGATCAGCGTTACGAACTATTGCCCAATAGCCCGCGCTACGTATGGCCATTACCCGATGATGCCATAAATTTCGGACATCTCACACAGAATCCCCGCTAATAAAAAAAACCGTCATGGAAGACGATCCATGACGGTTTTTCCTAAACACCACAATTTAAATTACGGTTCGAATGCATACCGATCCTGATTGTCGTCATTCTGAACAATTTCGGCACCGGCCGCTAAAGCGTCTTCAACAGTCATGTTCAGGACGTTTAATCCGGTTGGAATGATCAGATATACGGAGCAGGGATCGTTTGGATTCCCTTCCGCACATTCAGTACTGCTCGGAGTGCTGGGAGGAGGCGTGGTCCGTACCGTACCAATGCGCTGATTGGCATAGGACGTAGCGGGCGACCCGATGATCGTCAGGTTACGCCATTCGGTGCTGGTTAATACTTTTATACCGGTGGTTTTTGACACCTTTTCTACTTTACGTGTATCAGTCTTAAATGCATTCACTCCCAGATACACCATACCAACCAGTGCTAACAAGCCCAACCCACCGATTATTTTGTTTATTACTCTTTTATTCACTTGATGAACTTTGTTTTCGCTGTTGGAAAAAAAGCATCCCAAAAAAAGGTTAAAGTTTTAAAATAAATGATTAAAAATGTTTTTCCGTCCGCTTACGTGGGGATCCGGTTGCGTGCCGTCTGTGCATCCCGTTTGGGGCAAGATCGTCAGGGTGGTTTGTCGGCACAGCTTACGCTGGAACAGTGCACCGTGCCGCGGATAGCGTATCCTTTTAATAAACAAAGACCGGAATAATAGATAATGAATAGTTACCGCGCAAAACAAATGGTTTGCGGGGGCAGGGTACCCCTTGAACCCATTCCCTGCTTTCCCAACAAACCACGCCATGAAACAAACAAACAACAAATCAAACAATTCCATTTTTCCTTTGCAGGCCGGTTTTTCTGATTGCCGGCCCGGCACTACAAAGGAAAGGAGCTTTTTCGGGCTAAAAGCGCGCAAGCTGGGCGCGCTTTTTTATAATAGTAGATGCTGGAGGTTAATTCTGTGATGACATCATTAAAAGAAAATGCTGAAGACCCGTCACCTTAATTTTTTCAGCTAACGGATATTGGTCTTCAGAAGGAGTGATCACAAAGGCTTGATCGATACCCAAATCATCCAATACGATGTGAAAGCCTTTAGAGACCCTCGGGTTGATTGAAAATTTAATTTCAACAGCCATCAACGGTTTTATGCCATCTGCTAATATTAAGTCGCATTCAGCGCCGTGCTGGCTACGATAATAGTACATTTCTAAATGGGCAGGTTTTCGTTGATAGATCTGTTCAATCACATAACTTTCCCATGAGCTACCTACAGTAAGATGTAAGGGTAACTCGGCTTCACTGCGGATGCGGTTTAACACATGCAACAAACCACTGTCGCGGATATAGACTTTCGGGGCTTTCAGCACCCGCTTTTTCACATTCACATACCAGGCTGGGAGTTGCCTCACCATATAAGCCCCCTCCAGAAAATCAAGGTACCGCTTTACGGTAGGGCTGCTCACCCCAAGGGCGCTCGCATAACTTTCCGCGTTCCATATACCGCCACTTTGCCCGGCCAGCATATACCAAAAATTGCGAATAATGGTTTCTGACAAGTTTACCCCAAATAACAGGCTCAGGTCACGTTCAATATAAGCTCTTATGAAATTTTCAGCCCAGCGTATAAAGCCCTGGTCACTGGCACTGGTTAGTGCCTTCGGAAAACCACCCCGAAACCAATGCTGGCTCTGGCTGATGCCGCTTTCCAGTGCCTCCAACAAATTAACAGTTGAAAGTTCGGCGTAAGCAATCCTGCCGGCTAGGGACTCAGATACGCCTTTTACCAATGCTGGGGATGCCGAGCCCGTTAATATAAAGCGCCCTGGTCTCCTATTTTGATCAATGATTGGACGAAGTTGGCGAAAGAGGTCTGGCATCCGCTGAATTTCATCCAATACGATACAACTATCTGCATATTCACCAAAGATAAAAGTAGCATTTTCCATCCGGGAAAGGTCCCGGTCGTCTTCCAGGTCAAAGTAAATAACATCGTGTCCTGTTTCTTTTAACAGTTGCCGGGTAAGTGTCGTTTTACCTACCTGACGTGGTCCTAACAAAGCAACTGCGGGAAATTCCCGTAAAAGAAGCTGAAGCTGTTCAGCAATGTCTCTTTTAATCATGCATCAAAAATATTAATTACCGAGTAAATATAAAATTTAATTTTAAATATACTCTATTAATTTTTTTTCAATAATTCGTATCGGGTTATCTTTCTTCCGCATATCGCTTGCGTAATTTGCGGAAATGGCCGTCACTGATATGCAACAGTTCAGCTTGGAAGTGAATGGGAACACGCAGCACCAGCTCTTTTAATTGCGTTGCAAATTCCACATACCGGTCAAATGCCTTCTCCTCCTGATACACCTCTATGAGCCTGCGTAACCGCAGGATCTTTCGCTGCTTAAGGATCTGAAACAGTTCGGCCACTTCCTGAAACAGCTTTTGTGCCTCCTGCGCATGGTCCAGTTTAAACAACAGCAGTTTGGTTTTTTCGAGTGCCCGGAACTCAATGGGCCGCTGTCGCCTGCTAAAGGTATGCTCCGTGCCGGTGAAGAAATCAAGGGGCAGGGAGAGCTCCCGCATACTTTCCCTCCCTGACCGGCTCAGTGCATAAGCACCCACCAGCCCTTCAAGCACAATGCAGAAATAGGGGAACAGGTCTGTCGGGAATTTGATCACCTCCCCTTTCCGGTACATCTTTAGTTGGTGGTGGCCGTCCACATAACTCCTGGCCTGCGGCCGCACATCGCTGTAATGCGCCCGCCAGAATTTATAAAATCTTTCCATAAAAACCGCTAATAATGGAGCGGAAGTTAAGGTTCTCAAAAAGGCCAGTCAATGGAACAGGTGGAACCCCAAATAACAGAAATTCCGGCAAACCGCATTATTTATGGCTATAAGCGACAATTGTCGATGGAAATCCTGAACTAAAAAAATGAAAACAGTATTTTGTTAGGTAAACGCGGTAGTTTGATCAGCGCTTTTTTTTGTCAAATACGCGCAGTTAGTGGAACTCCCGTCTTCAGCTTGAAATTTCATTCCGGAAAATGCAGTCTTTATTCCTTCTCTGCACTATTGATACTTTATTCCTTTCTCATCCAATGGAATTCCCCACGTTTGTATGGTGATCACGCAGGAGAGTGCCCGCCTGCCCGGTTTGGAAAGATGGCTTTTTTTAGATTTTTAACCTACAAAAAAATGGATCTTCAACACCTTTTAGACTTAGTAAATTCAACCTCATTTATAGAGGCCGTAACTGGTAAATTGACCAATTTTATCGCATTAAGCGACCTGATGCTGACCAACGACAATCCGCTGATACCGGATCCTGAAAGCTGTGATGTTCCCATCATATTATAAATGGAATGATCCCGCAATATGGAAACGTACCACCAGCAATATGTCAAGATCTGCCTTGAATCGGCAGATCTTGACATCCGCTCACCAGAAGGGCGGCTCAACCTGTTTACATTTTATAGCGCCAACCTGGCCCACTTCCTTCCTTTCATTCCGAAAAAGGAACATGAACGATTGTTCAGGGCCACCATAAAAAATCAACGTTTGTGCCTGCTTGACCAGGCCTATTTTGGGGAAGGTTTACCGGTGGATATTCTGGGATGGGACCCAGCCTTTAAGCAAACGCTCAAAGAGCATCCGGGGATTATCTGCACCATGCATTCGGGATCATACCGCCTCATTAATTATCTGTTGGCAAAGGAAGGGATTCCCTTTGCTCTGGTGATCGCCGATCATGTCCATGAACAGCAGGTGCCCCATTTTAAAGATTTGTTTGAGAAATACTTGCCGGAGACCCGTCTGCGGTTCATCAATGCAAACGATCCGATGGCTGCCCTAACCATGTTCCGCCTTTTAAAACAGGGTGTGAATTTGCTGGTATACATGGATGGGGATGTGGGTGCGCCTTTAAAGGATAA
This sequence comes from bacterium A37T11, assembly GCA_900109895.1. GTDB lineage: Bacteria > Bacteroidota > Bacteroidia > Sphingobacteriales > Sphingobacteriaceae > A37T11. Next base: position 27,390 of record FOBR01000013.1, read on the forward strand.
GAAAAAGTTATTTCGGGTGCCTTTTCTGGGACAGCATGTGTACGCTCGGAAGGGAATACCTTATCTGGCCTACAAAGCAGGGACAGCGGTATACCCGTTGTTTAATTTCAGGCAGGCAGACGGCGCTATACACTTCTTTCACGCTGCACCGCTCCATAAAAAGAGCAGGTCGCTTGAAGAGTATATCGCCCACGTTATTGAGCGGGTGTATGGTCAGTTCGGGTCGTTGTTGCTCCATTTCCCTGAACAATGGGATAATTGGTTTCGCCTGCATCAGCAAATGGACACCGATCGGTGTTATATGCAGCCCATGATGGAACCAACCGGTCGTTTTGGATTGTTTAAAGGCGATGGACGTTATTATTTACTGGACAAGCATACGTATAAAACCATCCTGTTGACAGATGACCTCGTTAAGCAGTCCAGGGGATAACCGCACCGATGCAATAATAAAATAAAATACATACATTTATTGAAAAATAAATGTATGATGAAAAAATTACAGAATAAAGTATGGATTTTTTTGAAAAGGCACAAGTTCGGAAGCTATCAGGTATTGTATTGGATCTTCTATTTCCTAATGACCATGGTGAAGAACAACGATCTTAAAAAACCTTGGCCGTGGTGGGGGGTACTCATCATTGATGCTATGGTCTTTATAATGATATACACCATTGTGCTCATATTCAGGAAGGCTTCCCTGGCCCTGCATAAACGCTTGGTGATCCTGATCACCCTGTTTATAGCTTATACTTTTTTATACTATTACTTAATTTTCGTCAAGCTGCCTGAATATGGTATCAGGATTTTTAATGAAGCCGCCGTTTTTACCTGGCCGGGGTACTTATTTTTAATGTTTGTATATTACTTTCATTCTATGATAGAGGCGGGTTTGCTGGCGGCCATCTACCGCGTACGAGGGGAGGAAAAAGAGAAGCGCAAAGCCCAGGATAAGTACCATCAGGCTCAGTTGCAATTTTTGATGGCCCAGCTTTCACCGCATTTTACGTATAATTTCGATAATAAAGTCCTGGCCATTGCAACCCGTACATCGCAAGAATTGGTAAAACCTCTGGAACAGCGTGCTAAAGTGTTGCGGTACGTGACGGAACATGCCGGCAAGTTTACCCTCGAAGTACCGCTGAAGGAAGAAGTTGACTATGCGCAAAAACTGGCTGCGGCCTATGGTTTTGCACACAGTGGTACGCAGCTAAACGTTCGGCTGCACGATGACCGGCTGGGTCATACGATCATACCGATGCTGAGCAGTCCCTTGCTGGAGAATGCCTGCGAATATGGCATATACTGGGATGCGGAGAACCCCATCACGCTTAATTTTTATGGTACCGCGAACAGCCTTCGGATCGTATGCCGCAACAAAATTAATCCCATACAAAGCCATCATAAATCGACCGGCATCGGTTTGTCAAACCTCCGCAAGCGCCTGAAGCTGGTATACGGCGCCAGGGCCACCTTGAAAATCGTTAACGACGGGGTCTTTTATGAAGTCAATATTAACATCTATTATGAAGAAAAAACCAATAGATAGGAAAACCCTGCTCATTGTTGACGATGAGCCGGAAGCCGTTGAGCTGCTCAAAGGATGGGCAAAACAGCGGGATGACCTGATCATCGTGTTGGCTACTTCCGATCCGGAACAGGCCATGGAGTTTGTGAAACAAGAAGACGTGGATATCGCCGTCATTGACCTGAACCTGCGTACCATGTTGGGCACGGAGCTGATGAAAGAAATGGAGGGCCATGACACCCAAATGATCATCTGTACAGGATCTAATGACGCCGGCACAGAAGTAATGACAGCAGGAGCGTTGGATTACTTACTTAAAGGTAGCGGGCAGGAGCGCTTTGATCTATCGATTGACCGCGCCATTAAACAACTCAATCTGATTAACGGTAATTGGATACCTCCCGATCATCCGGATATATTAGGATTGCGTAATGCATTGGATGGTGATAAGAGCATTATTTTTTTAAAGGTTGCTGATTTGATATATGCCCGTGCCGATGAGAAAGAGATATGGTTATTCCTGGCGGATGGTACAGTGCTTAAGGTCGTGGAAAAACTGAAAAATCTTAAACGAAAACTGGATCCGAAACGTTTTCTGCAGATCCATCGTAGTTATATTGTAAATATGTATAAGGTGGGTAAATATGAATACATGGTAAATGATAGGTCTTATAAGGTGGTCCTTGATAAGGCCTATAGATTGGATTGGCCGAATAAAGAAAACGATTGGAAACTACCAATGGGCGGATACGCATGCAAAAATCAATTTGATCGATTTTTTGGATTGGATAAATAGTAGGTTAGGATGCTGATTAAGAAATTACATAAACTGGGGCGTGATATTGAGCTTTTGAGCAGTGGCGGGGCAGGTGAAAGCTGGAACCACGCTGCCCTGCTTGACATCAATGAGCGTATACACCAACTGCTGTCTGAAGCAACCGAACACTTGGAGCAATTGAACGAACAGCTGAAATCCCGCAAAGAGCTGCAGGAATTGCTCATGCAACTAAAACACAAGCAGGCAAAGACCCGTACCATGTTATGGCAGGAGCAGGTAAGCTTTTATCAGGACATGATCACCGAGATACAAGAACATTTCAAGAAGGAAGAGAATGCTTATATAACTATATCGCTTACTACGCTGGAGATCTTATTTTTAATTCGCCTGTTTCTGGAGGAAGAGATTATTCAAGCAGATTCATTACAGCCCATTTTCCGATTTCTCAGTAGTTATACCGGCACTTTACAACACAGCCGGTTATCCTTTGAGAGCTTAAAAAAGAGATATAGTAGCAGTACTGCTGTTAATAAGAAAGTCAAACAATTGTTGCAGCGGATGATTACCCGCATCGACAAATATTATAACGATAAATAGCGTATGTAAAAAAATATTAAGCCTATGTCAGATGTTCATTTACTACTACAATGCGGCCTACGCATCGAGGCCTTGATGGAAAAATTAGTAGCACAACAGCAACAGACTCCTCAATGCTGCTGTTGTGTAACGATGGCGATAGCGCCAGAAGAGGTTCCTGAGGATCCCACCTATGACCGCTTTTGCGCGGCTATCTATCTCGAAAAGAGTGAAAGAACCGTGACCCGTTGGCGCAACGAGGGAAAACTTAATTACATCATAGAAGACGGTAAGATCAGATATGCTGAGTCAGTACTGGATGCACGCTACCTGAAAGTTAATGGGTTTCCTAAGAAGAAGAAGAAAAAGGGCGACAACGGAGCCCAAGACGATATACAGAGGTAATTCTATTAAGGTAATATAGGAAATTGTGACGGGTTACCATTAAAAGCCGATATATCTTGCCTTTATTTATGACGTCATATTTGTAGCATCTCCCAATAACATAGGTACGGAATTTAAAAAAATTAAACAGTCGCGTGCTATTCAGGTGCCAAAAATGGTAACTGGGTGCCAAGCAGGTGTCAGGCAGGTGCCATTATTAGGTGATTGTCAAAAGGTAAACTATGTTTGTGATAATCAAAAATGAAAAAGCTTGTTTGGCTGGTGAAGGAATTATCTAAAGTTTAAATAATAGAAAGGAGTACAAAAATGCAAAGACAAGAAGACGTCCCGGTGGTCGGGATGGATGGTTTTCTGCTCACAAAAGCAGATTTGGTGGAAAAAATTACCTGGGAGCGGAAACGGCGATGGTTAAATGTTAGGCACTGGCAGGGCTGGACCGTGTTGGGTACCTTAGCACAGGTCATCGTCCTGATAATCTTGTTCCTGTACAGCGGTCCGCTATTAAGACTGATCGACCCCACTGCGGCTACCTTGGATATTGGTGTACTAAGCGCGGTTCTTCTCGCTATCCTCGTCGTCGATGCCTTTGTGGTATTGGCCTGGCTGCTGCTGCTACTGGTGCGCCATACCCTAACAGAATTTTATGAATGGGATGATGAACACGAATATTTAAAGAAAAGAATTTCGACATGTTTAGAAGTAAAGATTTTGACCGGTATTTTTTCCGGATTGGTTTTGTTGTTTTGGTCTGTTTTTTTGGTTTTGTTGTAAACCATGGTGGTGTAGTAGAGACGCAAGATCTTGCGTCTGTACCAGGTACCAATACAGAACCATCAAACAAGAATAACGACGCCAGAAGAAGGCTGCAGCAAATTTACACTTCCCAAATCGGCATCCGTGAAAAGACAGGTAAAAACGATGGTCCTGATGTAGAAAAATACTTGAGGTTCATTGGATTATCAAAAGGCTTTTCCTATTGTGCAGCTTACGTTTGCTGGTGTTTACACGAGGCCGGTATTGACAACCCAAAGAACGGCTGGGCACCGGCCTTGTTTCCGACGAAACGAGTGGTTTGGGAAAGGAAGCAACAGAAGCCAATTGGCGCCATGCAGGGACTTACAACGTATAACTTACAACGTACAACTCCCTTAGCCGGCGACGTCTTCGGTATCTATTTTTCAGAACTGAAACGCATGGGCCATTGTGGATTTGTGGACAGTTGGGACGGTACCTGGATGATCAGTGTAGAGGCTAATACCAATAGCATCGGTTCCGTTGCCTCACCCGATGAGCCCGGTAATCCGATACGGGCAGGCCCTGGTGAAGGCGTATACCGTAAAAAGAGACTCATCAAGACGATTTATAAAGTCGCTGATTGGATATCAAAATAATCGTCATGTTGAGCGAAGTACAACGGAAATAGCAGAGATCCTTCGACTCACTTCGTTCGCTCTGGATGACGTTCTAAGAAATTCTATTAAATAATTGAATACATATAAATTTAAAAATAAAAAACAATGAGAACTCCCAAATTAATCAGTAATTACGATTATCTAACCGATGCCGAACTCGCTTCATTGGCTACACGCGTTACTGACGCAATGCGCACAAATACGAATTTTCCGGACCTGAACCCGCCGTTTGCCGATTATGAAGCAGCGGCACTTGACTATATTGCCAAGCAGGGCATTACGGCCAACAGAAATGCCAGCGCCCAGCAAAAGAAAGAAAAGGATGAAGCGCGCGAAGTGCTTATCGTGATGATGCGCAAGGTGAGCAGTTACATCAACAACCTGACTGATGTGAGCTCCGTACAGTTAAGCTCGGGGTTTCTTCCCGTGGCTGATCCTAAAAGTCTGGGTAATCCATCTGCACCGGCGTGGAGCCGTCTTCGGCTTTCTTCAAGGCCTGCTGAAATTTTATTGGACTTTCCAGCCGTGCCTGGGGCTTACGATTATGAGTTGCAAATTGCCTGGGAAACCGATGCAAACAACCAATTGATATGGCTTTCTGCAGGAACTAATTCTAGCTCACGCGGCAACTTTTATGCGCCTGTGAAAGACGGTGTAAGGTATTATTTTCGTGTGCGTGCGCGCAACAGACGGGGTATGAGCGGCTGGAGCCCGGTTTCTTCCCTGATTGCCCAGGTGGATGCTTAATGGGTCAGTAAGTATGAAACGCATGAACTTTTTATTCGTCATATTCCTGCTTGCGATCATGGCTTGCACTACCAAACGCCAGTTGAAAATGGACACTTCACAACAAACTGACAACCAATATTTCAAGCTTCGGGAAATGGGTTTAACGCAGGTTGACTCCTCACAGGAAAGGTGGTGGAGCCTTACGAATGATCAGCAGGAAACGTTAACCATCATGCCGGTGGGGGTGTTTCGTTATCACCCGGACTCGGGTTTTATGGGTGAAGCCAACCAAGTGGTGCTTTATCGACAAAAATGGTCGCAGGAAGATTCGCTGCATCGGGTCATGGGCAACAAGGTGACTGTATCAGTCCGGGAGATGACGGATAGCAGCCATGCGATGATTACCCACGGGGCTACGGAACAAAGGGTTCACCGCACCACCTTGGGCTGGACGTGGTGGATCGGAGGCCTACTGGCAGTAGCACTGGTTCTTTTGCTTTGGACCATGCGGAAGCGATGCTGGCCCTGAAACCTGTATAGCGGCGACCCCTAATCAGGTCGCCGCATTTTTGTTTATTTATGCAGCCTGAGTTGTGTTATTTTGGATAAAAAACTGGATGGAAACTAAAAATGAGGGCGGAAGGCTTTTTGCTTGAAAGCTGCTGTTTACGTTGCCATTTATACACGGATTTGGTCAGAAAATAAGAAAGGAATGCTGCTGTGGCTACATCTGTTGACCAATGCCTGTTAAAATATAAACGCGAGCCAGCGGTAAGGCCTGCCAGGGTATAAGCTGTATATCCTACCCACTTTTCTTCTTGAAATTCAAGGGCCAATGCGGTCGCGAATGAGACAATGGTGGTGGTATGCCCCGAAGGGAAGGAGGTGTAACCGTCCTTATAAGGGTGCGAAAAATGGTATTGGTTATCCGTATAAGCAGGTCGTTGTCTCCTGACTACCCCATTAATGGCTGAGTATGCAACCGTTGTAAGTAAAAGAGACTGCATGCCGTTGAGTGCTACCCGATGTATTCTGTCATTCTTTATAAGGGCACCAATAGCAAAGGCAGAGATTAAGGAATAGGGAGCATAATTGTTGCCAAAAGGTGAAAAAAAATTGGCCACTTTGTCTCTCTGAACTGAGCGATGTCTTTGTATGGCGTGTTTAATAGCAGGATCAGCGAGGCTTAGCATTCCTATTCCCAAGGTAATGGAAGTAAACTTAACCCATTCATTTTTATTCCAATGTGCTGGTCGGCTAGCCAGGTGAGTAAAGGCTGGACCATAACTCTTTATGTAGTTAAAATTTAAATGGATCGGCTTTTCCTGAAGTTGTACCTTCACGGTATCTGTAACTTGGGCAACGACATATTGTGCCCAAGTTAAGGTTATCATACAAGTAAAAATCAAATCCCTTTTTGTTATCATCTTTTTCATATATTTTTTTCTACTCCTTTTCTTAAAGGAGTTCGAATGCAAGATAGCTATCGCCTTTTGCAGTGTCAAGTTTGGCTCCTCCGCATGCGATGACCACATATTGCTCCTGCTATTTTATAGGTGCAAGTTGTAGCATCCAGGGCAAATATATTAACCTGTTGGGGTAAACTTATAGCCTGAAAAGATTGGTAAATTTTTTCTGACAAATTATCAAGATGACTTTTACTTTTTTCAAACAAACAATGCTTGAGTCTTCCTTACTTTCGTGGTTTCAATTAAAATAATAGACATGTTAAAATTAAAAGTTATTTCCTCTACAGTGCGCCCTGGAAGAAAAGGCCCCTTAATAGGTCGTTGGGTTACAGATTTGGCTAATAGTCAGGGTAATTTTGAAGCCGAATTGTTAGATTTGGGCGAAATAGGTTTACCCTTGATGAATGAGCCTGTACATCCTGCTATGCAGCAATATGAACACGAACATACGAAAGCCTGGAGTGCAAAAATAGCAGAGGCGGATGCATATATTTTTGTTACGGCTGAATATGATTATAGCTACCCTGCTCCGCTTAAGAATGCTTTGGAATATCTGCTACACGAGTGGGGTTATAAGCCAGCGGGCATCATTAGCTATTCAATAGGACCCTTTGCAGGTGTACGGGCAGCACAAAATCTTAAAAATGATTTATTGCCGCTTAAAGTGATCACTGTCGCAGAAGTACCAATTCCTATTGTGGATTCTTTTATTAATGAAGAAGGGGCTTTTGTGCCGACTGAACAGATATTGGCCAATACAACGGCTATCTTTGGCCAACTGAGCCGCTGGGCAAAAGGCTTAAAGGTTATTAAGGAAGATGCATAGACTTATGATTTATCCGGGTACAACTAATAGGAGTTGGTACCCGGTATAAAAATTAGCATCTGTTTGATGTTGGCGCCATATTTTTAACGCTTCTTATCATTAAACAAGATTGAATGGTTTTTTAATGCCTATTTGTATTTTTTAAATCTAACAGGTATTTACTGGGAGTTTTTCCAAACTCTTTTTTAAAAGCCCGCGTAAAGTATGACTGGGTTTGGATGCCAACGAGGTACATTACTTCGGTAATGGGAAGATCTTCTTTGGCCAGCATTTCGGCGGCAGATTTTAGGCGAACTGATCGAATAAGGTCGCCAATGGAATGGCCTGTAAGAAGTTTGATTTTTTGATACAAAAGCGTCCGACTCATGCCTGTTTCCTTGCAGAGATGGTCCACATCCAGTGCAGGGTCGCTCATAGATTGCTTGATGATGGAATATAAATTGTCCATGAATGCTTTGTCCTTGGTATTCCGAGCGGTTTCATTCCATACGGCATTTTGCTGAGCTATGACGTGACGGGCTATTTCTCTGCGCTGTTTGACCAGATTGTCTAAGGTAAGCTGTAATACTTCCATTTGCACTGGTTTGGGGAAATAAAAATCAGCGCCACAACGAAGCCCTTCAACGGTTGCATCTGCAGCATTTTTTGCCGTAAGCATAATAAACGGTATATGTAAGGTGCTTTCTCGGCTTTTAACCGCTTCGCAAAAGACATATCCGTTCATTTCGGGCATCATTACATCGCTGACAATGATATCAGGAAGGTGTTCCTCCAAAATAGCCAAACCTTCTTTTCCATTGCCTGCCTCTACTATATAAAAGCGTTCGGATAGCTTGTTCTTTAAAAATGTTCTTAATTCAAGGTGGTCTTCTACCAATAATAAATGAGGTTTAGAAGGGTCAGAAGCTGTTTCACTGGTGATGTGGGTAGGTAAGAATGACACTTCTTCAGCGGCCAATGTGGGTAGTACGATGCTCTCTAAGTGTTGGCCAATATTCTCCTGGCCAGATTCCCAACGTTCAGATGTGCTGAAATCTTCTTGGAGACTAGGAATAGATATCAGGAATTCGGTGCCTTTATGCCGCTCGCTATTTACGAGGATACGGCCTTTATGAAGCAATACCAGGCTTTTGACAAAGGCCAAACCGATGCCAGATCCCAAATGGTATTCACTTGTGCGGTAATAACGCTCAAAAAGATGCTGTATGGAGGGGGCAGATATACCTATGCCGGTATCGACAACATGCAGGTGGATGTATCGTTTTGCTTTATACGCGCTTTTTACGGTTAGTTCATTCGAAAAAGAGGGCTTGAACTGGTGTAGCTCACTATATATATTTACAGTGACTTTACCCCCTTTGGGAGTGTATTTAAAGGCGTTGTCCAATAGGTTCAGCAATATTTTTTCCATCACTTCGCGGTCAAAATAAATGGTAGGGAAATGACCTGCCGATATGTTAAAGGTTATTCTTTTTTGTTGGGCCAATACGCTGAACTCCTCGCATATTTCCTGAACAAAACGGCTGAAGTTTCCATTGGTTGCCCGTAATTTGAGCGATCCCTCCTCTACCTTGCGGAAATCCATAAGCTCATTGACCAGACGGATGAGCCGATGTGCATTTCGCTGGATGAGCTGATAGTTTTGTAATACATTCGGCCGCTGTTCTTGTTGTACTAGTTCTTCAATAGGTCCGGCTATTAACGAAAGGGGGGTGCGAAATTCATGGGAGATGTTGGTGAAAAATTGTAATTGCGTTTGGTAAATCTCGGTTTGTTTTCGTTCTTCAAGCTTCTGGATCTCGATGTGGTGTTTAAAATAAATCAGGCTTCCGGCAATTGCTGCAACAAGTAGAACGGTACCGAGCCTAAACCACCAGGTGCCCCAAAAGGGTGGGTGTATAATGATGTTTATTGACGTGCCCTTTTTATTCCAGATGCCGTCGTTGTTGGCTGCCTGAACTTTAAATTGGTAGTTGCCTGGACTTAGGTTGGTATAAGAGGCTTGCCATTGGGAAGCTACTTTGCTCCACGAACGATCAAACCCTTTAAGCATGTACCGGTAACTGTTGTTTGCTGATGCAATATAATTGAGAGCTGCATATACAAAAGCAATACTTGACTGTTGATAATTAAGTTCGATGGTGGGCGTCATGCTGATGTCCTGCTGTAATGGCGAATCTTTTTCATCGGGAGTAATTTCTCTATTAAATAGTTGAAATGAGGTAAGGTATACGGGTGGGGCTTGTTTATTGATGGGCATATGTTCGGGATGGAAGGTGTTGAATCCATTAATGCCTCCAAAATAGAAAGTGCCGTCTCGGCCAACAAGACAGGCGTTTGCTTCAAATTCATATCCTTGAAGACCGTCATTGCTGTTAAATTTTCTGTATTGGCTGGTTTGGGGGTTAAATTTTGTGATACCTTTTGAAGTGGATATCCACAGGTTTCCTTGTTTATCTTGTACGATGCCCTTGATATATTCCTGGTCCAATCCGGCATTTTGACCGTAGCTTTTAAAAGCGTGTTCTTTTTCATGATAAAGGTATAATCCTTTTTGTCCAACCCACAGTCTTTTTTGTTTATCGGTAAAAATGACGCGGATATCAGGTTTTTTGATGTCGTTATGAAAATAGTGTTCAATACGCCCAGTTTTTGGGTCATAAGCGTTTAATCCACCGTCGTCAGTGCCAATCCAAAGTTGTCCATGGGCATCTTCTGCCATCGAGACTACGTTATTTCCGGTGAGATTTTCGTTGCTGCCGTCAACACCAAGGAATCTGCTGAATTTGCCGGTTGCAGGGTCAAAAATGTTTAGGCCTCCATAGTAGGTGGCTACCCAAAAGCGGCCATTGTGATCGCGTAGTACTTGCTGAACATAGTTTGAACTAATGGATGATGGGTTACCTGCTTGATGAAGGTAATGTGAGAATTTGCCACTTTGTGGGTCGAACCGATTCAGGCCGCCTCCCCATGTGGAGATCCAAATTATATTGGAGGAATCGCGAAAAAGATGCAGAACGGCATCTGAATTTAGGCAATTTTGAATGTTGGGTTGATTGCGATAGTGGGTAAATTGATGATGGTTTGGTTCAAAACGATCCATCCCTCCTCCGTCTGTACCTATCCAGATATTTCCATTTTTATCTTCACAAAATGTTTTGACGTCGTTATAGCTTAAGCTGTTCTGACGGTATTCTTGCTGAAACCAGGTAAATTTCCGGGCACCCGGACTGATTAAATTTACTCCGCCACGATGGGTGCCAATCCAAATATTTCCTTGGCTGTCTTCACAAAGAGAGGAAACCGTGCGTTGTGATAGACTGCTTAGATTGCCTGCCTCAAAACTATAATGAAAGAATCCATTATTTTTTTCGTCATACAAGTTTAGTCCTCCGTTGATACACCCTACCCATATATTTCCAAAATGGTCTTGAAGTATTGCACGAACCTGGTCACTGGGCAACTGTTTAGTATGGTGTTCCTGTTGGGAATAGCGATGAATAAGCTGGCCTGTTTTGTTGACAACTAAAATACCTTGTGAGGAGGTGCCTATCCATATTTGTCCGCGGCGATCCTGAAGGATGCTGTTGATGGAGAGATCGCCACTAGGGTCAATATAGGGGAGGGGGAGTGTCTTAAATGTGCCTGAGTTTTCATCAAAAAAACAAATTCCCGATTGTGTTCCGATCCATAAGTGCCCTTGCGTATCGTGATAAAGAGCAAATACGCGTTCATCAGGTATGCTGTTTTGATTACCCGGTTCATGCCGATAGGAACGTACCTTTTGCCTTTTTTCGTCCAGGTTGTAGAGCCCGTCTGAGGTGGCTATCCAGAGTTTATGTTGCTGATCTTCATTAAGAGCATATATTTTTTGGCTATGAAAGCGCTCTGATTTAATCGGAAATTGTTCAAATTGATTATGCTTGGCATCAAAACGGTTAAGGCCATTACTGGTGCCTATCCAAAGAAAGCCGGCGTGATCAGTGTAAAGGCAATGTATGAAGTTATCACTGATACTGTGGTTGTCGATTGGATTATTACGGAAAGATACTATGTGATATCCATCATACCTATTCAATCCGTCTCGCGTGCCGAACCACATAAACCCGCGGCTGTCTTGACCAATACATTCTACCGTACTGTTGGACAATCCTGAATATTGATCAATGTGAGAAAAAGTATGCCTTGGGGTCTGAGACCTTGAATAGATTGGGACTAGGAAGACTAAGGTTAACAAAAACCATTTTATATTCATATGTGTTCGCTGTAGCAAAAGAACGAAGATCGGAAATTTTGGGTGATTTGTGGATGATTTGTTCATTTGGACAAAAAACATGTACGATTGGACAAAAGGTATAGCGGCATATTATACGTTATTTGCATGGACGTTTAAAACCATCATAAACTAAGCGAACCAACAATGAATTATATTAAACGAATGGGAAGGTGGGCAACGGTGCTGATACTGTTATGTTGCATAAGTCTGGCTGGTATATTGAAAGCTCAGGATTTGAAGCCTGTTACGGGTAAGGTGGCTGATCAGACTGATGGAAGTCCGGTACCGGGAGTTAGTATACTAATTAAGGGTACTCATGTAGGAACGGCTACTGATGCAGATGGTAACTATCAAATTCAGGCTAAAAAGGGCGTGGTATTAGTTTTCACAGCTGTTGGTTATGTAAGCCGGGAGGTGTTGGTAACAGCGGATGTGTTGAATGTTGAGATGACGGCAGAACAACGTCAGTTGGATGAGGTGGTAGTTATTGGATATGGTACTCAAACTAAAAAGGAACTTACCGGATCGATAGCCACGGTATCTTCTAAAGACTTTCAAAAAGGAAATATCACCACTCCCGATCAGCTTATTTCTGGTAAAGTTGCAGGTGTAAGTATAACTGCTAAAAGTGGAGCTCCTGGTGCAGGAAGTACTATTCGTATACGGGGGGGGGCGTCTCTGGCAGCAAGCAATGATCCGTTAATTGTGGTGGATGGTGTCCCGTTGAGCAATAACAGTATTTCAGGAGCCACCAACCCACTTAGCTTAATTAATCCTAACGATATTTCGTCATTTACTGTCCTTAAGGATGCAGCAGCTACGGCTATTTATGGCTCAAGGGCCTCGAATGGAGTTATTCTGATTACTACGAAAAGTGGCGCGTCAGGAAGTCCAAAAATCAACTTCAATACCCAGATGTCTGTTAATAATACTGCGGGTCGGATTGGAGTGTTGGATGCGAATGCTTTTCGTCAATATGTAAAAAAGAATGGTAATGATAACCAGATTGCTCAATTGGGAAATGCAAATACGGACTGGCAGGATGAAATCTACCAGACGGCTTTGGGTACAGATAATAACCTGAGTATTTCTGGTACTTATAAAAAGATGCCTTATAGGATATCTGGCGGATACCTTAACCAGGCGGGCGTGTTGGTAACAGATAAAATGAATCGTACGAGTGCGGCTATTAGCCTTAAGCCTTCATTCTTCTCGGATCATCTTAAAATAGACCTAAATTTAAAAGGTGCTTTAACCAATACCCGCTTTGCTAATCAAGGGGCTATTGGGGCAGCGGTTTCATTTGATCCAACACAACCGGTATTTGCCAAAAATCAGTATGGAAACTACTTCGAATGGCTAAATACCTCTTCAGACGGATCTGTCGTACCCAACCTGAATGCTACCCGAAATCCGGTAGCCTTGCTGGCCTTGCGCAATGACCGTAGCCAGGTTAAGCGTAGTTACGGTAACATTCAGTTTGACTATTCAATGCATTTTTTGCCAGAACTTCATGCTAATCTTAATCTTGGTTACGATGTTTCCAAGGGCGAAGGTAATACGTATGTACCGGCATATGCGGCATCTGAGGCAGATGTGAAAGGATTGGATAACCACTACAGACAGGGAACGACCAATACTGTTGCAGAGTTTTACCTGAATTATAACAAAGATATCTCCTCTTGGAATAGTAATATTAATGCTACAGCGGGATATGGATACTATGATTTTATGAATAAAACATATTTTTATCCTAGTTATAATGCTTTGGGGGAAGTTGTGGCTGGTACAGAACCCGCTTTTCCTTTTGATAAGCCCCGGACTACGTTGATCTCCTATTATGGTAGGCTAATTTATACATTGGCCAAGCGCTATATTCTGGCGGCTTCTATCAGGACGGATGGCTCTTCTAAATTTGCTCCCGAAAATCGATGGGGTCTGTTTCCTTCTGTGGCTTTTACCTGGAGAGCTAATGAGGAGTCTTTTCTGAAAGATGTCAACGCATTGTCTGACCTGAAACTTCGGCTGAGCTACGGGGTGACCGGGCAGCAGGATGGAATTCCTTATTATTCTTACATTCCTACTTATTCACTTAGTGTAGCTTCCGCAAAATATTTATTGGGCGATACTTATTACAGCATGTATGCTCCCGGGGCCTATGATCGAGATATTAAGTGGGAACAGACAGCTACCTATAATGCTGGTATCGATTTTGGTTTTTTGGAAAATCGCTTAAGTGGAAGCGTGGATGCTTACTTTAAGAAGACCAGGGATCTTTTAAATACGATCCCAATTCCATTGGGATCTAATTTCAATAATGTCATCACAACAAATGTGGGAAATATTGAAAACAAAGGATTGGAAGCGGCGCTGAATGGACAAATTATCCGAAAAAAAGATTTTACCTGGGATGCTGGGGTTAATTTTACCTATAATGTTAATAAGATAACTAAGTTGACTAAAGTAGATAATCCTGATTATATTGGCGTGCTGACGGGGGGGCTATCCGGTGCGGTGGGAAATACCATACAAATAAATTCTGTTGGGTATAATACCTATGCGTTTTATACCTACCATCAGGTCTATGATGCGAATGGTAAACCGTTGGAAGGTGTTTATAAAGATATGAACGGAGATGGTATCATCAACGAGAAAGATCTTTACCGCACAAAGTCTTCTGTGCCTAAGGCAATGTTTGGCTTTAGTACGCAAGTAAGTTATAAACGGTGGTCATTATCTACGGTATTGCGTAGTAACCTTGGAAACTATGTGTACAACAACGTGCAGGCCAATTTGGGTGTAAGTCGCAATATTTTAAACGCCAATGGTTATTTAATGAATGCGACGAAGGGAATGGACAAGTCTGGTTTTGTAAGTAATGAATATCTCACCGATTATTACCTGGAGAATGGTTCTTTCTTGCGAATGGATAACTTGGGAATTGGTTATGATGCCGGAAAAGTTTTTGGGCATGATCATCCGGTAAGCCTGCGTCTGAGCGCCAATTGCCAAAATGTTTTTGTGATCACAAATTACACGGGTCTGGACCCGGAGATAAGCAGTGGTATAGACAGCAATTTTTACCCACGCCCCCGCACATTTGTATTGGGCGTTAACCTGGACTTTTAATGAGTGAAAAGAAAAGTATGAACGCATTAAGAAATTTCACAAATGGTGTATGGTCCCTGGCATTAGCGGTTTTAATGGCTGCTTGTGCCAAGGATCTGGACAGACAACCGACGAACGATTTGACACCCGACCGGGTATACAGTACTCCTGAAGGATACAGGCAGGTGCTGGCAAAATTATATGGCAGTTTTGCGCTGACAGGAAATGGCGGGCCGGATGCAACAACTGGTGATATTGGTGGCATTGATCAGGGAACGTCTGATTTTGTGCGGCTGTTTTGGAATATGCAGGAACTAACCACCGAAGAAGCGGCTATTGTTTGGAACGATCCTGGCCTGCCCGATTTTCACAATATGAATTGGTCATCAGATAACTTGCTCATTCGTGGGCTCTACAGTCGAAGCATTTATCAAATCACCGTATGCAACGAGTTTCTGAGGGAATCAACAGACGAGAAGCTGAGTAGCCGTAACATTACGGGAACGGATGCAGACGACATAAGAAAGTATCGCTCAGAAGCTCGTTTTTTGCGGGCCTATCAATATTGGGTGCTACTTGATTTATTCGGCAATCCACCTTTTGTAACGGAAAACGATGAAATTGGTACGTTTATTCCGCCGCAAATAAAAAGATCTGAATTGTTTGATTATGTAGAAGCTGAGTTAAAAGATATTGAGAATACCCTGTTGCCTGCTGGGCAGAGTGACTATGCACGGGCTAATCAATCCGCTGCACAGGCTCTATTAGCCCGAATGTATCTTAATGCGGAAGTGTATACAGGTCAGCAGCGATATACGGAAGCGATTACGTATGCTTCAAAAGTGATAGCCGCTCCGTTTAGTCTGAAGGACGACTATCATAAGCTGTTCATGGGTGACAATGATCAAAACAACCCGGAAACCATCCTGGCTATTGCTTACGATGGAGTGAATACGCAAAATTATGGCGGAACTACTTATCTGGTCAATGCGGCTGTTAGTACTGCTATGGGCGCTGCCGGTTTTGGAATACCAAATGGTGGTTGGGCAGGGATGCGAAGTACCAAAAACCTACCACTATTATTTACTGATTATAGTGGAAATACGGATAAGCGGGCCATGTTCGAGGGTGATAAGCTCGAAATGGACGATATAAAGGAATTTACCGATGGGTTGGCGGTGATCAAATTCACCAACCTGACTTCTACTGGTGAAACGCCGGCTTCCATAAATGGAGTTTATGTGTCTACAGATTTTCCGCTGTTCAGGCTGGCAGAACAATACCTAATCTATGCGGAAGCAGTTAAAAGAGGCGGTAGCGGCGGTTCTGAGGTACAAGCACTAAATTATTTGAATGCTTTGCGAAAGAGGGCCTATGGAAATGATAAAGGCATTATTAGTTCTTATTCTTTGGATTTTGTATTGGATGAACGGGGTAGAGAACTGTATTGGGAAGGCTTTAGAAGGACTGACCTGATTAGGTACGGAAAATTTACAGGAGGTAATTATTTGTGGCCTTGGAAGGGGGGGGTATCTGGTGGGCGAGGGGTTTCAGATTTTCGCCAACTTTTTCCACTGCCTACTTCGGATCTATCTGCAAACACCAATTTGATTCAAAACACGGGGTATTGAGATGATAAAAATGCATATGAAACGTTTTTGGAATGTGATAAGCTTAGTCCTATCAGCGGCAATGATGCTGGGGATTGGCTCCTGTAAAAAAGATTTGGAAAAGGTGGTGGTAACTGAAGGTACAGCACCTACAATCAGCTGTTCAACTACCCAACTCGACCTGGGGAAATTGGACCCAGTTACAGATGCCATTACATTTAGCTGGAAGGCTGCCAGCTATGGTTTCCAGGCGGCTGTAGAATATACTTTACAGCTGGACAAAGGCGGCAATAATTTTGCTGCACCCAAATCTATTTCTTTGAACCCTACAGCTAATGATAGCACTTTTAAAGTGACTGATTTTAATAATATTTTGGTATTACTCGGACTTAATCCAGCTGTAGAGAGTACGGTAGAAGCACGGATCGTATCATCATTAGCGGGTGGCCAACAAACACTGTATTCTGATGCCCTGTCTATCAACGTAACGCCTTATTCGGTGGTCATTGCTTATCCGTTTCTGCTAGTTCCAGGGGGGTATCAAAATTGGGACGCCGGAGAGGCGCCCAAGGTGGTTTCTGTTAAAGACGACGGACAATACGAAGGATATGTGTATTTTCCCGAAGGAACTGATCTTACATTTAAGTTTATTACGGATGTAAATTATAGTGTGGCGTATGGATGGGCCAGCAGCACCAATACGGATGATATGGCCAGCGGGACGATGAGTAGTGCTGCAAGTGGTAACTTGTTTGTTCCGCGTGCAGGTTATTATTTGTTGAAGGGTAATACCAGCACAGGAGCATGGAGTGCCACAAGAACAGCATTCAGCATTGCAGGGGATGCTACTGGTGGATGGGAAAATGATGTGGATATGACGTATGATGAAGCCAGCGAGGAATGGCGCGTAAACATTAAGTTGGTTGCGGGCGCAGGGTTTAAATTTAGGGCAAATCACGACTGGGGGATTAATTATGGGACTAATGACCCGGACAATGGCTTTCTTAAATTGGATGGGGGCAATTTGTCTGCCAGCGAAGATGGAAATTATATCGTAAGCTTACGACTTAATAATGCCGGTAATTATACGTATTCACTTCAGAAAAACTAGGACATGAAAAAGAGAATGTTTTATATACTGTGGATAGTAGCCATGTTTTCAGGTTGCACAAAGAATATCAGTGCGCCTGAATTTCCGGATACCCCCTTGCCTGAGGGATTTGCTAAAGGGGCAGATGTGAGCTGGGTAACCGAAATGGAGCAAAACGGCCTTTCTTTTAAGAACGATTTAGGGGCGACGGCAGATCTGTTTCAGATATTGAAGGACAAAGGGATGAATGCTATCCGCCTGCGGGTATGGGTTAACCCTGTGAATGGGTGGTGCAATACGGATGATCTGCTGGTAAAGGCCAGACGTGCAAAAGCGCTGGGCTACCGGATTATGGTCGATTTCCATTATAGCGATACTTGGGCAGATCCAGGTGCACAGGCAAAACCTGATGCTTGGAGTGGCTTGTCATTTGATAAGTTGGCGGCTATGGTGGGTAGTTATACAGAACTTGTGCTAAATAGGTTAAAACAAGAGGGTATTCATCCTGAATGGGTACAGGTTGGCAATGAAACCAATGATGGGATGCTTTGGGAAGATGGACGTGCTTCGACAAATATGGCCAATTTTTCGGCACTAATCAATGCGGGATATAAGGCCGTGAAAAATGTGGATAGTTCTATCAAAGTGATCGTTCATTTAGCTAATGGTTTTGATAACGATCTTTTCCGTTGGATGTTTGACGGTCTTAAGGCAAATGGTGCGCAATGGGATGTGATTGGTATGTCGCTTTATCCATCGGTAGATAATTGGCAAACACTGGTGGAACAGTGCGAAGACAACATGAGCGATATGGTGCAACGATACGGTAAGGAAGTTATGCTATGCGAAGTGGGAATGCCGGCTTCTTCGCCGGCAGCCTCCACTGCGTTCCTTAAGGCTATTATTTCAAAGAATGCCGCTTTGCCTGATGGGAAGGGGGTAGGCGTGTTTTACTGGGAGCCGGAAGCTTATGGAAATTGGAACGGTTATACGTTGGGGGCTTTTGACGATGAGGGAAAACCAACGAGCGCTTTGGATGCGTTTTCAATGACCGGATATTGAATAGGTATATGATGGCGCTGTTTAATAAACTTGTGCTACTATTGGTAGGTGCAACGGGATGCCTTGGGGCTTTTGGCCAGAAAAGAATAACGAATGGGCCGGTATATGTGGATGACATGGGGGTGATGCGCTGGACTACCAATAATCAGGAGGCGGCTTTTTTCGGGATCAACTATACGGCCCCTTTTGCCTATGCTTATCGTGCTATGAAGCGTAGTGGTATTGATGTGACCAAAGCCATTGACCAGGATGTGTATCATTTCTCGCGATTGGGTCTTAACGCTTTTCGGGTACATGTTTGGGATACAGAGATTAGCGACTCATTGGGTAATCTTCTTCAAAATGATCACTTGCGTTTGTTTGACTATTTATTGGCTAAATTAAGGGAGCGGAAAATTTATACGCTGATTACGCCGATTGCTTTTTGGGGAAACGGCTGGCCGGAAAAGGATGAATGTACACCTGGGTTTTCCAGGGTTTACGGAAAGGGACAGGCTACTGTAAATGAAAAGGCGGTGAGGGCACAGGAACGCTATATTCATCAGCTTTTTGAGCATGTTAATCCTTATACAGGTCTACGGTATGGTGATGATCCATTTATTATTGGGGCAGAGCTTACAAATGAACCATCACATCCCCAACCAGAGGTAGTGACTTCATATATAGATCGGCTTGTAAATGTGTTACGAAATACGGGTTGGACTAAACCTGTTTTTTACAATATAAGCCAAAACCCGCCATTGGCGGCTAAAGTGGCTGCCGCCCGGGTGGATGGCTTTACTTTTCAATGGTATCCGCTCAATTTAGTAGCCAACCATAGGATAGAAGGCAATTATTTGCCACACGTTGATCAGTATACTATTCCTTACGATACCATATCAGCTTTTCATAAGAAGGCTTTGTTAATCTATGAATTTGATCCAGCGGATCAATTGCAGCCAATTTATTACCCGGCAATGGCCAGAAGTTTTCGGAAGGCAGGTTTTCAATGGGCAACCCAGTTTGCCTATGATCCAATGGTACTGGCACATACTAATAGCGAATATGGGACGCATTACCTGAATTTGGCCTATACGCCTGCCAAGGCTATCAGCTTATTAATTGCAGCTGAGGCTTTTCGTAAAATTGCCAGGGGGCGTGATTTTGGTAAGTATCCGGCTGATACCGTCTTTGACCATGTGGTGCTGAGTTATTCCCGGCAAACGAGTGTATTTAATGACGGAAATAAGTTATATTATTCAGGTAATACTGAAATAATTCCGCTGAATGTGAAGGCATTGCAGCATGTGGCGGGGACGGGTTCTTCCTCTATTGTTCAATATGCGGGTTCTGGGGCTTATTTTCTGGATCGACTTGCTTCTGGCAAGTGGCGGTTGGAAGTAATGCCTGATGTGAAGTTGCTGGCAGATCCCTTTGCTAAACATGCTCCTGGTGATACCGTAGCCGCTGTTTCATGGAATGAACAGCACATGAAGGTTGATCTGGCAGAATTGGGAAAGACGTTTTGGATTAAAGGACTCAATAAAGGAAACAGATATCGTGTAAGGGCTTCAGAAGGGAAGTTTCTATTGGGTCCAGGCACGTATTTGTTAAGTAAAGATGAGAGCGATGGTTTGGCAGATCCGACTTTTTTTGCACCTCCGGGAATGGGGGGTGACCGGCCGGCATATAACTTTCTGGCTGACGAAAACCATGAAATTCTCTTATCCTCCCAGAAACCCTCTTCTGCCAGTTTTTATCCGGAGTGGGACAAGGATATAAGCATCCGTTTCCCCACGCCGGCACAACCGTCATGGGCCATGGAATATACGCCTGGAAAGAGGCCTAATAATGCGGAGGGAATGGGCTTACAAATTATTTTGCCTCATGGTATACGGTGTAGTACCACTAAGCAACTAAACCTCCGGGCACGTGCTCTGCACGGCCCGGTGATTTTGGAAGTAATTGTAATAGATTTGGATGGACAGCCTTATAAGTCACAGGTAACGCTGGGCGAAGAAATGAAAACGGTCTCGATACCACTGGATAGTTTAAAAGCAGGGAAAGGTTTGTTACTTCCCAGGCCGTATCCGGCATTTATGCCCTTGTGGTTTGCGCCCGATGTACCTATACATCTTCATCCGGATCGTCTTGAAAAACTGCAATTGTTCTCCCCATTTCCTTCAGGTGTTTCGGTTGGAGCAATGGGTTGGGAAGTGGAATATATAGAAATGTATTAATTATGAAAATCCGCCTGTTTATCTTTTGTGTATTTCTGTTTATCTCTATATTTAGTGTTGTTGCACAGGAAAGACAATCTGTTGACCTGAACGATAATTGGAAGTTTACCAAGGGTGATGTGGCTGGTGCTGCCCAGCCTGACTTTGACGATAGGAAATGGCAGAAGGTTTCTGTGCCGCATGACTGGGCTATTTATGGTCCTTTTGATAAAGGGAACGACTTACAGGTAGTCCAAATTGTTCAAAATGGAGAGAAGGTGCCTTCTGAGAAGACTGGACGTACCGGTGCGCTGCCATATATGGGTACGGCATGGTATCGCCGTCAACTTGATATTCCAAATTTTGTGGTTGGTAAAAGGGTTGTGTTATTGTTTGATGGTGCGATGAGCCATGCTCGTGTATATGTTAATGGAAAGGAGGCAGGTTATTGGGCCTATGGTTATAATGCCTTCCACTTAGATGTGACACCGTTTCTAAAAAAAGACGGACCCAATGTGTTGGCGGTACGGCTGGATAATCCAGAAGAGTCTTCCCGTTGGTATCCAGGAGCTGGTATTTTTCGTCATGTGCACCTTATCATTACCAATGAACCACATATTCCAGTTTGGGGAACGTATGTAAGCACGCCGTCGGTGAGAGATGGGTTGGCACTGGTAAGGCTGCGTACACAGGTTGATGGAGTAACGAAGCAACAGGTCGGACAGCTAGTCACAAAAATATATGACCCTCAGGGGAAAATGGTCACCACAGACACTACATCTTTTTTAAATGATAACTATTTAGCTGATCAATATTTTAGGGTACATCAACCTCAATTATGGTCACCTGAAAAGCCTTTGCTTTATAAAGCAGTGAGTCAGTTGTATGTGGATGGCCGGCTAGAGGATTTTTATGAAACAACATTTGGTATTCGGTGGTTAACTATGGATGCTCGAAATGGTTTGATGCTCAATGGAAAATTTCGGAAATTTCATGGTGTTTGTGATCATCATGACCTCGGTCCGCTGGGGGCTGCAGTTAATAAAGCCGCCCTTAAAAGAAAGTTAATGTTACTGAAGGATGTTGGGGTGGATGCGATACGGACTTCACATAATATGCCTTCTCCAGAATTGATTTCTTTATGCGATGAGCTAGGATTTATGGTCATCGCGGAGAGTTTTGACGAATGGAAGGCTCCGAAAATTAAAAATGGCTATAGCCAATTGTTTGATCAATGGGCTGAGAAGGATTTGGTCAACTTGATCCACGCATTCAGGAACCATCCGTCGGTGGTCATGTGGAGTATAGGAAATGAGGTGCCAGACCAACATACTAAAGAGGGAGTGACCATCGCATCTTGGTTGCAGGACATTTGTCATCGTGAGGATCCAACGCGCCTGGTAACTTCAGGGATGGATCAAATTGATGCCGCGCTAAATAATGGTTTTGCGGCAATATTGGATGTGCCTGGATTCAATTATAAACCTTCGCGCTACAAGGAAGCTTTACAAAAGCTGCCGCAAGGGTTTTTATATGGTTCAGAAACTGCCTCGACAGTGAGTTCCAGGGGAAGCTATTCTTTTCCGGTTAAGGAGGGGGCAGATGTGATCCATACCGACAAGCAATGCTCTTCTTACGATTTGGAACATTGTGCCTGGTCACAAACTCCTGATGAGGAGTTTGTACAGCAGGATGACTTAAAAGGAGTGTTAGGAGAATTTGTCTGGACAGGGGTAGACTATTTAGGTGAACCATCTCCTTACGATGGCTATTGGCCTTCGCATAGCTCCTATTTTGGAATGATTGACTTGGCTGGCATACCTAAAGATCGGTATTATTTATACCGTTCACGTTGGAATAAATCAAGCCCAACTTTGCATCTAGTGCCGCATTGGACCTGGCCTGGGCGTGAAGGAAAGATTACTCCGGTGTATTGTTACACGAACTATCCGGCGGCTGAATTATTTGTAAACGGAAAAAGTATGGGGGTAAAGCGAAAAAATCCTAAAGGTATGCAAACCAGGTATCGGTTGATGTGGGATAGTGTTCGATATGAACCCGGATCGGTAAGGGTGGTTGCACTTGATATTAATGGGCTTCCAGTAGCTGAAGAAATGGTAAAAACGGCAGGTAAACCACATCATATCCTGATGAATGCTGACCGTTATACGTTGGCTCCAGATCAGCAGGATCTGTCTTTTATAACAGTTCGGGTTGTAGATAAAGATGGAAACCTGTGTCCGCAAGCGGACAATGAATTGGCGTTTGAGGTGTCGGGTGCGGCATCTTTCAGGGCGGCGGCAAATGGTGATCCGACTAGTCTTGAGATGTTTCATCTTCCTCATATGAAGGTGTTTAACGGACAGCTAGTAGTTATCTTGCAAGCCGGTAGAAAGCAAGGGGATGCTGAGCTAAAAATATCAGGTAAAAAATTGAAATCCGGAAAGTTGATCCTTCACGTAATTCGTTAAATTTTAACTTGTCTTTGAGTAGATCTTCATTTAGGAGGCCACCAAAAAAACGGCTATTTATGTGTAATATTAAATTATCTTTTGAAGAAATGGAATTTAAAAGAATATTATCAAGTTTATAATTGCAATAGTTTTAAAACCCTGGTTTTGTAAATACACCAATCAAATTTAGTGCTATTTTAACACAGAAAAAGAATGGTTGTATTTTTAATTACCAATGGTATATTTATAAAATAACCGCCCCGGATCACGGGGCGGTTTGACCTGAAAGTATTTCCAGCAAAGCGATTTGTTAATTAGCGAATATCGATTTGTCTTACCTGATGTTTGGCCTCTTCTTTTTTGGCCACCTTGATATGAAGGATGCCGTCTTTATAAGAGGCTTCAATCTGCGCATCGTCAGCAGAATCAGGAAGTGCAAAAGATCGCACAAATGAATTGTAACTATACTCCCGTTTCGTGTATTGTTTGTCATGTGATTCTTGTTGCTTTTGTTGTTCTACCGAAACAGTGAGCAGGTTTCTATCTAAATTAATTTTGAAATCACCTTTTTCGAGTCCTGGAGCCGCCATTTCTATGTTGTAATCATCTGCTGTTTCGCTTACATTAACAGCAGGTACACGCGATACCATTCGGTCTGAAAAAAATGAATCGTTAAAAAAGGATTCAAAAATATCATTGAATCCAGAAGATAAATTAGGGGTGTTGTTTCCGTTTTTGAATTTTACAAGTGACATTAGAAAATTCCTCCTTTCAAAACATTATAATTATTAAACTTAAAATAAAGATAATTTTTAAATTGGATTTACCTTCAAATCTTTGAAATTATTATCAACTGCTATGCCAAGATGTTAAAACGGTAATTTTTTCACGTATAATGCAAAATTGACAGACTAATAGCCCCTTTATCAAATGTTAGGTTCTGAGGGCCTGTTTGCTTGTATATTTTTCAATTTTTTTAACTTTAAGGATAAGTAAACGCTAAATATTCCCGCCATGATCAAGGCCAGAGCTGTCCATGTAACGATAGTAAAGCCTGCAAATGTTGGGTTCCAAAGTAATATAAAAGAAAAGAGGGTGCCTATAATTCCAATAATCAAAAGGTTGCCCCAATCCCTGACTCCATAATTTTTGAGATCGATAGCATTACTGAGAGCTAATATAGAACGGTATAGTACTAAAAATCCAACGTAAATGGGCAGTGTAGTAATCGAAATAAGCGGGTTGTTGACTAAAAGAATCCCGATTAATAAGGAAACAATGCCAGATACTAATATCCATCCCCAGTTATCCAATTCTTTTTGATTGGAGAAGGAAAAAATAATTTCCAGAAATCCAGTGACAATAAAAGTTGTAGTAAATAAAATAGACAACGTTAGATACGATTCTAATGGGTACGAAAATGTCCAGATACCTGAAAAGATGAATATTATGCCCATGATGAGCTGAAGATACCAGTGCTTCACCGCAGTTTTAACCGATTTCATGAATGAGTGTTCCATAATTTAGTTTTATAATTTTTTATAAATTTATTAACTATAAGCATATTTCATTCCAATTTTTAACAGAAAAATTTTTAAATGGAATTCTTTGCTTGTCTATCTTACAAAACCTAATTGCGAGTAGGTGGGCATAATCGAAAAAGGGCAAGTATCTTTTATAACTATACAATTAGGGTGTTTATCTAGACTTGACACTATTTAACAAGACATCTCATTATTATTGCTTGTAACTAAAAACTAAGCAATGGAACGTAAACAATTTATTCGCTCGTTGTCACTTTTTGCCCTTTCTTCTTCTTTGGGGCTAAAGGCGTGTTCAAAGGACGAGGACGGTAAAAATTCTGACGATGGGAATGATGGGGAAGATGTTTCTGTGGATGAAAGCTGCAAAGTAACACCATCTGAAACCGAAGGTCCTTTTCCAACCAAAACCCCATCGTCTTATGTGCGATCGGATATTCGTAAAGGTGATGGTGTAGGAGCGGCATTGACAGCTGTCATTACGATTGCCAATGTAAACAATGACTGTAAGCCTTTAGAAGGAGTATTGGTGGATATATGGCATTGTGATGTAAATGGCGATTATTCAGAATATGGAGGCACGCAAATGCAATCTACCAATTATCAGAGTTTGCATTGGCTGAGGGGAAGGCAAGTTACTGATGCAAATGGTCAGGTGACTTTTCAAACCATTTTTCCAGGATGGTATCAAAGCAGGGCTACGCATATTCATGCCCACATTTATAGCAATAGTGGTAATTCTTTGCTGGTTACACAAATAGCTTTTCAAGACAGTTTGTGCGAAACCGTAAACAAGACGGGCTCTTCTTACGGGTATACTAAAGGAATGAATGGCTATACTTACAATGCGCAAGACAATGTTTTTAGTGACGGATCCTCACAGGAAATGTCCTCGGTAACTGGGAGTTTGGCCGATGGATTCAAATTGGAAATTACAATTAGAGTGAAGGCATAATATGAAGGAGGCCCGTATATATATTGCAGACCATCGTGGATATACGCGTTGCGGGCTTATGGATGTTTATAGTACATTTAGCTGGGAAAAATATGTCAATTCCGATAAAGGTCCTTTTGGGTTAATCCGTTATGTTAATGAAATAAAGGCTGCAAAGGGAGGGATGATAAAAATGAAGGCCAGTGCTAATTCGTATGAGGTAATCATTCCACTATATGGAAATATACAAATATTTACTGATCAATTTGAAAAGGAGGTAGCTATTGGTGAAATGTGCTGTTTTGGAGTTATTCACCCCTCTGGATGGACAGTGGGTAGCTTGGCTGAGGAAGGTGAAGGTATTAATTTTCTGCACTTGACTATTGTTGGAGATGTGGCTGCCAATGTCCAGGCTAAAATCTGGGATTTACCTATTAATCAAACGCATGACAAAATGATTGCAGTGACAAAAGATTCCTATTCATTCGCGGTATTTATGGGTGCTTTTTATCATAAGCAGCTTTCTGTTTTTGATTTACCAAGAAATTTTTCTAACATTTTTTTAATGACGCTGGATGGTGCAGTTGAAGTGGATGACCGGCTCTTGTATGCGGGAGATGCGCTTGGCATATGTGATATAGATCATGTTGAGATGGAATGTTTAGCCTCTTCTGCTATTATCTTGGCAATTGCATTACCCTAGGGTATTATAGGTGTTAGCCGGTTTGTTTTTCCAGGTCTTTTTGCAAGTCCAGTTTACGGAATGAAGGTAACAATGCTCCAGTAGCTAATACCGTGACCAAGGTCATGCTGGCGCCGAAAACCACTGATGTGACTGTTCCCATAAAACGGGCAGTGAGCCCACTTTCAAAGGCTCCCAATTCATTGGACGATCCAACGAATATGGCATTAACTGATGCTACCCTGCCCCTTAAATGGTCTGGTGTGCGTAATTGTAGGATGGTGTCGCGGATTACCATGGAGATTCCGTCGGTTACCCCGCTGAAAAATAGTGCTACTACAGAGATCCAAAAAATTTTTGACAATCCGAATACGAGGATGCACACCCCAAAGCCAAAAACTACCGTTAGCAGCTTAATTCCTGCCTTTTTGTACATTGGAAAATAGGCAGACACAAGCATAATAAGTGAAGTGCCAACCGCCGGGGCAGCCCTTAGGATACCAAAGCCTTCAGAACCTACTTTTAATAAGTCTTGGGCAAAGACTGGTAAAAGAGCCACTGCTCCGCCAAATAACACGG
Organism: bacterium A37T11; assembly: GCA_900109895.1. Taxonomy (GTDB): domain Bacteria; phylum Bacteroidota; class Bacteroidia; order Sphingobacteriales; family Sphingobacteriaceae; genus A37T11. Next base: position 54,646 of record FOBR01000013.1, read on the forward strand.
CAATCATGTCTAAAGTTATTGCACCCAAAATGGATTTTTCATGATATACAAAAGCGAGACCTTCTTTTAGGCTATTCCAGACTGTTTGGTTTGTTTTTTGGTTCATGACGGGTTTTTTTGAAATTCCCAGCAAGCTAAGGTATGCCACAAGGGAAAAACCGAAAATAAGACACATGGACCAATTTACGCCGATCATACTTATGGATAACCCACCCAATGCTGGTCCCAAAACCCGGGCTAACTGTCCAATTGTACTGTTCCACGTAGCCCCGTTGGGATATAATTTTCTGGGAATAATGAGGGCCATGAGCGAAAAAATGGTTGGACCAAGGAACGCGCGTACAAAGCCACCTAAAAAAACTAACGAATAAATTCCAGTCAGTATTAGTTTAGATGGCCAGCCAATTATTACCCTTGGCCAAGTTAACAGGAACAAACCCAAACTGATTATTGAAAATCCAAGAATACATTTTTTCAGTAGACTTTTATTTTCGTGCTTGTCCGCTACATGTCCGGCCAACAAGGCCATTATTATTGCTGGGATGACTTCGGCAAGGCCAATATAGCCCAATGCTAAAGGTGATTTTGTTAATTTATACACTTCCCATTCGATTACTACAAACTGCATGGACCATGCAAAAACCAAGGAAAAACGTACTAATAAAAATATATTAAATTCCCGATAGCGAAGCGACGCATACGGATCAGCCTTATCCATTTAAATGTTTTGTACAAACTTATACAATTGTAAGCTTATACACAATATGATGTGTGCAGGCATTACGGCACAAAAATTGAAGAAAGTGTAAAAATCCGGTATGAAAAGATTGGGAATTGTTGATTATTTAAGGGGTTATTCAATATTTACAATAATCGTATTTCATGTATTTCAACGCGTTCCACTTAATGATATTTTGCAAAAAGCCATTAATTTTGGTGGAACAGGTGTGCACGTTTTTGTGCTCTGTTCCGGATTTGGACTCTATCTCTCACATCTGAGAAAGCCGCTGTCTTATTTCTCATTTATTAAGAAAAAAGCATTAAAAATTTATATTCCATATATTATAATCGTTTTACTTTCTTTTTTGGTGCCTTTCATGTACCAAAATGATGATCGATGGTTAGATCTTCTTAGTCATATTTTCCTTTTCAAAATGTTTGTGGAAAAATTTATGGATAGTTTTGGAGCGCAGCTCTGGTTTATATCTATGATTTTTCAATTTTATTTTATTTTTCCTTTCCTAGCCAATTTTGTAGACAAAAACAAATCAGAATTAAATATTGGATTAGGTTTGTTAATAAGTTTATTGTGGTCTGTTTTTGTATGTTTATTAGGAAAATATGAAATTCGTGTTTGGAATGGATTTTTCCTTCAGTTTTTATGAGAATTTTACCTTGGAATGATCATAGCCCGTTATTATCTGAAAAAAGGGAATTTACGAATGAAAGGAGGCGTTTACAAAATGTTCAATGATGTACCGTCACTCATCGGATATTTATTTATTTCATTACTTATTTATAGATACTCAAAAAACGTAATTGGCCGTTTATTTATTTGGGTAGCTACATTTTCGTATGAGTGGTACCTTGTACACATGCTGGTAATTAGCACTTGTATTTATTTTTTGCAAGACACCTCACTAGGCATTTATCCAATCATGCTGATCGGTTTTGTTTGCAGCATTTTAGCTGCTTTATTGTATAAAAAAGTATTGCAATACATTAAATAAAATTATCCGATAATTTCACCTTCACGGTAAATATTATCGGATAATTTATAACATTTTCTATAGCTTAATTTGCTTAAGCTATTTATTTCTTTTTAGAAGCGCGAGCTTGATACCTTATGTATTGGACAATGGCTTTAAGGTCATCATCACTCAGGTAGCTAAATTGAGGCATTCCTTTTGGTTTAAGCATACCATCATGTACTACACCCTTAAATGTAGCAAAGTCCAATGGAATTGCCGATTTCCTTAAATCCGGGGCGTTTCCTCCTGCCATAGCACCTGCGCCGTGACACAGCGTACAGTTATTGCCACCATAGAGCATGCCCCCCTTTTGCACTTGCACAGAGTCTAGTTTAAAATCTGGAGGATCCTGTATGGGCAGGTCTACTGGTGGGGTTTTCGCAGGCAAAGAAGCTTTTCCATTTAAGGCAAATGTCAAAATTCTTCTTTTTTGGCTTCGGTAGTCCCAGCCCAATTTTGCAGCATCCGGGCCTAAGGTTGAAGGGCCATTTGAATACCCGGTTACAATAGTAACATATTGCACCCCTTTTACCAAATAAGTGATGGGATGACTCAAGATACCATTCTGCGCGTCAAATGACCATAATTTCTTACCTTCTTTGGTATCATACACTTCTACATACCCTTCTGCAGTGCCTTGGAAAACAAGATCACCAGCTGTGGTCATCACCCCACCATTTCCAATGGCCAGGCGTGGAACGGACCAAACTTGTTTCTGTGTCTGTGGATTCCAGGCCATCAGTTCACCCAAAGGTTTATTCGACATTTGTGGAAATCCTTTTAATACAGGTGTCTCAAAGGCCGTATTTGAATATCCCTTATGGCTAGGACGCTGCCAGGTTTTTACATCAATACCTTTCTCGCTATAGTAGGCCCCTTCATGTTGCACGGGAATGTATACCAATTGGGATTTAGGGCTGTAGGACATTGCATACCAGTTGTGCGCACCCAAACTTCCGGGTGATAAGAATAACCCGCCATTCTTAATTTTAGAATATGATTCTGGTTTAATTACGGGTCTTCCCGTCTTTATATCAATGCTAGATGCCCACCCAGTTTCTACATAATTTTTAGCTGAAATCAATTTACCGTTCGTTCTGTCAATTACATAGTAAAATCCATTTTTTGGAGCGGTCATTAACACCTTACGGTCTTGACCATCTACTTTAAAAGTAGTCAATTCCATGTCCATGGCTGCATTATAATCCCAAGTCTCAGCAGGGTTAGTCTGGTAGTGCCATTTATATTCTCCATTGTCTGCATTTAACGCCACTACCGAACATAAAAACAAATTATCACCCCCACCAGGGCTACGAACGTCAATATTCCATGGAGAACCGTTGCCAGTACCTAAGTAGATCTGATTTAGTTCAGGATCGTAAGTTATGGCGTTCCAAACAGTTCCGCCGCCACCCCATTTCCACCAATCGCCTTTCCAGGTTTTGGCAGCCATCTCCATTGCTTTGTTTTCAAAACCATCAGCCGGATTTCCAGGAACGGTATAAAATCGCCAAAGTTGTTTGCCATTATTTACGTCATAAGCAGTCACATAACCCCTTACTCTAGCAAAATCAGCGCCTCCATGCCCAATAATCACCTTGCCATTAAATACTTTCGGCGCACCAGTTATATACCTGCCATCATTATCACTTAAAGTAGTTTTAACCTCCCAAATTAATTTTCCATTTTTCGCATCAACTGCTAATAACCGTCCATCCTGTGTTCCTACAATTACTTTTCCATCATCATAAGCTAATCCCCTGATTCCCCAGGCCAATTGTAATCGGTCTCCCGCCACATCAACAACCTTTGGATCATAGGTCCACAATTCCTTTCCGGTGGCGGCATCAACAGCAGATAAAATACTAAATCCAAAGGCTGTATAAAGTACGCCATTTACTGCCAAGGGTGCAGCGACAGAAGTTGGACCAACCTCAATATCTTTATACCATTGAAGACCCAAATTTTTCACATTGCTTTGATTGATCTGATCAAGCGGGCTGTAGTGATCTTCACTATATGTTCTTCCATCGCTGGCCCAATTTGCTCCATCAGCCTCATCTGTTAACATCTCTTTCGTGGTTTTCGGTTTATCAGAGGTATCTGCTGTTGTTTTTTTCCCTTGCTGGCAGCCCACAATAGAAAAAAAGAAAAATGCAGCCCCAACGAGTGATCCCACTCTTTTAAAAGGTTTCATATAAATTATTCGTTTAGTTAAGCATGTTAGTTTATTCACTTTCTATTCATTTAATTCCCCTAAGGGATACCGTAATAACAAAAAAAGAAATATAAAGTTCGCTGAATCCGCATAAAAGTGAAAAAAGATAAAGGAGCTTTTGCTCCTTTATCTGAATTTATTTTACTTTAATTCCAACAGCTTTTACCCGGGTAAAGTCTTCAATACCAGCTTTACCCCCTTCTTTTCCTATACCACTATATCCCCAGCCTCCATAAGGGCGGCCTTCAGCTATTAAATCATAATTGTTGATGTGCACATCACCTGTAATAAGTTGCTCTGACACCCTTAGTGCTTTATTGATATCATTCGTTTGAATATATCCTGATAACCCATATTCGGTGGCATTCGCAATTTCAATAGCCTCTTCTTCGGTTTTAAAAGGAATGATAGATAGTACTGGGCCAAAAACTTCCACCTGTGCCAATTCTGAGTAAGGATCTACGTCCGCAAAAACTGTAGGTTGGATATAATATCCCCCTTCTAAGTCCCCACCTACAGGACCACCTCCGGTAACTAATCGTGCCCCATCTTTTTTTGCACGCTCAATCATTCCAAGTATTTTGTCATAAGAGGCTTTGTTTATTACAGGACCAAGGGTAGTATTAGGGTCAAAAGGATCACCCACTACATAACTTTCGGCAAGAGTCTTGACACGCTCCACCACTTTCTCATAAATAGATTGTTGTACCAGCATTCTAGTAGGGAAGGCACAGCCTTGTCCAGTCATGGCTGCAACAGACATAAATGTGCCCATGCTACAAGCAAAATCGAGGTCAGCATCGTCAAAAATTATGTTTGCGGACTTGCCCCCAAGTTCTAAAATGGTTGGTTTAAATGTCTCAGCGGCACTTTTAAGTATACTTTTAGCGGTCACTGGACCCCCTGTAAAGGAGATCAGTTTTACATCCTTATGAGCTACCAAGGATTCCCCTGCTTCCTTATTTCCTGTGAGTATATTAATCACGCCAGCAGGAAATCCTGCTTTTTTAACTAACTGTGCAAATAAATCACCACTATATGGAGTAAGTTCAGAAGGTTTAACCACTACCGTATTTCCGGCTAGAACAGCAGCAGGAATTTTCATGGCTAAAGATACAAGTGGGCCATTCCAGGTAATTATAATACCCACTACCCCATACGGTTCAAGTTGTGTATAACCAAATTCGCCGGAGTCTGTTAGCGAATTTGTCACTTCACCGCTTAATTTTCCTTGCCAGCCCGCATAATACCTGATCCAGCTCACTGTTTTTTCAACGGTGAATGCGCCACCAGATATCGCAATGCCATTATCCAAAACACAACGCCTCATGAATTCCTCCTTGTTTTCTTCCACAAGGTCGGCTAATTTATACAATAATCTAGCCTTTTCTTCGGGTTTAACTTTGCGCCAGGATTTGTAAGCTTCTTTAGCAATAGCTACAGCTTTATCCACTTCCGCTTTTCCACCTAATGGAATATCATTGTCTACTTTTCCGGAAGTTGGGTTGATATGTCCGTATGAACCGGCTGAACCTTTGTCCAGCACCTCATCGCCAATATAGAGTTTAACATCTGGAGCAATGCGGCCGCGCGTCGGGGCCACTTCTTCTTCTACTATCATTATTTAACTATTTAATAGGTCTAACAATACCTCAAAGTTCTTGTTAATCGTTGACAGTAAAGAACACAAATCAAATAAAAAACTATACTTTTCAAAGAAAAGAGCGTCGGAAAGCGATGGGACTTTGACCGCAGTTTTTTTTGAAAAATCTGTTAAAATACGTAGGATAATCAAACCCGAGACTGGAGGCTATATCGGCGACACTCCAATTCGTTTTAGACAGCAGTTCTTTAGCCTCCTGAAGTATTCGTTCTGAAATTAATAGACTGGTCGGTTTGCCGGTTATCGCATGCAGCACAAAGTTTAAGTGGTTTACATGAACAAATAAATGATCGGCAAAATCTTTCGGTTTCTTTAGGAAAATACCCTTATTAGGAGATGTTATGGGAAACTGCCCTTCAAGCAAATGATTAAACTCATTGGCGATGCGACTATTGGCATCTAAATAAGGTTCATGGCTTATATGATGGTCAATTTTCATAGCTTCATGTAAAATTACATGAAGATAATCACGAATTAAATCATCTTTAAAGGCATAGAAAGAATTTTCCTCCTTAATAATTCGCTGAAAAAGTTTTTCATATAATGATACTTGTTCAGCAGAAAGAAAAAGGTAACGCGACAAATTGATATCAAAGAGATGTGAATGTCTTATACTTCCCATTCGATCATCATTGATCAGAAAGTCGGGTGTAAACACACAAAAATAACCAGATTGGGAAACTGATAAGGTTTTATAGGCATACGGTATAAATGGGTTAATGAAAAATATCGCAGGCTTATCAATCAAAACTTCTTCTGCCCCAAACCTAAGTAATATTTTACCCCCCAGAATAAGCATTATTTTGAAAAAATACCGCCTTTGCATGGGCACAGTCACCGCCTGGGAGGACAATAAACTTTCAGCCCTGAGTTGCGAAAAAGGGCCATCATATTGATTGTATTTTAATAAATACTCTTTTGCCGTTTCATACGTCTCCAAATTTGTTTTCATACCGGCTTGCCATTATACGGTTGCCTGAACAAGTTCTTTTGACTGCGCCCTGTCGCGCCAGTTAAAGATACGTCTAATAGAAGAAGAATGAAATGGAAAGACCAGAATTAATATAATAATCACAATCCCTATAATATTTAGCGCCCCATAAATATCACGCATAGCCAAAAGGGAAGCTTGATTTTGCATAACTTTGGTAATACCGGAACCCCGGGATACAATTAAAGGATCCATGCGATCCATACCTGCCGCTAAACTGGTCATATTTACCAGTTGTCTATGGTAATACCAATTAGCAATGGTATTTGCCCATACAATAGGTACTAAAAATGACCTGACCAAAATTAGAAAAGTCACGGAGGGAAGAAAAGCCTTCACCGGTACATTCCCTCCTAGGTATACTCCAGCAGTAATATAGGAAATAATGAGTGCCATACCGCGAAAAAACATGGGATAGAATAACAAATCAGGATTGGTTTGCGGATTGATCAATAAATACATCCATACATTGGAAATGAGGTAGCAAAGTCCGGCAAATGCAAAGATATATTTGCAATTTTTTGTTTGTTTAAAATAAAAGTAAGTTAATATTGGCCCTACTATATAGCCCCAAACTGCATAATTGCTTGCTTGAGCACTTTTTAAAGGATTACCGGGCACAATAATGCCCATGAAGGCTGAAAATAGTGATGTGTTGGCGTAAAATATTCCCAACATAAATAGAACTAGTAAAGTGACCGGAAGCGCCCTGTTTTTAAAAGCACTGAAATCAAAAATCTTTCTTTTTACGTGAAAATTTCGATTTAAAAAGAGTGTTAAAAAGAAAATGGCACTCACCGTACCTATTAGGATATGATCAGAATGGTACCAGTTTTCAATCATTCCATATGTACTGAAAAAAGCAATTAATAATAGGGATATTGCCATTAGTACACTTCCAAAAAAATCGTACTGATATAATGGTATGTACCTTTTATTAGTAGGCTGTTTGGTCATACATATAATTATGATTAGTCCGATAAACAATAATAAATTCTGAAAATGAAAACTCATTTCCCAAAAATAGGTGTCGGCGATCTGCGCAGCCACCAAACCAGATACACCTGGAATCAATATAGCTAACGGATAATATACACAGTATAATTGATATCTTTCACCTTTGGGCATCAATATTGGAGTCAACTCTCCAATAATGCAAACACTACCAAAAATTTTCACCGCTCCGACTATAAATGATGCCATCACCATGGATAGTACATCACTGGCTGTTGCCAGCACAAAATTTAGAGGAAGCAGAATTAAAATTACTGTAAGTAGGATATTTTTTTTGCTGGTGAAGTTATTAACCCGAAATACAAGGGGCATGGCACAAGTCATTCCCGTATAATAGGCATATGATGCCATGGATATGTCAGAAGATATAGCAGATTGACTACCTATAATATAAGAACTAATTGTTGTAGGAATGCCATTACTAAATGAAAGAAAAGTAGCCAGGATTAATAACAGCCAAAAATCAAGCTGTTGTGGTACCCACGATCGAAATATCCGGTCAGACATCTAATTTAACCCTTCTGCTTTTATTTATTTACAATTGCATTCATACCAATCCGAAGGCGATCCAAATCTTCTGCATTATTTTGCTTATCAAAGTCAATCCTTACAGGAATGCGTTGTTGCACTTTCACAAAATTTCCGGTAGAATTATCTACAGGAACTGCCGAATATTTAGAACCAGTAGCTTCTGATATAGCGGTGATACGACCATGAAAAGTTTTACCCCTCAACGCATCAATTTTTATGTTTACCTCCTGACCTATATTCACACTTTTCATTTGAGACTCCGTATAATTCGCAGTGATCCATTTTTCATTACCGCGAATAATGCTCACTAGTGCCTGACCTGGTTGAATAAGTTGCCCTTCTTCAATTATCTTGCGGCCTAAAACTCCGTCATAAGGTGCCCGTATTATCGTATAAGACAAATTAAGTTTTGCCAGCGCAACTGCAGCCCGCGCACTCTCCAAAGCTGCATCATTTAACGGAAGCTTTTTACGACTTTCTTCGGTAGTCAGTTTTGTGGTGGTATGTTGTGCTTGCAATGCACGGTATTTTGCCTTCATCGCATCTAACTGCGTTTTCACTTCATCAAATTGATATTGAGAAACCACATCGGCTTTAAGTAAATTTTCATAACGGCGGTAGTTTGTTTCCAAATTCTGTAACTGCGCCCGCAATTCTTCTAAATTAGCGTCTGCCACATTCACACTATTTGATGCAACATCTACGCCTGATGAGGTAACGATGCGTGACGCTTCGGCATTGGCCAGCGCAGAAAGTGCTTCCTGCACATGCAGTTTATATTCATCATCTTCAATAATAGCCAGCGTATCACCTTTATGTACAGCCTGATGTTCCGTAAACCGGATCTCCTTGATATATCCGGCTATTCTTGAATTGATAGGGTTAATATAAGCATCCACCTGTGCATCGTCAGTATACACGCTTTCATTAAAATGAAAAAACACCAACACGCCCCAAATGATTGCTGCCAGCACGACAAGTGCAGAAATCCAATTAACAATTCGGATTTGCTTTCTCCGTTTTTCTTCCCTTTCGGTATGTGTCTCCACTTTGATTTCCGGATTTTGTACGATATCTTCGTTCATATATTTCTAACTAAAAATTTTCTACAATTGTTTTTAAAGTTTTCCCACAGCTTTTTGCAACTGGTACCAGCGGAACAAGATGTTTGCTTTGGCATTGCTCAAAGCTAAGCCCGCATTCAGCTTAGCAGTACTGGCATCCAGAATATCGGTCAGGACAGCAAATTGATTATAGTATTTACTCTCTACGATGCGGTAATTGTCATTGGCCAGATCAAAGCTTTTTTCATAAGCAGCATAATCGCTCTTAGCTTCCTCCCATTTTACAAACGCCTGATGAACTGCCAAATCAGTTTTTTCCCTGACAAGTTCGGTTGCCTTTTGTTGGCGACCATATTCTAACCTAGCCAAATCAATATGATGCTTAGCATGGTACAGCGAGGAAATGTTATAATTTATTTTAATCCCAGCCTGGAAAAAAGACATATAAATATCCATGGGAGGCAGGGAATATAAAAAGGGCCTTGATAACGCATCGCCAGCATACAGTGAAATAACAGGTCTGCGTGCAGCTTTTGCAATAGCTATGTCCCTGTCGGCCATCAATTCTTTAACTGTACTTGCCTTTATGGCGGGATTAGTTGCACTTGCCTCGGCCAGAATATTACCAAATCCAGCACTTTGCTGACCTGCAGAATCCAGCGTACTATCCACCTGAAGTTTTGTGTCAAGCGGGAATCCGAGTACGGTACACAGTTCGCGGTTAATGATCGTAATATCATTTCCTACATCTTCCAATTCTGTCTGCAAGTTAGTTAACTGGAGTTCACTCCGTACAATGTCATTCTGCGTTACCATTCCCTCCGTGCGCAATTTTCGGATATTATCCAACCTTTTTTTCGCCAGTTCAATATTTTGCCGGTAAACTTTCTGTTGATTATAGGACCGATACAGGTCAAAATACTTTCCTGCAAGTAAGAACAAAATATCCTGTGTATCCTGGTCATAATTTAGTTGCGCTAATTGCTCAGCCAATTCTGACTTTTTAATATTATTGGTAATAGCATTACCCTTATATAATATTTGGCTCGCTTCAATTGAAAAATCCGTGCTAATGTGAGGAATGGCTGCCCTTTCTCTATTGGATAAGGTATGGTCCCAAACAAAAGCATCACTGAGATAACCATATTTTAAGCCAGCTTCCACTTCAGGCAGGCGTTCAGCTTTGGCTATTTCAGTTTGTTTTTTACTGATGCCGATAGCTTCGTTTGATATACCTAACTCCTTACTATGCGCTTTCGCCAGCGAGAAGAGGTCTTGAATTTTTAATATATGCTGGGTAGTATCTATCTGTGCATAGGAAAATGCAGGTAGAACTGTTAAAAACAAAGATATAATTTTAAATATATGACGCATTGTTCAATAATATACAGTTTAACGTTTAACTTTTGTATCAAAAAAATCAATCAGTACATTAACTAATCAGTAACTGCTTTGTTTGCCAAACGATTCAATAAATTAGCTTGAAATCCAAGATCCTTTGAAGAAATAGCAGATAGGAGGAGTTTATAAAAATTGTCCTCCATAGGGCGGAATATTTGCTGATATTGCATCCCTTTTTCTGTTAATAAAATAATTTTATTTCTGCGGTCGTTCACATCTTCCATCCGTGATACCAACCCTCTTTTGCACAAGTTATCTATAAGTGGAGTCATACTGGCTTTATTCTTCTGAATAGCATTAGCAATATCCTGCTGGTTCATTTGTTTATTTTTCCAAAGAACAGCCAATACCTGAAACATTTCATAGGTAAGGTCCTGGAGCTCACTATGCCTTATTTTTTGTAAAAAATGCTGTTTGATGGCATTCCGCATATTAATAACTGCATCCATAAAGCGAGCTGCAGAAATTAAGTCCAGATTATCTTCCTTATTCATACAAGGCACAAAAATAAAACGATTATTGTTGACTGTATGTCATTAATTTTCTTTCGGCCAAATTTGATATTTATTTCGCGTTCAAGGGATAAATACTCGCGTTTTTACTGTAGGCTACCCCTTACCTTAGCTGTGAGTAAATTCTGGCTATTTATGTGTGAACTTAAAATGGCAAGGAAAGTACTTGTTAATATTGTTATTTACGTTCTAGTTCTAATTGTATTTCTTCAAGTGTTTTGCCTTTAGTTTCTGGCATAAACTTCCAGATAAAGAAAAAGGCAATTACCATCATAACGCTGTAAAATATAAATGAATAATAGCCCCCCATGGCGCTACTTTCCACAATGATGGGGAACAGCCAAGATATGATTGCTGCCATTATCCAATGGGTGGAACTGCCCAGTGAGCTTCCTTTTGAACGGACGGCATTGGGAAAGATTTCAGATATGAACACCCAAATGACAGCACCTTGAGAGAAGGCAAAGAAGGCAATAAACCCAATGAGGTATGACAGGATGTACCCTGATTCAGCTGCGCCGTTTTTGAAGGCGTGGGCCACCAAAGCCAAAAAGATAATCATGCCTGCGCTGCCAGTTAAAAGCAGTTTTTTCCTGCCAAATTTGTCAATAACCAGCATGGCTAGGCAGGTGAATAAAAGATTAGCACCCCCAATAAAAATTGGCTGTATAAAGGCCTTTTGTTTGTCAAACCCAGCCATCTCAAAGATGCGGGGAGCATAATATAGGATGGCGTTTATACCGCTTAGTTGGTTGAACATGGCCAAAAGCATAGCATACAAAATGGGCCTGAGGAATTTACGCTGAAACAGCACTTCCGGCTTTTGATTGTTGTTGGAAGCGGTCTGGCTGAGTTGGTTGGCGACGTCGTTTTCTCCCAGTTTTTTGAAAATATCCAAGGCTTTTTGCTTTTGGCCGTTTAATGCCAACCACCTTGGACTTTCTGGCACAAAATTAAGCAGTAAAAAGAAAAGAAGCGCAGGAACGACCATGATGCCGAGCATCCAACGCCAGGAGTCGTCTCCCGAACCAACAAATAAAAAGTTGGAGAGGTATGCTATAAATATGCCCAGAACGATCATAAATTGAAAGGAGCCGGCAAGCCGTCCACGAATTTTGGCAGGGGCGATCTCTGAGATGTAAATGGGTCCGACAACGGAAGATATGCCTACGGCAATGCCTCCAAGAAACCGAAATAGGATAAAAAGTAACCAAGCTTGCGATGTGGCACACCCGAGGGCTGAAGCGACATAGCAAAGCGCTATAACAAGCAGGACTTTCTTTCTTCCGTACTTTTGTGCGGGTATGCTTGCTACAAGGGCACCAAGTACGGTTCCGATGAGGCTGGCTGAAACGGTAAATCCTTGCCAAAAGGAACTGAGCACCCACAGTTGTTGGATGGTCTTTTCGGCACCGGAGATGACGGCTGTTTCAAAGCCAAACAGAAAGCCTCCTAATGCGGCAATAAGAGAGCATCGTATAGCAAAATTATGATTTTTTTGGACTAGCATAAGGTGGTAAATTTAATGAAAGAAATTCAATTATCCAGTTACTTTAATGTTGAAAGGAAAGGCTGGCAGCTATTGTTCATTTGCAACCAATCAATTAAGGTAGCGGGTCGGCTTTGGCCGGATTGGATGGATCATAAACCGCAACCCCTACTTTTGAGTCCGCACATCCATAGTATAGAAACCACTTTTTTTGAAAATAAACGAGACCTTCTATAAATACAGTCCCATCAATATATTGCCCGCTTTTTTCAAAGGGCTCCATGGGTCTGAGAAAGGGTACATCTAAACGGCCAAGTACTTTTGTAGGATCGTGTAGGTCAAACAATACCTGACCTGCACTGTAGGTGCCTTGATTAAAACGTTTATCCCCTTCAGTTGCATTATTTTTTCCATTATATAATAACAATATTCCTTTGTCTGTTAATATGGCAGGAGGACCGCATTCGGTGAGATCGCTGTCGAAATAACCTTTTCTGGGTGATATAAAGGCTTTGAGTTGTCCTTGTTCATCCAAAATTGGCTGCCAGTCTACCAAATTGTCTGAAATGGCTCCATAAACTCCCTGCTCACCCCAATACATCCAATAATGGCCATTGACCTTGGTGACGATTTGTTTTCCGTTTTTTAACTGGGTTACAATCGAGGCTGATTTGTGAGGTTGGTTGACTAACGAGGGAAGATTTTTGGCATGTTTAAATATGGGCCCGTGTTTTTTCCAGGTCATGAGATCTTTGGAGGTGGCTACACCCAAACGGGGGACATTCCTGTTCCACTGCGTATAGAAAATGACGTAAGTGCCATCTTCCGTGACGGCGATACGGGGATCTTCAGTTCCTCCGGGCCATTCGTATGCTTTTTGATCATCTTTGGCAGGGTAAAGAACAGGGTTTTTTTTCCGATTGAAATGTAGTCCGTTATTACTACTGGCATAACCAATACGCGAAGTACGGTGGCCGATGCCAACCCCCGATTTGTCTTCGGCTCTATACAATACGATAATTTTTCCATCTTTGACGGTGGCGGCAGGGTTGAATGTGTCATTGGATTCCCATGCGATGGGCTTACCACTTATGGGATCTTTGAAAAAGGTGTTGGAAATGGGCGAAATGACCGGATTAACCCCTTTGGGCCTAACAAATCCGCCAAATGCCCAATCAGGGAGGGTGTTGGTTGTTTGCTGAGCTAGACCTGTGACCCACCATCCTAGTAGAAAGAGGATAGGCATGATGATCCGTTTTGGATTTTTAATATGCGCCATATCGTTTTATAAATTTACAATAATTAGGTCTAATAAAGAATAATTCATGAAAAACCGGTTTTGCATTCAAGTCCTACCATGTAAGACCTAAGTGCGAGGCCAAATTTAGATTAAAAAACCGGTTTTGCAAAATATTCTAATTTTTTTCCCGGATGGTTGATTGCCGAATAATTAGCGAGGATGGAATGATGATACGTTGGTTGTTAAGGATTGGTTTTTTCAAGCTGATTTTTTGCAGTAAGTTGTCAATGATAGCTGCACTGAGCAATTCCAGAGGTTGTACAATGGATGTAATTGGTGGATGATATAACCTGAAGAGATCATTTTCATCAAAAACCATCACACCCATGGTTTCAGGAATGCTTTTACCCAGCTCACGAAGCGCTTCGAGGCCACTTATGCATAAATAATTGGTGGCAAAGAAAGTGGCATCGATTTGTGGGTTCTCTTGAAAAAATTTCATAATTCGGTTTTTCCGCATATACTGGATTTCTTGATAGGGTACTTTGAAAATTATGCTCTGCTGTTTAAAATGCCGCATGCAACTTTTATAGCCCTCTAGTCTTTCTAACATCTGGCTTTGCTCGGAATCCAGCGTAATTATGGCTATTTTCTTAAATCCTTGTTCTACCAAATGGGTGCACGCATCAAAAGAAATTTCTTGATTGTTTGTCCCCACATAATCTGTATCGATTCCATTAAGGATTCTATCAAAAATTATAACGGGAATGCCTTCATGGATAACTTGTCCAATTTTATCTTCCATATGCGGAGGAGGGGCAATTATAAATCCGTCGACATGGCTTTCCATAAAGAACTTTAAAATGGAGGCTGCTGTCTCAGTTTCGCCCCTGGTGCTGCTATATATAATACGGTATCCACTTTTCATCGCTTTTTCTTCGATCATAAGTGCGATGGGGCCAAAAAAAGAATCTGCAATGTTCTCCACAATGAGCCCAATACTTTTTGATTTACCAGTAGCCAAATTTTGGGCCAGATGATGAGGTTTAAATCCAATTTTATTGACATAATCAAGTACCCTTTTTTCCAGATCTTTGCTGATCCTGCGTTCTGCTGCTTTTCCATTTATTATACATGATATGGTAGATTTTGCTACATGAAGGTGCTTGGCAATATCATTAATAGATAGTCTTGTTTCTGACATGTATGATTGCTGTTATTATATACTGATTGGTAAATGTATAAATTTATTCGTTTTTTTGCAAAACCGGTTTTTTAAATTAATTTTGTCAATATTAAGTGGAAGCTTTATTATGATCTTACTTTAATATTTAAGTGGTTGAAGATGGTTTAAATCTTAATTACTTTTTTTAATCTAATAGGTAAAACCCTTTATAACCTTCAATTCGTAGAGTTTAATTCATAAATAAATAGGTATTAAGGTTAACATAAACTTTATATTTTGTTTATATAAATGATGTTGCTTTGAATTATGAAATGCTGGTAGAACCGAGTAGGTTATTGAACATTATAAATGGTTAAATGTGACTTTTAAACATGGATTTAAATAGTTGTTGGAGTATATTTATAAATGGGGATAAAGCTGCTTTCCAACAGCTCTACGAACAGACGTCTGATGAATTGTTTGCATATGGTATAGGTATTTCAAATGACCGTGAAATAGTGCTTGACTCTATACATGATCTTTTTGTGGATCTTTATGGTAATAAAAAAATTTCCAGAGAGGTGAATGTAAAGCATTATTTGTTTGCATCCCTGCGAAGGCGCATCCTGGCAGCAAATAAATCTCACTTTGAATCCTTTGGTGATGGGGATGAATCGCTGGATAACACAGACAGCAGAGAAACTGAGATCATTTTGGACGAAACGGAAAAAATGATTTCGAGCCGCCTGATGGCGGAGGTTAGCCAGCTGCCAAAGAGACAACGGGAAGTTTTGCACCTGCGTTATACCATGGATCTTTCCTATGCAGAGATATCTTCAGTTATGGAAATTAATATTGAAACGTGCAGAACATTGTGTCACAGGGCAGTAAAGGTGCTTAGGGCCAATCTTAAACTCATGAAACTGATGGCAATTCTGGTTTTTTATTATTTTTCTTAAAAAAAAAGTCAACGTAAGATATACTTTTTGCTCTATCTTGGTAAAGGATGGTGCATAGGTGAAGAAACACGATAAATTCAGGGATGATGAACCTCTACGCAGGGGTGAAAAAGACTTGCTATGGGTAAAGATCAACCATACACTGGGCAAAAGGAAAAGGCTAATTTGGATAAGATGGGCAAGTGCAGCTGCGGCGGTTTTGATTATTGGTGGAGGAGTGTTTTTTCTTTTAACCTTTAAGGGGAAAAGTGATCGTACAGCTAATATTTTCCAAGTTGCACGCATAAGTGGAAAATTACTTCAAGGTAACAAAGAAATCAGTATTTTGGAGTACGGGCAATCTGTACGTAAGGTGTCAAACTCCCTTTACTTTGGGCAGGATAATCAAAGCAGTAACGGATACAAGACTTTATTTGTACCGTATGGTCGGCGCCAGGATGTGATCCTGGCAGATGGTACAAAAATATGGCTAAATTCTGGTTCCTATTTAACTTTTCCTTCCAATTTCTCAGGTAAAGATCGTGAGGTATATCTGAATGGTGAGGCATTTTTTGACGTAGCCCACAATATTAAGCCATTTAAAGTTCTGACACGGGAAAATACAATAAGGGTATTGGGGACGAGCTTTAATGTGAGTAGCTATGAGGATGATGCCAAAATGGTTACGGGATTAATTTCAGGCAGCATTTCCTTAGAGAATAATAACCAATTATTTCATCCTTTACATTTAAAACCTGGAGAGGAATTGTCTGTTGAATTTGGTGATCATACTCCCAAATTAACTAAGAGTTTAACTATGGATGGGATTTTGTGGACAAAAAGACAACTGGCGTTAAATAGAACCCCTATGCCTGAACTGATAAAAAAATTAGAACGAATATACAATGTATCCATCCATTTTTCTTCTGGAACTGATCAAGCGACTACTTCTTACTTGGGAAGGATCGACCTGAATATGCCAGTAGATGAAGTCTTAAAAAATATTTATGAACTGGAAGGTTATCATATCGAATTAAAAAACAAGGAGGTCATGATCAACAAATAGGCTACAAATAATCAGTTAAAATAGAAGGGGCCAATTCTTCTTTATAACAATATATAAATCGTATTAAACTTAAAAATAATTTTTTTTTAAAAATGAAAAATAATCGTGCCAATAAAGGCATACTTTCCTTTCTGTTGACTGCAATATTCATAGGTTGGGAAGCTATGGCATTTGGTCAAAGGGTCTCTGTCAATTTGGACAGAGCTTCCATGGAGACTTTCTTAACAACGCTTCAACAACAAACGGATGTAGCGCTGCTTTTTAATGAACAATTAGTGGCCAATAAAATAGTTTCAGTTAAGGCAAAAGATGTTGATATTAAAGATTTGCTTAAATCAGAATTGCCAAAATACGGATTATCTTACCGTGTCTCCAATAATCAAATTACCATAATTCCTGCTGCGCAATCTGAAGCTAATATAGTATCAAAAATTGGCGATGTTACCAAGCAGGTGCAGGTATTGCTTTCTGTAAAGGGACGTGTATTTGACAACAGTCAACCTCCTTCTGCGTTATCTTCCGTAACAGTGGCAGAGCAGGGTACTACAAATGCAGTGGTAACCGATGAATCTGGTTCTTTTTCTATAAAGGTACCAAAGGGAGCAACATTGACTTTTAGTAGTGTGGGGCTCCAAACCAAACAATTGGTAATTTCAAAAAATGAGCCTTCGTTGACGGTTACATTGACGGATGAAGTCTCTGAACTGAATGAGATCGTAGTGGTGGGTTATGGCGTACAAAAAAAGGCTTCTGTAACAGGTTCGGTGGCGTCCATCCAATCAAAAGATCTGGTTAAGGTAAAGACGGCTAGCGTGACTAATATGCTGGCAGGTCGATTACCCGGATTACGTGCGGTGCAACGAAGCGGGGCTCCAGGCGATGATGGTGCTTCGATTGATATCAGGGGATATGGGGGCATGTTAGTTATTGTTGATGGTGTTGAACGTGGGTTTTCTGAGCTGGACGCGAATGATATTGAGTCAATTTCTATATTGAAGGATGCTGCCGCAGCAGTCTACGGATTTAAAGGATCAAATGGGGTTTTGCTGGTCACTACTAAAAAAGGGAGTGAAACTAAGACCAAATTGGAATATAATGGTTATTATGGGGTGCAGGATGTGACGCGTTATCCGCGTATGATGAATGCTTATGAATATGCAGCTTTGTATAATGAAGCAATTTATAATACAAACCCATGGACAGGTGTTCCTGCATACACTAACGAACAGCTGGCCGCATACAAAAATGGATCGGTTGGCACTGATTGGTGGGACGAAATGGTGCAACCCGCTGCGCCCCAGTCTTCCCATAATTTAAGTGTGTATGGTGGGAATGACAAGGTTAATTTTTATAATTCGGTTGGTTATTTAAGCCAGCAGGGGATCTTGCGATCCAATGACTGGAATTTTGACCGGTATAACATACGTTCCAATATCACAGTAAATGTGACAAAGGATTTTAGTGTAGATTTAAAGTTGAGTGGCCGCTACGAAAAACGGGATAAACCTTTCGATAGTGATAACTTGTTTAGACAGGCCCAGGTTGCTGTACCAATATTTTCTATTTATGCCAATGAAAATCCTAACTACTGGCAAGCTGTAGGTGACATGGCAAATCCAATCCATACGTCTTATTCGGAAAATGCCGGGTATGAAAATAGGTACAGAAGAGAGTTTAATAGTTCGCTTACTTTCAACTGGAAACTTCCATGGGTAGTGGGTTTAAATGCTAAAGCTATGGTAGCCTACGACTATGAGAACAGTGAGTGGAAGACATGGCAGAAAGCACTTAATGAGTATACGTTTGATGCTTCTTCAGATACCTATAATGAAGTCGTGTTGCGAAATCTTTCGACATTGGAATCAAAGCAACAAAACTATTACAAACCCACCCAGCAGTATTCTTTAAATTATAACCATTTGTTTGGTGATAAACATGATGTAAGTGGAATGCTTTTATGGGAGCTTTACAACGACCAGACTACCTGGGTGACGGGCTACCGTCAATTTGCCTTAGGTTTAATCGATAATCTTGATTATGGCGATGCAATAAACCAAACGTCTGGGGGTAATACTACCTCTACTGCACATGCGGGGCTGGTTGGTCGATTTAATTACGCATATGATAGTCGGTATCTATTGGAATTTAGCTTTCGGGAAGATGGTTCTTATAAATTCCAGTCAGATAGGCGATGGGGTTTTTTCCCTGGAATTTCTTTGGGGTGGCGTGCTTCTGAGGAATCATTCTTTAAAAGAATTTTGCCGGATGTAGATAATTTTAAGATCCGGGGCTCATATGCCAAAGTGGGAGATGAAGGAAGCTTCGATGCTTACCAATATCTGGAAGGGTATACGTATAGCGGAAGCTATGTGTTGGGTGATGGTGGGTTGTCAACCGGTTTGTCAAGTAGCGGTTTGGCTAATCCCTGGCTTACTTGGTATGTGTCGAAAATAATGAATCTGGGCTTTGAAGGATCTTATAAACATGGATTGTTAACGGCCGAATTTGATTGGTTCCGCCGTGATAGGTCTGGTCTTCCGGCTACCCGCCAGGCTACCCTGCCCACGATTTTTGGGGAGTCAATGCCGCAAGAAAATCTTAATTCAGATTTAAACACAGGTTTTGAGATAAGCATTGGCCACAAAAACAAAATCGGTCAACTAGCATATAATGTGACTGCCAATTTTTCGACAACTCGTATTAAAAATAAATATGTGGAGCGTGCTGTTCCCACAAATATGTATGACAATTACCGGAATAATACGAATGATCGGAATACGGGAATTCAATGGGGTAGGGAAGTTATTGGTCAATTTACTTCCTATGAAGATATCCTGAATTCACCGATACAGGATAATAATGGCAATAAATCGTTGCTTCCTGGCGATCTAAAATTCAAGGATGTCAATAATGACGGG
The DNA here is from genome assembly GCA_900109895.1 of bacterium A37T11. Classification (GTDB taxonomy): domain Bacteria; phylum Bacteroidota; class Bacteroidia; order Sphingobacteriales; family Sphingobacteriaceae; genus A37T11. Next base: position 74,607 of record FOBR01000013.1, read on the forward strand.
ATCATTGATAATAACGACCAGGCTCCAATAGGACGAGGCACGACACCCACCATGTATTATGGGCTGAATCTGGGTGTAGATTACAAAGGCTTTGATTTTAACTTGTTTTTTCAGGGAGGCGCTGGTCACGATGTGTACATCAGCGGGGATGTGTTGGATCCATTTATCCAGCAAGGACTTGGAAACGGTTTTGCTTTCATGACCGACCGCTGGCATCGGGAAGATCCTACAGATCCATCCAGCCCGTGGATTCCAGGCCTGATGCCTGCCGCACGGATTACTGGTCAAGCTGATAATAGGTCTCAAAATTCTTACACATTGCATGATGCTGCCTATCTCCGTTTGAAGTCTTTGGAGCTGGGGTATACTTTTCCTACTACTTGGTTTAAACAAATTGGCCTAGAAAAGGTCCGTGTTTACTTCAATGGCAATAACCTGTTGACCTTTACGGGTAAGGAAGGATTAATGAAATATATTGATCCTGAAAATAATGATACATCTCTGAGGTATTACCCTCAGTTAAAAACGTATAACTTGGGTATTAATGTCATTTTCTAAAATTCTGATGATGAGTATAAAACAATTTAAACATATAATTATTAGCGCTACATTACTTAGTAGTGTTGTGGGATGTAATAATTACCTGGACAAAGATCTTAACAGTGGTATTGTAACCAGTGAACAGATTTGGAAAAATGCGGCTGCTATTGATGCTGTCATAGTAAGCATGTATGACAAAGGCCTTCGTCTGGATGAATTTGATGATTGGTATGATGGTAAGGCAAATGAACAAAATCAGACCAGTCTTTCGGACGAAGCACAGGGTTCTTATCAAAAGGACTATGCCTTTAGTAATGCTAATGCTGTTTATACCTATAGTGATTACCTATTTAATGATCCATTTTCCGATCGGTATGTAGAAATAAGGAAAGCGAATGACTTTCTAATAAAATTGGCTGAGACCTCGGCTGTACTTGACGAAAATAAAGCTCTTTATGATGCAGAAGCTCGCTTTATACGGGCTATGGAATATTTTGGTTTGGTAAAACGGTATGGAGGGGTACCTTTGCTTACCGAGCCACAGGCATATGATCCGGGCAATTTTACCCCACTTCAGATTCCACGCAATACCGAGGCAGAAACGTATGATTTTATTATCAGTGAGTGTAAGGCTATCGCAGATGTTTTGCCTGTTTCCCGCTCTTCCGAAGGTAAATACAGGGCTACAAAAGGAGCCGCTTTGGCTTTATGGTCCAGGGCGGCTTTATATGCAGGATCTATTGCTAAATACTCTGAAACACTTTCTTTAGGAGGAACTGCTGTAGCCAAAGGATATGCCTATATCCCTTCTTCGGAAGCTACCCGTTTTTTTACAGAGTCTTATAATGCCTCTAAGGAACTGCTTGAAATGGGTCAGTATAGCTTGTATAACAAAAATTCAGATAAGGCCCAAAATTTCTATGACTTATTTTCTAAAGCTGTAAATGGAAACAACGGGGAATACATTTTTCAAAAGCAGTATAATGTGGCGGGAGGAAAAGGGCATATGTGGGATAAGATGAATGCTCCATTTTCTTATCGTGGAGATGGTTGGGGTTGCGGTATGGCTCCCAGCTTGGAAATGGTAGAGGCTTTTCAGTATACAGATGGCTCTGACGGCAAGTTGAAACTCAATGATGATAATGGTACTCCCAGAAGTTTTGACGATCCTTTTGAACTATTTGCAGGCAAAGACCCACGGCTATTTGGGTCTGTTTATTTGCCAGGTTCTGCACTGCAGGGGAAAAAAATAGAGTGGAAAAGAGGTATTATTGATGGGAAGGATGGTGCTGGCCAAAAATACCAAGCCCAAAATCAACCAGATAAAGACAACACCGTGACCATCGGCAACACGAAGTATACTACTTCTGGCAAAGACGGCGGGGCTGATGTAGGTGATGCTTCTAAAACGGGTTTCTACGAACGTAAGTTCTTTGATGAAACACTCACCGATATGACCGATATTTCCGCCAAACGTTCTTCAACTCCTTGGGTGGTTTTTCGCCTGGGCGAAGTTTACCTCAACCTGGCTGAAGCATGTATGGAATTGGGCGGAAAGGACGCAGAAGCTTTGGAGGCGGTCAATGCCATTCGTGATCGTGCGGGAATTGCGTTATTAACTACCATTGATCTGGAGAAAGTACGCCATGAACGGAAGGTGGAGCTTGCGTTTGAAAAATTGCGATACTGGGATCTTAAAAGGTGGCGAGTTGCCCACCTCGACGTATCACAAGGAGGCCTAACCAATTTTCGAGGGACGGCTTTGTATCCCTGGTACAATCTTAAAAGTGGTAAGTATACGTTTGAAACGGGTACTCCCCCCAAACAAAAAAGATTGTTCCTTGAAAAAAATTATTATATCAGATTGGGATCGGAAGATATAAGTTCAGATCCTCAAATAGTACAAAATCCAGGTTATGGAAATTAAATTAATTCCTGCATTTTCAAACAGGTCATATGATGAATAGAATTTTTAAAATAGGGTATTTCTTGTTTTTTATGGGGTTTTTAGGCTCCTGCAAAAAAGACATTGACAATTACGATGCTCCAAATGGGGGTATCACAGGTACTGTTTATGACAGCGAAACCAATGAACCTATTCCCCTGCCCGTGCAAGGTAACAGTGGTACATTGGTGAGTTTGTTTGAACGAAATACGAACGCTTCCGTTTCCATTGATTTCAGGGCTAAACAAGATGGTAGCTTTACAAATTCAACCGTTTTTAATGGCGATTACCGGGTGTTGGTTGACGGGCCTTTTGTAGGGGTATGCGAAGGATATGTAACTATTAAAGGGCAAACGACTTTTGACCTGAAGGCTATCCCCTTTTCGCGTATATCGGCAGAGGCAACAATCTCTGACGATAACAAAGTGAGCGTTAGCTATAGCGTGGCGACAGCTGATGAAAGTTTCACGCTGAACGATGTATCGATTATGTGGAACTACGCTCCTGGAGTGGACATAAATACGGCCAACTATGTGGCTAAAATCTCAAAGGGCACAGTTTCCAATGGCACACAGGTGTTTGATCTGCTCAATGATAAACAGTTTGTTGAAAATTTATATAAGATACAGGCTAATGGGAATAAAGTGTATGTTAGGGTAGCAGCTACTGTCAATAAACTGGTTAATTATAGTAAAGTAATTGTGCTGGTTGTTCATTAAAAATTTAAATTAAGTTATTATAAATGAAAATAGCTATGAAATTATACCGCTGCCTTTTATTGGCAGCGGTATTTTCCCTGGCGGGATGCAAGTCTGATAAGGATAAGCAGGATCAGACGCCTGAGCCCCCGGCTGGGGTGTCTGTGAAGATAATGACCTATAATACGTATAGCGGGCGTAAAAAAGGGATTGATGCTATCGCTGAAATTATAAAAAGTCAAGATCCAGATTTGGTAGGTCTACAGGAGATTGAAAGCAATTCGGACGATTTCAGCTATGATGTACCTAAAGCATTGGCAGAAAAGACAGGTATGCCATATTATTATTTGGCTAAAGCGTTGGATCTGGATCCCGGGGATTACGGAAACCTTATTTTGTCAAAATATCCGCTTTCTCAACAAACGACCTATGAACTTGGCCTGGCGCCTGGAGGGCCGAATTCGTATATGCGTGCAATGGGATTGGTGAAAACTCAAAAGGATGGAAAAGAGTTTTATTTTGCAACGGCACATTTAGATCAATTGTCTGATGAGACCAACCGCCTTTACCAGGCAGACCTGATTCATACTTATACAAAAGACCTGGACAAACCTGTAATTATTACGGGCGACTTTAATGCCCAGCCGACAGATGCGACCATAAAACTGATGACGCAATGGTTCACGTTGGGGTGTCTGAATGGGCATTGTGGATATACAGACCCGGCTCCAAAGCCGGATGGTACGATTGATTACATTATGTATGCTCCTATTGATTCAGTGAGTACAGTGACTTATGACGTCGACTATCAGGCCTATTCTCAATCTGACCATTTTCCTGTTGTTGCTAATTTAGTTATTCATTAAACCTAAAAGTTACCATGAAATTTAAATTTTATACCATGTTGGCCATTTTAGCGGGTTTCATAGGTTGCAAAAATAAGGAGGGCAAGGATATAACTCTTCCAGCCACAGACAATCCTGCCAAAGTAGACTTGTATATGCCTACCAATGGGGGGGCATCTACCCAGCTTAGCCTGTACGGCAACAATTTTGGTACGGATATTTCGCAGATACGCGTTACGGTAAATGGTGTGGATGCGACCGTGACGGGCTCAAATGGGCGTGTCATTACAGCTACAGTACAAAAAAATTCGGGCTCTGGCCCTGTAATGGTATTTATCGGCAAAGATAGTCAAACACAGGAGTTGACCTATAAATACCCATTTCAATATCAGACGCAATTTTTAATCAGTACATATCTTGGAAAGGAAACAGCAGGAATTGACGATGGAAATTTTACAACGACTACGCTGAGAAGACCAAGATACCTAAGGTGGGGCGTAGATGGCACGCTCTATTTTATCGAGGAGGGAGAGAATACTTCAGGAAATGGGGGAATTCGAGTTGCAAAGGATAATAAGGTGACTACATTAGTCCGGAACACCACTTCCGGAGGTGCTTTTGACAGGATCAGGTCAATAGATTTGAACTTGAATGAAGATAAATTGTTTGTGTCCAATGATATTAAAGTCACCGGATCAATCGGGCTTGGTGCTTATAACCGCGGCGCAGATGGTTTTGCAAATCTGGCCCCAATTTCTACTACGAGTGGACTCACCTTGGTCAGGACCAATCCCGTGAGTGGTGAACAATTTGTGGCGGTCTATTCTGGAGCTAAGATCTGTAAATTGGTCAATGGCAATTTACAGCAGTTGTGCCAGCTACCTGGGCCAGATGGGACTACGCCGATGAGTAGTGCGAATGTCAATGCGTTGGTTTTTAGTAAGGATGGGCAAACAATTTACATTGTGACGCGTGACAAGCAGGCTATTTACAAGGCTAATTATGACATTGCCAGCGGTGCCATTACCCAGGTTGCCTTGTTTGCAGGTGCCATAGGTAAATCGGGGTATGTTGATGGGCCAGGTACATCTGCCATGTTTAACAATCCCTGCCAAGCCGACCTGGATGCCGATGGAAATCTCTATGTGGCAGACAGGTCTAACAGCTGCATTCGAAAAATCTCCCCCGATGGCGGGGTAACAACCTATGTAGGCATTGGAGGTACCGCAGGTTTTAAAGATGGCGATCAGAAATCAGCCCTTTTCAAAAACCCCGAAGGTTGCCAGTTTGGTCCGGACGGGGCTCTATATATTGCTGATTTTGACAATAATAGGATTAGGCGGGTATTCGTAGAATAATGTAAGAAAATTATTAACCATTAAAATAGTTCTAATGAACAGACGCATTTATTTATTAAACAGCTATATTGGTATTTTTTGTTTGCTATTTGCATGTGATGCTTATGCACAAAAGAAGTCCATCAGTATTAAGGTAATGACTTATAATACCCATAGTGGGCATCAAAAGGGGATCGAGTCAATTGCAAATGTAATAAAAGCAGCTGACCCTGATGTGGTAGCTCTGGAGGAGATTGAGCGTAATACGGAGGCTAACCCCATGGATTTTCCTGCTGAACTTGCTAAACTGACGGGCATGAGCTATTATTATTTCGCCAAAGCACTCGACTTGAAGAAGGGAGACTATGGGAATGCGATATTATCTAAATATCCGATTTCTGATGAAAAGAGTTATCCGTTGAGTATCGTTAATAATAAAGGTGGTTTTCCACGATCAATCGGTATTGTGAAGGTTAAAATAGATGGCAAGAAATTTTATTTTGCTGTTACTCATCTGGACCATAAAGGAGACATGAACCGCCTGAAGGAGGTGGAAGAGATTAGGGAGTATACCAAAAATTTGCGTGGCCCTATCATTCTGGCCGGTGATTTTAATTCCCATCCTGATGGAGCGGCTATTAAAACCATTACACAGTGGTTTACACTAGGTTGCATAAATGGCGATTGCGGCTGGACGGCTCCTGCTCCGGTGGCTAAATATACCATTGACTATGTGATGTATGCGCCCAAAAATGCTTTTTCAACCGAAAAGTATGATGTGATCCATACGGCAAACTCAGAATCTGATCATTTTCCTGTGTTAGCAACCTTTCAAATGCGATAAACGATCAATTAGTTGCTATCTCAATCAACCCGCCATTCTTAAACAGCTCGTGCGGCACGAAATAGCCGGAAAGAGGTTTTCCATTTACTTTAATACCGGTAATTCCTCTTCCCTTGCCCGGCTTTTTAAGAATAAGGGTTTTTCCCGTGCTGGTTCGCCAAGTCACCTCGTTAAATAATGGTGACGTGATCATGTATTGCGGATCGGTGGCAGAAAAGGGGTACATTCCCAGCGAGCTGAAGACGTACCAGGCCGACATTTCGCCCGCATCGTCCATGCCTGATAGCGCCAGGCCTTTAGGTCCGATGCCATAGAGGTTATTCAAAATGGTATCCAATATTTTTTGTGTCTTTTCAGGTTTGCCGATAAACGTATATTCAAAAGGAGCCTCGTGGTCTGGTTGGTTACCCTGGCAATATTGACCGATCATGGTTTCAACATTTCGGGCAATGTATGATGGGTTCCATGGCAGGCTAAACAATGAGTCTAATTTGGATTCAAAGCCCTTAGGCCCACCATACAGGCTGATTAGTCCTGGCATGTCGTGTGGAACATAAAAAGATACCTGCCAGGCGTTGGCCTCGCGATACATATATTCATAATATGGATATTGTGGGTTAAATGGGGTAATCCAATCCCCGTTTTCAAGGCGGCCCCTCATAAATCGTGAAGATGGGTCAAAGATATTTTTATAGTTTTTAGACCGTGCTATTAAAATTCGGTAGTTTACTGTATCCCCCAGTTTTTTGGCGAACTGTGCCAACGAGTAGTCGTCGTATGCATATTCGAGTGTTTTCGAAACACCTGCTTTTGCTTTAGTCTCTACTTGCGGTTTAGGAATGTCTGGGTCTGATATAAAACCTTTTCGAATGTATTCATCTAAATAGGGCCTGGCTCCGGGTGAAACATTGGCGTTCCTGAGCAACAGTTGATAGGTGCCTTTAACATCAAAAGAATCAATACCTCTGAGATATGCCCCTACAATAGATGAGGCTCCATGGTCGCCATGGAAAAATGTCGGGATAAAACCTGTTTTATCGCCAACTTCTTTCATCGACTTGATGACATCGAGGGTTACGTGCGGAGTGATCAACCCTAAAAGGACGTCTTTATTACGATAGGTATCCCATAGAGAGGGTTCTGTATAATAGTTGAAACCGACCTTATTAATTTGTCCTTTTGCATCTGTAAACTCCCCGTTCACATCACTACGAAGTGCTGGCCATAAAAACGAGCGGTATAAGCAAGAGTAGAGCATTTGCTTTTGCTTAGTAGTGCCACCTTTAACCTGTACAGCCGACAATAGATGTTCCCAGGTGCGGTTGGCTTCTTCGCGAATATCGTTGAAGGATTTTGTACCAATTTCTTCCTCCAAATTTTGTTTGGCGTTTTTGGCACTAACAAACGATAATCCAATCTTAAGTTCAACAGGCCCATAATCACCATCTGCTAAATGCACTATAGCATAGCCTGAATGATGACCTTCTTTAACTTTTTCAAGTTTTGCGATGGGAGCGTTTAGTGTGGCGTAGAAATAGACATTTTCCCCGCTTTGAAACCCCTGTATAGCGGTGTTGCCTATTTGCTCAATATTCCAGATACCCACACGGCTGTTGGCTTTCGCCAAGTCAAACAGAATTTGCCTATCACTGTTATTTTTATAGGTATATTGGTGATATCCGCACCTTAAAGTGGATGTTAAACGGACGTCAATTTTATAGTCATCCAGATAGACTTGATAATAACCTGGGGAGGAGTGTTCATTCTTGTGGGAAAACCTGGAGCCAAATTTGGTTCCTGGTTTAGATAGGGGAAGCACCGGTATATTACACAGGTTCCAATGACCCTTATTGGTATGTGCAAAACCCAGAATCACAGAGTCTTCATACTCATATCCTGCCCCTGATCCAAATTCTGTAATGGGGCTAAGTTGAACCATGGCGTTGGGGAGTGAACTTCCGGGAAATGTTAGTCCGGCCCATGATCTCCAGCCTTGGGGCAGTTCATATCCCAGTATCTTAGGATCTGTAAGGGCGTACGTCCCGATAAGCGTATTGACATAACGGGTGTGTGGGCCTATCTGCCCTTTTAGTCCGGTGGCGGTTATAAAAATGAGCCATAGAAGAGATAAAAATCGTTTTGGCATGTTATCATCAAGAAAAAATTAACACTAACTAAATTGGACGGCTGTTTAGGCAAAGATATTATATTAAAAATAGATCTATACACATTAAGCTTAATATCCCACAATGATTTTGGTTTTTAGGTATGTAGTTATCGGAGCAGGCTTTCAACCACCAGGACAGCGCCCCCTAACAACTCCGCTTCATAACCTATTTCTGAAATCACAATAGCAGTATTGGCTGAGATACGTTTAATGCAATGTTTGTTTAGGGCTTGTTGTATAGGAGGCATTAACAGATTGGCAACAACCGCCCCCCTGCCGCTAAGGACAATCGTTTTGGGATTCATGAGATGTATAAGTATGGCCAAAGCTCTTCCAATTTTGTATCCAGCTTCAGATATAAGTTCGATGGCATATTGGTCACCATTCAAAGAAGCGTCCAGTAGTGCATCCCCAATCTCAAATTTCGACAGATTATTTATGTCCAGATTCTGTAGTATGGTGGCTTTGCCCTGTCGGATGCCTTTGATTGCCTGATCGGTGATAGCTAATAAGGAGGCTTCAGCCTCCAGACAACCTTGTTTGCCGCAGGAACACAATTTGCCGTCTTCTGTGATGGGGATGTGGCTTAGTTCGCCGGCATAACCTTCGCTTCCTTTAAATAGGCTTCCATTCAGGATCATTCCAAGCCCTATACCCCAGCCCAGGTTTACCACCATTACGTTGTCTTCATTTTTTGCTTTTCCAAACGTAAGTTCTGACAAGGCAATGATGCTGGAATCATTATCTAAAAATACGGCAAGGCCCAGCCGGTCGCTGATAAGTTTAGTAATACTTACATCCTTTGTTGGGAGGTAGGAATAATTAATCCCAGTTTCAACACTCACAAAGCCAGGCATGCCAATGCCTACGCCAATAAATTTTTTTTTGTCTACAGATGTTAAAATTAGGTAGTTTTCTATCGCCCGAATCAATTCTTCCGCCGAATCTGGATTATCCTGCAGTGCCAATTTATAGTTCACTGCAGCAATCAATTTCTCATTGTGAAGATTCACAGCACCAATTCTTGTGGTCAGCTGGTCCATGGCTACCGTAAGGATAAAATACTCATCGCCTTTTAAACTGTAGAGCAGTGGTTTTCTGCCTCCCTTGGATGGAGCGAAACCTTGTTCTTCGACATAGCCTTCTTTAACCATTTTCCGGAGAGCCTTTGCAATCATTGGAATACTAAGTTGTATGCGGAAACTTAGATCGGCACAAGAAAGTGCCTTTTCATAATACAGACACCTGAAAATATCTTTGAAGAGGGCTGAATGATTTTGAATGTCGGTAAACATACTTTATAAATTAGTTATAGGAGTATTTGTTTAATTAACAAAGATAACTTGATAAAATGATTTAAAAAGGTAAAGATTTCAATTTTCCAGCATAAATTTAGGATTGCATTTTAAAAAATATAACTTTATTAGGGTTTAATACTTAAAATAATTTGCAAAGTATAAAAACAATTTTAACTTTGCTTACGCCACCCAGTTGTAAATTGTTTTAAATTTTTATCAGGGATTTTTAAAATGCTGAAAAATTAATTTATGACTATGAAAGAAAATCGACAAAGACTTCTGTCGCTGGATGCGCTAAGAGGATTCGACATGTTTTGGATCTCTGGGGGAGATTCAATTTTCCAAGTATTGGCAAAAGTGACCGGATTTGCCTGGGCTACCACCCTGGCCCTGCAATTTGAACATCCGGATTGGAATGGATTTACAGCTTATGATTGCATATTTCCAACTTTCCTGTTTATGGCAGGAGTGTCTACCCCATTTTCATTCTCGAGCAGGCTGGCAAAAGGGATGACCCGTTCTGCACTTTTACGAAAAGCCATACAGCGCGGCCTGATTCTGGTCGTGCTAGGCATCATTACCAATAATGGGCTTTTTGAAAAGCCTTTTTCAGAAATGCGATATGGGAGCGTATTGGGACGTATCGGCTTAGCTGGTATGTTTGCCCAGATTATCTACCTGTATGTGCCAAACAAAAAATATCTCTATATAATATTCTTTGCGATACTTTTACTTTACTGGGCTTTTATCTGTTATTTCCCGGTACCCGGGTGTGGTTTAGGAGAAATGACCATGGCATGCAATCCGGCAAGTTATTTGGATCGTGTTTTAATGCCAGGCCACCTTTACAAAACCATTCATGATCCTGAAGGACTTGCATCTACTTTTCCAGCAGTGGCTACGGGGCTTTTGGGAATTTTAACAGGGATTGAGTTGCATAAACCAGAAATCAAAGATTCAAAAAGTCGAAAAGTTATAAATATGGCGGTAGCGGGAATAATTTTGGCAATTTTGGCTATTTTCTGGAATGAGGTATTTCCCATCAATAAGAATCTTTGGACAAGTTCGTTTGTGCTTGCAGCGGGTAGCGTAAGTCTAATCTTACTCGCGTTGTTTTACTGGGTGATTGACGTATTAAACTTCCGTAAATGGACGCTCTTCTTTGTCGTTATTGGCATGAATTCTATCGTCATCTACATGGCTCATCGGTTCATAGATTTTAATTACACTTCCCAAAAGTTGTTTGGTGGCCTATTGCACTATTTCCCATCATCTATTTCGGATATTGGCGGCGTATTAGGATTTATTGCCGTTGAATGGGCATTTATGTATGTTCTTTACCGAAACAAATGGTTTCTTAAAGTTTAGGCAAATAAGCCTAATAAAAGAAACGGATTCAACTTTCAAATCATACTGTGAAAAGGAATGCGGTATAGTGGGCAGGAATTCATTTAAAAGAATTTTATAAAAAAGGCCTTCGAACGGGGAGAACGAAGGCCTTTAAACCAATTATAAACCTAAATTATGATGACACAAAGATAGTGTGATCTATACACTTTGTAAAATTATTTTTGAAATAAGACTTTCTGATGACAATTTCCCGCCCATGGAGGTGTGGCTAAAATGCCGACATTGTTCTGTGTCTGACGGATCCGATTGAACAAAGAATAAATCTTTGTCAAATAATCGGATAATAAGCATAGTTATTTTTGATATCTTTACAGGCATTAGGGGCCTGCACAATGGTTACAAGGCCTTAAATATATTAAATTAGAAAAACGATGAAAATTTCAATAGTACCGATATTGATGTTGGTAGCATTGGTGTCAACCAGTTGTGGCGTCAGTAAAAAAGTGCATCAGGCCTTGCAGGCCAATTATGACGAATTACAGGTTAGGAATAGAGAATTAGCTAAGCGTTTTCAGGATAGCCAGCAGGAGCTTGCATCCAGTAAAACCCGGGTTAGCAGTTTAGAAGAACAGATTGCCTCAGAAAAATCAACCGTAGCCTCCCTACAGGCGGCGCTTGATAAATGCCTCACGTCAACCAGCGAGGGAAATGTAAATGTTTCAAAGTTGGTCGATGAGATCAATGCTTCAAATAAGTATATTCAGCACTTGGTGAATACGAAAAATAAGAGTGACTCACTGAATATGGTGCTGACCAATAACCTGACTCGTTCGTTGAGCCGTGAAGAAATGCAGGATGTGGATGTGCAAGTATTAAAAGGTGTCGTTTACATTTCCCTTTCGGATAATATGCTGTACAAATCGGGTAGTTATGAAATATCCGAGCAGGCAGGCGAAACGCTGAGTAAGATCGCCAAAATCATCACAGATTATAAGAATTACGAAGTGCTGATTGAAGGAAATACAGATAACGATCCGATTAAGCAAACCAACATCCGGAATAATTGGGACCTGAGTGCCCTACGCGCATCCTCGGTTGTCCAAGCTCTTCAGAATAATTATGGAGTGGATCCAAAACGCCTTACCGCTGGTGGGCGTGGAGAATACAATCCAGTAGCTGACAACAGTACACCAGATGGAAAGGCTAAAAACAGGCGGACACAGATTATTATTACGCCAAAGTTGGATCAGTTTATGGAATTGATCGACAAGGCTCCTGACAGCGACTCTACTGCCATTGATACAACCGGTACAGGGCCGTCATTGCGGTAGGATACTGTTTTAACGTTTAATAATCAAAATTTATTACATAAAGAAAGCCGGGCAAAACCCGGCTTTCTTTATGTAATAACAGTCTTATCAAGCGTTTAAGGCGGTTATACGCCTTCTTGAACTACCTTTTCGACAGCTTTCTGTTTAATAGTAGATTCAGTCAATTGCCGGTTTGCTAATGCGTGGCATTCTTCCAGGGCGTGGCTGAACATCATTTGTTCAGGCGGCGTTTTTTGGGTGGCTGCAGAAGGTCCTCTAAGAGCACCAACCAGACCCATTTCCCTGGCTACATATACGTAACGGATAGCATCGATAACTACACCTGCTGAGTTAGGTGAATCCTGAACTGAAAGCTGCGCATCAAAAATAACAGGAGCACCCATAAATCCTTCTAGTTCCAATCGGAAATTGGCCACTTTGTTATCTCCATAGAACGCAATATATTCTGAAGGTCCTGCATGCAGAAAGCTGTTTTCTGTAGAAATACCCCGGATATCGTTTTGAGCGCGAATTACGTTTTCCTTAGAAATCTTCTTGGATTTAAGACGATCCTTATCTTCCATATTTAGAAAATCTGTATTTCCGCCAACATTCCGTTGAATATGGGCCTTAACATGGTGTCCTCTGGCAAATGCAAGTTCCTGCAACATTTGGGAAACGATACTAGCACCAAATTGGCTTCTCATATCGTCACCAATAATAGGTATGCCAGCCTCGATAAACCTATTTTCCCACTCCGGATCTGAAGCAATGAACACAGGAATACAATTGACCAAAGATATACCCAGCTCCAAGCAGATTTCAGCCCAAAACTCAGTAGCAACTTGCGAGCCGACTGGAAGGTAATTAATTAAAACGTCTGGTTGATGTACCTTAAGTTTTTCAATAATTTCCTGTCTGCGCTGGGCAACCAAATCAGCATCATAATTAACCTTGCGATTCAGCAGGTCGGTATTTTTTAAACTTTCCCTGATGACGAACCGCTGTGACTCCGGATAGGCTTCCATCAGTGGAGAAACGCCGTCCAGTACTACAGAGGGATAAACGGGTGCTTCCGTGGTAATCTGATCATTCAGGATAATTGTACAGTTGGGCTTTTCAAACATCGCATCCTTTAGGGGCTTACCTACCTTTCGGTCATCGATATCAAATGCGCAGACAAACTCAATGTTTTTGGCAGTATAGCCACCAATGTCATCCGCCATAAGCCCTGATTTTTGCTCAGGTAACCGGGTGTAATATTCCACTCCTTGTATTAAAGAACTGGCACAGTTCCCTACTCCTACAATGGCCACCCGGATCTTTTTATTCTGTATAGACATTATTTATGTAATAAAATTTGATTAATTGTTAGTTTTTTATCAATATGTGATTGTTTTCTTTGTGTACAAGAATAGTGACAAATAAACTTTGCGCGCCAAATATAAGGTAGAATTCACAAAATCTTAACAATTAGGGAAAAAACTGTCATTAACATGATAATAATAGCAGGTTTAACCTTGCTGGGCAGAATTCCCCATTTCTTTTTGAAAGCTGCGGTGAAATGGTGGGCATTTTTGTATCCTACGGCGTCTGCAGTTTCTCCGACGGTATACCCCTCCTTCAGAAGTTCCTTTCCTCTTTTCATCCTAAGTTCATTTAAATAACCGAATACAGTATGGCCGAATAGCTCTTTAAACCCCTTTTTGAGTTTAAATTCATTTAATCCGGATTGTTGCGACAGTTCAGTTAAAGAGGATGGCCGCCGGAGGTTTGACTCGACAAGAGATTTGACTTCATGCAATTTTTGAAGGTCTTTCTCTTTGATTATGTATGATGACCCCAGCTTCTGTGCAATTCCGATTTGTTGAGATTGGAGAAATGGTGTGGCCAGGCATAATGTAATCAATTTGGAAGGGTTATCTATTTCAATAACAGTTTGGAGCTGTTCACTAAAATAAGTATGATACTGGCCATCTTCTATAATCTGTGGTTTTTCAATCGGGTGAATAGTTGCCCGGATGCGTCCATTTATCATAAAATGGGTTATCAGGCAGCTGGGTGGGCCAAAAATTCTAAGTAGACACGGGAGTCCAGTGTCCCAGGTGCCCTCCAAAATATAAATACCAGAAATGTAGGTGCAGTGAAGAGAGAGAGAGCCTTGCGAAGTGTGCTTTTTATGATCGCAGTGTTTAAGCCCGCCTTTTTCAGGTGAATCCATAGAAAAATCCACATTAACTTGAATGTCTGTCGCTGTTTCAATGCTAGTAATTTTCATGTGACAATCCTTTCGGCGTTGTTTTTAATCCGTTTGACGTGGCTGTTGATTCAGCCTGTACCTGCAAATTTGCATTATTATTTTTAAACAGTCTAAATAATGCTTAGAATATTTGAAGTACTTTTATTTGGAATTTGGATATTATTTTCTCAGGTATTAGCACAAAGCTCACTCAGTACTATTAAAGGGAGGATATTAACAAACGACGGCAAGCCTGCTGACGGGGTAACTGTTTTCCTAAGGGAGAACAATTATGTGACGGTTACCCAACGTGACGGTACGTATGTATTAAAAGTGCGGCCCGGTAAATACACTGTACAATATAAGATTTTGGGAATGGTGGCAAAAGAATCTCCGCTTGAGGTTGTTTCAAATGCTGCCATTCATCTGCCAGAGGTATCCTTGGAAGTCTCTTCCATTGAACTTGATGAGGTGGTAATTACAGGGCAATTTGCACCCATTTCATTAAATAACTCGGTTTATTTAGTACGTACACTAAGCCATGAGCAGATACGGTTACGCAATGCAACCAAAGTGCAGGAGGTTTTGAGTGATCAACTGGGGGTGCGGTTCACAAATGACCTTACGCTGGGAACGACTGATATTTCATTAATGGGAATGTCTGGTCAGCGCGTTAAGATCTTGTTGGACGGAGTGCCGTTACTGGACCGCGGTGATACCCGGGAAAGCCTCAACCAGATTGATATTAATCAGATTGACCACATCGAACTCGTGGAAGGACCGATGTCAGTGAGTTATGGAAGCGATGCGCTGGGTGGGGTTATAAATCTGATCACCCAGAAGGGTGCAGGGGGCGAAAACTTTCGGGTATCGGGGAGAATTCAGGAAGAAACGGCAGGAAATGACTACAAGGGCTTTCAGGGAAGCGGCACCCATCATGAACATGTTGGGGTAAATTGGCAGCATAAAGGCTGGCAGCTTGACGGCCATATAACCCGGAATAATTTTAATGGCGCGCAGTTGGGCTGGCTGCCCAAAGACCAGTTGCTGGGGAATGTGACAACGGGTTACCGCAACAACACGATACATATCTGGTATCGTCTGGATGCAGAAGATGAAACGATCAAAAATAACGGCGCACCAAATATAAATACGCATATACAAACAGATCAGCATTATTTAAGCAATCGTTGGATGCACCAGTTGCAGGTTGAGTGGAATATCAACAGCCGGATGAGTTTTTCGGGCGCCGCTTCATATACTGACTATAGCCGGAGGACGCAAACAACTACATTGGATGTTTTAACGGGCGATCGCAGACTTTCACTGGGTGCAGGTGAGCAGGATAAATCGATGTTTGATAGCAAATTTTTTAGGAGTACGCTGCAGTACCGCATTTCCAATTCGGTGTCATTACAGCCTGGTGCCGAGATCAGTCTGACAGGAAGCAGTGGTGCCCGCATCCTGGGTACGCCAACGATCAATGATTATGCTTTTTTTGTGTCTTCTGAAGTGGCTGTTACTCCTGGCATCCATCTCAGGCCCGGATTACGCTTTATCAAAAATTCGGTCTACGATGCACCGCCAGTCATCCCGTCGATCAATGCGAAAGTATCTCTTTCAAAGGCACTGGATTTACGGCTGGCTTATGCACGAGGTTTCAGGTCTCCGGCCCTTCGTGAACTCTACTTCGATTTCTTTGACGCCAGCCACTCCATCAGAGGAAATGAACATCTCGAAGCCGAGTTTTCTAACAGCTTTAATGCTTCTGTTGCACTAAAAACACGTGAATGGGGTTCCATGCAGTTAAAATCAGAACTGGGAGCTTTTTATAATGATTTTAATAACCTGATCACCACGGGTTACGATCAGACCAATCCAGCTGTAATGACGTATATTAATATTGATAAATATCGTACTACCGGTGGTACATGGAATAATACAGTATATTATCAGAACTTGCAGGTTGGTATAGGTTTTTCTTATACAGGTGTATATAATCGCCTGCATGAGGAGGATACCAGCCTTCCCGGATTGACTTGGTATCCTGAAGTCAATGCCAACCTGCTGTATCACTTAAAAAAGATCAGGACTGACGTCAGCCTGTTTTATAAATTCAACGGCAAACTGCCCTCCTATGAAACTACCATTGAAAACGAAGAAACTATTATCCATCGTGCAGAGCGATCAGCCTACCATATCGCTGATTTCACGATTAATAAATACATTAACAACAGGTTGTCACTAGCTGGTGGGGTTAAGAATCTTTTTAATGTCACCAATGTCAGGAACACCTCAGCCGATGTGGGAGGGGCACACAGTACAGGTGGGCCGGTTCCGCTGGGCTATGGCCGTTCATTTTTTTTGGGCCTCAATTTTCAGTTTAGCAACTATTAATTTTTAATTCATCAATATTCAACATGTTAAATCACAAGTTCATGAAAAAGCTATTATATTACGTTATTTTAGGAACATTTACGGTAATTTCCTGTAAAAATGACGACCCTCCACTGCCTGACAATCTGGTCAATTTTGTAAGTGACACCCAAGGGATGGAATCGGAAGATGGCTCTGCCACTGTTACGCTCAACTTAAGCCGATCCACTGATGTTGCCGTGCCACTGACTATAGACCTGCAAGCTTCGGGCGTTAACTATGGTACACAATTCACTACAGAGCCTTCTGCCACGGAAGGATCCCTGATGGTCACCGTGCCGGCTGGCAGCAACACTGTATCTTTCAAAGTAGTGAGGGCCGATGGTGTGCTGCTTGAAGGAACGGAATCGCTGGCGTTTACCATTAAATCTGCCGGACAGCCTGTATTGATAGGTCAAACAGCTAAGCTCACGCTTAGCTTTGCATCCATTATTTCCCAAGGCAGCTCACTCACACTAAACGGTGGTGAAGGGGGTGCGGCAGCCGTTAATTCAGTATTCGTAGACTTAAGCGCAAATTCGCAGGTTTCTGTGGCAAGGGATAGCTGGGATTTGGGCTTTTATAGCGGTGACGATTTTAGGGTGATCTTAAATAATTCAACGGCGGCCTCCGTAGTTACCGTGAATAAAACCGACCTAGCGCAGGTTTCATCCGCAGATATCAATATTGCCGATTTGGAACTGGGCTTCGGTAAAGGAACCTTTAGTCTATTTGACGATGTAACTGGCGACCTGGCAAAAACAGCGATTCAGCAGGTTTCTGCTACAGATGGTGATAATAAAGTCTATGTGATCAACCGGGCAGGAGGTTCTGGAACTACGTCCACTGCAGCCGATTTGGTGAAAGTGCGAATTGTAAGAGCCTCAGGAGGCTATACGTTACAGTTTGCCAAGTTAAACGAAACTACGTTTAAAACAGTAACCGTGACTAAAGATACCAAATATAACTTTAATTACGTTTCTTTTAACAGTGGAGCCGCGGTAGCCGTAGAACCCACAAAAGACCATTGGGACATGGAATGGACGTATAGTATATATTTTACTGGCAGCTTTCCTTATGCTTTTTCAGACTTGATATTCACCAATTATTTGGGAAATACACAGTCAGCTGAAGTACTCACCAGCACGGTAGGCTACCAGGCATTTAATGAAAGCAATTTAAGCAGTGTAACGTTTAGCAATAGCCGTAACACCATCAGCTCAAATTGGCGCACCACTTCGCCCTCCACGCAGGCGGGCGTAAAAACCGATCGGTTTTATGTCATTAAAGATGCTGCTGGTAATATATATAAAATTAAATTCATTAGTTTCACTACACAGGATGGAGGTACCAGAGGATATCCAAAACTGGAATATGCACTGGTCAAAAAGGGAGTATAATATGAGTACCTGTAAAATATATTTGTTTTTTTTATTGTTATTTGGGCCAGGAACAATCCTGGCCCAAGGCAGTAAATCATTATCTCCTGGAGTAAAGATTGTTTCGGTAAATGGTACCATAAGCGAAATATTGGCAGATCTGGGATTGGAAAAAAATTTAGTGGGTGTGGATGTAACGAGTACCTATCCAGCCAGTATGCGGGCAAAACCCAAAGTGGGACATAACCGCAATTTGTCTGCCGAAGGAATATTGGCTTTACAACCAGATATCGTAACAGGCTTGTATTTGGATATGAAGCCCGAGCTGATCACCCAGCTAAAAAGTGCTGGCATCAAATTATTATTATTTAAACAGGAATATTCTGCCGAAGGGACGCGCAAATTGATTAGGGAGGTAGCAGCCAGTGTTGGCAAAACGCAGCTGGCGGCAGGGATGATTGCCAAACTGGATAAAGACCTGGCTGGGGCATCAAGGATCATTCACGCACGAATTAAACCAAAAGTATTGTTTATTTATGCACGTGGCACTGGAACAATGATGGTGGCGGGCAAAGGAACCCAAGTACAAACTATCATCCAATTGTCCGGCGGCGAGAATGCAGTAACAGGCTTCTCTGATTTTAAACCGCTCACAGCAGAGTCGTTGGTAGAGTCAGACCCCGATGTGATTCTATTATTTAGCAGTGGACTGGAAAGTTTGGGTGGCATAGGAGGGCTGTTATCCGTACAGGGCATTGATCAGACCAAAGCTGGGAAAAATAAAAAAGTAGTAAGTATGGACGGAGCATTGCTGACGGGATTTGGGCCCAGACTTGGCCAGGCGGTGGCGGAGTTAACTCAAAAAATACATCAATAAATGGTAAAAAACTATAGCCTCATCATGGGAGGCTTATTGGTGCTATTGCTAATGGTTATGACGTTGTCTGTATGTTTGGGTGCTGTGTCTATCCCGTTGGATGCTTTTTTTTCAATCGTTGGTGCTCGTTTGGGCCTCAACAGCCACCATAATTTCCTGCCCAGGCAAGAAGCGGTACTATGGGTGCTCCGGTTTCCCCGGACAATTTTGGCAATGCTGATTGGTGCAGGTTTGGCAACATCTGGAGCAGCTTTTCAGGGTCTATTCCGCAATCCATTGGCAGAACCTGGACTAATTGGCATCTCATCGGGGGCTTCGCTTTTTGCGGTAGCTATGATCGTATTAGAAGTGGGTATATTCCAACAATTGACCGGGTATCTAGGTTATTATGCCTTATCGGTAGCGGCGTTTATAGGTGCTTGTCTTACTACATTTATGGTTTACCGGTTGTCTATTCGCCATGGCAAAGCAGACATTGCATCACTGTTGCTGGTTGGAATTGCTATGAATGCGCTAGCGGGAGCCTTTATAGGGTTAATGACCTACATGGCTACCGACGAGCAGTTGCGTACGATCACGTTTTGGAGCCTCGGCAGCCTGGGCGGTGCAACCTGGCAATCGGTATTTACCGTCATGCCCTTTATAGGTATACCACTATTGGTTTTGCCGTTTTTGGCGAAATCGCTTAATGCTTTTTCGCTGGGGGACGCCACAGCCAGACATATGGGAATTAATACGAACCAAGTAAAAAGGAATGTCATTATCCTGGCAACTATGGCTGTGGGTGGTTCTGTAGCCGTCGCTGGTATAATTGGCTTCATTGGCCTCATTATCCCGCATATGATCCGAATGGCTTTTAGCGCAGACCATCGCTTAGTGATCCCGGGGTCTGCACTGTTGGGAGCGTCAGTATTGACGGGTGCAGACCTGCTGGCCAGGACGGTTGCGTCCCCAGCAGAGCTACCAATAGGTATTGTGACTTCACTGATAGGCGTTCCAGTATTTATTTATATCATTGTAAACCAAAAAAAGAGGAATAGCGATGATTAAAGCAGAAAGCATAGAATATTGGGCTGGAAAGCGCAGACTATTGCATGATGTAAGCCTCGAAGTGCGGAAAGGAGAGATGCTTTCTATCATCGGGGCTAATGGAGCAGGAAAAAGTACGCTCTTGAAATTGTTATGTGGCGATCAAAAGGCCCATGCAGGCACTATAAGCCTAAATGGTATAACCATCGCGGAACTATCCTCACAGCAACTAGCCAAAATGCGTGCGGTATTGATGCAGCGGCATACCTTATCGGTCGCTTTTACCGTTAAAGAAATTGTATTAATGGGTCGTTATCCACATTTTGATGTACGCCCTAGTCAGCAAGATATGGAGGTGGTACGCTTGGCAATGGAAGATACGGGGATTATAGATATGGCCGCCAGGAACTATCACACCTTATCTGGCGGTGAACAACAGCGAGTGCAGTTGTCGCGGGTTATCGCCCAGATCAGAGATGTGCCGCATGCGGTCTTATTTCTCGACGAACCCACAACAGGTTTGGATTTACTTTATCAGCAACAGCTGTTACTAATAGCAAAAAAAATGGCTGGAGCCGGGCATAGCATAGTCACCGTATTGCATGATATTAATTTTGCTGCCCATTATTCAGATCATATCCTAATTCTGAAAGAAGGTCGCATGGTGGCTTATGGCAAGCCCCGGGAAGTAATTACCGGCAAACATATTCAGGACGCATTCGGCATTGGCGTCAGGCTAATCACTACAGACGACCCGGATAGACCCTTGATATTTCCCGGCGACTTGATGGATACTCATAAATAATAAATAATAAAACGATATGGAAACGATACTATCAAATTTGAAAGCAAAATGGGAAGCTCTGAAAGCTGAAAACCCGAAACTGCGCATCCGCGATGCGGCAAAACAACTAGAAGTAAGCGAAGCTGAATTGCTCAATACAGGCATAGGCCAAGGTGTGAACCGCTTAAACGATGATTTTCAAGGGTTACTGAAAGAAACCGAGGGTCTTGGTAAAGTGATGGCGTTGACACGCAACGACCATTGCGTACATGAGCGTAAAGGAATCTATAAGAAAGTGGGGTTTAATGGTCACGTGGGCTTGGTGGTCACGCCAGATATCGATCTGCGCTTGTTTATGTCACACTGGCATTTTGGTTTTGCCGTTAATGAAGATGAGCGTCTCAGCTTACAGTTTTTTGACAGCGATGGCACTGCAGTGCATAAAATATACCTCACCGAACACAGCGATCGGCTAGCTTATAATCAGCTGGTGGACAAATACCGGGCGCAAGAACAGGCCACGGCATTGAAAACACAGCCCTTGCCGGTCCCGGCTACGGATATTGCCGATGAGGACGCAGACCTGGCAGGTTTCCATCAGGACTGGATAGCACTAAAGGATACCCATGACTTTCATTCCATGGTTAAGAAGCACCGGCTAAGCCGATCACAGGCCATTAGGCTAGCTCCCGAAGGATACACCGTGCGGCTGGAATTAGAAACGTTAAAAGATCTATTAAAAGCAGCTTCTGATAGTCAAACGGAGATCATGGTATTTACGGGAAGTGCGGGCTGTATACAAATACATACCGGCCAAATTAATCGGTTGGTAGAGACAGGCCCTTGGTTTAACGTGCTCGACCCAATGTTTAACATGCACCTGCGTATGGATGGTATAGCTGCCATCTGGCTGGTGAAGAAGCCGACAGTAGATGGCTTGGTTCATAGTATAGAGGTTTATAATGCAGAAGGAAATACCATCGTACAATTCTTTGGCAAGCGTAAGCCAGGTATACCTGAGAGCGAAGCTTGGAGGACATTATTAAGCGCTATTCCTGCGTAATTACCTTTTAAGTTACACTTAGTTATTAGTTGGAATTGTTATTCGCATTTAAAAGCAACTCTGCCAATCGTTCATCCCGTTTGTAAATGTCTTTGCGAAAATTAAGACGGCCCCTACGGTCAACAAATGCGGTGAAATAGGCAATAAAAACCGGCACTGTTTGTTTAAGCGTGACGGTTTTTTCCTTGCCCAGGTGCATGGCTTTATCAATGCTTTCAGCAGTCCATGTACTGTCTTTTTTTAATAAAAACTCGGCCAGCCGCTTTGGCTCACTCACCCGGATACAGCCGTGGCTAAATGCCCGCGACGTTTCATTGTATAGCGATTTGGCGGGACTGTCGTGCAGGTATATATTATGGCTATTTGGAAAAAGGAACTTGACGAGCCCCAGTGAATTAGCGGGTCCCGGTTTCTGGCGTACTACCGGGAGACCTCCGCTGTTGCCTGTAACTTCCATATGGTGGGCAATAAGGTAATTGGAATTGCGTTTCATGCCGGGAACAATCTCCGCCTTTACAATGCTGGGAGGCACATTCCAATAGGGGCTAAAGACCACATATTTTACATTTCCGGAAAAAATGACGGTTTCATGCAGCGCTTTTCCTACAACCACATTGGTGCTCCAAAGCAAACTATCGTCCCGGTAAATGTGCAACTTAAACTCGGGGATGTTTACCCCAAGATATTCCCCTTGTTGGCTTGCCGGCAACCAACGGCTCCGCTCCATATTCACAATAATCTGCCGCAGGCGTTGATTTGGACTTATGTTCAATTCGCTTAGCGTTCCCGGACCGATAGCGCCATCCGGATTGATCCCGTGCCTTTCCTGAAACTGCTGCATGGCCTTGAACAAGGTAGAGTCATAGCTTGGGCTTAACGTATCGCTCTTTAGATCGCCGAGTGCATACAGGCGCCGGCGAATTTTAACCAATGTTTCCGACGAATCACCATATTTAAATGATTTAATGCTTTTATCCAAATTGATGGCTGGCCAAACACCTCGTTCGTCGAGATGCTTATATTGGCTGATAAATGCCCGGAGATGATCGTATTGCCGGTAAACAGGGTCCTTATAAGCATTATGTGAATGGTTGGGTTTCTGTTGGAGCATGCTGTCCAGGTATTGCTCATAAGACACCTTTTTGCGCGGCACAAACCAGTCATTAGCTTTCTCCGGACTTTCGTCAATGCCTTGCCAAGCCAGTTTAGCGAAAGCGAAATACTGTGCGGTAAGCATTAGCTCCAATGGTTTGCTTGCTTTATGTGCACCTGAATTTTCTCGATAGTTGTGAATAAGTGAGTCCAGGACCGCTTGATAAGGGGTTGATTTATTAAGGCCTTCACCGGCCAGGTTCAGGATGCGGTCGCTTAGGTTGCCAGCGGGTTCAATAAGCCCCTTGCCATCAAACCATGCGAAGGCATACTGCCTTTTTGAATAAAATTTGCGAATATCGCTTTCGTACCGTACCATATCAGGATATTGCTCCAGAAATCCACGTAAGTAAGTGCTGTCAAATCGAAGCGAAGTCTGTGGGCTGAAATTGCCAGGAATGGTTTTATCCCATTGTTTTAAGGCTTCGCGACGTAGGGAGGCCGCCGAAGGCCGTTTGTTATTAGGGCTTTTCTGATGACAAGCACTCAGCAGAACAAGTACAAAAAGGCACCACCAGGGATGTTTCATCCGTATTATTTTTTCTTAGTGTTCACAATAACGGTCTCTACGAAATTGCTGGTCCGTCCGGAAGGAGCCACTACAATCGCCTTGAAAACCCGCTGTTTTCCTGCGGGCACATTGACCGTGATGGGTCCTTTATATTCCTTGTCTGTTTCGGATGGATCAAGACCATTGAGTGTATAATAGATCTTTCCTCCTTTAACCGATGGCAGTAATTGATCCACCAGATAACTGCTGGCATATACCACGGTGTCTTTTAAGCCAATGACCTCCGGAACTCGGTAGGTTGTTCCTGTAAGGTCTAAAACAGCTAACCGGGCAGGGACACGAACTTCCGAAAAGTTTTTCCAATCCTTGTGCTCAGGGGCGGTCCAGGCTATTTCAGAAAGGGCATATATTCGAGGAAGAACCATGAAGTCAACTTTATTACTTGTCTCTATGTATTCTGTCCATACGTTAGCCTGCACACCCAAAATATGCTTTTGCTCTTCAGCCGAAAGACCTTTAGGAGTCGGTTCGGCGATATAAACCTTTTGCAGGGATGAATAACCACCAATACTTAACGGTTCCCGTTCGGAATCTGGCCCCTGTTTATGGTCAAAATACAGGCCGTAGCTATTGGCAGTCATAATCACATCATGTCCCTGCTTAGCAGCATCAATGCCTCCCTCTTCCCCGCGCCAGCTCATCACGGTGGCGTTAGGCGCCAACCCCCCTTCCAGAATCTCGTCCCAACCAATAATACGGCGGCCTTTACTGTTCAAATATTTTTCGATGCGTTGTATGAAGTAACTTTGTAAGCCATGTTCATCTTTCAACCCGTTATCTTTCATTCGCTTTTGGCAATAAGGGCAGGTTTTCCAACGGGTTTTCGGGCATTCATCACCGCCAATATGGATATAGGTGCTTGGAAACAGGGGAAGCACTTCGTCCAGTACATTTTCAATAAATTTGAAAGTTTCTTCTTTTCCGGCACAGTAAACATCATCAAAAACGCCCCAGGTTTGGCCCACTTTAAAAGGACCCGGATGATCACCACAGGCCAATTCCGGATAAGAAGCTAATGCTGCCAGGGCATGACCAGGCATCTCTATTTCGGGTATAACCTTAACGTAACGAGCTGCGGCGTAAGCTACCACCTCTTTTACTTCATCCTGTGTATAAAATCCGCCATAACGGATGCTATCGTATTCGCCTGGATTGCGGTAACGCCCTAACAATGTTTGGTCACGAAAAGCGCCAATTTGGGTTAGCTTTGGATATTTCTTGATCTCAATACGCCAGCCTTGGTCTTCAGTAAGGTGCCAATGAAAATTATTCAGTTTATAGGCAGCAATCAAATCAATGTATTTTTTTATGTAAGAAACCGGAAAAAAGTGTCGGCCTACATCCAGGTGAAGGCCACGGTATGCATAGCGGGGTTGATCTTTGATAGTCACCGCCGGAATAGTTAGCTGACCTGTTAAAGTATCCGGCAGAATTTGCAGTAAGGTTTCATACGCGTAAAACAAACCAGCTTCTTTACCTTTAAGTACTACCTTATCAGGATCAACCTGCAATTCATAGGCTTCATTAGTTAATCCTGCTGCATTTTTAGACGAAAAGTAAATGAGGTGATCACCCTCGCCTGACTGTTGTATAGGTAGGTTGAGGCCGTAGGCGTTTTTGATAAACGATTGAAACAGGTTGGCTGTTTTTTTATCCGAGTCAGTATCATAAGCAATTTGGGTAGATGTATTTAATACAAAACTGCCATCCCGGGCCATTACAGAGTTGGGTTGGGGAATAATAGCGAAGGCTGTTTTTGTTTGTGCATTGCTTTGCAGACAAGCGAAAGTGAAAATACATAAAACGTATAAGGCATTTTTCATCGTAATAAATAAAGATATGATTGTTCTGAACAAACATACTGAAAATTGTATCCCATACAAAAAAATATAGATTTTGTTGGCATAGTAGCATTTGGATCCTTATCCTTATCTTTGCCTTGAACACGTTATTTTTTATATGACCATACATAAAGAGGGTTATACCTCTATCGCACTCACAGTACTTTTTATTTTCATTATTAATGCACTGGCACATTATTATTTGCCAGATTATCCCCGGATAATCTGGCTGGTCTATGTGATATCTTTTGTTTTATTTGTAACAATTCTTCAGTTCTTTAGAAGCCCGAAACGCCTAATCCCGCTGAATGATGGCCATATACTTTGTCCGGCAGACGGTAAAGTTGTTGTAATCGAAGAAACGGAAGAAACCGAATATTTTAAAGATAAGCGGATACAGATTTCTATTTTTATGTCTCCAGTAAATGTGCACATCAACCGGACTCCAATAAGTGGCCTCGTTCGGTTTTTTAAATACCACCCTGGTAAGTATTTGATGGCATGGAACCCAAAATCATCCATATTGAATGAACGGACAACAGTTGTGGTAGCAAATCAACAAGGCAAAGAGGTCCTGTTCCGGCAAATTGCAGGCGCAATGGCCCGCCGCATTGTGTGGTATGTAAAAGAAGGTGATCAGGTGGCACAAGGCCAGGAGTTTGGCTTTATTAAATTCGGATCCAGAGTAGACGTTTTTTTACCATTAGGTACAAAAGTGAACGTAAAGTTAGGCGAAAAAGTAACTGGAGGAATTACGCCATTGGCTATATGGTAAGATGAAATTCAGAACACTTGTATTTATTAATGCCTTTGCGGTTGCACTTTCATTGGGAGTCGTCAATTTTTACTTTCAGCACAGCTGGTATTACCTGCTGATCACATTTGGGATTGCTTTTGTATCCAGTTTCATTGTTTTCTATTATTTTATAGAGCGATATGTATACAGCAAGATCAAATTGATCTATAAACTTATTCATAACCTCAAGTTAGGAAAGGATCTGAAAGACGCATTGGGTGAAAAGACTAGCGATGATCCCATCAACGATGTTCATCTGCAGGTAACAAACTGGGCGAGGGATAAGAAAAAAGAGATTGATGCGCTAAAAAGCCAGGAGCAGTTCAGAAGGGAGTTCCTGTCAAACATTTCCCACGAATTTAAAACACCGTTGTTTGCCATTCAGGGATACATAGATGCCATACAGGATGACTTGCTGCGTGACGATCCCGATCAGGCGGCAATATTCCTTGAAAAAGCTTCGCGAAATCTGGAACGGCTCAATTACCTCATCAAAGACCTCGACGCCATTTCAAAGCTGGAAAGTGGCGAGATACCCGTCAACTATCAGCGGTTTGATGTGGTTCTGCTTATCAAGGAGGTCATGGATACAATGGAACTGAAAGCTCAGCAAAATCAAATCCAGCTTTTATTTAAAGAAAAATACCATACACCAATGACGGTCCATGCAGACCGGGAAAAAATCAGGCAGGTTTTGGTTAATTTGATCGACAATTCTTTTAAGTACGGAAAAGTGGGAGGGCTAACCAGCGTTCACATCTATGAGTTGTTTGACCAAGTGTTGATTGAAGTGACCGATAACGGAATAGGTGTCGAAGAAAAATTATTGCCTCGTCTTTTTGAACGGTTTTTCAGGACAGATAAGAGTCGTTCCAGGCAGATAGGGGGATCAGGGCTTGGTTTGGCCATAGTAAAACATATCTTAGAGGCCCATCAACAAACCATTACGGTGCGCAGCACCGAGGGCTTGGGATCTACTTTTGGCTTCACCCTCGCCAAAGCTTAACATCTTACCGCTATTAAATACCCTCAAACTTAACATTAACTTAACATTGGGTGCGTACCTTTGTACACATTGATGATAAGACTATGTCACTAAATAGCATATTCCAATATTTTGTACCCAAGGACAAAAAGTTTTTCCCACTATTTGAACAGGCAAGTACCAATTTAATTGAATTGGGTAAAGTATTGGTGGAGTTGGTAAATACCGACGATCCTGAAAGCAGGAAGTCACTGGCCTCGCAAATTGAAGATTTGGAGCATAAAGGGGATGAAATTACCCACCAAATCCATTTGGAACTGGGTAAAAATTTTATCACTCCCTTTGATCGGGAGGACATACATACGCTGGCCAGTGCCCTGGACGATGTGGCCGATTATATCCACGATTCGGCTAATCGAATAGAACTTTACCACATTGTCGAAATAACAGAACCCATCAAAGAGCTGGCCAGTCTGATCCTGGATGCCGTGACCGTTATGGCAAAAGCCGTACATGAACTGCGCAACCTAAAAGATTTGCGGAACATTACCGATGCCTGCGTCCGGATTAACAGTATTGAGAACAAAGCTGACGAAGTGTTTGATAAAGCGGTAGGGTACCTGTTTGAATATGAAAAAGACGCCATAGCCCTGATCAAATACAAAGAAGTACTTTTAGCACTGGAAACGGCTACTGACAGGTGTGAGGACGTGGCGAACGTCATGGAGAGTATTTTGGTAAAAAATGCCTGATCTTAACGAAATATCATGCTGACTATTCTGGTTGTTGTTATTGTCCTTGCCGTTGCTTTTGATTTTATAAATGGGTTTCATGATGCGGCCAATTCCATCGCAACCGTGGTTTCAACCAAAGTACTTTCGCCATTTCAGGCCGTGCTCTGGGCAGCGCTGTTTAATTTTGCAGCATATTTCTATTTTACCGATCACAAGGTAGCCAACACCATCGCCAAAACGGTGCTGGAACATTATATCACCATAGAAGTGATCCTGGCAGGCATCCTGGCAGCCATCTGCTGGAACCTGTTCACCTGGTACTTTGGTATCCCTTCCAGTTCATCCCATACCCTGATTGGTGGGTTTGCGGGTGCAGGAATGGCCTATGCAATTGTTTTAGGAGACAATCCACTGCATGCCATCAACCTGGGATCCATATTCAATATCGTCATTTTTATCGCACTTGCCCCCATAATTGGGATGTTCATATCCATTGTCATCACCTTGATCATAATTAATATCGCCAAACACGCCCGGCCATCTACGGCCGATTGGTGGTTTAGGAAACTACAGTTGATTTCCTCGGCAGCACTAAGTTTTGCGCATGGTGGAAATGACGCGCAAAAAGTTATGGGGATCATTGTGGTAGCTATGGTAGCATCCGGATATTTACCTAATTCAAACCATATGCCTGAATGGATACCCATCGTTTGTTATAGTGCCATCGGATTAGGCACCATGAGCGGAGGATGGAAAATCGTAAAAACCATGGGCACAAAGATTACCAAGGTAACGCCACTTGAAGGTGTAGGAGCGGAATCGGCTGCCGCGGTAACACTTGGATTGACCGAACACTTTGGAATCCCAGTCTCTACCACACATACCCTTACAGGGTCTATCATAGGCGTAGGTTTGGTGAAGCGGGTTTCGGCCGTTCGTTGGGGAGTAACCATTAGCCTGCTCTGGGCTTGGGTACTTACTATCCCGGTATCAGCCATTCTGGCCGGCGTATTTTACACCATTATCCATTTTGTTTTTTAATGTGGCGCAGGCGTTAATTCTACGTCAACTTTCTTTTGCGGTTGTGCTTGTTTATGCTGATGATGATTAATAACCATCCATAATAAGATACACGCTATAAAAAATAATAAGCCTGCCGTAGCCGCAACGGCCAGTCGCTGCCAGCCAAAATAAAAAGCCGTTTTTTCCGCTAGTTGGCCTGCGATACGATTTTCCAGGCGCTGCTGTAATAAACTTAGTTGTCGGTGGTCCACCAGCTTTGCCTGCCTATATCCGTCAATGGCGTCCTGCAGCATAGGATCATCCAGGGCCTCCCGCTCCAGCTGGTGCATTTCCCCAGGCTGTAGCTGTCCTTGCAGGTATTGTTGTATTTTTAATAGTAGGTGTTCGTTATGATCCATTGCCAAATTTATCCATGCAGATTTTTAAATTTCGTTTTCCATTCTGTATACAGCTTTTTACCTTATTCAGATCGAAGCCCGTTATTTCAGCCACCTCTTTATAGCATTTTTCTTCCAGGTAAAACAGTCGGATACATTGTTGCTGGTCTGCATTTAATTGCTGTACACATTGCTCCATGATTGTCAATTTTTCTTCTAACGGATCCCCGGTTATAGCTGGATGCTCAAAATGCTCAAATTCCACAAATGTTTCTTCAATGGATATGTGGGGATGTTTGTCAGCGCTTCGTAACTCCATCAGGCAATGATTGCGTGCCAGCGTATACAGCCAGCTTTTGAAATGGCTAACCTCATGGATGCGAAGTTTGCCGATCAGCTGCTCAAAAATCTGCATAACGGCATCTTCACTCTTTGCCTCATCTTTCAGGTACTTTAGGCACAAGCCGTAAATTAGCGACATGTAAGGTTCATAAAGCAAACCCAACAACTCCAAATCACCACTTACACGGTAATTAAAGAGGAGCTCTTGTTCAGAGAAGCCACTGCGAATTTCCGGTGTTATTTTTTTGAAAGCCAATTGGAAGATCTATTATCAAATATATCGTGAGCTAAAGATAAGGAGTTTTGCAGAAATACCCGTATTTTCGCAAAAATGAATTTCGATTATCAGCATCTTCCGGAGGGCATTGTCCAGTTATTGGCGGCATTAGGTATCATCACCGTACTAATATGGGTTTTTTATGCAAATACTGTTCGCAAAGTAATAAGGCTCATAGCGCCTGAAAACCGTTTTCTCAAACCTGACCAAGTATGGCTATTGGTCATTCCGCTATTTAATATTTACTGGAATTTTGTAGTGGCACGCCGATTGGCAGATTCGTTGACCAATGAGTTTTTTGATCGTAAGATCGCCGAAGAAGAAAGCCCTGGAAAGATAGCGGGTATCCGCTACGCCATTTTTTTCTTACTATGTAATATTCCGCTCCCAGGTATTATCAGCCTCACATTCTTTCTACTGGCAGTCATTTATTTTGTGGCTTACTGGGTAAAAGTATATAATTTTAAATTATTATTGGAAGAGCACGATCATTTTTTAGAAAGCCACAACATCTCTAAAAAAGGATGATAAACTTCATGAAAGTGTAAAATATGGTTATAAACGATATTATTCAGCTTCTAGAGCAGTTGGCCCCGCCAGCCTATCAGGAAAGTTATGATAATTCAGGTCTGCTGGTTGGCCACCCTACAACGGTCATTGATAAAGCCATCATTTCCCTTGATTGTACAGAAGAGGTGGTTGATGAAGCTATCCATTCAGGTTGTGGACTTATAATTTCACATCACCCAATTCTTTTTAAGGGTCTGAAGCGTTTAAATGGTACCACCTATATTGAACGGGCAATTATAAAAGCCATTAAGCATGATGTGGCAATATATGCCATCCATACCAACCTGGATAACGTACTGGGAGGGGTGAACTCGCAGATTGCAAAACGCCTGGGATTAATAAATACATCGATCCTTGCACCAAGAGGAGAAGCTTTGTACAAACTTGTAGTTTTTGCCCCGCAAAATCAGGCAGAAGCAATAAGAACAGCTTTATTTAATGCTGGCTGCGGAAATATAGGCAATTATAGTGAATGTAGCTTCAGCGGGTTAGGAGAAGGTACTTTTAAAGGAGGCATCGGTACACATCCTTTTGTGGGAGAGCCAGGGTATGTGCATTTGGAGCATGAGATCAGGATAGAAACGGTTTTTCCCATGCATTTAAAGAGCCAGGTAGTTCAAGCCCTTTTAAAGGCCCATCCCTATGAAGAAGTGGCTTATGATATTTATCCGCTACAAAACGAATGGCCCCAGGTAGGAAGCGGTCTTCTCGGAGAATTGGAGGTGCCTTGTTCCGCAGCAGAATTTTTAGCGCAATTGAAAGAAAAACTGCAGGTAACCGTTATCCGTCATACCGCATTAAAGGAAGGACAGGTAAAAAAGGTGGCTGTATGCGGCGGTGCAGGAGGCTTTTTGTTGCCGGTTGCGAAAGGCGTTAATGCTGATTTTTTTGTAACGGCTGATTTTAAATATCACGAGTTTTTTGATGCAGAAGGCAAAATTGTTATTGCAGATATCGGACATTTTGAGAGTGAGCAATTTACCCAAGAATTATTGTTAGAAACAATTCAAAAAAAATTTCCTAACTTTGCAATCCGTTTAACCGGAGTTAATACAAACCCCATAAAATATTACATTTAATGGAACAAAGCGTAGAGCAAAAATTGAAAGACCTGTGGAAACTGCAAACAATCCATAGCCAAATAGATAAAATACGACAGATAAGAGGGGAGCTTCCTGAAGAGGTTTCGGATCTGGAGGATGAAGTAGCCGGGCTTGAGACCCGTCTTGAAAAGATCAGGACCGAGCTTGATTCGTTGGAAGATGCGATCGTTAATCGTAAAAACCTGATCAGGGATGCGCAAACGGCCATAAAAAAATACGAGACCCAGTTGAATGAGGTCAAAAATAATCGTGAATACGATGCAATTACCAAGGAGATAGAAATCCAGGGTCTTGAAATACAAGTTTGCGAAAAGAAGATTCGCGAGCATGAATATGAAATCCGTAATAAAACGGAAATCTATGAAGTCACCGAAAAGTCACTTGAAGAACGGAAATCAGACCTTGTCGTTAAAAGGCAGGAATTAAATAACATCACCTCAGAGACCCAACGGGAGGAAGATGATTTGGATAAACAAACACAAGAGGCCAAAGAAAACATTGAAGAACGCTTATTGACCGTCTATAACCGGTTAAGAAAAGCTTACAAAAATGGTTTAGCTGTAGTGCCTATTGAAAGGGACAGTTGTTCAGGCTGTCACAATAAAATACCGCCACAATTGCAGTCTGAGATTAGGCAGCGCAAACGGATCATATTCTGTGAGCATTGCGGCCGTATTCTGATCGACGACAATTTTCTGGAAGAAATACAACAGGTAGCATCTTAGTGGCAGATGATAATCACAAAAAAAGCGGAGCTTTATAAAAGTTCCGCTTTTTTTGTGATTGTTTTATTGGGCAGTTAGCAAAATTCGTCAAATGCTGACACCAAATTGTCAGCAATTAGCTGTGCTGGCCTGCCTTCGATGTGGTGCCGCTCAATCATATGCACCAATTTACCGTCTTTGAATAAGGCAATAGCCGGTGAAGACGGTGGGTAAGGTAACATGTAAGAACGGGCTTTATCAACTGCTTCCTTTTCCATCCCAGCAAATACGGTTACGATCTTATCAGGGCGTTTTTCATTTTGGATAGCAACGCGGGCAGCCGGACGGGCATTCGCTGCGGCGCAGCCACAAACCGAATTTACAACCACCAAAACAGTTCCATCTGTCGCCAAGGCAACGTCAACCTCTTCAGGTGTTTTAAGTTCTTCAAAACCAACGGCGGTCAGCTCTTTCCGCATGGGTTCCACTAAATATTCAGGGTACATAGTTCGTTTCCTTTCTTTTTAAGAATTAACTAGTACAAAGATAGGAGATGCATTGCGGTAATACAACTATTAGCTTCAAAGGATTGTCAGAATTAGCGGGATAAATTTAAATTTTTGACTTTCAACACAAAATGCGGTATTTTTGCGGTTCACCAAAACAACAATTATGTCATCAGTGGAGACAGCATATGTTCCTTATAAGGTAAAGGATATTAGTTTGGCCGAATGGGGCCGTAAAGAAATAGAATTAGCAGAAGCTGAAATGCCGGGATTGATGTCCCTTCGTGCCGAATTTGGAGCTACTAAACCGTTAAGTGGCGCCCGCATCGCAGGATGTTTGCATATGACCATCCAAACGGCGGTTTTAATTGAAACACTCATTGAATTAGGGGCCAGAGTCACTTGGTCATCCTGCAATATTTTCTCAACACAAGATCACGCCGCTGCAGCCATCGCAGCAACCGGAGTTCCGGTATATGCTTGGAAAGGCATGAATGAGGACGAATTTAATTGGTGTATTGAGCAAAC
The DNA here is from genome assembly GCA_900109895.1 of bacterium A37T11. GTDB lineage: Bacteria > Bacteroidota > Bacteroidia > Sphingobacteriales > Sphingobacteriaceae > A37T11. The sequence continues at coordinate 108,236 of FOBR01000013.1, forward strand.
CTTATATTTTGGTGAAGAACGTGAACCATTAAACATGATCCTGGACGATGGAGGTGACCTCACAAACATGGTTTTTGATAAATATCCGGAATTAATAAAAGGGATAAAAGGCCTGTCTGAAGAAACAACCACCGGTGTCCACCGATTGTATGAACGCATGAAGAATGGAACACTGCACTTGCCAGCCATCAATGTGAATGACTCGGTAACCAAGTCAAAGTTTGACAATAAATATGGTTGCCGGGAATCGTTGGTTGATGCGATACGCCGGGCTACAGACCTCATGCTTGCCGGCAAAGTGGCCGTTGTTGCTGGCTATGGTGATGTAGGAAAAGGTTCTGCCGAATCATTAAGCAGCGCGGGTGTACGGGTTATTGTTACTGAAATTGATCCCATCTGTGCTTTACAAGCGGCTATGGAAGGCTATCAGGTAAAGAAATTTGCAAACGCGGTGAAAGAAGCAGATATTATTGTCACCACCACTGGCAATTGCAACATCGTGCGTCCGGAGCATTTTAAATCGATGAAAGATAAAGCCATTGTTTGTAATATAGGCCATTTTGATAACGAGATTGATGTGGCCTGGTTAAATACCAACTATGGAAATACCAAAGTAGAGATCAAACCCCAGGTAGACAAATATACTATTGATGGCAAGGATATCATCCTGTTGGCTGAAGGACGGCTTGTGAATTTAGGATGCGCCACAGGGCACCCTTCCTTTGTGATGAGCAATTCATTTACCAACCAAACCCTGGCCCAGATTGAGTTGTGGACCAATAACGGGAGTTATGAAAATAAGGTTTATACCTTGCCAAAACATTTGGATGAGAAGGTGGCACGTTTGCACTTGGCCAAAATTGGTGTGGAGCTTGACGTGCTCGATGATGAACAGGCAGCCTACATTGGCGTTACTGTAGATGGCCCTTACAAAGCCGAACATTATCGGTATTAATTGAATTCCCCGGAAGATCATAAAAAAACCTGGATTGTTAGCAATCCAGGTTTTTTTATGAAGAGAAATGATGCGATTTTACATCATGCCGCCCATGCCACCACCCATTGGAGGAGCACCAGCACCAGCTTTTTCTTCTTCCGGATCATCGGCCAGAACAGCTTCAGTAGTTAACAACATTGCTGCTATGGATGCGGCGTTTTCCAATGCGATACGGGAAACTTTAGTTGGATCGATAACACCGGCGCCAATTAGGTTTTCATAAGCATCGGTACGTGCATTATAGCCGAAATCAGCTTTACCTTCTTTTACTTTTTGTACAACGATAGAACCTTCAATACCTGCGTTATTGCAGATTTGACGAAGTGGCTCTTCGATGGCACGTTTAATGATATTGATACCAGTTGTTTCGTCCTCATTACTGCCTTTCAGGCCTTCAAGAGACTCAATGGCGCGAATGAAAGCTACACCACCACCAGCTACAATACCTTCTTCAACCGCTGCACGAGTTGCGTGTAATGCATCGTCTACGCGATCTTTCTTTTCTTTCATTTCTACCTCTGTTGCAGCGCCAACATAAAGAACAGCAACACCACCAGCTAATTTAGCTAATCTTTCCTGTAATTTCTCACGGTCGTAATCAGATGTAGTTGATTCTATCTGAGCTTTAATTTGGTTAACACGGCCTTTGATATCCTCAGCATTACCAGCACCGTTAATTAGGGTGGTGTTATCTTTGTCAACTACTACTTTTTCAGCCTGACCCAGGTAAGAAAGCTCAGCATTTTCTAGCTTAAAGCCTCTTTCTTCAGATATAACCGTACCACCCGTTAAAATAGCAATATCTTCAAGCATTGCTTTTCGGCGATCACCAAAACCTGGAGCTTTCACAGCTGCCACTTTCAGCGAACCGCGAATTTTGTTGACAACTAAGGTTGCCAGCGCTTCGCCATCAAGGTCTTCAGCAATTATCAGCAAAGGCTTGCCAGTTTGTACTTGTTTTTCAAGTATTGGAAGCAATTCCTTCATGTTGCTAATCTTTTTATCGTAGATCAAAATGTAAGGATTATCCAATTCTGCTTCCATTTTGTCTGTATTGGTCACAAAGTAAGGAGAAAGATATCCGCGGTCAAACTGCATACCTTCTACCGTTTTTACTTCGGTTTCGGTGCCTTTAGCCTCTTCTACTGTTATTACACCATCTTTGCCTACTTTTTGCATGGCTTCTGCGATCAGTGCACCAATTACTTCGTCATTATTGGCAGAAATACTGGCTACTTGCTTGATCTTGTTGTTGTCTTCACCAACCGTTTGTGACTGCGTGTGAAGGTTGTTAACCACAGCTTCTACGGCCTTATCAATACCGCGTTTCAAATCCATTGGATTTGCACCGGCTGCTACGTTTTTAATGCCAGCTGTTACAATGGCTTGAGCCAAAACTGTAGCGGTAGTGGTTCCGTCACCAGCCTGATCGGCAGTTTTTGAAGCCACTTCCTTCACCATTTGGGCACCCATGTTTTCCAATGGATCTTTTAGCTCGATTTCTTTAGCAACCGTCACACCATCTTTAGTAATGGCAGGCGATCCGAATTTTTTCTCAATAATTACGTTACGTCCTTTAGGTCCTAACGTTACTTTCACCGCGTTGGCTAATGTATCCACCCCTCTTTTCAGGGCATCGCGGGCTTCCACATTGTATTTAACTTGTTTTGCCATTTTTAAATTAGTTTTATTGTAGGTTTTCCCTTTGCAGGACAACCTGCTTATTTTAATTAATTAAATTAATAAATTGTTTAATGGTTACCCAATACTAGAGTATTGCATAAATATCCGATTCACGCATGATCAGATATTCTTTTCCTTCATAAGTGATCTCAGTGCCTGAGTATTTTCCATATAACACTTCATCACCAACTTTAACCGTAACGGGTTCATCCTTTTTACCATCGCCAACGGCTACTACTTTTCCACGTTGGGGTTTTTCTTTCGCGGTATCCGGAATGTAGATACCAGAGGCTGTTTTCTCTTCTGCAGGGGCTGCTTCAACGACTACCCTGTCTCCGATAGGCTTAATACTTAATGACATAATCGATTAATTTATTTAATTAAATTTATTTTATAAGTGTTTAAAATATAGAAGATATCTGTCAGCAATTATGCCAAACCATCAAACCAGCCTTAAGTTGTCATTTTTTCATTCATCAATTGTCGAGGTGTCAGCCGGCACCATTTATTGGTGTCAACCTGTCAGTTTTTGCCACAGCTCTAAAAAAGAAAAGGACACCTTAAGTGTCCTTTAACTATATACGATGGTAATGAATGCTTTTATTTAGAACTGTCTGATTTACTAGCGGGCGCAGTAGCCGGGCTTTTTTGCTGACCCTGTGAAGGTTGCTGCGGAATACTTAACGTATTGCCTGTGGCAGGTGCAGAAGTCGGTGCAATTTGCTTTTGCAGTTCAATGCCTTGCGAATCACTACTTGCGGTAGGAGTGGTAATATTAATGAGTAAGGAAAGGACCATGATGGATAAAACCAATACCCAGGTTCCTTTTTCAAGAATATCCCCTGTACGTTGTACGCCCATCAGGTTGTTTGAGCCCGCAAAGCCTGAAGAAAGGCCGCCACCCTTCGGGTTTTGGATCAGCACGATAAATACCAGCAAAATGCAGGCAATAATCACAAGTGCAATGAATAATATATACATTTTCTTTAATTATTTAACTTATTTGTCAATTCAGAAATACGGTCGGCAAAGTAAGCACTTTTTTCAGGATATTTCAAACTTAATTTTTCGTAAGTATGAATTGCCTTGTCATATAAGCCCTGATCCTCATAAATTTTAGCCAACGTTTCTGAAACAAAGATGGATTGGTCTTCAGAACTTTTACGGGCCTTATTCTCCAGGTCGATTTTGTCGGGCGATGGGGGCTTAATCTGCGGTTCCTCACGGATAAAGCGTTCAATAACGGCGTCCTCTTTGCGGTGTATGCTAAAGGTAACCGTATCTCCTTTATATTTAGAGCTCAGCTTTTCTTCCGGATCCTGCAGATGGAAAATATTTTCCCGAATCTGTTGATTCAATACCTTCGGGCCAGCAATTGGTGCATAAGGCCGGTAAGTTTCGGCATGTTCAAGGCGTGTTTTATGCAACCACCATAAAAAACTGTAGGGCATTGTTTCGTCGTGATAACGGCTCACAGTTTCGTCTTCGGCGGCCGATCCTGCCTCGGCAGCCGACTCGGCCATTCCCTCATTGAACCGAAGGTAATCCATAGATGCCGGATGCTCAAATAAGAGCTCTTCAAACCCGTCTGTTTCCTCAGGGAGTACTTCCTTACCTGTAGGAAAATAGTTCACAAAAATCCCGTCTGCAGCATAAAGGGCTGCAGGATTCCCTGTAATTTGAGACTTGATTACATGCAGAGAATGGGCAAAAGGATAGGGATGGATGAGCTCATCCAATGCCCCTGCATCCGAGGTTGAATATCCGGATAATAACTGATGAAAATATTCCTTTTTTGCTTCAGCGGTCATGTATAATAGGCTTTTACATCTACCAATTGGCAAATGCACGATTATAAATATCTTCCGTCAGCATTTGGTTGATCTGCCTGATCAGCTCACTTTCCTGTGATTGAATTTGACCGGAAAATTCTACAAACCTTGAGAACGATTGCTCAAAACTATCATCTGTTTTGACATTATTGGTATATTTAACATTCACCGTAATGGTCAATTTATTGAGGGCAGCACGATTATTACCTTCCACTGCAGAAGACGTGATGCTATACCCGGTTATGCGTCCTTCCATAATACCATCCGCATCGCTTGTTACCATACTAAGGCCTGATTGGCTCCGTATGCGCTCTTTTAGGGCTTCCGTAAACTCATTGCTCAGGGTTGGCACTACTTGTGGCGCCGTATTTTCGAAAAAAAGCACAGCCATGGTTTTCATGCCTTCCGGGATGGAACCGCCGGATAAGCTGTATTTCACTTTGCAACTACTGCATACCAGAAGGCATAGGATGCCAATTAACAACGGTGGACGCAACTGTTTCATGGTTCAGTTAAGATTAAGGTCTTTGATCTTTCTGTAAAGCGTTCGCTCAGATATCCCAAGCTCCTGTGCCGCCAATTTACGCTTTCCTTTATGTTTTCTTAAAGCTTTTTTAATGAGGTCTGACTCTTTATCAATAAGCGAAAGAGATTCTTCTTCCACTTCCTCAGCCTCATGGGTATATTGAAAATCCGGACTTCTTTCTTTTTGAGGATTATGAATAGTGAGCGTCGTCTGTGGCTCAGGCACTGCAGGTGCCTGGACAGGCTCTACTTCCCGGTAAAGCTGGTTAATATAAGGCGTATGCTCACTGAAAGTAGAAGGTGTGATGCCATTTTGAATAATGCCGACCACCAGTTTCTTGAGTTCTACCATATCCTTCTTCATATCAAAAAGCACCTTATATAACAGGTCTCTCTCCGAAAAATCCTCTTTATTACCCTGTTGTACGCGCATCGGAAGTTTAGAGCCTCCCTCAGCAGGCAGGTAATTTTGCAAGGCCTGTGCCGTAAGAGTTCGGTCTTTTTCAAGTACTGCAATCTGTTCAGCCACATTTTTAAGCTGCCGTACATTACCGGGCCAGGCATAATTTACCAGCAGCTGTTGGGCATCATCAGTGAGCTGCACGTTCGGGCTGCGGTATTTGTCCGTGAAATCTGCTACAAATTTGCGGAAAATGAGATGAATGTCTTCCTTTCTGTCACGTAGCGGGGGAATCCGCAGAGGCACGGTATTAAGTCGATAATAAAGGTCTTCCCTGAATTTCCCGGCTTTAACAGCCTCATAAACGTCTACATTCGTAGCAGCAATAATCCGCACATTGGTTTTTTGCACTTTTGAAGAGCCTACGCGAATATACTCGCCCGATTCCAGTACGCGTAGCAGCCGGGCCTGTGTACCCACAGGAAGTTCAGCCACTTCATCCAGGAAGATGGTCCCTCCGTCTACCACTTCAAAATATCCCTTGCGGGCTTCATGAGCGCCAGTAAACGAACCCTTCTCATGACCAAATAGCTCCGAATCAATGGTGCCTTCTGGGATGGCCCCACAGTTTACGGCGATAAATGCACCATGTTTACGAGAGCTCAACTGGTGTATAATATGTGAAAATACCTCTTTACCACTACCACTTTCGCCCGTAATTAACACAGAAATGTCTGTTGGAGCTACCTGGCGGGCCACATCAATGGCACGGTTTAGCAATGGAGAATTGCCGATGATCCCAAATCTATTTTTAATATCCTGAATATCCATTTTTGGTTACTGGTCCTTTAAATAATCTTTCCAATAAGCGTAGCCGAAGTGCAATTTTCGACAAGTACGTGGACATAATCTCCAATTTTATACCGCGGATCCACGGCAAACACCACCATCGCATTCTGATCGTTGCGGCCGCAGTAATCCTGGTCTGAACGTTTTGAAAACCCTTCAATAAGTACTTTTTGAATTTTGCCAAGCTGCTCGCTGAGGCGTAATAAACTATGTTGTCTTTGAAGGGCAACCACTTCTGTAAGGCGTTGTTTTTTTACGTTTTCGGGCACGTCATCCGTATAACGTTTGGCAGCCAATGTACCAGGCCGCTCCGAATAGGCAAACATATAGGCATAATCGTATTTAACATAATCCATCATGCTAAGCGTTTCCAGGTGTTGCTCATCGGTCTCACCACAAAAGCCGGTAATTACGTCTGTGGATATACCACAATCCGGAATGATCCGCCTGATGGCATTAATCCGGTCCATATACCATTCGCGGTCGTAGGTGCGGTTCATCCGATCCAACACCTCAGAATTGCCAGATTGTATCGGCAAATGAATATAGTTGCAGATGTTTTCATAACGGGCAATTGTATACAATACTTCGTCGGTGATGTCCTTGGGGTGAGAAGTAGAGAATCGCACACGTAGCAGGGGGTTGACCAATGCTACCTTCTCGAGCAGTTGCGCAAAAGTGACCCCATCGTGTTTATATGAATCCACATTCTGGCCCAGCAAGGTTACTTCCCGATAACCCGCATTAAACAGGTCCCGTGCTTCCCGAACAATGGAGTTAGCATCGCGGCTGCGCTCGCGACCCCTGGTAAAAGGCACCACGCAAAAAGAACACATGTTGTCACAACCCCGCATGATGGATATAAAAGCCGAAACGCCATTTGAATTTAAGCGAACGGGGCTAATGTCCGCGTAGGTTTCCTCACGGGACAGCAGTACATTTACAGAACGCTGGCCGTCATCTGCCTGCCCGATCAGATTGGGCAGATCCCGATAAGCATCCGGACCTACCACTACATCTACCAGCTTCTCTTCCTCCAGGAATTTTGATTTAAGGCGTTCGGCCATACAACCCAGCACGCCCACAATCATCCCGGGGTTCCGGGTTTTAGCAGCCTCAAATTCTTTGAGCCGGTTCCGAACCCGTTGTTCAGCGTTTTCACGGATGGAGCAAGTATTAATAAAGACCACATCTGCTTCTTTATAGTCGCGAGTTGTCTCAAACCCGCTATCCAATAAAATAGAAGCTACGATCTCACTATCTGAAAAATTCATCTGGCAGCCATAGCTTTCAATATACAGTTTACGGCCACTCGCCCCGTTATCTTTCTGTTGTAAGGAAGGTTCCAACAGCAGCGCTTCACCCTGCCTGGATTCATCGTGTTCCTTAATGCCGTGTTTAATATCAAACATGCCTTTTTATTAAGAATACAAAGGTAAAAAATTATTTTGAAAATGACACTTTGTCAGTCGCACTGTTACAACCCATCCCCATATTTAAAGAAGGCATTGATCGAAACCGGCAGCTTACCACTGGGCACCAATTGATTGGCAATTATCCGGGCTGCAGCATTTTGCATATATCCATTGTTCTGGTAGGCCACAATCAGGCTTTTGCTAAGTTCAATGCCCGGCAAACCGGATATGCTGTATGGATTGGCAAATATACTTACAAATGCGCCTTGTGCAGCAGTTTGTTTAATGAACCTAATAACACTATTATTAACTATAAGTGTGCTGGCAGGCCGTAATCTGCTATCGTGGATACCAACGATGACTTGCTTAAACTTTCTCAGCTCGCCAGCCACCCTGTCTATATCCTGAGAGGATGCCTGGGCCGCTAGAAGAAATTGGGTGCTATTCGGAAAACGGTCTTTCAGCGTAAGCTGAAAAGGGGTGATGCTATCAGAGCCAATGCTGATAAGGGCTGTGTGCAGGGAATAGTTGAGTTGATGGATGGCAGAATCGCCCTTGAGCAGCGTAATCGCTGCATCGGCCAATTGCCCCTGTAGCTTTAAGGATGCAGGCCGGTTTACGCCGGAGTATAAACCAATAGGTTTAACTTTACCGCCGTGATCCAGCCCGGCCCAGAGTTTAGCGGCTAATATTTTTTTAACGCGTAAGTCTATTTCTGGCTGTGTGATCAGTTTCTTGCGGATGGCCTTTTGTACCATTTTAATAGCTCTTTTACTATTTTCAGAAAGCTCCAGCACATCATCCCCTGCAATCACTGCCCGTACATCGGCCTCACCGTCTGGAAAATATTTAACCACCCCCTTCATGTCCATGGCATCTGTAAAGATAAGCCCCTTAAATCCGAGCTCGTTCTTCAATATACCCGTAATGATGGGTTGCGACAAGGAAGAGGGTAAATGGGCGGTACTATCCAGTGATGGAATATTCATGTGGGCCACCATCACTCCAGAGGCACCAGCCTTGACCAGTTCCTTGAATGGTACCATCTCTAACGAATCCAGCCTGACGCGGTTAAATGGCAATTGGGGAAGATCCTTGTGAGAATCTACATCCGTATCCCCGTGGCCTGGAAAATGCTTAAGGGTAACGATAAGGCCTCCATCCATCATCCCGCGCATATAGGCCAAACCTTTGCGCGTTACATTCTCCTTATTTTCGCCGAAGGAACGGAAGTTAATCACCGGATTACGGGGGTTATTATTGATATCTACCACGGGGGCGAAATTTACCTGGAGACCCAAACGTTTAAAATCAAGGGCTACTTCACGACCCATTTGGTAGATCAAGCTATCATTCTGGACGGCACCAAGCGTCATTTGATAAGGGTATGAAATGGTAGAATCAGGCAGTCGCATGCCCAAGCCCCACTCACCGTCAATGGCAAATAGCAAAGGCACCTTTGCCTGTTTTTGGTAATTGTTAATCAGGTCTGCATGCCTCATAAGGCCACCCTGAAAAAGTACGACTCCACCCAGCTTTTCTTTTCTGATAACTTTCGCTACAGAATCGATGTAATCCTGCCCAAGATTGGTATGGGCCCGTACCATAAATAGTTGCGCTATCCGTTCTTTTTTGCTTAGTTTATTAAAAACAGAATCAACCCAGGGATGATCCGTGTTAATAAAAGAAATAAAATCTGCTTTTTGCTGGGCAAATAACCCGCTTGAAACCATTAGCAGAATTGGTAGGATGAAACTTTTTCTTTGCATGCTATAATAATCCCCAAACATACACATATGTGCCGCTTGATGCAAACTTATTGCCCCATCAATTGTTATACAGTAAAAATAATATGCGGGCAATTTGGACAGGGGCCATTGGATTTGGCCTCGTAAACATTCCGGTCAAGATATTTAGCGCCACTACCGAGAGTCGACTGGATTTTGATATGCTTGACCGAAAAGACCATGCTCGTATCCGCTATCTGCGCGTTAATGAACAGACAGGAAAAGAAGTTGAGTGGAATAACATTGTAAAAGGCTACATGCTCAATGACCAGTATGTGGTGCTTGATGATAGCGATTTTGAGGAAGCCAGCCCGGAAAAGACCAAAATGATCGACATACAATCATTCGTTAAAGAAAAAGAAATCGATAGTCTGTATTTTGAAACCCCTTATTACCTCGAACCGCAAAAGGGCGGTCAAAAAGCCTACCAACTATTATTGGAAGCCTTGCATCAAACGCAGATGGTAGGTCTATCTACCTTTGTGCTGCGCAATACAGAAAATTTGGCCATGATCCGGCCAAAAGACGGTATACTAGTTCTGAATAAACTGCGTTTTGCGCATGAGGTGCGGGAAACAGACGAACTAAATTTGCCTGGCGCTATCAAGATCAGTAAGCCTGAAATGGATATGGCCGTAGAACTAATAAAAAGGCACAGCAGCGCTTTTGACATCTCCAAATTTAAGGACGAATACAATGATGAACTGCTAAAAATTATCAAAGCGCGAGCTGCAGGCAAGAAATCGAAAGTTCACAAAATGAAAGTGAGTTCTACCAAGTCATCAGACTTGATTGAAAAATTAAAAGCCAGTTTAGCCTGATGGTCGGCAAAACACTACCTTTGCGAAAAGCAAGGACGGAATGAACCCTGAAATACTGAACGAATTGATAATTACCAAAATGCCCTTTGGCAAGTACAAAGGCCAACTGGTATGTAACCTGCCAGAAACTTATCTTGTTTGGTTCTCAGGCCAGGGATTTCCAAAAGGTAAGCTAGGTATGCTGCTGGCAACCATGTATGAAATAAAATTAAACGGTCTGGAATACCTGCTACAACCCTTGCGCCAAAAATAATTGGCCAGTCAGCTCATTTGCCGATAGTTTTTGCTGCTCGCCCGTTTGCATATTCTTGAGTGAAAGCAGGCCGCTTTGCATTTCTTCCTCACCAATCAAAATGACGTACGGTATGTGCCGGGCATCTGCATAAGCCAGTTGCTTTTTAAGCTTGGCCGCTGTGGGGTAAAGCTCCGCAGCAATACCATTTTTCCGTAGCTGCTGCAAAATGGGTAAAGCATAGCGCTCGGCCTTTTCATCAAAATTGGATATCAACACACGCGTGCCCTGCACGGCCCCGGCCGGAAATAAGCCCAGTTCTTCCAGAACATCATAAATACGGTCAGCCCCAAAAGAGATACCCACGCCCGTTAGGCCCTTAAGACCAAACATGCCCGTAAGGTCGTCGTACCGGCCACCCCCACCAATACTGCCCATAGCTACTTGGTTGGTTTTGACTTCAAAAATACAACCTGTATAGTAGTTCAGACCCCGCGCCAGCGTAATATCCAGCTGGCAATCGGGATTTTCCAACCCGCCATCGGCAGGTGAAAGCAAGGAGAGGTACTCAAAAACCGTTTCAATCTCAGCGATCCCCCGCAGGCCCGTTTCAGAACCTTCAAGTACCTTTTTGAGCCGGGCAAGCTTTTCTTCGTTGGTGCCTTTCAGCAAGATCACGGGTTTAAGTTTTTCCACATCTCCTTCGGTAAAACCACGCACGATTAGTTCATTGCTCACACCTTCCAAACCAATTTTATCCAGCTTATCAATGGCAACGGTCATATCCACAATGAGCTCAGGCTTGCCCAGCAGCTCAGCAATACCGGCCAGGATTTTGCGGTTGTTGATCTTGATGGTAAAATCTGTCAGTCCCAGGCTGCTCAGGGCCTCCTGGTAAATCAGCACAAATTCAGCCTCATTCAGTAAACTTTCAGAACCCACCACATCGGCATCACATTGATAAAACTCCCGATACCGGCCTTTTTGTGGCCGATCGGCCCGCCAAACCGGCTGTATCTGGTAGCGTTTAAAGGGTAAGGTGATCTCATTCTGGTGCATCACCACATACCGGGCAAAGGGCACCGTCAGGTCATAGCGCAGTGCCTTTTCTGCAATCAGCGGCAGTAAGCTCTTTGAACTAAAACCATTGGAACCGCTTTTCGGAGCGGAGTGGAGATCCCGGTCCGTTGGGACCGCTTTCTCCCAAAAATCACCACTATTCAGGATCTTAAAAATTAATTTATCGCCTTCATCCCCGTATTTTCCCGTCAGGGTACCTAAGTTTTCAAACGAAGGGGTTTGGATCTCCCGGTAACCATACTTACGGAAAACCGTGCGGATCGTATCAAATATGTACGTACGTTTCTCCATTTCTTCCGGAGAAAAATCGCGGGTGCCTTTTGCTAAAGACGGTTTAATTTGCGCCATGGGCGCAAAGGTAAGTATAGGAATTAAAAAAAAGAGGTATGAAAGACGCCTCTTTGTACATTAAAATTTTGAATAAGCAAAGTTTATCCGCATATTAGCCGATATGAGCAGACACACCTATAATAGTGGCATTATTGGAAATTGCGCATTTTTAGCCCATGTGCAGAAGAGTACCGAGATCTCCTGGCTATGCTGGCCCACCTTTGACAGCAGCTTCGTGTTTGGCAGTATGCTTGATAAGAAAAAAGGAGGCACATTTTCCATATTGCCCGAGGGAGACCATACCACGGAACAATATTATATCGAAAATACCAATGTGTTATGCACGGAGGTGACCACCGCTGCGGGTAAATATCGCGTTACAGACTTCGCCCCGCGCTTTCGGCAGTATGACCGTTACTATAAGCCTTTGATGCTGATCCGTAAGATAGAGCCCCTCACCGGGGATCCCACCATCCGGATAAAATGTGAACCTGTGGGTGACTACGGAAGGCAGCCTTTGCAGAAATTGCGGGGCAGCAACCACATTGAGTTTACTGGCGGGGATGAGGCCATCCGACTCACCAGCAACATGCCGATAACGCATTTTTTTGAGGACAATGTATATGTACTCACTGAAACGAAATATTTGGTGCTAACTTATGGGCAACCCTTGGAAGCCCCGCTCATCAGTACAGTTGAACATTTTTTGCGCGAAACCATTACCTACTGGCGCACCTGGATTAAACACTCCACCATTTCCCCATTTTACCAGCAGCAGGTTATCCGTTCTGCCTTGGCGCTAAAAATCCATCAATATGAAGACACCGGAGCCATCATTGCAGGCAGCACCACCAGCCTGCCGGAGTCTCCTGGCAGCGGGCGCAACTGGGACTACCGCTATTGCTGGCTACGTGATAGCTACTATGTAATTACCTCACTTAACCACATTGGCCATTTTGAAGAGATGGAGCGCTATGCCTCTTATATTGCCAATATATCTCACGGCGACGAAGGCCGTTTTCAGCCTTTATATGGTATTGACGGCCGGAAATTGCTGATAGAAGAAATCATGGAACACCTGGAGGGCTATGAAGGAAACCAGCCTGTCAGAGTAGGTAACCAGGCCTATGAACATATTCAGAACGATGTCTATGGGCAGGCGCTCATATCCCTGTTACCGTTATATACAGACCACCGCTTTGTCTTTAAGGAACGGTCTGATTCCAGCAAATGGGTGTCTTTTCTACTCACCAAAATCGAGCGTACCATGGATGAAAAGGACGCAGGCATCTGGGAATTCCGCAATTTTGCCAATTACCATTGCTATACCAACTTGTTTCAATGGGCAGGCAGTTCAGCCGCATTAAAGATCGGCAGGGCCATTGACGATAAAGGGATCATGACAAGGGCCGAAAACCTTATGAAACGTGCCGCCAAGCATATTGAAGATTGTTATGACGCCGAGCGGAACGTATATACCAATGCCGTGGGCAGTCCCCATCTGGATGCCAGTACACTGCAGCTGATCATGATGAACTACCTGGACCCTGCCAGCGAACGTGCGCGGGATCACCTTACAGCGCTTGAAAAGGAACTCAAAACCCCGCAGGGACTATTTTACAGGTACTTGCACGCCGACGATTTTGGAAAACCCAAGACAACCTTCCTGATCTGTGCATTTTGGTATGTTGAAGCCCTTGCCTGTGTAGGGCGAATAGATGATGCGGTCAGGACCTTTGAGCAACTCCTCCCATATGCCAACCATTTAAATCTGTTTAGTGAAGATATTGATGAAAATGATGGCAGCCAATGGGGCAATTTTCCGCAGGCATATAGCCATGTGGGTTTAATGAATGCCGCCTACCGCATTTCTATGAAACTGGACCGACCGCTGTTTTTGATTTAATAACACAGATCAGGTGCTGGCCAATTGAATCAGAAGTTTCCGTACGTCCTGATAAGTTTCTACATAATAGCGGGCAGCAGACACATCCGATCCTACTTTAATCGTGATGGAATCTTCGGGCAATGCCTTAAAGGTATCCTCGTCGGTCACGTCGTCACCAATTGCTAATATAAAATCAAACGTCTCACCATGGAGCAAATCAAGTGTTGCCCGTCCTTTGGTCACTTCCGCATTTTTTACCTCCACCACTTTATCGCCCAATAGTAGCTGTAGGCCATTTGAGGTCAAATAATAGCGTAAATTATCGATCAATTCATTTGCCCGGAGGTCGCCTAAACCCGTTTGAACCGTGCGGAAATGCCAAACCAGCGAATAACTTTTTTCTTCCACAAACGCTCCAGGGGTACGGTCTGCAAATGTTTCCATCAATGGCCGCACCTGTTCTTTCCATTGGCCAGTAAGGCCTGACCGTTGTATCCAACTACTATTTGGAGATTTTCGCCAAGCGCCGTGCTCAGCGATCAAATCATAATTCTTGTTCCCGAACCACACTTCAAGCGTTTCGTGCTTGCGCCCACTTATGATCACCAAATGATTGCGGGGATCGGCCTGCAGGCGGTCAAGCAAGTTGTATAAAGCCTCATCGGGTGAAGCCTTGTCAATTTGTTTCTGAAAACCGACAAGCGTACCATCGTAATCAAACAGCAACAACCTTTTGGAGGCTTGTGGGTATTGATCAATCATCTGCTTCAACACCGGTTCCCGTACCAGTTTTGCTTTGGTGGATTGCTGAAGTAGTTTTACCTCCTTAAGCCTTCCCATAAATAAGTTGACCCAATGGTCTATATTAAATTTAAAAACAACTTCCCGCATATTCTTCATCCGCATCTCCTGTTCATCAAGCGGCATGTTGATAGCAGCTATGATGGCTTTGCGTACGGCACTTATGCTATTTGGGTTCACAATAATGGCGTCAATCAGTTCTTTGGAAGCACCCGCCATTTCACTTAAAATTAGGACACCATCATTTTTGTTTCGGCTGGCCACATATTCTTTGCTTACCAGGTTCATGCCATCGCGCATCGGCGTTACCAAACAAATATCTGCCGCATTATATAAGGCCGATATTTCTTCTATAGGATAGCCGTGGTAAAAATAAGCTATGGGAAGCCAGCTAAAAGTACGGTATTGCGCATTGATGTTGCCTACTAACCGATCGATTTCATCTTTCAGATCCCGGTATTGTGGCACGTTATCGCGTGAAGGAACCACCACCATATACAGAATCATTTTTTCCCGATATGCTGGATTTTCCCTGAGGAGTAATTCATAAGCCTCTAAACGCTGGATGATACCTTTGCTATAATCCAGCCGGTCAATAGACAGAATAATCTTTTGGTTTCTGTAATTGTCTTTTATTTGTTGCGCCAATGTTTTAACCCGTAAGTTTTCAGAAAGCGCTGAGAACTTTTGGCAATCTATGCCCATTGGAAAAGGTTCAGCCAACACCGTACGGTCATCCATCTTTATCATATTGGCATTGGTTTGTACAGGCAATAGCCGCGCAGCAGAGCTAACAAAATGCCGTACATCATCAAAGGTGTGGAAACCTAATAAATCGGCCCCAAGCATTCCGTTAAGCAATTCTTTACGCCAGGGGATAAGACGGAAAAGCTCCTGCGAAGGAAAGGGAATGTGCTGAAAGAAACCAATAGTGGCATCCGGTTGTACTTGCCGGATAAGGCCGGCAAGCAGTAAAAGCTGATAATCCTGAATCCATAGCGTATCATCAGGTTCCAAATAGGTCAACACAACTTCCGCAAATTTCTTATTGACCATTTTATACATGAGCCAGTTATCATAATCATACCGCGCGTAAGTAGATAGATAATGGAATACAGGCCATAAAACCTCGTTTGAAAAACCCTCGTAGTAGCCTTGTATTTCTTCCTGGTCTAAAAATACCGGCACCAGGTTCAACCCATTTAATTTGTTTATAACATCCGTACGGTCATCGGTATCGCCTACTTCAATGCCGGGCCAGCCAATCCAAATATTGTTACCCTGCCTGTAAACCGATCCCAAGCCGGTGGCTAATCCGCCCTCACTCGGCGTAAAAATAAACTCGTTGCCTACAGTAGATATTTTAACCGGTAACCGGTTTGAAACTATGATGGTTTTACTCAAAACAAGGTTTTTTAACGTGATAAAACAATTCTATTAACAATTGAATGGTAATAGGGTTCGGGTAAAATAGCAATAAAAACCCATCTAATCAATCTTCATTTATTATTCAGGTAAAAAATAATAAAATTTCTAAATGTTTACTTATCTTTGCAGCCCCGCAGTAAAAAATATTCTCCGGGAATATGTTGAATACATAAAATCAGAATTAAATGGCAACTAAAATCAGATTGCAAAGATTCGGTAAAAAGGGAAAACCTTTTTATCATGTAGTAGTGGCTGACTCCCGTGCGCCCCGTGATGGTAAATTCATTGAGCGTTTAGGATCATATAACCCTAATACAAACCCGGCAACCATCGAATTGGACTTCGATAGCGCCCTGAATTGGCTTATACAAGGTGCTCAGCCTACTGACACCGCTAAAGCTATTTTATCATACAAAGGTGTACTTTACAAAAAACACCTGCTTGGCGGTGTTACAAAAGGCGCATTTGACGAAGCAACCGCTGATGCCCGTTTTAACGAATGGCTTGAGAAAAAAGGTGGTCTGATCGAAAGCAAAAAAGAAAGCCTAAGTAAATTACAAGCAGAGTCAAAACAAGCCGCTTTTGAAGCAGAGGCTAAGAAAAAAGCAGACATAGCAGCAGCTATTGCCGCTAAGAACGCTCCTAAAGTAGTTGAAGAACCTATAGCTGAAGAAGCAGTTGAAGAATCTGCGGCACCTGCAGCCGACGAGGCGGAAGAAAAATAAGAACTTGGTGTTTACGCATCATTAGCAAAGTCATTCCTAAAGCCAGTCTTTGGGAATGACTTTTTTCATATGGACATACACGACAGTTTCAGTATTGGTTACATAAGTAAAACCAGGGGGTTGAAAGGCGAACTTCAGGTGTTTTTTGAAGAAGAGGACTACCAGGATCTTGATTTAGATGTTATATTTATTGACATCGACCGCCGGCTTGTACCATTTTTTGTATCATCCAGCAAATTGCATGACAATCGGACCGGCTATTTCTTTCTCGAAGACGTAGACCATGTGGATAAGGCAAAAGCTTTGGTTAGGCACACCGTTTACCTGCCTAATAGCAAAAAACCGGTCAGGGATGCTGATGATTTCAGGATCACTGACCTGAAAGGATACCTCGTAAAAGATAAGAACCACGGGGAGCTGGGAGAAATCATCGAAGTGCACCAATACCCACAGCACGACGTGGCCGCCATATCCTACAAATTCCGTGAGCTGTTGATCCCACTAAATGATAGTTTCATTATTTCGATCAACAAGGAAGAGGGGATCCTTGAAACTGACCTCCCTGAAGGATTGGTTGAATTGTATAGCGGTGAGGACTGACCTATGCGTTTCGATATCATCACCGTTTTGCCAGGCTTACTCGAAAGCCCCTTTGCCCACTCCATCTTGCAGCGGGCACAAAACAAAGGTATCGTAGAAATTCATGTGCACAATTTGCGGAACTATACCGACAATAAGCATAAGAACGTGGATGATTATCCCTATGGGGGCGGGAGTGGTATGGTCATGCAAATTGGCCCATTTGCAGCCTGTATTGATAAATTGAAGGCTGAACGAGCGTATGATGAGGTTATTTTTTTAAGTCCGGACGGAAAGACACTGAACCAGGAGATGGCCAATGAACTATCTGGTAAGGGAAATCTGCTGTTGCTTTGCGGGCATTATAAAGGAATTGACCAGCGCATACGCGACATTTACGTGACCCGCGAAATATCGATTGGTGACTATGTATTGTCGGGCGGTGAACTGGCTGCGGCAGTCGTAGTCGATGCCGTAGTGAGGCTCATTCCGGGAGTCCTTTCGGATGAAACATCGGCTCTTTCAGATTCTTTTCAGGGCGATTTGCTGGATGCGCCGGTTTATACACGGCCCGCTGACTGGAACGGATACAAAGTGCCGGATGTGCTTTTGAGCGGGCATCAGGCCCAAATAGACAATTGGCGGTACGAACAAGCATTGGAACGAACCAGGCAGCGGCGTCCGGATTTGTTGGATGACTAAATTAGCAAGGACAGATGGCTAAATGCCAATTTTAAAATATTATTTTTTAATTGATAAATAATCACTAATATTGCAATCCGATTTTTACGAGATAAAAATCGTCATTAATTACTTAAAATCATGGATTTAGTAAAATTTGTAGAAGAGCAGGCGGTAGCGAAAAATGAAGTTCCTGCATTTAAGGCTGGCGATACCGTTAGCGTTCACTATAAAATTCGCGAAGGAAATAAAGAACGTATACAGGTTTATCAAGGTGTGGTTATTCAGCGCAACAGCGATGGAACCAACCAAACCTTCACTGTCCGTAAAATTTCAAACGGCGTTGGCGTAGAACGTATTTTCCCTGTAAACTCCCCAAATATTGATAAAGTTGAAGTCAATTCATACGGAAAAGTGCGCAGGTCAAAATTATTCTATCTGCGTGGCCTAACAGGCAAAGCCGCACGTATCAAGTCAAAACGGGTATAATGTAAGTTTCCCGATTAAAAACATAAAGCCCCCAAGCAATCGCTTAGGGGCTTTTTTAGTTTCGTCGGGTACCATCATACAACTCATACTCTAATAACCGGCAGTCAAGCTTACCGTTATAGAATTCAACCTTCCGTGATGCCCGCAGCCCTATTTTTTTGGCGAGGTCGGGGTTGCCGGTAAAAATATATCCGTTGTATCCCTTGCAGCGCTGTTTCATAAAGTCACCCATGCGTTTGTAAGTGACTTCCAGTTTGCTGTGCACACCCAGGCGTTCACCATATTCCGGATTAAAAGCAATCACACCCGGGGTTTCAGGCACAGGGGTTTCTTCAAAATCGCAAATTGCAAAGGTAATCAGGCGGTCTACGCCGGCAGTTTTAGCATTCATTTCAGCTATCCGTACCGCTTCTTCACTAATGTCAGTAGCAATGATGGGAGGCGCAGGATCTTTTTTAACCTTTGCTTTAAGCTGCCTTCGGTTTTCAAAAAAAATTTCCTCCTGATACCCTAATATATGCATAAATGCATAGTTCATCCGGTATAATCCGGGATGTCTTTGTGTAGCTATCAGCGCTGCCTCAATCGCCAGCGTGCCCGATCCGCACATGGGGTTAATAAAAGGCGTCTTCCCATCCCATGCCGTTGCATAAACCACCCCTGAAGCCAACGCTTCAAGCATGGGTGCTTTGCCTGGAAGCTTGCGATAACCGTGTTTGGCCAGCGTTTCCCCGGAAGTATCCAGGTAAATCTCGGCATCCTGTTCCTGCCAATAAAGATGCACCACTGTTTTGTCCAATTCAGACCCACTATTTGGCCTGATCCCTTTTTTCAGTTTAATGCGGTCAACAATCGCATCCTTAACTTTCAGGTTGGCAAAAAGCGGGGTACTGATGGTTTCATTATTAACATTGGAGTTGACCGAAAAGTAGCCAGTTGATTCGATGAGCGATTCCCATTCCAAGGCATATACCTCTTTATAGAGCTCATTGGCATCAGCGGCTTTAAACGCGGCCACTGAGTAAAGGACTTGGCTTGCGCAGCGCAGGTTCAGGTTCAATTTGATGCAGTCATCCAGACTGATGAACAGTTCTGCGCCCGTACTAAACGATCGCTTTACGGTAAAACCTAGATCCTGAATCTCCTGTTGTAAATAAGGCGAAAGCCTTTTATTACAGGTAACGATCACTTTTTTTGGGGTGTTGAAAACTTGCATAGTATAAAGCGCGAAGTTAGTTATAATTGTTGCCAAAAAACCGTAATTTTACATTTTTATAAGTTAATGTTATGGAAATAAGAGGCAAAGTACACGAAATCGGCGCCGTTCAGCAGGTAACCGATTCGTTTAAGAAACGTGATTTAGTTATACAATACGCAGAAAACCCACAATTTGTAGAGTATATAAAATTTGAGGCAACCCAAGACCGGGTCAATTTGTTTGACAGTTTGACTCCGGGGGAGGAAGTGGAAGTTTCATTTAACCTGCGAGGCCGTCCATGGACAAACAGGGAAGGGGTCACCAGTTATTTTAATTCATTGGTGGCATGGCGTGTAAACAAGGTCATGACTGCTCCTGCTGGTCCGGTTGGCTCCCCATCACTTGTAGATGTTCCGCCGCCAGTCGATATATCTTCCGCCGCCGGTGCTGACGATGACCTGCCGTTTTAAGACAAAACTAAAAATAAGGTACTAATTTCTCAAAAGCCATCCCCCTTGATGCTTTCAATAGCACCAATGAATGGCGAATGGGTTGATCCTTCAATTTTTTCATAAGCTCATCAGTAGTTTCATAAAATTCTGCTGATGGGTTTTTTTGTTTATAGAATTCCTTACCGACAAATATTTTTGTGCCAAGGGACATTTCAGCTACGATTTGCACAATTTTACGGTGTTCTTCAAACGAATCATTCCCCAGTTCAAACATATCGCCCAAAATAACAACTTTTTGTGCTGATGGCATCAGTGTGACGTTTTCAAGTGCAGCAGCCATGCTGCTGGCATTAGCATTGTAAAAGTCACAAATGAGGGTATTGGTTTCAGTAAAGGTCAGCTGTGAACGGTTGTTTTTGGGTTTGTATGACCTTATCCCGGCATTAATGTTCTCGGGGCTTAGATCAAAATGGCGTCCGGCACAAATAGCTGCCAGCACATTTTCGGCATTATAGGCTCCCGTAAGCTGTGTTTGCACCTCATAGCTCCCAGCTTGCCCATGCTCTTGCCAGCGTAAATTCAATAATGGGCCCGAAGCAATGATCTCGCCGGATATCCTATTATCTTTTTTGAAACCGTACGTTACTCGTTGTTTGAAATTTCGCTTAGCAGCCATTTCTAAAAGCAGTTCATTATCATGCTGTAGAAACAGCGTACCTTGGTGGGTCGACAGCCAATCATAGAGCTCGGCCTTGGTTTTTTTGACCCCTTCAAAACTGCCAAAGCCTTCCAAATGTGCCCGCCCTACATTGGTAATGAGTCCATGACTGGGTTGGGCAATACTGCAAAGCAAGGCTATTTCGCCCAGATGGTTCGCGCCCATTTCTATAATGGCCATTTCTATCTCCGGTCCGATTGAAAGCACACTAAGCGGTACGCCAATGTGATTGTTCAGATTACCATGGGTGGCAAATGCCTGGTAGCGCTGAGAAAGCACGGCATATAATAACTCTTTACTCGTGGTTTTACCGTTGGTCCCCGTAATGCCAATAACCGGGATAGTCAGTTGCCGCCTGTGATAGCGTGCCAAATCCTGAAGTGCTGTCAATACATCTCGCACAACCACGATACGCTTATTGGTCGGGCAAACCGGTTCATCCACCACGGCATAGGCCGCCCCTGCTTCCAGCGCTCTGACCGCAAAGGCATTTCCATTGAAATTTGCTCCTTTCAGCGCGAAAAACAACGAATCGGGCGTAATGTTGCGCGTATCTGTTGAGATAGCAGGATGCCTTTTAAATAAGGTATAAAGTTCAGCAATTTCCATGTGGCATAACAATAAACCTAGCGAAAATAAACAAAAAATGCAATTCTGTTCTATTTAATTTTCATCGGCAGTATCCGGCGGCGGTGGCGGCAAGGTACATTTCAAGCCACCCGTAGTCATGACCCACTCGGTAGCACCCGGCTCATCGCCGTATTTATACTTATAGTTATCCGCACATTGGCTAAGCGGAAGATCCATTATATGGCGTTCCAGGTCGCGATTGATCAGTAAATGGGTTCCTATAGGTACATTTAATTTCAGCAAAACGCTTTGATTGCGCATCAATTCCTGTTCGTCCAGCGAAAATTGGCTGTCAAACTGCAGCGTATCGGCTATCTGCGTTAAATGATAACTCAATTTTCCTGCCCGTTTGGTAGCTTCATCAAACGTATTTCCCCTGGCCGAGAACTCTTCGGTAACAGAAGGAATTAGCAGAGAATCGATCTGTACGATTTGTATCCTCACATTTCGCATCCCTTCAAACATGCTCCGGTGCCGAACACCAATGCGGCGGGAAGTCCCTGGAACTTGGCTAACCACTGTCAGGTCATTGCGGATAAGCTTAAATATCGGAACCTTTACAAGGCGCCGTTCTTCAACCACAGTGCTTTCCTCTCTAAAATCAGATAAGGTGCGGATGCTGTAACTTACGGTAAAACCAATCGCAACAACCCAAATAATCAGCAAGGAAAAGCCGGTATACCTGCCCAGCACAGGTTTATTAAATAATATGCGGATGGCCAGCAATATCAAAGCGATTATCGGGATGATGGCAGTAACGAGCGCACTGATGAGCAACCCGTTTCTATAAGAAGGGTCAATTACGTTAAAGGGAAACATCGCCATATCATTGTCCATTCCTAAAAAACCAAAAGTCGCAAAGATGCTAATGATCAATGTGACCAGCCCACCACATAATCCGACAATAAAAAAGACGCCCACTATTTTTACCAAAATAATAAATAGCTTGGCCAGCACGTTGCCAGCTGAATGCAGCCCATGCCTAAGGTTGTCGGCGGCGCCAGGAAAATTTGCACGGATGCCACCCATCTCTTCATCAAAACTACGCTTAAAGTTTTGCAGATTGGGTGCCTCGCCGCGCATTGCCATCCGGTCTGCGCGGCTCTTGGCTACCGGCATTACCGCCCATAAAATTAAATAAAACAGAAACCCAGAACCAGCAAATAAGAACAACAGCACAAAAATTACCCGTACCCACCGGGGTTCCATGTTAAAATAATGGCCAAGCCCTGCACATACCCCCCCAAAAATACGATCTTCAGGATCCCGGAAAAGTTTGCGTTCATTGCGGTTGTATGAAGCTCCGAAAAGATCATTTTCCAGTTCAGCATAATCGGCCTCACTCGTATCAAAATCGCTCACGCTGCCCATTTGAGTGCAAACTTCCTGCACGTCGGCCATCGTAATCACTTCGCGTTTACCTTCCTGAATGCGGTCATTAAACATCTCCGCAATCCGGTTTTCAATATCGTTAACAATTTCATGGCTATCATTGGTATAACCAAAGTGCTTTTTTATGGCAATCATATACTTGCGAAGCACCTCATACGCATCTTCTTCAATATGGAAGACCGTACCATTTATGTTGATGATGATGGTTTTATTCATGTTTTAATTTTATTTAAATTGATTGATCCGTGGATATATCTGATTTTTTCTGGTTTCTACCCTCCATGGCCGTACTTACGGCAAAAACCAACTCCTCCCATGTCTTATCTAACTGGTGCAATACTTCCAGCCCCGCATCGGTAATCTGGTAGTACTTGCGCGGTGGGCCAGAGGTTGATTCCCGCCAGGCATAACTCAATAACCCATTATTTTTTAACCGGGTTAACAGCGGATAGAGGGTTCCTTCAACCACCAGCAAGCGGGCTTTCTTGAGTTCGCCGATGATATCCGAGGCGTAGATTTCGCCTTGCGAGATCACGGAAAGGATACAGTATTCCAGTATCCCTTTCCTCATCTGGGTTTGTGTGTTTTCAACAATCATAATGCAAAGATATATGTTTTGTTTAGTATTATGCAATACAAAGTAGCGTGTTATATATTTATTTAATTTATATAATTGATTTACAGCATTAAAAAAAATTAAAGAAACGCTTTCATGTCATAAATTAAATTTTATTCAGAGATATTTGTTTATATGCGCGACTTCTAATACTTTTACGCAATCGATACCATGGTAGACCGAAATACCACCATACATGATCTGGCGAGGATGCTGCAAATTTCAGCATCTACCGTTTCGCGTGCATTAAATGACCATCCGGCCATTAGCGCGGTCACACGAGAGCGCGTCAGGGAAGCTGCAAAAGCCTGTAATTACCGGCACAATCGCTTGGCGTCGTCCTTGCGGCTTGGCAGATCCAAAATTATTGGGGTGATCATCCCGAGTGCCCGAATCAGCTTTTTTGGTTCAGTGGTGCACGGTATAGAAAATATAGCCCGCAAGAAAGGATACAGTGTTCTGCTTTTTCAGAGCAACGAAAAGCAGGATTTTGAAGAACAAGGCATTGAAACGCTCCTGCAATCAAATGTAGATGGCATACTCGCTTCCGTAGCGATGGAAACCCGTAACTACGCCCATTTTGAAGAGGTTAAAAAGCAGCATATTCCTTTGATTTTTTTTGACCGGTCTGTTGATCATTTAAATGTGCCCGCCGTTGTGATCGATGACTATAAAGGGTCATATATGGCCACAAACCATTTAATTATCCAGGGATATCAGCGTATTGCCTATATTGGCGGCCCACAGCACATTGAAATATTTGACAAAAGGCTTTTGGGTTACCTGGACGCCATGAAAGACCATGGACGCCCGGTTGATAACGATCTGGTAGCCTTCGGGGAAATATCAACCGATTCAGGCAGGATCATTGCCACCCGGATGCTCGAAAATAAACAGGCGCCCGATGCCTTTGCCACCGTTGAAGATTTTACGGCTTTGGGTGTGTTGCAAACCGTTCGCCAGCTAAGCGGATACCGGCCCGGTAGTACCGGGGTTATTGGGTTTGCCAATGAGGCGTTCAGCGAGTTCCTCACCCCCAGTTTAAGCACGGTTGACCAGCAAACCAATTTAATGGGCGAGCAGGCCGCCAACTTATTTTTTAGTGGACATCAACATCCTGAACAGGTAAATACAAACAATCAGAAAATTATATTGGAGCCCCGGATGATCATTCGCGAATCATCCATTAATCCAGAAAAACAATCGTAATCCACCCATATGAGTCATTCACAAAAAATAAAAGAAACTTTTATACAGTTATATCAAACAGAACCCCTGCTCGTACAATCACCCGGACGGGTAAACCTGATCGGTGAGCATACTGATTACAATATGGGCCTGGTTTTACCGGCCGCGATTGATAAGAAGATCACGCTGGCTATTGGCAAGCGGGACGATCGGCACATCCGCCTTTATTCGCTTGACAATCAGGAAAACTACCAAAGTAACCTGGATGATATTAAACCCTCCGACAAGCTATGGCCAGACTATTTGCTGGGCGTAGTCGATCAGCTCGTTAAAAAAGGGTATACACTTGGCGGTTTTAACCTCGTTTTCGGTGGCGACATCCCGCAAGGCGCCGGGTTATCGTCATCCGCGGCGTTGGAGTGTGCTACCGCCTTCGGGCTAAGCCAACTTTTTGACCTAGAGGTACCACCACTTAGCATTGCCTTGGTGTCGCAGGCCGCTGAAAATAATTTTGTCGGAGTCAAATGTGGTCTTATGGACCAATTTGCCAGCGTCTTTGGAAAGGAAAAACACCTGATCAAACTTGACTGCCGGGACTACAGTTATGAATACATACCCTTCTCCAGCGAAGACCTTAAGATCGTTTTGTTTGATACCCGTGTGAAGCATTCTTTGGCGTCCTCGGCCTATAATGAACGGCGTGAGCAATGTGAACACGGGGTAGCACTGGTCAAAAAAGTTTATCCCGCCGTAGAAAGCCTGCGGGATGTGACTGAACAACAGCTCTTGGAACTGGTCAAACCAATCGATGAACTCGTATACCGCAGGTGTCACTATGTGGTTTCCGAGATCCAACGCTTGCTGGATGCCTGTGAAGATCTGAAGCAGGATGATTTTGTGTCCTTCGGCCGCCGCATGTTTGAGACCCATGATGGCCTGCAGCATTTATATGAGGTTAGTTGTGAAGAGCTGGATCTGCTGGTAGACCTGGTGAGGACGCAACCTGCAGTATTGGGAGCACGGATGATGGGCGGAGGCTTCGGCGGATGCACCATCAACTTAGTACGTGCCGCCGATGTGCAGGAAGTGACGGAGATTGTGGCTAAGGGTTATGAAGAAAAAACAGGACATCGTCCGGAAATATATATCGCAAACATTAGCCAAGGCACCAGCCAAATCATAAACTAGCCTATTGTTATATGTGCATTTTCCAAACAATTGAGCCAACGAAAAATATTACCCTGCGTAATAAGCGGGGTATGGAGGTGGACGTCATTAACTACGGCGCCCGGATCACCCGTATCCTTGTGCCAGACAATACAGGAAAAGGCACCGACGTTATCCTCGGTTTTAATAACCCAAAAGCATACCTGGAAGCCTATGAACAATACCATGGCGCCACCATCGGACGGTTTGCCAATCGCATTTCCGCAGGGCAGTTCCAGCTGCATGGACAAACCTATCATATCAAACCCAATAATGGGAAAAATGCCCTCCACGGAGGCAAGAGTGGATTCCATGCCCGTACCTGGGAAGTAAAAAACGTGGAGAAGGGACAAGCAGCATTCTATTACCAATCCTTGGATGGCGAAGAAGGCTTCCCCGGAAATTTATCAGTTTGGGTTACCTACACACTTAGTGAGGATAACGAATTGAACATCGCCTTCCGGGCCAATACCGATAAGACCACCGTTATTAACCTGACCAACCATGCTTACTTTAATTTGAATGGTGAAGGTTCAGGCTCCATATTGGACCATCAGTTGCAAATTCAGGCTGACAGTTTCCTGCCGGTAGGTTTGGATCAAATACCCACTGGAGAACTAAAAAAGGTACAAGGCACCCCGTTTGATTTCAGGGAAGCAAGGCCCATCGGATCGAAGATCCAAATGCCCGATGATCAGCTGACCATCGGACATGGCTATGACCACAATTATGTACTACCAACCGGACGGGATAATGACCAACCCATTGCCTCGGTCTGGTCAGCAAAAACAGGCATCCGGATGGACGTATTTACCACTGAACCCGGTGTACAATTTTATACAGCCAATTTTTTGAACGGGAAGGACCTAGGCAAAAGCGGACGTCCGTATGAAAAGCAAGAGGCATTTTGTCTGGAAACCCAGCATTTTCCCAACTCGCCCAATGAACCATCCTTCCCTACAACTGAATTGGCTCCCGGAAACACTTTTCTTTCGCAGACCAGCTTCAAATTTTCGATCCAACCAATAAAATAAATAAATCCACGTTAATCATGCAACAAATGCAACCGTATCAACTTTTATATTATATCCTAAAAAAATGAAAACACTAAGCACAGCAGATTATGTCGTCTTTCTGGTCTATTTTCTGATCGTGGCGATTTATGGTTATTGGGTCTACCAACGTAAAAAATTGGCCCATGCCTCTTCTACCGATTATTTCCTGGCAGAAGGCTCCCTTACCTGGTGGGCCATCGGCGCCTCCCTCATTGCCTCTAACATATCCGCCGAACAATTTATAGGCATGAGCGGTTCGGGTTTTAAAATGGGTCTGGCCATCGCATCTTATGAATGGTTGGCGGCGCTCACCCTGATCATTGTAGCGGTTTTCTTTATTCCCGTATATTTAAAGAATAAAATCTTCACCATGCCACAATTCCTCAACCAGCGCTACAACGGTACCGTAAGTGTGGTTATGGCGGTGTTTTGGTTGTTATTATATGTCGTGGTGAACCTCACCTCCATCCTTTATCTGGGCGCCCTGGCCGTATCCAGTATTTCCGGACTCAACTTTACATTTTGTATTCTGGCCCTGGCCGTCTTCGCTGTTATTATCACACTGGGCGGGATGAAAGTGATCGGCTTTACCGATGTGATCCAGGTGTTTTTCCTGATATTGGGTGGGCTGGCCACTACTTATATCGCCCTCAACCTCGTATCTGACCATTTTGGAGGAAGCGGCGTATTAAATGGTTTGAGTCTGCTTGAGGAAAAAGCGCCTGACCATTTCCACATGATCTTCAGCAAAGACAATCCTAATTACATCGATTTGCCCGGGTTATCGGTTTTGGTAGGCGGCCTGTGGATTGTCAACCTCAACTATTGGGGGTGTAATCAATACATCACCCAGCGGGCCCTGGGGGCCGATCTGAAGACCGCCCGCAGTGGCATCCTCTTTGCCGGCTTCCTAAAAATGCTGATGCCCGTCATTGTGGTTTTACCTGGAATTGCCGCCTATGTATTGTGGAAAGAAGGAAAGTTTCAGCAAGAAATGCTGCTTAATGGTGAAGTAAATCCAGACCATGCCTATCCGGTATTATTAAATTTACTGCCTACCGGGTTGAAGGGCCTGTCGTTTGCTGCCCTCACCGCGGCAGTGGTTGCCTCGCTGGCCGGCAAAGCCAACAGTATTTCCACTATTTTCTCGCTGGATATTTACAAAAAGATTTTTAACACCGAAGCCACAGAGCGCAAGCTGGTAAATGTTGGCAAAACCACGGTTATCGTGGCCATGGTACTCGCTATCCTGATTGCCCCCTATTTGGGCATTGATAAAAAAGGCGGCTTTCAATACATACAGGAATACACCGGTTTTGTATCACCCGGTATCTTCGCCATGTTTATTCTTGGGTTTTTCTGGAAAAAGGCTACTTCATCAGCGGCTATGTTTGCCACCATCGGTGGTTTCCTGCTGTCTGTTGTCTTTAAGTTCCTTCCAAAAATTGCAGATCTTTCGTTCCTGAGCCCCTTTGGTTTTTCCGTTAAGAATGCTGACGGGGTGTATGAAATACCTTTTATAGACCGGATGGGTTTTGTCTTTATCTTCTGTATTATCGGTATGTTTATTATCAGTATCGTAGAAAATAAGCGGGGTGTTGTGCCCAAAGGATTGGAAGTCGATGCAAAGATGTTCAAGCCGCATACCCCTTTTATTGTAGGGTCTATCATCATCATTGGGTTACTGCTGGCGTTGTATACCATCTTCTGGTAGCCAACATCATCCCCAATTCTATTCGTCCCCCAGCGCGCCGTGCAGGAAAAGTTTAAATCCATACATGGCGCGCAGAGGGGTCAATACCTTGTCAACCGCCCCTTTTTTGGTTAGCTCTTTATCAGTGATGGCATGGCTGCAGGTGAAACTTTTTAGTTTTAAAAATTCAAGATCCGGATGGCTGGCATCATAACCGGCTGGCACCTTAACCAACTTATCCTCCATATCAAACGTGAGGTATTTCTTAAATTCAGGGGCTTGCAGCACTTTCCTTAGCTCAGCTCCGTTGTAATCAATTTCCTGCCGGATGGCCGACAAGTGTTCTTTTTCGGGACGCCAATACCCGCCGGCTACAAAACTGCTGCCCGGTGCAATATGCAGGTAATACTCCGGGCCATTCAGTTTCCGGCCAGCAGTTGAAATGCCGGCCCCGAGCCATTCTTTATAAGGCGTTTTGTCCTTGCTGAAACGCGTATCCCGGTAAATGCGAAAAAGGCATTTAGCTAAGGGCAGGTCAGCAGGGATGTACCGGTCAGTTTCCGCAAGCCCGGCGATAATGGCTGCGGTAAAATCTTTCATATTCTGCCAGGCTGCCTCATATGCATCCCGGTGTTCATTAAACCAATCCCGGTTGTTATTTACACGCAGATCGGTCAAAAATTGAAAGGTGGATGGTTCAATATACATCTCAAATCACTATAACAGGGATAATCGTAAAAAAACATAAACAAGGGGAGCCGCCAGCAACAACCCGTCAAACCGGTCAAGCAAGCCACCATGCCCCGGCAGTAAACTGCCCGAATCCTTTACATTCAGGCTGCGTTTCAGCATCGACTCGGTTAAGTCGCCAAAAGTTCCGATTACGGAGATAATCAGGGCACAGCCTAACCACTGCCAAGAAGCAATCTCTTGAAAAAAGTGAGCCAGTACCAGCGAGGCCACAATGGCCAAAAGCACCCCTCCAGCAAAACCCTCCCAGGTCTTTTTGGGTGAATGCCGCTCAAACAAGTGATGTTTGCCAAAGCTGCGGCCCGCCAAATAAGCGCCCGTATCATTACTCCAAAGCATGATCAGAAATCCCAGCGGTACCGCATACCGGTATTCACCGGTAAGAAATCCAAGTGAAAAGAAAAACACAAACGGGAGGAAGGCATACACCAACCCTAAGAAGGTATACCCAATGGCCATAAAGGGCTGCCGGTTTTTTAAGTACAATTCCGTGATGAAGATCAGTGAAAATACAGGTACACCCAAAAGCAAATAAAAACCAGGGGTCTGCCACAAAAATGTTGCTGCCCACGAACCGAAAAAGGTTAACCCGGCCAACAATCCCAACCACCGGTGTGGCCTGGTGCCGGCATCATGTCCCAGCAGCCGATAAAATTCATCCGTGCACAGCAAGCCGAGTACGATAAAAAACCCCGAAAAAGCATAAGCACCGGTCAAAACGGCCCCCAACATGACCAGAACAAAAAAGAAACCCGTGATGGCGCGCGTTAGCATATTTAGTAATCCTTATATTTCTTCGGTCATCTCCTCGATCACTTGCTGCGCTGCTGCCGCCTCATTTTCGTGCGTAAACAACTCCACAGGCCCCATATGTACAATTGAGTCCTGTTTATTGATGATCACCGCATCGATCTCATGCTCGGCCAGCGCCTGCCGGATCATCTCCGCCCTAAAAAAATCACCCGTTTCAAATATCTTAATCCAATTTTTTTCCATTTAGGCCCTTTCCTTTATAAATATGTGTAAAATTATTAAATCATCATCCATTATCATCCATCCTTTAATTTCCCGCATTCTTTCCAAAACCTAAACAGCAAGTAGCAAACCACCACCGCACTAACCGGATAATAATACCAATTAACCGGCATATCATCTAACTTGTCAAGCGATTTGCCCTGGTGCAGCAGTATAAACGCATAAACCACCACAGACCCATTGTTTATAAAGTGTGCCAGCATGGGCAGCCAAATGCTGCCGCTCCACAGCAACAGGTAGCCAAACAAAGCGCCCAGCAGCATGCGCGGCAAAAAACCATAAAATTGCACATGAATAGCACTAAAAATAATAGCGGTGAGCCAAATGGCCAGCGGAACATTTTTTGTCCAGCGGGTCAATGCATTTTGCAGCACACCCCTAAAAACCAGTTCTTCGCCAATGGCCGGAACCACAGCGATCATGAACAGGTTAAAAAACAAGCCCCCGTAGCTCTTTGTCGTCAGCAATACTTTGGTCACCTTTTCCAGCTCAAGCTCCTTGGCTTTCATCCATTTTTCCAAACCATCCAAAAAGACCGGAAGCTGCATTTTTTCATTGATCTTGCCAACAAGTTCGAGCATTGGGCTCGCAGCCAAGATAATTAGTATTGTAAAAATCCAAAGCAACGGCCTCTTTAACGGCTTAAAATTAAAATAGCGCGTGCGCCTTCGTTCAATATAAGCCAACAGAAGCGGCGGCAATACAAACATGCCCACGCTGCTTGACGTTTGAATTATTTTTAAAAAATTGACACCTGCAGGATCATTCCCTGCCATGATGTCGTCCAATCTGCTTAAAATATCCGCCCCATAGAGCGATAATCCGAAGAAAATGCTGATCACCGAAAGTAGGGTAGTTCCCACAATCATTAGCAGGACCAAATACATCAAGGATACCACCGGGTGGTTTTCAGGCAGGTTATAAGAATAACCCGGCCATTTTTCGTACTTTTGCTCCATTAATTCCCCCAAATTTGGGGATGAAGATAGGCAATGTCTGTTAAGATTGGAAAAAATATTGATTTAGGGCCTTTCCCACTGCTGCTGGCACCCATGGAGGATGTAAGTGATCCGCCATTCCGTTATGTGTGCAAACAAAATGGGGTCGATCTCATGTACACCGAGTTTATCTCTTCGGAAGGGCTCATCCGTGATGCGGCCAAAAGCCGGCAAAAGCTGGATATTTTTGAATACGAGCGGCCCATTGGCATCCAAATTTTCGGAAGCGATATTGAAACCATGCGCGAAGCCACTGAAATTGCAGCCGCAGCCGGGCCAGATCTTATTGACATTAATTACGGCTGTCCGGTCAAAAACGTAGCCTGCCGGGGTGCCGGAGCCAGCTTATTACAAGATATAGACAAGATGGTGGCTATGACCAAAGCCGTGGTAGACGCTACCTCATTACCGGTCACAGTCAAGACACGCCTGGGCTGGGATGACCAGACCAAAAATGTTTATGAAGCCGCCGAGCGCCTGCAGGATGTGGGCATTGAAGCCCTCAGCATCCACGGGCGCACCCGCTCACAAATGTACAAGGGCCAGGCTGACTGGAGCATGATCCGCGATGTCAAGCGCAACCCGCGCATCCGCATCCCTATATTTGGGAATGGCGATGTGGACAGCGTGGAAAAAGCCGCCGCCTGGCGGATGGAGTATGAGGTTGACGGTATTATGATCGGCCGGGCCAGTATCGGCTATCCGTGGATCTTCCGCGAAATTAAGCACTTTTTCCAAACCGGTGAATACCTGCCCGGCCCAAGTCTGGCAGAGCGTATAGAAGTATGCCGCACCCACCTGCTCAAGTCTATAGCCTGGAAAGGCGAGAAAACGGGCATCTTTGAAATGCGCAGGCATTACGCCAACTATTTTAAAGGCATCCCCCACTTTAAAGAATACCGTATGCAGCTGGTTAGCCTGCAAGATGTAGCAGCCATTGAGGAAGTGCTTGCTGAGATCAGCTATGATTTCGTACCTTCGTACCCATGATAACCCTGGACGAACTCGAGACCTTTTTTCAGCAACAGCCCATTCCGGAAGGAACCATGCTTAATAAAGCCACCAAAATTACCGAGCCCGATAAGTTTATTAAAATAAACCTGGATAACGCCCGGCGTTGGAAAGGTGATATCCAGAAATGCCCCAACTATTGGCATCTTTGTGAACTTCATCATTTGTTTGCTTAAAAAAATTCATTTTTTATTGGTAAAAAACAGCTTTCGTTTACACTAATGGGTGTAACAATTAAGAAAGCTAGTTTTAAATGGATTATTTTAAGTATTCGAGCGAAGATTTTTTAAATGACGATAGTTTCCTGAATTATTGTCACGGTAAAAATCCCGTCGATACCGCTTATTGGGAAAAATTATTGGCTGAACAGCCCACATGGCGTGAGAAAGCGCTTGAAGCAAAAAAAATAGGGCTTCTATTGAGCATCAGGGTGGATGCAGAAGAGAAAAAAAGAGCCCTTCAACACCTAAAAACAGCCATTGCTGGCAGTCCGCAACTATATAAACCTCGACATAACTGGATCAGGTGGATTTCAGCGGCCGCCGCTATCCTGTTGGTTGGCGGCCTGTTCTTTTGGTGGCAGGCTGGCAACCCGGACCAAAACCAGTTTGCCTCTCATTTAGTCCGGGCAGACTTTACCCTGTTGGCAAAAACAGCTGTCAGTGAGCGAAGGGAGATGGTACTTGCAGACGGAAGCCGGGTGATCCTGAATGGCGGCAGCGAATTGCGTATCGCAACTGGTTATAACAAGAAGAGCCGGCTGTTGTGGTTAAGCGGAGAAGCCTTTTTTAAGGTTGAACCCAATAGGGACGCGCCATTTATTGTGCGAACTGCCAATTCATCTACCGCTGTACTCGGCACCTCATTTAAAGTTAAGCAAGAAGCCGGAAGGCAAATTACCTCGATCATGCTGGCTTCCGGCAAAGTCATGGTTAAAGACCTGACGAGCGATACCCGCAGCAACAAGTTAATCCTCAACCCAGGAGAGATGACCCTACTGGATGGTAAAACGTTCCGCAAATCATCGTTTCAAAAATCAGAAATGGATGACTGGCTGAATCAAAAACTTCTTTTTTCATCCGCTGGGTTTGCTGAGATCAGCCAACGATTGGAGGCCATCTATGGCGTCAAACTGCAAGCCGATGCCATTATGGCCCAACAATTTGCCTTTACGGGCGAATTGCAAGGGTTAAAACTGGAAGATGTGATGGACGCCATCACGTTTGCAAACCATTGTACATTTCATATTGAAGGAAATAAAGTAATGATTAAATAACCGATAAATGAGAAGAACCTTACTCCTTCGGGCTCCGTGTCCGATTAAAAAAATGATTTTTGGGGTGTTGCTTGCTATTTTTATGTCAGGCTATGCGCAGTCAAAAGAATCGCTGTATTCCTTTGACTGGAAAAATACCCGCGTGGAAGAAATCCTGAAACAACTAGAGCAGCAAGCCGGCATCCGGTTTTCTTACAACCCGGTGGAGCTGAAATCTGAGCGTACCATTGATCTGCAATTTAAGCAGGCCAACTTGGCGCATATTCTGGATGCCCTGGCGGCCCGGGTACCATTTAAGTATCAGCTAAAAGGACAAACGGTGTTGCTTCAGTTTAACCAGGCCTTTGCTGGTGGACTGCCCCTACAGGACAAGCTGACCGGCCGGATAACCAATAAACAAAATGAATCGCTAGCCGGGGTAACGGTAACCAATACTACGCGCAAAGGGACCGTAACGAGTGACCAGAATGGGAATTTTACCCTCAATGGGGCAAAAGGGGATGTCATTACCTTCAGTATGTTAGGGTTTGCTCATAAAACATTCACCATTAATAACACGGCGCAGCGTATGCTGATCATTCTGGAAGAAGAGAGCCTGGAACTGGAAGAAACCGTGGTAACAGCGCTAGGGATAAAGCGGGAAGAACGCTCACTAGGCTACTCGGTAGCCGAGGTGGATGGTAACGGGTTAAAGAAAGCCCGTGAAACCAACGTGATCAATTCACTGGCTGGTAAGGTTGCCGGCCTGGTTATCAATAGCACAGCGGGCGGGCCAGCCGGATCCTCAAGGGTCATTATCAGGGGAAACACCACAATCACGGGCAATAACCAGCCACTGTATGTGGTAGACGGCATCCCGATGGATAATTCAAACTATGGTCAGGTAAGTGGTGATAAATACGCTGTTGGTGTTGATTTTGGAGATGCTATTTCAGCAATAAACCCTGATGATATTGAGAAAATAAGCGTTTTAAAAGGTCCTTCGGCTGCAGCGTTGTATGGAAGCCGTGCAGGAAATGGGGTCATTCTCATCACCACAAAGAAAGGTAGCCAGGGAAAAGACCTGGGTATTGAAGTGAACAGCTCATCGACGTTTGAAAACCAGCTTACTTCATTTGACGGATACCAGTATCTGTATGGTCAGGGACGCGCTCAGGAGTTGGTGTTGGACAAGGATCAGGCCCGATCCACTCTATTTAATAACTTTGGGCCGCGGCTTGACCCTGCGTTAAGTATCCCCTATTTTGACGGAAAGGTAAGGCCTTACGCGCTGGCAAAAGACAACATCAGTGGTTTTTTCCGTACCGGATCAACCTTTAACAATACCGTGTCATTAACCAGTGGCAAAGACCGGTCATCATTCAGGCTGGCAGTTTCAGATATGCACAACAACGATATCGTACCTGAAAGTGGCTTGCGCCGCAATTCAGTAACCTTTAACGGCAGCTCGGCCTTTGGGGAAAAGGTGACGGTCGAAGCCCGTGCGTTTTACCTGAATGAAGACGTCAAAAACCGTCCGGCATTAGCGGACGACCCCGGCAACATCGGCAATAATTTCGTAGGCTTGGCAAACAATGTGGATCAAAGCTTTTTTAAAGATTATTACAAGGATGCGCAGGGAACCTACGTAGATTGGGGCGGCGGCCAATATCGGCTTAATCCATACTGGGTGATCAATGAAATGAGCAACGACACGAAAAAAGATCGCTTAATGGGCGCTCTCCAATTAAATTATGCCATTACCAGCTGGATGAACCTGCAGGGCCGTGCAGCAACTGATCTTACGTTTATTGACTACCAAAAGTTCACTCCGCGCACAACGCCCGGATCACTATCAGGCCGTCTAAACACCATGAATCAACGCTACTCGACCACAGAGGCCGATGTGCTACTGAGCCTGCAGAAACAGGTGTCGCCATCCTGGAATCTGGCTGCCCGCTTTGGGGCCAGCCTATCCCGTATTAATAATAAAGGCAACACCATGGAATTTTTGAACATGACTGTAACGGACGTGGTGAGTCCAAGTAGTTTTGCCGACAAATCGATCATACCCACGAACCCCCGGAAATATAACAATTCGGGCTATGGACTATTTAGCGTAGGGTTCAAGAATTATTTATACCTCGATGCTTCTATCCGGCGGGATGTTTCTTCTACCTTACCCAAAGAAAACAACAGTTATATTTACCCATCTGTAGCCGGAAGCTTTATTTTTACCGATGCGCTTAAGCTAAATAAAAAGATCTTATCCTATGGTAAGCTGCGTGTGTCAGCAGCAGAAGTTGGCAACGACACCGATCCCTACCAGCTTGATCTGTATTATGCGCTTAACCCACTGTCCTTTCGGGGTGGTTCGGTAGGTGGCGTTTCAAGCGATCTGTTGCCAAACGACAAGCTAAAACCAACGCGTACACGTTCGTTCGAGACGGGCATGGAGCTGAAGTTTTTTGGAGAGCGGCTAGGCTTAGACCTTACTTATTATACCCAAAAATCGCGCGACCAGATTAACAGGGTACCCATACCATCTTCATCCGGATTTAATACCCAAATGATCAATGCCGGTGTCATCTTAAACAGAGGGCTTGAAATTGTGCTGAGCACCCAACCGGTTTCAAACGAACAGGTACAATGGGACCTGAACTTTAACCTGGCCCGTAACACCAACCGGGTAGAATCATTGGCAGAAGGTGTTCCGTTCCTTACCTTATCAGAGGCACGCTGGATGGGGGTGTCGGTCGTAGCGATGCCCAATGCACCGTACGGAGCCATTCTGGGTTCGGGTTACAAATACGACCCCAATGGCAACATTATACTGGACCCAAATACCCTAACGCCGGCCATCAGTGATGAGCGTACTATCTTGGGAAAAGGCACCTTTGACTGGACCGGGGGGCTATACAGCAATGTGAACTATAAAAACTTTTCACTGTCAACCACCTTAGACCTTAAATTGGGAGCTGACCTGTTTTCCATGTCAAATTTGTTTGCCGCCGTGCGGGGCAGCCTCAACTCCACGCTTGAAGGACGCGAAGAATGGATCAAGTCAGAAGAAGAACGGCAGGCAGCAGGCATGACTGCAGACCAGTGGGCTGCTGCCGGACGCGTAGGCGGTTATGTGCCTAAAGGGGTGGTCAATACGGGTACGGAAGAAAACCCGGTTTACACCACCAATACGCGGGCCGTCGATCCATCAGTTTACTGGTCTGGCATTTATACCGACGGAAATGGCGTCGCTATACCCTATATTTACGATGCAAGCTACCTCAAGGTACGTGAAATTACGCTAAGCTACCACATCCCTAACCAAATCACCAGTAAATGGCGAATAAAGGATGTGACCGTGGCCGTGGTTAGCCGCAATCCATTTATCCTTTATAAAGGTGTAGATAACATAGATCCAGATTCTAATTATAACAACAGCAATGGGCAAGGCTTTGAATACGGATCACTTCCTTCCCGTCGCAGCTGGGGCTTTAACCTAAACGTAAAATTCTAACGATTATGAAAAATTTAACCTTATATAGCTTCCTGATGTTGCTGGCGCTTTCAAGCTGTAAAGATTTTGGCGATACCAACCTGGATCCAACACGCTCCAGTAATCTGGATCCTGCTTTGCAGCTAAGCCAGGTACAACTGCGCTTTTCGGGCGACCTGGGCAGCAATGAAAACCTGGCAGCTTGCCTAACTTTTCCAATGGTACAGCAAATTGGCGGCATTTGGCTTAACCGGGAAGGCCAGATGTATATTTATAACCGCCCGCGTATGGGTTCGCTTTGGGAATCGACGTATAATAACGACATCCTGAATATTGTAGACGCTACCCAGCGCCTGAAGGACAATCCTGATAAAACCAATTTATATGCGATATGCCGCATTATGAAGGTCTATCTATTCTCCAGACTGACTGATCTGTATGGCGATATTCCGTACAGCCAAGCTGCACAAGGGTACAATACAGGGGTCGTACGCCCCGTTTATGACACTCAGGAATCTATTTATAACGACTTTTTTAAAGAACTTACGGAAGCTGCCGCCTTACTGGATGCTTCAAAAGATGCTGTTAAAGGCGACTTGTTTACCTACAATGGCAGTATTGATGGCTGGCGTAAGTTTGCCCATTCATTGCACCTGCGCCTGGCCATGCGGTTGGTTAAACGCGATCCGGCCAAAGCGAAGGCCGAAGCCGAGGCCGCTGTTGCGGGCGGGGTATTTCAAAGCAATGCTGAAATGTGTGTCATGAAGCATGAAAATGTACAAAACGATTACTCAGATTTTCGCGGCAACGGCTTGTCGGTAGCCCTGAACCAACAGGAAGTGCTGCCCCGTTTATGCAACACCTTTATCAACGTGTTGCGCAACAACAATGACCCTCGACTTGCCTCTATCGCGCGGTATTATATAGATGTTCCCTACACGCCATTTGAGCGGGTAGATATTACCGATCAGGTGAAGCCCGTGGTGGGATACAGCGGAGTGAATGCCACTGACTATGTATGGGATGATTGGAAAAACTCTTTTGATATTACAGTGCCTGGCGTGGGTTCGCACACCGTAACCAACAATGAACAGAAGGTGCAACTGGCTAATTTCCTGATCAGGAACGATGCCCCCTTCCTGCACCTGACCTATGCGGAGGTCGAGTTTTTATTGGCCGAGGCCAATATTCGGTTTGGACTTAACCTCGGGGGCATCAATGCCAAGGCGCATTACGAAAAAGGAATTGAGGCGGCTTTAAGCCAATTGAGCCTGTTTACAGGCGGTCCTGTATTTTCTGACAACGAAGTAGCCGCATTTAAAGCAAGTGTCCAGCTTATACCGGGCCGGGAGATCGAGGGGATCAACACGCAGCTTTGGATAGCCCTGTTTTTGAATAGCCCTGAAGCCTATGCCAACTGGCGCAGAACCGGATATCCGGTTTTGACACCGGCGTTGAATACCGAATCAAATACCTCGACCATACCGCGCCGGCTTGAATATCCGCTGTCTGAGCAGGAGCAAAATGCTACCAACTATCAGACTGCAGTGCAGGCACTCGGTGGGCAAGATACCTGGACGGCCAGGGTATGGTGGGATAAAGAATAAAACCATGAATATAAACTATATCATGAAGATAACCAGTTTATGGCTTATTGGTATCTTGTCTTTGCAGCTTTCGGCCTGCGCAAAAGATCATAAAAAGACCGACGTGCCCGATGATCCGGCCAAAACCAGTAAACCCATCCGGGTGCTTGGTTACCTGTTTAGCGACGGTAACTGGCAGGGTGATCTGCAGCAAGTTCATTTAAAACAGATCACTGATCTGAACCTGGCTTTTATCAATCCGGAGGCTTCGGGTTTACTGATCGCCCCTGCTGGATTGACCCAGCTTATTGAAAAAGCACATACAGCAAATGTACGGGTGTTTTTGTCGCTGGGCGGAGGTAATCCGCCGGCTCATTTGGCTACATTGTTAGCCGATGATGCACAAAGAGCGAAACTAGCCACCACACTGTCTTCTTTCGCCAGCACTTATCAACTGGACGGGATCGATATTGACTTGGAGGGTTCGCTGATCGACGCTCATTATCCGCCTTTTGTGAGTAGGGTGGCTACATTGCTCCATCAGCAAGGCAAATTGGTCACCGCTGCCCTGGCCAGCTGGAATGCTAACCAAATACCCGACTCAACGCTGCGTACATTTGACTTTATCAACAGCATGTCCTATGACAAAACCGGACCTTGGAACCCATCCACTCCCGGGCAGCATGCACCATATCAAATGGTCGTGGATGATTTTACGTATTACCACAGCACGCGCGGCATAGCGGCAGAAAAGCTTTTCATTGGCCTGCCTTTTTATGGATACGGTTTTGGTACCAATGCACCGGAAAGCATCTTTTACCGGGACCTGGTGAAAAACTATCCGGGCTCGGAAACAAAAGATGAGGTGACAGTAAGCGGGGGAGGGGTCATCTATTATAACGGGATACCCACCATTCAAAAAAAGGTAACTTTTGCCTTGGACCAAGGTGCAGGCGGTGTGATGGTCTGGCAACTGCTGCACGATAGTGATGACGAGAAGTCATTACTCAAAGCAATTAACGATACCATTCAAAATCATAAAAACTAACGTAACGATGAAAAAATTCTATGTTATCTGTACCTTTTTGGTGATGGCCTTATTATCTGGTTGCGACAATAAAGAAAGCGACCCATATGCTGGTGATTTCTTTCCACGCATATTTGACCCTGCCCGCGTGTTTACATCCCCATCCATGGTTATTGCCGAAGGCGCCTCTGCGCAGTTTAAGGGACTGTTATTTTCTCCGGCAAACCAAGTTTCCATCAGTTGGCAGGTAGATGGAAAAGAAGTGTCAACCGATACGTCCTTTACGTTCACACCAACAGCCGGGGGTGAATATCACCTTACCCTGGCAGTTTCACATCAGGGTGATACGGCCTACCGGCGGTCAACGATCCTGGTAAGCTCACCTGTGTATACTCCAAAAACGTATGATCATGTGGTGATGCCCTACCTGAGCAGTACGGGCACAGCAGCATCCGTTAACTGGGCTGCTGCTACGCATGTGGCCTATCAGGCAGCTCGTGTATTGCCCGATGGCTCGCTTGATCTGCAGGCGGCCCAAACTAACCAGGCTGCCGATGAACTGGTTGCCCGGGCTCACCTGAATGGGGTGGCGGTTTTGTTGGGGATCTGCGGTCACCACTCCGGGGTTGATGGATGGGCGCTGTATGAAAGCAACGACTTTGGCAATGCCATCAGCCATGAATCCAGCCGGCATTTACTGGTAGAAGCCACAAGCAAATTTGTCAATGAAAAATTTATGGACGGCGTTGATTTGATGATGACCGATGTAAATTCAGGCCAAGCAGCTGCCAATATAAAAGCGATTGGGCCCTTTTTGGCCGAATTGCGGGCAGCGTTGCCTAGTAAACTTATCACCGTTACTGTAACCACCAATGGTCTGGTTAGTGAATACCCTGACCTTTCAAAGGCAGACTGGATCAATGTGCACGCGTTTGAAAACGGGCTGACAGTAGGCCCCGGAGCCCCCATCGGGCA
This sequence comes from bacterium A37T11, assembly GCA_900109895.1. Taxonomy (GTDB): domain Bacteria; phylum Bacteroidota; class Bacteroidia; order Sphingobacteriales; family Sphingobacteriaceae; genus A37T11. The sequence continues at coordinate 149,059 of FOBR01000013.1, forward strand.
ACCCTCTCCCCTGAATTACATGATAGATTGTGCTACGCTTTGGAAGAATAAAGGGTATCCGGCCAGCAAACTGGTTATCGGGTTGCCTGCTTTTGGCCTTCAATACACGGCTCTTGATGAAAATGGTCATAACTTAAGCTGGGGATCTTACGGTTATCTTCCCTATAGCGACATTCTTGCCGCCGATGCAGAGGCTGACCAGAAGGATTTTGTGTCTTTAGAAAAAGGGGTGTATTATAACGGCATACCGCTGATCAAGCAAAAAGTAGCCTATTTGAAAGCCAATGGATTTAAAGGTACTTATCTATGGGCCGGTGATTATGATGTCATGGGTGAAAAATCATTGCTAGGAGCTATCTACCAAAATATAAACTAACGGTTTGGAACCTAAAAAACAACGCCTGCTATCCATTGATGCACTGCGTGCACTGGTGATGCTATTAATGATCTTTGTAAACGACCTATGGACGTTGCATGGGGTACCCGAGTGGCTTGAACATACCGCAGCTGAAGCAGATGGCATGGGCCTGGCCGATACGGTATTCCCAGCCTTCCTGTTTATAGCAGGGCTGTCTATTCCTTTTGCTATCCAAAACAGGTTGTCAAAAGGCGAAAACAAGACGCGTATCTTCTGGCATATCCTGCAACGCAGTATTGCCTTGCTGGTTATTGGCTTTTTTCACGTAAATCTTGAAACCTATGGAGCGCAGGCTCCGCTGCCTAAACCTATCTGGGAAATTTTGCTTACCATCGCTGTGTTTTTAATTTGGCTAAACTATCCGCCTAAATTTAAGAAAAACGCGGGCGTACTTAAAGCAATCGGCCTGATCGGTTTATTGATATTGGCCACCTGCTATACAAACGCGAGCGGAGCTATGGGCATTTTTGCCATGACCCCGCAATGGTGGGGTATTTTGGGGCTTATCGGCTGGTGTTACTTTCTGGTTGCATCGCTGTTTTTGTGGTGTGGTGGTAAAATTCAGATCCTGTCAGTGGTGTTCATTCTCTTTATAGTGTTTAATATGGCTTCACAATCAAGTATATTAGATGCCTTTGATGGCATCCGAAACTACATATGGCTGGTTGGGGATGGCTCGTTGCCAGCGCTTATGGTGGCCGGAGCAACCGTATCGCTGCTGTATACCCATTTCAATACAAAAAAAACCGTATTTGTGTATATATTAGTGGGTATAGCAGCGATAATGATACTATTTGGGCTTGTTGCCAGGCAGTATTGGGACCTTTCCAAAATCAGGGCTACCCCTTCATTCACCCTGGTCTGCACTGGTATTTCTATGGCTGCATTTGCAGTTGTCATCTGGATTACAGATATCCGCGGCTATACCACCTGGTATAAAGCAATCAGCCCGGCGGGAACCTACACCCTGACGTGTTACCTGATCCCTTATTTATGGTATCCGCTAGTTGATTTTATCCCTTGGCACCTGCCGCTGGTTTTGTGCACAGGGATCATGGGCCTGGCTAAGTCGTTAGTCTTTGCTTTTTTGATCATTTTGATAACGGGTTGGTTGGCAAAAAAGGGCATCCGTTTAAAATTATAGCAGTTCCCGCAATCTTTTCACCGCATTGTGCACGGTATTGTATACTGTTCGTTCCGTAAGCGAAGTGCGTTCAGCAATTTGGCTAAAGCCAAGACCTTCAAAAAAACGCAGGAAGATCAATTCCTTTTGCCGTGTAGTTAATTGCTCCAAGGCTTTTTCCAGCTTCTTTTTTTGAAGTTCATCCGTTTGGGAGGCAATCAGGAACGTTTCATAGGGCATCTCAAAATCCATTTCATTTTCCAGCGCATCAGAAAGAGGATCCAGGTATTCATTTTGCTGAAAATCTTTATTCGTTTTGTAGATGATTCTTTTGTATATACTGATTATATACGATTTAACGTAAACAATTTTAGGAATTGTTGGCCCAATTCTCCAAAGTTCGAGAAATAAATTATGGATGCTCTCCTTAATAAGGTCAGGATGGGCATACCATGACAATCCAAGGCGGTAAAAATCGTCGTAAAACAAGCAAAAGTTGTCCAAAAGGTCTTGCTCTTTCCCAGTAACCAGCAGTGACCAATCTTTTTTTACTGTTTTATCATCGCCGATAGATTCCACAAGGCTAACCTAATAAAAAAAACTTTAATTAACGATAATTTTACACAATAAAATAAAAAGGGGTGGTATGAATAACATCCTATCCGCAGCCACAAGTGGTAAAAAATAGAGTTATGGCTGCTAATAATATGTTTAAAAAAAGGCTTCCATCGTTACTTCGCTCTGTATCAAGCCGGTTTTGTGGCTGTTATCTTTTATCCCAAAAGTAGTAATCCCCGTTAGAAAAATGGTCTTTTTAGTGCCGCTATGCTGCCGGAAAAGGTGCACTTTTTGCCGCAGGGATGCTGCACAATACTTCGTTAAAATTTAATATATGTTTTTGATTGTTAGGTAAATATGTGGAAAACTTTTTGAAATAATATTTTAATAAACCCTTGACAATCTGTATCTTAATAGGATTTTCTCACGATTCTGTTAAGTATGATCATCAAGGGCAAGAATATATACAATGTATTAATTATCAACATTTTAAATAAAATGTCAACTATCAATAAATGTAGGCAACGTTTTTTAATTGAGACGTTTATTCTCTTTCTGAGCATAAAAGGTCGTGTCAACTTTCTCCAGCTGGGGAGGTATGGCAAATATAAGGAACAAAGGTATAGAATCCAATTTCAGCGGGAGTTTGACTTCCTGTCCTTTAATAGCCAGCTGCTCCGGGAGCATGGAAGCGGCAATTGTGTGCTTGCTGCCGATCCCAGTTTTGTTAGCAAAGCAGGCAAGGCAACTCCCGGTGTTGGTTATTTCTGGTCCGGACAGGCTGGCAAAGCCAAGCCCGGGTTGGAAATTTTAGGGATAGCAGCCATTGACCTGGA
>FOBR01000012.1 GCA_900109895.1 bacterium A37T11
CTGGACTTCCACTTCAATATGGCTCTATCTGCAGTAAATATTGCTAAGGCTGCCAATTGGCTATCCATACCAAAAGAAGAAAGGGAAGCATTCTCGATGGCTGACATTAAGACAATGAATCACAATGCATTACTATTAGAAACAATTTTTAGCAAGTTTGGTATAAACCCAGACTTACCTAAAAATCAAAAACATGTCAAAGAACTTATTTTATATGGCACTAAGGCCGCTTAACTATGTGGGTTTTTTAACTAACTATTGTATACAGAACAGGCGTGAATCAGCAGCATGCCTTAAATATCAGTGGGCAAACACCAAAACTGAATTATTATATGTCCGCAGGCTACGACCATAATCTACCAACAGAAGGAGGAAATAAGCAAGACCGCATATCGTTTAGGGCCAAGAACACTTATCAAGCGACAGATAAACTTTCCCTCTCAGCCTCTATGAATATAGCCATGACAAACAACGCAAGCAATTTGGGTTCTACTTATCCATATTTATTTAATGGAAAAAATATGTACCCCTATGCCCAATTGGCCGACGAAAATGGAAATACATTGCCTGTTTACATGACCTTAAGGAAAAGTTTTGTGGACCAGGCGCAGGATGCAGGGTTGCTCAATTGGGAATACAGCCCGATTGACAATTTAGGGCACGAAACCATTACAACAAAACAAAATGATTATACCTTGCTTGGCGGAGCGCAATACCAACTAACAAGCTGGTTAAATCTGGATATAAAATATCAATACGAAAAACTTATTGGGAAAACCAATACACTATATGACGACGATTCCTTTTATGCAAGGGATATGATTAATGACTTCACACAGGTTGATGATGCCGGAAACCTGACCTATCCGCTGCCAAAAGGAGGGATTGCACAGTTTTCCAATGAGGAGATGATTTCTCATCAAGGTCGTGTGCAAGCAAATTTTAATAAATCGTGGTCAGAAAATAGGCATCAGGTGACTGCGATAGCCGGGTGGGAAATTAAGAGCGTACGAAACTCTACCGCCTCCAATCAGTTTTATGGGTATAATCCGTCAAAAGGTCAAGTGTCCTATGCGCTAGACTATACTAACGATTATCAGCTATATGGCCGGGACTTCCTCACGGGCAGAATTTCTGACTATGCCTATATATCTGGTACAACCGATCATTTTTTATCCATATTTGCCAATGCTTCCTATACGTACCTGAATCGATATTCGCTGTCTGGAAGTATCCGAAAAGACGAGGCAAACCTTTTTGGGGTGGATGCCAATCAAAAAGGCACGCCCTTATGGTCAGTTGGTGCAGCTTGGAATGTGGATGAGGAGCAATTTTATCACATTACCTGGTTGCCTAAATTAAAACTACGGACGACATTTGGCTATCAAGGGAATATATCAAGGTATGCTTCTGCCTACACAACCGCCACTTATTCTATTTCTGATCTTACGGGTTTGCCAACAGCAAATATTGAGACAGGGCCAAACCCAAATTTACGTTGGGAAAGGTCAAGGATGATCAACTTGGCAATTGACTTTGGTTTAAAGCATAATTATCTATTTGGAAACATAGAATACTACAACAAGAAAATGACCGATTTGATGGGGTCCGCACCACTTGATCCTACCATAATGGGCACGTACCAAGCGAGCGGAACGGCTACCTTCAATGGTAATGTGGCAGAGATGAAAGGCGATGGGTTTGATGTAAATCTGGGTAGCCAAATACTGGCAGGAGTGTTCAAATGGACTTCCAGCTTTCAATACAGCTACGTGAAATCGGTGATTAGCAAATATCTCATGCCTGTCTCTACTATGGCAAATACTTACATGGGTGCCGTTTTTATAAATCCGGTAGTTGGCAATCCGGTGTATTCTGTTTATTCCTACAAATGGGATGGCCTAAACCCTGAGAATGGTAATCCGAAGGGATATTTAAACGGCGAAATTAGCGAAGATTATCAGGGAATTATTAATGGAACATCTCTTGAACAAGCCGTCTATAATGGTTCTTTTCAGCCTGTTTCCTTTGGGGCATTCAGAAATGCTTTCTCCTATAAGGACCTTAGTTTTTCATTTAATATTAGTTACAAAATGGGTTATTATTTTAGGAAATCTTCTATAGATTATTCATCTCTCTTAAACAGGTGGAGTGGAAACGGTGATTACCAAAACAGATGGATTAATCCAGGAGATGAACAGCATACAGATATTCCTTCATTTGTATATCCAGCCCAACCTTATAGGGACCAGTTCTATGCCAATTCTGAGGAATTAGTATTTAAAGCAGATCACATACGCTTGGAAGATTTAAGTGTGAGTTATAATTTTAAGATGAAAAACTCACCAATAAATAAACTTAAAGTATATCTGTATGCAAACAATCTTGGAACAATCTGGGTGTCAAATCCTCAAAAAATAGACCCCTATTATCCGAATAATGTGGCTCGCGCGGGAAGGACCGTTGCTTTAGGACTGAATGTGACATTTTGAACTTGATGTAATTGACTATTGTTATGAAACAGCTATTAACAGCTATTGGTATCGGCACAATTTTATTGCTTAGCAGATGCTCAAAGGAAGATTTTTTAAATACTAAACCTGAGGATTATTTGGTCATTCCAGAAACATTGGAGGATTTTCAGGCGTTGCTTGATAATGACAGGTGGATGAATGGTATAACTACTGGAACAGGTGGACCTAATCCATCTATGGGAGAAGTTGGAAGTGATAATCTCTTTTTTCCTGATGTTAATTATGTACAAGTGCCCATTTCACAACAGAATGTATACACCTGGCAAAGTAATATCTACAGTCCTGGTTCTGTTTACGATTGGGAGGTGCCATATAGGGTTGTATTCTATTCCAATGTTGTTTTAGAAGGCATTGGGAAAATGAAATATGACCCATCAAAATCTGAAGCATATAACAATATTAAAGGAGCTGCCTTATTCTTTAGATCTTCCACGTTTTACCAACTTGCACAAGTATTCGCTTCCCGATATGAAAAAGACAAAGCTGAAAGCAGTTTAGGGATACCGCTCAGGCTGCAATCCGATGTCAATATTCTTTCAACAAGAGCTACTATCAAAGATACGTACGATAGGATTATAAGTGACTTAAAAGCCAGCATATCATTATTACCGCTTGTACCGGTAGTTAAGACCCGCCCTTCTAAACCCGCAACATATGGGTTATTATCAAGAGTTTTTCTAGCAATGGAGAACTATGATGAGTCACTCAAGTATGCAGATTCATGTTTAGCTATTAATAATAGTTTAATGAATTATAATGAATTACCTAATACAACTTATCCAATTCAACGGTTCAACAGTGAAGTTATCTTTGCAAGCGCACTTATCGGGGAACCGTATCACTATATAACCCTAGGACGTATTGATACGATCTTATATAAGTCATACTCTGAATTCGATCTCAGGAAGAGCGCATTTTTTAGAGTTATAGCTGCTGATGGTTATATGAGATTTAGAGGTTCTTATAATGGCAGTTCTGTTAACTTTGCTGGAATTGCCACCGATGAAATATATTTAAATAAAGCTGAGTGTTTAGCGCGTATGGGAAGTATAGACCAGGCCCTTGATGTCCTGAATAGACTTTTGAAACAACGATTTACTTCTGAAGGATTCGAACCTGTGGTAGGAACAAATGCAAATCAAGTATTAGGCTTAATTTTAGAGGAACGAAGAAAGGAATTAGTAATGAGAGGATTAAGATGGACAGACCTAAGAAGATTAAATAAAGATGATCAATTCGCTAAAACGCTTACCAGGGTTGTTAATGGCATCTCTTATTCTCTACCGCCAAATGATCTTAAATATACACTGCCCATCCCTTATGAGGTGGTTTCTATGACCGGCATGATTCAAAATGAACGTTAATGAGTTTAAGTGAGAGTAAAAGTGAAAATAAAATCTCATCTAACAACAGTTTTTTTTCTGTTTTTTTTTAATACATATGTTCCCGCGCAAGACGGTATTCGAAAAGTCATTATTGGTGAAAAAGTACCCGATGTAGTTTTTTCAACAGTTTTGGAGTACCCATTTACACAAATTAAACTTTCTGATCTTAAAGGAAAATTAGTGATACTTGATTTTTGGTCTGTGCATTGCAAACCTTGTATCGAATTGTTTCCAAAAATTAGAGAATTGCAAAAAAGGTATGAAGATCAAATAATAATATTGCCTGTTTCATTTAATAACCCATTAAATGAAGTAAAGGACTTTATTGCTAAAAGGAAAGGGACTAAATTTGAAATGAAACTTCCGACTATAGTCCAAATTCCTTACGTAGACACGGTGTTAAAAACAATGTTTCCTTTCGCGGGGGTGCCTCATGAAATTTGGATTGATAAAGACGGTATTTTAAGGGCTATAACAGATCATCTCTTTGTTACGGAAGAGAATATTCAAAAAGTATTAAGTGGGGAGAAAATTGACTGGCCTGAAAAAGATGTTAATTTATCTTTTTACGACGGCGAAAAAAGCTTGTTTGACGATTCTATTGAAATGACTACCGATAAGTTTCACTTTAGGACTTCAATTTCTGCATTCCAAGATGGAAAAGTCAATAGACATACTCCTTTTTATAAAGATAGTACGAGCCTCCGTATTACGGCAGTTAATTACCGAATCATCGATTTGGTTAAAATTTCGCTGCCAAGTAAGGTCACGGCGGTTGGTAAATACTTGGTTGTAAATATTCAGTTTTCTTCTGACACACAGTTAAAGCTTTTAAGATTGTCGGTTAATGACTCTAGTCGCTATTTATTGACCGAAAAATATCAGTCGGGAACCGGCAGGATAGAATGGAAGAAAAATAATTTGTTCTGCTATGAACTCAATTTACCACCGGATTTTTCTGTCAGTGAAGCACAAGCTATAATGAGAGATGATTTAAAACGATTATTTAGAATAAATTTTCAAATCGAAAAACTTGAGGTTCCATATTTAGCTTTAGTCCGCATTAGTCAGAATAATAAATTGGTCTCCTCAGGGGATGTAAAAGTATATGAGGTGACGGATGATTATTCTTCTATAAGACTTAGGGATCAGAATATTAAATTACTGATAGGTTTCCTATCTGGTAAAAATACTCCTCTAATACTAGATGAAACTGCTATTAATAATCCCATTGATATTGATCTAAAACGCGGTGTTTCTTTTGATTATAATTTAGTTAGAAATGAATTAAATCGCTATGGACTCGATTTGATCAGCAAGTCAAAAAAAATGGATGTCTTGGTTATTAATGAAAAGCTGTGATAAATTAGGGATACCGGGAATACATAGATTACATAGTAGTCCTTGCTTTCCCGGTACTCGCTAAGTTACTTAATCTCTACGAACGTCAATAAGGCTGCTGGTTTCAAGCGTTGTACTTTTTAATACTCTTTGCCCACTTCCATTCACTTCTGTTTGCTCAGCACTATATCCTCGTCCGCAAAAATTGCCACTGGTTTCATGACAGCCAAGTCTGTTACTTGCTTCTGACTGGGCAGCATTTGGTATTGCGAACTCTGTTAATGCTCCGGCATTATTAGTGGCAAACCAATAATAGGTTGCTTGAGTAACATCTTTGCTCGCGTTTCCATCATTTGTTTTAAACGCGCTTACTCCGATAGCCGAGGCTCCTACCAGGATGCCTAAGGCCAATCTTGTCCTTGTTTTCATGGGCAAGGTTGCTTTTTACTGTCAAAAAGCTAAAGTTTTAATTAGTAATTATTCATACCGAAATTTTAAGGCTCCGGCTTCACCTAATTGTTGCAACAATATTTTTATGAAAACTGTCGTACAGCTTCCGCTTGATATTTTGTTTTTATAAGTATCACTCCGACGCTATTCAACGCTAAACATACACAATTAAAAATCAGGTGTTGTTTCCAGGATAACCTGGAAATGATACCACCGCACGAACAAGGAACAGTCGGGGCAAAATTGGGAATGTAAATAACGTAAATGGTAAATACTACCAGCAATATCGCGGATAGGATTAGCCCTAACCGCCTTGGATGGTTTAAGAGCAAGAACACTGCTACTATTATTTCCGTCAAAGACACAGTAATTGAAATCCGGCCAATGGGCCAGTCAGGTAGGCTTTCCACTGCCGTAAAAACTTGTCGTAATCCAGCAACTTACTGACCGCCGCAATACCCAAAGCAAGATGAGTAATGCTGATATAATTTCAAGAACGAGTTTTTTTTGTTTTCATTTTTTTAACACGATTTTAACTATTGAGCTTTATCACTTCACTGTATTCACCCAGCCCATGACTATCGATCGGAAGCACACGAAATTCATATTCAAGGTTTCTTTTCAAGCCGGTTATCAGCACACGGTTCTTCTTATGCAAAACTACATCCCAAATGCCGCTGTCTATGGTACGGTATTCATACCTATACCGGTACGCTCCTTCCACATTGTCTAGCGAGATTTCAACTTTACCCTTGCCTGAGCTGATGACAATTAGCTTGTTTGGTTTAGGCAGCGACTGTTCTTTGGAAATTGGCTCCAAGGTAAATCCGGAACTTTTTAGTATTTCTTTATTTCCATGTGCACTAAAAGTGACACAATGGCCTAATCTTCGAAGTAGCGATATCAACTGGTGGCGCTTCTTATGCTTTGTAGCCCGCTCAACATCCTCAGGGGATATGTTACGAAAATCAGCAACAGATTTTGACAGGAGATTTAAGGACGGCCACATGAAACGGCCACCTAAAATGCGCCCAATTCGCAAAAAATCTAAATTTCTTCTTGATGGTGCTGAAATTCATCTTTGAAGTTATCAATATATTCCTTCGTCACAATGAGCATTTCTCCTTCTAAGGTTGTTTAAATACAACCTAATAGAAGCTGCTCACTTCATAAAAAGAAAACACGCATTGATAAAATCGACTAAGTCGCTTTGCAATAGGTATTGGCATTTACTCCATCCAAAACTATTTACAAATCGGCTCATTTGAACGCTAATGAGCCGATTTTCTTTGTTACCTTTGGCTACTCGCATAAGTACAAGTATTATTTATGCTTAACGAAAAATATGTGAAATGTCTGCTAACATTATTTTAGAACTATTTACCAAATTTAACTACCCTGCCAAGCGAACCCATGAAAATATTATTCCGCACTTGCATTTGCTTACTAAGCAAGACCAGCGCCGGCCGCTGCTGAAGAAAAATGACATCCCAACTTATATATATTTCCCTGTGAAAAGCTACGGCCGGATGTTTTATGATTTGGATGATGGCAGTACCATTACGGCAAACTATATGAAACGAGGAGAGATCATGGGATTTGACCGGCATTTTCTGGAGCAGGAACCAGCCCCTTATCAGCTGGAGATGCTGAATGGTGGCCAAGCCTATTCTTTGGATTACCGTACGTTTAACACCCTGTACCAAAAAGATGACCTATTCAAAAAATCTGTAGGACTGATACAGGCTGATCAGTTAGCGCGGTCCAGCTGGCATAACGAGTTGTTGAAATTATCCAACAAAGAACGCATTCCTCCCATGTTGGTCCAGTATCCAGATCTGATACAACTGGTAACCAAAGAAGAAATAGCCGGCTGGATGGGCATGTCGCTTTCTACCTTCAAGCGCAATTATAAAAGCTAAAACGTATTTATGAAACCAATTTTACCTGACCATTTTCCCTTTACCCCTCCCCTGCCAGCCAACTTGGCCGCCTTCTACAAGGCATTGGCTGATCTGTTTGAGGGACAAGGAAGCATAAGCCCTGCTTTCAAAGATGAGCTGGATGCCGTACTACAGGAACAGCAGATGAAACGGTTGTGTACTATACTTGCCCTGGGAGATATTCCCGACAGGGTGTATTACTTAGTCAGTGGCACAACCGTAATCTTTGTGGAGATCAACAGGGACGGCATCATTACCCAGCAGGCCTGGTACATTTTGGAAGCAGGGGCCTTTATCCTTCCCCTGCACATCCTAAGCCGAAAGCCCAGCCCGGTCATGATCAAACTTTATGCAGAGAGTTGTTTGCTATCAATACCGGCCAAAGCTTATCAGCAACTGGTAGACACCTATCCGGAAGCTGGAGCCCTGTCTGTTAGATGGAACGACCGTCAAAAGCTAATCCGGCTCAACGACCAGGCCCGCATCAACAGCTATGCTACCCCTTTTGACAAGATCTTATGGTTTATGACCAAATGGCCGGATTGCTTTACCCGGTTTAACAGCACCATCATTGCCGACTACACGGGACTGAGCCGCAGCACTGTGGCCGATTACCATGCGGATGTATTGAAGGCTTATATGCGGGGAGAGCGTAACTTGTGAAAAAATAATTGAATACATAGGTTAAATTTATTCTGCTTTGAGCGGTATAGGAATATTAGCGAAGTGAGACCGAGGCTCACGAAGCGGTTGTTCCAACCGCGAAGAGCAGTATAAATTTAACTACAAACACTTACATTCCCCATACCACAATTCATCCACCGTGGACAGTAAATTGATAACCAATCGATTTACTTTTGATTTCATATTAAATACATATATGGAACATACCGGCCATTACATCCCTGATGACGTGCTTAGCCTGCTGAATGATGGCGATCCGACCGTAGCTGGTACCGGCGGGCTGGGCCAACCTAAAAGAGGGGGACCCAATGTATGACCCAATTCAGCTTCATGTCATGCGGTCCTACGATCAGGCCACCCTGATAGATACCTCGGCTTTTACGCTCAGTCATTACTTACCAGGTCGGAATACCGAAAACACCTTCAGTTGCACCCACAAAGACTTTAGCCTGCACTGGCAGAATTTCGATGCCCGGTCAGCCCATTTTAGCTTGCTGGAAGTACACAGCCAAATACCACTAGCTATCCCGTTTAGGGTAAAACATCCCGACCTGCACCAGCTCTTTACCCTGGCAGGAAGCGGCAACCTGGATGCCGAGGATAAAACCCGGCTTACATCCCCTCTCCTACTTTCCAAAGATCATTTCCGGATATTATATACCGATAGCTGTGAGGGATGGTTGTACATTGAACCTGGTCATTTCCTATTACTGGACAATGTATTGGAAAGTAAATGGATGCTGCGATCCCAACAGCCGGAGCACTCCCTGGTCGCTGGTCTCCTGGCACACCTGGAGCAAAAAAGCCGTCTCTGCATCACCACCGACCAGCGACTCATCAGCCCGGCCATGCGTGCCGCACTAGACCATCTGCTCACCCTAACCCCGCAACCCGATATGGCTATGGATGTGGCTTTTTACCAACCAGCCGTGCGCTTATTTCAACTGGGCCGTGACCTACGAGGACCGGAAGACCCGGATAGCAATAGTCCCGGACACCCTTGGAACATGGGCGAGCAACTACACCTCTATATTGAAAAACTCATTAAGCAAGCAGATCCCACCACACCTACCGTAAGTGGCCTCATGAAAACTTTCCATGCCAGTGAACTGACGTTATTACAAGCCCACAAAAAAACTGACCCTACCTGTACACTGGTCTTTTTTATTGCCAAAGTTCGTATCAAAGAAGCCCAACGTTTAATGAAAGAAGAAGGCTATACCATCAACCAAACATGGGTACATTTAAAATATCCCGACTTGCAAACTTTTAGCAAACAATTCAAGAAAGTTATTGGTGTAAGCCCTCGGGAGTTCTTACAGAACAAATAGCACGCATGGAAAGAACGCTTTTTTTGACAACTATTTTCTAAAGAAAGTGACAAGTTATTAAGTATAAATGTGATATATCTTTGTATTATGAAATCAGCACAATTAACACAGATAATAGGACAGGATAAAATGACCACCCGGGAACTGGTATTTTCGGTGTTGGCAATCCTAATGGCGCTACTATTTCTGCTGGTCGGTATCGAAAAACTTTGGGACTACGCCAAATTCAGGGATGGACTAAAGGGAGCCTCGATAATACCGGAGATATTGGCGCCAGTGTTGGCTCGGTTACTGGGTGGTGGCATGGTAATGATCGCAGTCAGTCTATTCGCCGGATTTTGGTATCCCCGATGGATGAATCGGGGGTTGTGGGCCTACCTGGGTTTGATGACGCTGTTTACTTTTTACCTGTTACTAGTGGTCACCGTATTTAAAGATGACCAGCCCTGTCGTTGCCTGGGTATCTATGAGCTATGGAGCCTGAGTTGGCTGCAGCATTTCTGGCTGGATGTGGGGATCACGATGGTTGTGTTGGTAACAATAGGATTGTATTACTTGTATATAATATACGCCTGGCTGTATGTACAGACCGTGCGTTTTCAAAAATATTTGCTGCAGCAGATAGAGCGGAAGCCGGAGGCTCTTTAAAGAAAGATGGAAATTAGTAATTTTTCACTTAACTTATTATTCTTATGAAAAGGAGACTTTTCAAAATCATTGCATTAGCGATATGCTTTTGCAGCACAGTAGGAGCCCTGGTGGGTAAAACGCTCGACAATGAGCAAAAGTGGTTTAGAGTAAGTGACACCACACTTAGTACTCCTTATGAGACGGCGCCGTGTAGTGGTTCACCAGCAATCGCATGCGCCACTTTATGGGAACGCGCGAATGCATCTTCTCCATGGACTCAGGTAACTGTTGGAGGTAGCCCGGTTACTGCTTACGGTAACTTTACCAACTAACAAGGATTGCTCATCCCCAAAGGGGATGAAAAGGCCATGTCGTTAACCAAACGGCATGGCCTTGCTTTTTTCTAATGAGAAAGGATAAGTACATTAATGCTTTTTTGTTCGGGTACAAGATCCAGACCAAAAACCTGTAATTGTTTACGAAAATTGGTCAAATCTTTTACATTCTTCACTATCCGGATATCTACTGGTGTGGAGGGGTCAATAGCTGTTTCATTAAGCAAAATTTGCCGTGATCCATTGGTCGAATTGAACAATAGTTCTACAGCAAAAATCAATTGCCCAAAGTTCGTATTGCCCATGATGAGTGAATCGGTTTGATATGGCAAGGTCAGGTGTTGTTTGCCTCCTTTACTCCGGATTTTAAAAGTTGGGTTTATAGGATTCAAGGCTTTTAATACTAAACAGGGTTTTATGCGCTTCTCAATCCTAACCTTGACGTCAAAATAGAGACAAAGATCCCGTTGCATGACTTTATAAAGCAAATGCATACGTTCCGGAGGTAGCCTAGCTTCATAACAAAATATATTATCCTGTTTCCAATGGTCATCCAGATAGTGCTGGTCATATTGCTGGTAGTTAATGGAGTCTGCGAGATTTAGGATTACCCGGTTTTCTAATCGGGTAAAACCATTGGAAGGCAAGCTATCTGTATATGCTGATAAAAACAAATTGACTCGCGACTGATTTAGCATATGAATACCTAAACGCCGACCTGTTTTAAAATCCACTAACGGAAGGCCAAATTGCCCATCAAAATTAATTCCATGAGTAATCATGGAATAATAACTTACATTGGATAGATTTCTGCCACCGCCTTCGGTCAGCAATGATTCAAAACAATTAAAATTGCCATACTCATCTTTTAGTGGCATGTTCAGTTTTTTTCCGTCAATAAATTGTTTGATAAATTCCTCCTTTAAATAAAATGGAGTTCCTGTGAAATGGTTTAACACCCCATTCTTATCAATCCAGGCATAAGCAGGTACCGTTTGATAAGCAAATAAACTAGATAAGTTACTATCAGCAATTGCCATAGGCAAGGTACAATTACGGGCAATAGCTGAATGGAGAAAGAGTTTACGCACATCTTCTGCTGAACTTTTAGTCACTAATAAGATCCTGATATACTTAGGGAACAATTGTTGCAGTTTCTCCATCTTAGGGAAACCTGCAATGCAGGGTAAGCAACCTACGTCCCAAAAGTCCAAAATCAGTAATTTATTGGTAAAATTAGACAATGTGGATGTTGCTGTAGGAAAGTTGATCATATGTGCCAGCTTTATATTGGGCACCGTGTCACCTAACCGAAGGTGGCGGTTTTCCTGGGCGTAGGCTGACATTCCCAAACAGAACAGGCAAGTGATAAGCAAAAGGATTCTTATTGGTCTCATATCAAATCAGATTAACGTTCATTTTGTGAAATCCCAGTTGCCTGGACGATGTAAGCCGGGAGGGGTAATACATATCGCGGATCGTTGGGCGGTAGTGTGTAAGTGACGCTGCCGACGGTGTGGCTAAAGGTTTGCTCGTGGCCAGGCTCCAGGTTTAACCGACGCAAATCTTGCCAGTGAAGCCCCCGGGCGATCAGTTCCTTTCGCCTTTCTGTTAAAACCAGCGAGAGCGCTTCAGTCTGGTCTGATGAAGCAAGTGGGCTAAACAATCCAGAAAGATAGCGTTTTTCCAGTAGCCTGTTAACATCATCTATGGCGTCCTGGATACGACCTGACCGTGCGGCGTATTCAGCCCTTATGAGCAACATTTCGCTTGTAGTGGAACCTTGAAAGAACATCGAGCTGCCCAGATAGCTGCCCCTGAAACCCATCGTGCCGGCTGCATTTTTGAAAAAATATACCATTTTTCGAAGGTCGCTTTCATCGTATAGATCATACAACGATGTGGGAATTACCGCATTATTTTTGCTATATATCCAATATAAGGGGAATAATGTAGTAGATAAGATCACCTCTTGATTATAGGGTGTGATGGGATAATTTAAAGCCGGATTTAACTGATTAAAATCAATTAATTTATTGCTTATTTGCAGGCTTGAATCGGCATAATTACCTGCTTTTTCATACTCTCGCATGACCAGATAACATCTGGCTAATGCCGCGTAAGCAGCAGGCTTGGAAGTTTGTCGAAGGTCCAGGGGTTGGTAATCAAGCATAGCAGAAGCTACAGTCAGGTCCCTAACAATCTGATCATAGGTTGCCCGGAGGCTAGCCCGAGTCGTTTTTTCATTTACATCGGCACTTAGGCGCAATGGAATGCCTTCATTTTGGTCCAGAGTCAGTGGGTCATATGGCACAGTAAAGAGCTGGGCGACATTAAAAAATGCCTTGGCACGGAAAAATAGAGCCTCACCATACAATATGTTCCAGGTTTTCTGTTCGGCGTTGCCTGGTTGTATGTCTGTCAATGTTTCCAAGGCAATATTACACTGCAGCACCTGCTTATAAGTGTTATCCCAATCAACTATGGGATTTGCTCCTTCATAAATGTCCTTTTTCCATAGAAAACCATTGCGTTCCATAGGCTCGTTGCTATTGTAGGTTTCGTCGGTAAGTTCATATTCACCTCCGGACAATTCTGCTAAGCCGACATTATCGTAACGTAACAGGCTGTTGTTCAAAATTGCCCGAACGTCATCAACGGTTGAAGGAACAGTGAGGCTAATATCGCGTTTCTCCTCAAGCCATTGGTCATCACAACTGGTAACAAGCAGGCCAAAAGCAAGGATAAAGATAATTTGTATTTTCATTTTATGATCAAGTTAGAGGTTAAAAATGGGCTGTAACTCCAGCTGATATGCTGAAGGGTTCTGGTAAGACATCCGTAGCATAGTCCGGGTCGATGCCGTGTTTATTGGCCCGCCAAAGGATCCCCAGGTTATTGGCATATACATAAAATTGGATGTGGCGATACTGATAGCTCACTTGGATGTCCTGTAACCGAATATGGTCTGCTTTTTCTACCAAAATAGACGAATTGCTGTAGAATTGGTCGCTTGCAGATACCAAAGGGTAGATCATGGCAGGTACATTGGTTATGCTTTCATCGCCCGGCTTTTTCCAACGGTTGGCATAGTCTGCATGGCTGTCATGGCTGGCAAACAGATAATCATATCGGATTGAGGAACGGCGGAAATAATAGCCCAATTTATAACTGATGTTAAGAGAAAGGGATAAGCCCCTAAAGGAGAACATATTTCTGAAAGCGCCATACCATGGTGGGGTCGCCCGACCGTGGTACTGTAATGAATCCAGTGTAGCAGTTTGGGATATAGCGTTATAATTATTGCTAGGCACACTGTTTAAATAGCTACGTGGAGCACCCGATTGTGGATCCAGCCCAGCCCAGGGGTAACTATAAATAGAAAATAAAGGTTTGCCAACGGTAGGTGTAAAACTACTTCCCGTTAAACTGCCGTCTGCAAAATAAGTGCTGATATTCGACGGTGTATTGTCGTACTTGGTGATCTCATCGCTAGTGAAGCTGGCAAAAAGGTTACTGCTCCATCGAAATTCGCCTTGAAGTGGTTGGAGCGTCAGGGTAATATCCAGGCCTTTTCCTTTCATATCTGCCAAGTTTCCATAAAAACTGGTGTTTCCTATTGTCGGTTCCAACGCTCCATAACCTAATAGGTCAGAACCTTTCTTTTTATAGTAATCTATACTCCCTGAT
Source organism: bacterium A37T11 (assembly GCA_900109895.1). Taxonomy (GTDB): domain Bacteria; phylum Bacteroidota; class Bacteroidia; order Sphingobacteriales; family Sphingobacteriaceae; genus A37T11. Next base: position 14,324 of record FOBR01000012.1, read on the forward strand.
AATAAATTACGACGAAGGGCAAAATCGATACCCAGGTTCAGTTGGGAGGTTCTCTCTCCTCGTAGGTTAGCATTAGGAAGCGAGTTAATGGTGGCATAAGTCAATCCCGTGGAGGTCTCTGTATAATATTTAGCCGTAGTAAAAGCTGTGACTGTGTTATCTATATTTCCGTTATAACCGTAAGTCGCCCGCACATTCAATTGTGGCAGCCAATCGACCGCATAAAAAGCTTCTTCTGCCGCATTCCATTTAAACCCAACTGACCATAAAGGCACCGAGCGTTGATTGGCTTTGACGCCAAATAGGTTTGACTGATCGATGCGCGCACTGCCAGACAAGGTATAGCGATGCTGATAGGTATAGGAGCCATTGGCATAATAAGACCGGAAGCGATCTACGGTTTGGGTGACACTGTTGGAAGAAGAGATGTTAGACCAGTTACCCGAAGGATAGAGCTGAAACGTGCTGTCCTGATTGACAGGTTTGGCCAGCCCGGTTTTTTCATCATAGCCATATAGTACCTGTTCGTTGCCGTTTGATTTTGATTGACGGAGTTCCATACCTGCCAGCAGCACCAACGAATGAGGCCCCTGATCCAACCGGTAGTCTGCTTGAAACCGTCCACTATGAGCTGTTAGATCCTGATGGCCTAACGAAAGGTAGGCTCCTAAAGGAAGGTTATAAGTAACCCCTTTGGAGCCAATGACTGAATATTGGTTGATGAGGTTGCGGGTGAAGTAGGTGTCCTGGCTGTACAAATCCCTGGACGGATTAAACTGTTTCTCGTATTGATAAAGCAAACTGGTCTTGAAACCTTTGAACCAGGAATAACTGATGGTATTATTAAAGCGTATGTGATGTATCTGGCTGCGCTGGTCGGCATAGTTGAGCTCCTCCAGCGGTACGTATAGCCAATTTAGCAGCCCTTTTTCTTCGGCTGTCTGGGCAAAGGATAGCCGATAGTCTTTTGCCACGGGTAAGTGATTACCCTGATCATCTGCCAGCAGTTGGTAGGCCTCACCATTTTGGATGCCTTGCAAGCTATTATTGATCTGGTTTTGGCTGTGTGTATAAAAAATGGCGTTGTCGATGGATAGGTTTGGGATAGGTTGAAGACTTTGCTGGGCGGAAAGGGTGAAACGATCGTATCCATTGCCAACCACAGCTGACTGGTTCTTATCAAACCCAGCATTCAGGCTGTATTGCTGCTTATCGCTGCCGCCGCGCATACTCAGGTCGTACTGCTGTTTGAAGGAGGGCTGGTAGAAGTACTTGCCCAGATCGTTCCGAAGGTCGTGTTGCTTGAGTGCATCCAATTGAATCTGCTTTTCGCTTTCAGAGAGCCCTGCATTGTCCAATATCTCTGCGACCGGATTAATGACCGGATAGCTGGTCGTATTGGTTAAAGCACTATTATAATACCCCTGTTTATACAGGAATTGTTCCACATCAACCAGATCTGCGGGGATAATTTGTGGTTGATAAAAGAGATCCGGCTTAGCACCAACGGTCAGGTTGCTGTTAAAAGTGAGTTGCATGGGTTGGTTGCGTCTACCTTTTTTTGTGTTAATGACGATAACGCCATTACCAGCCCGTACACCCCAGATGCTGGCTGCGGCGGCGTCTCTCAAAATAGAGACATCGGCTACATCATTTGGATTCAGGCTGGAAAGATCCCCCTCGTAAGGAAAGTTATCCACCACGATCAGCGGGTCGGCATTGGCAAAAATGGTGCTGCGGCCCCGGATGCTGAGTTTTGGGGTACCTCCCGCGCGTTCATCAAATAGGAGGGAAGTAGCAATGCCTTTCAGCCGACTAATGACGTCGGTGGAAACGGCTCGATTGAACAGTGCACTGTCGATGTGCACGAAGGAACCTGTAGCCCGCTCCTTGGGGATTGTTTGGTAGCCTGTAGAAACGGTGACTTCCTGTAATTGAATAGTGTCTTTTAACGACGTTTTGGTAGTGTCTAAAATAGGCATCCCGAAAACGGGCGTGAAACAAGTATACGGCACCCGCGACACGCGCGCGCCAGCAAAAGGTTGTATGCCGATCGAAAAAACGATCGACATACCCGAAATTTTCAGTATTTTTAGCCAGAAATTGGGACAATAGTGTTCTATTGAATAAAAATTATTCATTTATTGGTTGGATTTATATTAAAAATCAGTTAGTTAAAAAAAGCTTGCACAAAGCAGGAAGGCTCTATGCTTTTCAATTTATGCTTTTCGCTTTTACTCTGGTGCAGAAATGAGGTTTTTTATCGGGTCCTGCAGAACGCAGAACCTGCATGCAGCGCGCGAGGTGCTGCAGAATAATTTAGGGTAACGGAATAATGAGTAATAATGTTCCATACACAATAATTAGTAAGTGTTTTAAAGAACAGGGCTCCCGGTATAGGGTGAAAAGCAGCATGTGAGGATGTCTGCAAATCCATTGGGCTGCTCCGCCGCTATGTCCAGGGTACCGTCAAGACCACTCCCCAAAGGGGAGCCACAACATAACAAGACACGGAGCAGGCCCAACTGGAAATGCATCTTGGCAAAGATACATAAATATCCAGCCAATGGGCTACTCGCGGTCTTCTCGTTGTGAAATTGACGGTTTCTGGCCGAGAGACCTGTTTTACCCCCGGTAAACCGGGGTCATATTTTACGGTATACAATAGGCTTCCTGATTTGACGGTTGGCCTTGTGATAAACCGATGAGACAAAGGTAATAAACAAATTGTAAAAGCAAAATATTTTTTAAAAATAATATTTGTAAATTGAGCAAAAAATTAAAGGAAAGTGCGAAAGTACAATTCGCAAGGCAGTTAAAAAGGTATCGTGAGACTTTTGATCTGACACAAAAATATCTCGCAAAATCATCAGGGATAACTCTTACATATATATCAGTAATTGAAAAAGGTGATTCCAGTGTGGGATTAGATATTTTAGAAAAATTGGCAAATTTTTTCGGAGTCGAATACTATGAAATGGGCAACCCCAATTTTCCGGTTCCTTCCTTTGATGCATTGCCGCAAAAAACCAAACGGGCCATTGCTCAGCTGGAAAAGGAAAAATTAGCGGCAGCAGCAAAGGCCGCCCAAAAGAAGGCCGAAGACAAAAAAGATGGCAAACCCGGCCGGGCCAAACAGCTGCACACACTTATCGCCAATGGTTTCTTTGACCAGGCCCAAACTGCAAAGAACACGTTTAAAGCCCTCCATCCAAATATTCCGGAGGCAGACTATGCGGCATATACAGTAGAGATTGGTAAAATTACCAATACCCTAAGCAGCGGAAAATTTGAAAAACTCCTGGATAAACTGGAACCGATAAAAGGTAGTACCGCGGTTCGTTTCATCCGAAAAGGAGTTGATAAAATCGCGGCCTTCCATACTAAATTGTAAATTGAAACGCCTCATTATTACCGTTTGTTACGGTAATATACCAGGACATATTATCTGATTTTCCGGAATCTATAAGGATATCGTCACTGATCATTCCGCCATCGGTACTAAATTGAAGGTGTGAAGTTCCGAATGAGACCTTACTTCCGTCCTCTGAATTATAAGCATGTCTGCTGTGGCTGGATGAGGCGCATCCGGAACTGGAACAGGCTGTACGGGAGTTACTGGTATCAAAGAACCTAAGTTTGCCTGTTATTTTAAGACTTTCTGTTTGATAATCTTGGAAGGAAATGATCACATCTATGTAAGAGCTTCTTCTGCTCGAATTGGAAGAAGAACTGCTGGTTGTAGAATACTCTCCATTAACGATAGCGGTTCCTCCTTTGGGTCCCTGAACTTCCTGGTTTTGAAACTTTTTTTGTTCGGCGGTAATGATGGTTCTAAGTGTGCCGGTCCATAGGGTATTAATGGCCTGAAAGACCGCACGGGCAGCAACTTCGTTAGTAACCCGGGCCCCTTTGCCTCCGGTACCGTCATCTTTACTGCAAGCAGTTAACAACAGGGTTAAGGCAATTGTGGTGTAAATGAGTAATTTTTTCATGATGTTTTTATTTTAAATGAAATCATGATCCAAAATTAGCCTTGTGGTGATGGCCCGGCAATAGAACGAAAGTTATAATTTTGCATTAGGTTTATTGGTTCAATAAATTAGTTGGTGTTGTTTTATTACTGAAACAAAATTAATTTTCAATAACGTATGCTGTCCGGGCCACGACCAGCCTGGACAGCATAATAATGATTAGGGTTTGTAATACCAGGAAATGATCGTGAGCACCAGTAATAAGGTAGAGCCGAAAAATTCCATAGGGGCATCGCCCATTCCCTCAGCAAGGGAAATTTAGGGATCAGTACCGCTATTACACCCAATTTTTGTTCCTGGAATGCATCTCTTCTTAAATTCATTTAGATATTATACCAGCTACGCAAATATTTTCGTCTTTTTATTACTCTTCTTCCTCTTGCTCATCCAAATGTAAAAGCCCAGCCTCCAATGGATCCTGCTGTCACACTTATGGCGTTTTAAAAACCGAATCCATCATTCTTAGAAGCTATAACCTACAGACAGGTTGAAACGCCGTCCGTTTCCTCGGGTATAGTTATTGTTATTTCCGTAAAATTGCGAATGGGTTGGATAATAGGCTGTATTGAAAACATTTTCCACACCCAGATTTGCCCGGAATGCCGTTGATATTTTATAACCAAGAGCCAGATTCCATAAGTTGAAAGATTTGATAGGCCCCTCACCAATGGCATAGGTTCCACTGGCATTTGGTTCAAACCGGTCACGGTTGCCAATGTACATCCAGTTAAGGTCTACATTGAGTTTTTGATTTCCGTACCTCGTATAGATCGTCATTTTGTCTGGTGTGATGCGGTTCGATTTGAGGTAAACGTCCTTGTCGCCATAAAAATCTCCGTCATCGTCTTTATCTCCCCTCCCTTCTACATGGGAATAATTCCCTCCGACCGACCATTCATTTAATATTTGGTAATCTAATTGTGCCTCATATCCCCATACACGTTCGGGCAAACGTTCTGCTATAAAAAAGCCATTTACCTCAATGGTATTTGATCCTAGTTTTGACGTGCTGTAGTAATACGATGCACTTAGATGCAGTTTTCCTAACTGGCTGCTGAAGCCAGCCTCATAATTATTGACGATGACAGGTTTGGTTTCCAGCTTTGAAATGTCGTCCTCTTCGGCGGATGTTAACACCCTGCCCAGGTCAAATATAGAAAATGCCTGGGAGTAACTCACAAAGGGGTTAAAATATTTAAACTTAGCATACCTCACCCCGGCATTCATTACAAATGCATTATAATTAAGGGTACCCCCGTTTACGGCTATGCTCCCCTCGCCGTCAGGGCCTTTTGCTAAGGTATGGTAGTTATCAATGTTCACATGCATGTTTTCCATACGTGCGCCTACTTTGATGTTAAGGTCGTCAAACCATTTTGCTGAAAGCTGTGCATATGGTGCCAAATTACGCATATTCATTTTAGGAACGTATACGCGTCCGTCTACTAATCGCTGTTCGGTAATATCATTAAGCAAGTCGAACCCATAAGTTACATCTCCTGTAAGTGTTGGTGACAACACAAATGGGGTATTTAGATTGGCCCGTAATCCCTTTTTGGAGGTGGAAGTAACGGATTGCCCTCCGTTATAGAAAAAGGTGGAGTAGGAGAAAACGGTAGAAAAGTCCTGTAAATAGGCATTAGCTGTCAGGCTTGTTTTCCCGAATATGGATGCATTGGTATATTCCAGATTGGCATTGTGGTTATATTTCGTTCCTTCATCTTCCCCAGGCCTGTCACCGCGAACTCCTATGGCCGGGCTTTGACCGTAAACCCCACTTTTAAGTATATATTTTGAATCCTGATTTGAACTGAAGTAGTTATACATTAAACTGATGCGTTGTTCTTTTGCAATATCATACCCCAATTTAGCATAGGCATTATAACTCTTTGTTTCACCCAAGCCGTATTCTGGGGAGATGACCTCTCCTTTAGCGTCACGGAAAACCCCGGTTTTTTCATACATTCCACTGACGAAATAATCAAACTTGTTGGGTTTGCCAAATAATTGCTGTGAAAATCGGTAGCCAATTGTACTATCACCTTCGGTATTCCCGGTTAGTCCTGCTTGGGTATAACCGCCTACCTTTTTTTCGGTATGGGGCGTCTTGGTGATATAATTGATCAACCCGCCGTCTGCTCCATTCCCATAAATAGCGGTAGCCCCTTTGATGACCTCCACACGTTCAATGACCGAAGGGTCAATGGAGCGAATTTCCCTTCCGGCTGATTTCAAAGGGGCAGTTTGTGGTATACCGTCAATTAGTACGAGTACGTTACGCCCTCTTAGGGTCTGCCCGTAATTTCCTGTATTGTTTGTTGGTGACCCAAGACCTGGAACGGCATAGCCCAGTATATTGCCCAGGTTTGGACTGATGGTGGAGAGCGCTTCCAATTCTTTCGAACCAATCACCGTTACGGAGGAAGGGGTTTCTGACAGAGACTCTACCCTTCTACTGGCCGATACAATAACCTCATCGAGTTGAGAACTGACTTTCCCTAAAATAAATGTGATTTCCTGATTCTCATTTATTTGAACGAACACATCTTTTTCTTGCGTGATCAACCCCACGTAGGAGACTTGTATTAACTGACGGCCGGCCGGGGCTGTCAATTTAAAACTGCCATCTTCCTGCGTTTTGACGAGGATGGGCTGGCCTTTAATTTTTACATTAGCGGATGATATAAGGGCACCAGTAGAGTCCTTAACAATCCCGGTAATCGTTCCTTTTTCCTGACCTGCAACTTGCTGAGCCAACGCCGGGAAAACGAGTAAGTTTAAAATAAGTAAAAATAAGGTAATACTGTTTATTTTCATAATTATCTTCATTAAAGTTGATTTTGACGGACAAAATTAACATTATTTAGACTCAATCAAAATAATTTTAGACTTTTAATTTATATTATTTTACATCATACAGGATGGCTCGATATGCTTATCGAAAGATAAGATTGATTGGGAATCCTTTCAGGTGATAAACCTGGACATGACGGTCCTGAAATTAAATACGGTCTAACATTAACCCGGGCAGGACAAACGAACGGCCTTGAGACATCACTCATTCTTTAAACTATCCACAGGGTTGGCCAAGGCAGATTTAAGCGCCTGAACACTGACTGTCGCCAGTGCGATGATAAAAGCCGAAAGTCCGGCTCCGATAAAGGTCCACGCCTGTATATGGATATGATATGCGAATCCTTGCAGCCAATGGCTCATGAAAAACCAGGATACAGGGGTAGCTATGATGGCTGCCAGGAATACCAGTTTCATAAACTCAAGGGAAAGGAGCTGTAAAATATCCCTTATGCTCGCTCCGAGCACTTTGCGGATGCCAATTTCTCCCGTACGTTGTGCCGCCGTGAAAATAGACAGGCCAAACAATCCCAGGCAGGCGATTAGGATGGCCAAGATAGTCAGGACTAAGGTCATCTGCCCTTGTTTTTGTTCAGACCGATATTGCCGGGCGAAGTTTTCCTGTAGGAAATGGTAGGAGACGATCGCGGTATTATCAAACTCCCGATATACCTTGTCCAGGTAATGGAGGGCTTGTGGTGTTTTTCCTTTAGCCAGCTTTACATACAGATTATCTTCGGTGGAGGTTGCCGGAGGAAGGACCATGACCAATGGCCCGACTGCGTGTTGCAGTGAATAGGTATGAAAATCTTTGATAACACCCACAATGGTGCGCTCCGCGGTGTTTCCCTGATCGTCGATGGCAAATTGCATGCGCTTTCCGATGGGGTTTTTCCAGCCTAATTTTTTCATCAGCGTTTCATTGATCAATGCAGACCGGTATTGGTCCGTAGCCATATCTTTGGAAAAATTGCGGCCCATGAGTAGCTGGATGCCCATAGTTGGCAGATAGTCAGCATCGACCATCAGTTCCTGTGATAGGATGGACGCGGTACTAAAACCGCCATCCGCAGTTTCAAATTTATAACCCAACCCGCCAAGGTCATTATTGCCGATGGGATTGCCCGCTGCAGCAACCCCTTCAATCAGGGTACTTTGCAACAGTTTTTCCTTTAATGCAGGAATCTGATCACGCACCTCGCGGGAATCAATATGAAAGGTCAAGACTTGCTCTTTGTTGAAGCCGAGATCGGCTTGTTGCACATAGTTCATTTGCTGATAGATAAGAGTACAGGCAGCGATAAGCACAATTGTGACGGTAAACTGAAAGGTGACCAATACCCGGCGAAATAACGCGCTTCCCTCCATGCTTCGGACATTTCCTTTTAACGCTTGGATGGTTTGAAAACGGGCCAGCGTCCATGCGGGATATATACCAGATAAAAGTCCAGACAAGAGGGAGAAACCGACCAGTAACAGGATAGTCATGCCCTTTCCGAAACGCCATATGGACAAATCTTTATCGGCCAGGTTATTGAACAACGGGAGCCCGCATTTTATAAGAATAGCGGCTATACCAGCAGCCAAGAAGGTGGTGAGCAGGGCTTCCACGAGGAGCATGGTGTGGAGGTGGTTTTTGCTGGATCCGATCACTTTCCGGATGCCAATCTCCTTTACCCTGGTAGTATACTGTGCGGTAGAGAGATTTACATAATTGATAATGGCTATGAGTAAAATAAGGGCTGCCAAGGCTATGAGCAGGTATATTTTTTGAATGCTGCCATTGGCGCTAAGTTCATAGGCCAGGTCTGAGTGCAGATGGATGGAGGTAAGGGGTTGCAGCTCGATCTTATAATCGGTTACCTGCATCATTTTTTGGATGGTCTGCGCGGCGAAAGCGGGCAATTTGTTTTCCAACGCCTTCAGGTTAGTCCCTGGTTTTAGCAGCAGGTAGGAATAGACAAAGAAATTTTGCCAGCCGGCGGTGAAGTTTTCATCAAACGAGCGTACCCCACTAAAGCGGATGTGCGAATTGGAAGGGATATCACGGATGACCCCTGTGATGAGGTTTGGTACTGTCTGATCGATATAGATGGTCTGTTGAAAGGCCTTTTGAGCACTGCCAAAAAGTTTCTTTGCCAATTCTTCAGTGACAACGATGGATTGGGGTTTGGCCAATGCAGTTTTAGGATCTCCAAACAGAAATTGGTAGGAAAAAATGCTGGTGAGGCTTTTATCGGCTAGGATGATATCCTCTTGCTTGATCTTCTTATCGCCAGCCTGGATGATGCCTCCCCCCTCTAAATCTATCCGAACAGCGGCTTCGATTTCTGGGAAAGCTGCTTTCAGTGCCCCTGCAAAGGGGGCCGAAGTAGGTGCCTGATGCATGTCGTTCCCATTCCAACGGGTATGTTGTACAACACGCACAATGCGGTCTGCTTTTTCATGATAGCGGTCATAGCTGAGCTCATCACCCACATACAGCGCTATGAACCAACATATAATAAGGCCTATAGCCAGCCCGGCAATGTTTACTGCGGCATAAACCTTGTGCTTATACAAGTTGCGCCATGCAATTTTAAGATAGTTCTTTAGCATTTTGTGTCAATCTACAAACCAATAGTCGTACTAGCAAACTCAATAAGTCTGCCACCGTCAAAAACGCTGATTTTTGTAGATTAAAGGGCTTTTTGGCTTATTTTAGCTGTGCGATAGCGTACGAATATTGTTCACTATCGCACAGTAAGTGCACACCACATGTGGTTATTGATCAACGCTGTGCAACATCTAACCTGTAAATCGGTAAAATAAGCCCATTTCTGGACTATTAAAGTATCTGCAAGTATCTGCCAAACCAATAAGGTAGCAACCAAATGTCGCCAGCGCTCAGTTCTGTTCGGTCTTCACCCTCTTTTGACTGATCCAGAATAAAAGTAGTACGGTTATGCCGGTGCACTGGCCGCTCACTGGCAGGCAATACCTTATCCGTTGACTGGTTCATAAAATTATCGGGCATAAGGTGGATATCTTTTCGATTGCTGTTAATAACTGACCATTCAATCAGGTCAAGAGGATATTCCTGCAAGAAAGCCTTGGCGCCTGCCAGGTCATAATCCTTTTCACCTACCATCGCAGCGAAAAAATTCCATAGCGCATCCCGTTCAGGCTTTTCAAATTGCCAGTGATCCAGTATTGCCTTTTTAAAATTGGCCTTTAAGGTATCGTTAAGCGCATAGCGGTAAAGCCCCCAATAGCCCAGAAAATACATTTCGTCGTCAGAATGGTTCCAATGGTCTGACAGCAACCTGCTTTTCTCATCTGCATTTTCAGCAGCCTGTCCAATTTCTTTCATCGGCCGAATAAGGTTTTCATAATATCCATGATCATTCATAAGCGACAAGGCCTTCTCTTTGAATTTCTCCTTTTTTGTAAAGTAATAGGCCGATTGAAGCATGGAAATAATATTGGAAGAGTTCAGTTTTCGGTCGCCTATATTTGTAGGAAATTGATTGACATAGTCCGGATTCCACTTTCCCCACAAGGTGGGTTTCCCATCATGATCGACCAGATACAAATCGTGATCAACTATATGCGTCATTAGGGAATCCATTAAAGCAACAGCCTTTTTCCTGATACCCGTATCATCTACCAGCTCGGCCAATACAGAAAAGACAAACATGTGCCCTATAACCTCATCACTGCTGGTCGTTGATTTCCAACTCCACAAACTATCGCTGGCATCCAGCCAAACATTTTGATTTGATAAATCGTTTTTATGGCCAATGCGTTCAAATGAACGAGCTGGAAAACCCTTTACTGGGTTAACACTGTATAATCTTTCCATCGCTTTTAATGACTCCCGGCAATGATACAATGCACTGCTATCATGGTTAGTGGCATAATGAAAAGCCTCCCCAGCCAGGTACATAGCTGTCCACAAACCATCATTATCAGAATCTTGCATATTGCCCAAACTCAGATTCCCTTGCTTCACACCCTTGAAAGAGGCGTTCAGACCATTGCGGATATGTCGCAGTCGTACTTGATTATCATAAAACACCGCTTTCTGGGGGAGGCTCATCGGTTCAAAAAACAATTGGCTAAGTCCGGCATCCGTAGCCACCAATACGGAAGCACCTGTTCCTTTAATTACCGCGGAAACTTTATTACCTGGCAACCAACGTTCGCCATTATAGAAATCAAAGCGCCCATCAGGCCTTAGGCAAAAAACCCCTTCGGTAGAACCAAACCAATATTTTCCATCAATTTCATTTATAGTTAGCAATTGATTGCACGGCAAGTTTCTATTCCATTTTGAAATTGATCGTTTCATTTTAACAAAACCTTCGCGAAGCTGAAATTCGGCATACCCTCCAGAAGAACCAACCAAAAGTGCCGAAGCATTTTTAACCAAGGCAAAACAAGTTAGATCTCGGCCTGCATACACTTGATTGATGGTCTTATCCTCCGCATCGACACAAAAAACGCCAGTGCTGCTTAAGCACCAAAACAGCTTTCTCCGGTTATCATAAAGAAGTCCCAAAATATCCCCACCCGGGATAGAGGCTTTCCACCGGCTCCCTTCCCTGTTAATAAATTGTACATCCGTTTTATTGGCTATCAAAAAACCAAAATACTGATCAGCAGCTATCTTTGAAGCATCAGTTAACCCATGACGCAAATAAAGGTTCCCAGCCCACGCATTGCTATAAATAGACTGGTCAGTAAGGTACACAAATTCATCTTGATAATTTAAGATGGCTGAGATTTTTTCAAAGCGGTCATAGCGATATAATTGATCGGGGCATAGCTTACCAGGAAAAAGTAATGCGCCGCGATCAGGTTTATAAAGCCGATGCCCACTTAGCCATTGAATCCGTCCGTTTCGGTCAGCTGAAAATCCTTGCGGTTCCTTCTGTTCGCCCTCAGCATAATACTTAACTGCATAAGCCTGCAAAAACGATTCATGGGTTGCCTGGGCCTTTAACTCATGGGCAGGACCACATAACACTACCAAAAAAGTCCCCATTCGCAAAAGGAAAAACAAGTAAGAAGCCATTTTCCGCCCCCCCATTTTGCACACATCATCAGACTTGCGTTCTCCACTGCCGTAAAACCAGGCAGTCAGCAAATAGCCATTTTGCAACGCCACCACCCTAAATAAAGACCGAAATTTCATTTTTTCTATGATATTAGTTATACCATAATACTCATAAAGCAAATAATTGGGCTATTTAATAAAAAAATATTAAAAGAAACGCAAAATGAGGTTTAATATACGCAAAACACGCTATTTATCCATCAAATATCATCTAATTTAGCTATAAATTTAAAAACATCATAAAAATAACAGATCATGCCTGCTAATTTTAACGAAAAAGAGCTAAATAAACTCATACAGGGCGAACATAAGGCATTTAACACGTTGTATATTTTATATAAGCCACACGCCCTCCGTTTTGCTATCCATATACTGCACAATGAAGAGGAAGCAGAGGATATAGTTCATGACCTTTTTGCCAAGATCTGGGAAGGTCGAAATAAGATTAAAAGTAACTTTAATTTTAAATCTTTCCTTTTTACTTGTTTAAGAAATATCATTATTGATCATATAAAACATAAAAAACGGCATCAATCTGTTATAAACAACTATGATATTGAAGTTTTGCCAGACAATGAGCCGATCGAAGACAAAGAATACCGTTATAATAACGTCAGATTGGCAGTAAAAGCCCTCACGTCTAAACGCAAAGACATCGTTTGTCAATGCCTCGTCTACGGCAAATCATATCAGGAGGTAGCAGCATTAAATAGTATTTCAAAAAACACTGTAAAAAATCAATTGGTAAAAGCAAAAAAATTAATCAGAGATCAATTAACTTACACAAACGAACATCAAAATTGCCCTTTTATGTAAAGTATATATAATATATCATTAAATTTTATGAAAAGAAAAAAAACGGTCACCTATCATAGTCTCTTTAACCGATCATAAAGTATTATAATGAAAAGCGAGCAATTAACCCACAAAGGAAAAAACGAACTATAAAAAAACTTTACACATAAAACGTAGCATTTATGAAATTTAAACAACGGATAAGAACATATATTTATGTTTGCTCGATGCTCATTTCAGCGAACATAAGCGTGTCTACACCAGTTCAGGCGTCTTTCCAAATAACTATCCACGGCAAGGTCATCAAAGCATCAGACGGAAAACCCATTGCAGGTGTCAGTGTTAAAGTTAAAGCCACCGGAAAAACGGTAAGCACTAATAACCAAGGTATCTTTGAGATCGGTGTTTCCGATGAACGGACGGTTTTAATATTTTCATATGTAGGTTTTACACCCAAGGAACTTTCCGTCAAAAACCAGCGTGAACTAAACGTATCGCTCAGTGAAAATGCAGAAGGCCTGCAAGAAGTGGTGGTCACGGCCTTGGGCTTAAAACGAGAAGCCCGATCCTTGGGATATTCAGTTGGAACGGTGAGCAGCAAAGAGCTTAATCGTGTGGTCAACGAAAACGTATTGACTGGCATTGCAGGTAAGGTGCCTGGCGTTTCCATCAGTTCTACAGGAACCACCGGCTCATCCGTAAGCATGGTTATCCGTGGGGCCACTTCCCTAAATGGTGACAACCAGCCTTTATTTGTCGTAGATGGCGTACCCATTGCCAATAGCCTGAACAACGTGAGCCAAGTAGGAAACCAGAATGTGGTAGACTATGGGAATGCCCTCTCAAGCCTAAATCCCGAAGATATTGAGAGCATCTCCGTATTAAAAGGTGCCAGTGCCGCTGCACTATATGGTTCGCGCGCAGGTAATGGCGTTGTGCTGATTACCACCAAATCGGGCAAAGGCCTAGGCAAGACGACCGTTGATTTTAACAGCAACACGGTATTTGATGTGCCCTACCATTACCTGGATATGCAGCACAAATTTGCATCGGGTGTATTGCCCTTTACCCCCGATGCCAACACAAATCCGGGTGGAATACTGGAGATTGACGAGCACTCATCTGGTGGCGTAGGCCCCGAACTGAATAAAGGATATTTGGCCATCCAGTGGAACAGCCCGCTTGACGCGGATGGCAACCCCATTCCAACGCCTCTTATTTCACATCCTGACAACGTGAAAAACTTTGTGCAGACGGGCATTACAAGTACTAATGGCCTGTCTATTGCCAACAGCACTGAGAAGCTTAATTATCGTTTATCTTATGCCAATATGAGCAATCGGGGCATCATCCCGAATGCCGACCTGTTCCGGAATTCACTTAACCTGAACTCGAGCTTAAAAGTGCGCGAAAACCTGCAAGTAAGTGCGCAGGTCGATTTCAGCCGCAACAATTCAAACAGTCGACCCGCAAGCAACCGTGGCACCAACCCACTGCAATGGGCTTATGCCGTTTCTCCGCATATCGATATCCGCGATCTGAAAGACTATTGGGTGCCGGGCCAAGAAGGCCTGCAGCAGCTTTCACAGGCACCGGGAGATTATAATAACCCGTACTTCCTGGCCTACGAGGTCAAAAACTCCTTCGTACGAGACCGTGTGTTTGGCAACGTAAGGGCCGACTGGCAGATCACGCCAGCGATCAGCATTATGGGCCGGTATTCATTGGATACCTACAACGAAACCCGGCAAAGTATTGTGCCCAACAGTTATACGGAAGAGGTGAACGGGGCATTTGGCATTACTAATTTGCATCAGTTGGAACAAAATATTGACTTCTTGGCTAGTTATAAAAAGGTTTTTCCGAATTTCAGCCTTAATGTATCGGCGGGCGGCAATACGCGCTATAACCGCAGCGACAACGTAAGTAATGCTACCAAGAATGGTACCGGAATGGTCATCCCTGGCTTGTATACCCTAAGCAACATCTCCTCCGAAAATTTGGCTTACAGCAGTTATCTTTCGAAAAAGGCCGTCAATAGCGTTTACGGCTTAGTCAATCTGGGGTACAAAGACCTTGTTTATTTAGATGTGACCGCCCGAAACGATTGGTCAAGCACCTTACCTATTGAAAACCGTTCGTATTTCTATCCTTCGGCCTCATTAAGCGTTTTGCTAAATGACATCTTTAACATGCCTACACAGATCAACCTGCTCAAACTACGTGGCGGTGTCGCGCAAGTGGGTAACGACACAGACCCTTATAAATTGATGAGTGTACTGGCTAATGCAGGCGCCTGGGGCACGGTTACACAACTCGCTACAAACGCAAACCTCCTCCTTCCATCCCTGAAGCCTGAAATCCAAACTTCCTATGAAGGAGGCCTGGACCTGGGCATGTTCCAAAATCGCCTGCATTTTGAAGGCACCTATTACCGCGTAGAAAACAAGAATCAGATCCTTTCTTCCAAGTTGCCGGGATCAAGCGGGTATACCGGCAAAAATATCAACGCCGGTCTGCTCGTAAGCCGGGGACTGGAACTGTCCTTGGGTGGCACCCCCATTAAAAGTGAAAACTGGCAGTGGGATGTCAATGTGAACTGGAGCCGCAACCGTACCCGTATTGTAGAATTGACACCCGGTACACCCTATTATCAGTTTTGGAGCGACGGCGGCGGCAGTGCCCGTACCTATGTCGGCGATGATATTGGTAATCTTTATGATAAAGAAATCGTGACAGTTAAAGATCCCAATTCTGAATACTATGGTTATCCTATCCTGGACGAACATGGCTCATGGCAATCTGTGCCCCTAGCCAACAGCCATGATAAGATCGGTAATTTCAACCCCGATTTTTCCTTGGGCCTTCAAACGTCGATCAACTATAAAAGCTTTACCCTGGGCCTTTCGGCAGACATTCGGGTAGGCGGCGAATTTGTCTCGCAAACTTACCGTTATTTCGAATCGGACCTCAAGACCCAGCGGTTTCTGGATAAACTTATCAACCCACACGGCCTGAGCGGAGACGCCCTGCGTAACTACCTTGTGGATAATAACCTTGTCAGGATCAAAGGAAATTACTTCCCCATTGTAGGTGGCCCGACGGCTGAATATGGAGGATATCCCTTTGAGATAGGAGATGTTACGCTGCCCTATGCTACTTTTAATCCTGGCGTTATTGCCAGTTACGATAATGCCGGGAACGTCACCTATACCGAAAACCTCGGTGGGCCTGGCACGCAATACATTCCTTACGGAGATGACTATCCGTGGGATTACATGCGTGCTGCCACCTTTGATGCCTCCTACATCAAGCTGCGAGAAATATCGTTTACCTACAACTTGCCAAAGAAGTTCGCCAGCAAGCTGGGCATGCAAAATGCCAGCATTGGTGTTTTCAGCCGCAACATTCTGTTATGGACCAAAGCGGGAATTGGTGTGGATCCAGAAACGGCCTTCCAGCCGGAAGGCAGTGTACAAGGCGGGGTCAGCCAGTTCAAACAAGGCATTGAACGCTATAATGTGACGCCCTGGACCATTCCGGTTGGATTCAAACTGTCTGTTATTTTTTAGTAGATCATGTTCAAGAAGAAAGATATTATGAAACGCACAATAATCTATAAATTCATCGCCGCCGTATGTTGCCTCGCAAGTGGAAGTTTCATCAGTTCATGCAAAGATCTGACTGAGATCAACGTGAATCCCAATGCCGTTGGGCCGGATCAGGTAAATCCCAATCTCATCCTGCCGACCGTACTCACGGCCACTGCCAACAATTACCTGTCTTTGAGCTACCACGACATTGCCGGCGTCGTGCAGCATTCTCAGTTCGATGCCTGGTTTGATTCGCATAATAATTACGACTGGGGTGGCGACCAAAGCTGGAACGGCTATTACGACATATTAAGGAACAATGAGTTGTTGCTTAGACGATCAGAAGAAAGTGGTTTCGAGTTTCAGCAAGGCGTGGCTATGGCCATGAAGGCCTTTGTTTTCGGGCTTATCACCGATTTGTGGGGCGATGCTCCCTTTACCGATGCCCTGAAAGGCGACCAAGAGGATTTAAGCTACCAATTTCCTGCCTATGACCCTCAGGAAACCATTTACAAAGGCATTATTGAATACCTGGAACAGGCCAATCAATTGCTTTCAAAATCAGCGGACGAATATGAGGGCATTATTTCGGATGCCGACATATATTATGGTGGAAAACCGGAATTATGGCGTAAATTTGCTAATTCACTTATGTTAAGGTACTATATGCGCTTATCCGAAAAACAACCCGATGTGGCAAAAGCCGGCGTGGAGAAGATTGCAGGAAACCCTGTGCAGTACCCGCTCATTAGGGATGCGTCTGAAGATGCCGTTATGGGCTTTCCGGGAAATAATTCGGGCAATTCATGGCCCGACAATACCGTTAATAACGACCCTAGTGGCAGCAATTACCGCCGAAATAAAATGTGCTCTATCCTGGTAAACAAATTGCAGGAACTGAACGATCCTCGCCTGGGCATTTGGGCCAATAAAGTGGAGATCCCGCTGGTAGTAGATCCCAGCCTTCCCAAAGGCACGGATAAGATCGTAGATGGAAAACGATACTTGTCGCCAGATAAAACCGGCAGCGCCCCCATTGATACCGACCCGGACTATGTAGGCATCCCTCCTGCCGTTTCCTCCCTTCCATCTTCTTACAACCTGAACCCAACACCGGGTCAGACCTCGATGAACCCACATGTTTCTTTTCTGAATGACATTTATAAAGAAGAAAAAGGCGACCTACTGAAGGCCAGGCTCCTATCTGCCGCCGAAGTGCATTTCATTCTGGCAGAAGCAGCTCTCAAAGGCTGGAACGCTGGGGATGCTGAAACCGAATACAAGGCCGGTATTAAGGCTTCGTTTGATACTTGGACCGTTGGCAGCAAGTATGCCACCTACGTGGCACAACCCAGCGTCAAGTTCAACAACAGTGTCGAACAGGTCATTGAACAAAAATGGGTCGCCGCCTGGACTGCCTCACTTGAAGCTTGGTTTGACTACCGCCGTACCGGCTACCCCAAACTAAAGGCCGGGCCAGCCGCCATTCGACAGGCACTACCGCTGCGCTTTTATTACATGAAAGACGAGCTGGATCTCAATACAAGCAATGCCAATGCAGCCCTTGACCGACTTGAAATCAGCCCTTACGTGCAGGCTGATGGCAAGAACAGCGCCTGGTCCAAAATATGGATCATCCAAGGAACTAACAAACCCTATTAACAATGACCCTCAGAAACCTACTATTTATTCTTCTATTAGGCTGTGAGTGTTCAAATACTGCCTTCAGCCAAACCGTAACCCCACAAACTGCGCTGGCCCATTACCTGGCTTTAAAAGACGATGCCTACAAATGGGAGGTCAAAGATTCCGTATCAGGTGACAAAAGCTGTATCTACCGCTTGTTGCTCACCTCTCAAAAGTGGCACAACATCGTCTGGACACACCAGCTCACCATCATCATGCCCAAACAAGTTATTTATAAGGGAGCCCTGCTGTTTATCGGCGGAGGCTCCAATAAGGAGGGCCAGCCTAATTGGATCAACACAAACGACGGGCTTATCAGCACCCTGGCCTGCATAGCCGTGGATAATAAGGCTTGCGTGGCGTTGTTAAAACAAACACCTAACCAACCCCTTTTCAATGGCCTCACAGAAGATGCCCTCATCAGCTACACGCTGCATCAGTTCCAAAAAGACCATGATTATACCTGGCCCTTGTTGTTCCCCATGGTAAAGAGTGCGATAAAAGCCATGGATGCCGTGCAGGAATTTACTGCACAGCACAGCTCGCATAAAGCTCAAAAATTCCTGGTCTCCGGTCTCTCCAAACGCGGCTGGACCACTTGGCTCACCGGCGCCAGCGACCCGCGGGTTATGGCGATCGCCCCTATGGTGATCGATGTGCTTAATATGCCCGTGAGCCTGGACTATCAGATCAATACCTGGCATGACTACAGTGTCCAGATCCAGGACTATGTCAATCTGGGCATCGTGCAGCAGTCGCACACAGATGAAGGGCAAAAATTGCTGGGAATGGTTGACCCCTACAGCTATCGTAAAAAACTGACAATGCCCAAAATGATCTTCATGGGAACCAACGACGAGTACTGGGTAGTGGATAACATCAAAAATTACCTCGATAGCATTCCAGGTACTCATCTATTGCACTATGTACCCAATGCGGGCCACAACCTGGCCGGTGGCGAGGAGGCGTTACGTTCCTTAAAGGCCTTTTTCGCATTCACCTTGCAAGGCAAGCCTTACCATTCTCTGCATTGGGAAACCCGGCAAATAGGCAAACAGTTTGAAATTTCTATCGGCCTGGACATAGGACAGGTCAAGAGCATCCGGCTCTGGGAAGCAAAGTCAACCGATGCTGACATACGGAACAACGTTTGGCTCTTTGATGATGTGAAGTACCCGGACACGGATCAGCTGCACCTCAAAGAAGACCTCCCTGCCTCTGGTTATAAAGCCTTTTATGTCGAAGTTACCTATCCAGATCCCAGCGGAGGCACCTACAGCCAATGCAGCCGGGTATTTGTGATGGATAAAAACGGACTGGTAGAAAAGCAGAAATCCATTCCACCTGTTGTAAGTCAGCCTTTAAAAAAATTAAGTAATGAAAACGCTATTCACAATTAGCCTTGTTTTTTTAATTTTAGCTCTAAAAAGTGTAAATAGCCAAATATTGGCCCTACCAGAACGTCCTAAGTTAGTTGTAGGTGTCGTAGTAAACCATTTATCATCAAATTGCATGAATGAACCTAAGAAATAGTTTTCGTATATATTTTGTCCTAACGCCTATCTTTTTTCTGGGGTGCCGTAATACCAACCAGCGTTTCATTAGCGACGAAACTTTACAACGTGGTTGGCGCATCGCCTCCAGCAAAACGGTGGGTTTATCGGCTAGCTCACTAAACCAAAACGACAGCAGCTGGATACCAGCCCAGGTGCCTGGAACTGTGTTTGGATCCCTTACCGAAGCTGGTGTGTATCCAGACCCATTTGCCGGGAAGCGTCTAGACAGCATAAGCCCTGAGCCATTCAAGGTGCCTTGGTGGTACAAAAACACTTTTAGGCTGGATCATTTCGACCCCGCCAGTGAAAACCTAGCCCTCCAATTGGAAGGCATCAACTACCGCGCGTCCATTTGGCTGAATGGAAAACCTGTTGCCAATCAGGATAGCCTCTTCGGGGCCTACAAGCAGTTCAGTCTTGACATAAGCTCGCTGGCAAAAGCAGGTGACAACCAATTGCTGATATTGGTATCCCCCCCTCAAGTTCGGGATTTCTATATGGGGTTTGTCGATTGGGCGCCCACCCCTCCCGATCATTTTATGGGGATTTTCCGGGATGTTCGGCTCAAGCGGTCGGGCAAGGTATCCCTCACAAATATCTGTGTGAACGCCGCGCCAAATCTTCCCGATACCACCATGGCCAGTGTCAGTATATCCATGGAGCTGCATAATCGCTCAAACCAACCAAAAGAAGTGACAGTCAGCCTCACGATAGGGGGAGAGGTCCATCTCGAAAATAATGTACGGCTAGCCGCCCGTGAACAACGAATGGTTGCCATTAATGCTGGCAACAGCCCATCGCTGACGCTGCGGCACCCTCGCTTATGGTGGCCCAACGGTTCCGGCAGCCCCCACCTATACCGGGCAAAAGTTAAAATAATAGGAAACGATGGCACCCTCCTTGATAGTAGTTCGGTGAAATTTGGTGTCCGCAAAATAGACACATACCTCAGTAAAGAGGGGGTAAGAAGGTATAAGATAAACGGGAAAGACATCCTGATCAAAGGAGCCGGGTGGGTGGATGACCTGTTGCTGCGTTACCAGCCTGCCAAAGATAGTGCACAAATCAGCTATGTAAAAGATATGAACCTTAATGCCATCCGGATGGAAGGTGTTTGGGGAAACAACCAGCACATTTATGACCTATGCGATGAAAACGGCATTTTAGTAATGGTCGGGTGGAGCTGCCAATGGGAATGGCCCGACTACCTGGGCCTGCCTTTAAATATGAAAGCGGGTGACGAAAACCTACCCATTAATGAAGGGGTAGACCGGTATGCCATCAAATTGCAGTCCAGTGAAAAAGACCTGCTGGCCACCTACCTGCGTGATCAGGTTAAGTGGCTGCGCAACCATCCCGGTATCTTTACCTGGGTAGTGGGAAGCGACGCCATGCCCCCAGCCGATCTGGAACAGCGCTACCACGATACCCTTAAAAAATACGACCCATCCCGTCCTCTGCTCATCTCTACCGGCGAATTTACCAGCACTGTTTCGGGCCCTTCGGGCATGAAAATGAACGGGCCCTACCAATATGTTCCCCCTGTTTATTGGTATGAGGATAAAAAATTGGGCGGAGCCTTTGGTTTCAATTCAGAAACCGGGCCTGGACCACAAATACCCCCATTAAAAAGCATACAGAAAATGATCCCCGCTGGCCAGCGCTGGCCTGCAGACAACCCAATGTGGAACTATCATTCAGGAAGAAAAGATTTTGCCAACATGTCCATTTATCTAGAGGCACTTAACAGGCGTTATGGAACAAGTCCTGACTTGGCAACTTTGGCATTCAGAGCTCAATTACTTAACTATGAAGCTATACGCCCCATGTTTGAAGCCCATGTGCTACACCAAAAACAAACCGGTGGTGTTATCCAGTGGATGCTCAATTCACCATGGCCTGAATTCTATTGGCAACTTTATGACTACTACTTAATGCCTACCGGAGCCTATTACGGTACAAAGAAAGCCCTGCAACCACTTAATCTTATTTACAATTACCAAGACCAGCAAATATATGCCAGCAACAGCACCCAGCACAATATAAATGAACATTTTGCTATCATTAGCTTATATGATGGGCAATCACACATCCTTTACCAGCAAAAATTTGAATTAGCGTTAGCCAGCGGACAAGTGAAGGCTCTAGCTACCCCCCCCCTTCCACAAACCAAGGGGCAGGTTAGCTTCCTGGATCTCCGGATTTTTAACAAACAAGGACATCAAACCTCCCAAAACTTTTACTGGCTCGCCACGCAAATGGACCAGCTTGACTGGAGCGTTTATTCATGGTTTTACACACCCAGCAAGCATTATGCAGATTTTGCACCCTTACTGCAATTGCCCAAGGTAAAATTAGCAGTTAAGGCGCGCATCCTATCCGACAATAATCAGGGAGCTGAGGCTGAAATTCAACTCTATAACCCAAGTTCATACATCTCATTTTTTAATGAACTGCAGCTTTTTTACCAAACTAAAAATGACAACATTCTGCCTGTTATTTGGGAGGACAATTATTTTTCAATCTTGCCCAATGAACATAAAACCATTCGTGTAAAATATAATTATAACGGAAAAAAACCGGTAATTATCCAATTACAAGCGTTAAATGGACCCCCACAGCAACTCATTGTTTTGCCCTAATCTGCTGCTTACGGAATTCAAGCGGGCTGCATCCGTATGCCTGCTTAAATTGCCTGGCCACATTTTTACTGTCGTCAAAACCCAGTTCGAGCGCAATTTCATTGATGGGTTGATCACATTGCAATACCTTTTCCGCAAACTTCTCCATGCGCAGTGCAGATATATATTTGTAAATCGACAAGCCTGTACATTCAAAAAATCGTTTTTCCAGCACCCGGCGGGAGATAGGTACCTGCTTTAACACATCAGGCACTTGCAGCCGCTTCTCAATATTCTGGTGAATATATTTCAAAGATGAAGCAATGTAAGTGTCATTGGTCGCATAAATATCAGTAGATTGACGAGTCTTGATTTGCAGCGGTTTTACAAAAATGTCAGGGGCAGTCATTCGGCCATCCCTAATCATATTTTCCATGGTTCTGGCTGCCTCATAGCCTCCCAACTCCGCATTCAATTCAATACTTGACAAAGGCGGGTCTGACAGATCGCAGATAATTTCATCATTGTCAACACCCAACACAGCAATTTCTTCAGGAATGCGTATCTGTAATAACCGGCATGCCTCCGTGATTTGTTGTGCCTGGTTATCATCGCAAGCCAGAATGGCAACTGGCTTAGGTAGTGATTTTAACCAGCGACTTAGGGCGCTTGGTTTATAATACCAAAGTTCGCGCCGCGGAGCCAGCTCATGCTCAAAATAGTGCACTTTAAAGTTGGCCTTAGCCAGACGGGCATCAAAACCCTCTGCCCTTTCTCGCGACCACACAATGTTCTTAAAACCATAAAATGCAAAATTAACAAACCCTTTTTTAATAAAATAGCTTGCTGCCAGCTCTCCTGTTTCTTTGTAACTGCCGGTAATGTTGGGGATGTTAGAAAAACGTTCCTTAAAATCCTGCGCAATGACGGGAATACCGGCTTCCAGGAATTGTTCAATTTCAGGCACATTATATAACTGGCCGATAATGCCATGAGCCCCCCATTCTTTTGCCCAATTAAGAATACCGGGCATACCGATTGTTTCACGATGAAACAACGGCATCTTACAAAATAGCCAGTTGCCTGATTGCTTTGCATAGGTATTAATGCCTTTTAGGAGCTCTTTACTATACTCCTCGGCAAAATCAAGTAACAGAATAACTTTATAAACCATCTCTCTCCAGGCCAAAAGGATGTGTCCTTTGTGTCCATAAAGTTAATGATTTATAAAATAAAATCCCAAAATTAATTTTGGGCCTCTTGAATAGTGCGATTGCTGATAAGCGGCTTAGCCCAAAAACCGATAGAACCTATATAAGCCATTGACACCGAAAGGCACAAAACCATAGCCATTTTTAAACCCCAAATAGATCCCAAACCACCAATTAACAGCGGCCAGACAGCGCCACCTAAAATGGCAGTACACAAAATTCCGGAAACCGTACCGTGATGCCTGGAAACAGAATTCAAACCCAGTGAAAAAATAACCGAGTACATTACTGAGAGAAAAAAGCCGCTTCCAGCAAAGGAATACATAGAAACTGCACCACCTGCCCACAATGCCAGCACAAGACTTAAAAAAGCCCCTATAGTAAATAAAATCAGCACTTTTTGGCTATCCATCAGTTTCAGCAACAACAGCCCCAGCAGGCATCCCACGGTGAGCAATCCCCAAAAATATGCCACCACACTGGCCCCAGTGGTTTCCGGATCCATGTGGTGATATTCTTTCAGGAACACAGACATCCAATTAGCAAAACCTTGCTCTGTACCCACATAAGCAAATATGCCCAGAAAATAAAGCCAAACGGTTTTGTTTCGCAACGCTTTAGCTAAAGGTTTCCCTATTTCCACGCGTTCATCCTCATTAAGCTGCACACGGGGCATTTTTATCACTAAAATAAGTAGGAACATAGCCATTGAAATTACCGCGAATAGCCAGTATAAAGCCCCCCAGCTTTTATCGGCCGGCACAACCTGCTCTAACCATCCGATCCAGAAAGCCTTATGGGTTTCACCCCGGAACATGTGTTTTACCAAATAACTATAAACTTGCGGGCTTACAAATGACGCAGCGCCAAAGAACAGCTGCGCCACGACGGAATTGAACGCAAAATCGGCTTCACCCCCAGCCGTTCTCAATAACGGATTGATCACTACCTGTAGCATTGCCATGCCACACCCAATGATAAATAATGAACCAATGCCGACGAGGAAATTTGGAAAACAGCCAAATGCCAGCGCACCGCAAAAGGCTACTGCAAAAGAAATAAGCAGCATCTTCTTTTCTTTATACCTTTCAAGCAATATACCGGCCGGCATTGACATAACGCCATATGCTACAAAAAAACTAAAAGGCATAAATCCGGCCAATGCCATAGGAAGGTCAAAACTGTCAATCAGGGCTGGAATGATGGGCCCAAGGATATTGGTAAGAAACGAAATAACAAAAAAGATCACAAAGATAAACCAAGTAATAAATCTATTTTTTTCCATTATTTACGAATTTTTCAGATTTGCCAACGAAGCGGCACCTAGAAGCGCAATACTTTCTTGTTTAGAAACTAGTATTTTTAAGCGCTTCAATGAATTTGGATATTCAAAGTCCTGCAAACATTGCCACATGCTTTTTTCAAAAAAAGAAAAACCTTTCGCAATTGAGCCTCCAAGAACAATGGCTTCCGGATCATAAGCATATAACAGTATCTTGACCGCTTGGGCAATATGTTTACCAAACTCCTCCCATACCATTAAAGCCTCTTTTTCATCCTGCAAGGCATCAAGCCAGATTTCTTCAGCACTTTTGTTATACTGGGTAGTAAAAAACAAGCTGCCTACATACGCTTCCAGTGTTTTATCCAGGTAAGGAATCAATCCTACCTCTCCTGCCCCGCAGTTAAAACCATTACATAGCTGGTGATTAAAGATAATGCCAGCACCCATACCCGTACCCAAAGTAACGCCCACCAAAGATCCAAGTCCCTTGGCTTCACCATAAGTATGTTCACCCATTACAAAACAATTTACGTCGTTGTTTACAAAAACAGGAATACCAAAATGCTCCTCCAGAAATTTTTTAAGCTCTACCCGTTTCCATGCTGGGATATTGGCAACGTCGTAAACGATACCTTCATCAACGTCCACTACCGAAGGCACGCCTATGCCTATCCCGGCTACTTCAGGAGTAATCAGGGGCGCCAATACTTCCATGAGCTGCCCCAGTGTACCGTTAAGCGAGTCCTTATTCTTAAGCTTTATTCTTGTTTCCTTGATAATGTTTCCGTTAGCAATCAGCCCGCCCCTTATATTGGTTCCTCCTATGTCAACCCCTATTGTCATCATTAATATACCGTTCTTAAATTAATAAAAACATTATACGACATTACTAGGGAAAAGTACTATCGCATAAGATATTTTATTTTCTTCCAAAAACCATTAGCGCTGCACTATGAATTACCGATTAAACTGACCCCACAGGTGGTTATTGATCCGCTCCTTTACGGCGATATTGCTTCCTTAAGTAACGCATGCGCACTTTTAGCACATTGGCTTGGGAAAAGACCAGGGTTATGATCAATGCAACCGTACAACCCAGCAATACACATAACACCCGTTCAATGGCCACCACATATGCTTTTTCAAGGATGTTTTGCTCTTCAATCAGCACAATGATCACCGCCGCTAATGCAGGCCTTATTGTAGTGCCCAAACCCAATACGATCCCCACAAAAGAGGTCAATGCAACTCCGAGGATAAATAGCAGAAAGTTTGGTAAAGGGATAAAATATACGAGGATTCCAATACCAGAACCCAATATATTGGCTTTGATACGGTCAAAAGCCAATTGACGGTCATTGTCTGGGGTAAATACAATGACCACTGAAATGATGCTCCAGTAAATGGGATACTGCGGAAACATGCGATATATGGCATAGCAAACCGTCACGCCGATTATACATTTAAGGATGTATAACCAATCATCTGGATTCAGACGGTGAATTTTAACTATATTCATTCCATAAAATATTGAATGGGTATCGGGATTACTTAACCCCATACATCCGCTTTAGGCTGTCGCCCATCATGTTCACGGCCATTTTTCGGGGTAACAGGTGGGTCATTAAAAAACTAACCCATTTATTGGCCGTTCCGCTGATAAATGATGGGGTGGTTCCGAGCTTGCGCAGGCATTCTGCAACTACTTTTTCGGGTTGCTGTGGTTTTGGCTCCAACGGATTGGCTTTCCCCGGATTGGTTTTGAGATAGTTTGGACTGGCAGTAGCGCCTGCGCAGCAGGCGATGACATCCACGCCAAAGGGCTTCCATTCATACCACAAGCCCTCTGCCAATACGCGGGTAAAGGCTTTGGTTGCTGCATAAGTGGTGACGTATGCTGACCCCTGTAGGCCTGCAAGCGATGCCATCATTATAACGGCTCCTCTGCGCCGTTCAACCATTTTTCCGCCAAAATGATGCACCAGAGATAGTGCAGCCACCATATTTACAGTAGCCTCGGCTGCATGGGTGGATGGCTCAGTAGCCAAGAATGGACCAATGTATGATAAAGCAGCGTTATATACCAAAAAATCGATAGCGGTGTCTCCTACTGCTTCCAGGATTTGAGATAGAGCATCGGGAGACGTTAGGTCGCACGAGATCTGCCCCACGTTTACAGCGTATTTTTCTGACAGCCGGCTGGCAGTGGCCTGCAATTGCTCTTTGCGGCGGGCCACCAATAGCAGGTCCATGCCTTGGGCCGCAAGGGATTCGGCATAGGCTGCACCTAACCCTTCAGAGCCACCGGCTATCAGTGCTGTCGTGCCGTATTTTTCGTTTAAGTTCATAATTGCTGTCCAGCTGCAGGAGCTTGGGAAGAAAACGGATGTATGGACCTCCACATGCGATACATGACAATGACTGGAAAGATGACCCAGCAAGCATTGGCCAGGAATACACGGCCTAATTGAGGGGAGGCATGCTCGCCCAAAACTTCTTCAAAAAGTATAATGGTCACATTGGTGAGCATAACCGATGCCCATACAATGCTGCCAAAACGGATCCAGTTTTTTCCTTTAGCATAAGCATAGATGGCTACGGCATAAAAAGGCCCGAAAAAGATGGCGTCAATCCATATGGTGGCGCGCCACCAAGCTGGTCTGGCGATAAGCACTGGGTCAAAGGTATGTCCATACCAGTGCACCAGATCTACCAAGACGGCCGGTGGCCAAAATGGATATTGGAAATGATCCGCATCGGCGATGACCAGTTGCTCAAGATCGACGATATAAGTGATGAAAAAAAGGTTAATCACAAAAAAAACGATCAGTGCAATATCTACTGGCCGCTTGGATAATGGTAATGAAGGCATATGTGTTAATATTAAGGATTGATCAGGGAAATTTCAACGGTTTTAGTGGTAGGCACCGAAAATTTGCAGTCTTTGAATGATGGCATGGATAATTTGGGTTTTACATTATTTGAAAACGCATAAGGTTCTTTTGGGAACAATTTTAGTTTCATGTCCATCTTATTATTGTCATTCAGGTCTTCCATGAGGCTAACCGCGTAGTCACCGGTAGGCAAATTCTTAAATGTTACGGTAACTTCTTTTTTGCCATTTGAGGGTGTGATCAGCACCTTATACATCTTTTCCCGGTCTCCAAAGCCTTCTCCCTGGTTATAAAGCCCCACCATAACCTTTCCTGTTTTAACAATATTGGTGACCCTTACATTCACGTCGTAACCAGGTTGGTTGTTTTTAAATCCAAAGGCCGTTATGAGCAAGATCATGGCCCCTATACGGGTTCCTAATTTTTTCATGGGATAAAAATAGGCATTTTATTTTTATTCTACCCGCAGGTCTCCGATGACATACTTATAGACCGATTTTTTATCATCAAAATTAGCATATGCAATGATGTGGTCACTGGCAGCCTGCTGATAGAGTGCTTGGGCATCCAGCAAATCGGAAATTGTATTTAACCCACTGGCATAATTATCCTGAATGACCTTGAGATTTTCAGTGGCCTGTGCCAGGTTGTCCTTGGCATAAGTTATTTGCGTTTGTGCGTCCTGAAGGTCATACCATGATTTCCATACAGCAACTTTTAACTGATCTTGACCATCGGCAAATCTATTTTCGGCCATTTTCTCTGCCAACTGTTGTTGTCGGATTTTTTGCTTGCCGCTACCCCACCAATCTGAAACCGGTATTTTTACCGTTCCAAATGCAATAGGTACAAACTTACTGCCGATGGGGTTATGGATAACACCCACCTCCGTCGCACTAACACCTACAGCCACTGATGGCAGGTAGTCAGCCCGGGTAAGACGGGTCTGCAGACGGGCTGCTTCAGTCGCCTTTTGCAATAGCCGATAATTTTGATTTGAATCAAGTGCCAAGTTCGGACCCGTATATCCCAATAAAGGCAGCGTTTGGGTGTTCATGGTATCTGTTAAAACCAGCAATGAATCATAGGGCTTGCCGATATATAAACAAAAATCTAAAATGGCAATTTTCCGGCTGTTTTCCAACTTACTTATATCTAACAGCAGTTTGCTTTTCTTTACTTTTACTCGAAGTAGGTCATTGCGTGCAATTAATCCGGATGCAAGCATATCTTCTTGCTGCTTAAGCAACTGATTAAGAAGTATTTCGTTAGCCTTAAGCACTTTCCATTGTTCCTGAACTTGTATAAGCCCATGGTATTTTTGTTCGGTAAGCAGCAATACTGAGTCTACGGATTGTCTGGAGCGGATACGATTAATATCTATTTGCATGGTGGCCAGCTCATTGGCGGTACGAATTTTACCCCCTGCATATAAGACCTGGGTAGCCATCGCACTGGCTGCATAAAAATTGTTGACCGGTTCTTCAAGCGTGGGGGGCAAGGCGCCAATGAAATCTTTAAAGCCATAGATACCGGCACCTGAAACGCTGATGGACGGGAAGTAATTTGCCCGTGCCCCCTGCTTACCTGCCTGAGCAGATTCCAGATTGAGCTGCGCATTTTTTATGACCCTGCTGTAGTCTAGCGCCGCCTTTTTGCTTTCGCTAAGCGATATACTGCCGGTTTGTTCCTGTCCATACGTATTCCACATCAAACCCAAGCTAAAAAGCGCCGTGATAATCAGGTTTTTCATATTTTCCTTAATTTTCAGCATGTACTTCTGGTTGTTGTTCATCCTCTTTTCTAAAAAAACGCCAATACAACGTAGGTAATACAAATAGGGTAAGCAGCATGGAAACCATCAACCCAAAACAAATCACCGTGCCTAAAGGCCCCCATAGGGAGGAGCGACTTGCGATCATCGGAATTACGCCTACTGCTGCCGCAGAGGAGGTTAGAAAAATGGGTCGCATGCGCCTTTCTGCTGCAGAGACCGCTGCTTGTCTGACGGTCAGGTTTTCGTCATGCCGTATTTCTTCGGCATGGTCAATTAAAATAATTCCATTCCGAACTACAATTCCGCATAGGGCCAATAATCCGATAAATCCGGTAAATCCTAAAGGATATTGCATAAGGTGCAACCCTAACGCAGCACCAAAAATACTTAACGGCATGGTTGTTACGCTTAGTAAGGCATGTTTAACATGCTTGAAATGCCATATCAGCAGCAAGGTCAATAACACCACACTGAGAGAAATGGACAATATCATGGGAGGTAAGTTTTCATCGGTTAACTGCTGGTCTCCTCCATAAGTGATATATACATCATCAGATAAAGGCAATGCTTCTACGAGCTGCTTGAGTTCGGCCAAAATCGTTGCCGCTACCGCATCTTTATCAATATCGGCCTGTACGGTGACGGTATTCAATCCATTCCGCCTAACAATTTGACCATCTTCCCAGTCTGGGTTCACTTCGGTTACTTGTCTTAACGGAACCACCATATTTGTGCGGGGAGAAGCGATAGATAAGCTTTGCAAATCTTCAAGCGATGGTTTCCCATCATTATTTGCCTTGATCTTTACATTCAGCGCATAATTGCCTTCCCAAACCTGCGTTGCATCTATTCCGTCCATATGTAGTGCAATGGTATTGGCTATATCCTGCTTACTCAACCCAAGTCTGGCAGCTTCATCCTGCTTGACTGCCAACCGCAGCCCCTCTTCTGGTTCTTTATAGTCAGTACGAACCCAGGTTACCTCAGGTATACGGTTTGTCATTTTCATGACCGTATCGGCCACTTTTTTAATTTCTGGCAGGTTATGACCTGCGATGCGTACCTCAATAGGGGCGTTTGAGTTAGACATGACCAGTTGCTTCATGCGCACATAGGCCTGCGGAAACAAGTCACTGTATTTTTTTTGGTATTCACCTAATATTTCTTCTGTCGTCTCCTCAGTAGTGGTATTGACCAAAATCTGTGCATAGTTTTTGCCAGGCAGATTTGGAGCATATAACGTATGGAAACGTGGAGAACTCGTACCAATAAAACTGGTGTACTGAGTGACTCGTTTATCAGCTGCCATGATCTTCTCCATTGCTTTGACCACGCTATCGGTCTGATTGAGCCGGTATCCCTGGGGTAAATATATTTCGATTGCAAATTGGTTACGTTCTACTTTGGGAAACAATTGCTGTGGTAATATAGCCATTAAATAACCACCTAAGACGATAAAAATAAGTCCTAAAGCAATGGTGATCTGCCAGTGATTAATGGCATTCCTGATATGCTTATTAAAAAATGATTGCAACCGGTCCAGCATGGATGGACTTTTTGGCTTATCCTCTTTGCTTGCTTTTTGTAATCCATTTTTAATAAATAGGGTATTAAAGTAAGGTACGATGAGCATTGAAATAATCAAAGACAAGGTAAGTGCTATAATAATGGTGACCGGAAAGTCGCCCACAAAATCTTCAGCAATCCCTACCATAAAAAACATCAGCGGAGCAAATGTGGCAGATATAGCCAAAGTAGCGGTAAATACGGAAGGAAAAAGCTCCTTGGCACTGGCTTGCGCTGCCTCCCATACCGTCATTCCCTGATCCAACTTCTCCACATGATTATCTATAACCACAATCGGATCATCTACCACAATCCCTAAAACAATCACCAATGCTGCCAGGGTTACCGTGTCAAGCTCTATACCGGCCAGGTACATTACAGATAGCGTAGATAGAATAGTGATGGGGATGGTGGCTGCAGCTACCGAAGCAATGCGAAGTGGAAGTAAAAGCATACTGACAATGATAACACCTGCTAGTGCAAAGCCAAATTCCTTCATAAAATGGGTGATGGAATTGTCTACCACGGTAGGTTGATCTGCCAGTTTGGTTAGTTTAATATCGGACGGGAGTTGTTTTTCGACATTAGAAATGCGTTTATTAACCTTTTTTCCGAATTGTACAATATTTTTCCCATTGACCATTTCAAGCGAAATGATGATACTCTTTACGCCATTAGTTGTGACATAACTATCAGGATCGCCATATTCTTTGCGGATGGTAGCCACATCCCGTAATTTAATGACTTCCCCATGTCCATCTGTTTTTATTACCTGATCGGCAAGATCGGCCTCTGTCTTAAAGAAAGAAGTGAGGTGTATGGGCCGGTCTATGATTTTCCCATCAAAGGTTCCTGCTGGCGTTATGGCGCCTTCGGTCTGCAGGACCTGCATGATACTTGCAGGCGTGAGTTGATAGTGAACCAGCTTATTATTGTCTACATAAACGGCTATTTGTTCATTTAGATCGCCAGTTATGGTTACCCGTGCTACGTCGGGTTCTTTCCGCAATTCATCGGCAATATCTTCAACATGCTTTTTTAAGTCTTTGTAAGGGCGGGTTTCCGATTCTACGGATAATAATAAAGCGGAAGTATTGCCAAAATCACTATTGACCAATATTCCCCGAACTTCCTTGGGTAAAGTAGCCTGTAGAATGAGTATTCCGTTCTTGAGTTTATTCCAAAAATTTTTGGTATCGCTATCTTTTACCCGGTTGCTGACTTCAACAAATACATACATCAGGCCGTCCTGAGAGTACGAATAGGTTTTTGTCTTGTCTACTTCATTAAAACTAAAGAGATAATCTTCCACCTTTTTGGTGAGCTGGTTTTCAACTTGCTGTGAAGAGGCACCGGGATAAAGACCGATCATCAATCCCTGCCGCACCGTGAACTCGGGGAATTCATTGCGTGGCATATTAAATAAGGAGTAGAATCCAAATAAAACCAATACCAGAAAAACGGATAGGGCGACACTTGGGTGCTTCATGGCCCAGGTGATCAAATCGTTATTTTTCTTCATAAAATCAGCTGGTTATTATGGTATTACGGTGATAAGGCTTCCATCAGTAAGTTTATGATACCCGCTTACGATCAATTTCTCGCCTGATTGCAAACCCGATTGAATTGCAAATCCCCGATCATTCATCTCCCCTGTTTTAACTGTTTTCCGAAGGGCCTTTTTTTGATCAGCAGAGGTTATATAAACAAATTGTTGCCCTTTTTCATCCACCTGCACGCTTTGCAGGGGCACGACTACCTTAGCCGAAGAGTCTGACCCCGCGGAATACACCTGGCCATTTTTCTTAAATGAAACATTGGCCACCATTCCAGGTTTTAACTCTTTTTGGTGGTTTGGAAGTCCAATATTGACCGTATATACAGGAGAACCTTGTGCCGAGGATACGGATACTTCGGATATGTTGCCCTGAAGCACCTTATTGCCTAAAGCAGGAAGCTCTACACTACCCTTATTGCCAACCCTGAATTGGTTGATTTCTCCTTCAGGTATGGTTACTTGAACTTTTACCGAAGAAATATCCAACAACTGAACAACGGGCGTTCCGGCTGCCATCATATCGCCCACATCAGCCAATTTTGCATTGATATAACCCGCAGCGGGGGCATACAAACGCGCATAACTTAGTTGCTCTCTGGATGCTGCTGCCGCCGCCCGGGCTTGTTCCGCCTGTTGCCGGGCTTCGATCATTTTTATTTCGGCAATGCTTCCTTTATTGAATACCGTCAGAATACGTTGATAATTTTCACTGGCCAGATCAGCTTGCGCTTTCTGAGCTTCATATTGGCTTCGGTAAACGGCATCGTCAATGGTGGCTATAAGTTGCCCTTTTGCCACATATTGTCCCATTGAGACTGATATGGAGGTGATGCGCCCTCCTGCTTGAAATCCCAGATTTATTTCTTTTTCAGGAGCTATGGTACCACTATAAATTAAGCCCTCCACATTAGCAGCACTCTCCCCCAAATTTACTATTTTTACCGGAATGGGTTGGTCTGCCCTTACCACTTGCTTATCTTGATGTTGGCAAGCAACGCAAAGCCAAATCCCTGTGCCTACTAATAAAAGATTATTACTCATCATAGTTTAACTGTTCATTTAAAAACTAATTAATATCCATTTGTTTTAAAAATTTTTAACACCTGCTGTTACTTAATCCACGTAATAATAAATTGATTAGCCACTTTAATCGATTATGTGGATCCTTTACAAGACCGTTCAGGAAAAATTCTTTTTCTAAACTCCCCAATGCCGTGACAACAGCCAGCACCAGGCTATCCAGTTCTTCGGGGTCCAAAGGAGCAATCTCTTGACGATCCAATGCCCAATTAAATAATTTTTTAAATAGCACCCGTTCTTTTTCAATAATCAGCGATTGAAGATTGGTAAGTAAATCCGGAAGTCTGCGAAGATCTTCAAGCAACGTACCAAATTCATCTAATTTCTTATTAAGGCATTCGAGCTTATTATTGGTATACCTTAGCAAATTATCTCCCAAGGTTTTAGAATCATCAATACCAATTTGTGCCATACCCAAGATATCATCAATTTCAATGATGACTACCTCTTTAAATACATCTACCTTATTTTTATAATAATGATATAACGAACTTCTGCCCATACCGCATTGTTTAGCCAGATCATCCATCGTAATGATGATAAAGCCCTTATTCCTAAAAACTACCCTTGCCGAAGCAATTATGCGATCTTTTACCGAAGAGCTTTCCATTCGACAAATGTATAGTTTTTGTCGAACTTAGAAAATGTTTTCTCTAAACTGATGTGAATTTTAATTATGAGATGACATTTTCCTGAAACTTATCTATAATCATAAACAATATCGCCTCTTTTTGGTTTTAGCGTTTAAGAGACTTATACTAAAATTATCAAAATGAATAAATTTTTTAGGGCATTGATTGCTGGTTGGGGAGCAAAAAAATTGGGTTTAGGATGTTTCGGAACGATCATCGTTTTTATCATCATTTATTATTTGTTAGGTAAATTCTGACCGGCGATTATATTCCATTATTTTATTGCTTAAATTTTATGCAATCTTGCTGTCATATGTAAAATATGCGATTTTATTTGTAAATTTGTTCAATCAATAAAGTCCATCTAAATTTTTACATATGAAAGTAAATAAAATACTCCTTAGTGCTCCATTATTCTTTTTGTTTTTTTTAATTGCTGCCTGTTCAAGCGATGATGATTCTTCTCCTGAACCTGATTCAGATTATAAATATTTAGTTTCATCAGAAGAGATTGCAGCTGTTTCCATAGATGAGATAAAAAGTCGCCTTCCTGCTAATTTTCCAGCTGCTGCCGCCACATTGTTTGTCAATAGTGCTGTGAAAGTGTATAAGATTGTTTATCAAACAGAATTTCCAAAAGGCTTTATGATGCATGCCTCCGGACTCATTATCGTTCCGGAAAATAAGACTACCGGCCTTACGCTGCTTGGTTTCCAGCACGGAACTATATTAGACCCAAAAGAAGCTCCTTCAAATTATAAGCCTCTGGGCAACCAGGAAGCGTATATGGGCGGTACAGTAGGCGCGTCCCTAGCCAAAGGATATATGGTGGTGATGCCAGACTACTTGGGTTATGGTGAAAGCAGCTCCACATTACATTTGTATCAGCATAAAGAGAGCCTTGCTTCGGCCAGCCTTGACATGTTGAAGGCAGCAAAGGAATTTGCCGACAGCAAAAATTTGGGGCTTAGGAAAGAAGTACGGTTACTGGGCTACTCGGAAGGTGGATATGCTACCATGGCTCTTCACCAAGCCATTGAGGCCACCGCAAGCGACCAATTTACTGTTGAAGCCAGTTATCCAGGTGCTGGTGCCTACGATATGGAAAGTACGGCAAAATGGGTGGTATCACAGAATTCCAATATGGCACAACCTGCTACCACCTTTTACATGTGGACCTTACTGGTTTATAACCAATATTATAACATAGGATTACCTTTAACGGATGTTTTGCAACCTGATTATGCCGCTAAAGTGGCTACAGCAACTGCCAATGGCAACCCATTAACGGCGCAATTAAGTGACAATCCTGCTGAGCTTTTTACCCCTGGATTCATCGCTGCTATAAAAAATGGCACTAACACCGCGTTCACAACCGCGTTGCAGGCCAACAATGTGTATGACTGGAAACCTAATGCACCGGTGTTGCTGCTACATGCTGATGGAGATGACATTGTGCCTGTACTGAATGCACATAAAGCGGAGGCTGCTATGAAGGCCAACGGGGCGAATGTTTCTTTTATGTCCCTCGGATCTGGCACGCACCGCGAAAGTGCCCAAAAATACATTGAAGCTTTACTGCAGGAGCTTATTAAATAGGTTCTGCTGGTTCAATTGCTGGTTTCTTTTTTCCTGTCTTCATCTTTTCAATGATGAGGTACATGGATGGCACCACAAATAGGGTAAGGATCATGGAACTGGTAAGGCCGCCAATGATGGCCCAAGCCATTCCGTTTTTAATCTCTGCACCTGAGCCACTGGCAAGAGCCACAGGCAGCATGCCAAAGATCATTGCCAGGGTAGTCATAAGTATGGGACGCAGACGCTCCTTGCCTGCCTCAATAAGCGCATCAGTGGCTGTAACGCCTTGTTTTTTTAAGTGATTTGCAAAATCAACGATCAGGATAGCGTTTTTAGACACCAGGCCCAACAGCATAATGATGCCAATGATGGAAAAGATATTGAGTGTTTCAAGGGAAAGAGCCAACGCCAGTAATGCACCAATTAGAGCTACCGGAATAGAAAATAACACTACAAATGGATAGATAAGGCTTTCATAGAGGGCTACCATAATCAGGTAAACCAGTAGGATGGCTGTGATCAGTGCGATGAGCAGGCTGCTAAATGCATCGCCTTGATTTTTTGTATCGCCCAAATAATCGATGCTCATCCCTGCTGGGAGTTTCTCTTGTGCCAGTTTAGCTTTAATATCAGCAGCTACCGACCCAACAGGTCTGCCCACCACATTGGCATTTACGTTAATGGATCCCATACGGTTGTATCGTTGCAGCACGCTTTCGCCCATACCGGTTGTAACCGTGGCAAACTGACTAAGCAGGAAGCTTTGGCCGCTGGTGTTGTTGAATGACAATTTTCCTACGTCTTGTATGCTGCTTCGGTTATTTGGGTCCAGGTTGATCAGTATGGGATACTCTTCACCAGCGTCTTTGTATTTATTGCGGTCGTTACCGCTGAAGGCATTTTGCAACGTCATCCCTACTTGGGCTGCATCCAGGCCCAGTTGTGCCATTTTTACCCGGTTTAAATTGATTTCAATTTCGGGCTTCTGGTCTTTAACAGAGAGTTCAACTGATTGGGTACCGGGCACGGCGGCGATGATTTTTTTAAACCGGTCTGCGGTGCTGCGGATCTGTTTAAGGTCAAGCCCCCGAACAGCTACTTGGATGGGTGCCTGATTGACGCCGGCGATGGATGTGGGGGCTGCCGATACTTTGATAGCTGGAATCTGCTGGATGATCTCCTGGGCAATGGCTGAACCAAAATCCTCCGATGAAATGCTTCGGTCTTTTTTATCCTTTAAGGTGATGGTCATTTCGGCCATATTGGCGTTATTGCTACCTGACACCCCATTTGATACAAAACCGATGCTTGAAAAGACGCGGGTGACTTCGGGGTGCTGCATGACCATGCGCTCTACCTGCTGGCTCACCTTATTAGTTTCGTAGACTGATGCCGATGGCCCAAGTTCAAGTTTGAGCAATAACTCCCCCTGGTCGCTGGCTGCAATAAAGGTACTGCCTATAAACCCCTTTACGGGAAGAAGGATGGCACCTGCGATAAGCAGGATAACGCCTGAAAAAAGCCATCGTTTTTTGTGCAGAACGATTGCCAACCACCGGCCATACCCTTCTTTTAATTGATCAATGACTCTTTCAAATCCAAGGTGAAGGCTTCCCCACCATGTCTTAGGGTTCAGGTGTTCCAATTTCCCAAATCGGCTTGCCAGGAGTGGCGTGATGGTGAAAGAGACGAACAGGCTCATAAGGGTAGAAAACACCACTACTAAAGAAAATTCCCGCAAGATACCACCAATGATGCCGCCGGCGAGCGATAATGGCAAGAAAACCACTACATCCACCAGTGTGATGGCCATTGCCGTAAACCCGATCTCATTACGACCATCGAGCGCTGCCTTACGCTTGTCTACACCCATCTCCAGATGGCGATAGATGTTTTCAAGCACTACGATAGAATCATCTACCAGGATGCCTACTACAAGTGTCATCGCCATTAAGGTCATGAGATTGAGGGAGAATCCGCTCAAATACATAAGAATAAACGTAGGAATTAGTGAGGAAGGCAGGGACACTAAAACAAACATGGAGCTCCTGAAACTGTGCAGGAAGGCTAGCATAACCAAACCTACTATAAGAACAGCCAAACCCAGGTCTTCCATGACAGAGTGGGCAGATGATAGGGTAAAATGGCTCTGGTCTGTAGCGATCTCAAAGGTCATGCGCTGCCCGGCATACTGACCCTCGAGCTCCTTAAATTTGGCTTTGACCCCTTTGCTCACATTCACGGCATTGGCATCTGTTTGCTTGATGATTTGTATACCAATTGAAGGAATACCATTGATGTGGTTGATGGTTGTGGTTTTGGCTGTGGCATCAATGACTTCGGCAATATCCTTAAGGTAAATGGTGCCGCCGCCCGGCATTTGTGAAATAATAAGACCACTAAGCTGGTCAATCGATGTGACATTGGCATCGTAACGGATGGATACTTGCTGATCCCTTGTTTCTATACTCCCAGCAGGGAACGATTGGTTGGAGTTGCCTACCACCTGGGTTACCTGACCGATGCTCAAGCCGTAGGCTTTTAGTTTATCCTGGTCAATATTAACTTGGATCTGCCGCTCGTCGCCCCCAATTATATTAACTTGG
The DNA here is from genome assembly GCA_900109895.1 of bacterium A37T11. Classification (GTDB taxonomy): domain Bacteria; phylum Bacteroidota; class Bacteroidia; order Sphingobacteriales; family Sphingobacteriaceae; genus A37T11. The sequence goes on from FOBR01000012.1 coordinate 52,753, forward strand.
CCTACCCCCTCTATATTCTGCAGCACCGGGCGTACTTGCTTATCTATAAAATCGTAAAGTAACTTTGGAGCCATGCTGGCCGTAACGCCTGCACTGATGACTGGCATTTCTTCCAGATTGATCTTATTGACGATGGGTTTATCAATATCCTTGGGCAGATCATTCATCACCTGGTCTGCCTTACGCTGAATGTCTCGCTCGGCCTGATCAACATTGGCATCGCTTTTTAGCGTGATGGCAATCTGGGAGGCACTTTCCTGAGAGGTGGAATTGATCTCATCCAGCCCCTCTACCGATGCGAAAGCATCTTCCAATTTCTTGGTGACAGCGGTTTGAACCTCGGAGGCTGAGGCGCCGGGGTAAATCGTGGTGACACTCACGATATTGATCTGGATCTTGGGTAATAGGTTATAATTGAGTAAAAAATAGCTCTGTATACCAAACAAGATCAGTACGGTAAAGATCACTACGATCAATAAGGGCCGCTTAATAGCTATTTCGGAGATACTCATCGTTGACTTGCTGCGTTGGTGATACTTACCTGTGTGCCATCCTGAAGGTTAATTTGGCCAGATACTACCACCAGCTCACCTTTCTTTAGCCCTTCCTGTACTTCCACCCTGCCTTCTATTTCATGCCCCACCTTAATATACCTGAGTTTAGCGCGATTATTATCGAGTATATACACGGCAGGAGCCTGAATACTTTCTATAATGGCTTCGCGTGGGATGGTTAATACTTGTTGTTGGCTTTGGGTAGAGAAATCGGCATACACAAAGGTACCGGAGCGCAAAACAGCTTTTTGCGTATTGTTAATGCGGATCTCTGTAAGGTAACTGTGAGAAGCATCAGATTGGGGGCTGATGAAACTGACCCGGCCTTCAAATACCTGCCCCGGGTACACATCGGTGCTAATTTTTACAGGCTGCCCTTCCTTAACCCGGTAAACTTCTTTTTCTGTAAGAAAGACTTGTACTTTAGCCTGCGCCAGGTTTATAATGCGGGCTATTTCCCGGCCGGGGCTGTAGACCTCACCCTGCAATATACTTTTTGCCGATACAATGCCCGATATGGGTGCTTTGATCCGGGTATCACTTAGTTGTTTACGGAGCTGATCGCTCTGACTTTTTGCGTTAAGGTAATTCTGCCGGATGCCATTGACCTGCTCCTGCGTGGCCGCCTTGCCATTCAATAGCTCAGTATAGGTCTGCAAATCATTTTTTAACTTAGTTTCATTCGTTTCTGAATTTCGGAGATTGATTTCTATTGTGCCGGCATCTAATTGAGCTAACACCTGCCCTTGCTGTACATGATCGCCCAGCTCAACGTTAAATTTTGTTAAAGTGCCACCACCGGTAGCAGAAACGGATGCTTCCTGAAATGGGGCTACATTACCGGTTTTTACTAAATTACTCACCGTTATTTGTTCGCTCACCGTATCGATCAATACCGGTATTTTGATATTGTTGGCCACTTGGGGGGTATTTTTGCGATTGATTGCCTGTTTGTTGACATACAATTTGTAACCCGCCAAAAGAACGATGACGATGAGGACCAGGATAAGCGTATATTTCTGCTTCATGTGCGGATAATCAGTTAAAGGGAATCATAAAACGTTTTGAGCGTACCATTAGCTTTAGCCAGATCTATGCGTGCCAAACAGCTATTATACAGGGCCTGCAAATAGTTATTCTGGGCTTCGCGGAGCGATTGCTGGGCAGATAACCAATCCGTCAGGCCGGCTACGCCTTTTTGGTACTGCAGGTCTGTGATGTTGAAAACAGACTTGGCAAGTTCCATATTTTTGCGGTCGCTATCGATATTTTTTTGGGCCTGAAAATAGTTGTTTTGACTATTCTGATACTCCATCTGGTATTTCTGTTCGTCAAGCTTCAGGCTGGCGACCGCATTGAGGTATTTGTATTTTGCCTCTTTGTATTGGGCCTGCCGTTTGAAACCGTCCAATAATGGCACGGTTACTTTTACCCCTATGGATGAAAAGGAACTCATGGTATTGATGGCCGGACCGAGTTGATCGCCAAATCCAATCGCACCATAACGCCCGAATAAGGATACTTTTGGAATAATACCCATCTGAATGCGTTGTTCATCAATGGCTGCCAACGAACTGTTAACTTGGGAAATTTGATAGTCTGTGCGGTTTTCCACTTGGAAGCCATTAGCACTGTCTGGATACACCAATGCTGGCTGGGCATCCGGCACCTTTAATGAATCAATGGGAAGCGGTCGGTCTAACGGATAGCCCATCGCGTTTTTAAGACCATTTTCTATATATTCTAAATTGTTCTGCGCAATGCGTATCTGCGAAAGAATGTTGTGGTAGTTTACCTGGATCTTGTTGAGGTCAACTTCGGTGGTGACTCCCTTTTCTACCCGAAGGGCAGTGATGTCTTGCTGTTGCTTGATGGACGCCAGATTTTCATTTAGTAGGGCTAATTGTTCCTTGCTGACAAAGAGTTGATAGTAGGTGGTGCTGATCTGGTAAATAAGGTTCTCTTGATTCTGTTCCATCTGGAGCACTGCCTGTTTATCGCTATACTTATTTGCCTTGAGCCCCGTAATGAGCGATTGATCATAAATGGTTTGGTCCAGTTGGACGGAAGCATTCGTGTTAAATCGCTTTGTAAAGGCTACCCGTATGTCATGATCGCCAAAAAGACCAGCCGGAATAACCGATTCCTGTACTTTCAGGTTATCTTCAATATTGCCGTCTACACGGATATTTGGCATATAGGCCGCCAGGTTTTCTTTAACGACGGCTTTGGCAGCTTCGCGCTGGTTGGCAAAGATCTGAACGGAACCATGGTTTTCAAGTCCATACGCAATGCATTTTTTGAGATCCCACTTTTCCTGGGCACGGGAGTGCGGCAAAAAAAGACAGGTAAGACAAATAAAACAACAAATAAAAGATTTCGTCCCAACCATATAGTTCCCTGCACAGGGCAGCGCTTTTTTAAAATGCCAAAACTAACCAAAGGAAACGAGTATACAAAAGGGATTAGGCATGAATTGGATTTATTGCATCGAATAATATTTCAACGGGGTGTAGTGCCTTACGCCCGGAGCCATCCTTTATCTGGTGCCGGCAACTGGTACCCGTGGCGGCGATGATGACTTCTTTACCCTGCCTGCGCACTTCAGGCAAAAGGACCAATTCGCCTATTTGCATCGATAAGTAGTAATGTTCTTTTTCATAACCAAAAGAGCCGGCCATGCCACAACATCCCGAGGCGATGCTTTGGACTTGGTAGTTGATAGGAAATGACAAGATCTGTTCAGAAGCGCTGGCAGCTTGCCACGCTTTTTGCTGGCAGTGCCCGTGGAATTTGATCGTTTTGTGTTTATCTGTAAATTGTTCTTTCTGTATCTTGCCCTCCTTTATTTCCTGTGCCAGGAATTCATCAATCAGAAAACTGTGCTTGGCGAGTTTCTGAGCTCCTTCCATGAAACTCTCCGCTACTAAATCCGGATATTCATCACGAAAGCTGAGGATGGCGGAGGGCTCTATACCGATGAGCGGAGATTCCTCGCTTACTAGCGGGCTTAAAAGCCTTACGTTTTTATCAGCTATCTGCTTGGCTTTGCGTAGCAGGCCTTTGGAAACGGCGGCCCTTCCGCTTTCTGTATGGGCCGTAAGAAGGACTTCGTAGCCCAATATTTCTAGTAGCCTAATGGCTTTAACCCCTATTTCAACGTCCTGATAGTTGCTAAACTCATCACAGAACAGATACACTTGCTTCTTGAATACGTTTGGGCGATCGGCTTGCCTTTTATAGACAGTATACCAACTGCGCAAGGTGTGCCTGTGAAGGGTGGGCAGTGAGCGTTCGGAAGCAAATCCGGCTATCCGCTTTAATAGGGTGCTTATACCTCTTCCGGTCATGAGATAGTTATATAAGCCCGGAAAGACAGCTCCCAGTTTTGAGAGGACATAATTGTTTGCGATCAGTCGCGAACGCAACGGAACACCGTTGGCATCTTGGTAGTGCTGCAGAAATTCAGCCTTCAATTTGGCCATATCCACCGTAGAAGGGCATTCAGACTTACAGCCCTTACAACTGATGCAAAGATCCATCACTTCCTTAATTTCCCGGTGGTCAAAGCGGTTTTGTTGATTGGAATGGGTTAGGAAATTACGCAAGATATTCGCCCTTGCGCGGGTAGTATCGCCTTCTTTGTGCGTAGCCATATAAGAAGGGCACATAGTGCCGCCCGCCAAATGGGATTTACGGCAATCTCCGGACCCATTGCATTGCTCCACATGTTGCAGCACATCTTGGCCGGGATACCTAAAGATCGTTTCAATGGCGGGGTGCTTCTGCCCGGGCGTATAACGCAGCATGCTGTTCATGGGAGGCGTATGAATGATTTTTCCGGGGTTGAAGATCCCCCCCGGATCCCAGGTCTGCTTGATGGACTTCAGGAGCTGATAGTTCTTCTCGCCGATCATCAGCGGGATAAACTCGCCGCGAAGCCGACCATCACCGTGCTCACCACTTAAGGAGCCTTGATAGCTTTTAACTAACTGGGCTACTTCTTGTGCAACGGTGCGAAATAGTTTATTTCCTTCTTCCGTTTTTAAATTGATAATTGGCCTGAGATGGAGCTCGCCAGAACCTGCATGGGCATAATGCACCGAATACAGGTTGTACTTTTTGAGCAATTGGTCTACATCTCTTACATAATTGGGTAAGTCGTGAACATCTACAGCGGCATCCTCAATAACCGGCACGGCTTTTTCATCGCCGGGCAAGTTGCTGAGCAGACCAAGGCCTGCCTTGCGCAATGACCAAACGCGATTGCTTTCGCTGCCAATGAGCAATGGAAAATAATATCCCAAACCTTCTGCCCGCATGGCCGCCTCGGTTTGACGAACTTTGTGGTTAACCTCCTCCATTGTTTCCCCGAAAAATTCAATGACCAGCAATGCAGCTGGGTCACCTTGCACAAAAAAGCGGTTTTCCCGCTGTTCCATATTGTCGCGCGTACATTCCAGGATGTAGTGGTCTATCAATTCAACTGCACCTGGCTGAAAATTGAGGGCGATTAGATTGGCTTGAAGTGCTTGTTCCAAACCATGGAAATGTACACAAAGCAATCCTGAGAATGGGGGCGGAAGGAGTTCCAGGTTCAGTTTAATTTCAGTAATGAGGGCCAGCGTGCCTTCTGAACCTGCCAGGAGCTTGCAAAAATTGAAATCTTCGCCTCCTGCAGTGAAGGGGGCTGTGTCCAGTAGCAGGTCGATGGCATAACCGGTATTGCGCCGATCTATTCTACGTTTGGGAAATTGTAGCCGAATCTCCTGCTGGTTTTCATAATTGCTCAGCTGGGTACGAATGCTGCGGTAAAGACTTGCTTCCATGGTATTCTCCGCGCACTTCGCTATAAATTCATCAAAAGTAAGTGCCTTGAACACCGCCTCAGACCCGTCACTAAGTAGCGCAGTAACCTCCAGGGTATGCTCCCGGGTACTTCTATAAACCACGCTATTGGAACCACACGAGTTGTTACCAACCATGCCGCCGATCATTGCCCGGTTTGCCGTAGATGTCTCAGGACCGAAAAACAGACCATAGGGTTTCAGGAAGCGGTTGAGCTCGTCGCGCACGACGCCGGGCTGTACACGCACCCAACGCTCCTCGCTATTTAACTCCAGTATCTGAGTGAAATGTCTGGATAGGTCTACCACGATGCCTGACCCCACCACCTGGCCAGCCAGCGAAGTGCCAGCGGTACGGGGAATGAGGGATGTGCCTTCACGCGAAGCAAAAGTAATGAGTGTTTTAAGATCATCCACCGTGTGGGGGATGGCAACCGCCAAGGGCAATTCGGCATAGGCGGAAGCATCGGTGGCATATAGCAACCGGTTTTTCCGGTCTGTGAATAGTTCTCCCGCCAGCATACTTGCCAGCCCCCTAAGTTTGGCGGCATCCATGGGTTTTTCCTTCTTTATAGGTCAAATTTGATGCCTTGAGCCAAGGGTAGGCTGTTAGAGTAGTTGATGGTGTTTGTCTGCCGCCGCATATAAGCCTTCCAAGCCTCCGATCCACTCTCACGGCCACCACCGGTTTCTTTTTCGCCACCGAAGGCACCACCAATTTCGGCTCCGGAAGTACCAATGTTGACATTGGCGATGCCGCAATCTGAACCGGTAGATGATAAAAATAATTCGGCCTCACGCAGATTTAGCGTCATGATGGAGGATGACAGTCCTTGTGGCACTCCATTCTGTAGGGCGATGGCCTCTTCGATGGTTTTATATTTAATCACATAAAGGATCGGTGCAAAGGTCTCGTGCTGTACAATCGGGAAATGGTTTTCTACTGCTGCAATGCAAGGCTTCACATAGCATCCCGACTCAAAGCCCGGCCCTTTTAGCACACCGCCCTCCACGAGGAATGTGCCACCTTGCTCTTTGATCTGTACGATACTGTTCAGGTAAGCAGCTACAGCCTCTTTGTCAATAAGCGGGCCCATGTGGTTGTGCTCATCCAATGGATCCCCTATGCGGATTTGTGCATAGGCCTTCGCCAACTTTTTAGTAAAAGCATCGTATACGCTTTCATGAATGATAAGCCTGCGGGTAGAGGTACAGCGTTGCCCTGCTGTACCTACAGCACCAAAAACGGCACCAATGAGTGACATGTCCAAATCGGCATCTTTAGAAATGATGATGGCATTGTTACCACCAAGTTCAAGCAGTGATCTTCCCAACCTTGCAGCGACTGCCATAGCCACCTGCTTGCCCATACGGGTGGAACCCGTGGCCGAAATAAGCGGTATTCGGCTATCGTGGCTCAGCCATTCGCCAGTTTCTCGATGCCCGATGATCAGACTGCTGATGCCTTCGGGCAACCCATTTTCCGTTAGAACGGTTAGCAAAATCTTTTGGCAGGCCACGGCGGTGAGTGGGGTCTTATCGGAGGGTTTCCAAATACAAACATTGCCACATACCAAGGCTAGCGCAGCATTCCAGCTCCAAACCGCCACTGGAAAATTGAAGGCACTGATGATGCCGACAATGCCCAGCGGATGCCACTGGTCATACATGCGGTGGCTGGGACGTTCGGATGCCATCGTAAAGCCGTATAATTGGCGTGACAATCCTACTGCAAAATCGCAGATATCGATCATCTCCTGTACTTCGCCATAACCTTCTTGCAGGCTCTTGCCCATTTCATAAGAGACCAGTGTACCCAATTCCTTTTTATGCTTTCGTAATTGGTCACCAAACTGCCGCACAATATCGCCTCTTTTAGGTGCCGGTACCAAGCGCCACTGCAAGTATGCTTCCTGCGCCTTTGCCACTATTTTTTGATATTCTTCCTTTCCAGTAAGGGTTACACTTCCAATGGCTTTGCCGTCTACCGGCGAATAACTCACTAAACTTTCGCTTGCCGATGCATCCTTAGCTTCTATATGAAGGGCTTTTAAACTGTTTTTAATATTCATTTATAGATTATTTCAGCGTTAAGAACGCGTTTGTTTAAGGTATGTGCTTTCAAATATCTTGTCGGCATTGCCGGTCTCAAAACCTTCTCTCCGATGTTCAGGTTTAATTTCCTGTGGTGCCAGGTGCTGGTATTGAGGCAACACTAACCGCTCGGCAAATTCCACATAGCTACCGGCTATGGACATTGTTTTCCCGCCGGCGAAGGCGGCTTCCTGCAAATCAGCTACGGTACTGCTTTGGCGTAACAGTCCGTCTGGGCTTACTTTAATCTTTCCTCCCACCGTATTTAATGTTATGCCCAAATCTTCTACAAAAACATTAAATTCCTCCAGCGTATTATACCCGTGTTTTAATGCATGTACACTTATGGTGTAGTGGTTCAAATAATATCTATTGTAAATGACCCAGGCAGCATATTCACTTTCCTCAAGCAATGCTTGGTATTCTTCTTTGGAAGGCAGCGGCCATAATGCTGTATGGAAAAACCTGCCGATAGCGTCACCATCATCCAAATTCAGCTGGTCTACCGGGTCCCCGGTAATGGGTGTTGTGTATTTGTGAATGATCTGTTGGGCTTTTTCAGAGAGCTGGTCCACGATCAATTCACTCATAAAAATACGCGGATAATTAGCCGATGGAGGTGCATACCAATATGCGTTAAGCTTTTTTCCTTCAAAGTAATAGTAATCCCTTTTTTTGTATCCGTGGTGAAGAAAGATTTTTTCAAAGGAAGCGATCCCCAAGTGAGGTACTCCGAGCGTCCTAAAGGCGATATGGTCATTTACAATTTCCTGTTGGGAACCGACCACGCCCTGAGCTACTAAAGCTTCGGTGATTTTTTTAACTGCTGGCACTTTATCCTGATAACGGTCAAAAAGGATATTTAAAAAAATATCCAGTGTTTGTTGATGCTGAAACTTCATAATAACTAAATAAATGGTCAATATGCCTCTACAATTTCTTTTGTGCGCCTTTCCACTTCCTTAATCAATAGTGGAAAACCTGGATAGGTCATGTCGTGTCCATAACCCTGTAGTTCGATGAGTCGGGTGTACTTGTGTCCTACAATTTTCATCATACGGGCCAGGTAAGCATTTTCATCATACCTTCCCAGCATTTCCAGTTCCCTATCGCCTGTTATTAAAAGCAACGGTGGCGCATCTGCTCGTACATAGTACAAAGGGGCGTATTGATCAATGACAGGCTGAGTATCTTTTATACCAGACTCCTTACGGATGGTAAAATGTGTGATGGCCTGGCCACTGAATGGGATGAGTTCAGCGATATTATTTGCATCTATGCCATATTTAGCCAGGTACTCCTTATTTAAGGTGAGCATCATATCGAGGTACCCGCCTGCAGAATGTCCCGAAACAAAGATCAGCCTATCATTCCCACCATAGGCAGCTATATGCTTAAATACCCAGGCAACCGCTGCCACTGCATCATCAATAATTTCACGGCCCTTTACCCGCGGGGACAACCGGTATCCTACTCCAACCACCGCAAATCCCTGCTTTTTCAATGCTTCGGGAATCTCCTTGTTACCTCCAGTTAGATTTCCCCCATGAAACCACACCACGGTCGCAAAGTTTTTTTTATTGGTTGGATAGTAGATATCCAACTTGCAACGCTCTCCTATATACGCATCTTTTTGTGTCCTTTCATAATACGGAATGTCCCTTTTGAGATCATAATTTGTCGTTTGGGCGAAGGTAGTTAATGTGGATATATAAATAAGAAAGAATAATAGTACATATTTTATTTTGATCATCCTCAAATAGACTTAATAATAGCGGTAAAATTAAATAAAAAATCGTATCTTCATAACAATCCCATTATGAATTCCCTCGTACCATGTATCAAACTTTGGAAATGACAATATTGTTTTGCCAAACCACTCAATTAAAATATATTTGCCCCTGAAAGACGGCATTGATGAAAGAAGATATCCTAATTAAAATAGGAAACCAAATTAAGGAGCGAAGGAAAAATAAGGGGATAACTATCCAAGAACTAGCAGATAAAGCTTCAGTTAGTAAGGGATTGATATCACAAATTGAAAACAGCCGAGCTATTCCTTCATTAATGGTTCTTATAGAAATAATCCGGGCCTTGGATATAGATCTCAACATCTTTTTCAAAGAAATAGATCTTGATAAAACTGCAAAAACAATTTTGGTTAAACGCAAAGATGAATACTATTATTTTGAAAAGGAACAAGCTTTAGGTTTTAAATACCACCGGATATTTACCAAGGCGATCGAAAACTCTACGGTTGATATCGTTTTATTGGAACTGGAACCTAATGCCAGCAGACCAATGGTAATAACGGAAGCTTTTGAATATAAGTATATGCTTATTGGTCAAATTGAATATTGTTTTGAAAATGAAAAAATAACTCTGAATGAGGGAGATTCAATGCTTTTTGACGGAAGAATTCCTCACACTCCACGCAATCTAACTCAAATTAGCGCCCTAATGCTTGTTATATACTTTTTTGAAGATAAAATTTAAAATAAAGTTAAAATTTTTTAAATATTTAACCTTATCTTATATTTTTGTTATAATATTCAATAAATTTATTATTCAATCACAGCTTTTTAATTTATAAATTAAATAAAATAGCTATTATATTTATACCTTTTCCATTATTATTTGCATAATTACATTCTTAATAACAAAATCGACCCCTGAAACTAAAAATTTTTCTTAATCCATTTAAAAATTCATTAAGTGTTTCAAAAAGTTTATTAATACTAAACTTTATTGATAAAAAAATTTAAAAATGAATACATAATATTTAACAAAACAAATATTTAGCATAATTTAAAAAATATTTTTTTGTTTTTTTAATATGAAATGTTTAATATTGCTAAACATTTGATAACCAAACCATGTTAGAGAAATTAAAAAAAGCCGAAATGCATTTAAAAACCGAAGGCGATATCAATTTATCTGTTGAGAGAAAAGCCTGGCAAGAAAACATGGATGATCCATTGACAACTGAAATTCTTGAAAAAGATTCCTTATTTTTCCTTCACCAATCTCTTTCAACTCCATGTCTGGATGTTTTAGAATCAACAGAAAGTATTTATTTAACAAATGTCCAAGGCAACAAGTATATGGATTTTCATGGTAACAGTGTCCACCAGCTGGGTTACCGAAACGCTTATATCCTTGATCAAGTAAAGAAACAATTGGATATCCTTCCTTTTTCACCTAGGCGCTTCACTAATTTGCCTGCAGTAGAGCTTGCAGAAAAGTTGGTAAATCTTACAAATGGACAGTTAAGCAGGGTACTTTTTGCGCCTGGAGGCACTTCCGCAATGAGCATGGCCCTGAAACTAGCGCGCATAGCTTCAGGAAAATTTAAAACTATATCCATGTATGATTCCTTTCATGGCGCATCTATGGACAGTATTTCTGTAGGCGGTGAATACTTATTTCATAGAGAGTTAGGCCCATTGCTGCCGGGTTGTATCCACGTACCTCCCGTAGATACGTATCGTGGAATGTGGTATAATGACCATACACAAGATGGAGATCTCGCGTACGCCAATTATATTGAATATATTATAGAAAAAGAAGGAGATATAGGCGCTATTGTAGCAGAAACCATGCGAAGTACAGTGGTACATGTACCATCAAAAGCCTATTGGAAGCGCATCCGGCAAATCTGCGATAAGCACCAGATATTGCTGATTCTTGATGAAGTACCTATTGGTATGGGCCGCACAGGAAACATGTTTGCTTATCAGCATTATGACATCATTCCAGACATGCTGGTAATCGGAAAAGGTTTAGGTGCTGGAATTGTCCCTATGGCAGCCCTGGTGTGCAAAGAGGAATTAAATATAGCCGGTCATGCCGCCTTGGGACATTTTACGCATGAAAAAAATCCGCTGGGTTCGGTTGCAGCCCTCGCTGCGATCCAGGTGATGGAAGACCAAAATGTACTTCAACACGTGAAGATGATGGATGAATGGATGCAAGCACGTCTTGAAAATCTACAAAATGAACACAAAATCATTGGTCATATACGTGGTAAAGGATTACTATGGGCCATTGAGTTAGTGAAAAATAGGGAAACTAAAGAAAAAGATAACGTCGTGACCGAAAAAATATTATACCGATGTCTCAAAAATGGGCTAAGCATGAAAGTTTCTGATGGCAATGTGTTGTCGCTCTATCCTCCGCTCATTATTAGCAAAAATGAGATGGAGATAGCCATAGATATTATTGGGGAAAGCATTCGTCATTATGAATAGCTGATCAACTATATTTTAAATTTCAAAAAACTAACTTTTTACTTCAGAAAGGAGGATTTAACTAGTAAAAAAAGAGGTAGCAATAACTAAACACCTAATTCAAAAATAACATAAATGCAGCACCCCGGCACTGAATGTTGAGCCCAGACCTGGTATACTGCAATTCATTGGAATTTAAAACGACAATAGTATGAAAATTATTACTAAAAAGCGAATTGAGGTAACAAAAAAATGGGGTACCTTAATGATTATGGCTACACTTGCTGCGATCGTTGTGCCAGTATCGGCAAATACCTTTTCATTCAAACCAGTCAGCAACCATCTTCATCCCAATCAATTAATAGAAATACAAGGACGGGTAACCGATTTAGTAGGTAATGGCCTGGCAGGTGTTACAATAGCAGTGAAAGGCACTCAAAAAGCCGTCGCTACGGATAAGGACGGCCGTTTTAAGATTGGTTTAACCAATCAAGAAAAAATCCTTATATTTTCACTTATCGGATTTTCTACACAAGAAATTATAATAGGCAATCAAAGCCAGGTAACCGTAATCCTTCGGGAAGACGCCCTTGGACTTGATGAGGTTGTTGTAACGGCTTTAGGCATAAGTCGTGAGAAGAAGTCACTTGGTTACGCTACCCAACAAATTGAAGGAAAATCTCTCAATGATGCACCTGCAACTAATTTTATTGATAATCTTGCAGGCAAGATTGCAGGTGTTAATATATCATCGGGAGGGGCGGTGGGTTCTAGCGCAAGGATAACTTTGAGAGGCGAATCATCATTGTCCATGCAAAACAACCAACCGTTGTTTATCATTGATGGTGCCCCAGTCGCTAATGATGCTGTCAACAACACCGAGGGAAGCGCAGATTATGGTAGTAGCGCAGCCTCAATAAACCCGGCTGATATAGCTAGTATAAACGTGCTTAAAGGCCCTGCAGCAGCAGCCCTGTATGGATCAAGGGCCGCAAACGGAGCCATCGTCATTACTACGAAACAAGGTTCTTCAGGCAAAGGGAATGGCATCAGTTTCAACTCCTATTATTTTATGGATAAAGTTGGGCGATTGCCAAAATTCCAGAATGAATTTGGAGCAGGTCGAGATGGACAATACGAAGGCTCCAATTTTGGCGCTAGTTGGTCTGATTATCCGGATGGCGTACAAGACGGACTGGATGAAAGTTGGGGACCACGCCTTGATGTGGGTAATATGGAGGCACAGTTCGATTCACCAACTACCAACGGATTCCGAGGAGGCGACGTAGCACTTTCTAACCGCGGAGACGTCATACCTACGCCATGGGTCTCACATCCCAATAATATCCGCGACTTTTTCCAGACTGGAGGGAAGACCTACAATAACTTGGCCTTCTCCGGCAGCAACGACAAGAGCAATTACCGTCTTTCCCTGACAGCACTGAACGACAACGGCGTCATTCCCAACAATGACCTTGATCGTTACATCGTATCCCTTAACAGCAGTTACAAACTGAGCAGTAAATTGACTTCTGATATTCATGTTAATTACGAAAAGACCAATGGCAGTAATCGTCCGGATAATGGATACGGGCGTAACACTGTCATGTATTTTTTCACGTGGATGAATAGGAATATCAATATGAATAGCCTTAAAGATTATTGGCAACCAGGCCTGGAGGGAATTCGTCAATTTCAATACAACTATGGAGAGAACCACAACAATCCCTTTTTCCTGATGTACGAGGATACCAAGGCCCAAGACAAGAATCACCTGTATGGCAATATTGACCTTAATTATGACATTTCAAAAAATTTAAGCCTGAAGCTCCGTACAGCTATTGATTATTATAACGACTTCCGGCCGATGAAGTGGGGCACCAGTGATATTGACAACCCAAATGGCAAATATGAAGAAGTGAAGATTGGTTATATGGAGAGAAATTCAGATTTTTTATTGAGCTACCATAATACGGCATCAGACAATGATTTCGATTACCGCATCTCTGTGGGGAGTAACCGTTTTGACCTCTCAGGTACTACAGGTTCTACAACCGCTACAGCCTTACTTATTCCCGGCATCTACAACCTGGGCAATACGGGATCTCCGCTTTTGGCCTCTTCCGGTAAAAACCAAAAACGTATCAACAGTTTATATGCATTTGGCAATGTGGGCTATAAAGAAGTGTTGTTCCTTGATATCACAGCAAGAAATGATTGGTCAAGCACGTTGCCATCCAATAATAATAGCTATTTCTATCCTTCTGTCGGCATAAATACCGATCTAAAGAAACTTTTATCATTGCCCGACGCCATCAGCCAGGGACGCGTACGAATTAGCTGGGCGGAGGTAGGTAACGATGCATCTCCTTATCAATTACTCAACACCTACAATTACAGTGCTCCCTGGGAGGATAATGCGGCATTGGCCGGAACCTCCAGTTTAGCAAACGCAAACCTAAAACCCGAATTGACTTCGACTTATGAGATTGGGATGGTTTGGAGCTTTTTCGATCGTCTGACTGTTGATCTGACCTATTATGATATTCGTTCCAAGAACCAGATCATGAATTTGCCTCAGGCAACCAGTTCAGGCTATGATTTCAGGGCCATCAATGCGGGTGAAATTAAGAATAATGGGGTTGAGGCCATGTTGTCGGGCACACTGATTAACCATCCCGGAGGCCTGAGATGGGACGCAGCCATTAACTGGGCCAGAAATGTAGGTAAAGTGATCTCCCTGACTGATGAAGTAAACACTGTAGTTCAAAGTGCCCCAGGCGAGGATGCTTCTATTCAAGCCAGGGTTGGTCAACGCATGGGAGCCATATGGGGTCCGGGATTCGTGCGTGTACCGGATGGGCCTATGAAAGGAAATATCATTATTTATGAAGATGGGAACGCCAGGGCAACGAGTGAAGACATATACCTGGGTAATATCAATCCAGACTGGACGGCCAGCTTGTCCAACCAACTTTCCTATAAGAATTTTTCATTAAATGCCTTGATTGGTGGTCAGGTAGGCGGAAAATTCATTTCCCGTTTTTACAATAAGGCTATAGGCTCTGGTCAGTTGATAGAAAGTGCTGAAGGCAGGGAAGCGCGAGCGGTAGGGCATGAATATGATGATCCTTACTTTATTGTCGGAGCAGCGCTTATGCCAGATGGATCCTACCAACCCAATAACACAAGTACAGATGGAACCTTTAGCCAAGGTGTTTACGATACTGATGTACGGCATTTCTTTAAAGGCAGGATGGACCATATTTCCGAAGCACAGCTTTTCAGCACCACCTATTTCAAACTTAGGGAACTTTCCATTGGTTACAACTTGCCATCCAAATGGATTGGAAAGACCTTTTTGAATAATGCAAAAATTTCATTGACGGGCAGAAATCTGTTTTTATGGACGCCTAAGAGCAATCAGCATTTCGATCCGGAAGTTGCAGTGGCAACGCAAGGTAATGGTCTGATCCCGGGATTTGAAAATATGAGTCTTCCCTCAACCCGGGAATATGGTATCAGCCTTAATCTTAATTTTTAATTATTTTATCACATTAAATAAAATAAGATGAAACGAATACACTTAATTTTTGCGATGATGTCCGTTTTGCTGGGCTCCTGTACCAAGGGATTTGAGGACATCAACACCAATCCAAATACTCCAGATAAGATTACAAACCCAGGGCTATTACTGCCAAACATATTCCGTTTGGCAGCCAATGACAACCTAAGCAATTCATTTGACCGTGGAAGTATCGCGGCTGACCTGATTGCCTCAGCTTATGCGAGTGATTTTACAAACTGGACACGTACAGATGCCAGCACCTATTTCTGCTGGAATTATTATGGATATATACGCGACCTAAATGAGATCATTAGTGTCTCAGACGAGGAAGGTTTAAACAACTATAAAGGGATCGCACTGGTATTACGCTCCTGGCTGTTTCAAAACCTTACAGATCTATATGGTCCTATACCCTTCCGTGAAGCTGCAGACGCTAAAGCAACCAACATTGATAAGCCCCACTATGAGCAACAAGATGCGGTATATGCAGGCTTGCTGGATGACTTAGAAGAAGCACAAGATTTATTAGGTAGCAGTAACGAAACGGTGATCGGCGATATTTTATATAATGGTAGCTTGGACAACTGGAAGAAATTTGCAACCGGGCTATCCCTTCGCCTACTTATGCGGCGGTCAAACAAGGTAGATCCAACGCAAAAAATGACCACCATAGTGGCTAATTCCACTAAGTATCCCCTTTTTATATCACATAAAGACCAAGCAGCATTGACCTACCCTGGTGACCGCTTGGAAGATGAAATTCCTTTCTATCGTAATAGCAATAGTGACTACGCAACCAGTGTACGTATATCGGCCAATTTGGCAAATTATCTGAGTGGGATGAACGATGCCCGGATCTATGTATTCGCCTTACCTGCTTCTATAGACAACAAATACCATGGTGCCACCAATGGTACAGGTGACTTTGATAATCCTGCCAATTACTCTGCTCCCGGTATGCTTTGGGCACCGCTTCAGTTCAATAACGATTTGGCTTCTGCCACAGCAGCTCAAAGTATTTTTTATAGTTATTCTGAAGAACAGTTTACTTTGGCTGAAGCTGCTGAACGAGGTTTTATACCGGGAGGATCCGCTGCTGCAGAAACCTATTATAAAAATGGGATTGGCGACCAATTTAGCTATTATGCAAGCCGATTACCAAACACCTACACATTTCCTAAAGCAGCCGATATCGTTCCTTCGACCGGATATTTTGAGCAATCGGCCGTAGCCTATACAGGCACCACCGATCAAAAACTAAAAAGAATATACTTACAAAAATGGCTGTCATTATATATGGTAGGGTACGAGGCGTGGTCCGAATGGAGGAGGACGGGCTTTCCGACAATACATGCTGGTCCAGTAAGCCCAGGTTACGTTCCCCAAAGATGTCTATATCCGGCAGATGAGCAACGCCTCAATGAAGTCAACTATCAACAAGCGGTAAGCTGGCTTGGAAATGATGATCTTAAAACCAAAGTCTGGTGGGCCGCCAATTAAAAGAAAAAATTCCTAAGCGTAGCATTCCTTACCTTAATATGAGGGGTGCCGGCTTTAAGTCGTTTTCAATCTGTAAACATAAACACTAACAAATGAAAGTATCTAAGGAGCAAGGAGACTCCAATATAAGCGAAATACGAGATAGCTATGTGCGCGACCTTGGTGAAGACATCCGGTATTGGATTGAAGAGGATGCCCGTTATTTTTTACACCAGGCATTATCTACTCCAGTGATGAATATACTCGCCAAAACACAAGGTGCATATATTGAAGACTTGCAAGGGAAAAAATACCTGGACCTTCATGGCAATGGTGTACACAACGCAGGTTTTTCAAACCCTGAGGTTATCCGCGCCGTCATCAAACAGCTTGAAGATGGGCTTGCATTTACCCCCAGAAGATACAGTAACCTGCCCGCTATTAAATTAGCCAGAAAGCTTGTCGATATATCTCCGGAAGGGCTCAATCGGGTTTTATTTTGCCCTGGGGGTTCAGAAGCCATAGAAATGGCGGTCACTTTGGCCAAACAGTTTACTGGGCGGTGGAAAACCCTCTCGTACTGGGATTCCTATCACGGAAATGGTTTCCAGTCAAGTAGCATTGGAGGAGAGGAGCATTTTTCCACAGGGCAAGGCCCTATGGTACCAGGCGCCTTTCATGTTGAATTTCCCAATTATTACCGCAATCCATGGGGCTTGGAACATGTTGAAGATATTGATGAGCAGTATTTGCGACAAATAGATGTTATTTTAAAGCGAAACCCAGACGTGGCAGCGATAATAGGAGAACCCATATCGTCTACACCAGTAGTCCCTTCAATACATTACTGGCAACAGGTGAAAGTGCGCTGCGAAAAGCATGGTATCTTTTTAATATTTGATGAGATCATCGAAGGCTTGGGAAGAACTGGCAAATGGTTTGCCAGCGAGCACTACGTCACGCCCGATGTCCTGGTATTGGGAAAGTCGCTAGGTGGAGGCCTGTTACCCTTTGCTGGCATTATTACAAAAGAGGAGTATAATACATTACAACACAGATCTATAGGGCATTATACCCATGAAAAAAATCCGTTGTGTTCGGCAGCAGGGTTGGCAGCTATCGAGTATATAGAAGCGCATTCATTGGCTGAAAATGCCAATCAGCTAGGCCAATATCTTAAGGGAAGGCTATTCGAGCTGAAAGAACAGTTTCCGGTAATTGGAAATATTGCAGGTAAGGGACTTCACCTTGGAATTGACCTGGTTAAAGACCCGCTTACAAAAGAGCGTGCTACGGATTATGCAGAGCGAGTCATGTATTACTGCCTTCGCCAAGGCGTCGCTTTTAAAGTTATTGAAGGTAATATCCTAACACTTCGGCCAGCGCTAACCATTTGCAAGGACGATGCTGACCTCATTATCGAATCACTGGAAAATGCATTTTCAACCTTAACATTATAAAATAATCCATATGAAAATTATTTTTAAGTTGCTTGTCCCGCTTTGTTTATTTGAAGGTATAATCTCTTGCTCGACGCCACAAGGTACATCACTTAAGGGAATAGAACATGTGGTGATTATCGGCATTGACGGGTTTAGCACATTAGGTCTCAAGAAAGCGGAAACGCCTGTCATGGACCGTTTGATCAAAGAAGGTAGTTGGGTGCCGAAAGTGCGCACTGTGCTGCCCTCATCAAGCAGTCCAAACTGGGCTTCCATCCTAATGGGAGCTGGCCCAGAACAGCATGGAGTAACCGATAATGATTGGGAATTGAACGACCACACATTAGACCCTATTGCCTATGACGAATATGGGCGGTTTCCAAGCATTTTTAGTGTCATCCGTGCGCAAAAGCCCGTGGCAGAAACAGGCTCAGTATATCATTGGGAAGGATTCGGTCGTTTGTATGATCGGAGGACGGTAAGCTTTAACCGTCATTTTTCAACTCCCGATTCCACATCATCCGCATTTGCAGCTTATTTGAAAGAAAAGAAACCGCTTTTTGCATTTATGCATCTAGACCATGTAGATGATGCTGGCCATGAGTTTGGCCATGGTTCGCACGAATACTTTAAAGCCATAAGCAAAGCAGACTCGCTGATTGGAACTGTTCTCAAAGCTATTAAGGAAGGTGGATTTGATCAAAACACCCTGGTTATGATCGTGGCAGATCATGGGGGGATCGGGTATGGTCATGGGGGCAATACGCCTGAAGAAATGCATGTACCTATGATCTTCTACGGAAAAGATGTGAAAAAAGGTTATGTCATACAGCAACAGGTTTACCAGTATGATATAGCCGCCACAGTGGCTTTTGCGCTACAGATAATCGCACCATATGCCTGGATCGGACGCCCTATAAAAGCAGCATTTGAAGGATTTGATGAGCCTAAGAATCTTTGGCTCGGTGTGACACACTTTGATGCCCCTGTCATTTATCCTGATCGTTTGTTATATAAGCAACCCGGCGGCTTGTATATTAATAAAGACGCGGAAGTAAGAATGACTGCCGGAAAAGACCAAATTATCCGATACACCATAGATGGGTCAGAACCGACCAATTCATCCACTGTATATTCCAAGCCTTTTGCTTTGCAACAGACAGCAGTAGTTACGGCCAAATCCTTTGATAAATCTGGAAAAGAAAGTTTGCCGTCGAAAGCATTTTTCAGGATATTAAAGAAAGATGCCAACACAGGTCTTAACACCAAATTATATGTTGGGGAAGACTGGAAACAATTGCCAGCGTTTAAAAACTTGACCCCCTTCAAACAAGGACACGCCGACGAGTTAAGCATGGATAAAGACCAGGTCACCAAATTACTTCCGGCGCACAAAAATGTGTTTGGACTTGTGTATGATGGATTTCTTCAAGTGGATCAGGACGGGGAGTACCAATTTTATACCCAATCTGATGACGGTAGCAAGCTATATATAGACCAGGAAGAGGTGGTGAACAATGATGGGGGGCATGGTGTAATCGAAAAAACCGGTATCATCAACCTTAAAGCCGGAAAACATCCCATCCGAGTGGAATATTTTAATGGGGAGGGTGGTTATTGGCTGGAAGCCTATTATAAAGGACCCAATCTCTCTAAACAAATCATACCTGCAAATAAGCTATTCCTAAAACCTTGAAATAAAATAAATACTAAAACCAAATTTAATATTAATCAAATATGCACATTCAATTAATTGTATTTGACATAGCCGGTACGACCGTGCGAGATGACAACAAAGTGGCGTCAGCATTTCAGGCAGCATTGACAAACCATGGTTTTAACGTCGCACTAGCTGACACCGCTATTTTCATGGGCTACGAAAAAAATAAGGCTATCCGCGATATTCTAAGCAAATTTTTTAATGGTTCCAAGCATTCAGATGAACTGATTAATCAAATCCACCATGATTTTATTGATAGGATGCTGAAATATTACCGCACTTCCGATGAAATAAAACCCTTGGCAAACGTAGAAGAAACGTTCGCCGCCCTCCACAAACAAGGTATACGGATAGCTTTAGACACCGGGTTTTCGCGAAACATAGCGGATGCCATCATCAGCAAATTAAATTGGTGGGAAAAAGGACTAATTGACTTCATGATCGCGTCAGATGAAGTTAAAAACGGCCGCCCTTATCCTGATATGATCAAGGAATTAATGCAACGGGCACAAATAGAAGACCCAAAAAAAGTGGTTAAAGTAGGTGATACAGAAGTTGATATTCTTGAAGGTCGGAATGCCGGCTGTATTTATTCCATCGGTATAACCACGGGATCATATAATCGGTCACAGCTATTAGTGCACAATCCTTCTTTCGTAATTGATGATATACGAGAATTATTATCCATCATAAATCCCCCAGAAAAATGAATTCCATCCTTGCAAAAGGCCGCAGGCAAATAGCCCGACTACCATTTCCGTTATTAACTCTGGCGACCGCGTTGGCTGCCTTCGGTTGTTATACATGTATGTATGCCTTTCGCAAAGCCTTTACGGCCGGAACATATGATGAGACTAGGGTATGGGGAGTAGACTACAAAGTTTGGCTGGTTATCGCACAGGTTTTTGGCTATATGCTCAGCAAATTTTATGGTATCCGATTTATTGCCGAAAAAGGCCATCAAAGCCGTGCAATAAAGATTATTTCCCTTATTGGCATCTCCTGGTTAGCACTTTTGGGTTTTGCAATGGTACCAAACCCATATAATATAATCTTTTTGTTTATTAATGGACTGCCTCTTGGAATAATCTGGGGTTTGGTATTTTCGTACCTTGAAGGGCGGCGCACTACCGAGTTTTTAGGTGCTATTATGAGTATTTCATTAGTATTTGCATCCGGCTTTGTTAAAACTATTGCTCGGATCGTGATGGATTCATGGCACACTAACGAATACTGGATGCCCTTTTTGACTGGTTTACTCTTTGTAATCCCTCTGTTGCTCTGTACCCTGTTTTTGGAACTGGTACCACCTCCCGACACAAAAGATCAGCTATTGCGTACAGCACGCGCTCCCATGAACGCCATCGAACGAAAACGATTTTTGCTAACTTACCTGCCAGGTTTGATCTTTACCGTAATAGCTTATATCATAATTACCATTTTGAGGGATGTCAGGGACAATTTTGAAGTTGAAATATGGGCTGACGTTGGTATCACCAATAAACATATATACGCTCGCATTGACAGCATAATTGCCGTATTAGTCCTCATCCCAATGGGGTTGCTTATTTTAGTGAAAAATAATTTAAAAGCTTTTACGCTCATCCATCTGATCATTATTGGTGGTTGCTTTTTGGTCGCTTTTTCCACCTGGATGTTTCAGCTTAAACTTATCAATAATGTATATTGGATGAGTCTTACAGGTCTAGGAATATACTTGGCTTATATTCCTTACAACGCCATATTTTTTGAACGTCTCCTGGCAACTTTTAAGTTTGCAGGAAATATTGGTTTTATAATGTATGTGGCTGACTCCTCAGGATATCTTGGAAGCGTTGCAGTTATGGCAACCCGGGAACTGAGCTTTATAAAATTGAGCTGGGGGCATTTTTTTATTCAAGCTGCCTGGACCACCACCTTGTTGGCAGGTATATTAGCCACCCTTTCGCTTATCTATTTTAGAAATAAAGCGCTTTCGGTTCAAAAAAAAGAGATTGGTGATTTCATACTACCAGACAATTCTACCCAAACGAGTATAATTTAACTGGTTTGACTAAATAATTTCCAATTCATAATTGATTCAAATGAATTTGGTGGCCTTATTTTTTGAATTAACCTAAGGAGTCTTATATCATTATTAAATGAATAAAGCCGGATAGCACCGGCTTTATTTTAAATAATCTGATTGTTACGCTAACAACCAGGTCTACCTGGTAGTATACCCGCCGTTGGCAAAGATGGTTTGCCCGGTTATCCACCAGCCATCCGTCACTAGAAATTCTACCAGAGGAGCGATGTCTTCGATCTTTGTGAGCCCACCAAGGTCAGAAGCTGATTTATGGTATGCTACCGCGTCTGAGCTTTCCTGTCCATAAAAGAAAGGAGTATCCATCGGCCCTGGCGCTACTGCTGTAACAGATATACCCCGGGGTCCAAATTCTTTGGATGCAGCCCTTGTAAAATCCTCTACCGGTGCTTTGGCGCCAGCATAAGTAGAATAAAGCCCAGTAAATGCCGCCAACAGGGAAGTTACAATGGTACATATTTTTCCATTCTCATTCAGCTGTTTACCGGCCTCTTGAATAAAGAAATAGGCCACCTTGGAATTGATATCAAACATATCATCATACTCCGCCTCTGTGGTTTCCACGAAGGGCTTTTTCAGAACCCGCCCTACAGTATTGATCGCAATGTCAATTCCGCCAAATTTTATTTTCGTTTCATCAAACAACTTTTTGATATTGGCAACCTGCGTGAGGTCTGCCTGAAACAAAAAAGCCTCCCCTCCAGCCTGCTGAATATCGGCAAGAGTCTTTTTAGCATCTGTTTTGGTAGTATCACTGTTATAATGGATAGCCACCTTTGCACCTTTTGCAGCAATATCCCTGCTCAGCAGGCCACCCAAATTTTTTGCCCCACCGGCAATTAAAACTACTTTTCCTTTCAAATCATTTCTAGCCATCACTATTCTTTTTTAATATTTAATTATGGGAACAAAGTTGAAAAGAATAAGTTCGGGTGCTATGGTGAACTTTTCTTGTTTTTACATTTTATTGGGCTTGGCTGCGGTACTGACCCGGGGTTTGGCCTGTATACTTTTTGAAGAACTTAGAAAAGTTGGAAGGATCATACGTCAGTCGGAGTGCGATTTTAGCCACCGGCCAGTCACTATCCCGGAGTAGATCTTTGGCCTTCTCCAAAATACGCTGATCGTAAAAATGACATGGGTGGTTCCCATAAATACTTTGTATTACTGTAATGAGACGCTTATGAGGGATGTTTAGTTTTTCCGCAATTTGGCTAAGTTCCAGCATTTCCAAAACATCTCCGTTTACCAATTCGTTCAAATGCTGATCCAGCAATTCGAAATAGGCTTTAGTAATCTCATCATACGAACCCATAACAACACCTAGACGGATAGATTGGCATCAATTTCAGCCAGCATAGACAAGTCTTCCAGCAGCAGCTGGCCGGTTTTCTGATAAGATAGATCAAACAAGTACTTAGACCGCTCAAAAAATTCGATACGTTGTTCGGAAGTAGCAGCATTTTCTCCATCATGGTACAACACAATGGCTAATGGCCTGATCAGGTTAATATCGAGGTCGCCTAAGAACTCTTCCAATCCAGAAAGGGGTTGCTGCAACAGTTGGGATCGGTCTTTTTTAAAAAACTCTTCATACAGCGGCTCCATATCACCTGGCCTTTTGTCAACTAAATTACTCAAAGTCTCCATCAGCCGTTTTACCAGGCGTTCTATTTCATCATCACGTCTTGACTGTAACATGCATACTAATTAAATACCTTCAAAGGTACCTAAATATATCCTACACTGCCATGAGAGAATTTCCCTTTTTTTCGCCACCTCGATTTTCACCCTCGTCAGGGTCTCCAAATAACTCTGGCCGGAATTGCAACCCCGGTGTGAGCCAGTATAGCAGAATAACGCGGGAATACCTAAAGTTAAATGGTGCAAAGACCAGGGCAGTTACAAACGCTACGGCAAGATATAACCATGGCGACTCCAAGTTTCCTGACAAAATATACGTCCCTACACAGGTGGTCACCAGTTCTGCCACGCTCAGGGCATAACTTACAAACATGGCCACGTAAAAATACCCAGGCTCGCGTTCAAATGTTACTCCGCAATGTGGGCAGGTTACGTTCATTTTTTGCGCTTTTAAGGCATACGCTTTACCTGTAAACATATTTCCAGTACGGCAACGGGGACATTTAGCGTGAGCCGCAGCCGTAATAATGCTCCATTCTTTCCGATTGCTTTCCATTTTATTAATCTCTTTATTTTTATAATTATTTTAATCATACAAATGTACAGCCAAACTAATTAAACCAATGGTATTATCTACCCAATCAGTGGTATTATTCATGGATAATCGGTAGTCTGGCTCATTCTTGTCCGTCACACTTGTTCTCGTCTAAAAATTTCGGGTGTTTGGCCAGTATGTTTTTTAAAGAACTTAGTAAAATAGGAATTATCGTTAAAGTTAAGTTGGTAGGCAATCGTTGAGATCGGCAATTCCAGATTGACCAACCGCCGCTTTGCCTCCAGCACGATCCGATTGCGGATCACTTCGCCGGCGGAGATTCCTAGTACTTCGGTACAGATCGCATTGAGATGATTGGGTGTCATATGTAGCAAAGCCGCATATTCACTGGGAAGTTTCAAACTGGTATACTGTTTTTCGATCAGCTTCTGAAAGTTTTTGATCACCGACATGTTGTATGTTGAATGACCATTACTGCTGGCAGATGGTGTCTGTAGGGCTGCTATCCTGAAAAACAAATCCAGCCCCAATACGCGCAACCGATCCAGGTTGATGGGGCTTATCGCTTGCCTCAAGCCCATCATCTCTTCCAGGATCCCTTTAATACGCGACTGCAGCATCGAGGGGACCTCAATCACTGAATCGGTGGCTACACCTTTAAAAAAAGTAAAATCTTCCAGATAATCTGGTCGTAACAGAAAGGACTGAAAAAACGACTCCGAAAAATTAAACACGTAACCGTCTACTTTCTCACTGAAATCCCAGTGATGTATTTGCCCGGGAATCATGAAGCTTATCTGAAAGGGTTTTACTTCAAATCGGTCAAAATCGATGGTTTGATAGCCTCCTCCCTCAGTCAAGTAAAGAACGTGATAGAAAGAATGCCCATGGGGCACCCAAAGCTGTTGATGCTCCTTTAGATAGGTGGCAAAAGGTTTGACAAATACGTCATCCTTTGAAACGTCCAAACCATTTATATCAAAAACCGGAAGTGTATCCATCTTATCCCCTTATTTTGCTCAACAAGGGTTAAATATAGTACAAAAATATGTAACAACCTGCCATATTCATTTATCTAAACTTAAAAACACATGCTGACATTCGAACATTTTCAAAAAAGTTATGGTCCCAATCGTATATTAGGCATCGATAAATTAATGCTGGAAGCCGGTATTCATTGGATTCAGGGTACTAACGGATCTGGAAAAAGCACCTTATTAAAAGCCATTGCTGGCCTCATCCATTTTCATGGATCGATCGTGCTGGAAAACAGGTTTAACCTCAAAAAACAGCCGGTTGCTTACCGACAGCAAATCAATTTTGCCGAAAGCGAGCCGCTGTATCCAGGGTATTTTAATGGTTGGGACATGATCCGGTTGTTTGCAAAGGCTAAAAAAGCCCCAGACAACCAAATTACCCAATTGGTAGAAGGGCTTGGGATGGTCGAATACCTGAACGAACCTCTGGCAGGGTATTCATCTGGTATGCTGAAAAAGCTCTCGTTAGTATTGGGTTTTTTAGGCCAACCATCACTCATTTTATTGGATGAGCCTTTTATCACCCTTGATCAGGCTGCCTTAAACCAATTGGCCGAATGGATTAGGGACACTCATCTTCTTAAGAATGTCAATTTCTTGATCACCTCCCACCAAACCATCCCCTTGTCTATACCCTTGACCCGCACTTTTTTGTTATCCAACCAGCAATTACAACTTCGAAACTAACAGATGGCATTGCTTGCAAATACGTTTATCCGTTCTTTTGGGAAGAATTTCTACCGGATCAATGCCGGCTTTCTGATCGGTTCGTTCACGATGGTCTTGGGTTATGGTATTTTTATCAAATCGGCGGGAGATATTCCCAAAGAATGGAACACAACCATCAATCTCAGTCTGCTGCTCAATTTTCTGGAAGTACCAATCATTACACTGATGGTGTCAGTCCTGTGGCTTTTTTACAGCATCAAAAGCTGGAAATTCGTCTTCATGAAGAGCCTGCAGGAAGACCAGCTATTCTGGCGATACAGCATCACGGCAATTCCCTTAAATCACCAATTCATGAGTTGGTGCCTTTACCAATTGTTTATTTTCCTTCCCTTGATGATCTATTCGCTCCTGGCCCTTATCTATGGTTTATTTACCCAACATTACGTGTTACCGATGATTACTGGGTGTTATTTATTTTTGTTGGTTTTGGTGAGTGCAACCTGGTATGTATACCGGTTTAACTACGCTTCGTTTGGGAAAGGCGACATTCATCCTTTATCCTACTTGGTTGCCAAATGGCCCAAGGCCTTATATAATGCTTTCTTGTATGAAATCCTATTGCATCAAAAACTCGCGTGGATGCTAGTTAAAGGATGTTCAATACTACTGATAAGTTCTTATATCTATTTATTTTCTGGCACCGACTACCCCCAAAGGGCGGCAGTATTGGCCGCACTGTTAATCGTCTTGGCGCATTCGGTATTGGTCTATAAAGATCATTCTTTTACAGAGACTTACTTAAGTTTTCTACCTCATTTAGCTTTTAGGCGTATTAACATATACCTTAACGTTTGCCTAAGCTATATGCTCTTGCTACTACCAGAATTAGCGTGGTTTGTCGTCTGCTTTCCTTTAGAAGAAGGCTTGCTGCTCGTAGGCATCTGTATTGGAGGCATTGTACTTATTAGAAGTGGCTTGTATATTACGGGACTTAATATGCGGTTCTACATGAAAACAGCTTTCAGCTGGCTTTTTATTTCCATGCTTTTCTCACTCTATGACGCTAGCTGGTACATGGTACCGATCTTTTTCATCGCTTCTTTTTTTATGTTTTACAGCCGTTATTATCGGCTAGATGCGACCCATAAAGGGATCCGTCTTTGAAGGTCCACCCGTTTCAACTCTTCCGGCAAATCGTCGTTCAAATAACGGTTCTCCATCCAGGAACAGCGAGAAATCGTACCACCCGAAACTTTTTGTAGCAGGAAGCCAAAGGTCTGCACCTTCATCTCGATGGATTACCCGGTTTATAGGCTTGTTTCCATATACATGATCCTTGAGCACTACGTGCAATGTTTTGTCAGCAAGATTTTTTATCTGGAGCCCAACACGTATGGTAGCGGACCGGGTGTTTGAAAAAAGGATATCTTCTATAGTGGTCACTACTAACATTGGGTCGGCTGCATGTCCTTTCAGCTCGCGAAAAAATCCATTAGGACCGTAGACTCGCAGGTGGTATTTGCTTTCTTCAAAATGGTCTATGGGCCACCGATAGGTCAGTTTATCTCCTGGTTTTACCGCAAATGACCAGGTTTTCACAGGCAAAAAAGTCTTTCCTCCTTCAGGATTAGTTTGAAGGTAATTGTTTGGTGCGTATACTTCAAAGGCCGCACCTGCAGTGCGTTCTCCAAAACGTCGGGTGGCGACCTGAAAATTTAGGTAAACCGATGTGTCAACCCTTCCCCCGTCTACAGACAATTCATAAGGCAAGGCACAGGAGTCTTTAACTCCGGGCTCCTGTTGCGGAAGTAGCCCCGACCTGACCGGATCTTGATTGGCTTTTGCAATCTCTTCTTCAGTTAGCGCTTTGAAACCAGATGGTAAGTTCTTGAACCGCGCATTAAAGATAGTCTGAATGAAAACATCACGTTGCAAAAATTCAGGCAACTGCATCTTCTCCCCATTGTATGGTCTGAATACTGAACTCAGATCTCCGGTCACCGTTCTTCTCCATGGGCTGATGTTCGTCTCGGTCAGGTCTTTTCCCGTTTTCTTCTTCAGAAAAGTCTCCAAAAATCGAATGGTGGACGTAATATCACATACTTCTGAATTGACCCAACCGCCTCTGGACCAAGGAGAGGCAATAATCAATGGAACGCGATAGCCCAACCCTACTGGCCCTTCTCTCTGCTCGCTCGCTTCGAGGTCTTTTCGGGCCTTCTCCTCTTCCATGGTCACATATTCATCGGCTGTATCAATGCCATCCGAAACCGCACCGGAATCCTTGTCACCTGGTTTGGGGGCAACAAAGGGCGGTATATGGTCAAACATCCCATCGTTTTCATCGTAGTTCAAGATAAAAATGGTCTTTTTCCAAACCTCCGGATTTTTCGTCAGGATGTCGAGCACCTCTGATACATACCAAGCGCCAAACCATGGAGAACTGGGATGGTCTGAAAATGCCTGCGGGGCCACGAGCCAAGAAACCGTGGGTAGTTGGCCCGAACGTACATCTTCCCGAAATTGGTGCAATACATCCCCTTTAGGCACACTCATCGTTCTTTCCTCCGCTCCTTCTTTATAGGACAGGGTGGTTTTTTGATGATAATCAGGGTCGTTGCGATTATCCGTAAAGGCCTTTTTGTGTAATTGCTGTTGCATCGGCGGGAGCTTTTCAAAAGTCGAAGGGTTATAACTAGCCAGTTCTTCTGTATACTTGGCCAATTGTGCTTTTTTTTGCGCCAACTTGTTTTTAATAGGCTGCGCCTGGTTGATGCGCGTTGTCTTTAAACTGGCCTCTAGTGCTGCGATTTCCTGAGGTAGTTCTGCGGTGCGCTTTTGCAGAAATTGAATATGCCCATGACTAAAACGAACCTGATATTGCGTAAACCATTCCAGGTTGTTATCGGTAAAATTGGCCAGCCAATATTCATTTTCTCCTTCTAGCTCTGTCTGGATGCTTAATTCGTTCTGGTATACCTTCCAGCTGATGCCGTTCTCCTCCAGTCGCTCGGGAAATGTTTTCCAACTTACTTCTTTGTTGTAATACACATCGGAATTCCGCACATTGTGCTGGCCTGGCCCCTGCCCTTTCAAAGCGCCAGACCAAAAGAATAGCCGGTTAGTGGTCGTGCCGGTCAACGAAGAACAAAAATGTTGATCACAGATGGTGAACGCATCGGCCAACGCATAATAAAAAGGAATGTCGTCTCGGTTTACGTATCCCATGGTCAAAGGCATGTCGCGATAATCTTTGTTACCGCTACGCTTGGCGTCCAGCCATTTGTCATATTTTCCCCCATTTCGGGCATCGACCTGATTCTCCCAGGAATGCGGCAAGCCACCCATCCAGGTAAACTTGCTATCTTTCATGTTCAGTCGGAACGGGGCAAAGGTGTGTCCTTGATTTTCCGTTTGCATCCACACCAGGTTTTTGTTGGGAAGTGTGATGGCTCTTGGATCGTTGAACCCCCGGACACCACGCAATGTTCCAAAACAATGGTCAAATGAGCGGTTCTCCTGCATCAACATCACGACATGTTCCGCATCAAAAAATGTGCTTCCGGCTTCTGGATTAATTTTAAGCGCTCTTCTCAGGCTATCGGGCAAAGCACTCCATAAACCTGTACTGCCAGCTAAAAAGGCGGCTTTTTTTATAAATTCCCTTCTATTTTCCATCATTTAACCCATCAAGTGCCAGCCTTTTGGTTTGGTAAAGGCTCGTAGTCCCTGATGGGACAGCGTGGCACCAATGCCCGAATGCTGCCTGCCGCTCCATGGCAGTGCCGCACTCACCCGGTCACAGCAATTCCAATAAGCCGAACCTGCATTCACCTCTTTCAGGATTTTCACCGCCCGCTCCTTGGATTGACTATAAACCCCTGCTGTCAGCCCATATTCTGTATCGTTCATTAACTTCACCGCCTCATCATCGCCTGTTACTTTCATAATTCCGATGATAGGGCCAAAACTTTCTGCGCGCATCACATCCATTTCGTGCGTCACATTGACCAGTACCGTCGGCTCAAAGTAGTTTCCCTTCCCTTCAGGTGCTTTTCCACCTGTTAGGAGCGTAGCCCCTTTGTCAAGTGCGTCGGCTACCTGTGCTTCCAATAAGCTAACTTGCGCCCGGCGCGTCAAAGCACCAAAATACACACCCTCTTCCTTTGGATCACCCAGTTTCCAGGCTTTCACCTGCGACACAAATGCAGCCAAGTAATCATCATACACCCGCTCATGTACGTAAATCCGCTCTACCGAGCAGCAACTCTGCCCGTTGTTATAAAAAGCCCCATCGGCAGTTCCTTCGGCCACCGCTTTGATGTCGGTAAGATCTTCGGTAATGTACAATGGATCCTTTCCTCCCAATTCTAATTGGCAGGGAACCATCTTTGGCGCCACTTGCTCATAAATATATTTACCAGTCTGATAAGAGCCGGTGAAAAAATACCCATCCAGCGGAAGGGCCAATACAGCCTTGCCCACGTCCCCTGCTCCTATAGCTGTCTTGAACACATCATCCGGAACACCGGCTGATTTTAATAAACGTTCTATTTGCAGCCCTGTATTCGTCGCAAATTCCGAAGGTTTGTAAAGCACTGCATTGCCTGCTAATAAGGCAGGCACAAAAACGTTGACGCCGACCAGATAGGGATAATTCCATGCCGATATGTTGGCTATAACACCGAGCGGTTCGTAGCTGATCTGTTCAGCCGTCGTTGCACCAACTACCATTGTCTCATCACGCAGGTATTCCTCAGCGTTGTCCGTGAGCCAGGTGATCCGTTTAATTGCTCCGTTTACTTCATTACGTGCCTGTTGTAAGGGTTTTCCGGTTTCGGTGGTCAGGATCTCGGCCAAGCCTTCAATCTCTATTGACAGCAAGCCTTTAAAACGTCGCAAGGTTTCTACCCGCTCGGACAGTGAGATGACTGCCCATTCTTTCTGAGCAGCTACTAACGCATTGTATTTACCCGCCAAGCTTTCAGCGGTATCCTGGGCCAGTGAATTGATGATTTCCCCATTTGCCGGATTCGTTATATCCATCGTGTATATGATTAATATTTACTCTCAATTTAATAAAAGCCATCCCTTAAGCCTATTGCTTACAGCCTAAAACTATGTGCTTATGGCTGTAAAAAAAGCTTCCCGTATATTTTTTGCAAATGGGCTGTGCCCGTCTGCCATCCGTTCCGGATGCCATTGTACCAAACATAAAAAAGCACCAATATCAGGATTCATTGGTTCCAGAGCCTCTACTACGCCATCCGGGGATTGGGCAGAAGCAACTAATCCGGCACCTATATGGTCGGCGCTTTGATGATGTAAACTGTTGATGAGCCCCTGTTTTTCTCTTAGTATCCGAAATAATTCTGAGTTAGTGTCTATCACTATCTCGTGGTCCCGGGCTACTCCTGTGGGCAGGCCATCGTGCCGGAACTTTCCCCAAGATGGAAGATCTGGAATCAATGTGCCACCAAAAAAAACGTTGATTAGCTGCAAACCCCGGCAAATACCCAATACTGGCACCGCACGCCGCTGAATCCTTTCCATCAATTTCATTTCAAAGTTATCCCTTTGTTGGTCAAAATCGGAATCTGAACAATATTTCACATATTCCGGCGCGCCATACAAGCTTGGATGTACGTCTTCTCCTCCAGTGAAAACCACCGCATCGCAATGTTCAAATTCGGTAAGGTTGTCCAGCTGATAGTCCATCCGAACAATCTCTGCCAGTTCAGGACCTTGTTCCATCCAGCTGGCATACAGTTCATACTTCCTTCCGCCGGTTATGCCGATCCTAATAGGCTTGCTCATACAATATTCTAAAGTCGTTGCGACTCACTGGTTTTGGATTGTTTGGATGGGCAAAATCGGCCACGGCCAGATCTGCCAGCGGATCCAAATGTTCCTCTTTAACGCCTATTTCACGTAACTTTCGTGGTATGCCAATGCGTGCATTCAGGTCAAACAGGTATTGTACGACCGATTCCCCGTTTTCTTTTGGCAACTCAAGCGTGTGAGCTATACGTTTAAACTTGTCTTCAAAGCCTGCAATGTTAAAGCCCATCCCGTACGGGATATTGACTGCATTGGCCAGTCCGTGGTGCGTGTCAAGCAACGAAGAAAGCGGATGTGCCAGCGAATGCACTACGCCAAGACCTTTTTGAAAGGCTATCGCTCCCATCATCGAGGCCATCAACATATTACTGCGCGAGTTCTCATCCGGATCCAACACCGCCTTTTCAAGCGAATGGGCGATCAGGTACATGCCTTCCAACGCAATGCCGTCGCAGATGGGGTTGGGGTTTTTGGCTAGAAATGCCTCCATATTATGGGTCAATGCGTCCATGCCTGTGGCTGCTGTGATGTGCGGTGGTAAACCCATCGTGAGGAGCGGATCGGCAAAAACGATCTGTGCCATGAGCTTGGGAGAAAAGAGTATCCGTTTTTGGTGGGTCTCATCATCGGCAATGATCGCACTACGCCCCACTTCGCTTCCCGTGCCGGAGGTAGTGGGTATCGTGATGAAAGGCGGAACCTCATTGGTTACGTAAACATCGCCGCCAATAAGGTCGTCGTACTTGAATAGGTCTTCGCGGTGATGGACACGCAAAGTAATAGCCCGCGCAATGTCTAGCGCGGCCCCGCCCCCAATACCAACGATGCTGTCACGATCGGTAGAATCCCAGACCTCTGTACCCTTGTACACATCTGATTTGACCGGGTTTTTATGGGTATCAGAAAACACGACTACAGAGATTCCCGCACGCTCCAAATCGGCCACAATTTCTTTAAAAAAAGGTAGCTGTGCTATGGTGGGATCGGTCACGACCAATGGCCGGGACAGCGACCGTTTGTTTAAGTAATCCGGAAGTTCTTTCACGGCCCCGCAACCGAAACGGATCGTAGTAGGGATCGTGAGGGTAATGATTTGTTGACTATTCATATTTGCAAATAATACATTAAATTATCTCGAAGTATCTTTTTAATTCCCAATCTGTCACTGACTTAGCATATTGATGCCATTCCCATTCACGGCTGCTGCAGAAATGATCGACAAAGTTTTCACCGAAAAGTTCTTTGGCCACTTCAGATTCGCGCATTTGGGCGGTGGCTTCGCGCAAGTTAGCTGGTAATTTACCATTAGAAGAATCCAGGTAACCACTACCTAAGGTAGCAGGTTGTTCCAGCGTAAGGCCCCTTTTAATGCCATATAGTCCGGCAGCCAGACAGGCCGCGATGGCGAGGTAGGGGTTGGTATCTGAACCCACTACGCGGGTCTCAATACGCGTGGACTTAGATCCGCCCAGCAAAATGCGCAGGGCCACCGTACGATTATCCAGTGCCCAAGTGAGCGTAGTCGGTGCCCAAGCCCCTTCTACCAACCGTTTATAACTATTTATCGTCGGCGCCAGCATCGGCAGCATATGTGGCAGGCAAAACAGCTGCCCTGCGATGTATTGCTTCATGAGCGTGCTCATGTGGTTTTGATCTGTTGAATCGTAAAACAGGTTGGTGGCAGACTCACCATCCCATAAGCTTTGATGTACATGCCCACTGCAACCTGGTAGGTCTTCTCGCCATTTGGCCATAAAAGAAGCCATTATACCATGTCGATATGCAATTTCTTTGACGGATGTTTTAAATAGAATTGCCCGGTCGGCAGCTTTCAAGGCGTCTGAATAGGTGATCGCCGCTTCATACACTCCTGGTCCGGTTTCGGTATGCAGCCCCTCCAACGGAATGTCAAAGCGGCCTAGCAGATCAAACAACTCGCTAAAAAATTCATTTTTCAGCGAGCTACGCAAGATAGAATAGCCAAACATGCCCGGTGTTAATGGCTTGGGATCGCGAAAACCTTTTTGAGCAAAGCTATCGGGCGTTTCTTCAAAATTAAACCATTCAAACTCTTGTGAAAAAAATGGTTTAAAACCCAGCGCATGACATTCCTGGATCACCTTCTTCAGCAATTGCCGTGGACATACATGCGCACCCTGACCTTCGGCATCCACGAAATCACCCAGGAAAAAGGGTACCCCATTTTCCCACGGAATCTTACGAAAGGTGTTGAGATCGAGTTGTAGGGGCATATCCGGATAACCGGAATGCCACCCTGTAAACCGGCTGTTATCATAGGCCTGGTCGTTGGAATCCCAACCAAAAACCACGTCGCAAAAGGCCAGTTCACCCTTCAGGACAGACTTAAATTTATCCACGGATATATATTTACCCCGCAAGACCCCATCAATATCAGCTGCTGCCAGTTTTACCTTGCCAGAGGGATGCTGCCTTACATATTCTTCGATTTGTTCTACTGTCATTTCTTAAATAACTTAAATAATATATATGTTACGAGCATAATAGCCAGATAGACTAGTCCAATCTCTTTATTATACACAAACATGGATATGAGAGAAACAATGCCTACCACAAGCACCACAATAGGAAAGAGCGGATAGAGTGGCACCTTAAAAGGCCTGTGCAGGTCTGGCTCAGTCTTGCGCAACTTTATTAGCGCGACCATCGCGATCACATACAGCGTAAGCGCACCAAAAACAGATAGGGTGATGATATCAGCAGTTTTTCCTGACATGAGGGCAAGAATGCCGATAACCATATTTCCAATGAGGGCATATGCTGGCGTTTGGAAACGGGGGGAAATCTTACCTAAAAAGCCCGGCATGTTGTGTGACCTTCCCATTTCATAGGTAGAGCGCCCTGCTGCAAGGATCAATCCATGAAAGGAAGCGACCAGACCAAACAGTCCTACGGTGATGAGTAGGTGATACATGGCTGCATTATCGCCCGTGATCTCTGATAAGGCTAATGGCAATGGAGAGTCTGACGTGTCGCCGCCCACGCCATTTTTATATACAATCTTTTCCCATCCGCCTACGCCTACCGAAGAGAAAAACACCAGCATGCAGAGCATAGCCAGCGTAAAAATAGCCCAGCCGAACCCTTTTTGGATGTCCCTCTGGGGGTTTTTGGTTTCTTCGGCCACATTGGCAATGCCTTCTATGCCCAGAAAGAACCAGATGGCAAAAGGTATGGCTGCAAAAGTACCTGACCAACCATTTGGAAAGGCGTTATGTACCAAGTTGGCTGTGTGAAAATGGGGGATCGTAATCCCAACAAAGAGCAATAGTTCGCCTACAGCCATCACAGTAATAACCATCTCAAAGGTCGCTGCGGCTTTTACTCCAAACACATTCAGGGCCGTGAAAAGAATATAGGCTATGATCGCTGTTTCAATAATTGGCACCTGCGGGAAAAAAGCATTAAAATAGGCCCCAATAGCAAAGGCAATGGAAGGCGGCGCAAAGACAAACTCCACGGTTTGAGCAATGCCCGATATAAAAGCCACGTCCTTTCCGAGCACGCGACCCGCATAATCAAAAACACCTCCTGCTTTTGGGATAGCACAAGCCAGCTCACTGTAGCTAAACGTAAAGGTAATGTACATCAACATCACCACCACCGTGGCTACGGCCATGCCAAATGTACCACCCTTTTCCAGGCCCAGATTCCATCCAAAATACATCCCCGAGATGACGTATCCTACACCCAGCGCCCATAGGGCAAAAGGTGTCAGTGTTTTTTTTAAGGTTGTAGCACTCATTTATTATGGGTTTAATGTCAAAACTGTATCCCCCCAGTTTTGTTACATTCTTAATAACTTCTCATCAACTTATTCAATACCTCGTTGCTATCTGCAAATGAAGTCGGTTTTTGTCCATGATAAAAAGCCTCTTCCCAATTGCCATACATATGATTAGGCAGCACGATAAAACTCCGGCCAAACTCTAGTCGGTTCTTTTCCGTCCATGCACGCCTGTCATCCATGGAATAGTTGTTAAAGATAGCAGAAAAATCACCAAGGTTGTCACCCAACAGCATGATTATTTTAAATTTTTCGGCCACCTTGCCCCTGCGGGTTTCTTTGGAAGAAGAATCGGCCAATAACATCAGATGTTCTTTATCTGAATTGGGAAAATCAAATTTCCGGAGGTTTTCAACGGTCTGTTGTTCATCTTCCCGGATGCGGTTGCTAATGTAAAATACCGTCACTCCCTTTGAAGCTGCATAACGGAAAAAGGAGGGCGCGCCTGGTACCGAATCGCAGGCTACCTGCTTTGTCCACGATACCCAAGAGGAATCAGAATAATTGCCCTTATTTTGTGCCTGGTGAACATAATACGGGCTATTATCCAACACCGTCTCATCAATGTCTGTCACCACGGCAAGTGGAAGGCTTGATGGTTCTTTTAGCAATTGGTCCAGGCTAAGCCGCGCGGTATTATATGCCTGATAAGACAGCGCCCGGTATTCAGCCGCACGCTGCTGCCACAAAGCCCCCCAAGCAGGGGCTTCGGGCATTAGCGACAGACCTTGTTTTTCCTCAACGGGTTTTTGAGATTGCCGGCATGCCAATAAACTCAAAAAAAACATAAAATATATGTTCTTTAACCTACTCATTATAACTTATTTTAAGATCCACATTTCCTGGTTTACGTTGTCATTTCCGTTAAACTGGCGCTGGATAGCCTCGGCTACGTTCTCCCCATTAAAATCCAATTCAGCCTGCGGATATAACCAGCGTTTGGGAAAGGAGGTTGTCGGCGTATTCAGGTTTGTAGAAGAATTGAGAACAAAAACTGGATATCCGGTCCGGCGATTCTCAAACCAGGCGTTAAAGTCAACATTGTGCAGGAATCCAGCCAGGTATTTTTGCGTGATGATCTGTTCTATCTGATGTTCTGAACTTCCGGCTAAGGCATTAGCAAGCAAATACTGCGAAATATAAGCATCCGTTATTTTCATTCCATGATCGTAATCGGCATTGCCGGGTGTATTCGTGGCCACAAATTGCATCGAAGCCGTAACGCCTGCATTGTAATAAGTTGCCGCCAAACCCGTAATCCAACCCCTAAGGGCTGCCTCGGCCAGGATAAACTGTAGATCCCAATAATTGAACAAGCCAACCGGTTCAGCGTTAAACAGATCGGCATACCGGTCGTTCAGGTCGGTAAAATCCTTTGAGGCATGTACCGTCTGCAAGCTATTAAAAGAGGCAGAAGCCTCTACGGAAGGGTACGCACTAAAGTCTGAAGGCAACTTCCCTCCAGCAATCTTGATAGCTGATGGCTTACCGTAGTAAAACAAACGCCGGTCATCCATTGCTTTCAAAGGTTCCAGTAGGTTTGCTGTCAGCATAGGATAAATTGTGGAAGGATTGGAACTGTTGATGTTTACCCATGGATATTTCTGGCCGTCCTTATCCAGGAATGTTAAGGCAAAATTATCTTCATTATTCCTCATCAGCGGACGTGTGCTTACAATGTTTTGGAACCGGGACTTCACATTCAAATCGGTATCGTCGGTTTTCTTGAACAAATTGATAAGCACGTACAGCTCAAAGCTGTTGCTTAAGCGTTGCCATTGATCAATGCTTCCACCATAGATCGGGTCACCATCAAAATCCTCGCCTTGTGCAAACAGATCATTTGCCTGGTCCAATTCATTTAAGATGCCCAGGAATACGTCCTTTTGGGTGTCGTATTTAGGTTGAATAATCCCATCCGTTTCCCCCTTAATAGCATCAGTATAGGGAATATCTCCCATTTGCATCGTGAGCACGAAAAACTGCCAGGCCCTGATAAAATGCCCCAGAGCGGTGTATGAGCTTTTTGCAGCATCTGTTATCGCATAGCTAATCATCGGATCTACATTCCTTAGCCTTGACAAATTGCTAAGGCTACCCCTGTTAATGCGGTTGTACTGATATGATTCCTGCCCTTCCTGCCAGGTGATGTATTTACCCAACAGAAAAGGTTGCATAAACGACTTCTGGTTACTGATGTCTGACCGTGTGATGCTTAGTATCAAATTACTGGCCAGCATACTGGAGGTAACCTGGTCGGTCGCATTCGGATTAGTATTTATTTCATCAAAGTTTGAACAAGATGTCATCATGCTTAGCACCATGCACATACCGCTCACAAATTTTATCGTCTTTTTCATTGCTAATATCTTAAAAATGACCAAACCATCTAACCGTTAAAAACCCATCTTTATATTAATGCCTAACATCCGCTG
Organism: bacterium A37T11; assembly: GCA_900109895.1. Classification (GTDB taxonomy): domain Bacteria; phylum Bacteroidota; class Bacteroidia; order Sphingobacteriales; family Sphingobacteriaceae; genus A37T11. The sequence goes on from FOBR01000012.1 coordinate 90,780, forward strand.
TGAAGGGGAATTCAGGTTTTCGGTAAAAATATCCGGATCGGAGAATTTAAATTTGGTGAACAAGAGCACATTTTGCCCTGTCAGTGAAATAGAAGCATTTTTAAATACGGTACCAGACAAATATTTGGCCGGCACACTGTAGCCGATAGAAATTTCCCGAAGCTTAACAAATGACTGGTTTTGTATCCCATGATCGCCTCCACCAGACAATTCCTGCATGTAATCCTGATAATAGACCGGTACATCATTGGGTGCAAATATGCGTGTATCATTTGTGATATGTCCATATTTGTCATAGGTGGCCTCACCAGAAACCAATTTTACACCCTGCCCCACATAATTGGATAGACCATTCACTACCGCGTCATAGCGGTATTGATTGTCTGTTTCAGGGTTGGCTCCAGTATCAAACATTTTATCCCAGATGTAATTGTACATCAGTCCACCAATACGACCATCAATGGAGATACCCAGGTTGAAGTTTCCCATCCTGAAATTGTTTATAAAACCGAACATATAATCCGGATCGCTATATCCTATCTGGCTCTGAAAATCGCTACCTTTTGGGATGCCGTTTACGTGAATAAGGTTGCCATCCGGATCACGATCCCAGTTATTAATCTTGTAAGCGTCTAACCGGGCACCCTTCTTAGTCCACAAGTCATCTGCAGAATAGGTGGGGTCCAGATCTACATAGTACTGATGGTTATTAGACCAGTTTATAACCGTTTTCCATTCAAAATTTGCATGCCTGATAGGAGTTCCACTAAGCACCAATTCCCAACCTCTCCGTTCGTTGGTTTCGCCGATATTGATCAGTGTGCTTGAAAATCCCGAAGCAGAGGAGATCGTTGCAGTCCGCTGTTGGTTGTAATAATATTTGTTAAAATAGGTCACATCCAAACTTATCCGCCTCTGGAACATATCAATCGTACCTCCGAATTCATAGGTACGATGGGAATTGGCTAATAGGTTATTCCCCAACAAGCCTCCCGGGTAACTTGCCGTATTATAAGTGTCCCAAGCACCTGGGGTAACAGAATAAGTACGGCTATTGGCATAGACATCCAACGGAGATTTATCCACCGCCCAGGATCCACGTAATTTGACCATGTCAAATACCTTTGGCAAGGTTAAATAGTTTGAAAGGATAAAACTTGTTGCAACTGATGGGTAAAAATAGGACCTTTCAGATTTGCCCTGAGTTGTACTCCAGTCATTCCGGCCGGTCACATCCACATAGATCGCATCGTCCCACGATAGTGATGCCTTTGCGTAAACGCTGTTGATCTGTCTGCGGTATTCAGATTCCGCAACTATCGCCTTATCTTGAGACGCTCCCAATGAGTACCAGCCCGGTACACTCAGTCCGTTCTGGGTAGCAGCGTCCATACTTCGGTCGTTATAATAATAAATCGTCCCACCTCCCAAGGCGTTCAGGGCAAACTTGCCAAATGTTTTGTTGTAAGTCAGAATTAGATCGTTATTGGTACTAAAGCCCCAATCCTTATTGATGCCATACGTACCCAATGAGTTAAAAGCAACATAAGTGGGACCTACGTAGAAGTCACTCCGATTCGAATTGATGCCAATCGGATTCTGCATTGTCGTCATATTGCTATAGAAATCATACCCTGTGCGAAAAAGCAGGTTGAGCTCTTTGGTTATTTGATAAGAAGTCGAGAAGCTGGCATATAGCTTATTCTGGTTGATCCCATTTAATTTTTCATTGGCAATCAAATAAGGATTGTCATACCAAGAGTCATACAACCAGTTTTGTTTTTGATCGGGTGTTATCCAATAATCCTTGTATTGGCGGATATCGTAATCCGGCCCCGTCCACATCAGGATCTGATAAAGGTACCCTTGATTTCCGTATCCAGTACCCCAGGTTTGGGGCGCCGTTTGGCGTGTATATCCAGTTTGCGCATCAATCGTGACCTTATTACCCAGTTTCATTTGGCCGCTATTGTTAAAATTGATAATGTTCAATTTTGTATTTGGATACTGGCCCTTGTTGTAAATATGATTTAGACTGGTCCGAAAAAAACCGTTCTCACCTGTTTGGGTAATCGCCACACTATTGTTCGTAATGATGCCGGTTTCCAAAAAATTCTTCAGGTTATCCTTGCCGCTTGACACCAGTGGCATCTCCTCATATTGCTTACTTACGGGGTTCCATTGTTCTGCTGTCTGACCAATGTCGAGTTTGGGACCCCATACATAGTCATCGGCTATTTCGCCATTGATGCCATGTGCATATGACGTCTGTACCTTAGGAATGGCCAAAAAACCCATTTGGGTCATGGTATTGCTGTTCACCTCTACGGAGAAGCCCTTCGCCAATCCTTTTTTTGTGGAAATGATGATGGCCCCGCTTCCTCCCCTTGAACCGTAAAGCGCCGACGCTGTAGCACCTTTCAGCACGGTGATATCTGCAATAGCGTCGGTGGGAATGTCCCTCAAAGTCATATTACCATAAGGTACTCCGTCAATCACTATTAACGGAGTTTCGCCGCGAAGTTCAAGCGTCGGTTTTGCATTAAATTCAGTAGAATTCTGTACCACCAAACCCGATACCCTGCCGCTTAGCGAAGTTCCTGCATCCACGCCCTTTACCGTTTGCAACTCTGCTCCAGACACCTTCTGCACCGCATACCCGAGCGATTTTTCTTCTCGCTTAATGCCCAAAGCCGTTACTACCACCTCTTCCAATTTACTATCGTCGGCTTTTAACTGAATATTGATGGACTTACGCCCATTGATTGGCACTTCAAGTGTTTCAAAACCCAAATAAGAAATAACCAAGGTAGCATCTGCCATCACACCGCTAACCGCATATTTACCTGATGCATCCGTTAGAGTCCCTTTTGAAACTCCTTTTACATGAATAGAAGCTCCAACCAGTGGGACTTTCGAGGAATCGGTTACATTGCCAGAAATGTCTAATAACTGCTGTGACACGGTTTCCGGCGTGTCGCTGATAACCGCTTTCCGTTCTCGCACTATCACCGATTTTTCTTCCAACTGATAGGTATATGGCAGCAATTGAAAAAGTTTCTTTAACGCATCCGAAAGCATCTCGTCTTTTAAACGAATGGTCACCCGTTGTTGGTTCAGATCAGTATCCCAAAAGAAAACATAGCCCGTCTGCTGTTCGATTTCTTTAAAAACCACCGTCAATGGCTTGTTCTTTGCATCCAGATTTAGTAGTTGGGCAAAGCTATTGGCATGTGTCTGCACAATAGCAGCCGTTAATAAGACTATGACAAGTTTCATTATTTTCCATCCTTGCCGTACAGCATAGCTCATTGTATGCATTTCTGTACGAAGTTTTTTTTTCATACTTTTGCTTAATTTTTTGGGTAAGTAAATTAATCGTCTTAAACAGTTAGGAAGCCTGCCCAAATATACAGACCGGGGTGTTGCGAGCACTTCCGGTTTTTTTGCGGCCAGATTCCTGGATTGGTATTCGCTATTTTATCTTTTCATAATCTCCTTTTTTTATCGTTTAGTCTGGGGAAACAGAAAGCTCATAACTTCCGTCTTTTCCCTGCATTATATTAAAGTCTACTCCTCCCACCTTAAGCACCTTGAGAACCTGTGACAACTTATAAGATCTCAGCAGCTTGCCGTAGAAATAGTGAGACCTACTAGCTTCCCGCACATAGTGCACATTAATATCGTACCATCGGGACACTTGCAGCATCATATCTTCCAGGCTTGTCTTGTTAAAAATAAAAAACCCATTTTTCCAGGCAATTTCATTTTCCACATCCGCATCGCGTTTAATGAGCACAGCGTTCCTAAGAACTGCTTGTTGTGAGGGAAAGAGCATAACTGATGCCCTTGTATGTCCATTGCCGGTATAATTCACTTGCACCGACCCGTTAACAAGGGTTGTTTTTGATTCTCTATCAAACTCGTAGGATTTAATATTAAATTCTGTCCCTAATACCTGTATTTCCTGCCCTTTAGTAACTACCTTAAATGGCCTCCCGGACTCCTTAGCTACTGAAAAATAGGCTTCCCCACTCACGTTAACCACCCGCTCCTCCCGCGCAAAACTGCTGGGGTAGGTCAACGTACTTTCCGCATTAAGCCAAACTTTCGTGCCGTCTTCGAGAACTATTTGGTATTGTCCTCCCTTAGGTGTAGTTAAGGTATTAGTAGTGGTTGCTGAATTATGGTTTTTGGAAGTTTCTATAGCTGATCCATCATTATAGACAATTTTTGCCTCACTTATCCGGATACCACTTTTTGTACTGTCTAAGTTTATCGGATTCCCATCCGCCAGGATCAACGTAGCCCTACTACCCCCTGGTGCCACATCTATTTTTTGTGCCTGGACAATTAAACTATCTGTTGATTGTCTTCCCAACCGTCCAGCTATGGCGAAATACAGCCCTATCCCAATGATCAAAACGGAAGCCGCAGCAACCAAACTATATTTTCGAATAATGCGTTTATTTTTTTTAGTAAGAATTTCCTTGAATGCTTCCTCACAGAGAGTCTGATAATCCCAATCTTCCAATATTTCATTACGGCCTTTAAGCGCCTCATTATACCAATTTTCTACCCACACGACCTCCTCAGGCGTACATTCACCATCTGCATACCGCTTGAACAACTGTTGTAATGCTTCTGTCTCTTTATCCATAACTCAATTAATATAACGGACAAGAATAGGCTTGGTATGAGATAAAAATAAAAAAAACTTAAAATGGCAAATTATTACAATCCAAGCCGTACACGGATACGGTGGATTGCATTATTGATCTGACTTTTCACTGTAAATACTGAAATATTCAACCGTACGGCTATCTCATGATGGCTCAGGTATTCATAACGGCTTAGCACAAATACCTCACGCATCCGGCCGGGCATATGCGCTAATTCCTGCTCAATAAGCCTGGACAACTCCTTTTCGCGTAATAACCTGTCAGCTTCCAATGGGGCATCAGGAGGCATTATTGTCGCTTCACGCAGATAGTTAACTTGTACTTTGTGATGAGAAAGCACATCCAGAATCCTGTTACGAATTAAAGTATATAAATAAGCGGAAAGGTTAGTATCAGAAAGCAGGTAGATTCTTTTCTCCCAAAGTTTAATAAATACTTCCTGCAGGATATCGCGGCATTCTTCTTTATTGGTAAGCATTCGCTGCGCATGGCGCAATAATACGAAAGAATAGCGCTTATAGACTTCTTCAAAAGCACGTTCATCGCTAATTTTTAGCAAATACAACAAGTGAGCGTCGGTATATTTACTATATGAATCCATTCCGCATCAACATTACATGTAAAATTAAAACATTACTGAAACAAATTTACTAATTTTCCACAAATTGGAATCATATTTTCCTAACATTTTGAATATTTTTTTGTCTTATTACATAATTGACAAAAATATTCAATATACATTAAGGCTATATTATTTATTCATTAAACATTAGTAACATCAAATCTAAAGTTCCTTCGGATCCGTAAAAACTCAAAATATTACTTTTGATATCTCAATACGCGTGGACTTAAATTTGCCCAGCAAAATGCACAGGGCCACCGTACGACTATCCAATGCCCAAGTCAGCCTTGTTGGCGCCCAAGCCCCTTCTACTAATCTTTTATAATCTATTATTTGGCAGGCAAAACAGTTGCCTTGCGATGTATTGCTTCATGAAAGTGCTCCAAAAAGCCAGGCATGATTGAATAAAAAGAAAAGACCCCAAATATGATTTTAGGGTCTTCTTTTAAAACTATGGAGACAGTTAAAAACGATCGTTCTTCACCCTCTAAAAAATGGAAAAAATAAATTATTTAAATATGCAACTGCTCATTTAAAAATTATCGGCCCTGAATACTAAAAATTGTGGTTAATTCTTTGCTTTCTTTTTTTCCACGATTTTCCCAACACCATAACCAGCAGCACCACCAGCGACACCTCCAATTAATGCACCCACACCCCGTTTATGTTTAGTAACTAATGCACCTGTCAAAGCACCGGCACCAGCACCAATGATAGCGCCGTTTCGCGCTGCATGGCTTTTCTTAGGTGGTGCGACTGTTGTGCGTGCCTCTTTTGCTCCTAAGGCTTTCAAACTATCATCGTAATGTCTTTTTTGTGCTACTTTAAAAGCTGCCAATCCGGCGGTGTCAGTTTGGGTCACAACTATCTTATTATTTTTTTCCGATACACCAACAGTATTGTTTGTGTTATTAATCCCAGTAGTTGTGGAGGTATCGGATGCCAATGCGTCGGCAGAGGATTGCTCATGACTTGAATGACAAGCAAATAAACTAACTGAAATACCCGATGTTATTAATAAACGCAAGGCCTTTTTCATAAATCTTTATTTAATAAAAATGTAAAAAACTTAACTTTAAAATTAATCTAAGATATGTATAATAAGATAACAATTACTTTGCCAACATCGAGATATTTATTCACAATACGATCGTCGAAGATTGCAAAATATTTCATTATATTATTAGTTTTTTGCCTCCAGAGCATACTGAACTGCGTCGGGAAGGGAAGAAAGCAGTTCGTAGCCGGTTGCAGCTTCTATTGCATCTACTGAAACTTTGAATTGTTTCCAATTTGTCTTGACTGAATTACTGTTAGGCATATCTACGGCAATCACCTTAGTATTGGCATCTATCCTGATAAGGTCTCCGTTACCTTTGGTCAGGATAATTGCTACTTTCCAAACATGTGCCGGTACGGTAATGTTACCGTTATCGATTTTTGTTTTAGTTCCGTAAGTACCGTCTCCCCCTTCACCATAAGACCCCATGATGATGTAGGCTTCTTTTGTAGTGCCTAATTCTTCACGGATATCGCTTTCCAGCTCTTCCCAAGGACCTTGGTTGTTCTTGGGCGCCTGGGGGATCATATTAACCATAAGGAACGTAGCCGAATTGGCGCTAATTGAACTGGTACGATCTCCAGAAGGGCAGTTGTGCCCCCGATCAAAGCCCGAGCCAGCATAACTAAGGTTGGAAACCTGGTACCAATCAGATGGTAATCCGGAGTATCCTGCAAAATCGTCCTGACGACTAGCTGCACCACTAAAATTGCTGTCGTCTAAGTGCCAACTGGTCCAGTTGGGTATGCCTCTGTCTTTGCTATAAGACAAAGTATAATAGTAATTATCTACCAGATAATTGTTTGGGGCATCTACTATTCCCGACGCGTTAGAAGGATTGCCCAGTAGCAGGTTGCTATTATCTCCCCAGGATGGCGGGGCATCATCTCCTTTATTTACGCCGCGGGCTGGGGCTAATTCTATGCTTGGATTATTGGTATCATCGCCTCCTGGCTCGCCGATCACGATTTCCGAGTCGCCAGAACCAATAAAAGTCACATCGTCTATATTGACGCGATTGCCACCTGATTTTTTAATACGGATTTTGATGGGGCCCACGGCAGCAATACTGATAGTGTCTGACTTCAGATTATGAGACGTGACGTTGACAAGATTACCAACGGCTTCAAAGCCTTTTCCCGGCCTTGCAACATACAACTGCCAACTGCCACTAATGTCTGTACCAAAGGTAGCGGAAGAAACGGCCACTTTTTTTAGTCCGGCAATAGCAAAATTAGTCGAAATACTACCATTGTTGCGCATACGTACAGATTCAAGCCCATTTTTAGCGTCGGCCTCAACAGCATAAACCAATGCCTCGTCAAACGTCCAAGTACCCGTTTTAAGCTTAACATCACCAGTTGCATAAGCCTTCTTGGCAGCACCCTCAAAATCTTCCGTTATAATATAATTAGATTTAAGTTCTATAGCATCTTCTTTTCCACAGGCATATAAAACACACGAAAAAAGCATCAAAGAAATCTTAAAATAGCTTTGTTTGGGCAAAAATTTTACTCTATTCGGATAGATTAACATAAAAATTATTAAAATTTACCCTGGTTTAAAATTTGCTTCTCTATTATGTCATTAGTAGTTCAAATCTTAAATTTTATAAATATAATATATTTCACTTAAAAAGGTTATTTGATGAGAAAAAATTATATAACATTAATTTCTTATTATAAATATGAACCGAAGTTGAATGTTTCATGATGGTTGTGCTGCTTAATACTTGATTGTGGCCATTAATTGTCTATTGAATCTAATATTTATTAAAGGCGCAAATTATATCTCTTATGGCACGCCATTTTGTCCTTTTTAACTCCTATTTTTTTCCTTAATTTGCAATTTGGATTTGAAATAGGGTAAAAGTTAAACAACATATATAAATGGTTTACGCAATCATTGCTGCGGGTGAGGGTTCACGGTTGGCTGGTGAAGGTATTAGGTCACCAAAACCGATGGTTCCTCTAAATGGCGAACCGATGATCGACCGGTTGATTGGTATTTTTTCCCGTAATCAGGCTACGCACATCTATGTGATCATTAATGAGTTTTCACCTCTGCTTAAACAGCATTTGGAAACACAAGTTTATCCAGTTCCTTTGACATTAGTATGTAAAAATACCTCCAGCTCCCTGCACAGTTTTTATGAATTATTAAAAGCAATGCCTGAAGTGGGGGAATGTTGCCTCACCACTACCGATACAGTGTTTACTGAGCCTGAATTTAAGGCATACGTTCACGAATTTGAAAAAAGAAAAGATCTGGACGGCCTGATGGCTGTTACAACATTTAAAGATGACGAATCTCCATTATATGTAGTAGTCGATCATGAACACCAGGTATTGGCTTTTACAGATAATCAAAGTATTGAAACCCCATTTGTGTCAGGAGGCGTCTATTGCTTACGTAGCCGCGCGCTTAAGACGGTTGAAAAGGCGATCCGGCAGGGGAATTCTCGCATGCGAAATTTTCAACGTCAACTGATCAAAGAGCGACTTTTGATCAAAGCGTATCCTTTTAGCAAAATTGTGGATGTGGACCATGCACAGGATATACAGACAGCAGAACTATTTTTGCGGGAAATTAGCTAACTTTGCCGCCTTACTATTTATACAATCAATGATCATTGAAAAACCCGTTTTGGGTATTAAGCGCAAAAATCTTTTTTCACCAAACCATATTGGCAACGATGAGGCTATTTTCTCTTTGGTTGCTGCCCAATTACAACTATTGGGATGTATGGTGGAGATATGCGGTGAAGACGATGTGCAGGAAAACACAAAAATACCTCAGCAGCATATCTTCAACATGTCGCGAAGCAAACCGCTAGTAAAGCAGCTGCAGGAATGGGAGCGCTCTGGCAAGATGATCGTAAATTCTGCTTTTGGCATTGAAAATTGCTTTCGTACCAATATGACGAACATCCTGATAAAAGGTGGCGTGCTTTATCCTAAAAGTTTCGTGGTGGACACATCTGCAGATATTGGGTTGGTTTATGAACAATTGCCCGGAAAAGGTGTTTGGTTAAAGCGTGGCGACTTTCACGCCATCCATAAAGAGGATGTGACTTTTGCTGCCTCTAAAGAAGAGGCCCAGCATATTTTAAAGGAATATTCATTGCGAGGGATTCAGGAAGCAGTTATTTCAGAACATTTGGTTGGTGATCTGGTCAAATTTTACGGTGTTGCAGGTGGCGATTTTTTCTATTTTTTTTATCCCTATGATCATAATCATCATAAATATGATGTATATGCCACTATAAACGGGAATACCTTGCATTATCCCTTTGATCAAAGCCGGCTTAAGCAGGAGGCTATCAAAGCGGCTGCTCTGCTCAATGTAGAGATTTACGGCGGGGATGCAATCGTAACCCAAAATGGAGATATATTTATCATTGACCTGAATGACTGGCCAAGTTTTGCTCCCTGTCGGGAACAAGGTGCAAAAGCAATTGCCCGTTATTTATTTGAAAAATTCAGCCAGGATTAATAGCGATGGAGAACGCACAAGACACGAAAGATCCTTTAGAAATATCTATAGAAGAAAAGGGTTCTGCTTATGAAAATTCGCTTAAATCAAACGATACAGAAGAAAAAATAGATTTATGGTTCTATCGTCCGATAGGATACAGAATAGCTCTTTTTGCTGCAAAGACAAATATTACGCCCAATGCCGTAACGATTATTAGCATTTTCTTTGGCGTTGCAGCTGGAATTTTATTTTATTATCAAACGCTTTGGATAAATGTGATTGGTATGTTGCTGCTGATGTTTGCCAATTCACTGGATAGTGCAGATGGTCAGTTGGCCAGGCTTACCGGTCATAAAAGTCGTTTCGGCAGAATTCTTGACGGGTTTGCAGGTGATTTTTGGTTTGCCTCAATTCATATAGCCCTCTGCCTTCGGTGTATTGAGCAGGGATGGTCACCCTGGATTTGGGCAGCAGGTATTCTGGCGGGATTCTCGCATGTATTCCAGTCTGCTATGGCCGATTACTACCGCAATGTGCATCTCTATTTTATTAAGGGGGTAAGTGGGAGCGAGTTGGATAACAGTCGCGATCTGCAAGCAGACTATGACGCCCTTTCCTGGAAAAATAATGCGTTCAGTAAGTTTGTGCTAAATGGATATCTGGGATATACCAAGCTACAGGAATGGCTATCTCCTTATTTGCAGAAGCTGCTGAAGCTGGTTAAGGTACGCTATACGGATCAGTTACCGGCCTCGCTGGTAAGGGATTTTAGAACCATGAATAAGCCGTTGATGAAATATACCAATATTGTACAATTTAATACGCGCGTAATTTTTCTATTCCTTTGGCTTTTCATTGATGAAGTATGGATTTATTTTTTATTTGACATGTTTGTACTAAACCCGATATTGGTGTATATGTGCAGGCGCCAGGAAAAAGTGAGCCGGTATTTTTATCAGCAGTTAACCAACACCTCCCGCTATGAGTGAAAAGATCTACAAGATCGTATTTTTTGTCATCGGTATCCTTACGATGGGTTATATGGCCTATAGCCTGGGTTTAGAAAATTTATGGGAAAACATCCGTAAAACGGGTTGGTGGTTTGCGCCAGTCATCGGCAGTTGGGTCATTATCTACTTATTTAATGCCTTCGCTTTTCGTAGCATTATTCAAGAGCCTTCGATCCCGGCCAGCAATTTTTCATTTTGGAAGGTATTGCAACTAACCATTAGCGGTTATGCTATTAATTATATCACACCCTTCATTGCCTTGGGTGGCGAACCCTATCGTATTCTGGAACTAAAACCTGCACTGGGGGCCGAGAAGGCCAGCTCTTCTGTGTTACTATATAGCCTAATGCACATGTTTTCTCATGTCTTGTTTTGGCTGGCCTCTATCGTACTGATTTTTGCTGTAGTTCCGCTAAACCATTATATGGAAGTAGGGTGTGCGGTCATGCTGGTAATCGGTACTTTTCTATGTTTTTGGTTTATTAGGGTATATAATCGGGGCTTTACAGTATCCACTGTTCGTTTGTTGACCAAAATACCCTTTGTCAAAAATAAAGCATCCACTTTTTTGACAGAAAAACAAGATTTGCTTTCAGGTATTGACGAGCAGATCAAATGGCTCTACAATGGGCGCCGATCACGCTTTTTTACCGCTTTGTTTTGGGAATTTTTAGCACGTACCCTCGGTAGTGCGGAGATTTATTTCAGCGCGCTGGCTATTGGAATGGATATTTCGGTATCTCAAGCTCTCATCGTCAGTTCGGGCTCTTCCTTATTTGCCAACGTCATCTTTTTCTTCCCCATGCAACTGGGTACCCGTGAGGGTGGGCTGGCCTTGGCGCTCAAAAGTATTGGTTTGCCTTCAAGCGGTGGTATTATCATCGGAATAATCATGCGTATCCGCGAATTAGTATGGATCGGCATCGGTCTTGCACTCATGGCTATTTGGCCCAAATTGCCGCAATCAGCAGATCAAAAGGAACAAAAAATTTAAACAAATTATGATTAAGGGCATTTTATTTGATTATGGTGGCACCATTGACACCAATGGCCTACATTGGGGTGTCGTGCTATGGAATAGCTACCAGCAGCATCAGGTAGTAATAGAACAGGAGCTCTTTGCTAAGGCATATGCTTTTGGTGAACGTGCCCTGGCCATCAACCCACTTGTAAAACCTGAACACAACTTCTTGGAAGTACTCCGTATCAAAGTGAACCAGCAATTCGACTTTTTGGCAGGGCAGGGATATACCCCTGACAGGCATAAAATCGATTTAATAGCCCATGATTGTTATCAATTTGCCCGTTCAATAGTGTCCGAAAATAAGGCAGTAATTGAAATATTGGCATCAGAATACCCATTGGTGATGGTTTCTAACTTTTATGGAAACCTGAAAACGGTATTAGAGGATTTTGGCATTCGTTCTTATTTCAAAGCAGTCGTTGAATCGGCTGTGGTAGGGGTGCGCAAGCCGGATGCAGCCATATACCGTCAAGGCGTACAGGAATTGGGGTTTAAACCTGATGAGTGTCTTGTAGTGGGCGACTCGTACACTAAGGACATTGTGCCGGCCCACCAGGCCGGATGCCGTAGCGCATGGCTCAACGTGCAGGGGTGGGATAGCCCGGACAAGGAAGATTCTTCGCTGGCTGATGTCCAAATTAAAAAGGTGGCAGATCTGCCGGAACTTTTGAATTCCGGCAGTCTCTAGCTGTATTTATTCTTTGCTTCTTATACTTTATAATATTGTTCCCATCCTTTTCTGGGAGGAGGACCTAGCAATAGCTCATTTGCGTGCTTATTGTTGGTAATGATCTTTTTCTCGCGGTCAAACTCAAGTTTATCTCCTGTCCATTGGGCCAGCACGCCCAGGCAAAACACCTGGCTGAGCGGGCCTGCAATATGAAAGGGTGAGCGTGTCTCTTCCTCCCCTTTGCAAGCCAGTAGGTAATTTTTGTAATGATTGGACGGGCTAACTGGCACTTCCGGCAGTTTGGAAGCCCACTCCTTAGCCTTTTCTTCTGGAATGATGGATAAGGTGCTTCCATGAGATCCACCTTTGAACGTTAATTCCTTGCTATATATAATCTTGCCCGGATTCAATTTGACGGGCTCTAGCTTGCCGGTACTTGGCGGTGGAATATTAGGATCCAGGCCAGATACTCCATACCCTTCCGGAATAGGTGGCAGGTTGTCTAATCCATCATACCACTTCACCTCTACCGGAGGCATTTTTCCACGCTTCGGAAATTTGAAAGATAGGGTGGTAGACATGGGATAAAAGAAATTGTTGTGGCCTTCCAATTTTATGGGGTCCACTACATAGGGGAGGCCGAGATCCAGAAATTGATGTGCGGTATCTAACAAGTGTGCGCCCCAATCGCCTAGTGCCCCCATACCAAAGTCATACCAGCACCGCCATTGACCATTGACAAAGTCTTTGTTATAGGAATGACCTTGAGTGGTAGTTTGCCAAATATTCCAGTCAAGCGTAGAGGGTACTGGTTCGGCTGGAGGAAAAGATTTAATGTTGGGGTCCCAACTGTGCCAGCGGCGTGGGGAATTCATGTGAGCAGTAATGGCGGTCACATCTTTAATGATGCCAGCATCTTTCCAAGCTTTAAATTGAAAATAATTGCCTTCGGAATGCCCCTGATTACCCATTTGGGTAACTTGTTTGTGGTATTTTTTAGCAGCCTTCATCATCAATTCAACCTCATTAAAGGTTCGTGCCATAGGCTTTTCGGTGTATACGTGCTTGCCTAACGCTAGCGCAGCCATAGTAATGGGAAAATGGGAAAAATCAGGCACACCTACGGATACCGCATCGATTTGATTTCCCATTTTATCAAACATCACCCTGAAATCCTGAAAACGGGGAACATCCGGAAAGAGTTTGAGATTTTCCAAAGTCTGAGGCCCACCCATATCCACATCGCAAAAGGCTACGAAATTGGCCAGCCCTGTTTTGTGGAATTCGCGTAGAATCTCCCCTCCGCGGTTTCCTATGCCTATGCAGGCCAGATTTACCCGCTCATTGGGACCAGCTTTCTTAATATTTTTAAAATCGGCTGCTGTCAGAATGCGGGGTGCGGTAGCTGCTGCAGACAAAAGCATTGCCTGCTTTAAAAAGGAACGGCGGGAATTGTTTTTTGAGTTCATGTTACAAAGATCAACTTATTGACGTATTTTTATACTGGTTTTGCTTTAGTTGGGACAATATATAAATATTTAATCACTCCCAACAAGCTGTACACTTCTAACTAATGCCCAAATTAGCCATTTTTTTGCGATAACGTTTTCGTAAAACTTATTTGGCTCCATCTATACTCGATCTCTTTTCCAGTCGTAACATATCCTGTGGTTTGAACTTTGCCAACTCGATCTTAAAAACTACGGTATTGGGCCATTGATTATTGGTATACAGCCTCTGCCCGTTTACAGCACTAATGGCCAGCCCAAGCGGCCCTGCCGAACTTTGGATACTGGCATCAAAACCTTCCTTATATTCCAGCAGCTGGCTACCATAACCCAAGATGCTTACTTTCGTATGCACATTGCCTTCAATCATGGGCAATAAAAAAGCACGACGCTCACCATATGCCCAATCTGCTGAGCTTTGCCGTGTTACGAATGCGTAGATAATCTTTTCATCATTAGATTGAGTGAACCAGATGTTTTTATCACGGATTACAGGCAGGGGTTTTACGGCATACACGGCTTCTTGGTTTACAAAATTCCATAGGGCCACCTCACGCAATAGATTTTGCTGCTCGATTTGAATCTCCCCATCGGGTTTTGGGCCTACATTCATCAAAAAATTTCCACCTTTTGACCTGATCTCGATGAGCATGTCAATAATATCTGTACCCGATTTTTGAGGGTCATTTGTAGGCTTATATTGCCAGTCTGTCCCCATGGTATAACAGGCTTCCCATGGTCGTGGCAAAGGCTGGTCAGGAATATTCTGCTCCGGGGTTTTCATGAGGTCACGGGTAATTACCAAATTGGGATTTAACTGCCAGGCAAATTCGCGAAGCCCATCGGCTGGCCCATCAAAGAACATTATGTCAATATTGCCATACTGCGTAAGCAATTCTTTGATCTGTGCCTTATCATACTCAAACAGTTCTTTATTATTTACCGGCGAATGCATTGGATGTTGCAAACGCCCGATGGGAATATGATGTTCATGTAGGAAATGAAAGTCTTCCGGCGAAAAGTAAATCCCGATGGCGAAGCCTTGTTTTCGGAAGGCATTAATCACTTCCTTGGTTACATCTCTTTTAAGCGGCGTATTCATTACATTAAGTGCTGTGGTCTTCGTTTCAAACATACAAAAGCCTGAATGATGTTTTGCAGTAAATACCACGTATTTCATTCCTGCTAAACGCGCTATAGCAGCCCATTCATCCGGGTTGAACTTTACCGGATTAAAAAAACCAGGTAATTGGCTATAATACCGATTTACATAATCTTCAGAGGCTCCCGCTAATGAATGGCTGATAATGGTTCCCAGGGAAACATCTACCCCCCAGTGTATAAACATACCAAAGGCCAAGTCCTGGAACCAAGCCACGCGCTCAGGTTTATTTGTTTTCTGAACTTGCTGTGCAGAAGCGTTTGTGTATAAGATACAGAAAAAAAGGATCAAGGTACGTTTGTAGATTTTCATCAAAATTTATGGTTATAACACCCTAAAGTTAGGGATTTATTGTTTAAAGTAAAGTAATTTTATTAAGTTTGCTAAAATAAATACCAGATATGATAAATAAACTGATCATTTTGCTAACAATGCTCATTCCCGCAGCGTATTCCTCTGCCCAAGAAGTGATCGCCCTTTATAAAACAGATATACCCAATGCCATAGCCGGGCCTGATCGTGAAAAAATAACTGTGAGGGGTTCAGATACGAGTTATGCTCAGGTTTGCGTGCCTACGCTAACGGCATACCTCCCCTCGAAAGGAATCGCGACGGGCACTGCTGTAATCATTTGTCCGGGAGGAGGCTATCAAATGCTAGTATTCTCAAGGGAAGGAATTCGGGTGGCCAAGGCCTTTACTGAGCATGGTATTGCGGCATTTGTGTTGAAATACCGCCTCCCCAATGACAGTACGATGGAAGACAAGGCCATCGGCCCAGCACAAGATGCACAGCGAGCTATAGAGCTTGTTAGGATACATGCATCAGAATGGGGAATAAACCCTGACAAAATTGGTATTATGGGCTTTTCTGCCGGAGGGCATTTGGCTGCTACGGCATCCACGCATTATAATTATGCATTTTCAGAAAATAGTAAAAGCGTCAACCTCCGACCTGATTTCTCACTGCTGGTTTATCCGGTCATTAGTTTTCAGGACGACATTGCCCACCAAGGCTCAAAAGAGAGCCTCTTAGGTAAAAATCCGTCTAAAGAACAAGTTGACTTCTATTCTAATGAATTACAGGTGAGCAAAAATACTCCACCTGCATTCATTACCCACGCCATGGATGACAAGGTAGTCCCTATCGAAAACAGCCGACGCTATTACCGGGCCTTACGGGCAAATGACGTTAATGCCTCGTTTAAGGTCTATGAGGTAGGTGGACATGGATATCTCCAAACCCCTGCTTTTGAAAACTGGTTTTGCGAATGCCTGAAATGGCTGGACGCCACAATTGTTAATAAATAGCATCAAAGCTCATTTTTTTTCATGGCATTCATGGCATAATCTGCCGCACGCGCAGTAAAAGCCATATAGGTAAGTGTCGGGTTTTGCGTACCGGTAGAGGTCATGCTGGCGCCGTCTGTCACAAACACATTCTTACAAGCATGCAGCTGATGCCATTTGTTCAGCAGGGAAGTTTTTGGATCGGTCCCCATGCGTACACCACCCATCTCGTGGATGTCATTGCCTGGACGGCGCGGGTCTTTGTGAGTCTGTATGTTTTTAAATCCGGCAGCGTCAAACATTTCACTCATCTGGTCAAAGTAGTCCTGGCGCAATTTTTCGTCATTGTCATCATAAGCGATGTCAATGTGCAATAATGGTACTCCCCAGGCATCTTTCTTTTCTTCATCGAGCCTAACATGGTTTTCAACTTTGGGAATAGTCTCGCCCATCATGTGAGACCCTACGCGCCACGGGCCCAATTCTTTTTTAAGCAAGTGTGCTTTTAGGTCTTCACCAACCCCATTCGTTTCGCTCACTTCTGTCCTACGGGCACTAAATCCCGCTGCATATCCGCGCAAAAAGTCAGTTTCTTGTTTGTATACATTCCGGAATCGGGGGATATAGCCCCCTCCTGCTGGATTTCGCCCATCAGTTTTGTATTCTTTAAAGCCTTCATATTCAGCGCTAATGGTGGCGGTATAATTGTGAAAGGCTACATATTTTCCCAATAACCCACTATCATTACCCAAACCTTCCGGAAAACGATCAGAAATAGAATTTAGTAAGATAAGGTTCGTATTTAATGCCGCCGCATTGACAAATATTACCCGGGCATAAAACTCAATCAATTCTTTGGTATTGGTATCAATCACATTAACGCCTGTTGCTTTTCCTTTTTCTTCGTCATACAAGATGGAGTGAACCACCGAAAATGGTCTTAAGGTCATATTACCTGTTTTCTCCGCCCAGGGGATGGTACTGGCATTGCTGCTAAAATAACCACCAAATGGACAACCTCGCTGGCAAAGCACCCTTTTTTGGCACTGAACCCTTCCTTGATCAAAATGGATCTGGTTGGGCACAGACAAGTGTGCGCACCGGGCACTGATCACATGCCGGTTAGGATATTTTTCCTTTAGAAACTTGCTGAAGTAGTCTTCAGTAGCATTGAGCGGAAACGCTGGCAGAAACTCTCCATCCGGTAATTCTGCTAATCCATCCTTGTTTCCAGAGATACCTGCAAATTTTTCTACATAGCTATACCAAGGGGCAATGTCTTTATAACGGATGGGCCAGTCTACGGCAAAGCCGTCACGGGCGGGTCCCTCAAAGTCAAAATCACTCCAGCGTTGGGTTTGCCTTGCCCAAATCAAGGACTTACCCCCAACTTGGTATCCTCTGATCCAGTCAAAATCTTTATCTTGGATATAGGGATGCTCATCGTCCTTTACAAAGAAATGCTGTGACTCTTCGTGATAATTGTAGCAGCGGTTGACGATCGGATTTTTCTGTTTGTCGGCATAAGGCATTTCATTCCGGTGCGGAAATTCGTACGGATACATATTGGTGGTTGGATAGTCTTTGACATGTTCCACTTGCCTTCCTCGCTCTAGAACTAGAGTCTTTAGCCCTTTTTCAGTAAACTCTTTGGCTGCCCACCCCCCACTTGCTCCTGAACCAATGACAATGACATCAAAAGTCCGGTCTTTTATGCTATCGACTGCTATATTAGCCATGATATATTCTCTGTTGTTTAAGAATTATTAGTTTAGTAAAATATGGTGACAATTGCTGCCTATGCAGGAAAATAGCCGTTATAACGCCCGGGCACCAGTTCATATTTGACCAGATTGGTCATAACGTACTTGGAATTGAGATAGCCCTGGATGGTTTTGCTTTTGGTGATATCGTAAAAGCGCTTTAGGCTTTTGTCATCTCCGGCCTCCTGACCTTTCTCTGTCGCTTCTTCCGTATCTTTAATGTCCTGGATTTTCAGCAACAGCTGCCCGCGTTCTTTTGCACTAGCATTAACAAAATCTTTCCCAATGGTTGATTTTGCAAAAGACGGTAAGGCCCGCAGCCCTTTTGTGAATTGGTCCTGGTCTTCCGGTTTATAACAGTCATCCACCATTTTCAGCACAAAAAGATGCAATTTCAATTCCTTTGCCCCAGGGGTGTCTGTTTTAGGGATCAACGTATCTGCTAATGTTTCCAGCAGGCTCTCTTCGTCCTCCGTGATTTGGAGGTTGTTGAGCTCTATACTAGCTTTACCCGATTTACGGTAACAGGCCGGCAAAATCATGGCCCCTCCGGCTATGATGACCAGATTACGAAGGGCAGCCCTGCGATTGATGAAGGAATTCATGAATTGGTGTTTCGTTTAGTTATTTAAAGGCTAAGGTAGGAAATTTTATAAATATGACAAAACCTGTCCCTGACTTAATAATTTTTGTTTTAGCTCGCCGTATGCAACCTCCTGAACATCCTGCCTATTTATAATCGCAGCAACCGCAGCATCGGCTGCTGCCTGCCCCAATGCCATAAAAGTAAATTCAATGCGTATTGCGCCATATGCAATGTGACTGGATGAAGGACATGTGGGAGCTAATAAATTAGTACATTCAAATTTTTTAGGCACAATTGACCGATAAGAAATACCAAAAGGCTTCCAACAATCACCGCCGAATACTGCGCCCTCATTATAGGCTGCTCCATTTATAACAATACGGCGGGCATTATGTAAATCAGGAGGCCAAAAGGCCAATGCAACCGGATCTAATACAGGTTCCGCACCCTCTTTTTTCAGTTGATGTTCTGTAATGACGTAGTCTGAAACCATCCGTCGCGCATCACGCACATAAAATTGCCGTGGCCAACCATTATTATCAGTAAACTCATCTTTTGCCAATCCCCACGAAGCCCACGCTTTTTGAAGCCCTGAATCTAATTTTTTTACTTCCGAATCATTGGAAAGAAAATAAAACAGACCTTGGGTAAAGTTACGATGATAATCCAAAATTTCGTCGCGCTTTTTATAATTCACCTCAGGATAATCAAAGTTCAATCCATATAAATTGTGTGACAGGTCATGCCATGCACCCAAATCGGTCTTACCACCAGGAATGGTAACTTCAGGCCTATACAATTTGCCCCCTGCACGGATATATCGAAGATAAATCTCATAGGAACTCCGGTCATAAGCCTTAGGTCTTGAAAAAGATATTTTGTTATCGGGATTTTGCGTAAGGCACATTCGAAAGCAATAGGCCTGAATCCGTCTATCCCCCGAACCAGGAACACCCAAAGGTTCATTCTGAATTGTATGAATTAAACCACTGTTAGCATCTCCTTCCTTTAAATAAGGATCTACCTTAACGGTAAACTGGCTGTGTGTGGTCTCACTACGAATTCCATTACGGCTTTCTCCATATAATTCATTAGCCTCTCGGCCTACAATAGTCGATATTCCTGCAGCAGCCAGTAAATCGCCTTCCAGGCTAGCATCTATAAAAACTTTAGCCAAAAATTTATTTCCTGATTCAGTTTTTAAAACCGTGATACGTTTTCCTTCTTTTTTTACCGCGTTGGGCCCTTCACTCAGTTTCTCCAATTTAAATATGTCAATGGAAAACTCTCCCAACCAATCGTTGATTACTTTTTCAGCCACATGGGGTTCAAAACGCCATAGTTTTGGCCGCTTTAGCTTGTGAGTAAGGGCATTATCAAAAGAATCCAGATAACCGTATTCCTTGGCAATCCGCCGGTAAAACTCCAAAGCCAGTCCGCCTACCGCAGGGCTGTTCTGAAATTCGGGATGATTATCAATATCCGTTCCTCCCAAGCCCTCTACGTTGATACCTCCTACGTGTAAGGTAGGTTCTAATAAGGCTACTGATTTATGGAGTTTAGCCGTCTGGATTGCGGCAATGAAACCCGCCGAACCTCCTCCGTAAATCACGACGTCGTATGATTTTACTTTTTGTGCCTCTGCAGTCCCGCTAACAATCAAAAAGATCGTCAGATATAGGAATATTTTCTTTAAAATACTTTTAATCATCATATTTTTAGTACCCAGTGTTCTGTGTTAAAGCAGAATTCGCATCTATTTCACGCTGTGGGATAGGCAAATATCGGTTAAACCCTTGTATAGTAGCATTCCTTGAAAAACTATTCTCTGTTTTAACGGCTTCCAGTAATTTTCCAGTTCGCACCAAATCAAACCAACGGTTACCCTCAAAACAGAACTCCAAACGTCTTTCCTTCATAATCGCTTCCCTGAATTTTGCCTTATTTAAATTCTGAATCGGATCCAATCCTGCACGCTGTCTCAATTTGTTTATAGCTATAAAAGCTTCCGCAGTAGGGCCATTGTTGCTCTCGTTCAATGCCTCTGCGTAGATCAGCAAAATATCGGAATACCGAAGATAAGGAAAACTTTTCCCACTTTGACCTGCCACGGTTGAGGTTAAATCGGCCATTTTCCAAAAGGATACTGCTAATGCCGGATCCGTATTGTCTACCGATAACTGAACAATTTCACCCGAGGTAGGGCTAGTATAGGAAGTTAGAAACGTTACCGCTTTCCTTCTATCGCCGTTTTCGTAACTATTGAATAGGCTACTGCTTACTCTATAAATCCCACTTCCTGTCCCAGGTACAATGGATGAACCGCGAGGAGCATATCCGGTCGTAAAATTGTTCCCCGAAAGATCCGTTATGTACAAGACTTCAAAGAGGGATTCCTTACCACAGCGATTAGCCAATTCAAAAACCTGACTATAATCGTCCCAGAGAGCATAGGTATTCATATCAATTACCTCTTTGGCCGTATTTGCTGCCTGAGCCCAATAGGGAGATGCAGCATCTGAACCTGCACGAGTCAATAATACTTTAGCCAAAAGCCCTAAAGCCGCCCCTTTCGTTGCCCGGCCGACATCTGACCCTGAATAACTGTTTGGCAAGAAATCTGAAGCATTTTTCAAATCATCCACAATCTGGTCGTATACAGCGCTAGCAGAAGTCCTCGGCACCTCACTGTTCTCTAAAGACAACGTTTCGTCCAGCACTAATGGAACATCTCCAAAAAATCTCACTAAGTTAAAATAATGCAATGCCCTTAAAAATTGGGCTTCACCTAAATATTGATTTTTAAGTTGCTCGTCCATTTGTATTTTTGGTACTCTATTCAAGACCACATTTGATCGTTGAATACCTGTATATGCATTTGCCCATATATCGGCCACAAACGTATTTTGCGAAGTCAAATTGTAATTCCATAACGCCAACCGGTCGGCATTGCCCGTCAAAAATGGAATGGCATCGTCTGAGGAGACACTATTTGGCGTATTTATGGTTTCATCCCGGTATATCGCTCTCAATTGACCATATAATGCGATGGTCGCAGCATTGGCATCATCAGGTGTCTGATAGTAAGTATTTACAGATTTGGCGCCCAATTGATTCAAATCGAGATCTGGCGCACATGCATTGGCGAGACAACATAACATCCATAGGAGTATTGATATCTTTTTCCATGGCCAAGATATCTTATGATTAATTGACATTTTCATTCTTCTTTAATTTTTTACAAACCAATATTCAGTCCCACCAAAATTGTTTTTGAGGCTGGGTATCCCCCATAATCCATTCCTTGACTAATGGAGGTAGTGCCAAACCGGCTTACTTCAGGATCATAACCTTTGTAACTAGTTATCGTAAACATATTTTGTGCAGCCACATATACCCGAATAGACCTGCCCTGTATTTTAGATATAAAAGATTTTGGGAACTCGTAGCCAAAAGATATGTTTTTAAATCTCAGATAAGAACCATTCTCTACCTGAAAATTGGATAGGATGCGCTGACCGCCAGAAGCATTTGCCCTGGGTATCTCGTTTGATGGATTAGTAACTGTCCACCTCTTCAATACATCCACTGACTGGTTATTGTTACCATTAAGATTATAGAGATCAAATCTTCCAAAGTTAAGGATGTCATTCCCATAAGATCCTTGCATGAAAATGTTGAAATCAAAATTTTTATAACGGAAGGTGTTATTAAATCCTCCAAAGAAATCAGGATATCCGTTACCAATAATATTGCGGTCATTATCGTTTATTGCATTATTCCCATCTAAGTCTTTGTATCGAATATCTCCTGGCTGTGCATTGGGTTGTGAAGATGCGGCCACTTCTTCTTCACTTTGAAAAATCCCATCAAACTCTCGCCCATAAAAATTGCCCAACGGTTCACCAACCTTGAGCTGTACGGTGTTGGAAACTTGCAGATGACCTACTCCTGACCCTGTCAAATATTCAGACCTACCATCCAAACGCAATACCTTATTAGTGTTGAAGGCAATATTAAAATCACCTGACCATTGTAATTTATTTTTATCACCGATCGTTGTACCCAAAGTTAATTCAAATCCGCTATTTTTTATCTTACCAATGTTACGTAAGGAGCTACTATAACCCGTGGTCTGGGGCACATTTACAGAAAACAGTAGATTTGAAGTGATCTTGGAGTAATAATCAATGGTCAATCGTAAATAGTTGTTTAATAAACTCACATCAGTTCCAACATCCAATTGTCGGTTACTCTCCCACCCCAGATCTAAATTACTGATAATGGCCGGTACACCACCAAGTCTAATTATTGGGTTTGATCCTCCTAGAATTGCGGTAGACTGAGCAATGGTAGATAGATAAGCATAATCAGAAATGCTCTGATTACCTGTCAAACCATAGCTGATACGCAGCTTAGCATCGCTTATCCAGCTGTTCTTATGAAAAAACGGTTCATTGCTGATTCTCCATGCAAATGCACCAGAGGGGAAAAATCCATATTTATTATTCGGTCCGAAACGTGAAGATCCGTCGCTACGGGCAGTTAACGTTAGTAGATATCTACTATCATAACTGTAATTGACCCTGGCAAGAAAGGAAATAAGTGCCCAATCAACAGCTCCGGAAGATGGCGTCTGCAGTGTTGCACCACCCCCCAAATTATTGTAAAGGGCATAATCATCATTAAAGTTGATTGCTGATGCCCCTACACTTTCACTATGACTAGATTGTGTAGTATATCCCAATAGAGCAGTCAAATCATGCTTTTCAGAGAATAGGTGTTTATACGTTAACGTGTTTTCATTTAGCCAGTCAACGCTCTGTGTAGAAGAAACACTAGCTGAACCATTGGTGTTTGCACCAAGGGAAATTAACCTGGATGCATAATAATTGGATTTAGTATTTATAAGATTTGCACCAAACGTAGTTCGGAATAACAAGTCATCTGTTATTTTTATCTCCGCATACGTATTTGAAAGCAGCCGTATGACACGGTAAATATCTGTCACTTCCTTCGCTATACCCAACGGATTGTCCACTAAGTTGCCATTTAATGGGCCCGTATCCCTATAATAAGTACCTTCCGCATTAAAAACAGGAAATACGGGTGCGAAGTTAATAGCAGCATTGGTGACTCCACCACTTGCCCCCCCCTTCTGTCTCTGTTCTTGAATTGTTTGAATTGGTATGTGCTCCTTGCATGGTCAATCCAATTTTTAGCCAGCTTCTGACCTTTCTATCAATATTAGCCCTAATCGTATATCTTTTAAAATTTGAGCCAATGATAATTCCATTTTGGCCATAATAGCTTCCTGACAATGCATAATTGGTCTTATCATCTCCACCATTGAAACTCAATTCGTGATTTTGAATGGGTGCATTGTGAAATACTTCATCCTGCCAATCAGTACCTATACCAATATCTGATACTTTTGGTCTTTGCTCTGAAGAGCCATCAAAATAAGGTTCTCCCCCCGCATTTACCCTTGCTTCGTTAATAAATTCAGCATATTGTTTTGCATTAAGCAAGGGAATCTTGCGGCTCAGTGATTGAATGCCATAATAACTATCTAACGAGATATTAGATTGCCCAGCACTACCATGTTTGGTTGTAATCATTACAACACCATTTGAGCCTCTTGATCCGTATATAGCAGTTGCAGATGCATCTTTTAAAATTTCTAATGACGCTATATCTGCCGGATTTATTGAATTAAGATCACCACTTGGGTATCCGTCTATCACATACAAGGGCTCATTGGATGCATTAACAGACCCAGTCCCCCGGATGCGTATCGTAGTCGATCCACCAGGTTTAGCTGAATTAGTGGTAACCTGAACACCCGCTGCCCTACCCTGCATCGCTCTGTCTAAGGAGACAATAGGAGTGGCCTTAATATCGGCTTCTTTTACCGATGCTACAGAACCTG
The DNA here is from genome assembly GCA_900109895.1 of bacterium A37T11. Classification (GTDB taxonomy): domain Bacteria; phylum Bacteroidota; class Bacteroidia; order Sphingobacteriales; family Sphingobacteriaceae; genus A37T11. Next base: position 115,565 of record FOBR01000012.1, read on the forward strand.
TTAAATCACTTCTTTTTTGGGTACCATAACCTACAACAGCTACCTCATCCAGTCCATTTACTGCGATATTAAGCACCACCTCCAAAAAGTTAACTTCACTAGCTACTGTTAACTCCTTAGTTTCAAATCCTAAACTGGAAAATATTACTCTTTGTACACCATTTGGCAATGAAAGTGAATATTTGCCTTCTTTATCCGTCTGGGTTGTTTTTTTCGTGCCTTTTAGTTGAATCGTTACCCCCGCTAGCGCTTCTCCTTTGTCATCATTCACTTTTCCCTGAAGGGTTCTCTCCTGCGTGCTCAAATCATTTTCAACACTAGGGCTTGAAGCTAATATCCTCTCTATCAGCACCATATTCCCCTTAATTTCATATTTCAAGGATTTTCCTTCAAAACACTTTTCCAAAATGGTCTCCAGAGCTGCATCATTGAAATTGAGACTCACCGTTCCTGTGTTTTCAAGATCTTCGGTCACGTACAGAAAATGGTAACCCGTTTGTTCCCTGAGTTCAGAAAATACGTCTTTTAAGGTAATATGTTCTGCTTTGATGCTAGCCAGCTGTGCATAAACAGCAGCTCCTGCCTGCATCACTGTACAAAATAACAGTATCATAATAAATTTGGCCATTATAAAAAGTTTAAAGAGGCCCCGGTAATTACACCGATAGCGTAATTTTACATAATTTATATACATTTGTATTAAGGTTATAATTAATTAAGATTTAAACAGCTATTTAATTATTTCCTGATCTGGCATTCGTGCCATTCAGCTGGGGGTGTTGGTAGCACTTCCGGCGTTTATTCTTTTGATCAGTGCTTTTTGATACATCAATTTATCACCCATACCTCCTTTCCCACCTTTCTGAAATGAATATTTCCCAGTGCCCCCAAATCATCTAAGAGGTCATCAACCGAAGCTGTTTTGGGAAATGTACCGCCAAATCTCTTCTTTGTCAACGTAGCACTAAACTTTACATCTATGTCATACCAGCGAGCCACTTGTGCCATAATAGCATGAATATCCTGATCATTAAAAATAAAATAACCTTTTTGCCAGGCCATTATACTGCCAAGGTCAGCCTTTGACCGTACGATCTGATCGGTATCGTTGAAACTTACTGCCATCAAACCAGGACGAAGAACTACCTTATTACTTCCCTTAGAGACATTTACCCCACCTTCAAGGAGTGTAGTCGTGACGTGCCCGTCATCCCGATAGGCCGAAATATTAAAACGTGTTCCGGTCACCGCAATTTGGTTGCCTTCAGCCTCTATATAAAAAGGTTTTTTGGCATCGTTTGCTACGTTAAAATAGGCTTCCCCTTTCAATATGACCCGTCTTTCTGAAGTAGTAAACTCTACTGGATATGATAAAGTTGAAGCTGTGTTTAGCCAAACGCTTGTCCCATCTGGCAATGTCAGCTGGAAAGTCCTTCCTTTGCCAACGGCAATGCTGTTGATGACTGGTACAACGGATGAGGACTTTGCTTGAATACCGGACTTATTGGGAGTTCCATACACCAACCCTCCGTCGGTTGATCTCCCGATGTCTATTCCGGCATCATGGATCGTCTCCCCTGCCTTTCGATCATCCAGCGAAAGCGAAACGCCGGTTGAGAGTGTTAGCGTAATGCCATTTGTCGTGGCACTGGTGGCAGCGTTACTTGGGTTCTGGACTTGTGAGCGAATGTTATGCTTATCGGGTATAGCGCGATACCATAACCAACTTATTCCTGCTATCAATAAAAAGGAGGCTGCTACGGGCCATACTTTCCAAAACAACACTTTGAAAGTCTTTCTGGGAGATCGTTGACGGTCAATTTGCTGCTTAATGCGCATACCCATCATAATTTTTTCTTCCTTGCTGTCCCACTCCCAGTCAGGATGCACAGGATGATTCAACACCATATCTTCCAGCAGTTCGACTTCAGCGGGGCTGCATTGGCCATTAGCATACCTAATCAACAAATTCCGGATCTCGTGTTGGTTCATAATTTCTTATAGCCATTTATTAATGGTTATATAGGTAAGAGTTATTAAGCCGTACTAAAGTAGTACAAGAAAATTAAAAAAATAACTAACTAATTAGTAATAAGCTACAAAAATTATAAAAAAAAGGAGTACAGAAGAAAAAGAATCAAATAAGGCAGGTAGTCCTCATCGATTTTTAGACGCAGGTAATTAAGAGACTTATTAATTTGTTTTTTTACGGTCAGGTCAGAAATCTGCAACCTTTCGGCAATTTCTTTATAAGACAAATGTTCTCTCCGGCTCAGGATGAAAATCTCCTGCATCCTGGGGGGCATTTTTTGTATTTCTGCTTCCAGCATAGCCTCCAGGTTTTTACTGAGAATGGCCTGCTCGGTTTCGTCAATTGCCTCCGAATAAAATCCTGCCATCTTTTCCAGATAATCTGTTTGCTTTAACCTAGACTGAAATACCTTGAAAGCTTTGTTTCGGGCGATGACAATCAGGTACGATTTAATGGAAACTACGCGCTCCATCTTGGCTCTTTGTTCCCATAGCAAAATGAAAGTCTCCTGAACCACGTCGGCCACTTCATCTTCATTCGGCAAAATGCGTTTTACCAATTTAAACACGGAGTCCCAGTGCTGCGCATAAATTTGCGAAAATGCAGCCTCACTACCTGCGGCTAGCTGTTGCAACAATAAATGGTCTGACACCTGATTCATAAAATGATTTAAAACAACAATTGGTTATTCTATTGCAAATTACTAAAGAAAAATTTAATTTTTAAAACGAAATGCAACATTACCGATAAAATTTGTGATTTGGCACTCCAATCTTTATTTTTGACGGCATAACAAAACAATATATGTCTTACAAACTTAATTTTAAGTCCTTGGCACTAGCTTTTGGACTATTTGCAGCAGGCATTCCGGCATTTGGGCAGGATAACCTGATCAATTCCCTGAAAAATAACCAAACCAACGGCAGCAAAGAAGGTTTTCAGTTTACTGAAATCATCAATTTAGCCACTACTCCCGTCCAAAACCAGGGTTCATCCGGCACCTGCTGGAGCTATTCTGGTAATTCCTTCCTGGAGTCTGAAATGATCAGGGCAGGCCGTCAACCCGTAGAACTTTCAGAAATCTTTACTGCACGAAACGTATACGTTGAAAAAGGCATTAATTATGTACGCATGCATGGTAACCTAGGGCTAGGTGACGGTGGTGAGTTGCATGACGTAAGAAACATTTATAAAAAATATGGTGCAGTGCCCCGGGAAGCTTATACTGGATTAAATTACGGCACCAGCATTAATAAATTTGGCGAAATGGGCGCCATTCAGGAAGGCATCCTGAAAGCGGTCGTTAGCAATCCAAACAAAGAATTGACCCCTAATTGGATTAAAGCATACAGCGCAGCTATCGATGCGTATCTTGGCACCTACCCTGAGCAATTCACCTACCAGGGAAAATCATATACACCCCTTAGTTTCGCCAAAGAAGTCGTTGGGCTGAATGCTGATGATTATGTGGAGATCTCTTCTTTCATGGAGCATCCCTGGTATACTAAGTTCACTATACTGATACCTGATAATTGGTCCTTTGACCAAGTATACAACGTGCATACAACTGAACTAACGGATATCATTGACAACGCACTAAAAAGTGGTTATACAGTTGGTTGGGCAACCGACGTATCCGAAAAAACCTTTAGCTGGAAAAATGGCGTAGCTTTCGTTCCCGAAAAACCAGTTGAAGAAATGACACCAGCAGAGCAATCGGGGTTATTTGACGGACCCAAACCCGAACCGGCAATTACCGATGAGTCGCGCCAAAAGGCCTTTGATAACTACAGCACCACCGATGACCATGGGATGCATATCGTAGGCCTGGCTAAAGACCAAAACGGCAAAGAATATTATATTGTTAAAAATTCATGGGGTCTCACGAACGATTATAAAGGTTTTCTATATGTGACCAAAGCTTTTGTTCAATATAAAAGCACGGCTATTATGCTAAATAAGAACGGCCTTACAAAAGATCTTCGCTCTAAACTTAGTATTTAAGCGGTTTATTGGCTGTTAGCAAATCGCCAAAAGCTAACAGCCAATTGCTAAAAACTGATTCAAAAATATTACCTTTGCGCCATGCAAGAGAAGATTATTATTCTCGACTTTGGATCGCAATATACCCAGCTTATTGCACGCAGAGTAAGAGAATTAAATGTATATTGTGAAATTCATCCCTTCAACCATCTTCCCGAATTAGATGCAGATGTAAAAGGTGTCATCCTTTCTGGAAGCCCTTATTCGGTCAGGCAGGCTGATGCGCCACAAATTGATTTTATAAAACTGCAGCAGCAATATCCCATCCTGGGCGTTTGTTATGGCGCTCAGTATATGGCGCAGCATAGCGGTGGAAACGTCATTCCTTCAGAGATCAGGGAATATGGTCGCGCCAACCTGCAAACTATTGATACAGCAAACGACCTCCTCTCCGGAATACCAGCAGGATCACAAGTTTGGATGTCTCATGGCGATACCATTTCTGCCGTGCCGGACCATTTTGAAATTATCGCCAGTACAGATAAAGTCAAGGTTGCAGCCTACCAAGTAAAAGGTACCCGGAGCTATGGTATCCAATTCCACCCGGAAGTGACCCATAGTACCGATGGGCCTAAACTTCTCTACAACTTTATTGTGAACATCTGTGGCTGTGTGCAAGATTGGACACCTGCTACTTTTATAGAAACCACCATCGCGCGCCTCCAGGAACAATTAGGCCATGACCATGTGATCATGGCACTTTCGGGCGGGGTAGATTCAACTGTAGCAGCAATTCTTTTACACCACGCGATAGGCAAAAACCTTCATTGTATTTTTGTAGACAATGGCCTGTTGCGCAAAGATGAGTTTGAACAAGTGCTTGAATCATACAAGCACATGGGATTAAATATAAAAGGCATCAATGCCAAAGATAAGTTTTATTCGCAGCTGTCGGGCTTTACCGAGCCCGAACGCAAACGTAAAATTATTGGAAGTGCTTTTATTGAAGTGTTTGACGAAGCTGCACAGGAAGTACAAAAAGAACTTCCGCAGGGTGTGGAAGTCAAATGGCTTGGTCAGGGCACCATATATCCGGATGTAATCGAATCAATTTCCGTTAAAGGACCTTCGGCAACCATCAAATCGCATCATAACGTGGGTGGACTACCCGATTATATGAAATTGAAAGTGGTGGAACCCCTGAACACTTTATTTAAAGACGAAGTGCGCCGGGTAGGGAAAGAATTAGGTATAGATCCTTTAATTCTAGGGCGGCATCCATTCCCTGGTCCGGGGCTTGGTATTCGTATTTTAGGAGAAGTCACTGCAGAAAAGGTACGCATTTTGCAGGAAGCAGATGCTGTCTATATCCGCAATCTGCGTGAAGCAGGCTGGTATGACAAAATATGGCAGGCAGGCACCATTTTTCTTCCTATTCAATCGGTGGGAGTTATGGGCGACGAACGAACATATGAACACGTTGTTGCACTGAGGGCTGTAGGTTCATTGGATGGTATGACCGCCGACTGGATTCACCTCCCTTACGAGTTGCTGGCCAAAATATCGAATGAAATTATTAATTATGTAAAAGGAATTAACCGGGTCGTGTATGATATTAGTTCAAAGCCACCGGCTACGATTGAGTGGGAATAAGCTCATAGCCATTTTTGCCGCTTTATTTTTAGTAAGTTCCTGCGCTCCAAAACTAAAGGTACTAAAGCCAGAGGGCATGGGCGAAACCTCATCTAAAAACGAAAATTCAGAAACCGGAAATATAGCGGAAAATTCAGAAAACGGTAAAACATCCACGGCACCAAGCCGTAATATAGCCTTAATATTACCATTTGAGTTGGATAAGGCAAATAAAACATCAATCGGGTTGAATGATGTAAAACGCTCATCCCTTGCACTTGACTTCTACCAGGGCTTTAAGATTGCCTTGGATGAACAGGCTGCTAAGGGCGCAAATTTTCAATTGAACGTATTAGACAGCAGGGACAATGTGAACCAGCTAAGCCGGCTGGCATCCTCCTCCGGCATACAGGCAGCAGATTTAATTGTAGGTCCTGTTTATCCAAAAGAGATCAGTGGTTTCGCGGGCAGTACCGTTACAGGCAATGTATTGCAAGTGTCACCGCTTGCGGCATCCAAACCTATCCAATTCAAAAATCCCCATTTGGTAAGCCTTACTGCCTCCATTGACCAACACATTTCCGCTCTTGCATTCCGGTTGATCAAAGATCACCACATCGATGACAAATTAATATTGGTTAATGATACCAACGATGATGACAACCAAAAATTTATTCCCCCATTAGATTCAGCTATTCAGGCTCAGAGTAAAGGATTGTTAAACCCCATTATATTGGATGAAACATCACTTAACGAAGCAGCCCTGCAGCAACAAGGAAAGAACGTGGTGGTATCCGGCTCTGCCAATAGGTATAGTGTGGCCACTTTATTGGAAAAATTATCTGCCTTACAAGGAAATGGTTTTCAGATCCAATTATTTGGACATCCAAATTGGTCAAAATTAGACTTGAATGATGCCTATCTCCAACAGCTTAATACCCGCATTACGGCCTCATATTATATCGATGTGCAGGCAGAAAACGTAAAAGCGTTTATCCATAAATATACCGAAAGATATCAGGTGTCTCCCTCTGAATTTTCATATAAGGGTTACGATGCAGGAACATTTTTTGGACAGCTGCTTCACAAATACGGCAAAGACTATCCCATGCACTTAACAGAAGAGAGCTACCGGGGCTTACACAACCTCTTTAAGTTTGCTTACAATCCAAATTGGGGATATAGTAATACCAACATTATGTTACTTGGATTTAGTAACGGACAGTTCAGACCCCTGAAATGAGCAGCGAACGCTTGCTTCAACAGCTGCGCAGTATTGACCGCGTTCTTGACGCTTATAAATTTCAAGACCCGCTCTCCCGGTTCATGACCGCATTTTTTAAGGAAAACAGGCAGATGGGTTCCAAAGACCGGAAAGCTGTTTCAGGGCTTGTTTACCCTTATTTCAGGTTGGGAAAAGCGGCACCACAAGCCTCCCGCTCTGACAGATTGGCCATGGCAGCCCTTTTATGTCAAAAAGAGAGTCCGTGGCTTACGGTACTAAAACCAGCATGGACTGAAATCTCCGGAAAATCAACATCCGAAAAAATCGAATTCCTTGAAAAAAATTCATCTTTTGAATTAACCGCTGTTTTTCCTTTCAGGCAACAACTGTCTTCCGGCATCGTTGAAAGGGAATTTCTGGAAAGCCTGTTGATCCAGCCAGACTTATTTATACGTATACATCCTGGAAAAGAGCAGTCTATGCTAAATCGGCTGGACGAATTGGGAATAAGGTATACTAATCTGGCTCCAAATGTGTTATCTATGCTCAATGGAACACCGCTTGACCAGGTAAGAAGTCTCAGCGGATTTTACGAAGTACAGGATCTTTCCTCCCAAAGGACCGGCGACTATTTCCGAGCTAATCCCGGAGAAAGCTGGTGGGATGCCTGCGCCGCTTCCGGAGGTAAATCCATATTATTAAAACAACAACAACCTTCGGTTAACCTGCTTGTTTCTGACATCCGCAACAGCATTTTACGAAACTTAGACGAACGATTTGAAAAAGCGGGAATTAGTCAGTACCGGCGAAAGATCATTGACCTGAGCAAAAACCCTTCAGATATTTTGCAAGGAGAACAATTTGACGGTATTATACTGGATGCTCCCTGTTCTGGTTCCGGAACGTGGAGTCGTACCCCGGAAATGATCAGCCTGTTCCAAGACCGGCAAATTGGCCAGTTTAACTTTCTGCAAAAACAACTGGCCTTACAAACCATTCCATACCTGAAGCACGGAAAGCCCCTCATCTATATCACTTGTTCAGTTTTTAAAGCTGAAAATGAAGACGTGATCCATTATCTTGAACAAGAGGCTGGCCTGAAGGTTGAAGAAATGAGCTATTTAACGGGCTATAACCATCGAGCTGACACGCTTTTTGTGGCCAGGCTAATAAAACCCTAAAATCAGAGGCCTGTATTACTCCGGAAAAGTTTGATGGCAATGGCCAGAAGGATAACACCGAAAGCCTTTCTTAAAACATGAAGCCCCGTTGGTCCCAGTATCTTTTCCAAGCGATACGTGTTTTTTAGCACCAGATAAATGATGATGATGTTGATGATAATGGCTACAATAATATTGGGCGTTTCGTACTCCGCCTTTAAGGATAAAAGCGTTGTCATTGTTCCAGCCCCAGCTATCAGCGGAAAAGCCAAGGGTACAATGGAAGCCGTCTCGTGCGATTCCTCTTTAAAAAAAGTAATACCTAAAACCATCTCCATGGCGATGATAAAAATTACCAGTGAACCAGCAATGGCAAATGAGGCAACGTCAATACCAATAAGCTTAAGCAATTCTTCGCCTATAAATAAAAAAGCGATCATCAGCACCATCGCCACAATACTGGCTTTTTCTGCTTCTATCTTACCGGCCTTTTGCCGTATATCAATAACAACAGGAATGGAGCCCAATATATCAATGATGGCAAACAACACCATCGTGATAGATAAAATTTGGCGCAGATCAAATTTCATGGCTATTTAGGTGCGGGTGGATCAACCGGATCAACTGTTGTCCCCGTATTTCTTAAGACAGAATGTTTCTTACTATATCCAAAATAGATAATAAAACCTATTGCCAACCAACCAACCAGCCGCAACCAATTTGGCCATCCTAACCCTAATATCATCAGAAAACATACCAGCGCCCCCAAAATCGGAACCACCGGAACCCAGGGGGTTTTAAACTCCCGTTTCATGTTAGGTTCCGTTTTACGTAGTACAATGACCGAAATACATACCAGAATAAATGCAAACAAAGTCCCTATACTTGTCATATCGCCAACAATATCGCCCGGAATAAATGCTGCAAATAAACCAACGATCACAAGGATTACTAAGTTGGCCTTATAAGGTGTTTTATATTTTGGATGAATATCTCCGAAGAATTTAGGAAGCAGGCCATCTTTACCCATCGAATAAAATACCCGAGACTGCCCCAACAACATCACTAGGATGACAGATGAAAAGCCCGCAAGTATAGCCACTGTTACCAATTGTGCCAACCACTCGTACCCCGTCATATATTTACTGATGGCAAATGCTACGGAAGCCTCTTTACCGCCGGTTCTAAAATCTTCAACGGTAGCTACACCTGTCAGCACATGCGCAAAAAGCACATACAATACCGTACAAACAGCCAGTGAACCCAATATTCCTATAGGCATATTCCTTTTGGGATTAATTGTTTCCTGCGCTGCAGTACTCACGGCATCAAAACCAATAAAAGCAAAAAATACAGTACCAGCAGCCCCAATAATACCCCAGAAGCCCCCGAAATTAAACGAAACGCCATGTTCATCGGTATATGTGCTGGCTGGCGGAATATATGGTGAATGGTTAGCCGGATTAATAAATTGCCAGCCAAAAATAATGATCAGAATCACAATAGCTACCTTAACTACCACAATAATGCCGTTCACAAAGGCTGATTCCTGCGTTCCTCTAATCAATAGCATACTAATTAAAGCCACGATAAAAAGAGCCGGCAAGTTTATCAACCCATGTTCCAATACCTGGTGCGTAACCGGATCTACCAATTTCTGAAAAGGTGAATGCGAAAGGGAATAGGGAATAGGGCTGGTATGAAATACATTTACCAGTAAATTATTCAAGTATTCACTCCATGCAATGCCTACCGTTGCAGCCCCAACTGCATATTCAAGAATCAGGTCCCATCCTATAATCCATGCCAAAAATTCGCCCATGGTAGCATAAGTATAGGTATAAGCACTTCCGGATATAGGGATAGACGAAGAAAGTTCGGCATAACAAAGGCCAGCGAGGGCACATCCTATAGCAGCCACAATAAAACCGAGCGTTACAGATGGCCCCGCACTCTGCGCAGCAGCGGTAGCTGTTCTTACAAACAATCCTGCACCAATAATAGCCCCTATACCGAGCGCTATCAAAGAAAAAGCGGTCAGCGTACGTTTAAGCCCTTTGGTTGACTCAGCCGTATCCGCCATTAATTGGTCAATAGATTTCTTTAAAAAAAGACCCATGTATTTTGCTTTATTTTTAGTTTAACTATTTAAACCACCAAACCTAATGAAATTTTATTATAAAAACGAAAGGGATTCCTCATCTGAATCCCTTTTTATCTTAAATCATCTAACTTTAGCGCAGTTTTTTTAAAATTACGTTTTCATTTTCAGGTTTTACCATCATAATCTCCTTTTTTTGGTCCAACTTAGCCAAGGATTCTTTATGAACTGAAATGTGTGGAGCAATAATGAGCGATACGATTGACATGAGTTTGATCAAAATGTTCATCGATGGTCCCGAAGTGTCCTTAAAAGGATCACCCACTGTATCACCGGTCACCGAAGCTTTGTGCGGTTCCGAACCCTTGTAAAAAGTTTCTCCATTAATAACCACCCCTTTTTCAAACGATTTTTTGGCATTGTCCCAAGCCCCGCCCGCATTAGATTGAAACATACCCATCAAAACACCAGACACCGTTACCCCAGCCAACAAGCCTCCCAACACCTCAGGCCCAAAAGAAAAACCCACAACAATAGGTACAATAAGTGCGATAGCCCCCGGCAGCATCATTTCCCGGATAGAGGCTTTGGTTGAAATTTCCACACAGCGACTATATTCTGGTTTAGCTTTGTGCTCCATGATGCCCGGTATTTCGCGGAACTGCCGCCGCACCTCCTGCACCATATCCATGGCTGCCCTACCAACTGCTGAGATACAAAGTGATGAAAAAATAAACGGTATCATCCCGCCCACAAACAGTCCCGCCAATACATTTGCCTTATAAATATCAATATGGTCAATACCCGCTACCCCCACAAAAGCAGCAAATAACGCCAGCGAAGTTAATGCTGCAGAAGCGATAGCAAAGCCCTTACCCGTTGCTGCGGTTGTATTACCCACCGCATCCAGGTTATCGGTCCGGCCACGTACCTCTTCAGGCAAATGGCTCATTTCGGCAATACCACCTGCGTTGTCCGCAATAGGACCAAAGGCATCAATCGCCAGTTGCATGGCTGTTGTTGCCATCATACCTGCAGCAGCAATCGCCACTCCATAAAGTCCGGCAAAATGATAGGAACCATAAATGCCCCCTGCCAATACTAAAATAGGTAAAACGGTTGATTCCATACCGATGGCCAAGCCGCCAATAATATTGGTCGCATGGCCCGTTGAAGATCGGTTGATAATAGATTGTACCGGTCGTTTTCCTATGGCTGTATAATATTCGGTTATAATGCTCATCAGCGCACCCACCACAAGCCCCACGACAATAGCCATGAATGTATCCGTTTTAGAAAACTCAAAGCCGCGAATATTCATTGTTTCAGGAAGCAGCCATTTAACGGCAAAGAAAGAAGCAATTGCTGTTAAAATGATCGAAGACCAGTTGCCTAAATTCAGCGCAGCCTGTACGCTATCTGTTTCTTTTTTGATCTTCACCAGGGAAGCCCCTACAATCGAAAAGATCAGCCCAAGGCCTGCAATTAACATTGGCAATAAAATTGGCGCGATACCTCCAAAACTATCTGCTGATTTTATTTCCCTTCCAAGCACCATCGTAGCCAGAATGGTCGCCACATAGGAACCAAAAAGGTCTGCGCCCATACCAGCTACGTCACCCACATTATCACCAACATTGTCTGCAATGGTTGCCGGATTGCGCACATCGTCTTCCGGAATACCTGCTTCCACCTTACCTACCAAATCCGCTCCAACATCCGCAGCTTTTGTATAAATACCGCCACCCACGCGGGCAAAAAGAGCGATCGATTCAGCACCCAATGAAAATCCTGCCAATACGTCCAACGCCTTCTCCATATCTTCCCCATTTACATCGGCCCCAACTGATACGACGTACATATGATAAAATACGATAAACAAAGACCCAATACCCAACACGGCAAGTCCGGCTACACCTAAGCCCATCACTGTCCCACCTGTAAAAGATACTTTTAGGGCCTGCGCCAAGCTAGTACGTGCAGCCTGTGTAGTCCGCACATTAGCCTTTGTGGCTATATTCATTCCAATATAACCGGCAAAAGCCGACGTAAAGGCGCCGATTAAAAAAGAAATCGCAATAACCCAACTTGAAGTAGCTACCAGCGTGCCCGACCAGGCAAGCAGAATGGCTGCGATGATCGCAAAATAGGAGAGCACTTTCCATTCTGCCTTTAAAAACGCCATCGCTCCTTCGGCTATGTAGCCTGCCAGGGTCTGCATGTTTTCATCCCCGGCATCCTGTTTCCTTACCCAGGAAGATTTGCCGATCATTACCAAAATACCTATCAACCCAAATACGGGGATAAAATAAAGGAGATTCTGCTGTAAAAAATCCATATAAATATGCTGATCTAATTTATTAGTTTATAATTCTACTCGTCTTTCAGAAAACGAGCCGCCTAATTGGTGATGCCAAAAATAAGCGGGATAATGTTATAAACAAATTTATTTGTGCTTTTTTTTATTGCAGGCAGTTTTTATTAGGTTTGCAGAAAAAGCATTATGCCGGCAGTCAGAGCAAAAAAACATTTGGGGCAGCACTTCCTTACCGATAAAAATACGGCTGCCCGGATTGTCAGTGCTCTTCAGCCTGAGTTGGGTTTCCGAAAAGTCCTCGAAGTGGGTCCGGGTATGGGTATCCTAACGGATATTCTATTACAGCAGGAGGCTTATGAAAGCTGGTTGATAGATATCGACAAAGAATCGGTCGATTATCTTTCTCAAAAATATCCGGACATAGGCCAGCGCCTGCTCCTTGCTGATTTTCTACAGCTTAACTTTGCATCGTTATTTGACGGTCCTGTGGCTATTATTGGCAATTTTCCTTACAATATTTCGTCACAGATCCTGTTTAAGGTATTGGATAACCGGTTGCAGGTCCCGCAGGTAGTGGGTATGTTTCAAAAGGAGGTAGCTGAGCGGTGTGCTGCACAGCCCGGCAGTAAAGTATATGGTATTCTCAGCGTATTTATTCAAGCCTTTTATCACGTAGAATATTTATTTACAGTGAAAGCAGGGGCTTTTAACCCTCCTCCAAAGGTATTATCGGGGGTAATCAGGCTCACACGGAACACAACGCAACAATTGGATTGTGACGAAACGCTTTTCTTTATAGTAGTCAAAGCAGCCTTCAACCAGCGCCGCAAAACGCTGCGCAATGCCCTATCTACTTTAATTCCAAAAACAGCTGCCTTAGAAAGTCCACTGTTAGACCTTCGGGCTGAACGGCTCACTGTGGCAGATTTTGTTTCATTGACTAATTTGGTTAAATCAATAAGTGGAAAGAAGAAAACTTAGCGCAGAAAGCTTAAAGCGAAAAGCATAGGAAGAATTTGGTATTATATGAATAACGTAAATAATTAATATGTCATAGTTAAAAAGTCAATTTGTCCCTCTGCGGCTGGGAAAAGCCGCTTGGTCAGCCTCGGTCTGACCCGCTATTTTCCCTATGCCGCCGCCGGAACAAATTGATTTTTTAACAACTATCGTAAGGAGACTTCATTGATACAAATCAAGCAAATTTCAATAATCGTAAATCGTAAATCGTAAATCAAAATGATTCTCATAGTAGACGACATCCATTCCATTTTTTTAGAAAAGCTTGATCAGGCAGGAATAAGCTATAATTATCAACCCAGCATGGACCGCACTGCCGCACTGGAAGTCATCAGCGAATATGATGGACTGGTCATCCGATCCAAGTTTAGAGTGGATGAAGCTTTTATGGATGCAGCACCCGGGCTTCGGTTTATTGCCCGGGGAGGCGCAGGTATGGATAATATAGACGAAGACCTTGCTTTAAAGCGGGGCATTACACTGCTTAACGCACCTGAAGGTAACAGGGATGCCATGGCTGAACATATGCTGGGCATGCTGTTAACCTTGTTAAACAATCTGCGCAAGGGTGATGCCCAGATAAGGAATGGGCAGTGGCTGCGAGAAGAAAATCGAGGGTATGAATTGGGGGGGCTAACCGTAGCATTAATTGGGTATGGCCATAATGGTCAGGCCATGGCCCGCAAACTATCGGGCTTCGGCGTACAGGTCATTGCCTATGACAAATACAAGACAGGCTTTAGCGATGCTTACGCCACAGAAGTAAGTATGGAAGAAGTAGTGAAACGGGCAGATGTGCTTAGCCTGCACATTCCGTTAACCCAGGAAACCCGGCACCTTGTCAATGATGAATACCTGTTTCATTTCCGTAAGCTCAAATATTTTTTGAATGGCGCCCGTGGAGAAATTGTACAAATCCCTGCTGTTTTGAAAGCGCTGGATGAAGTGCGTCTCCGGGCTGCTGCATTCGATGTTTTACCTACAGAAAAATTCCCGGCATTGAGTGAACAAGCATGGTATGCACAGCTTCGAAAGTATGAAAATGTGTTGTTAAGCCCACATGTAGCGGGATGGACGTTTGAGTCTTACTTTAAGATTGCAGATATTCTGGGTAATAAGGTGCTGGCATTTCTGAGTTAAAGGATAACCACCTCCTCAATAACCACCTTACCCACGCGCTCGTTCATTTTTCGGATAATTTGTGAACGGATCAATAACAATTCATGTTTTATCACAGACGATTCAACGCGGATATATAATTTCCGGTCGCGGATAAAAAGCTGTTTAGTACGGTTGGCGATGGCCTGGCCCATCATCTCGGGCCAAAAAGAGAGCAGGGAAGTTTCGTCAAATTTACGACGCAGTTTATAGACCTCCAGCATTTGGTCTATCGCGTCTTTAATTGTCATGTCATTTCCGCGCCTCATGAATCCACTTGCTTTACCATTCCATTTTCAATATCAAAGATACGTACATTACAACTAATCTCCGCAAAAATAGCTTTAATTCTTTCTGCGTTCGTATCTGTAATAAACAACTGCCCAAAATCGTCATCACTCACCATCTGCATCAATTTATGCACGCGTTTATCATCCAGTTTATCAAAGATATCATCCAGAAGCAACAATGGCTTGTACCCCTTGTGAAGATAAAGATAACGATATTGTGCCAATTTTAGGGAAATGACCAATGATTTCTGCTGCCCCTGCGACCCAAACTTTTTCATCGGCATATCACGGATGCTAAATATAAGATCATCTTTATGAATGCCTGTAGTAGTCCGTTCAAGAACCCTGTCCCTTGGCAATGATTGCTCCAACAAACTGTAAAAATCATGTTGTAGCAATTGAGATTGATAAACCAAGCTTACACTTTCAGCATTTCCGGAAATATATTGGTAATATTGGTCAAAAATGGGCACAAATTCAGTCATAAAGGCTTTCCGTCGCTCAAAAATCCGGGTTCCCGAAAGCACCAGCTGTTCATTAAGGACCTGCAATAATGCCGGGTCGGGATTACCTCCACCTGCCCGATGTTTTAAAAGGCTGTTCCTGTTTTGAAGGTATTTATTATAGGCGATCAGCTCATCCAGGTAACGATTATCCGTTTGCGAGATCACATTGTCCATAAAACGCCTGCGTTCCTCGCTGCCTTCGCTAATGATCCCAGCATCATTGGGCGAAACCATAACAAGCGGATAGATGCCAATGTGGTCTGCCAGGCGTTGATATTCCTTTTTGTTGCGTTTGAACTGCTTTCTTTGATTCTTTTTTAGACTGCAAGAAATCACGTCCTCCTGACTATCTTTTTCAAACACACCCTGAATCATAAACCAATCCCCATCTTGCCTAATTTGTTGCGAATCGATGGGGTTAAAATAACTTTTGCATAAAGAAAGGTAATGGATGGCATCCAGCATATTGGTTTTGCCGGCCCCATTATCGCCCGTAAAGGCATTTACCCCTTCCTCAAATTCGAGCGCAGCTTCTTCATAGTTCTTAAAATTTAATACAGACAATTGCCTAAGCCACATAAGTGGCAAAGATAGCTAAAAAAAAACTTGCGGATACGGGGTAAAAGTGTATTTTTGCAGTCCGAATTTGAAAACAGAAATGTCAACAACCCAGAAAGATAAAGTGAGCGCAGCTCCCAAAAAAAGTACAGCCCCCATTAAAAAGGCAGGAACTGGGGGGTTTGTAGAAGAAAATCAAAAGAGCCTGGCTTTTATCGCCGGGGGGATTGTCGTATTAATCATTCTATACATCGGTTACCAGCGCTTTTACTTGGCGCCAAGGGCAGAACAAGCCGTTAACGAAATATACAAGGCAGAGGAATACCTTGCAATTGATTCGCTAAAACAACGCGCGATTGATGGTGATGGTTCCTACCCTGGTTTTAAAGAAATTGCTGATGAATACAATAACACCAAGTCGGCAAACGTAGCTAATGCGTATTTAGGAGGACTCTACCTGCGTAAAGGACAATATCAGGAAGCAATTAGCTCACTTGAAAAATACAGCAATACCGGAAGCCCGGTATTGGACCCATTGGTCATCGGGTTGCTGGGAGATGCCTATTCAGAATTAAAAGATTACAAAAAGGCCGCCGAACAATATAAAAAGGCCGTTGCTAAAAGTGATAATTCATTCACCTCACCACTTTTCCTTAAAAAGCTGGGCTTAGTATACGAAGCATTGAACGATTTCAAATCAGCGGCAGATGCTTATAAAAAAATCAAAAGTGATTATCCTCAAAGCTCGGAGGCCTCTTTGGTAGAAGCGTATATTGCCCGTGCCGAAGCACGCCAGCAATAAATTACGCTATCAAAATGGCCACACAACTCAAAAGTTTATCCGATTTTTCACACATTCAGGTAGCAGATGCATCCGATTTTCATATTGGGATCGTCGTTGCACAATGGAATGCCGAAGTAACGGGCGCACTTTTTGAAGGTGCCCAAACAATATTGCTCAAACAGGGCGCCCAACCAAACAATATACATAGCATTAGTGTACCCGGAAGTTTTGAGTTAAGCAGCGGAGCTGATATTCTGCTCCGAAATAAAGAACTGGACGTGGTCATTTGCCTTGGATGTGTAATCCAGGGAGAGACCCGGCATTTTGATTTTATTTGCATGGCCGTTGCTAATGGCATTACCAACGTTTCCCTCAAGCACAATAAACCCGTTATTTTTGGCGTTTTAACAACTGACAACTTAGAACAGGCCAAAGATCGTGCGGGTGGCAAGCATGGGAATAAAGGGGAAGAAGCTGCCGTAACAGCCATACAGATGGCACAAATACATAAAACAACCTGGTAGCGATTATTGCGCATACCCACTGCACAAACTACATCCATCATGTATAAAAAATACACTTTTATTCAGAACAGGATAAAATTTGCATTGATTTTGATTTTGACCTGCATCGGCACAGCATACGCCCAATCCGCCGCAGTAGAAGAATTAACCGAAAAAGCTTGGAAAGGACTTGGTGGCCACCAAACCTGGAGTGAATCCAGGTATTTTATGTTTAGTTATACACCTTTAAAACAAGAATTTTCTGTCGGTCCGCAGACGTTTTTGTGGGACAGTCAAAGTGGAAAATGCCGGTTGGACACAAAAATTCAGGGTAATAATACGCTGACCGTTCTTTTCAATACCCGCCGCGAAAAAGCCAGGGTATTTATAAGCGGGCAACCCGTTAACGACAAAACTACCGTCCTCGATTATCAGCAAAAAAGTTTACGGGCCTTTATGCAAGGATCCTATTGGTTATTTATCCCGCAAAGGCTTGAAGATGCAGCACAAAGTTCAATTGCAGGCCTTGAACTTACGGATGGCAAAAAATACGAAGTCCTTGAGATAAGTGAAGATCTTCCCGCTATCGATGTAAGTAGCAGTAAATATTATATTGATTCACAAAGCGGCAAAATAGATCGTTGGATAGCCATGGACGATAACGGGCAAACCTTCTTTGATTTTCACTTGTCCACTTTTAAAGATGTCGGCGCAGGTCTGCTACTGCCCACCAACTTTACAGATATCCGGCGAAACGTATTTTTAAACTACACCATCGCCACAAGCCTTTTAGAAGTAGAAACAGAAAAATTCACCAAACCCTGATAACTTATGAGCTCCTGGATTGCTTTAACGACCGAACAACAACTGGATGATATTGCCCATAATGACACCTACTGTATCATCTATAAACACAGCACCCGCTGCCCCATCAGTAGCATGGCAAAGAAAAGTATCCAATTGGAAGAGGTTCTGCTACCAGACGACCTGCCACGGTACTACCTTGATTTGTTTGCCTATCGGCAAGTATCCAATAAAATTGCAGAAAAATGGCAGGTCAGGCATGAATCTCCCCAATTGCTGCTAATCAAGGGAAATGAATGTGTGTATCATGCCAGCCATAACAATATCCGGCTTGCAGACGTAATTAAACAAATCGGATAAAGTTGTATTTGATTTCAAATATAGCTACGTTTGTATAATGATTGAGTTACCAGTAATCCCAGCCAGCCAATTGCAACGGAAGCCAGATTGGCTTCGTGTCAAACTGCCCGTAGGCAAGGAATACCGGCATGTGCGTGGATTAGTAGATGAATACAAATTACACACCATCTGCGAGAGTGGCAATTGCCCCAATATGGGCGAATGCTGGGGAGCAGGCACCGCCACATTTATGATCCTGGGCAATATCTGTACCCGATCGTGCTCCTTTTGCGCGGTAGCTACTGGCCGCCCGCTTTCCGTAGATCTGGATGAGCCCAACCGCGTAGCCAATTCTGTCAAACTCATGCAGGTAAAGCATTGCGTCATTACGTCTGTTGACCGGGATGACTTGAAAGACGGAGGATCTACCATCTGGGCTGAAACCGTCAATGCCATCCGTCGTGAAAGCCCTGATACTACTCTAGAAACCCTCATACCTGATTTTCGGGGCAATTGGGAAAATTTGGAACGTGTGTTAGCCGTACGCCCTGAAGTCGTATCACATAACCTGGAAACGGTTCGCCGTCTTACCAAGGAAGTTCGTATCCAGGCCAAATACGACCGCAGCTTAGAATGCCTAACCCACATCTCAGCTGCCGGACTGCGAACAAAATCAGGTATTATGCTTGGATTTGGCGAAACGGAAGAAGACGTCATTGAAGCAATGACAGATTTGTACAATGCCGGCGTACATATACTCACCCTGGGCCAATACTTGCAACCCACCAAAACACACCACCCAGTAGTGGAGTGGATCACACCCGATCAATTTAATCGCTACAAAGAAATTGGTCTGGACATGGGCTTTAGGTATGTAGAAAGCGGGCCCCTTGTCAGGTCATCTTACCATGCCGAGAAACACCTATTTGATTTTTAACTAGCGTCTGCCTTTAACGTTGCCTGGCTGCGTTGTACTTTTAACCCAGTTCGCCAATGGCAAAAGGAATCTCTTCAATTAATTTACTGGCCGGAACAATAGCCATACCTTTATGATAAAGACGATCTCCTGCCCTACCGTGCAAATAGCACCCCAGCGTAGCTGCTTCTTCTGCTGAGTATCCCTGGGCGCGGAAGGAAGTGATAATCCCTGTCAACACATCGCCCATTCCGCCGCTGGCCATCGCCGGATTACCCGTAGTATTGATAAGAATCCTCCCATCCGGCAAAGCAATGAACGTATATTGATTTTTTAATACAATAACCAGCTTCCGGTTCGATGCCTCTTTCCACGCAGTCTGCACACGATCCCACCAGCTGGCATGGTTTCCAAATAACCGGTCAAATTCTTTCATATGCGGGGTAAGGATAGTGCCCGGAGCAAGATTATCGAGTACCTTTTTGTTTTTGCTCAAATAATTCAGCCCATCTGCATCAATAACCAGCGCCTTATTCTTTGGAATGTTAAAACCCTGGCTACTGTTTTTTTCCGCCAACAGACTTGGCAAAATGGAGTCTGGACCTTCTCCCAGGCCAGGACCTATGGCTATCGCCGTCCATCGGTTCCAATTTTCTGAAAATTCAGAACCACTCGTCGTCATCACCTCCGGATAGCGTTGGTTCAATGTGACAGTTGCGGTCCCTTCCTTCACTAAAGTTGTTGTCAGCCCAGCTCCTGCATAAAGACTAGCACCGCTACACAAGATGGCGGCACCCAACGTGCCCTTGTTGCCCGCAATGATCAGTGCATGGCCGTAAGTACCTTTATGACTAAAAGGCAACCGCTTTTTAAAAATTGTGCGCACATCTACGGGTTCAACCAACTGATAAACGGAAGGCAGCGATTGGATGAATGATTCATCCAGGCCAATGTTTGCTTCGTAGAAGTTTTTTAAAAAAGGGGATGACTCCGGAAAGAAAAAACTCAGTTTGGGTCGTTGAAAACTAATGGTTGTTTCTGCAACCAGGATATTGTCGCTGGCCTGAATCTGTCCATTCGCCTGCAACCCCGTAGGGATATCCACTGCAATCACCCTACTCCTTCGCCCATTCAACTGTTCGACGAATTTAGCCCATTCTCCTTCCAGGGGTTTATTCAGACCAGACCCCAGCATGGCATCGATCACCACCTTTTCATCCATTGCTCCAGTTTCAATCGCCTGGCTGATCTCTTTCACGGCAACAGCTGAAGACTTCAAACGTTTCAAGTTTTTCAAGAAATCCGGACTCTCTGACTTAGAGAACCGAAGCACCAACACACGAATATGGCGATAACCCCGATCATCTAATAAACGTGCTATCGCCAAACCATCCCCCCCATTGTTACCCGTACCGCAACACACCAGGATAGCCGTATGTTTGTCGGGCACCAGCTCACAGAAAACACCTATAAAAGCTATAGCAGCCCTTTCCATCAAATCAATGGATGACACAGGCTCATGGCTGATCGTATATTGATCGGCCTCCCGCATTTGAAAAGAGGTAATGATCTTGCGCATGATGTAAAGGAAACAAAAAAGGGTTGCTTTCGCAACCCTTTTCAATACTAATTACTATTAAAACTTATGTTTAGCCAAACACTAGCTAACAGTTTCTTCCACACCCCTCAAGGTCTTAGCAGCTTCAACCATCGCTTCCAACGCTGCTTTGGTTTCTGGCCAATCACGGGTTTTCAACCCACAGTCCGGGTTTACCCAAAGCTGAGCAGCTGGAATAACCGCCTTAGCCTTTTCTAACAACTGTACCATCTCATCCTTAGATGGGATACGTGGCGAGTGGATGTCATAGACACCAGGACCAATATCATTTGGATAGTTAAAGTTGGCAAAAGCATCCAGCAATTCCATTTGAGAGCGCGAAGTTTCAATGGTAATCGCATCCGCATCCATCGCCGCAATGTGTTCAATGATGTCATTGAACTCAGAGTAGCACATGTGCGTGTGGATCTGGGTTTCGTCAGCCACGTTGCTGGACGATACCCGGAAAGCCTCTACAGCCCATTCCAAGTATGCTTTCTGATCAGCCTTGCGCAAAGGCAACCCTTCGCGAATAGCCGGCTCATCAATTTGGATCACTTTGATACCCGCTTTTTCAAGCGCCTGAACTTCATCCAGGATAGCTAACGCAATTTGGAACGTAGTTTCAGAACGGGGCTGATCATCACGTACAAAAGACCACTGTAAGATAGTCACTGGACCAGTTAACATCCCTTTTACAGGGCGGTTAGTCAATGACTGTGCAAACGCAGACCAATAAACGGTCATATCATTCGGGCGACTCACATCCCCAAAAATAACCGGAGGTTTCACACAACGAGAACCATAACTTTGAACCCAGCCATTCTTTGTGAAGGCATAGCCTTCCAACTGCTCGCCGAAGTACTCGACCATGTCATTACGTTCAAACTCGCCATGGACCAGTACATCAATATCCAACTCTTCCTGCAGGCGGATCGTATTTTCAGTTTCGTCTTTTAATAACTGATCATATTCCGCATCGGTGATCGTTCCTTTTTTCCAGTCGGCGCGCCATTTACGCACATCTTTGGTTTGTGGGAAAGATCCGATCGTCGTCGTCGGAAATGAAGGAAGGTTTAAGGAAGCCTGTTGCTTTACCTTACGTTCTGCAAACGGACTATTTCGACGGCCATCCTCTTCGGTGATGCTGGCCACACGTTGTTTAACAGCATCCTTGTGGATCAGTTTGGAGGTACGACGTAATTCCTGGGCTTGCTTGTTCGCTTCAAAACGAGCTTGCGTTGCAGCGTCCACTTCACCTTCTGCCAATACAGCCAGGTCTTTTACTTCCGCCAGTTTCTGTTTAGCAAAAGCCAACCAGTTTTTCACTTCGGCAGGCAATGATTCTTCATTATCTTCCAGGTCCAGGTCAAAAGGCACGTGCAGCAAAGAGCTGGACGGAGCCACCCAAACACGGTCGCTACCCAATACCTCCACTGCTTTTTTCAGCAGCTCAAGCGATTTTTCGTAGTTATTCTTCCAAATATTCCGGCCATCCACTACACCAATGGAAAGGGTCAGGCCAGCAGGAATCTTCGTCAGCAATTGTTCTACATCCGCACGGCCACGTACCGCATCCACGTGCAGCACGGCAACAGGCAGGCTCAGTGCCGTTTCGGCATTGTCGCGCAAACCTTCAAAATAGGTAGCCAATACGATTTTCAGCCCATCAGCAGCTTTTGCCAGACGGCTATATACTTCCTTATAAAGCGCTCGGGTCTTGTCATCCAGGTCAAGTGCCAAGAAGGGCTCATCCAATTGAATATATTCGGCACCTTCTGCTTTCAGCAGGCCAAACAACTCTTCATAAACTGGCAATAAACGATCAATTAGATCTAAACGGTGAAAGCCATGTTCTTTTTCCTTACCTACCAACAGGTAAGTGATCGGGCCAACCAATACAGGCTTAGTAACAATGCCTAATTGTTTAGCTTCCGCAAATTCTTTGACCGATTTTTTGGAGGTCAGGCTGAAAACCTGATCTTTGGTAAATTCGGGAACTATATAATGATAGTTGGTATCAAACCATTTGGTCATTTCCATGGCAGTTACATCCAGGCCTTCTTTCTGAAAGCCGCGAGCCATGGCAAAATATAAATCCAGATCGTATTCCGATTCTTTTTTGTCGATAAAATCGTGGTAACGGGCAGGAATAGCGCCTACCAGCAAAGTGGTGTCAAGCACCTGATCGTAAAAGGAAAAATCATTGGAAGGAATCAAGTCGATACCGGCCTCCTGCTGTGTTTTCCAATTGCCTTCACGGATTTTCAGTCCGGCCTGCAACAACTCTTGCTGGCTGATCTTGCCGGCCCAGTAGGCTTCGTTGGCCTTTTTCAGCTCACGCAGGGCTCCCACACGTGGGTAGCCCAAAATGTTCGTTTTCAACATGTTTTGTTGTTTAATATATTTTAAAAATTTGCAAACGCTGTTATAAGATGCATTTATTGCTATATGCGGCGCGAAGTTACAACATATATCACAAAAAAACAAGCATAATATCTAGTTGTTTCCTATAGATTAATATACACCTCCCTTGACCTTTTCCTATCCCGTTAAAATTCACTACCTTTGCCTTTATAAACAACAGTCCATTGGAGTTATGTTCTGTCATTTATGACATTCCTGTTTTAATGGATTAATTGAGGAATTTGAAATGTCAATCGTAAGAGAATCAGACCTGCTTGGTATTGGAAAAAAATACCAGATTGAAACCGTTGCCGGTGACAATATGGTCGTTGTGATCCATGATGACGGGCGGAGGGAACTTTACCGTTATGATGAGGAAGAAAGTGAATCAAGGTGTGTCATGACGTTGAGCGATGAGGAATCACGGCAGGTAGCAGGCATCATCGGCGGGCTTTCTTACAAACCAAAGGCACTCGAGACCATTGAAGTGGCCCTGGATGACCTGATCATTGAATGGTATAAAGTGGAAGAAAATTCGCTAAGCAACCAAAAGTCTATTGGTGAATTGGAAGTCAGAAAGCGTACCGGCGCCTCTATCATTGCGGCCATTAAGGGAGGAGACAGCACCATCAACCCAGGCCCTGAATACGTGCTGAAGGCGGGTACCACACTCGTAGTTGCCGGAAAGCGCAATCACATCAAATTATTAAAAGAAATTTTAAAAGCAGGATGAGCCCGCCATGTCGCACACATTGATCTTAGAAGTTGGTATAGCGGTCAGTTTAGTAGCTATCGTAGGATTAATTTCAAACAGGCTCCGTTTCTCTGTTATCCCATTTTTTATCATCATCGGTATGTTGCTTGGCGAGCACGCTCCACAATGGGGGCCTGTTGACCTAAAATTTACAGAAAGCAAACCCTTTATTGACTTTATGGGCCGTTTAGGGGTACTATTCCTCCTATTTTATCTTGGCCTGGAGTTTTCAGTGGGTCGGCTCATTAAATCGGGCAAGGCCATCGTCTCTGGGGGATCGGTCTATGTCGCGCTCAACCTGATTGCCGGACTGCTGGTGGGATGGATGATGGGATGGCCTTTCAAGGAAATGATGGTGCTGTGCGGAATTATGACCAGCTCTTCCACCGCAATTGTGGCCAAAGTCCTTACTGACCTCAAACGGACCGCCAATCCGGAAACGGAGGTGATCATGGGCATGATCATGTTTGACGACCTGTTCATTGCCATGCACATTTCCTTTCTGTCTGGCTTAGTACTGACCACAGGCGGTTCCGTATGGACCGTTGCCGGCACTTCATTCATGGCTCTCGGGTTTATTTTGCTGTTCCTGATCCTTGGAAGAAAGGTAGTGCCAGCCATTGACCGGCTTTTGCAAGATAAGTCATCCGAGTTATTTATCCTGGTCATTTTTGCCCTATTATTTATTGTAGCAGGCTTTTCAGAAACCATCCATGTGGCCGAAGCCATCGGAGCGTTAATGGCTGGATTAGTCCTGGCAGACTCCAAATACATCAAGCGAATCGAGCAAATGGTATCGCCTTATAAAGATTTCTTCGGCGCGATGTTCTTTTTCAGTTTTGGACTTTCTATTGACCTGTTCACGCTCGGAGGTGCAATCATGTGGGCCAGCATTGCCGCCCTAATTACCATAATCGGCAATATCGCTTCAGGGTATTTTGCCTCCCGTTTCTCCGGATTAAAACGAAAAACCTCATTCGACATCGGATTTACGCTATCCGCAAGGGGCGAATTTTCCATCATCATGGCCAATATGGGTAAAGCTGGGGGGCTTAATCCCATCATCCAGTCTTTTGTGGTGGTTTATGTCTTAATCCTGGCCATTGTGGCTCCTATCCTTACCAAAGAATCCCGCAATATTTGGCACGGTATCTTCGGTGGCGGCAAGTATGATAAAAAACCCATCATAAAAACGCTTTCGATGCTGGAAGCGGAAAGCTCGAAGCGAAAAGCAGAAACCGAAGAGCGGAATGTTTAAAGAAAGCCGAGTTCAAGTTTAGCCTCTTCGGTCATCATACTTTTGTCCCATTTCGGATCAAAGGTAAGTTCTACCAACGCCTGTTGCACGCCTTCTACCGACGAAACTTTCTGCTGTACCTCATCCAGGATGTCGCCAGCAACCGGGCAGCCTGGGGCAGTAAGCGTCATGATCACTTTAGCCGTGCCGTCCTCTTTGGTAATAAGTTCATAGATCAGTCCCAACTCAACAATATTCACCGGAATCTCCGGGTCAAACACCGTTTCCAATTGTTCTGTAATTTTTCCGGCCAAGCCGAGTCTGTCCAATACGATCATCTGTTCTTCCTTTAAAACCCACAAACAAAATTAACAATAAAACAGCAAATAAACTGCCCTATTTCAATTCCTCCTTCAGGAATCGCGCCGTCTCACTGCGTTTCTCCTTCACCAATTTTTCCGGCGTTCCGCTAAACAGGATCTCACCGCCGCCACTTCCCCCTTCAGGCCCCAGGTCAATTACCCAGTCAGCCACCTTCACCACATCCAGGTTATGTTCAATCACCAGGATGGTATTGCCCCGGTCCACCAGTTTGTTCAATACACCAAGCAGCACATTCACGTCTTCAAAATGAAGCCCCGTAGTTGGCTCGTCCAATATATAAAAGGTATTACCGGTATCCTTTTTGGAAAGTTCCGTGGCCAACTTAACACGTTGGGCTTCGCCTCCGGATAGAGTAACAGACGATTGTCCCAGCGTAATATATCCCAAACCCACATCCTGCAGGGTTTTGATCTTCCGGTAAATAGCGGGCATGGGTTCAAAAAAAGCAACGGCCACATCAATGCTCATATCCAGCACATCGCTGATGGATTTGCCCCGATAGCGTACCTCCAGTGTTTCCCGGTTATAACGACGACCATTGCATTCCTCGCAGGGCACCTGCACATCTGGCAAAAAATTCATTTCAATAACTTTGACCCCCGCACCCTGACACGTTTCACAACGGCCTCCTTTTACATTAAAGGAAAACCGGCCGGGTTTGTAACCCCTTATCTTCGCTTCAGGCAACTGCACAAACAAACTGCGGATGTCTGAAAAAACCCCCGTATACGTCGAGGGATTAGACCGGGGCGTACGCCCAATAGGACTTTGGTCAATTTCAATGACCTTATCAATATGCTCCAGGCCGGTGATCTTCTTAAAAGGCAACGGCGTTTTCTTAGCACGGAAAAAATGGTGATTCAGGATGGGGTATAACGTCTCCGTGATCAGGCTGGACTTGCCGCTGCCGGATACACCGGTCACGACAATGAATTTCCCTAAGGGAAACTCAGCAGTAACATTTTTGAGATTATTTCCCGATGCCTTTTCCAGTTTCAGCACCTCCCCGGTGCCGGGGCGCCGTTTAGCCGGCACCACAATTTGGCGCCGGCCATTCAGGTAATCTGCTGTGAGGCTATGCGCCTTCATAATTTGAGCAGGGGTACCTTGTGCCACTACTCCACCACCATTCAAACCCGCAGCCGGCCCCATGTCGATCACATAATCAGCATGCATGATCATGTCTTTGTCGTGTTCAACCACCAACACCGAGTTGCCGATATCGCGCAAGTTTTTCAACGCCTTAATTAAGCGCTCATTGTCGCGCTGGTGCAACCCTATGCTAGGCTCATCCAAAATATATAACACATTGACCAATTGTGACCCAATCTGCGTAGCCAGCCGGATACGTTGCGACTCACCGCCCGACAACGTTTTGGCAGATCGACCCAGCGTCAGGTAATTCAGACCCACATCCAACAAAAACCCAATGCGGGCCCGTATTTCTTTAAGGATCTCCGTAGCGATGACCAGCTGGCGCTCATCCAATTTTTGCTCCAGGGTGCTAAACCATTCCGCCAGGCTGCTAATGTCCAATTCTGTGAGCTCATGGATATTTTTGCCGCCTACCTTAAAGTTCAGCGACTCCTTTTTAAGCCGAGCCCCTTCACATTCAGGACATACGCGTTGTATGACATAATTATCAATCATGTTGCCATTGTTCCCCCCACGTTCGCTCTGTTCTTCCAGCATTTTGACCAATCCTTCAAAGGCCACCTGGTAGCTTTTTACATTCCATTGATTGTAGGCCACGTCTACCGTGATCAGGTCTGGCACACCATGCAGCAATATATTCACTTGCTCGTCGGTAAATTTCTCCAATGGGGTAGAAAGCGAAAAATCATACTTTTTGCCCAGCGCCTTCAGCTGCTGGAAAGCCCAATTATCACGAAATTCTCCCAGGGGAGCCAATCCACCAGATATTATGCTGAGCTTCGGGTCGGGGATCACCGTGTCACGGTCAATCTCAAAAACATAGCCCAAGCCGTCGCAACGCGAACACGCCCCATAAGGCGAGTTAAAGGAAAACGTATTGGGTTGCGGTTCATCGTAGGAAATACCCGACTCCGGATCCATCAGGTACCGGCTAAAGAAAAACTCTTGATTGTCGCTGTCAGCGATTTTGATGATCCCTTTTGAGGCCTTCATGGCCTGTTGTATCGACGTTTGTAAACGTTTCCTGTCTTTTTCGCTCACTACCGGCCGGTCTATCACGATCTCAATATCATGGATCTTATAGCGGTCGGCCTGCATTTTGGGCGTAATGTCCAGAATCTCGCCATCTACGCGCACTTTAACATAGCCTTGCTTCCGTATCTGCTCAAAAAGCTCCCGGTAATGACCTTTTCGGCCTTTAACCACCGGTGCCAGCACGTTAATGGGTTTGCCCGCGAACTGATCCAGGATGTGTTGCAGAATCTGGTCTTCACTCATCCGCTGCATCTTTTTGCCACTAACATACGAAAAAGCCTCGCCCGCACGTGCAAAAAGCAACCGCATAAAATCATAGACTTCAGTAATGGTACCCACCGTAGAACGGGGGTTCCTACCAGTGGTCTTTTGTTCAATAGCAATTACCGGGCTCAAGCCCGATATTTTGTCCACATCCGGCCGTTCCATACCACCCATGAACTGGCGGCTATACGCACTAAAGGTTTCCATATAGCGCCGCTGTCCTTCGGCATAAATGGTATCAAAAGCCAGGGATGACTTCCCGCTTCCACTCAAACCGGTAATTACTACCAATTCGTTTCGCGGAAAACTGACATCTATATTCTTAAGATTATGTACCCGGGCGCCGAAAACTTCAACACTGCTCTGTTCGCCCAGATCAGGACTTTTTTTCTTACTCATGTATGTTCCTTACAAACATAGGGCCAAGCGGCCCTATGTCATTTACAAAAGTAAGGATAAAATAGTTAATTTGAAACTAACTTTTTTGGCATCACCTATTCAGGTTTAAATACTTTTTGTATGCGCTCCAAGCAATCTTGTAAGTGCAGTTTAGTCATGTTATCATTAACAGAAGGGATAGCGGCAGCGATGTCTGCCTGCAACTTCTTCAAGTAGCCTTTGCTAACTGATATCACATCGCTGTTGGCGGCATTACCTCCTGATGCCATCATCATCATGATCATGGGGGAAGCTGAACTACTGGCAGCTCCCGACTTCGGACTGACGATCTTATCAAGGTTATCGATATAAGATTTTTGCAGATTACGCCGGTAGACACTTACAGGTTCTTTCGTGGCTAATTCTTTCCATACCTCCCCTTGCACATCATCAAATAAGTTTGTCAGCGTGTAGGCTTCGGCCCCCAGCTTCGCCTCAGAACTAATGAGCTTCTGCATGCGGCCTGTATTTAGCAATGATCCCAGTACCTTGGTCTGGTTGTCGCCTATAATCTTATAGGGATCGTCGCCCGTTTTGTTAAAAACCTCCTTATCAATCAGCCAGTCTGGCGTTGTAAACAGCTGGTTGTTTATAAAGGCCACCGCACGTTGTTGCGTAGCTTTAGGAACATATGTGTACACATCCCCTTCCTGCTCAACCGTCTTGGGAACCTCATAGATGCCCCCGATGTTCTTAGCCACATGCCCCATATATCGCATATATTGCCCCACCAACTCACCATACATGCCTTCCAGGCTCGTATAATCCTTATTGTCCTCACGGGTCCACTCCGACAGGTTTACAATGATCCGTTTAAGATTTTTAATACCGTAATCACTGGCCAGCATCGCATCATTGCCCAGATCTTCGTTTTGGCTATGGGGATCGTCAGGGTTAGATTCTGTGCCAAACCACAGGAAAGGGTTCTTACTCTTTTCAATGACCCATTTATTCAAATACCCTCTTTCCTCTTCCGGGCCTGCAAATTTGGGAAACAACCGGTATCCCCATTCTATAGCCCACTTATCATAGGCACCTATCCGGGGGAAAAGTCCTTTTTCGCTGATGTTGTCTTCGGGTTGTGCCACATAATTAAAACGGGCATAATCCATAATGCTTGGTGTATGCCCATTGGCTTCCACCCATTTTTTGTTGCGCAGGTTTTCAACAGGGACCGTGGAGGAAGAACCAAAATTATGGCGCAATCCTAATGTATGCCCTATCTCGTGACTGGAAACAAAACGGATAAGCTGCCCCATCAGTTCATCGCTGAATTCCATTTTGCGCGCATTCTTATCTACGGCAGCCGTCTGGATAAAATACCAGTCGTGCACCAGCTTCATCACATTATGGTACCAGCTCACATGGCTCTCCAAAATCTCGCCTGTGCGCGGGTCTGCAATGCTAGGACCCATAGCGTTGGCAATAGCTGAAGGTTTGTAAACGATGGCTGAATAACGGGCATCCTCCAGGCTCCAGGTACTATCCTGAGCTTTTGTAGGTGCTTCCCTGGCAAAAATGGCATTTTTGAAACCAGCTTTTTCGAAAGCAGCCTGCCAGTCATTGACCCCTAGTATCAAGTATGGAACCCATTTTTTGGGAGTAGCCGGGTCAATATAAAAGATGATGGGCTTTTGGGGCTCTACCAGTTCACCGCGTTTATAAGCCGCCATATCCTTAGGTTCCAACCGCCAGCGCTTAATCAAACTGACTTTTTCCACCCCTTGTGGGTCTTTGTCAAAATCGGTATAACCTACGGCAAAATAACCTACCCGGTTATCAAAATAGCGCGCTTGCATTTGGTTTTGGGGCAGCATTACCAACGATGAATTAAGCTCCACGGTAGCCGTACCGCCTCCTCCACCCATAGGACCCATGGGGCCCATTTGCCCACCACCAGAACGGCTATAGGTCTTTACCGTTTTGATCTCGGTATTCATCGGATAGGAATTTACACCCGATATATAGGATTTATCCGCCTGAAAGCCTCCCAATTTTAAGCTTGATTTGGCTCCCTGATCAAAAAACAGCACATCATTATCGCCCTTCAAAAAGTCAGTCACGTCAATCACAGAAGCCGTACTGTCTTTGGAAAATGCCTTAATATCAAAGGAGGCAGCTATTGGCTGTATATTTGAATTCATTACTGACCGGTACATTGGCATTGTTGTATCACGAGAAAACTCACTGAACGAGATCTTGCGCAGGAAGATCTTGTCTTCAGGCCCCTTCTCAAATCTAATGACATTCTCATTTACCTGATCGCCGGCATAACCAGTAAAACCTGACCGTACGTCGGCACCTGATTTGGACAAACGGGCTATAACCAGCATGTCTTTATTCAGTACCTTATCGTCTAATTCAAAAAAATACTTATCATCCACTTTGTGAATCATAATAAGGCCTTTCTTAGTGATGGCCTTATCTGTGATCACCTCCCCATAAGGTTTAATAACCGGCGGTTTTTCAGGTTTCTTGGGTGGCGCTTCCTTTTTAGTGGTATCTGCTGTTTTAACCGTATCAACAACCGGTTTTTTCTGGGCCAATGAACATAAAGGCAGCAAGGCCGTCATGCAAAGGAACAGCAGGTTTTTAGCATTTATTAACATACAAGTAATTTCTTAGAGTGATTAAAATATAACAATGATTAAATCTGGGACGAAAATAAAAAAAATCCCTATGTTATTGGCTCACTGTCCGTAACAATGCAATTGAAAATCCGCGTTGCCCATAGGCATAATTAAAGAGCCTGCTACTAACCAAAAAATGTATCTATATAAAGGTCTTCAACCTTTTTTCGGGCCCAGGGCGTCCTGCGTAAAAAAGCCAGGCTTGAGCGTATACTAGGATCATTGCTAAAACTGTTGATACGGATAAGCCTGGCCATCTCCTGCCATCCATAATGGGCATGCAACCTTGTTAGGATCATTTCAAGCGTCACACCATGAAGCGGATTGTTTTTTTGTGATTCATCTGCCATAGCGGCAAATATCGGAAAAATTATGCGCCTATTCTTCCAAGATACACCTTCGTATCATAATGAATAGTAATGGTTCCATTTTCCTTATAGCGGTCAAACAACTCCTGCAATTCAGCCACCGTTTCGTCATAGCCCGCTTCGCCCTGCACAGGCATATAAGAAGAAGAGAATAAACGACCCTTCAATCCCTCGAAGTCAAACACCTGTTGATTTTTGAAAATTTGCAGTTCAAACGGGTCCGGATCGTAAAAATCGGCAATATCGGCGTAATCAATGTTCCGGTGGTCTACCTGTATGTAGTCGATGGCATGTTTGGTGATGAGCTTGTCGTACTGTTGTGCAAATGCAGAATCTGTTTTCCGCTCATTCCATAGCAATACCACCAATCCACCAGGGGTCAATATCCGTTTAAACTCAGACCGGGCCTTCCGCGCATTAAACCAATGAAAAGCTTGCCCAGCAACCACCACATCTACAGAATCGGCGGCTAAACCCGTATGCTCAGCTGTTCCATCAACCGCATCAAAGCCTGGCACATTCCCTAAAAGCTCTATCGCTTTTTCCCGCATTTCACGATTGGGTTCTACCGCAGTTACGCGATAACCAGCGTCTAAAAACAGTTTACTGGATATGCCCGTTCCTGCCCCCACATCCGCAATATGCAGATCAGGGGTTATCCGTTCGCCCTGAAGGTAGTGAATCACACCGGCAGGGTAACCAGGCCTGTATTTTACGTAGTCTGCTACCCGGTTACTAAACCTTGTTGTACTATGTTTATCCATGTTTAATTAATGTACTTAAAATGATTTATTTTTTGGATGTGACAATCCATCACCAAAAAAAGCAGCTATTATCACGCCAAAAAGGGTACTAAAACGCAATTAAACTAATATTTCCTAAAATATGATACCACCGTTACTTTACATAAAATGAGTATTTATTATTTTAGCAGCAATAAAATTTAACACATTTTAACATATAAACATCATGAAATCGATTAAATGCATTATTAAGACTAGTCTAATGCTTTTGACACTAGCACCTTTTGTGTCATTTGCACAAGAACTTACCGATGAAAAAACTTTTGTAGACGATAAAGGAAGGACCTTCAAAGTTGGAGATGACCTCACCATCGGCGAACCAACCTCTTCTTCGGGCTTTAAATATATAGCTAATAGCAAAAAAAGAAAAACAGGCTGGCTCAGTAAAGCTGCAGGGGCTGTTGCAGATGCCGGTGAGAGTGTTGTTCAAACTGGCAGCGACCTGGGATCATCCAAAACTTTAAAAACTGGCTATGATGTAAACAGAAAGGCCAGTGCTGCGTCAAATGCTACCAGTGCTGGTGAAAAGCTGCTTGGTTCAAATAAAATGGAAGATATTGCCGGGCAAAGCTTACGCATCTTAAAGTTTAGAAAAACAGGCAACGAAGAGCGAGGCGAGCATTTCTTTGCATTAGTGGCAGGTCCTGGTAAAACTGATTATGACGTAGAGCTCATTCCTGCAATTAAAAAGGGAGAAATAGTAGGCATCAACGACGAGCCATTCAAAAAATAGCCAATTAATTGGTTATCTTCGTACCCTAATGGGCACTACTAAGGCATTGATCAGAACCCGTTTGGCACCAACGCCCAGCGGGTTTCTGCATTTGGGCAATGTCCTGTCCTTTTCTATCACGGCAGCACTGGCCAAACAGCACGGCGCACACATCCTGCTGCGTATTGACGATCTGGATGGGCAACGTTCTAAAAAGGTGTACATCCAGGATATTTTTGACACCTTACATTTCCTGGATATTGCGTATGATGAAGGACCAAAAGACCTGCACGAGTTTGAACAGCACTATTCGCAAATACTCCGTATGCCACTATACCGGCAAGCCCTGCAACAGTTAAAAGACCAACACCAAGTATTCGCTTGCTGTTGTAGCCGCGCCCAGCTAGCCGCCAATAATCCCATCGGGGTATATCCTGGCACTTGTTCAAACCGTAATCTGTCGTTAGATCAGCCTGGGGTAAGCTGGCGTCTACATACACCACAACCCTTTATCGTGCGTAAAAAAGATGGACACCCCTCCTACCAATTAGCATCCCTCATCGATGACCAACATTTTAACGTCGACCTGATCGTTCGAGGACAGGATCTCTGGCCATCCACCCAAGCGCAACTTTACTTGGCAAGTGTATTGAACATTCCTTCCTTTACACAGGGCACCTTTTATCACCACCCCTTATTAAACCGTGCTGACGGTGAGAAACTCTCCAAATCAGCAGGCGATACTTCCATTCAGTATCTGCGGAAACAAGGCAAAAAGGCTAAGGACATCTTTGGGCAAATAGGGCACTTGCTCCATTCTCCTGCACCTATTAACAATTGGGAAGAGCTGGCACATCACGTTTTAAAACAGAAGCCATTGCATCCTCTCATCCCTGCCAGCCAGCCATAACCAATCCATTTGTTGACTTCCCAGCAAAGCCATTGTTTTAAATTGTCTTACTCAATATTTTTTTAACCAATGATTTAATAACTCAGCCGGTCATCTCACGGCGGGAAAAACCGCTACAGGAGCCTCGGTTCGCCTCTGACTCGCCGGGGTCTCCTTCCGCTATTATATCTTAATAACTCAGCCGTCATCTCACGGCGGGGAAAACCGCTACAGGAGCCTC
Source organism: bacterium A37T11 (assembly GCA_900109895.1). Lineage (GTDB taxonomy): Bacteria > Bacteroidota > Bacteroidia > Sphingobacteriales > Sphingobacteriaceae > A37T11. Next base: position 149,806 of record FOBR01000012.1, read on the forward strand.
GGTTCGCCTGTGGCTCACCGGGGTCTCCTTTCGCTATTATCCCCATGCCGTTCGATTGACCGGCTGAGTTTAATAGGAGTGAAGACTGGAAATTGACCTGAAATAAAATCAACCAATGAAGCCAAAGGCTTAATGAACTTACGAATCGCTAACCTAACAATCCAGCGATAACTAATAATACCAACGTCATTATTGTCGCTTTACGCAACTGGATTTTTTCTTTTGATATTCGTTTTCCCAGGTAAATAATGATTAGATAAATCAAGGCCTTTCCTGCAGATAAGACCATTTGAACTGACCGCCCCGTTCCACCGAAACCCGCCTCGATAACCTTGACTGCAGTTAGTGCTATTAAAAAGTACCAGTTAATACCAAGAGTAATCCATAGTCCTTGCTGCTTTTACCGTACCTGATTCAAATAAGTTAATAACGCTATCAATGGATAGGATAGCCGTTAATGCTATTAATGCCCAGTCGATTCTTTTTCTGACGGATGTTATATATCCCACCTATAGCCACTTCTTGTACCTAACCCTGGTTAAGTATACTGTTATAAATTTTTGGAATCATCTTTAATAAAACACTACAAATTTCATCAAGTCTGCGGCGCATTTACAACGAAGTTTTTTATAGATGTTCTTGCGATGGGTCCGCACCGTAGTAAAAGCCAGGTAAAGTCGGTTTGCAATCTCATGGTTTGTGAATCCGTGGGTGATAAGGCCAAGGATCTCTTTTTCCCGGGTACCTAGTTGCTGATAGAGTGAGAAGGACTCCGCAAAGAAAGTACGGCTTTGAAGAAATTTTTTAAATTCGGCCATATAATCGGGTAATATAGACAGGTCCAGTTCTAAACTTAACCTTGCTTGCCCATTTGCCATTATGCTTTCCAATACAAGTTCGCCTTGCTCGGATTGTTTAGGCAGTATCTTTTTATCCACCCAGATTTGTGCATCTTTTTCGTTCAAAAAAAATCGGGGGACAAAACAGCTACTATTATCGGTATACATATTTATTAATGAATGATGGGATTCGACATCCCCACGCAACACATGTGCCACTTGTAAATTGCTAACCGCAAGAAAGGCTGGTTTATCCAAAAAATTTTGCAACCATTGCTGAAGTGCAGGCGGTATATCATAAAAAAATTCCTTGTGATTCCAAACCACTTTTTTCGCTTTTATGTTGTCGTAAAAAACCTTGTATCTTTTCAGGGAATTTATAAAATCATCTGCACCATTGCAGGCCTTCCAGGCTGCTGTGAGAATTCCAGTCTTTTTTACATAGGTGGCTGAAAAAAAATCGTCAACGTATTCCATAGTCAGTTTATTAAATGTAACGTATCTGCTACAAATATACATTTTCGTTTGGATTATTACGTAAACAAATAAAATTAGAACTGGACATCTTATATTGGATTAAAACTTTAATATGTTTTACACAATAGTTTTTTAAACAATGATTTAATAACTCAGCCGGTCATCTCTCGGCGGGGAAAACCGCTGCGCTATTATCCCCATGCCGTTCGATTGACCGGCTGAGTTAATTTTGAGTGAGATTAAAATTTGACCTCCGCTTAAAATATCAAAGGAAGGACTCTGCCAATGAGTTAATAAACTAATTGATTTAAAACTGGATTAGTGCAGTGCTAATCATTGAAAAGATTATTTTTTCAATAATGAATAAAATGAACATCTTTATTGCTCCGCTTACGGATGTTGGATTCAAAAAATATTCTCCAGGGAGAGTAATAAAGACCAATTAATGAATTAAATTGTAGCAATCTCAAGGATAAGCGAATGAAAAATGAATAAACTGAACAGTACAGAATAGTAATATTATTAGTAATTTGCCTATTATTTTATTTAGTATATATGGCAGACATATCCTCACCTCATGACAGTTTCTTCCGAACGATTCTTGACGACAAGCAAGTGGCCGTTGAGTACTTCAAATCGGCATTGCCTGAACATATATCGCAGAAACTCGATTTTTCCACCATGGAACGCTTACCAGACAGTTATGTATCTGGGAAATTGGCAAAATCCATGTCCGATTCGTTGTATAGTTGCCGGCGACTGGATGGGAAGGGCAACGTGGAGATTTCCATCTTGGTTGAACATAAGAGTTATCCGGACAAGCATACACCATTGCAAATAGGTAGTTACTTGTTATCCTGCTACCAACAGCAAATTAAACAAGGCCAAAAACAATTGGTCCCCATCATCCCGGTGTTGTTCTACCACGGCAGGAAAAAGTGGGAATACTGGACGCTGGATAAGCTGTTTGGTGAATTAGATCAAAGTTTGCTTGGATTTATCCCAAATTTTGCCTATGTTTACAACGATATTGGAGATACGGCAGATGAGGTTATCCTAGCAACAGGAAACCATTTTTTGGCATCTTCATTGTTATTATTGAAACATAGCCATGACAAGCAATGGCTAAATGATAATTTCATCCCGCTACTACAAATGGCTTTGCAGGGTGTTAGTATAGAGTTGCAACAATCGCTGCTAACCTATTACTTTAGCAGGGTTGACTTAACGAAAGAAAAAGTAATCGAAGAAATAAAAAAGTTACCTTCAAACATAAAAAATAGTATCATGAGCACATATGAGATGTTATTAGAAGAGGGCAGGAAGGAAGAACGAGTTAAGGCTGAAAGGCTGATTGAGCAGGAGCGGGAAAGGGCAGAAATGGAACGGGAAAAGGCAGAAAGAGAAAGAGCCAATGCTTACGCTGAAAAGTTGAAGTCTGCAGCTGAGTTCAAAAAGATGGGTGTCCCATTTGCAGATATTGCAAAGGGATTAAATCTGTCCATTGAAGAAATCGAGAAGGTTTAAATATTAATCCTTAAAAGAAACCAGGTTCCAGAAGGCAAATAAAAAGTAAAAATAAAAGCCATACCCGCAAAGGTGTGGCTTTTTTAATGGTCACTCTACCGATTTCTTACGGGGTAAATTGACGAATCGCTAACCTAACAATCCAGCGATAACTAATAATACCAGTGCGATTATTGTCGCTTTACACAAAGTAAACCATAGTCCTTGCTCCTTTCAGCCTTACTGCTTTTACCGTACCTGATTGACAGCGTAAAAAATAATACTCCTAGTACCAATTTCACAAGCACAGGCACCGTCACTAGTTCCGGTCTGTTGGCACCATAGATGATCAAATCAAAAACATATGTTTCACCTCAGCCGGTCATCTCACGGCGGGGAAAACCGCTGCGCTATTATCCCCATGCCGTTCTCTATCAAAATCATAATAACTCAACCGGTCATCTCACGGCGGGGAAAACCGCTACAGGAGCCTCGGTTCGCCTGCGGCTCACCGGGGTCTCCTTCCGCTTTTATCCCCATGCCGTTCAATTGACCGGCTGAGTTAATTTTGAGTAAGATTAAAATTTGACCTCCGATTAAAAATATCAAATGAAGAACTCCACCAATGAGTTAATAAACTAATTAATTCCATATCCAATTCTGTATAGCCTTAATCATTGAAAAGATTATTTTTTCAATAATGAATAAAATGAACATCTTTATTGATTTGTTTTTGATATCATTTAACTATTTTTGTTTAGTTAATTAATAATTTCTCATATGGCAGATAAATTACCAAAAAAGTCCGGGCAAGGCCCTTTTATCGATCCGCTTACGGATGTTGGATTCAAAAAAATATTCTCCAGGGAGAGTAACAAAGACCTATTAATTAAATTTTTAAATGCCATATTCCGCGGCAGGAAAACCATTGTTGACCTCACCTATGGTAAAAACGAACATGTTGGGGAAGGGAAGGATGAGGCTGGGGTTATTTTTGACCTGTATTGTACGGGTGATAAAGGGGAGTATTTCATCATTGAGATGCAGCGGGCCCAACAGGAATTTTTTA
>FOBR01000002.1 GCA_900109895.1 bacterium A37T11
AACGAACGCAGCGCACCAGGCACTGGGTGTTTTGATTCCAGTATACACGAGGTATTTTCCTACCTCAGCCCCGTCGTTCTTACCCGTCCTTTCCCACACACCGATCTGGGAGGTGTAAATTTGCTGCAATTTTCTTCTGGCGCCTATCCCTACAGCATGTTTGTTAAATGGTTGTTTATTCTAACCATACAAAGATCATAATATGCTCATGTTTTCATGGCACATACGGTGGGCGTTGTCCGGACAATAGCCGGACAACTGGCTACCCTTCGTTAAAGGTTACAGGCTTTCGGGGGGAAGTATGCAATAACCGGAAGGAAGTTTCTATCGCATTTAAGGAGGTTTACCCTGCCTTTTTCCAGCATTATTTAATGGCCGTGGAGGTATGGAATACAACAAGGCAGCACCGGAAAGCTGCCATAGAAATCTCCCCGAAGTGCTAAGAAGCTTCCCTGGCAATTTATCCGTTTTCCTAGGGTATAAAGTAACCCTGAAGGGTAGCCGTACAGTACGGAAATCCACAACCGGAAGTTTGGCTGGTTTTCCCTGAAACTTGTCAGTATCCGGGTAGACTTCCCCCGTGCTTTTTCTGTTCTCCTTTTATGGCGGAAAAGTCAGCAATGCTGTTTTGGATAATAGCCTTGCACAAAAAGAAATCTTCCCGACTTCCGGGTATTCTTCCCTGGTATTCAGAACGTATTCCTTTTCTACCACTTATCCAGCACGCTGCTTACTTTAAAGGGTGGGCCAATATTATCCACTTGATTTATTGGTCACTAGTTTTGATCGTCTATATAAGCAGTTATCAAAGAGTGATCAATTGACCAGTTATGTGGGCTATTGTAATCAAAGACTTTATTTTGGTAACTACGCTCTTTTATTCAACTACGTATGTGATTAAACGCTGGGTTTCTTATTGGCGATCTTTAAAAGGTTTAGTTGTATTGGTGCTATAGTTCATCCTGATCTATTCCGTTTGGGCGGGTTTCAGCGCTCTTATTTGTTATTATGTGCCCCGCCATTTTACCATATCTGACAAAAGGGTAGCATTTTTAGCAAACATACTGCTTAGTGGCAATTCATTATCCATTTACCAGTGGAATAATTTCAGCCTAGTTGCATTACCCGGAACTGCATGCGTTAACTAACATAAAGGTATTAGGAAGTTTTGATTCGCCAATCAAAGGCATGGTTTTGCTTGAAAAAATGAATGTTCAGCTTGTGGTATCAGACATTCATATGCCCGATATGGAAGGAACTTTCTTTATTAAAACCTTGCTACAACAGCAGCTTTTTTATATTTGTGACGGCCGACCCCACACTGGCTTTGGAAAGTTATGAATTAAATGTGTTGGATTACCTGGTAAAACCCTATGAGTTTAACAAATTGGTCCGGGCAGGGTATGGAAAAATGTCGGTGGTAAAATAATGAGTTTTTATATTAACCCTAAAACGGGTGAAGAATATAGGGATAAATAAAACGAAGGGTGGGTATAAACCACCCGCTGATTTAACGGATGGTTTTTATATTTTGGTTTATTACATGTGCAGGTTTATCAATTGTATCCCGGGTTTTGCGGGAAAGCACTCGCCCCACCTTCCGTACGGTCTATCTGCGTTTGGGAGTTGGGAAGAAAAAAGTGGGGAGTTACTTAAGAGGAGAGGCAGATTGCTGCTAGTACATTGTTGTTGGCATTGCAACCGATAGGCTTAGAAGAACTAGCAACCATACTTGGCTACCAGAGTAAGGAGCGCTATCGGGATGATTATATAAAGCCGCTCAAGGACAACGGTTTTATTACCTATACCAAAGAAAGGCAAAATGATCCCGGCCAGGCATATTCCATAACGGACAGGGGTAAGCCCACGCAAAAGGAGTTATCCTGCTTATATGGACGTAATTGGCTTACCGTTCGGCCGGCCTTAGCTTTACGGACATACATCGCATTTGCAGGGACATTATCAAGTATCCGTCAGAAAAAGCCTTTTTAATGATAATTGATCATATATGATTGGGATAGGGTAGATGCCCCATATTAGAACCCGTCTGCCTCACTGGCAAAACCATTGAACCCCTCCGAGGCAATCCAGTATCCACCGTTCTGGGTGTTCCATAAGCCGGAAAGCACATCATCCGCCATGCCCAGGCCGCTTGAATTGCAAAACGCATCATTGCCAAGCGGACCCACACTGTCGCCCCAGATACCTCCGGACATATTGATGCCCCAGCTATAATCATTGTTGCCCTCACCCCCTATTAAGCAACGCTGCGGTACCATCGCTTGTTGACAATCTACTTTACCTAAAACTTAGCACCAAATGTCAGGAATACATTATTCCTGGTATTATCGAAACTCGCTGTTGGATTTGCCGCGTCTCTATAATTAAATTTATAAGGGGCATAGGTGTCTGATAAAGTGAGATTTTGATAGGTTAGATCAAAATATACATTATTAATGCGGTATCCTAGGCCCCCGGATATGGTTTGACTACTAATGTCATACGATTTATCTTTGTAAGGAGAGTTGTTAAAATTATAACCTCCTCTAATTAGGAATTCCGGGGCGATGCGGTATTCTACACCGACTTTATAATTTAAGGTTCCTCTATAACTATCTTTAATTGATGCATTAATAGCGTCCTCGTCTGCCTGATCGTCATCATAAGAATAATGAATGCTTTTATAATTAATATATTCAATATCCCCACTAATTAGCCCATCACCAAATACATAAGCAAGACCTCCATTTAAACGGTAAGGGGTGCGAAAGTTATATTCTTGATAAAAAGATCCGTCTAAATCTTTTGTATCTAAATGGTCTATCTGAGTTCCTGTGGTGTGATTATTAAAATATGTTTCCCCATAATCCAAAAGATCATTTGTTACATGATACCAGGTTGGGGTAGTGCCTGAAACACCGATACGAAATGCAGGTGTTGGACGGAAAATCATTCCAATCTTACCGTTAACACCACGGCCACGTGTAATTTGTGAAGTAGTATACTGTAGTTGATAATCACTTCCTAATAAATTATTCAAATAACTGGAAGGGTCAAGAAATTCCGATTCCGGAGATTCCTTTTGGATTTGTGCTGCATCTGCCATACCTCCATTTTCCCAAAAATCCCGATCCATATCATAGTTAAATGCTGAAAAGCCTATGGACGCACCTATATAAAATACATTACTGTAGTTACCACCAAATGAAAGGTTAGTTTCAGATTGGGTACCTTTTTTCCTCAATTGAGTTTCCTGATTGTTTACATAAGGTCCGCTAGTAGGGAAATGATAGTTATTCGTGCCAGTTTTGTTATAGTCAATTAAACCCATTTCATATCCCATATCTCCTAAAAAGGAATCACCAAAATCGGCTTCATCTGCTAAAAATTCTGTAATGCTACTGGCATCATTATTTCCTGAAAAATTGAGTTTAGTGTTAAAACTTTGTGTCTTGGCATAACCTATTCCTATATTAAAGTTAATCCAGCCAGATTGCAAATCCCCTCCGCGCGCTCGATAAGATGGTAAATTGAAAACAACTCCTGCTTGATTTAAGCCTACGCGACCAAAGTTACTGGTGTTTTTGCCATCAAAATAGTTCGTTTTATTTCGGTCCCCAAAATAATCAAACGAAACACTGATGTCAGATTGGTTAAAAAAACCTAAACCTGCTGGATTTCCAGAAATGGAACTGATATCTCCACCCAGAGCGGTCTGTGCATTTCCAAGCGCTTTCATACGCGCGGTTGCTCCCTGTTCTGATTGAGAGAACTTTAACAAATCATCAACGATTTGAGCTTTAGATTGGAAAGAATATGCAAGTAGGCTTAAACATAATATGCCTATTTTCTTACTGTTCATGAATAAAGATAGTTAGTTAAAAAAAGTTAATTTACAAAATAGCCAGCTAACTTCATTGCCATCCTTATTTTGCTGTGCAATTAATAGATTTGAATAATTATTAGCTGGCTGATTAAAATAGTTACTTAGTCAATAAATTATCTGCCGCGGGATGACCTACCGCCGCCTCCACCACCGCCGGATGATCTACCGCCACCGCCATAAGATCTGCCTCCGCCGGAACTTTCACCTGATGACCTTTGGGGGGGAGGACTATAAGAAGGACGGGAAGACTCGCTTGAAGGACGGCTCACAGTTTCTGGTCTTGAATAAGAAGAGGAATTTGGCCGATTAACTGATGAAGGACGGCTCACTCTGTTATCCCCACCATAATTTCTGGATGAAATACCTGATCGTACAGTTCTATCTGAAGGGCCTCTTGATGTGGAAAGTACCCTTCCATTTTGGTCACGTGTAATGTAAACTGTCTCTCTTTGAACCCGGCCTCTACTAATTCCATCAGTACTATTTATTGGAGAACCAGGACGTAAAACACGTCCTGATGTACCCGAACGGCTAATATCATTACCATTTAAAGTTCTGGAAGAACGGCCACCAATTCCCATATAACCAGCTGCACCGCCGTAGTTACCTGAAGGAGATCTTCCGGAGTCTCCACTTCTTGAACTCCTACTATTATAGGCTGTGCGAGTACGTTGTGGGAAGCGGTAATGGTTGTGTCCATAATATCCACCACCATAATAACCTCCCCAACCAAAGCCAACATTACTGTAATAAGAATAAGGCCCCCAAAATCCGCGGCCATAGTATGGATAACCATATCCCCAGCCGCCTGCATAATATGGGCTGTAAAAACTGCTTCCCCAGCCTAATGAGAATCCGGAGCCCCAACCCCAGCCGCCACCCCAGCCAATACCAAAGGAGAAGCCGGGAGCATAGCCATACCACGGGTCAAACCATGGGTCATAATAGCTCATACCAGGAGAGCTATAGTAAAATCGATTGATACGATTAGCATATTCGCTGTCACTGTATTCGTCGTTATAATAACCTCCGTTTGTATTTTGGGCCTGTGAATTCACATCGTTATATACGGTATCATAAACGGTGTCGGCATCGTTACCAACACTGTCCGCATATTGTCCATCGTCCACAGGCTGGTTATCTGCGTAGTAGTCCGGACTGCGATAACTTACGCTCCGAGCCTTACCACCACTTTGATAGACATCGTCTACAAAGGCAGTTTGCCTGGCGGTAGTACATGCACCGAGTGCCAGTATACCGGCCAAGGCCACGCTGTTTATAATGATTTTATGTTTCATTTTTTTATTTCCTTTCTTTGTTGAAGGCTATAATCTTCTATACTTTTTATTTAACGTATTGACTCGGCTACATGCTACAGGTTTAACCGATGGCAAGTCGTAATGTAAATTTTATCGCTTTAATTTCATAAATCCGTCTAACTTTGTTGACGCAATTTAGATGTATAAAGTTGCAATAAAGGTACAAATATTATTCCAAGAAAATCAATGAGTAAAGGCATTACAAGCAGAAATAGCGATTATTCACAGTGGTATAACGAACTTGTTACTAAGGCCGATCTGGCCGAACATTCTGCAGTAAGGGGATGTATGGTAATAAAACCTTATGGCTATGCCATTTGGGAGAAAATGCAGGCAACTTTGGATAAAATGTTTAAAGATACCGGGCATAGCAATGCCTATTTTCCTTTATTCATCCCCAAGTCATTTTTCTCTAAGGAGGCTTCACATGTGGAGGGTTTTGCCACTGAATGTGCCGTTGTGACACATTATCGGCTTAAAAATGATGGAAATGGCAACATTGTCGTTGACGAGGAGGCCAAGCTGGAAGAAGAACTGATCGTACGGCCAACTTCTGAAACCATCATTTGGAATACGTATAAAGGATGGGTTCAATCCTACCGGGATTTGCCTATTTTGGTTAACCAATGGGCTAATGTAGTGCGCTGGGAAATGCGTACCCGGTTGTTCCTGCGCACGGCCGAGTTTTTATGGCAGGAAGGTCATACGGCTCATGCTACCCAACAGGAAGCTGTGGAGGAGTCCGAACGAATGATGAATGTGTATGCTGATTTTGTGGAGAACTGGTTGGCTCTTCCAGTTGTTAAAGGGGTGAAGACGGAAAATGAACGTTTTGCTGGGGCTGTAAACACGTATTGTATTGAAGCGCTTATGCAGGATGGTAAAGCGCTGCAAGCTGGAACTTCCCACTTTTTAGGTCAGAACTTTGCCAAGGCCTTCGATGTGAAATTCACTTCAAAAGAAGGTAAACTTGATTATGTATGGGCTACATCATGGGGTGTATCCACTCGTTTAATAGGTGCTCTTATTATGGCGCATTCTGATGATGCCGGTTTGGTTTTACCTCCAAAGTTAGCGCCGATACAGGTTGTAATTGTCCCCATCTACAAAACAGATGAAGAAAAGGCGAAAATTGACATTTTGGCAGATACGCTTATCGCAGAGTTAAAACAAAAAGGTATTTCGTATAAATATGATGATCGTGATACCCAGCGTCCGGGATTTAAATTTGCTGAGTGGGAGCTGAAAGGTGTGCCTGTGCGTATAGCTGTCGGATCTCGGGATATGGAGCAAGGTACGGTTGAATTGGCCAGGCGCGATACGCAGAACAAAGAGACCGTGTCGCAAGTTGGGCTGGTGGATCGGATAGCCGCGCTTCTGGAAGAAATGCAACAAAGCATTTATAATAAAGCCCTCGCATTTCGAACTGAAAATACCGTGGAAGTGAATTCTTATGACGAATTTAAGCGTATTTTGGATGAAAAACCGGGCTTTGTGCTTGCGCATTGGGACGGTACTTCTGAAACAGAAAAACGCGTTAAGGATGAAACGAAAGCAACCATCCGCTGCATTCCGCTGGACAGTAAGGAAGAGCCTGGAATTTGTATCTTTACAGGGAAGCCTAGCAAACAACGGGTACTGTTTGCGAGAGCTTATTAATTTTTAACACGGTTTGATAAAAATGGTGTTTACCCGGCGCCTAACTCAGGAAAAAACACTAAGTGAAACCTTGGCTCACTTAGTGTTTTTTCGTAGCCGCAGAGGTTAAATGGCATTTTATGATTGCTAAAATGATGAGTTATTGGTGATGGATGATCGCGTGGCCATTGATTTAAAAATGTTTCTGGACGACAAGGTTAAGCAGTATAACCGACCTGATTTTATTGTCAACGATCCCGTTTGTATCCCGCACCGGTTTTCCAAAAAGCAAGATGTGGAAATCATGGCCTTCTTTTCGGCAATATTAGCTTGGGGACAGCGAAAAACCATTATTAAAAAATGCGGAGAGCTTATTGAACGTATGGACAGTGCCCCTTATCAGTTTATAATGCAACATACTGAAAACGACCTCAAAGCCCTTTTAGGCTTTAAACACCGCACTTTTAATGAAACAGATCTTTTGTACTTTGTCAGTTTCTTTCGGGAACATTATGCGCGTTACGATTCGTTGGAAGATGCATTCTTGGTATCGGGTTGCCATTTTACTATGGAACAGTCACTAAATTATTTTAGAAGGTATTTTTTTAGTATTCCGGACTATCCCTTACGTACGCGTAAACATATTAGTTCTCCCTCTAAAAATTCTTCATGCAAACGGCTTAATATGTTCCTTAGGTGGATGGTGCGAAGGGATGATTGTGGAGTTGATTTTGGGTTGTGGCATAAGTTAAAACCTGCGCAGCTCATTTCTCCGTGCGATGTGCACGTTGATCGGGTAGCCCGTAGGCTGGGTCTTATTAATCGTAAACAAACTGACTGGCAAACCGCCATCGAACTAACTGAAAATCTCAAGATACTGGATCCTTTAGATCCGGTAAAATACGATTTTGCCCTTTTTGGTTTGGGGGTGGAAGGAGAAATGTAGTCGTTTAGGACAGTTGTCTAAGCACCGTATCGAACCGGCTTTGTGATTTGTGCCTTGTCCAAAGCTCAGGCCACCGTCATTTACAAAGACGGTGTAATTACGATGCTTTTGAATTCAATAGGGCCATGGTCTCCCTGAATATAAATTGGCCCAGGTTCGCCTTCGTTACTATCGAGGGCGCCACCGGTAATGCCCGGAATCTCTTGGTTACAAATGATCGTTTTTCCATTGGCTACGATGGTCACCATTCTTCCGACCAGCGTGATATCAAAGGTTTGCCATTGTCCCGGACCGATAAGCGCCATTTCACTGGGTACCAAAAAACCATATACGCCGCCAAAAAGGTGGCTGGATGGATGGTTGGTCTTGGGATTATCAATAATTTGGGTTTCGTAGCGGCCCCGGAGATAAACGCCGCTGTTGCTGTTCTGATCATATTTAAACGCCACATGCAATTTAAAATCATTGAAGGTTTTTTCAGAGATCAGATTCGCTCCAGAGTAAGGGCTAGTGAGGATTCCGTTTTTTACGACCCATTGGTTTTCCTTTCCGATAGCTTTCCAACCCGTCAGGTCCTTACCGTTAAACAAGTTAATGGATTTTCCCCAGGAAGGTTTTTTGTTTCGTGTGAGATTAGGTGCCCGCACACCCGTAAACGGATGCGTCCGACCATCGCTGGTTTGGATGGTTCCGGTGATCCCGCGGGATGACAGCGTACCCTCCAATACCAGGTCCCGGTCTTCTGATTCCCATTGTGGTGGTATAGCAAAAGAAAACTTGTTATTATGGAACGCTACTTTGGATATAGGCCTGGCGCTTCCGCCAGTTCCTACAAAGCGCCCAACAAGCGTTTTAAATCCGGATAATTCTACTTCCAGCCAAGATGGTGCTTTTTTTCCATTTTCGTCCATGTTGAGGTCCCATCGCCCAATAAGGGAAGCACCATCGTCAGCAGCGGCTTGTACTGGCGCCACTTGCGCGTTCATAAAGGTTGAAGATACAAGGCAAAGGGCTATGCTACCCAGTAAACCTAATATATATTTTTTATCCATGATATGATTTTAAAGATAAAGGCAAATATATTTTTTTTAAGTAATTAATTAATAACTTTTTTAATTTTTTTATAAAAGTTTGTTTATATAAGATAAAATTTAATGAATTACGGCTATCAAACCTCAGTAGTATTCATAATTTATTTGTTACTATATTTGGTTATTCTTTATTTGATACATAGATGTTAATTTTTACTGCAGAACTATTAAAATATGCCCAAAAAGGGGAAAAGACTGGCTGGAATTATATTGAAGTACCATTGGGATTTGCAGAAAAGATAAAACCGGGTAATCGAAAAGGTTTTCGTGTTAGGGGTAGTTTGGATACAATACCAGTGTCTGGGTTGTCATTAGTCCCTGTAGGAGAAGGTAATTTAATTCTTCCCCTCAGGATTGGTCTATGTAAGCAGCATCAATAGCGCCAAGACTATTGAAACCCGGAGCAAACGTATCGCACAAACTGTCGAAGCTATGGACATAGGACTTGATTTTGGGGCTATGATCCGCCGAAGTCGAATAAAATGATCGTCCAATTAGTGGAGATGGGGACAATCATTTTTTATGTAACTTTGTCCCATGGCGATAACCCCACCATTACATACCTACAGCGACACCATTGTAGCATTAGCCACCCCTGCAGGCAGCGGTGCAATTGCAGTAATCCGCCTTTCCGGTATAGACGCCATTGCAATTTGTAATAACGTTTTTAAGGGTAAAGACCTATCCCTACAGTCCAGTCATACCATCCATTTCGGAATCATTCGCGACGGTAGCGAGATCATTGATGAAGTGCTTGTTTCGCTATTTGTAGCCCCAAATTCTTATACAAAAGAAAACAGCGCAGAAATATCTGTGCACGCCTCTGGATATATCATCGAACGCGTCATGCAGCTACTAGTCAAGCATGGGGCACGCCCCGCCAAGCCCGGTGAGTTTACGCTCCGTGCATTTTTAAATGGAGCTATGGACCTTTCTCAGGCCGAAGCGGTGGCTGACCTCATTGCTTCCAATTCGGCGGCATCCCACCAGGTAGCTATGCAGCAGCTGCGTGGGGGCTTTTCAAATAAACTCAAACAGCTGCGGGAGCAACTAATCAACTTTGCCTCACTCATCGAGCTGGAACTTGACTTTTCGGAGGAGGATGTTGAGTTTGCAAACAGGGATCAGTTAAAAAATCTTGTGCTCCAAATAAACCATGTACTGCATCAGCTCATCAGCTCGTTTGAACAGGGAAATGTGCTAAAAAATGGTGTCCCAGTAGTAATAGCCGGAAAGCCTAATGTTGGCAAAAGTACATTGCTCAATGCCCTGGTAAATGAGGAACGAGCTATCGTATCTGAAATTGCAGGTACTACCAGAGATAGTATAGAAGATGTTATAAATATCCAGGGCATCACATTCCGTTTTATAGATACTGCCGGAATCCGGGATACGCAAGACATAATTGAGGCAAAAGGAGTAGAACGTACCCGGGAGAAGCTTAAGCAGGCCCGCCTTATTCTCTACCTGGCTGATCCTAGCCAGGACAATTCCGATAGTATTCGCGCCCAGTTAGACGAGATCTCCACCCTACAAATACCCATACTTACAGTGGTTAATAAAAGCGACTTGCTTTCGCCGGACAGCCGCCAATCCTTTGCGAAACTGTCACCAGTTTTTATAGCTGCCAAAGACCAAACAGGTGTGGAGGATCTCAAGGAAGAACTAATCCGCAAAGTACAGCTCGACCGCATTTCTACCGACGATGTGATGGTTACCAACATCCGTCATGTTGATGCCTTGAAGAAAACAGCGACATCACTGGAGAAAGTGCTATTTGGCATTGACAATTTCATCACTTCCGATTTCCTGGCACTTGATATTCGGCAGGCACTTCATCACTTGGGCGAGATTACCGGCAGTGTTTCAACGGAAGATTTGTTAGATAATATTTTCAGTAAATTCTGTATTGGTAAATAAATAAACCGTTAATAATAAAATTTATTACATTTTACTGACATTTTTTTTACATTTGGGAAATTAAATTAAAATGCAGGAGCCCAATGGGGTTGAAAAAGTTATGCATTTCCACCAGAGAACTACTTTGTTACTGGTTTTTTGGATGATCATGTCTGTGCTTTTGGGTACAATTTTTTATAGTTATGATTCTGCCATAGTTATTGGTTTGAATAAACAACGCTCTCCGTTTTGGGACGTAATTTGGTTAAACCTCAGTAAAAGTGCTGGCATTATTTCTTACAGCGTTGCCAGCCTTTCGCTTATTATGATTTTTGTAACTAAATGCAAGGCATATAAATTTCGCTACTTGGCGATCATTGCTACTGCAACTACATCTGCTATTATGGTCACAGCTATTAAATATGCCGTTAGAAGGGTTCGACCATTCCACCAATTTGTGGACATCCACAAATTGGGACCTGGTGGTGGATTTTCATATCCATCCGGGCATACGTGCGATGCTTTCTTCCTGGCTACTATTTTGGCGCTTTTGTTCCCAAGGCGTACCACCTTAATTATGGTTACTTATTGCTGGGCAATACTTGTTAGCGCATCTCGCTTGTATTTGGGCGTGCATTACCCATCTGATATATTTGCCGGAATTGCTGTAAGCAGTACGATGGCATTTCTCTCTTTCCTCGCTGTGCAAAGGCTGGCTTTAAAATCTGGTATTCAATTGCCAGAATTGCGGACCCTTAGATCTGTTAAGATTTCATAGATCTTATATTCCTGCTACAAGATATTATCGTTCCATCACATTTTTGTATGTGGTATTATCTCTATATTTGTGATATTGACTGCAACAAAAAAGGGCCTTATGATACCTATTACTGATGAAGATATAATTTACGAAGATCCCTATTTGATCGCTGTAAATAAGCGTGCTGGGGATGTAATAGAAGCCGTTACGGGAGAAGATGAGCCCTTAGAAGTGAAGGTTTCGAAATTCCTGACCGAGAAATATCAATTATCCGAGCCAGCATATATTAGCGCCATACACCGACTCGACCGCCGGGTAAGTGGGCTAATCCTGTTTGCAAAAACAGAAACAATTCTGCAAAGCATGCAATATTTGTTTAAGGCCCGGGCCATCCGTAAAACGTATTGGGCTATTGTTAAAAATCCACCAGATAGACCCAAAGCAAAGCTTATTCACTGGCTCACCCGTGATCAAAGCCAAAATACCAGTTTCCTGCACGATCACCAAGTGGATGGAGGCCTTAAGGTGCAGTTAAGTTACCAGATATTGGGTGAAATGGATGGCTATTACCTGATTCAGGTAAGTCCCTTAACCGGAAGACCACACCAGATCCGTGTACAACTCGCATCACAGGGTAGCCCTATTGTGGGCGATTTTAAGTATGGCTTTCCAAGAGACAGGCGTAGCAGGGCCATATACCTGCATGCCAAAAAGCTAAACTTTAGCCATCCTATCAGTAATCATCCGATGGAATTGCAAGCTGAACTGCCAAACGATCCGTTTTGGCACCCCTTTGCTCAATGGTAAATGGTTTAACAGAATTTTTATTGAACAAAATACGTTAAAAGAAAGATTAGCTCTCTTTGTAGAGAGAAAAAGCAAATATGATTTTAGGGGAGCCGTGAAATGACATTAAAGACTGATGGTTTTTGGCTGAATTATCTAATTGGTATTAAAGACTGAAATAAAGTAATAGGTTAATAGCAACATAAACTTCTCAGAGCTTTCTCCGGAGAGGGGGCAGCCTTGTTTTTTGTTGGATAATAAAGACCTGTGGAAATGCGTTGAGTTAGTAAAATAATATCCTAAACAATACACAAATGGAATATACACGATTTGGCAATACCGGCTTGACGGTTTCGCGGATATGTCTTGGCACCATGACCTACGGAAAAGTAACTGAACGGTGGCTATGGGCGCTAGAAGAAGAACAGAGCCGACCTTTTATTAAAAAAGCCCTGGAATTGGGTGTTAATTTTTTTGACACAGCTGATATGTATTCGGAAGGTGCCAGTGAGGAAGTGGTAGGCCGGGCGCTGTGGGATTTCGCGAAAAGGGATGAAATTGTCCTGGCCACAAAAGTTTTTAACCCTATGGGACCGGGTCCTAACGATAAAGGATTATCAAGAAAACACATTCTTAGTGCAATTGACGCCAGCCTGAAACGCCTCGGTACCGACTATGTCGATCTATATCAGATCCACCGGTGGGACTATCAAACACCTATCGAAGAAACCATGGAAGCCCTGCATGACGTGGTGAAGGCCGGCAAGGCCCGATACATCGGTGCCTCGTCCATGTATAGCTGGCAGTTTGCGAAAGCGCAGTATACGGCCGACCTGCATGGCTGGACCCGTTTCGTGTCAATGCAGCCGCATTACAACCTGGTTTACCGCGAAGAAGAACGCGAAATGATCCCATTTTGCCAGGACCAGAAGATCGCGGTGATCCCGTGGTCGCCCCTGGCGCGTGGTCTGTTGACGGGAAACCGCAGTAAAGAACGGAACGAGACTGAACGTGCAAAAACCGATAACTTTGGTAAAATATTGTATACTGATGGCGATTTTGCCGTTGTGGACCGCGTTACTGAAATAGCCGCGGAAAAAGGGGTCTCCAATGCGCAGATCGCGCTCGCCTGGATATTGGGTAAATCAGCTATTACAGCACCCATAATCGGTGCCAGCAAACAAGGTCACTTAGAAGATGCCGTGGCCGCGCTGGACGTCCGATTAAGTGAAAATGATATAACACGGCTTGAGGAATTGTATAAACCACATCCGGTATTAGGGTTTAATTGATTTTAGGCGGCCCCAAGTCTGTTTGGATAGCAGTTTGCGGTGATTTATGCGGAGGTGCTTACTGCGCTCGCGAAGGTATACCGCCCGATCCCTTGAATCAGGATGGGTATTGATCCAGGTGGGATAACTGGCCTTCCCGCTAGCTAACTTGGCTAGTCTGTCCAGGAAATTGCCAAAAGGACGTGGATCGACATTAGCATTGGTCAGATATTTAATCGCTGTCAGATCTGCGTCCTTTTCCAAAACCCTGTCAAAGGCCGTGGCCGAAAGAATTTTACCTGCTTTTGTTATAGCTTCCGTTCCTTTACTGCCCGCTATGGTTGCCAGTACAGAAATACCAACTTCTTTTATCAGTTTTTTCATAACATGTGATAACTGGATATGGGCCAGTTCGTGGCCGATAACCCCATCCAGTTCTTCTTCCTGTTTTACAGCATCAATGAGCCCTGTATATATCACGAGGTGGCCTGCGGGTAAGGCAAAGGCGTTGACTTCTTTATTATATAACAGGTGGTAGGTGATCTTATTCCGATCCAGTTTGTTTGCCGTGCATATTCCGGTAATAATACTGTCGAGGGCACCCCTTGCGTTTATATCGGTTACCTCCTCACCCTGTCTTTCAATACTGGATAAAATTAATTCTGATAATTTTTTTTCCGATTTTTCTGACAGCTCCTGTATATGTAGTACTTGCATCCAATGTACTTGGCTAACTATTCCCCAAGATGCAAAGAATAGTGCCACCAATAATAAACCTTGAAATAAAATGAGTTTAAAAGAAGGATGGATCATGGCTTACAGATCAATTGCGTGAGCCCTCCATAAAACCACCAAGCAATGTGAATACCCTTTCGCACCTGCATGGCGGTATAAATCGTTGCATATAGCTCAGCCAGATTAAAAAGGATGATGGTTAGCATATAGGCGATGTAATGATTCGATACTTGCACTGGTCCGAAGAGTATGGACATGGTCCAGTAAAAACCGGTGCTGTTAACCAGTAATAACGAAAACTGAGATAATAGTGCCTGCGTGCAATGCCAGCGGACAAAATAGCTGCCCTTTCGGTTGCCTATAAAAAAAACGAGTGTAGCTATCAAATTGATGATAGGTAGCGGCAAACCGGCAATGAGAGCCACCAATGACATTAAGTAACTGTTGGAAGCCTGTTCTAATTCATGTTCACCCGGAATGTAGGAAAAGGGGGGGCGGCCTCTCATAATCCCTTGCTAATATTCCAAACCCAATTAGCCAGTATCAATAAAACCAGCGGAAGCGCCAATACAGGTTTCTTAAGCTGTATTTCCACGCGTCTATATAAATGGTATAATCCACTCTTCCGGGTAATCAGGTCATAGGTCACCCAAATTGGTGCGACCACCAAAATGAAGGCCACAATTAAACCCAACGGATTGATGAGGATTGCTTGTGTCAGTTTTCCGTGCAGGAGGCATTCAAGGGATCGGGTAGCACCACAGGAAGGACAAGGGAGATGGGTAACTTTTTTGAAAAGGCAAATCACTTTATGATGAGTATGATTATTCAGGGTCAAAAAGTTATATAATAACCAGCTGTACCCGACAGTACAGGCACTTAACAACAAAACATAAAATCCATACCTATTTCGAACCATTACATTACCACCATTTGCAACTTTTGCAAATTTTTCTCACGGGTGGCAGGCATGATCATAAACCAATCTATGATAGCCCAGATGCCAAGACCGCCACACGTTAATAGCTTGCCAATGCCTAACCCGGTATCACCAATTAAAAAGCGGTCTATTCCCAGACTACCACCTAACAAAGATACGATCAGGCTGGTGGTTGGGTCCTTGAATTGCAAGGTCTGTAACATTGACCATTTTGAATCATCAATCTCGATAAGGCGATCTCGAATGGCCTGCAAGTGATGACCTTCAAAGAATTTGCTGTTGGTCATAATAAATAAGTCTACTTTCTGAGCTTCCATATATATATATATATATTTGTATGTATTAAAGTTCCAATAATACTAAAAACCTTTTGTATGATAAAATAAGAATTTAGAAAATAAGGGCCGCTATCGACTAATAAGTTGCCAATGTCACCACGTTTTTGGAGAAGGGCTCAATCCGTTTTTTCCCTTCAAGGTAATCCAGGCTGATGAGGAAGGCATATCCGGCGATCCTGGCACCCATCGATTGAAAGAGCCGGGTGCAGGCTTCCACGGTACCACCAGTTGCCAACAGGTCATCATGAATCAACACACGTGTACCTGGCACCACAGCATCTTTATGCACTTCAATGGTAGCAGTACCATATTCCAGGTCATAGGTTTGGCTGATGGTATGGTATGGAAGCCTTCCCTGTTTTCGCACCGGGACGAAAGGGACACGTAATCGGTATGCCAGCATCATCCCAAACAAGAATCCCCGACTCTCGATACCGGCGACGGCGTCTATATCCAGCTTCAAGTTCTCGAAATACTCCATAAAAGCTCCGATCACCTCCTCACAGAGTTGCGGGTCTTTTAATATAGGGGTGATATCTTTGAAAATGATACCAGGTTTGGGAAAATCAGCCACATCACGAATGGCCTTTTTTAATCTTTCTTCGATCATACGAGCTATAGTGTATCTGCAAGTTTACGGAAAATTGCCGATACTTGTTTCCTGGTGATCGTTTAAACAAAAATGGAAGAAAGAATCGTTGGTATCATGGGGGCCATGCACGAAGAGATTCATGCAATTGTGGCACTTTTGGAGCAAAAAACCAGTCATGTGTATGGAATGAGAACCTATTATACAGGTACGTTGGGAGGTATAAACGTGGTTGTTGTTTTTTCGCGATGGGGAAAAGTGGCTGCGGCTACCACGGTATCAAGCCTGATCCTGAAATTTAAAATTACCGAACTTTTCTTTATTGGAGTAGCGGGAGGCATTAGCCCATCTTTGAAAATAGGTGATATTGTAATCGCAACCCAGCTGTTGCAGCATGATATGGACGCACGTCCTCTCATGCCGAGGTACGAGGTGCCGCTGTTGGAGAAGACCTATTTTGAGGGCGCCCCAGGGCTTATCGCCGGAATGGAAAGGGCAGTTGGCGCGATGATCGCTACATTGGACACGACTCCTGTCATATGGAAGGGTACCATCGCCAGCGGCGATAAATTCTTTGCTCATTTAGCCGACAAAGAATCGTTCCAAAAAGACTTATCAGACGTGCTCTGTGTGGAAATGGAGGGCGCCGCCGTGGCACAGGTTTGTTATGAATATGCCATTCCGTTTGTTGTGGTCCGGATCATTTCGGATGAGGCCAATGACCAGTCGCATACAGATTTTCAGGCATTTATCGAGCACGTCTCCAGCAGGTATGCGGCAGGCATTTTCGAGCAGCTGTTTTTATGAACAGCTTGTCCATAAACAGAAGTTTAGTTAAGTTTGTCGCATGAAGATACTGGTCACAGGGAGTAACGGACTATTGGGACAAAAATTAACCGAATTATTGCTTTCGCAACAAGATATTTCCCTGATAGCTACCTGCCGTGGAGAGAACCGCTTTCCGAAAACGCAAGGATATCATTATGAAAAGATGGATATTACAGACCCGACCGTAGTGGCCAATGTCATCGCGAGTCACCGACCAGATGTAGTGATCAATACGGCTGCCATGACAAATGTCGATATCTGCCATCAGGATCCCGAAGGCTGTAGCAGACTAAACGTGGTGGCTGTTCAAACCTTGGTTGAAGTTTGCAACTTATATGACGTGCACCTTATCCAACTTTCCACCGATTTTGTGTTTGACGGGGAGAATGGGCCTTACCGCGAAGAAGACCAAACAAACCCGATAAGTATATACGGACAGAGTAAGTGGGATGCAGAGCAGCTCATCGCGGCCTCTTCCAGTTCATGGTGCATTATACGCACGATCCTCGTATATGGTGTGGTGCGTGACGGGAGCCGTAGCAACATCGTCCTTTGGGCAAAAGAGTCTTTGGAAAATGACCGCGTGATTAACGTGGTCAACGACCAATGGCGTATGCCTACCTTGGCTGAAGATCTCGCCATGGCCTGCCTGGCCGCAGCCAAGCACCGTGCACAGGGTATTTTCCATGTCTCCGGAGATGAACTGATGAGCATCCGGCAGCTCGTCAGGACCGTGGCCGATTATTGGAAGCTAAACTCGCTAAACATTAATCCAGTCAGCTCGGATGCTTTAAACCAGCAGGCCCGGCGCCCCATTCGCACCGGTTTTGTCTTGGATAAAGCCAGAGACATACTGGGTTACCAGCCCCGTAGTTTTGAAGATGGGCTGGCTCTTGTCGATACACAATTGCATGCATTATTAATGCAAAAATAAAAACTGATGGTCCATCCATGAATATTGCAATCACCGGCGCTACCGGCCATATTGGGTCGGCATTGGTTCCCCAACTTTTGTCCCAAGGCCACACCTTAAAACTTCTCATTCGTCAAAAAAGCGAACCGAGACCCATGGCAGGCGTACAATACTTCCATGGCAATTTGGTGGATGAGGAAAGTCTGACGCACTTAGTAACCGGAGCGGATGCCGTTATTCACCTCGCGGCTATCATATCGATGGAAGACCGCCCTGATCCAGGAGCATTCTGGGTCAATACCAAAGGAACAAGTAATCTTTTGCAAGCAACTAAATTGGCTGGAGTTAAGCGATTTATCTATATCAGTTCTATCAACGCCTTTAACCAGCAACCCTATGACGCCAGGATGGATGAGACCAACGGGCCGTCCAAACCCGCACTTTATACCTATGACCATTCAAAAGTCCTGTCTCAACAAATGGCGCTTAACCAAAACGGTGATGGCATGGAAGTACTGGTTTTAGCACCTACTGGTGTTGTTGGTCCTTATGACCACAAACCGTCCCTCATGGGGCAGGCTATCCTGAAAATATACAAAGGACAAGTCCCGGCGTTATTCCCAGGAGGGGTTGATTTTGTTGATGTGCGAGACGTGGCCAGCGCCATAGCCAGTTCTCTGATGTCGGGTACCCCGGGCAGCACCTATCTGCTAAGTGGAAAATGGGCCTCATTGGTAGAGATGGGCAGGCAGATCAGCCTGCAAAAAGGACAAAAAAAGTCACTTCCTTCCGTTCCATTGTGGATGGTTTTTACTTTCCTGCCATTGGTAAAGTTTTGGGCAAAACTCACCGATGGCGCGCCGATCTATACCCGTCGATCTATCGAAAATTTGATTTACAGCAACCAACAGATTGATCATTCGCTTGCAAGCGCCGAATTAGGGTTTAATCCAAGGCCATTATCAGAGACTATCCACGACACCATTGATTGGTTTATACAAGCAGGCTATTTAACATAAATGATATGATCCATTCACAAATTTCAACACCCAGTTATAATCTCTTTATTGGAGTTTGGCTGCTCATCGGCGTTATCGCCTTCATTTACTTACTTTTTAAGGAAGCGCCTTATGGCAGGTTTAGTAATAAAAACTGGGGGCCAATGGTAAACAATCAGCTTGGTTGGATGATTATGGAAGGTATTGTGATCTTTACTTTCCTGATGTGGATTCCTTTTGATAGTTTTAATTGGCATACCCCTGCTACGGTGATGATCGGATTGTTCTTGCTTCATTACCTGCACCGCGGCTTTATATTCCCATTTATGACACGTACCAAAGGGAAGAAAATGCCGCTCATCATTATGCTTTCTGCCGTCTTGTTTAATACGGTAAATGGTTCCCTGTTGGGAATATGGTTTTCGCAATTCGCCCATTATGCAGACAGCTGGTATAGATCTCCTGCATTTATCATTGGGCTGTTGCTATTCCTGTCAGGAATGGCAATCAACTGGATGTCCGATTATCAGCTCATCAGGTTGCGCAAACCCGGGGAAACAGGGTACAAGATTCCATGGAACGGATTTTCCAGGTATGTGTCATCACCCAACTTATTCGGGGAGATCGTTGAATGGGGTGGGTATGCCCTCCTTACATGGAGCTTGCCAGGTGTTACATTTCTAATATGGACCTGCGCTAATCTTATACCCCGTGCCATATCAGTACATCGCTGGTACCACCAGAAATTCCCGGAATATCCGGCATCCCGAAAGATATTATTCCCGTTTATCTGGTGATTAGTGTGCTACAAATGTAGTTTCTGTACTGCCAGTGCCGAACAGTTGCATATCAATAGAAAAGGGTCCTAATGCAGATAAGGATCCTAATATGAGTATAAGATAAAAAATCCAGTTTTTCAGTCATCATTAAGCCCCCAGGGCTTTTTTGGCGAACTCAAGGCACTTTGCCACTTCCTTCACCGCATCAGAGCCAGTCGGGATATTATATTCCAGTTCTATCGTTGCCGGGAACTTGTATTTTTGGCTGGATATAAGGTTCAACGCTTCTGCAATAGGCGTATCGCCTTCACCCCAGGGAAGATTGGCTCCCCCGTTGGCCTTTGATTTGCGGTCCTTAGTGTGCATGCTCACGATGTGACTATGTTTGGCTTTAAGAAATGCAATGGGGTCAAACCCTGCTGCTACATAGTGGCCCATATCGAAGTTGGCTGCGTTGTATGGCGATTGTGCAAAGGCACCGTCCCACATGTCAAAAGTTTGTTGCGTATGACCGTGATAGCCAACATAAACCTTATTGCGGGCTGCAATTGCCCCAAGACGCTGGGTTTGGGCCGGATCTTTAGGAAACTCTACGTTTGCTTGGTTTGCACCGAGGGCTTTGGCCGCGCGGAAAGCGTAGTCCACCTCGGCATCGGTATTGTTAGCACCCAGCGCACTGGGTTTAAACCCATAGATTGAAACCCCTGCTTGGTTATACAATTTTCGCAACTTTTCAAATTTAGCCATAGACACTTTTGTGCGCCATTCCGCTAAAGCAGCCGCATTGGCACTTTTGTTATCGCCAGGTTGGGGTGCACCAGCAAAAGCTTCTGCAGCATCACCCATCAATTCCACAGCGCTAACACCTGCCTGGAGGCAATATTGAAGAATTTGCTCAGCGCTTGCGGGCATGCTTCTGAATGAATAGGTGATTACTCCGATCTGTACTCCCTTAAAAACAGAATTAGGTTTTCCTAGATTCTTGATATATGCAGGCGTACCAAAGAGTGATTTAGAAGCCAAGGCAATCCCGGCAACGGCAATTGCCGATGTACCCAAAAACTGCCGGCGACTTATTCCTTGTTTGTTCGTATCCATGTTTATAATTTAATTAATGATAGACAAAGCTACTTCTTTTATGGTTTTTTGCAAACCTTTACATTAACATTCCAGTTACACTAATAATTTTTTAAAACTGGATACATAGATCATGCGCCGAATTGAAAACCCAAGTTTTTCATACACACGAATGGCCGATAAGTTGTCTGTTCTTACATGTAGAAAAGGAATATTTCCCTGTGTAGTGATCAGTTTTACTTGTTCTGTTATTAGGCTGCTCGCATAGCCTTTTCCAGTATGTTCCGGATGGGTACATACAGCACTGATTTCCACATAGGGTAGTGGCTGTAATCGTTGTCCAGCCATAGCCACCAGGGCTCCTTTACACTTAAATCCAAGGTAATTGCCAAATCGAAAGGTGTTTTTCAAAAAAGGCCCGGGTTTGGTAAGCTCAGTGAGTTCCAGCATTGCTGGCACATCGTTTTCGGTTAAACTATGACTTTCTGCATAGAAATTAGCAGGTATAGTTACATTATTATAAACCATTTGCCATATTTCCATTTGACCAATTACTTCCCAAGGTTTTGGAACGGACACCTCAGAAACTGAAAATAAAACGAAGTTACTGCCGTCTGGTGCCATATTATATAATTGAGCTAATTCATCCGTAGAATTATTTTTTAATCCCACGAAAGGGGCTACATCGGGAGGAAATATCAAGATGCCCCGAGAATCATTAGAAAAGGATTTATTTCCGGTAGACAGTGCATTATAGATGGGGTTATCCAAGACATGGTTCATGATTCCGTTTTAATAATAGTTAATATAAGTCAACGACAAAGGTATGAGATTTTGTATGAGAACATCAAATATGCATTTTAAGAAAAGAATCGTACTTTTACCACGCACTAAAATGTGGGATAAATCCCTCAATTAAAAGATATGAGAAAGTACAGAATCCTCCTTTTCACAGTAATGATAGCAACAGCTTCAGTCAGCCACGCGCAAAGTTTTCTGGATAAATTAAAAAAAGTCGTTAAAGAAAAAACAGACACCACTACTAAAACTAATACCACAATTACTAATTCTTCTGTTACAGCAGCCGTATCGTCGCTTAGTACAACGGATGTATCCAGTGCGCTCAAGCAAGCACTCAATACGGGCGTTGAAGACGGGGTTAAAAAATTGGGGGTAGAAAACGGATTTTTTGGCAATTCATTGGTAAAAATCTTGTTGCCTGAAAAATTACAGAAGATCGAGAAGGCGTTCAGGGCCGTCGGTCTGGGAAGCCTGGCTGACCAAGGAGTAAAACTTCTGAACCGCGCCGCTGAAGATGCCGTTACCGAGAGTGTACCTATTTTTGCAAATGCTATTACCTCCATGAGTTTTGCCGATGCCAAAAAGATTTTACTGGGCAGCGATACTGCTGCTACGTCTTATCTACAAAATAAAACGACCAGTCAACTCGTCACCGCTTTTAAGCCTAAAGTTGAACAGTCATTAGGAAAAGTTGGAGCAGATAAAGTTTGGTCCCAACTGGTCAGTAAATACAATGCCATCTCTCACGATAATATGACCACAGACCTTAATCAGTATGTCACAGAAGGCACCATAAGTGGCGTATTTAAAATGGTCGCCCAAAAAGAGGAGGGCATCCGCAGCAGCCCTGCACTGCGTACCACTTCCGTGCTGAAAAACGTGTTTGGAGCACTTGACAAATAGTAATCGGCGGCTGAATGTTACGGTTTACCGGTTTTTCAAAAAGCTTCCAAACCCGCACTATCCTAGACTTTGGAGACTTGGAGTTGCCTGGAGGTGTGTCTTGGTTACTGGGCGAAAATGGAGCCGGAAAGTCTACGCTGATGTATTGCGCAGCAGGCATCCAGCCGTTCAAGGGTGAGATAAGTATCAAGGGGGCCCGTCTCAAAAAAGAATCAATAGCCTATCGGCTGCACGTAAATATGGCCGAAGCGGAGCCTGTGTTTCCGGCATTTCTAAAGGGTATGGAGTTGATCCGTTTTTTTGAAGAATCAAAGAAAGCTCCCGCCGGACAGTCTGAAGTACTAATTGAACGCTTTCAAGTGCGGCACTTTATCTACGAACCCGTAGGCACCTATTCTTCCGGCATGACCAAGAAGCTTTCGCTCATTCTGGCATTCCTCGGAAAGCCAGCACTCATCCTGCTGGATGAGCCCTTGATCACACTGGATGTGCAGGCACAGGAAATCCTCCACCACTTGATCCTGGAAACGGCAGCATTATCTGTCAATTTCCTCATCTCTTCACACCAGGAACTGGATCTGGGAAACCAGTTGCCCATCAACCGCCTGCGTTTAGACCAGGGAAAGTTGTTGATCAATACCTAAATTCCCTATGACCGCTAAGATCTTTGACCGGCTTTTTGTGCTTGAGTTTTATAAAGCCTATGCTGGCCTGTTTCTTTTTGGAGGACTTCTCATC
Organism: bacterium A37T11; assembly: GCA_900109895.1. Taxonomy (GTDB): domain Bacteria; phylum Bacteroidota; class Bacteroidia; order Sphingobacteriales; family Sphingobacteriaceae; genus A37T11. The sequence goes on from FOBR01000002.1 coordinate 23,236, forward strand.
GTAGGAATCTGCCCACCTGGGCAGATCATTTCGGTCAATGTCACCATTGCTCAAGCCCTAAGCAGTAGTCTTTGGGCCGGCGCGGGTGCTTGCTTGGCTTGGGCTATTTACCTAAGCCTGGTCGCGACCTTCTTGTATAAAAAAATGGCCGAAGTGCCCTATCGTTTTTTGCAATACAGCGCCACTGCCATTGCACCTTATGAAAGACTTAAAATAGGACTTCGGGTGATAGTAGCAACGGGACTGCCGGTCTACGCCTATGGACTTTTCTGTGTGGTATTGGGCTTCCGAGCCGGGAATTTCGGCATGGCAATCCTCATGCTGGTCTTTATGGTGGCCTCAATCCTCTTGCTGGTATCAGGCGTCAATCGCAGCCTGGAGCCCGCCCGGCAGCCTTTATTCCAGATAAGTTTCAATGGGTTTCGCAAACTGGAAAATAATTATATGCTATTGGGGTTTCGCCAGTTAATCATCGGGCAAAAAACGAGCCTCGTGGTCAGCAAGATTTTATCATACGTGCTCATCACAGGCATGTTCTTTATATTTTCAGACCTGCACGACCATTTGGACATGGCAGCGCTAATACTGGTGGCCGTAGTGCTTGCACATAGCTCGCTATTGCGAGGGCAATTTAAATTTGAGCAAGAAGACCTCGCATTTATGCGCAACCTTCCTATCAACCCGCTCAAACGATTGCTGTCTACTCTGGGAAGAGTCGCTCTGATCTTTCTTCCAGAGATGTTTTGGATCATAGGCCGCTACGGCCTGTTCAACGCCCTACATTTGCTATTTTTTATGATCGGCTTTGCACTGTTCATCTATCATTTGTCATTTATTATAGGTGATGATGAAGAGTTTTTCCTAAAAGTCCTGTTCTTTTTGTTTTTTGCCATGGTCATCCTCATCCCATTTGGTATTTCTACCTATTTAGGATTGTTATTTTTTGTGAGTTGCGGGCTTATTTATCGGTTTTCCTGAAATTACAGTACTAATTTGTACTTTTACCCTCCATGAAGAAACATGTTTTAATAAAAAGTACCTACAGGGGGCTTTTGATAGTGATGCTTGGCGCCTTTGCGCTCCCTGCCGTGTGCCAATATCACCCAAAAGAAATTTTTAACCCAGATTTTTATCGCCATCCTGGCAGTGAATGGAGGAGCGCCAGCGGCAAACCTGGAGCTAATTACTGGCAAAACCGAGCGGACTATATCGTCAAAGCCTCCTTTGATACAGCTTCTCAGGCCTTGAAAGGGAATGTAGAAATTCAATACAGCAACCAAAGCCCGGAAGTCTTAGATGAACTATGGCTTCAGCTAGATCAAAACACCAATAGGTTAGATTCACGAGGGAACCGGCAAACCAACCCCGATGCCCAACCAGACGACGCATTGGGATATATCATCCGGGAGGTTCGTCTGGAACAAGATGGAAAATGGATTAAGATCCCCTATTCAATAGAAGATACCCGGATGCAGATCCGGTTTGCTAAACGTCCTGTCAAAGCAGGTCAGCTGGTTAAGTTATCGATAGATTACGCCTACACTTTACAAAAGAGTGGCGGCGGCGGGCGTTCTGGCTATATGGATACCAAAAACGGCAAACTCTATGAGTTTTCTTACTGGTATCCGCGGATGTGTGTCTATGATGATTACTATGGGTGGAATACCCTACCTTTTATAGGCTCAGGAGAAATGTATCTGGACTATGGTCATATAGATTATTCGGTCACCGTTCCCGCCGGGCTATTGGTAGTCGGTACCGGAAAGCTGGTCAATGAAAGCGAGGTACTAAATGCCAGGTTACTTGGACGTCTTGTTAATGCCCGTAGTTCTGATGCCACTGTCATGGTCAGGCCAGCCAGGGAACTTAACCAACCTGTCACTAAAAAATCTACAGGTCTGGTTACCTGGCATTTTCAGATGGATAGTACGAGAGACGTGGCATGGGCACTATCTAAAGCGTTTATCTGGGATGCCGCCAGGATTAATCTTCCCGAGGGGAAAACGGCCCTGGCCCAATCCGTTTACCCGATCGAGTCTACCGCAGGCAGCATAGCGTGGCCCAGGTCTACCCAGTTTCTTAAAGCCTCTATTGAGCATTATTCTGAAAAATGGTTCCCTTTTCCGTATGACGTAGCGACCAGTGTGGCTGGTCCGGTAGGGGGCATGGAATTTCCCGGCCTCGCCTTTAATGGCTGGAAAGCTGATCCGTATATTATGTTTTTGCTGGACTCTCATGAGATTGGCCATACCTGGTTCCCGATGATCGTTGGCTCAGACGAACGCAGGTATCCTTTTATGGATGAGGGCTTCAATACTTTTATCAATATTCTTGCCCATGAAACCTTCAATAAAGGGGAGTTTGCCCCCAAGCGTGATGGAGAGTATGCTCCTGGCAAAGGCTATCCCGCCGATGAAATTGTCGAAGTAATCAAAAGCAGTGGCGAAGACAATACGCTCATGACCCCACCTGATGCCATGAAACGGGAATATGTCCATCCATTGGCTTATTTTAAATCAGCTTTGGGCCTTACCCTCCTTCGGGATGTAATCCTTGGTCCGGACAAATTTGACTATGCTTTCAGGCAATATATCCATAACTGGGCCTTTAAGCACCCCCGTCCGGATGATTTTTTCAGGTCGATGGAAAATGGGGCAGGGGAAGACCTCAGTTGGTTTTGGCAGGGCTGGTATTATCACAATTGGCAACTAGACCAGGCCGTAGTGGCATTAGATTATGAAAAGGGTGATCCGGCAAAGGGTGCCATTATTAAGGTAGAAAATAAACAGCAAATGGTGATGCCCATTATTGTAGCTGTTAAGGAAACCAATGGTCAGGAACACTGTTTTACGGTCCCAGTGGATGTATGGCAAAAAGGCCCTACTGCTACATTTCATGTCAATAGTACGACCAGAGTCGTATCAGTGATCCTGGATCCTGAACATCAGCTACCAGACATGGACAGGTCTAATAATGAGTATAAACCGTAAAAAAAATCGGGTTATCCTTCCGCATATGGGAACTCTCACTGTGCCCCGATTAGATCGGGGCTCCGTTTCGTTCCCTAGGCCGCGTCCGGATAACCCAATTTTTTATTGTTCGGATTATAAAAAAAATTCCGATTGGCACAGGAGAGGCATGGGAACAATAGGCGGAGTGACCAAGGCTCGTAGCCGGCTTGTTGCCGCAGCGAGTGGTCAAGCGGAATTTTTTTAAAGAGCCATTATTTTTTAGCGATCTTATACAACTGACCTTCGTCAGTAACGGTATACAAAGCACCATCCTTGCCCTGAGTAATAGCCCGGAAACGGTGATGCAAGTCGGTTAGTAAGCGCTCTTCACCCACCACCTTGTCATCCTTTATGACCAATCGATCAATATGCATGGTCTTTAAATTAGCGATGAATAAGTTGCCCTTCCATTCCGGAATCACATCGCTATCGTAGAAGGTGATGCCCGATGGTGCAATGACCGGATCCCAATAATAAATAGGTTGTTCCATGCCACCCTTAACCTGAATTGCATCACCCACCTTTTTACCACTATATTCAATGCCGTAGGTGATCACAGGCCAGCCATAATTTTTACCCGGACGGATGATATTGATCTCGTCTCCACCCCGCGGGCCAAATTCAGCCTCCCAGAGCTCACCTGTAGTAGGATTCCAAGCTAGCCCCTCAGGGCTGCGCAAGCCCAGGGCATATACTTCAGGACGTGCATCCGACGTATGCGCAAAAGGACCGTTGGGCACTGGCTTACCATCTTTGGTGATATGAACAATCTTGCCAAGTGCAGAGTTCAATTGTTGTGCCTGTATGCGAATCTCGGGGTCAGAACGCTCACCCGTGCTGACAAATAAATTTCCTTCTTTATCAAAGACAATCCTGGAACCAAACTGTATAGAACCTTTATAAGCAGGGGTTGCCCGGTATATAACTGTCGGATTTTCTATTTTAGTTTCATCATCAGATAATTTTCCTTTAGCTACAGCTAAGACCAGTAAACCATCTGCCGTTCTTTCGGAGTAATCCCAAAAAACAACGCGATTGTAGGCAAAATCAGGATCGGCAATTACATCCAGCAAACCGCCCTGACCGTCGGCAACCACCGCTGGCAAGCCGGTGATCGTTTTATCTGATTTCCCGTCTGCTGTAACAAGCCTCAGGGTACCTTCCTCCTTCTGAGAGATCAGGAAACGGCCGTCAGGTAGCAAGGCAATTCCCCAGGGGCGCTTCAGCACACTGTTTACCAAAGTCACTGAAAAAGGCGTAGTTGTTTTTGCACTGGGACCACGCGTTTGCCCGGCAAAAGCAGGTTTGTAATCACTGTTAGGAGCTTCGGTTTCTACAGGAGCGTTTTTGGTAGTATCCGAGTCAGCCGGTGCACTGGCAGAAGTGCCGGTACTGTGGTTGCAGGCAGATAGAATAACTATAAAAGTTGTTCCAAAAGCCATTAGGTTTTTTTTGTAAGTTGCCATAGTTTGTTTAGTAAAAATGCATGAAACAAAAATTTAGAAATATAACGCCCTAAACTAGTATTTTTTTTTTAGAACATCGCCACGTATCCAGACTATTACAATTTACTTTGGACAAAGTTAATCATAAATCAAAAAATAACATTATCCAAACATTTCTTTTCTCACATTTGCAACAAATGGAAAAACGCGCCCTCACAATCTCTCTAATCGTGGGAGGGGCCATGTTCATGGAAAATCTCGATGCCACCGCCCTTTCCACCGCCCTCCCTCAGATGGCCAAATCATTCGCTGTATCTCCCGTACACATGAGTGCAGGTATCACTTTTTATGTCGTTATGCTCGCCGTATTCATTCCAGTTAGCGGATGGGTAGCGGATCGATTTGGCACACGAACCGTATTTAGCGGGGCTATAACAGGTTTTTTAGTTTCATCGATAGCATGTGGCATTAGCCAGAATCTTACTCAGTTTGTCATAGCGCGTATCTTTCAAGGTATTGCCGGCGCCATGATGGTGCCTGTAGGCAGGCTTACTATCCTTAAAAATACCTCCAAAAAAGATCTGGTTACTGCCATCGCCTACATTACCTGGCCGGGTCTCATTGGCCCAATTGCAGGACCATTAATTGGGGGGTTCTTTACCACCTATTTTACCTGGCACTGGATCTTTTTTATCAATATCCCCTTAGGATTGCTCGCCCTTGCCCTCACGCATCGGTATATCCCCAATAGTCCAGCAGAAATAAAAAGACCGCTTGATTGGGTTGGATTTATCCTAAGCGGGCTATCGCTCAGCGGTATTATGATCGCGGTTGAAATGATTAGTGCAGGCCATCCTGGCAATTATAGTAAAAGTGGCTTACTGCTATTGGTATGCATGTTATTGATGGCGGCCGCCGTTTATTCCTCCAAAAAGATAAAATATCCGCTTATTGATTATTCAATATTAAAAATACGTACGTTTGCCGTGACTATTTATTCAGGTACCTTAGCTCGAATGGTCATCAATATGGCACCTTTCTTGCTTCCGCTTATGTTTCAGATAGGTTTTGGGCTCAATCCCTTGCAAGCCGGAGCACTTTTTATGGCTAGCATGGTGGGCAATTTGGCCATGAAACCTGGAGCCATCTGGGTCACACGCAAATTTGATTTCCGTTCAGTCCTTATTGTCAACGGGCTCATCCTGGTAGCCATTACCTTTGTGCAGGCCCTATTGGTGCCAGACACGCCCACTTGGCTCGTCGTTATTGTATTGTTTGTTTCAGGATTGTCCAGGTCCATGCAGTTCAGCAGCCTCAATACGCTGGCCTATGCCGATATTCCCCGCGAAAAAATGAGTAATGCAAACACCTTATACAGTACCGTGCAACAAGTGGGGCTGGGGCTTGGAGTCGCTTTGGGTGCAGTGGCTCTGCACGTAGCAAGTCTTATTCATCATACTGAAAAACAATACACCATGGCTGATTTTCATTTAGCATTGTATATCGTTGGCATTATTTGCTTTTTGTCACTGTTGGAATATCTGCGACTTAAGAAAACCGATGGTCTCAACCTCAGGGGCCTGGCGCCAGAAATAGAGTCCTCCCAAAAAACAAATCAATTACAAGAAAAGAGATTGGTATATGAAACCAGTTCTGAAAGTGGACAATAATTTGTACCTATTTAAACATTTGGCTTGTCCTTTGAGGAAGATTGTCAAAAAAATAAATCATTATGAGCTGGATCGCCCTTTTCATTGCTGGATTATTTGAAGTTGCCTTTGCCTTTAGTCTGGAAAAGGCCAAACAGGCTCACGGAGCTGAGGTCTTGTGGTGGTATTCTGCCTTCTTTTGTTCTCTGTGCATTAGTATGTGGCTCATGATCATCGCTATCCGCACCCTTCCCATTGGCACAGCCTATGCGGTCTGGACAGGTGTCGGGGCCGTAGGAACCGTGCTGGTGGGTATCTTTGTCTTTAAAGACCCTGTGAATTTCTGGCGTATTTTTTTTATCTTCACACTAGTTGCCTCTATCATTGGGCTCAAGGCCGTTTCGCCTTAGCAAAAGTTTCCGAGTTAGTTAAAATTAGGCTGCCTTGATCAGGATTATTAAACACGCGAAGATACACATCAATCTCCTGCTGTAGTTCCTCCACATGGGAGATAATACCCACAATTCGATTTTCTTTACGCAGCGATTTTAGTGTGTCAAAAGCTGTCAGCAGCGATTCCTTATCCAGAGAGCCAAACCCTTCGTCCAGGAAAAAGAAATTCTGGCGAGACCGGACCTGCTGCTGTACACTTTCGGCCAGAGCCAAGGCCAGCGAGAGAGACGCTTGAAAGGTTTGGCCACCAGAGAGCGTTTTTACGCTGCGCAGCTTGCCGTTGTTCAGAAAATCGCGTATCTGAAAATCGTTCTTCTCGTTGATCTCCAGGCGTAATTGCTGGCGCGTCAATTTGAAAAAGCGTTCATTAGCCGTCTGGCAAAGGTTATGAAGGTAGGCTGTCGAAATATAGTTAACAAACCCATTGCCTTTAAATAGGTTCTTCAGCGTGCTGAGTTGCTCAGCACGCTGTTCTATGGTTTCCAAGTGCTTGAGCAATGCCTTCTTTTCCTGCACACGCTTTATCGCCCGGGCATAGGCTGCTTTGTTGGCTATAAATTGCTCCTGGCCTTCCTGCACTGATTGCCGCAAACCCTCCAAGCTGTGCATTAGGCGCCCAAAGGCTGGTGCGTCAAACTCGTGACCATCCAGTTTCTGCTGGGTAAGCTCTAGCAGCTGAGCCGCCGAGTGCAGCTGCTGGAGAAATGCATTAAGCTCCGCACGCACACTGCTTACCTTTAATTCCTGCGCCAATACCTCCTTTACTTGGTCCAGGCTGGTAAATGAAGAAGAAGACAGTGCTTCGTCCAGTGTCATTCGCAAGGATGCCCCCAGATCCATGAAAACTTCCTGCTGTTCTTTCATCGTATTTTCCTGAGCTACCAGTGTAGACCTGCGGAGCCTGTACTCGTCCAGGCTGGTGCGGCTTTCTTCATAACGTTGCTTCACAAGGGATAATTCGCTTTTTAGTTGGCTGATCAGCGCATCTAATGCTGTCACGTCGGTTTCTTCCAAAAATCCTGCATGCAGCTTTTGTAGCTGCCCGCACAGTGTTTGTTCCCCGGCAGCCAGAGAGGCCTGCTCCAGCGTTAGTTTTTGAAGGATACTTTCATAGCGTTCCAGTTCTGTACGAGATTTTGTCAATCGTTGTTCAGCTTTTTCTACCGCTTGCTCCAGTTCCTCGACATGTTTTTTATCCAGTGCGACCTGCTCCACATAACTTTGCAACAATCCCGCGTCCATAGGGTCAAAATCAGGCCATCCGAATGCCTCCTTATGCGCATACATCGTGCGCGTCAACTGGTTCATTTCCTGCTGAAGGCGTGTCTCCTGCTCTTCATAACCCCGCAAACGTTCCTTCAGCAATCCGGCTGCCTGTACGCTGGCTTGGTGTGCGTCCAGCTCCCGCTGGGTCTGCCGCTGTTGCGCTTCCACCAGCAGTAGCTGCTCCTGTACATCAGCCATTTCAAGCAGTTGCGGATGATCGGTCGCCCCGCACAGCGGACAGGGGAAACCTGGCTGCAAGGCCTGGCTATATTCACCCAACTTTAGTTGAATCTTGATGTGGTGCATCACATCAGATTGTTGTTGCAGGAGTTGCTGTAAGGCCTCCTTGTCGGTATCTTTGACCTTAGCCTCTTGCAGCTGCTCCCGAGTTTGCCCAACCAGCAGCCTGATTGCATCCCGCTGTTTTTCAAGGGCATCATATTGCCGCTGGTAGTTATCTCTGGTGTGGTACCATTGTGTCATCGGTACCACCATGCTGGTATCAGGTATAGAGGCCCGTGCCGCGGCGAGGTTTTGCTTTTGCTGTTGCCATATTTCTTCTGCAGTAGTTTTAGCTTCACGTGCGCTGGCCACAACCTGTGTGCCTTTTTCCATACGGCCGTTCAGTACCCCAAGCTCCTGTTTTACTCCATGCAGCTGGCGCAGCGTTTGGTAGTCTTGCAATAACAACGTTTGGTCTTCCAGACGGCTAAAGGCGTCTGCTGCCAGCTGATAGCCTTCCTGCAATCCATGGAGCCGCTCTTCTACCGCAGTCAGTTGTTGCAGCGTTTTGTCTCGTTGCTGCTGCGATTGCCCCAGCTGATTTTGGTTGTCCTGTAATGTGCGGAGGGTTTCCTTAAAATGATCCCGCGCATATTCATAGGCGTTTAGCTGCGTTTCTAAACCTTCATAATATCCTTTGCGCGCTTCCAGCGACTGAAGTTTTTTCAGTTGAACCACTCGTTCCTCATGTAAGCCTTTCAGGCGATCCAGCAGTTGGAATTTCAACTCCTGCCCGCGTAGCGCCTCTTGCTGTTGCGTAAGGAGCTTTTCTTCTGCTTTCAGCTGGGCACTCTTACTATCCAGCAACTCCTCGTCTTCCTCTTCGTATCCCGAGAGTTTGCCCTTCAGCTGGTTCAACGACTCGTTGTTTTTGCGTTCGAGCGAAGTCGTCTGGTAGAAGAATTCGTATTTGTGCAATTGGAAGATCTCCTTGAGCATATTGCTGCGCTCCTTATCGCCCAATTGAAGGAATTCCTGAAACTTACCCTGGGGTATGATGATCGTTCGCCTGAAATTTTCGTAGGTCAATCCCAACAGTTCTGTAGCCATGTTGCTCTCTAATGGTCGCCAAAGACTTTCAACCCAGCGGTAGGCTGTACGTTCGAAGGTATTCACCTTGTCAAAGTCTTTGCCATGGCGCTTGCCTTTTACCAGAAAGCGGTACACCTGTTCGTCGTGGTTGCGAAACACAAAGTCGATGAGCAACTCGTTGGACTTGAGGTTCATCATATTATAAGCACGGTTGTCGCGATTGTTCAGCCGCTCAGTCTCGCCATAGAGTGCAAAGCTTATGGCTTCCAGTATGGATGACTTGCCTGAGCCTACAGCCCCAAAAATACCAAAAAGCTGCGCGTCAATTAGCCGGTCAAACTGGATAGTCTGTGGTTGTTGATAGGAGTAAAGTCCTTGGATAGTCAGTGATATCGGGATCATTCTTCGGTTTGTTCTGCCCTAATTTCTTTAAATAGGTTGGTGATCGCCTCATCAGGCTGCTGGCCATACCGATGGCTGAAATATTGGGCGAAGAGCTCGTCCATATCTTTTCCCAGGTCTATGTGTTGGTTTTCCTGTCGCAAGAGCTCCGGGTTGTGCACCTCAGGGATAATGGTCACGATACCCTGGTGGGCCAAAAGCAATTGCCGCCGCAGATCGCTGGCCAGGTAAGTATCGCTCACGAGTGTCAGTTCTACCAGCGCATTCGGATGATCCAATAACCATTCAAGTGCCAATTCGCTGCTTTCAAAACGCTTACGAAATAGTGTCCGTCCTGCATTCAGCGGAATGGCTTCATAACTAGCCGGGGTACCTGGCTTCAAATCGACGAGCAGTACCTGCTTCTGTTGTCCGGCCTCTGCAAAGCTATAAGCTAGTGGACTGCTGCTATACACCACCGGGCAGGGTACTTTGTCAATTCGGTGGTAGCGGTGTAGGTGGCCCAGTGCCACATATTGCATTTGAGGGGGTATGTTTTCTGAATAAATGGCCTGCGCGCCGCCCACATGCAGAATGGGCTTTTCGTCCTCAGGCTCTTCCGGCGGGACATCCCCTTTTTTCATAACATAAAAGTGAGCCAACAGCACATTCACGCCGTTTTCATCACAATATCGATCCGCCAGTCCTTGCCAATGGTTTTGTAGAACGTCCCGTAACTGTGCTTCTTTTTCCTGTATACCCAAAAAGGTTTGCAAACGGTATTCATTGACATATGGGGCTAGGATTACGCGCAGCGGATAATCAAATCCCGGTAGCCGAAGTTCGATAAATCCTGGGGCGCTCTGACTAATGCTTATCCCGCTTTCCAGACTACCAGTTGCCAGCTGGCTGGACGGATAACCAGCGAAGAGAATACCACAAGCTCTAGCCAACGGGTCAGGTGCCTCAATGCGGTCGGGCGAATCGTGATTACCTGCAATGGCGATTACTGGACGCCGACCATCGTTGGTCAGCCTTTTGAGACTTTTGTACAATAGCTCAACAGCTTCAGTCGATGGATTAAAAGCATCAAATAAATCACCTGCTACTAGCACTGCATCCACGTTCCGTTCATCAGCAATGCGTATGATTTCCTCCAGCACCTCTCGTTGTTCTTCTAACCGGGAGAATTTTTCCAGTCTTTTGCCTAAATGCCAATCGGCGGTGTGTAAAAGGAACATAGCATAACAAAAATAAAAAAAACATACAAATTTCCCTTAAAAAAGATGATCACACCCATTTCTTACACATGGGTGTGATCATGAATAGTCAATAATATTCTAAACTTTTATTGGCCCTGCGCCGATCCCATAAAGGCGGTGTTCAGTGAATTCATTGCTTTTTCTACTTTTTTATTGAGTAGGTCTTGTTTGTACTGTTTTGTAAGTTTGGAAATTTCATTTAAAACAGTGAAGCCAAAGCGTAAGTTCTGTTCTTCAAAATTGGGCTTGGTTTTAGCGATATCCAGATAATAATTTAATTGGTCAACAATATAATCAACCGTTTTGTTTAACAGCTTATCTGCCTTTTCAGCTTCATGCACTTTATAAAAACCTTCTGCAAGGTAATATAATCGCAAGGTTTCGTTCACTCCATAAATCCGCTCTGGGATGGCGCTAAGTGATTTGTCTAAAACCTTCCGCGCACTATCAGTCTTACCTTCGGCAAGCAAAGCATCCGATAGGGAGGTGAAGTTATTAATTACTAAACCTATCAATCCATATGATTCCGGATCCAGGTATTTAGCATTGTGCATATTGCCCCAAACAAACTTATGCATAACGTTATTATATAAGGCGTCAGTATTAATTTTTTCTCCATCCGGATCATCCGCAATACTGTCTTTCATAATAGGCATCAACCTGTATGCAAATCCTTCTGAAACCAGATACTTATCCAGTCCCATATAGTTGCTACTGGGTACGGTCGTTGCAAAATAGATAGGCCGTTTCCAATGATTATGTACCAAAACATCGATCATTGCTAGTTCTGCTCGTGAAACATAATCATGGTTATAATTCCAAACCATAGAATCTGCAATTCGGTCTTCCCATCCTTTCGGTACTACATGATTTTGCAAAACCTCCTGTTTATTTACGGACATTTTAAATTTTTGAGTCGGAAGGAAATTTTCTTTTGATCCATCGGGATAAGTGTATTTATCCTCTGGGTTATCCGATAGCATAATATCCAGAATGGAAGCGAGTTCTACCGGATTGCCGATCTTATAGTCTTGATAGCGGATAATATCGCGTACACCTTGAACAAACTGGTCATTTTTCATGCTGATTGGAAGCCCATCAGATTGGTTAAGTTTATTTTTCATCTGGCGCAGATACCAGTCAGCACTTAATAAACTCAAATTAACGATTCGCACGTCCGGGCGTACTTTCTCGACTTCCTGGACATACCAAAGAGGATAAGTATCGTTGTCTCCATATGTAAAGAGGATGGCATTGGGTGCGCAGGTTTCCAAGTAGTCTTTGGCAAGGTCTCGCGGAACGTATTTAGTGGAACGGTCATGATCATCCCACCCATCTTTAGCCATTAACACAGGTGCCATAAATAATCCTAAAATGGAAGCTAACAATGATGCGGTACGTGGTTTTAAGCGCTTTCCCAATATATCAGCAAGGCCGGCAACTCCTAAGCCTATCCAAATCGCAAAGGCATAGAAAGATCCAGCATAAGCATAATCCCGTTCACGTGGTTGAAGCGGCGTTTGATTTAAGTAAAGTACGATGGCTATGCCAGTAAAGAAGAATAAAAGACCCACTATTCCGGCGTCTTTTTGGCTATGCTTAAAATGCCAATAAGCGCCTATGAGGCCCAATATTAATGGTAGAAAGTAAAATTTATTGTTGGATGGGTCGGTTTCAAGCGACTTAGGAAGGGCGTCCTGGCCACCTACCAAGGCTTGATCTATAAATTTAATTCCGCTAATCCAATTGCCATTTGTATAACCTCCATGCCCCTGAACGTCATTCTGGCGGCCTACAAAATTCCACATGAAATACCGGGCATACATATGTCCGATTTGATAGCTGAAGAAAAATTTTAAGTTGTCGCCAGGAGTACTTTGTTGATTTTCACCCATATTGAGCCAGCTACGGTAAAATTGAGGGTGGTTATCACGACTACTATGAATTCGAGGAAAGAGTGTGGTACGATCATAAGTATAACTAAACTTTTTTCCTGCTTCCTCATATTTTTTCTCGCCTTTGCGGTAAATTGGTGCTCCATATTCTATATTAGTAGGTCGCGAATCAAAATAAGGACCATTGATGAGGGGTTCATCTCCATACTGTTCGCGATTAAGATAGCTTAAAAAAGAAAAGGCATCCTTCGGGTCACTGTTATTTAAGCTAGGGTCTGCCTTAGCCCGAATAAGCACCATGGCAAAGGAACTGTAGCCAAAGATGATGAATGTAAGGGCAAGCATAATGGTGTTGAGTAGGGCTTTTTGTTTTTGGATGGAGTACCATATGCCATAGGTAAGACCTCCAATGAGAAATAAAATAAAGACAACAACACCGGTACCAAAGCCCATGCCGAGGCTATTGACAAAGAATAGGTCAAAGTAAGCAGCCAATTTAATGAGGTACTGGATAACACCCCACAAAATCAAACCCAGCACAACCACGCTAATGATAAGTGCTTTAAATATGCCTGAACTGGTGGCTTTGGGCGTACGCCGAAAGTATATGACTAATGAAAGTGCGGGTATGGCCAGTAAATTTAAAAGATGTACGCCAATGGAAAGCCCCATAATATATGCAATGAACAGTAGCCATCGGTCTGCTTGTGGTTCATTAGCGTGCGCATCCCATTTTAGGATGGCCCAAAAAACAACGGCTGTGCAGAGGGATGACATGGCATAAACTTCAGACTCTACAGCCGAAAACCAAAAGGTGTCAGAGAAGGTATAGGCTAGCGCGCCTGTTAGGCCCGATCCAATAATGGTGATTAATGCAGTTTTTGAAATTTCTGTTCCTGATTTTACCAAGGCTTTTTTTGCCAATGCAGTAATGGTCCAGAAAAGAAAAAGAATAGTTGCTCCGCTAGAAACCGCAGAACCTACGTTCATCCAATAGGCAATAAGGCCTGGATTGCGCATGGCCAAGTCTGAGAAAATGTTCTGAAGCATGAGGAATAGTGGGGCACCGGGTTGATGCACAATCTGCATTTTATAGGCTGCCGCAATAAATTCGCCACAATCCCAGAAACTGGCTGAGGGTTCAAGTGTTAATACATAGGTAGTTGTAGCTATTAAAAAACTCAACCAACCAAATAAATTATTTATTTTATTATAAGTCATTTTAGGATGTTGTAATGATCTTGTTGTAATTACGGCCCGAAAATAAACATTCCTCTTAGAAATGAGGAATATTTAACAAACTTAACACAAATTGTCTGGTAAATAAACTCAAAATAGGCAGAAATGCGGTCATTAAAGAAAAATAAAAAAAAATTGCATCCTATACATTATCACTCTATATTTGCAGACCATTTACAGAAGCGCTTTGTAAATGGGATTTTGCCCGATAGTATAATGGTAGTACGACAGATTTTGGTTCTGTTTGTCTAGGTTCGAATCCTGGTCGGGCAACTTAAAAACAAGAGGATACCCAACACTTCGTCCATGCCCCTTCAATTTAATCCAGTAGAGCTTTTTTCTGGTTCAGGAAGTACTGAGCTGGCTGCTAAGATCGCCAAAGAATACGGCAAAGAATTAGGAAAGTTAACGGTTTCCCGTTTTAGTGACGGTGAGATACAACCATTCTACAATCAGTCTATTAGAGGTAGCGACGTATTTTTAGTCCAATCCACAAATCAGCCTATAGATCATTTATTTGAGCTTTTACTCATGATCGATGCGGCAAAACGGGCGTCTGCTCACTATATTACAGCAGTGGTTCCTTATTTTGGCTACGCCAGGCAAGATCGTAAAGACAAGCCCAGGGTGGCTATTGGTGCAAAAATGATTGCTAACCTTATTACGGCAGCAGGTGCACACCGGATCATGACCATGGATCTTCATGCTGCGCAGATACAAGGATTTTTTGATATTCCGGTGGATCACCTGGATGCTTCAGTAATTTTTGTGCCGCATATAAAATCCCTTGATCTTCCTAATCTGACTATTGCATCGCCAGATATGGGGGGGTCTTACCGTGCGCGCACCTTTGCTAAGTTCTTTAATGCAGAAGTGGTAATTTGCGATAAACAACGTAAACGAGCTAATGAAATTGAGTCCATGTCAATTATTGGGGATGTATCCGATCAGGATATTGTGTTGATTGATGATATTTGCGATACTGCGGGTACACTTTCTAAAGCAGCACAGTTAATCATGGATAGCGGTGCGAATAGTGTAAGAGCTGTGTGTACACATCCTGTGTTGTCGGGCAAAGCTTATGAAACCATTGAAAAATCAGCATTAACTGAGCTTATTGTCACAGATACTATTCCGTTGGAACGCGAAAGTCCTAAAATTAAGGTTTTATCAACGGCAGACTTATTTGCCCGGGCTATCACAAATGTTAATGAACATGGGTCCATCTCAGGATTATTTAAGGTGGATTAATAGAAAGGTAAGGTAAAAAATAATGTTTGGGAAAATTCCCTTTTATTCAATTAATTTCCTACATTTGCAACCTTTTGAAATAATAAATAAAATTAATGAAATCATTTGCTATTAGCGGTTCTCTAAGAGAGAACGTAGGGAAAAGAGATGCCAAAGAGCTGCGATATCAGGGCAAGGTCCCAGCAGTTTTGTATGGTGGTAAAGAACAATACCACTTTTCAGTATCCGCAGCTGATTTGAAACCTTTGGTGTATACACCGGACGTTCATTTCGTTGAAATTAATTTGGATGGCAGTAAATACCAAGCTATCGTACAGGAAACGCAGTTTCACCCTTTGACAGATGTATTACGCCACATTGATTTCTTGTTGTTGGATGACAAGAAACCCGTTAGCGTAAGCATTCCGATTAAATTGACTGGAACCTCTCCAGGCGTCCGTGAAGGTGGTAAGCTCATTCAGAAGCTTCGAAACTTGCGTGTGAAGGCGCTTCCAAACGATTTGCCGCAATATATTGAAGTAAGCTTGGAACCTTTGACTGTTGGAAAATCAGTACGGGTAGATGAAGTAAAGTTAGATAAAGTAACTATTCTGAATAATGGCGATGATACCATTGTTTCAGTGATTACCTCTCGGGCACTACGACAGGCAGAACAGGAAGCAGCTAAAACTGGTGGCAAAAAATAATATAGGCTTTTATGTTTATGTTTAAAAAAAGCATCATCAGTTTCTGGTGATGCTTTTTTGCTTTAATCAATCGAAAATCGGAGTTCTTTTATCTTAATCTTAAATCGTAATTCTTAAATCGGTATGTCAAAATATTTAATTGTCGGTCTTGGGAATATTGGTGCAGAATACGCGGATACCCGGCATAACATTGGATTTATGATTGTAGATGAACTTGTCAACAAAGCTGGAGCATCTTTTAGTAATATGAAATATGCCTATTTTACAGAATATTCGTTTAAAGGAAAATCTGTTAACGTGATCAAGCCAACAACGTTTATGAACCTCAGCGGAAAGGCGGTGAACTATTGGATGCATACCCTTAAAATCCCATTGGAACATGTGTTGGTAATTGTCGATGACCTAGCACTACCCTTTGGCAAGATCAGGATGCGGACACAGGGAAGTAGTGCTGGTCACAATGGCTTAAACAATATTGAAGCTCTCTGTGGCGGCAAAACTTATCCGCGTATTAAATTTGGTATTGATGACAACTTTCCGAAAGGAAAGCAAATAGATTATGTATTGTCGCCTTTTGACAGGGAAGAACAATTGGAGCTTCCGGCACTCATCAATTGGACTGTGGACATGGTAAATAGTTTTATGAGTATTGGCGCCGCACTGACAATGAATAGATTTAATAAATAAAGTAAGCGCATAGCTGTAAGATTTTAAAACGTTCAGGATGGAAGAGTTGGATATGCTGGTAGCACAGGTGGAGAAATTGATTGCTGAAAGTGATCTGGAACAGTTAAAGGCGTATTTGGATGATCTCAATATTTCTGACGTTGAGAATTTAATTGATGAACTTCCAGAATTCGGATATCTTTTTATAGAGACCTTAACGCTGAATAGGGCTGTCAATGTGTTTCGGATCCTGGATTTTCCAACACAGGAACGGATTGTCAAAAAATTATCAGGCCCTAAGCTGTCTGAGATTATAAATGAACTCCCTCCAGATGACCGTACGGCCTTGTTTAGTGAGCTTCATGGGGATGTAGTCAAAAAAATGATCATCATGCTTCCGCCAGCTGACAGGAAGGAGGCTTTATCTTTATTAGGTTATCCGGAAGATAGTGTGGGACGGCTGATGACTCCCGATTATATTACGGTTAAGCAAAACTGGGATGTTGCCCGCGTGCTTGAGCATATCCGGAAATACGGGAAGAATTCAGAAACAATTGATGTGTTGTATGTAATTGATAAGGATGGTGTTTTGTTGGATGACATCCGTATCCGTGAAGTTTTGCTGGTAGATCCTTCTACGAAGGTGAGCGAGTTAATGGATGACCGCCTGATTTCCTTAAATGCTAACGACCCGCAGGAGGAAGCAATAAACGTATTTCGAATGAACAATCGGGTGGCTTTGCCGGTAGTTGATTCACAAAGTATTATGCTGGGGATTGTGACGGTGGATGATATTCTTTGGATCGCCAACGAGGAATATACTGAAGACATGCAACGGATAGGGGGGAGTGAAGCATTGGACGAGCCTTATTTGGATACGACAATATTTGATTTGGTTAAAAAAAGGGTAGGTTGGCTGGCCATTCTTATGGTGGGCGAAATGCTCACAACAACAGCAATGGGCTTTTATGAGGATCAGATTCAAAAAGCCACTGTCTTGGCTTTATTTATTCCGTTGATTATTTCTTGCGGAGGAAACAGCGGCTCGCAAGCATCCACGTTGATTATTCAAGCCATGGCTTTGGGCGAAGTTACTGTACGTGATTGGTGGCGGGTGATGCGAAGGGAAATTATCTCTGGCTTTCTGCTTGGTGCCTGTCTTGGGATGGTTGGATTTATGAGGATTTTATTGTGGCACATTGTAGCGCCAAAAATTTATGGTGATCACTGGTTGCTGATAGCAGGGACGATCACTATTTCCTTGGTTTTTGTAGTACTTTGGGGATCGCTGAGCGGTTCCATGCTGCCAATGTTGCTTAAACGCCTGGGGGCTGATCCGGCAACGTCTTCAGCTCCTTTTGTGGCAACTTTGGTGGATGTGACTGGCCTACTTATCTATTTTACTGTAGCTACCATGTTGTTACGCGGCATACTATTGTAATACCTATTGTTAAAATCTGTACCTTTGCAGATATTGTTTAACTTTTAATTGGCTGGCTTTGGGAAATTTAGCGATTACTGATAAGGATATCTTATATGAGGATAATCACCTTATTGCAGTTAATAAAAAAGCTGGGGATATTGTTCAAAAAGATGAAACCGGCGATGAACCCCTAGATGAAAAGGTAAAGAAATTCTTGGCCTTAAAATACCATAAACCAAATGGTGCATTTTTGGGGGTGGTTCACCGGCTGGACCGACCGGTAAGTGGGGTCATTTTATTTGCTAAAACGAGCAAGGCGCTTGAACGCATTAATGTTATGTTTAAAAGCCGAGAAATGCACAAAACATATTGGGCAGTGGTACGCCAGCATCCAGCTGCAAATAGTGGTAAACTGGTGCATTGGTTGGTAAAAGACCCTAAAAAAAATGTAACGAAGGCTTATTCTCAGGAAGTGAAAGGTAGCCAGTTTGCTGAATTATCCTATCGTTTGCTGGGAGAGATGACAAACTATTATTTATTGGAGGTAAATCCGCGTACGGGCAGGCCCCACCAAATTAGGGTGCAGTTGTCTACTTTGGGTTGTCCTATCGTGGGGGATAATAAGTATGGGTATCCAAGAGGAAGCTTGAAACGAAGTATTTGCCTACACGCCCGCAAGCTGGAATTTATCCATCCGGTCAAGAAAGAACCGGTTACTATATTTGCCCCTTTGCCCCAGGACGGGTTCTGGGAGCGTTTTGAACAATTCTGATAAAAAATTGTTAGCACGTTAATTTTTTTAACTTTATAATTTAATTGACCATGGAACGCGTATGGATCTATCAGTCAGACAGACAGCTAACCACCACTGAGGAAGAGCGGATATTAGAAGTTTTGGACGATTTTACGGGTCAATGGAAGGCACACGGTAAACGACTGTCCGCCTGGGCCGAGGTTCGCTACGGTTATTTTGTCATCATTACCGTAGATGAGGCTGTAGCAACACCCACCGGATGCTCCATCGACAAATCTGTCCACCTGCTCAAAGACCTGGAAGGAGAATTAAAAATCACGCTGTTCGACCGTATGCAGATCGCTTACAAAAAAGAAGGAGGTGAGGTTATCGTTGTTTCTCGCACTGTATTTGAACAGCTGCTGGCCGAAGGCGTAATAAGCACCGAGACAATAGTATTTAATAACCTGGTGCAAAACAGGGATGAACTTGCATCTAATTGGGAGATTCCGCTCAAAAACAGCTGGCATTCCAAAGTTTTTAGATAATCTGACGCATAGTCATAAATTTTATTGGGGTTATAATTGCCACAGAAACTTAGGCGAAGTAGACCAAGCCTATAAGTCGGTGTTTCTAGACACGAATAATCAAATAAAATTAATTAGGGAATTTTAATATACCTCATGTACCGGGCTATTAGGGAAGTCTTTCTGCTAATATAGGCCGTAGGATGGGCTGGTGACCACCGCCTCGGGTTAGGCAGCACCGCTACCAGGAGAGCCGCTTGGCGTTTTGTAAGATTTCTTGCCGATTTTTTATAGTAAGACTGTGCAGCTGCTTCAGCACCATAAATTCCATCTCCTGTTTCAATTACATTTAGGTATACTTCCAGTATCCGTTTCTTCGTCCAGAATATTTCGATCAGCACGGTGAAATAAGTCTCAAAACCTTTCCGTAACCACGACCTTCCAGGCCAGAGAAAGACATTCTTGGCAACCTGTTGGCTAATGGTGCTACCACCACGAATAGCCCTGCCGTCTTTATTGCGTTTGTAAGCATTTATGATGGCCTTTGTGTCAAAGCCCCAATGCGTCATAAATCGGGCATCCTCGCCACTCAATGCTGCCTTTTTGAGATTGTTAGACAAGTCTCCATAATTAAGCCAAATCTTTTGCAACTTCCAATCTTTTCCATCTGCCATACGTTCAAACCCCCGCTGCAGCATCAGCCAGGTTATAGGAGGATTGATAAAGCGCAGGCTTAGGACCCAGACCCAAGAAATAGCTACAGCATATAAGGCAATCCGGCCAACCAATTGAAGGAAGGCTCGCGGTTTCCGCTTTTTATTTCTTTTTATTGCCACATCTTGATAGGTATATTAAATGATTTAAAACGCATTAAAAAAGGCGCGTGAACCAAATCACACGCCTATCTATCACTTAAGTCAATATATGAAAAGCTTATTCAGCCACCACCTCAAACGGAACCTGAACCTTCACCTCTTTATGTAAGTTCAGGTTAGCCAGGTACTCACCAATAACTTTTGGCTCTGTTTCAAATGTTATGCGGCGACGATCCACATCAAAACCTTGTTTCTTTAATGCATCCGCTATTTGGATACTGTTTACAGAACCAAAGATCTTGCCTGTTTCACCTGCCTTGGCGCCAATAGTCAGTTTAATGCCGTCCAGCCTGGAAGCCAGGTCTGTTGCATCCTTCTTGATCTTATCTTGCTTAAACTGCGCCTGCTTGATATTTTCAGCCAATACTTTCTTTGAAGAAGATGTGGCCAGGATGGCAAAACCCTGAGGTATCAGGTAGTTTCTGCCATAACCGGGTTTTACGGTCACAATATCATCCTTCTCACCCAGTGTCTTGATATCTTGTTTTAAAATAATTTCCATGTCGTTTTACCTCCCTATTTTAATGAATCAGCCACGTAAGGCAATAAACCGATGTGACGGGCACGTTTAACGGCTTGAGCGACTTTACGCTGGAATTTTAATGAAGTACCGGTCAAACGCCGCGGAAGAATCTTTCCTTGGTCATTGATGAACTTCAATAAAAAGTTTGCATCTTTATAGTCGATATATTTAATGCCATTTTTCTTAAAGCGGCAATATTTTTTACGCGTGTCCTCTACTTTAGGGGCCGTAACGTACTGAATTTGATCTCTGGCCATTATTGAGCTACCTCCGCTGCTTTAGGTTCTGGTTTTTTGTTGAAAGCGCCGCTGCGCTTTTTCTCATTATAAGCAATTGCATGCTTATCCAAAGCAGTAGTTAAAAAACGCATAATACGCTCATCACGCTTATACTCAATTTCAAGCTTACTGATCAATTCACCCGGAGCCTTAAATTCAGTTAGGTGATAATACCCGGTTGTTTTCTTTTCAATCGGGTACGCTAATTTTTTCAAACCCCAATTATCCTCATGGATAATTTCGGCTCCGCCTTCGGTCAAGATATTTTTAAATTTGGCAATCACCTCTTTCGTAACATCTTCTGAAAGCAACGGGGTAAGAATGATAACGGTTTCGTACTGTTGCATTTTTGTAATTAAATATTAAATTATGTGTCCGTATACTAAACGGCTTGCAAAGGTAAAAAAACCTTTATAGAAGTGCAAATTTAATATTGAATATTAACCATTTGAAATTTATGCGTAACTTCGTGCCGATGGATAATTTTATAGTATCTGCTCGGAAATACCGTCCTGCCACATTTGACACCGTGGTAGGGCAGCAACACATTACTGGTACGCTCAAAAATGCGATCAAAAATAATCAGTTGGCTCAGGCTTTTCTGTTTTGCGGACCCAGGGGTGTGGGCAAGACTACTTGTGCGCGTATCTTGGCCAAGACCATCAATTGCCAGCAACTGACCGCAGAAACCGAAGCCTGCGGTAAGTGTGAAAGCTGCGTTTCCTTTCAACAAGGTGCTTCCTTTAGTATACACGAACTGGATGCTGCCTCCAATAACTCAGTGGAGGACATCCGTAGCCTTATTGAGCAGGTGCGAATTCCGCCACAGACCGGCATATATAAGATCTATATCATCGACGAAGTTCATATGCTGTCTCAGGCAGCTTTCAATGCTTTTTTGAAAACGCTGGAAGAACCTCCTTCCTACGCCATCTTTATTTTGGCGACTACTGAGAAACACAAGATTCTGCCCACTATCCTTTCCCGTTGCCAGATTTTTGACTTTAACCGCATTCGGGTAGAAGATATGGCCTCCCACCTGGCCAGTATAGCTGATAGGGAAGGGATAGTATTTGATAAGGATGGGCTGCACCTCATCGCTCAAAAAGCCGATGGTGGACTGCGTGACGCTCTGTCTATGTTTGACCAAATCGTCAGCTTTTCAAACAAGAAGGTAACTTACCAAGCGGTCATTGACAATCTAAACATTCTGGACTATGACTTTTATTTTAAAGTTACTGACGCCATTCTTGCAGAAGACGCCAGTACCATTTTGCTTACGTTTGATGAGATACTCAACCATGGATTTGATGGTAACCACTTCATTAGTGGTCTTTCTGCACATTTTCGCAATCTCTTGGTCGGTAAAGATCTTACCACCCTCAAACTACTGGAAGTAAGTGATAATATTAGGCAGCGCTATCTTACCCAAGCAGGGGAATGTAGTGTTGGCTTGTTATTATCAGCTCTTAACCTGGCAAATCAGTGTGAAGTCACCTACCGAAACAGCAAAAATCAACGATTGCAGGTGGAACTGGCACTTTTAAAAATGTGCCACATCTCATCGGCCATACAGTTGGCCAAGATAGGAAATGGTGAACGGCAGGAATCGGTAAAAAAAAAACGGGATGATGTACTGAAAGGACCTTCAGGACAGCCACAGCAACACGAATCCGTCGCAAAGCCAATTCCGGTAGTGACATCGGCGCCTACAGCTTTAACACTACCATCTGCCGAAAGAGCCCCTGTTGAGCAAAATCCGACGCATGCGGCCAAGAGCAATTGGAAAAATGTGCAGATAAGTACCTCGCTGCCCAACCTTAGCAATATATTTGATGATAAAGCAGAAGAAGGTAAACAAGAGCCACACTACATCAAGGGCGATGCCCGTGAACCCTTTACGTATGAAGAGCTCCTGCCGCATTGGCACCGTTTTGCTGACCAGGCAAAATCAGAAACCAAGCTAAGTCTTTTTACGATTATGACAGCTAATGCACCCCGTTTAGTCGATAACTTCCAGCTGGAGGTGGTGGTTGAAAATGCCGTGCAAGAAAATGTACTCACCGGATCCAAGATAGACTTGCTTAACTATATAAGACAAGCCCTTCGCAATTTTGCCATCGACATTATTCCGGTTCAGCAAAAGCAGGACATAAAGCGCAAGCCTTATACCAATCAGGAAAAATATCAAGCGCTAGTTGCCAAAAACCCCATATTGGATAAATTGAGGCAGGAGTTCAATCTCCGCTTTGATTAGTCTTTGTAGCGTTTAGGATAACCTTCTTCGTCCAGGTCGTCCCGTTCATCCTCAGGCGTCCGGGACAGTTTCTCATCCAGTTTACTCAAATGCTTAATCCCACTATCAATGTGCATGCTCAAATCATCCAAGTCTGATTCCAACGATTTTCCCTCGTCATACTCGTCGCCAATCAATGGATTATCTTCATCCCAGTCGCTGTCGTCATCACTTCCTCCGGGTGCTGCGGTGTCATATGGGTCTCCATGCTGATAATCCGGATCTTCTGAAGCGATATCTAACTCGTAGCTATTCTCCTCTTTATTAAATAATAAATCCTGTTGCTGGGATTTATCCTTATCATCTTCAATGTTTACTTTGCCATCTGGCGTTAGCAGGTCATCTGCATCCAACTCATCTCCGGGTTCTTTGCGCGGATCTTTGTCGCGCGCATCATTCCTATTATTTTCCATAAAATTTTATCTTTACAAATCTTTAAATATCAAACAAAGGTTTCGCAAATTGGTTTTAATATCGTCATCCTTCCATCAGAAGCTTATCGTTATTCGATTTTTAAAATCATAAATCTTATATTTGGCTCCTCTTAAATGTGTAAATCTCAAAAAATAAGTATGTCAATACAAAAAATTCAAGTTGCCAATCCCGTTGTAGAATTAGACGGTGACGAAATGACCCGTATTATTTGGAAATTCATTAAAGATAAATTGATCTTTCCTTATTTGGAATTGGATGTCAAATACTATGATTTAGGAATTGAATATCGCGACCAGACCAACGATCAGGTAACCGTGGATGCCGCGGAAGCCATCAAACAATATGGTGTAGGTATAAAATGTGCCACCATTACTCCCGATGAGGCTCGCGTGGAAGAATTTGGGCTTAAACAAATGTGGAAATCCCCTAATGGCACCATTCGCAATATTTTGGACGGAACCGTTTTTCGAGAGCCTATCGTGATCAACAACATCCCCCGTCTGGTTCCGAACTGGACCGCACCTATCTGTATCGGGCGTCATGCCTTTGGAGACCAGTACCGGGCCACAGACTTTTTGACCAAGGGCAAGGGCAAACTGACCGTTAAGTTTGAAGGTGAAGACGGGACTGTACAGGAATATGAGGTTTTTAACTACAAAGGCGATGGTGTGGCTCTGACCATGTATAACACCGACGAAAGTATCTACGGTTTTGCCCGTGCCTGTTTTAATCAGGCCCTTAACAAGAAGTGGCCCCTTTACCTATCTACCAAAAACACCATCCTAAAAAAATACGACGGACGTTTTAAAGACATCTTTGAAGAAGTATATCAAAAAGAATTTAAGGCGCAGTTTGATGAAGCCGGAATCACCTATGAGCATCGCCTTATTGACGATATGGTTGCCTCCGCCCTTAAATGGAACGGCAATTTTGTTTGGGCCTGTAAAAACTACGACGGCGACGTACAGTCAGACACTGTAGCTCAGGGATTTGGTTCGCTTGGACTTATGACTTCCGTGTTGATCACCCCAGATGGCAAGACTATGGAAGCAGAAGCGGCCCATGGGACAGTGACCCGCCACTTCCGTGATCATCAAAAGGGAAGGCCCACCTCTACCAACCCCATTGCCTCCATATTTGCCTGGACTAGAGGTTTAGCATTTAGGGGTAAACTAGATGACAATGAGGAATTAATTAATTTTGCAAATACCCTTGAAGAAGTATGTATAGAAACCGTTGAAAGCGGCAAAATGACCAAGGATCTTGCTGTGTGTATCTATGGAAACAAAGTTACTGCCGATCAATATCTGAATACTGAAGACTTTTTAGGAGCTATTGACGAGAATCTCCAAGCTAAACTTGGATATTAAGGTATGGACATATACGGCATCAAAAATTGTAATACGGTTAAGAAAGCCTTGGACTGGTTTCAAAAAATGGATATTCCTTATGTGTTTCATGACTTTAAGAAAGAAGGGTTAAGTGAGTCTAAACTAAAGCAGTGGGAGAAGGATAAAAGCTGGGAAGAGCTACTCAATAAGCGGGGAACTACCTGGCGCCAGCTTCCGGCCATTGTGCAGGCAGGCGTCGTTGACCAATTATCTGCCAACGCACTTATGCTAGCGAAAACTAGCATTGTCAAGCGGCCTGTCATCGAGACGGCAGATGGAATTATCGTTGGTTTTGATGAAGCCCTGTATGAGTCCAAAATAAAATGATTGTTACGAAACCCCGGAATCAGCTTTCCGGGGTTTATTTTTTGAATAAATCCTCATGAAATAGTATATTAGCCCTTTATACCATAATTGTTAGCATGAAACAGATTAGCATTTTTATCATTGCCATCCTAGCTTTATTTTTACACCCCGGAAAATGTTCTGCCCAGAATATCGGTATCGAAAACGAAAGCTATAATTATAGCGAAGCCTTCAAACCCATTTTTTATTCAAAAAACGGCAATCAATACCGTTCTGCTAGCGGCAAGCCAGGACCTAGTTACTGGCAGAATCGGGCAGATTATCATATAGCCGCACGTCTGGATGACCAGACCCGGGAGATAAGCGGCAAAGTGACCATTGAATATACCAATAACAGCCCGGACGATCTGGACTACCTTTGGTTGCAGTTGGATCAGAACTTATTTAAAACAAATGCCCGCGGCCATGCCATATTGCCCGTAACCCGTAGTCGTTATGGGGAGTCAGGCAGCGATTTTGAAGGTGGCTTTCATATAAAGTCCGTGAAATTTGCCAACGGACAGGATGCAGACACCCTGATCAGTGATACTAGAATGCAGGTCTGGTTGCCATCAGTCCTAAAAGGCGGAGGTAATAAAATCAGTCTAACCATTGAGTACAAATTCTCGGTACCTCAATATGGAGCAGACCGAACCGGGATCTTACCTACTAGTCATGGAGACATTTTTGCCATTGCCCAATGGTATCCGAGGATGGCTGTTTATGATGATATCCTAGGGTGGAATACGCTACCCTATACCGGACCCGGAGAATTTTACCTGGAATATGGCGATTTTGACGTGGCTATTACCGCACCTGCTAACCATATTGTAGTGATGGGTGGAGAGCTACTCAACTCCTCAGAAGTTTTTACGCCAAGTCAGGTAAAACTGCTGGACCAGGCAAAATCCAGCGAAAAAACAATCACGGTCAGATCGGCTAAAGAAGTAGCTCAAGCTTCTTCGCGTCCTTCAGAAAAAAAAGAATTAACTTGGAAATTCCGACTGTTACATACTCATGACGTCGCCTGGGCTTCGTCTTCATCTTTTATTATAGATGCCGCCAAAATCAACCTTCCTTCGGGAAAACCCTGTCTGGCCATTTCGGCATATCCGGAAGAAAGTACAGGAAATAATGGCTGGGAGCGGTCTACAGAGTATGTGAAAGCTTCGCTTGAATATAATTCAAAAACCTGGTTTGAATATCCTTACCCCGTGGCCGTGAATGTAGCCAGCAATGTAGCTGGTATGGAATATCCAGGTATTGTATTCTGTGGCAGCAAGGCAAGGGGAAGTGAATTATGGGGGGTCACTGACCATGAATTTGGCCACACTTGGTTTCCTATGATTGTAGGAAGCAATGAGCGGCTGTTTGCCTGGATGGATGAAGGATTTAATACATTTATTAATTCCCTTTCGACTAAAGATTTTAATCAGGGCGTTTTTAGTAAACCCAGGCAAGATGCCCACCAACAAGCTTTTTTACTTACTAATCCCGCATTAGAGCCCATTTTGAGCGCCCCGGCAGATATGAAAGAGCGGAATATTGGTATCCTGTGTTATTATAAACCCTCCTTTGGGCTTACCTTATTACGCGAGCATATCTTAGGTCCCGAGCGTTTTGACAGAGCTTTCAAATCGTACATAAATTATTGGGCTTTTAAACATCCTACTCCAGATGATTTTTTCCATACGATCGAAAATGTAGCAGGTGAAAATCTCAATTGGTTTTGGCGGGGTTGGTTTCAGAATAACTGGCAGCTGGATCAGGGTATCTCCTCTGTGCAGTATGTAGACAACAATGTAGTCAAAGGAGCACTAATCACGATAGACAACCTTCAGAAGCTGCCTATGCCCGTTGTAATGGAAATCACCACCATTAGCGGTAAAAAGAGCCGCGTCAAACTTCCGGTAGAAATTTGGGAACGAAACAGAACATTTGTTTATAAGTATCCAACGACTGAAGAGCTATCCTCCATTGAACTTGACCCCGACAAAGTCTTCCCTGATATAAATTCAGAAAACAACCGGTGGAGCAAGTAAAAAGGAAGATAAAAAACACGACGAAGAATAATTTGTTAATAAAGCTATGAAGAACTGGTTATTAATTTTTGCTTTTATTAGCAGTACTATTACATTAGCTCAGGGACAACAAGTCCTCAAAGGAGTAGTACTTGAACTTAATGGAAATTCACCTATATCACAAGTAAGCATCAAAAATATAGAGACCGGTATATCTTCAAAAAGCATCGATGACGGAACTTTTCAGATTGCTGTCAAGATAAACGACCGGCTTCGGTTTGAGCAGATCGGCTTTAAGGTTGATACTGTGGTGGTCACTGAGTACGAATATAAGCGCGTATACCTCTCCGAAGTGAGCACGGGGGCAATTGAACTGACCGAAGTACAAGTGCGGGCTATGACCGATAACCAACTGCAGCGGGAAATTAACGAAGCTGAAAAGCAAGGAAAGGTTGCCGGCACCGTGTATGGAGGTGGCATTGCCATCTCTCCATCGCGTTGGTTTGGTAGCAGCGGAAAAGCCGCCCGCTATAAGTATCGCATGCTGAAACGTGAGGAAGAAAACCGGAAGATCGATGCCCGCTTTAACGAAGCTCTGATTTCTTCCCTTATCCCTCTCAAAGGGGATGAATTGACAGCCTTTATTGCAGCATATCGCCCAAAGCTGAATTTTATTGAAAAATCAGACGACGAACAGCTCAAGCTGTATGTGGTAGATTCTTATGCCGACTTCAAGAAAAAACAGGAAAAAGGTAAATAAGCAAAACCATTTTTATCTTTGAAATAAATTACATACCTTTGCCGACCTGAAATATTTCAGTAGAAAAAAAGCAAGTTAAAAAAATTAATGCCTACTATTCAACAATTAGTTAGAAAAGGTAGAGTAGCTCTGGTTGATAAGAGTAAATCGCCAGCGTTGGACAGCTGTCCACAGCGAAGAGGTGTGTGTACCCGTGTATACACCACTACCCCTAAGAAACCAAACTCAGCCATGCGTAAGGTAGCCCGTGTTCGTTTGACTAACGGCAAAGAGGTAAATGCCTACATTCCCGGAGAAGGGCACAATCTTCAGGAGCACTCCATCGTATTGATCCGTGGTGGTCGTGTGAAAGACCTTCCAGGTGTACGCTATCACATTATACGTGGCGCATTAGATACTTCCGGTGTAGCCGGACGGAATCAACGCCGTTCTAAGTA
Source organism: bacterium A37T11 (assembly GCA_900109895.1). Lineage (GTDB taxonomy): Bacteria > Bacteroidota > Bacteroidia > Sphingobacteriales > Sphingobacteriaceae > A37T11. Next base: position 51,798 of record FOBR01000002.1, read on the forward strand.
TGGTACTAAACGTCCAAAACCGGGACAAGCAGCCGCACCGGTTAAAGGCGCCGCTTCAAAAGGTAAAAAGAAATAAATAGCGGAGGACAACAAAATGAGAAAGTCAAAACCCAAGAAAAGAATCATTTTACCTGATCCAAAGTTTAACGACGTACAGGTAACGCGCTTTGTAAATAACATGATGTACGATGGCAAGAAATCCATCGCCTATTCCATTTTCTATAATGCAGTAGAATTAGTTGAGAAAAAAACCAGCGAAAGCGGTCTTGAAACATGGAAAAAGGCACTTGCTAACGTCATGCCGGCCGTTGAAGTAAAGTCTCGCCGTGTAGGTGGTGCTAACTTTCAGGTACCAACAGAAGTAAGGCCTGAGCGCAAAATAGCCTTAGGTATGAAATGGCTTATTTCCTATGCCCGCAAACGTGGCGAAAAGACCATGTATGAAAAGCTGGCAGGGGAAATTATTTCCGCAGCCAAAGGTGAGGGCGCCGCCGTCAAGAAGAAAGAAGATACCCATAAAATGGCCGAAGCCAACAAGGCATTTTCACACTTCAGGTTTTAAAAATACAAATGGCACCGATTACACCTGGATACGCCCCGCAGCCCATCCGCTATGAGACGTTACGGTATAATCGGTGTTTTGCTATTTTATAGCATTAAATTACAAACATACGATGTCAAGAGATCTTAAATACACCAGAAACATAGGTATTGCTGCCCACATTGACGCAGGCAAGACCACGACTACCGAGCGTATACTCTATTATGCCGGTGTGAGCCACAAAATTGGCGAGGTGCACGAAGGCGCCGCTACCATGGACTGGATGGCGCAAGAGCAGGAGCGTGGTATTACCATCACCTCTGCTGCCACTACCGTGAACTGGAAATACCGTGGCCAAAACTATCATATCAACATTATAGACACCCCAGGACACGTGGATTTTACCGTTGAGGTAAACCGCTCCCTGCGCGTTTTGGACGGCTTGGTGTTCCTATTTTCTGCCGTCGACGGTGTGGAACCCCAATCAGAAACCAACTGGCGCCTGGCTAATAATTATAATGTAGCCCGTATCGGTTTTGTCAATAAAATGGATCGTTCAGGAGCTGACTTCCTGAAAGTTGTTAAGCAGGTTAAAGACATGCTGGGCAGTAATGCAGTTCCGCTGCAATTGCCTATCGGAGCAGAAGATTCCTTTAAAGGTGTTGTGGACCTTATCAATAACCGCGGTATTGTGTGGAACGAACACGACAAAGGTATGACCTTTACCGAAGTGCCCATTCCAGAGGATATGCTGGAGGAAGTCGCTGAGTGGCGCGAAAAGTTATTGGAATCGGTGGCTGAATATGACGAATCTCTGATGGAGAAATTCTTTGAAGCTCCAGAAACCATCACCGAGCGCGAAGTGCTTGATGCCTTGCGTCAGGCCGTACTTGATGCCAAGATCGTGCCAATGGTTTGTGGATCATCTTTCAAAAACAAGGGTGTACAAACCATGCTTGACTATGTGATGGAGCTATTGCCTTCACCACTTGATTCAGAAGGTGTGGTTGGTACTAATCCGGATACCGGCGCCGAAGTAATCTTAAAACCATCCGAAAAAGAACCCTTTGCCGCATTGGCATTTAAGATCGCTACTGACCCATTTGTAGGCCGTTTATGTTTTATTCGTGTATATTCTGGAAATCTGGATGCCGGTTCATATGTATACAATACGCGATCAGATAATAAAGAACGTATTTCACGTATTTTCCAGATGCATGCCAACAAGCAAAACCCGATCCCGAACGTAGGGGCAGGTGATATCGCCGCTGTAGTAGGCTTTAAGGATATAAAGACCGGTGACACGCTTTGTGATGAGAAGAATCCTATTGTACTTGAATCCATGAATTTCCCAGAGCCCGTAATTGGTTTGGCTATCGAACCAAAAACGCAAGCCGATATGGACAAATTGGGTATTGCATTGGGCAAACTGGCAGAAGAAGATCCTACTTTTCGTGTACAGACAGACGAAGAAACCGGCCAGACCGTTATTTCCGGAATGGGTGAGCTTCATTTGGACATCCTCATCGATCGGTTGCGGCGTGAATTTAAAGTAGAAGTAAACCAAGGCGCTCCACAGGTAGCATACAAAGAAGCAATCACAGGGTCTACTGAGCACCGCGAGGTATATAAGAAGCAAACTGGTGGCCGTGGTAAGTTTGCCGACATTCAAGTGGTTATATCACCCGTTGATGAAGATTATGATATTTCTAAATCACCGCTTCAGTTTGTCAACGAGATTGTGGGTGGTGCCATCCCACGTGAATATATCCCATCCGTTCAAAAAGGGTTTGAAGCCTCTATCCCCAATGGTGTATTGGCCGGTTACCCACTTACTAGTATGAAAGTTCGGTTGATTGACGGATCGTTCCACGCGGTTGACTCTGACTCATTGTCTTTTGAAATCGCTGCCCGTACTGCTTTCCGTGAAGCTTTGCCAAAATGCCGTCCGGTATTAATGGAACCCATCATGAAGATCGAAGTATTGACTCCTGAAGAAAACATGGGTGACGTTATGGGCGACTTAAACCGTCGCCGTGGACAACTTCAGGGTATGGACAACCGTGCCGGATCGCAGGTGATTAAGGCGTTGGTACCACTCTCCGAAATGTTTGGTTATGTCACGCAATTACGTACTATCACCTCCGGACGAGCAACCTCTACAATGGAATTTGACCACTACGAGCCAGCACCTAGAAATGTACAGGACGAAGTTATCGCCAAATCAAAAGGAAAAGTACATGCTTAATAAGCACAAAGCTTAAAGATAATTGCTGCCTGTTATTAATAGCTCTAACAGGCAGCATTAAATAAACAACTAAAAAAAATGAGCCAACGTATCAGAATTAAATTAAAATCTTACGATTACAATCTCGTTGACAAATCAGCGGAGAAGATCGTAAAGACCGTGAAACCTACGGGTGCGGTAGTGAGTGGGCCAATTCCATTGCCTACAGAGAAGAAGATTTATACCGTTTTGCGTTCACCGCACGTGAACAAAAAAGCGCGTGAACAATTTCAGCTTTGCGCCTACAAACGCTTGTTAGACATTTACAGCTCTAACTCCAAAACCGTCGATGCTCTGATGAAACTAGAACTGCCCAGCGGCGTTGAAGTAGAAATCAAAGTGTAATTTTCACGAAGTTACTGTTACAAAAAAGCCCTGAATTTATATTTGGGGCTTTTTTGTTACTTAATACTGCCTATATACAGTTCGAGATCCAGAATATCTACCCTCCGAATAATGATGATTTTGGCCTTGGTATTGGGTTTTTGCAACTCTTTTTTAAATCGCGGCAAGTTACCTTTGCCTATTAATCTAGAAATGTAAAGGTATGACGTCATTTTTGTAATCATCGTTGGGAATTTCCTGAAACGGTACAACTGTACCCCCAATAACGATATGCTTCTATGATAAATAAATGCCACATTTTTGATAACTGGTACTCCCTATTGCGATAAACGTGCGCGAATTTTTCCACATATATTTTTTTACAAACAATCTACATGCAAAGCCAAACGCTTTCTGTAATTTTGTAGCTTAGTATTCGAGCTATGAGCGAGTCAATAAAACACGAGTGCGGTATTGCACTTATCCGATTGTTAAAGCCCCTTTCATTTTATCAGGAGAAGTATGGCACATCTATGTATGGCCTTAATAAGCTTTATCTCCTTATGGAGAAGCAACATAATAGAGGGCAAGACGGGGCGGGGATCGCTACCATCAAATTTGATGTAAAACCAGGTCATCGTTACATTAGTCGTTATCGGGCCATGGGAGCCAAGGCTGTCTCAGAAATCTTCGAATATGTGCAAAAGAAATTTGCCGACGCCCAGCAAGATCATCCCCAGGAATTCCAGGATAGCCAATGGCTCAAGGAAAATATGAGCTTCACTGGCGAAGTACTCATGGGGCACCTGCGCTACGGCACCCACGGCAAAAACAGCATCGAAAACTGCCATCCCTTTTTGCGGCAAAACAATTGGATGAGCCGCAACCTAGTTATCGCCGGTAATTTTAACATGACCAACGTAGACGAATTATTGGAACAACTGTTTGAGTTGGGCCAGCATCCCAAGGAAGAAGTTGATACGGTCACTGTGCTTGAAAAAATCGGTCACTTTCTAGACGATGAAAATCAGGAACTGTTTGATAAATTTAAATTTGAAGGCTACAGCAATGTAGAGATAAGTTCACTAATTGCGAAACACATGGACGTGGCGCGTATACTGCGCCGTTCGGCGAAAACCTGGGACGGAGGATATACCATTACAGGCATATTTGGACACGGGGATGCCTTCGTTATGCGTGACCCAGTAGGTATACGCCCAGCATACTATTACCAGGATGATGAAGTCCTTGTCGTTACCTCTGAGCGTCCCGCCATCCAGACCGCCTTTGACGTTCCGTTTGATAAGATCAGAGAAATCAAGCCCGGATATGCGCTGATTGTCAAAAAAGACGGCACCATTACCGAAGAAATGTTTCGCGAGCCTGAAGAACGGCGGTCATGTTCTTTTGAACGCATCTATTTTTCCCGCGGCAGCGACGCCGATATCTATAAAGAACGCAAGATGCTGGGCAACCTGCTCTGCAGCCAAGTATTGAAAGCCGTAGACTACGATATTAAAAATACCGTTTTTTCTTTTATCCCCAATACGGCTGAAGTCGCTTTTTATGGAATGGAAGAAGGGGTTAACAGCTATGTGCGCAAATTTCAGAAGGACACCCTAATGAACCGCTCTGATAAGATATCGGATGTTGAATTGGAAGATATTTTAAGTATCACCCCCCGGTTTGAAAAACTTGCTATTAAAGACGCTAAGTTGCGTACTTTTATCACCCAGGATGCAGATCGTCAAGAGATGGTAGCCCACGTTTATGACACTACCTATGGTTTAGTCAAAGACCAACAAGACACCATCGTACTGATAGATGACTCCATTGTGCGTGGAACCACACTTAAACAAAGCATCCTCAAAATCCTGGACCGTCTTCATCCCCGACGCATTATAATTGTATCTTCAGCCCCTCAGATCCGTTACCCGGACTGCTACGGTATAGATATGTCTCGCATGGGTGAATTTATCGCGTTTGAGGCAGCTGTATCGTTATTACGGCAACGTGGTCTGGATTATGTGGTAGACGATGTTTATAATAAATGCTTGTTATCCCAGCATATGCCCAAAGACGAAGTTGAAAACTATGTCAAAGGCATTTATGCTCCTTTCACAAATGAAGAAATATCGGATGAGATTGCCCGTATAATTACGCCGCCAGACGTTAATGCAGAGGTTAAAGTCATTTATCAGACACTAGATAACCTGCACCTGGCCTGTCCTGATAACAAAGGTGACTGGTATTTTTCTGGAGATTATCCTACACCCGGTGGAAATAAGGTCGTCAATAAGGCATACATGAACTGGATGGAAGGCAAGAACGTCAGGGCCTACTATTCGGCTTAATGATGGTGCGTAACGGTATCATACATTAGCCTTAAGGCAAATATGATGATCAGTACGCCCGCCAATTTGGTAAACCGGGCGATGTTTTTTTCTTCTATGCGATGGCTGAGTTTATTGGCATAATACGCCTTAAGGCAATCAATACAAAACTGGGTTCCGAGAATGCAAGCAAAAAATGGGATGATTTTTCCAATTTTAACTTCCCCGCCAGTCAAGGACAGGATACCGCCTGTTACACTGATCCAGTAGATCAGTAATGCAGGGTTAAAAATGCACATAAAAAAAGCCTTAAACATATAACCAGACTGGTGGTGTGGTTTAAAACAATCATCCTCCTTTTTGCGATTTATCTTTATCTTCATGACCAGATAGTACAAGCCGATTCCCAACAATATGAGGCTTCCTGCTATACCTATGGGTACTAGATATTTTTGTTCAAGAGCTATATAAGAAGAGCCAAATAAGGCAATACTAACGTATATCAAGTCACTCAGCAAAATGCCTGTGGCAAAAGCTGCACCAGCGTAAAAGCCTTTTTCAAGACTCGTCTTCAATAAGGCGAAAAATGCAGGCCCGGTTAAAAATGATAATGCTATCCCTAAACCAATGCCAGAAAATATCGTTTCTATCATGAGTTTCTAAAATTTAGCGGCTGCAAGTATAACGAATTATTTTTTTAATAATTGCTAATCTACCTTATTTTCTTTCATAGCCATAATGTCAAAATCCCGGTATTAAGTTTGTAATAATCCTAGAAAGATGTATTTTGCGCCCTGTTAAACAAAAAACAATATATGATCATTATTGCGGATGGCGGATCAACCAAGACTAATTGGTGTTTAATTAATGATGCGGGAAAAAAAGTTTATTTTAACACAGAAGGATATAACCCCTTTTTTGTAAACAGCGATTATGTCATCAGTTCTTTAAAAAAAGGACTTCCAAAAGATTTGCCTTTAAATCGCATCGAAGAGGTCAATTATTATGGAGCTGGAGTTCATAATGCTGAAAAAGCACTTGTCATTGAAGCTGCTATGAAGACTGTATTTACCAATGCAAATATTTTCGTCGGCCATGACCTTTTGGCTGCGGCAAGAGCACTTTTAGGCATTGAAGCTGGATTTGCAGCTATTCTAGGTACTGGCACAAATACATGTTTATATGATGGAAGCGGTCTTACATTCCACATCGATTCAGCAGCATATATATTGGGTGATGAAGGAAGCGGATGTTATATTGGTAAAAAACTGCTGACGGATTATATTAGAGGATATATGCCCCAAGATGTGAGGCAGGTATTTTGGGAAACCTACCAACTCACACCAGACGATGTTATGGATAATGTCTATACAAAACCGCTTGCCAACCGTTTTTGTGCTAGTTTTAGCAAATTTGTTTATGACAACAATGTGAATATTGCTTACTCAAGAGATATTGTGAAGTCATCCTTTATAGATTTTTTTAAATATTTAGTGACGCGTTACCCAAATTACCAACAATATAGCTTCAATTGTATCGGATCTGTTGGCTATAATTTTAGGAATGTACTTGAAGAAACGGCAAATGATTATGGAATGCAAGTAGGACGTATTCTTAGGTCTCCTATTGATGACTTGGTGAAGTTTCATTTAGAAATAGCCAAATAGGACCTATAAGGCATATGAAGTAAAGCAGCAATTAGATTTCATAAGGCTTAGAGTTTAACGCGTTCAGCCATTCAAGAGAAGTTTAGTTCATTCCCAAATACCTTAGCGTATTTTCTTTTATCAAATCGATAAAATTTTGCTGCACGAAAAGCAACTCCGCGCTGTTTTTCATCCAATTCTTTCAGGATATTATAATTTAGCATTTTTTTTCTGAAGTTGCGTTTATCTAATTTTTTATCCCATATAGCCTCGTAAAGCTGTTGTAATTGCGTAAGCGTAAATTTTTCCGGCAATAACTCAAATGCGATTGGACTATAACTAATCTTTTTTCGGATCTTACTGATGCTTTTTTCTATGATATTATGGTGGTCAAAGGCAAGGTCAGGCAGTTTATTTAGTGGATGCCACACCGCCTGTCTCACATAGTCTGTCCCTGGTTTTAATGAAGTTAATCCTTCAAGGCGCAACATTGCATAATAAGCCACGGTAATTACTCTTCCCTGTGGATGACGTTGGAGATCGCCAAAAGTATAGAGCTGCTCCATATAGATATCCCGAAGTCCAGTATGTTCATACAATATCCGTTCTACAGCGTCATCAATGGTCTCGTTATGCTCAACAAAAAATCCGGGTAAACCCCACCAGCCCTTAAATGGGTATTCATTGCGTTCTATGAGCAATACTTTAAGCTCTCCCTCTTCAAATCCGAAAATTACACAATCAGCAGTAAAAATTGATTGTAAATGTGGTAAGTTTGCCTGCAAGGTATGAATATAGTTAATGGTTACCGGTCATGAACTTTATGTTGATCATTTCCAATTTTTGTTAGTTATCTACAAAAATGGAAAAAATATTTAAATAAATGATGTTAGTGTAAAAAATACACCCTATATTCGTATCGCTATTAGAAATCCAATAACAAATCTATTAATAGGTAGTAAGTGCAAAAAATTAAACATATTGGTCTATTTACTTCTGGAGGTGATGCTCCTGGAATGAACGCCTGTATTCGGGCTGTTGTTCGTACAGCCCTCTATAACGGATTGTTTGTAACAGGTATTCATGAGGGATATCAGGGAATGCTTGATAATAAATTAGAGCCAATGAACAGCCGGTCGGTCAGCAACATTATACAGTTGGGAGGCACAATTCTGAAAACTGCCCGCTGTAAAGAATTTAGAACACTTGAAGGTCGTAAAAGAGCTTATGCAAATATAATGGCAGCCGGAATCGATGCATTGGTTGCTATAGGTGGTGATGGGACATTTACGGGGGCTGAAATCTTTTCACGTGAATTTAATATTCCGGTCATAGGTATTCCAGGGACGATTGACAATGACTTATATGGTACTGATTTTACCTTGGGGTTTGATACCGCAGCCAATACCGTGATTGAAGCGATTGATAAAATCAGGGACACCGCCGCAGCACATGACCGTCTTTTTTTTGTAGAAGTTATGGGCAGAGATTCGGGTTGTATAGCACTCAATGCAGGCATAGCCGGTGGTGCGGAAGCGATCCTTCTTCCTGAACGTAGCACAGCCTTAGAAGAATTGATTAAACAATTGGAAAATGCCAGCGGGAAAAAGACCTCTACGATTGTCATCGTAGCAGAAGGAGAGGAAAATGGAGGTGCTTACAATGTAGCTAAGCACGTTAAAGACCATTTTGATTTCTATGATACAAAAGTGACCATATTAGGACATTTACAGCGTGGGGGTGCGCCTAGTAGTTTTGACCGGGTACTGGCCAGCAGATTAGGTTTTGCCGCCGTTAATCAATTGCTTGAGGGCAATACTCGGATTATGGTAGGATTAAGGGGAAATATGATAAAAACAACCAGCCTGGAAGAATCCCTAAATAACAAAGAGTTTAAATTGGCCGATGATATGATGACCATGTGCAATATTTTATCCATTTAAACGAACTATTAAGTAAACTTCTAGATGATAGCCGTGGTTTATAGTGGTTCAAGATTTGCAGATTGGCGTTTAGCTGACAAAGGCCGCGTCGTGACTGGATTTAAGACCATGGGTATTAATCCTCATCATAACGATGAAAGGTTTATTGTCCAATTACTTAATAAAACCAACAGTCTAGTTAATTACGCGGAGCAAATCAAACGCATTTATTTTTTTGGAGCCGGTTCGTCATCTAAAGAACATAAAGATCGCGTGGCAAATGCTTTTCGAACTTTTTTTCGTTTTGGAAAAGTATTTGTTGAACATGATATGCAGGCAGCGGCTTTGGCTACATGTGGTGATAGCGAAGGATTGGTGGGTGTGTTAGGCAGTGGATCCAATGTCGGCTATTTTAATGGAAAAAAAGTGGAACCAAATAATTACGGATTAGGATATATCCTGGCTGATGAGGGCTCGGCTAATTGGATAGGTAGGATCTTACTCAGAAGTTACCTGACAGAAACGATGCCACACGACTTAAGAGATAAATTCTTATCCCGCTATCCGTTGGATCGTCGTCAAATACTGGATAAGATCTATCATCAATCCAATACTGCTTTATTCTTAACTTCCTTTACCGATTTTGTATTGGAGCACCGGCACCATAAATTTATTCATCGCATGATCCATGATGGGTTTCACTTAATGTTTGAAACTTATTTATTACGGTTTAAAAGGGAATATCCAGGCCTTGCCCTTAATTTTGTGGGCAGTGTTGCCGCCAATTATGAAGATTGGCTTCGTCAAGTAGCGTTTCAATATGGCATTGAGGTGGGTGTTGTTATCAGAGAACCTATACATAATCTTTTGAAATATTATTTAAATAAAAATTAGTAAATCATGAAAATTGGAATTAACGGATTTGGCCGTATTGGCCGTTTAGCATTCAGGGCAGCAATCAATCGTCAGGGTATCGAGATTGTCGGTATCAATGATTTGGTAGAACCCGATTATATGGCTTACATGTTGAAGTATGATTCTACACATGGGCAATTTGACGGTACCGTAGAGGTGAAGGACGGCCACTTAGTGGTCAATGGCAAAACTATTCGGGTTACTGCAGAAAAAGATCCGGCTAACTTAAAATGGGGAGAAGTGGGCGCAGAAGTGATTATTGAGTCTACAGGCTTGTTCTTGACCATTGAAGCTGCCCAAAAACACATCGATGCCGGTGCTAAAAAAGTAGTGATGTCTGCACCGGCTAAGGACGACACCCCGACTTTTGTAATCGGTGTCAATGACAAAACGCTGAAGCCAGAACAAACCATTGTATCAAACGCATCTTGTACCACCAACTGCTTGGCACCGTTAGCTAAAGTATTGAATGATAAATTTGGTATTGTTGAAGGATTAATGAGCACCATTCATGCTGTTACTGCTACCCAGAAAACCGTAGACGGACCATCCCATAAAGATTGGCGTGGAGGTCGTGGGGCTTACCAAAACATTATACCATCATCTACTGGCGCAGCCAAAGCCGTTGGTTTAGTATTACCAGAATTAAAAGGAAAGCTAACAGGTATGTCATTCCGCGTACCCGTTCCAGACGTATCTGTTGTCGACTTGACTGCCCGCTTGGAAAAACCAGCCACTTATGAAGATATTAAACAAGCTTTCAAAGACGCTTCAGAAGGAGAATTGAAGGGTATATTAGGTTATACAGAAGATGATGTCGTCTCAGAAGATTTCAAAGGTGATTCACGTACCTCGATCTTTGATGCGAAGGCTGGTATTGCTTTAAACAATAATTTTGTAAAGGTAGTTTCTTGGTACGACAACGAATGGGGCTATTCCAATAAACTGGTAGACCTTGTTGAAAAAATAGGATCCTTATAAGATTGATCTTTTAAAGATCCATTATTAACGTAAAAAATAGGTAGTGCTAAAACTCACTACCTATTTTAATTTTTTATTTTTTTTATCCTTTCCATTACGGCCCTGATTTGGCCCACTAGGCTTTCCTGTACGGCCCCCATATTTTTGAGGTCGGGGTTTTGATAGGTCATATGACTGGGCACTGCACCCTTGGCAGAGGTATGAAATTCGCTAGCACCTGTGTAAGCGGCCAGCGTAGCGATGTTATCCGCATTAACGCCTGATCCCACCATAATCCGGATCCGGCCGGCCGATTTTTCTACCAATTGCTTTATTAATTTCTTTCCCTCTTCAGCTGTATTTTTCTGCCCACTAGTCAAAATCCGCTCACAACCACAGGTGATAATATCTTCCAATGCCTCAAGCGGATCGCGGGTAGTATCAAAAGCCCGGTGAAAAGTGACCTTCATCGGCTCAGCCAACTCTACCAATTCCCGTGTCCGTGGCAAATCAACCCGTCCGTTGGGAAGTAATAAGCCGATCACCACCCCGTCACATGCCAAGTCTCTGCACAACAGAATGTCTTCTTTCATGATCTCAAATTCATCTGTTGAATAACAGAAATCACCAGCACGTGGACGGATTAATACATAAACCGCAATATTGGGTAGCTCAACGGTCTTAGCAATTTGTCCATAGGAAGGAGTAGTACCCCCTTCTTGTAGGTTGGTACACAGTTCTACCCGATTCGCTCCGGCCAGCTGTGCCGCTTTAGCCGAGACATAGCTGGCAGCACATATTTCTAAAAACTTCTCAGGCATTGTCTTTAAATCTACCACTGTTTCTCAGTAAACGCATTTTCCATTAATCAGTAGGTCTTGTTTTTCAGTGTTGCATACGGCATAAGAGAACCCCTTTTGCAATGCATAAGCCCCGTATTCTCCTTTTTTGTTCAAAGCCAGGAAGCCTACTTGGATATCTTTAGCCGTTTCCGGTTTCTTATGGATAATGCGTTCTACCGCTTCCCGGCAGGCCTCTTCCGGGCTGCGGCCCTGCCGCATGAGCTCCACCACCAGAAAGCTGCCCACATTGCGTATAACTTCTTCACCTACGCCGGTAGCTGTAGCCCCCCCCACTTCATTATCTATATACAGACCGGCGCCTATGATGGGGCTATCACCCACACGACCGCGCATTTTAAAGGCCATGCCGCTTGTAGTACACGCCCCCCCCAGGTTGCCATGGGCATCCAATGCCAGCATGCCAATGGTATCGTGGTTATACTGGTTGCCGGGCAACCGCTCCGCCGCAAATGTTTTGTTCTCGATGTTGATAATGGGTTTATATTTCTTTTCCTTTAGCCATTCTTTCCAGGCCTTCTCACTTTCAGGGGTAAGAAGATTTTCTAACTCAAAGCCATTCTCCCGTGCAAACTGCTGCGCACCTTCGCCTACCAGCATTACGTGCGGCGTTTTATCCATGACCATTCGAGCCACAGAGATGGCGTGGGTAATACCCTCCAGCGCAGCCACAGATCCGCAGTTTCCCAGGTGATCCATGATGCATGCATCCAGGGATACATGCCCGTCACGGTCAGGAAAGCCTCCTTTGCCGATAGTTTGGATCCGGATGTCGGCCTCAGGTGTACGTACACCTTTTTCTACTGCGTCAATTGCCAGGCCTCCGTGGCTTAGAACCTGCCAGGCATCTTTGTTAGCCGCTATACCAAAATCCCAGGTGGATATCACGATTGGATGGACATTAAAGACATCCCTGATCGGTAAAGTTTTCCGCAATTCATATATTTCGCCTGCACTTATCGCAGGGACCAGCAAAGCGCTGTTTTTTAAAAACTTTCTCCTGTCCATATTAATTACAGATTTTGAAACTCGATGTAGGTTTCCCGGCAACGTTAAGCATATACATTCAATAAATCAAATATATTTAGCGTCTTTAAAAGTTTCTGTTCAACAGAGTAAATAAACTACGCCCGTAAATAAATATTCGCCGGATGAATGTTCATTAATAGAATAAAATTTACAGGTATTTCAGGAAAGCCCAAAAAGGTCGGTGGTGCAAATAATCTGATTGTATTTCCTGCTTGTAAGCTTCCCGTTCAAAAGAGATATTCAAATACGCTTGCTGTTTATTCCGATAGCGTATATATCGTAAATAATATTCTGTTATATACCAAATATAAAAAGGTATTATAAGCATCTCCAACTGCTGTTTGTGATGGATACGCTCATGTTGGATAAGGTGATCAGGAAGCGCTTTATTTTTGTAGCGCCGATTGATCAGAATGAATGGCCAAAGGGCCATACCGTTAATTTGGCTACCTGAACGGATAAGATAAAGCTTCACGCGTGGTTTAGAAAATTAATCAATGCTTAAAGTGCCGTACGCCACTGATAAGCATAGAAATGCCTTTATCATTGGCTGTCTCTATGGATAATTTATCATTAATGGAACCTCCGGGTTGAAGAATGGCAACTATGCCGGCCTTGGCGCCAATCTCCACGCAATCGGGAAAAGGGAAAAATGCATCGGAAGCCATGACAGCACCATGTAGGTCAAAGCCAAAACTGCCTGCTTTTTCGATCGCCTGTTTAAGAGCGTCCACACGGGAGGTTTGACCTACACCGCTTGCTAAAAGCTGCCCGCCTTTAGCAAGGACAATAGTATTTGATTTGGTGTGTTTCACAATCTTATTCGCAAACGCCAAGTCTTTGAGCTCTTCAGCTTTTGGTTGGCGTTCCGTAACAAGTTTCATTTTTTCTTCTGATTCAATTGCAAGATCTTTATCCTGTTCAATCACCCCATTTAACAGCGTTTTAAACTGTTTGCTGGGCAGAGTAATTGGTTTATGCTTTAATAAAATGCGATTTTTTTTACTTTTCAATATTTGAAGTGCGCGTTCATCAAAAGAAGGTGCGATCAGAACTTCAAAGAAAAGTTTGTTGATTTCTGAGGCAGTAGCCTCATCAATTTCTCTGTTGCAAATTAATACTCCACCAAAGGCTGAAACGGGATCGCAGGCCAAGGCATCCTTCCAAGCACTCAGCAGGTCTTTTCTGCTGGCTACTCCGCAAGCATTTGTATGCTTTAATATAACAAAGGTAGGCTCATTAAACTCATCTATGAGCGCTACAGCCGCATCAATGTCTACAAGGTTATTATAGGAAAGTTCTTTGCCATTCAGTTTTTCAAAAATCTCTTCAAGGTCACCATAAAAAACCCCTTTTTGATGTGGATTTTCGCCATAGCGGAGCACTTTAAAACGTTGTTCACTATATTTGAGCACATTTAAAGGTTCCTCTTGGTTAAAATATTGGAAGATGGCGGTATCATAGTGTGAAGAGATATTGAAGGCTTTTTTGGCAAATATTTTGCGTTGTGCCAAGGTAGTATACCCTTCATTTTCTATTAACATATTTTCAAGTGTGACATAGTCGGATTTGCTGGACAGGATGACCACATCGTTGTAATTTTTGGCAGCCGCACGTATGAGGGAGATGCCTCCAATATCTATTTTTTCAATGATCTCTTCTTCAGATGCCCCTGAGGCTACAGTTTCTTCAAATGGATAAAGGTCTACAATAACCAAATCAATTTCTGGTATTTCGTACCTATCTAATTGTTCCTTGTCTGACTGGAGGGGCCTGCGGGAAAGGATCCCTCCAAATACTTTTGGATGCAATGTTTTTACACGTCCGCCTAAAATTGACGGATATCCCGTCAGATCTTCAACGGCAATAACAGGTATACCCAGATCATTTATAAATTTCTCCGTTCCACCGGTAGAATAAATAGTCACACCTCCCTGATTCAGAAGATGGACCAGAGATGCCAAATTATCTTTAGAATAAACGGAAATTAATGCGGTTTTAATTTTTACCGGCCTGCTCATTGCTGCATTTTTAAGAAAGCGCAAAAGTAATGATTTAATTTGAAGATGGGAAGATCATTCTTCTGGTAATTTTCTGACAATGGCTTCTACAATCCGAGGATAATGTTGGTGCTCGAGATGCTGACCTTTAAAACGTACGGTTTCAATGTCGTCGCCAGGTTCAATTTTAAAACGTGCCTGATAAATGATTTCCCCTTCATCGAAATGCTCATTTACAAAGTGAATAGTAATTCCTGATTCGGATTCACCAGCAGCAATAACTGCACGATGAACTTTATCACCATACATGCCCTTGCCTCCATATGCAGGCAATAAAGAAGGATGTATATTTATGATCCGGTTAGGAAAAGCTTTTAAAAGATTTTGTGGTATCAGCCATAAGAAACCGGCAAGAATTATCAGATCGATATTTGCCCGACGAAGCAACTCAACTATTTCATCGCTTTCATATAAATCCCGTTTGTCAAATACTTGAGACGGAATCTCAAAATTGTCCGCTCGCTGCAGCACAAAAGCCTCAGGGTTATTAGAAAGGATGAGAACAACTTCAGCATCTGCATGCCTTTTGAAATGTTCCATGATCTTTTGGGCATTTGAACCCGAACCTGAGGCAAAGATAGCGATCCGTTTTTTCAATATTATATTCTTACTGTGTTGACGAAGTACCAAAGATATAAATTTTGCTCGATAATTACAGGTTAAATCCCCAATACTTCTTTTAATTTAACATAACCTGTTTTACTGACTGGTACTTTATCTCCATTATTTAGGATCACAATATGGCTGTCCTTCTCCAAGGGCTCCAATTTAACAATGGCGTCAATGGTTACAATAAATGAGCGATGGATCCTTATAAAAATGGCTGGATCCAGTTCCTGTTCAAAATATGCCATTGTTTTGTTTTTAAGAAACCGGCCTTCATTGGTGTGGATCTGAACATAATCATCGTCTGCAGATAAGTAAATAATATTGTATACCGGAATAATTTTAATCTTGCTCCCAGTTTTCACAACTACGCGCTCTAGTCTGTTTTGCGGACTATGCAGGTTATTAAGTAATTTTTGCGTATTTTCTTTTTCGGTTTGTATTTGTTGCTGATCTAAGAATTTGGATATAGCCTTATTAAAGCGCACTTTTGTAATGGGTTTGAGTAAATAATCTACCGCGTGTTGTTCAAAGGCGCGGATGGCAAATTCATCAAAAGCTGTAGTAAAAATAACCGCTGGGGGTTTATCAAAAAGCTCCAGCATTTCGAAGCCATTAATCTTGGGCATTTGTACATCTAGAAAAATAAGGTCAGGATCGTGTTGTAGGATAGCCTTAGCGCCTTCAAAACCATCGTTACATTCTTCTGCAATAACTATTGAAGGATAGCTTTCCAAATATTCTGCGAGAATACTTCGTGCCAACGGCTCATCGTCAATGAGTAAAATATTGATCATGATTGTGGGATTTTTAGTATACTGGTAAAGACATTATCGGTAATTCGAGTTTGTAAAAGATCTGTTCGGCCAAATAATAAGTATAAACGGCGGTTTACACCACGCAAACCAAAACCGGTTCCTTTGCGAGGGGCGTTTTTTGTTGAATCAAATGGGTTCGTCACAGAAATCTCAAGCTGATAACCCTTATAACTAGCTTCGATACATACGGTCACTTTTCCAATAGTGTCATATAATCCAAATTTAATGGCATTTTCTACTAAAGGTTGCAAAATCATGGCGGGTAACAACAGCTGCTGGCAGCTTTTATCATATTGAACGTAGGTATCAAGTCGATGACCAAAACGTACTTTTTCAATTTCCAGATATAGCTGGAGGTGATCTAACTCATCTTTTAGAGGGATAAGCTGCTGGTCATCTTTACGAAGTGTACCCCTTAAAAAATCAGAAAGTTGAAAGGTCATATTTCTGGCTTCCTCCGGTTGGCGGCCTATGAGAGCAATAATGGAATTTAAACTGTTAAATAAAAAATGTGGTTGCAACTGCTGTCGCAAATTGTAAAGTTCAGCTTCGCGAGCTAAGCGCTCAGCATCGGCTTTTCGCTGTTCATTCTCTTTTTGGTTTTGTTGTAAATTCCAAAGAATATGAATCGTGGCAATCCAGGCGATAATAATAGCAATTAAGCAAAAACGAATAGGCAACGTATGATCAAATGCGGTTAGATAGTCGCCTCCGACTATAAAATACGCGATCGTATATCTTGTGGCAAGCAATGCCAATATCGTTAAACATAATCCCCAGATGGAAATATAGATATATCGATCTTTTTTTGGAAGGTAATATATAAGACCATTAGCCATTATATAGCATGCCACACCCACATAAGTGCCACTGATGATGCTATCTTGAAATGAATTACTATTTGAGGTGCCGAACCACCAAAGCAGTGCACTTTGTATAATTATCCATCCAATCCATATTACCAAGCAGGTAAAAGGTATAAGTCTTAATTTGGAATGGGTATTTTGGAAAGGTGACACGTCCTGCAAATAAAGTTATATGCCGATATAATTACACACTTTTAATCGTTATGCCTCCGAAAATAGAGGTGCCTTTAATATAAAGGATTCGAGTGTCATCGGGAATGACATTAAAAGTGAAACGCTGATCTTCTACTCCTCCAAAGACCGCAGCCATTTCAGGATGTACGTTCCAATGGGCTGGAATAATTATTTTAGTACCTCCAAATATTTGAACCACTTCCAATACAACCGGTCCTTGGATATCCGCGTGCATTAGATTAATTTCGGCTCCGCCCATAATATTGACAATTTCTCCGCCTTTAAAATTATTGGATATGACATTTTTTTTGACATTTCCAAAAATGGAAACTGAATCAATATATTCAGCAGTATTTATAGGCTGATTTATGTCCGGGTTTTCTTCACCGGGCACTGAATGTTTTTTACCATCTCTTGGCTCCCCGATGGGGCGATCGTTGTCGGCAGTATTTATATTTACACGTTTATCCCAGTCATATTTTTTTGAATAAAAATTTTTTGTACTGCCATCTCCACCAGAATTAGGTAAGTTTCGATGATGGGATCTGCCAAATATTAACCAGGATCCCATTACAATAATTAAAATAGGCCAAAAAAGCCGACCGATACTAAAATTAGTATAATTGCTAAGCAGACAAAAAATGCCTATTCCCAGTAATATGAAAGAGGCAGGTTTTTTGAAATTGGTTCTACCTCCGATAATCAGTCCAATGATGATCATAAAAATAGGCCAGCTAAAAATCCATTCTGGAAAATAAATAAAAATATTTAGTTGTTTAACCAAAATTAAAGCACCAATAAAGATAATAAAGATGCCAGTCCAAACTCTGCTTGAATTTGATTTATATGATAATCTATTTTTATCTGATTCCATTTTTTTATTAATTAAAGTTGCCAACAGTTTACCTAAAACCAACCATTAATAATCAAAGATACCTACTAATTTACTTTTCACAACAACATACGGGTTACCGTTGTAAAAAAATCGGTAAATAACAATTATTTACCGGTAAAACAGTTTCTCAGAAGCAGGATGGTGGCCTGGTTTTTGATTAATTATTCAATATGAATTGTTTAAGATATGGGGCTTAAAGTTACGTTAATATTAATCTTCTATTTTTTTGTTGGATTTTTCCAATTGAAAGCTGATACCTATCCAGGAGTGTTGTTTGAAAACAGTATTTTACCTGGGAATTATTCCGAAAGTAATGCCAGTTTTGAAGGAAATAGTTGGATTCGTCACGCGGCTGGACAAATTCCGGTAACCGATTCCATTTTCTTTACTCCTGGTAATGCCTTATTGCTAAATTATGTTTCTGCCTCAGGAGGCTTTTGGCATGCCGCCATCAAGTTTGGTCAGGGCAGGGCCTATTCAACTAACAAATCAGAAAAGTTATCCTTTAAATTATTTGTTCAGGGTAATACCTTGGTATCAGAATTGCCTATGCTGCGCATTATACGTGACAGTAGCTTATCGAAACCCCTATTCTTGGCTAAGTACATAGATAGTTATCAGCAAAACATGTGGTTCTCCGTTGATATTCCCGTAAATGAACTACAGGATTCTTTAGGAGAGGAACCGATAACAGCAGTAGTTTTCTCGCAGGGTAGTACAGATGGGAAAGAACACGCTATATTTATAGATCAGATTGAATTTGTCACATCGACTCCCCCCGAAAGCGCTTTGACCGGACAGGCGGTACTGTCATCTGTTAATGCGTTTGAACGGCACGTTGATTTAAGCTGGCAGCTGCCGCTGACACCCAGTATACGGTATATTAAAATCTACCGTTCTGAGGATCAGAAAAATTTCCAGCCTGTGGCTGTCCGGCCTATTTATTACCGAAAGTATACAGATATCGTACCCATAACTGGCAAATCATATTATTATAAGATTGCCTGGGTTGATTTTCAATACAGGGAGTCCCCCTTTTCGGAGGTAAAAAAGGCAGAAACCAAAGTTATAACAGACGAAGAACTGCTGGACGCCATCGAGAAAGCACATATCAACTATTTTGTAGAACGAGTGGAGATCAACAGTGCGATGCAAAGGACCAGTAATTCTCAAAAAAATGCCACTGTATCAGTTAAAAATACTGGAGCTGGTATTTTAGCACTTATTGCAGGAGCTGAAAGAAACAGCATTTCACGTGAAGCTTTGCTGATGAGACTGAATAAGATGACGGATTTTTTATCTAAGGCTGACAGATTTAATGGTGCTTGGCCTAAATATATCAATGGACGAACGGGCAAAATAGTGCCTGATACTAGTGGTAGGATTGAAGGGGATCTAGAATCAACAGCATTTTTAATGCAAGGCCTTTTATGTGCCAGGCAATATTTTAATAAGGATGATAGGGCAGAAGCTGATCTCAGAGAACACATAACTTTATTATGGGAATCTGTTAATTGGTCAGACTTTACGGTTACAACCAATGGTCTCTATTTATATAATACTTGGTCGCCCGCCAGCGAGTGGGCGTTTAGCCATCCTATGGGGGGGTATAATACCAGTTTCATCAGTTATTTTTTAGCCATTGCTTCTCCAAAACATGCCATTTCACCCATTTCCTATGCACAGGCTTATGCACGTCCCTTAATTCCATTGGATACCGTTTGGAACTCATTTACCTTAAAAGAAATTGCAGAAAAAAACAACCAAAAATTGCCATTTACAACCAAGGAGAAGCAACTGTTAAAAGAAAATCAATCGATTAGCGAAGAAGAAAAAATGTGGTTAACGACCAAATTATTAAAACAACAAAGTCTTTTAAAAAAAGACAGCCTACTGTACGATACGGTGATATTTGACTCCATTTCCGGAAAGAGCAAAAACTTTTTAAGGAAGCAGTATGTTAATGATTCTGTATATTTTGGTGTAAAACTTAAAGTAGGTTCGGTGTTACAACCGCTCACCGAAGCAATGAGTCTTTATATGGCTTTTGATCCAAGAAAAAAGCAAGACGCGTTTTGTAACTATTTTCTTAATATGACTAATCTAACGAAAATACACTATCGGAAGGATGTGAGTTCGGTTTTTTTACCAGTACAGGTATCTCAGGATATTTGGGGATATGCCGATGACATTGCAGCCAAAGGAGTCATCCATCCCGCTGCTGCCGTTGCCGCTTATCCTTATTTACCTACAGCAGCCCTAAAAGTGATGGGTAAATATTACAGGCAATTCGGATATTTTCTTTTTGCTGAGTATGGATTTCGGCGAGCCTTCAATTTAAATAAGAACTGGGTAGAGGATGATTATGATGGTTTGGATCAGGCGCTGGTGGCAGTCAATATCGAAAATGCCCGCACCGGGCTCATTTGGAAATTATTTATGCAAGATCCGGATATTAGCAAAGCTTCTGAAAAGTTATTTGCTGAATAACTCAAAATTCAGCCGATATTTATTTTATGTTTATATTTATAATATAAAATTGGAAAAATAGTTATAATCTTACAAAACCTAAACCAATACAAAAAGGAGGAATGAATTTTTTAATGTACTACGGTTTGGTTTATTCATATTTCCATATTACTATTGTAAATAAATAACAAACATACACCGGATTTCTTATAAGTTAAATTGGCTAAAAAATTACTTAATTATAAAATAAGTTGAAAAACTGAAGCTAATGTCAACAGCAAGGGATGAAAGGGCTTAAACTACTAATATTAGGTGATAAGCCAGAAAATATTACTAGTATGGAAAGGCTTTTGGATGACATCGAAGGTCTGGATGTATTAAGTGCCACGACAGAGGAAGAGGCGGTAAAGATCTGCCTATATTATGATGTATCTATTATTTTAATGGATAAGCATGGATCTGGTGTATACAGACAGGGTTATGCTGGTTTTTTGTCAAAAATACCTAACCAACATGAACCAACCATCCTGGCTGTGACAGACCATGGACTTAGAAACAGCATTGGTCGTTCATCCAATAGTGTTATTGAATATTTGTATCGCCCCATTGATGATAGCAGAATAAAAACTAAAGTTAAGTTATTAGTACAATTACTTCAGGCTCGCAGATTGCTTCATTCTGATGAAGATCGTTATGAATCAGATAAGGATGGAGGGCAATCTTTTAACACCTCCCTGCAGCTTGATGACGGGCTTGTTGGAAAACGGGCTTTACTTGCAGAGGATAACGAATTAAATAGTTTTATGGTGGTCCATATGCTAAATAGCTGGGGTATGGAAGCAGACGTGGTAAGTAATGGAAAAGATGCGCTTGAACAATTAATGAACGTGCGATATGATATAATTTTGATGGATACTCATATGCCAGTAATGGGTGGTTATGACACCATGAATTTTATTAGGAACAGCTTCTCAGACCCTTTAAATAAAATTCCAATTATTTCCTTATCAGCTTCGGTCATGGAAGAGGAACAGGAAGCCGCTAAAAAATTTGGTGCCAACGACGTTGTTGGTAAGCCATTCCACCCAGACATGCTCCATGAAAAAATTCTTAGTTTACTCGGTTAGGCTCAATTACTATATGATTAAAAATAATAATTTTTGAGAAAGCATCTTTGAAATCTGACTTATTAATATTACTTTTGCATTCTTTAAAATCCTAACGCGGAAGTGGCGTAATTGGTAGCCGCACCAGACTTAGGATCTGGCGCCGCGAGGCGTGGGGGTTCGAGTCCCTTCTTCCGCACTTGATTCCTCCCGACAATTTATCGGGAGGTTTTTTTTTAAAAAATAAATGAGTAAATAGCACGATAAACGAAACGCTAACATAATATGAACATATCACAGGAAAATGTTGACGCGCTAAATGCAGTCATTAACATTGGCATTGCGCCTTCTGATTACTCAGAAACAGTAGAAAAGGCCATTAAAGAACAGGCAAAAAAAGCAAAATTGCCTGGCTTCAGGCCTGGTATGGTGCCCGTATCCCATATCAAAAAGACTCATGGCCGTGCTATTCTATTTGAAGAGATCAATAAATTGGTGAATGAGGGCATCACGAATTATATTAAGGAACAAAACCTGGAAATAATCGGACAGCCGATCCCAAAGTCAGACAATGGGCTTTCAGTCAATTGGGATTTTGACGAAGAGTTTAATTTTCAGTTTGAAATTGGTCTTGCACCCCAATTTAATATTCCCTTTACTGCAGAAACTACCTTTACAGAATATGAAATCACCGCAGATGAGGAAACTTTAGCATCCCGTATCAAGAACTTACGCCGCAGTTATGGTAAAATGTCTAATCCGGAATTATCTGAAGATGGTGATATTCTATACGCAGAACTGAACCAATTGGCAGAAGACGGCAGTGTACAGGAAGGTGGAATTAAGGGCACAGGTTCTGTGCGCACTGACTTGGTTGAAGATAAAAAAATAAAAAAATCATTGTTGGGGCTGAAAAAAGATGAAGTAGTAACTATTAATCTGAAGAAGGCTTTTACTGATGAAATTATTGCACGAATATTAAATATCAGCGATGAGCTAGCTGCAGACCTGGGATCTCCAAATTTTCAACTAAAAGTTTTGAATGTTAACAGGCTGGATGAAGCAGAGTTTAATCAGGAGTTTTTTGATAAGATCTATCCTGAGGGAGAGGTAACTACCGAAGAACAATTTAGGGAGAGGGTCAAGAATGAAGTTGAAGGAATGATTGCTCAAAATGCCCAGCAAAAGCTGCAAAATGATTTATTTACATTTGGTATGGAAAATTTGAAGGTTGAATTTCCGGATGATTTTCTAAAAAAGTGGCTGAAGGCAACCAATGAAAAGTTGACGGATGAAGAACTGGAACAAGGTTATGATGATTTTGTGAAGCAATTGAAATGGACCTTGCTCGAGAATAAGGTGATTTCGCAAAATAATCTCGAGGTAAGATATGAGGATGTTTTTTCTTTAGCAAAAGATCGGCTTGCCGCACAAATAAAGCTATACAGCCCCCAGCCGTTCACTGAGCAGCAATTAGATAACTACACCGCGCAGTTCCTGCAAGATCGTGAGCAGGCAAACCGCATCGTGGACGAGGTTAAAGCATTCAAAGTATTTGATTTTTTAAAGGGTGTGGTTAAGATTGAAAAAACCTCGATCCCATATAACCAGTTCTTAGAGTTAAAATAATCTTTCATCACTGGTTTTTCATAAATTTCGGCAAGGGTTTTAATTGTTTATTTTTTTGTTACCTTAGCGAAACTTTATACCCAAACTTATCATGAACATAGATAAAAATGAATTCAGGAAATACGCAGTGAAGCATCATCGTATTGGAAGCCAACATGTGGATAGTTTTATAGCACGTGTAGGGCAGAAAATGCCAATGTCCCTTACCCCTTATATCATTGAAGAACGCCAGCTGAATGTTGCACAGATGGACGTTTTTTCACGCTTGATGATGGACCGCATCATTTTCTTGGGCGATGCTGTTAGTGATCAGGTGGCCAATATCATTCAGGCGCAATTGCTGTTTTTGCAATCGGCAGATGCAAAACGCGACATCCAGATTTATATTAACTCTCCGGGCGGCAGTGTGTATGCTGGATTGGGTATTTACGATACAATGCAATATATCGCACCGGATGTAGCTACTATCTGTACAGGTATTGCCGCGTCTATGGCCGCGGTTTTACTAGTAGCAGGAGCAAAGGGTAAGCGTGCAGCATTAACGCACTCCCGTGTAATGATTCATCAGCCATCAGGCGGTGCGCAAGGTGTTGCTTCAGATATGGAAATTAATTTACGGGAAATGTTAAAATTGAAAAAAGAATTGTATGACATCATTGCATTGCATTCCGGTAAATCGTATGAATGGGTAGAAAAATCATCCGATCGTGATTATTGGATGACTTCACCAGAAGCGAAGGAACACGGCATGATCGATGAAGTGCTTAGCAGTTCACAACAGAAATAACATGGCAAAAATGACAAAAGAAGCCACTTGCTCTTTTTGTGGTTTACGTAAATCAGAAACGCTAATGTTGATTGCCGGTAACGGTGCATATATATGTGATCGCTGTGTTACTCAGGCTAACGAGATCCTTGCAGAAGAAATGAATCTTCGCAAAAATAAGAGCGTGCAAACCGCACTGAAATTGCTTCGTCCAGCAGAAATTAAGGAGCATTTGGATCAATATGTTATTGGACAAGATGATGCCAAGAAGGTAATGGCGGTAGCAGTGTATAATCACTATAAACGGTTAAATCAGAAGGTTGAAAAGGATGAAATAGAAATTGAAAAATCGAATATCATCATGGTAGGTGAGACGGGAACAGGGAAAACATTACTAGCAAAAACGATTGCGAAAGTATTAAATGTGCCTTTTTGCATTTGTGATGCAACCGTTCTTACCGAAGCCGGATATGTAGGAGAAGATGTCGAAAGTATTTTAACCCGATTGTTGCAGGCAGCCGATTATGACGTAGCAGCTGCTGAACGTGGCATAGTTTATATTGATGAAGTCGATAAAATAGCTCGTAAGAGTGACAATCCATCAATAACCCGCGATGTTTCAGGTGAAGGGGTACAGCAAGCCTTACTCAAAATTTTGGAAGGAACATTGGTCAATGTCCCCCCACAAGGAGGCCGAAAGCACCCTGATCAAAAGATGATCGCGGTGAATACTTCTAATATCCTGTTTATTTGCGGTGGTGCTTTCGATGGCATCCAAAAAAAGATAGCTGGACGCCTACGAACGCAGACGGTAGGGTATAAGGTGAAAAAAGACGAGGTAGAAATTGATTTGGACAATCTTTATAGATACATCACACCTCAGGATTTGAAGGCTTTTGGATTAATTCCTGAGTTGATAGGTCGTTTGCCGGTAATCACGTATTTAAATCCGCTTGATCGCGAGGCGTTACTTAACATTTTGACAGAACCCCGAAATGCCCTTATCAAGCAGTACAAGAAGTTGTTTGATTATGAGCACGTGGACCTTCATTTTGATGAGGAGGTGTATGCGTTTATCGTAGATAAAGCAAATGAATTTAAGCTAGGTGCACGTGGCCTGCGGGCTATTTGCGAAGCAATCATGCTGGATGCGATGTTTGAGTTACCTTCTGAAAATAATATGCGGGACCGCAAAGAATTCTATATCACACTGGAATATGCGCAGCAAAAGTTTGAAAAATCAGATTTAAAAAAATTGAAAGCTGCTTAAAACATACTCAGCTAGTAAGAACATATCTAAAGCCCCATCGATCGAAAAAACCGTTGGGGCTTTTTATTTATCCCTTTAAATTTTCGTAGTTTCATTTAACCTTCTATAACAGAAGTTATTGGTGAAGAAATTTTGATATCTTGGACTTTGGCCTGATTGGCCTATTAATTTCAAAATCTTGGAGAGGATTATGATAGCCCCTTTGCCCTTTGCCAACTATATACAAAGATTGACTATATCTTCATTACTTATAAATAATAAAAATAGTGCGGTATTGTTGAAAGGTATTTACGGAAAAACAGCCATTATAACCCAATATAATATTATCCTGCCTATTTTCAGCGATCCTAACTTTTAGTTAATATAATATACCATATTTAAATATTTTAAACAATATTGACATCTGATATTATATGGTTGTTAGGTAGCTGTTTAGTTTGTTCATTTTTAGTATTTATCTAAAAACCATCATAACTTAGGCACATGATATTACGTTGTGCTTTGTTCTGCTGTTTTCAATTTACAATGGTTTATGCGCAGCAAAATCCAGCTGCAGGGTTTGCGGCTATAGGAAATACGGGTACTGCACTTAAAGGTATCAATAGTTTAAGCAGTAATCAATCAGGTATTGCCTCCTTGCGCAGTGCAGCCATAGCCATCACCTATGAACAAATGTATTTAAACACAGATATTCGTTATCAATCGGCATTTGCTGCCATTCCTGGTCAATTTGGTATAATAGGCTTATTGGTGTGCAGCTACGGAATACGGAATGCTTATACTGACCTGAAAGCAGGATTAACGTATGCCAAAAATTTTGGGCCCATGTTGCGGATGTCCCTGACCGGCAATTTTCATCAACTAAACATTGTTAATTATGGCTCAAGCAAAGCTTTCTCAGCTGATTTCGGAATCCAGTATCAACTCACAGATAATTGGAATGCGGGATTTCATGCCGCTAACATTGGCGAATTAAGTTATCAGGAAAATGTATATGGCATAATTCCGTCTCATTACCGTTTTGGAACCAGCTACATAATGAGCCAGCAGGTTACAGTAAGTGCCGATGTGAAATGGCAAAAATTAGCGGGTGTGGATATGCTTGGCGGATTAGAATATCGTCCAATACGCTGGCTAAACTTTAGAGGTGGGCTATCTGCGCATACCTTTAAAGAGTATGTTGGTTTTGGTATTAACTTTCAGCAATTCACGATGGATTATGCCGCGGCCGTTCATAGCAGATTAGGTTTGTCGTCACAGATGGAATTAGCGTATGGATTTTAAAATCTGTTTCTTAATTTTTGGGATCTTTTTTGGTAACGTTACGGTTGTTTTGGCCCAAGAAGAAAATGAAGAACTAATCGAACAATTGATGGATCAGATGGCGGCCGATTTGGGTGAGGATTTTGATTATTCAGAGTTGGCAGAAAAGTTATCGTACTTTCGTAAGCACCCCATCGATATCAATCTGACTAATGGCGATGACCTTGCAGAACTTCGGTTTATATCACCTATGCTTATAACTAATTTGCTGTTATATCGGGAAGAAAGCGGACCATTTAAATCGCTCTATGAACTCCAGGCCATTGATGGTTTCGAAGAATCGACAATTAAATACCTGATGCCCTTTATAAAATTATCTAGTCTAAATGGTATAACTGAATTAGGAGATGCCGGGCAGACCATTCCTATACGACACGATCTCATAATTAGGTATGGGCGAAACATACAGCCTCAGTTAGGTTATATTATACCAGACACGGTTAACCGTTCACGTTACCTCGGATCGCCTGACCGGATGTTTTTACGCTATCGATATCAGCAAAACAATCATTTGCAGGTCTCTTTAAATATGAAAAAAGATCCGGGAGAACAGTTTTTTACCGGGTCCCAGAAAAGAGGATTTGATTTTTACTCAGCAAGTATTTCTGTCAAAGACATTGGCGCCTTAAAACAAGTAGTTTTGGGTGATTATTCCCTTCAATTTGGGCAAGGGCTCGCGTTATGGACGGGGCTCAGTTTTGGCAAAGGAGCCATGTTATCAGGACTGGCCCGGCAAGGTCAAGGACTAAAGCCCTATACATCGGCAAATGAAACGCTGTTTTTACGAGGCGCAGCTACGACTGTGGGCTTTCATCATTGGTCAATTACCCCCTTTGTTTCCTTGAAAAAAGTAGACGCACATGTGGAGTTAGGCCCCGACAGTACGGCTCAGGTAAGCACATTATCTACGTCCGGATATCACCGCACACCCACCGAGATAGCTAACCGGGAATCGCTCAACCAATACCTGTACGGCCTCAATGTACAGTACAAGAATAGGAACTTAACAATTGGATCCACCTTATTTCAAACACATTTTGATCACATCTTTGCCCCTCATGAAGAATTATATCGGAAATATGCCTTTACCGGCGATCAATTAAACAATGCAAATATTTATTTTCAATATGGCATTCGTAATGTATATATCTTTGGAGAAGGCGCGCGTAGTTTTAATGGCGGATTAGCCGTTGTAGGCGGTAGCATGATTACTTTAACACACCATTTGTCCTTAGCACTACTATACAGGGATTACGGCAAAAACTATCAGGCTTTTTATAATCAGGCTATAGCTGAAGGTTCTGAAGCGGCTAATGAGAAAGGATTTTATTCCGGGCTTACTTTTCAGCCAAGCCGCCGGTTAGAATGGACCTTTTATACCGATGTGTTTAAATTTCCATGGTTGCGTTACCGGGTTGAAGCTCCGTCTCAGGGATATGAAGCTTTTTCACAGGCTACCTATGCGCCCAATAAACGTACAAAGATAATTTTAAGATGGCGTTATCGCCATAAGGAGGAAAATTCCTCAGAGGACCTGACAGAAAAGATGCTGGCAAACGTTATCTATACACAGTACCGTGCTGAAGGGCAATATGAAGTGAACCAAGTATTTACAATCAGAACCCGAACAGAGCTAATTCATTATTCCAAAGAAAAAGAAGAGCCGGAAATCGGTTATATGATGTATCAGGATATATTGGTCAAGCCACCTCGACTGCCATTATCCGGCAATATTAGGTTGGCCTATTTTAATACCGATGGCTACAATTCACGGATCTATGCCTTCGAGAATGATGTATTATATGGCTATTCTTTTCCACTTTACCAAAATCAGGGTCTCCGTTACTACGCTAATCTCCGTTATCGAATGGGACGGAAAATGGATGTATGGCTGCGCTATGCCTGTTATAAGTATTTTGAGCAGCAGGAAATCGGCAGTGGTCTCGACCTAATTGAAGGTTCCATCAAATCGGATTTCAAAGTACAGTGGAGATATCAATTTTAGGTTAACCATACAAACTTTATCGCATGCAACTATTTTACAAAGGCCATTATCCATTTCTCCGCATTCTGGTGGCCTTTTTAATAGGAATATTCCTGGCAAATAATTTTTCCATTTCAGAGAAAACATACGATGGCCTGTGTACCTGTTGTATAGCCAGCGCTGGGCTGTTTTTCCTGTTTTGTTTAGTCCTTGGATGGAGCCGGCGAAACCTATATTCCATATACGGCCTGCTGTTCTTGACCTCGCTGTTATTGGCCGGATGGATAAAGTATGTAGATGATGATCCGCAGATCAATGCTGAACATTTTTCACGAATTAAATCCAGTGCGCTTATAGGCTATGTGGCTGAAGATCCCATTCGCACAGGCAACCAGCTGCGATTCCCTATGCAAATAAGCAAGCGATTTAGCAATAAAGAATTTATCAAAACCAACGGGAAACTTTGGGTCATTTTGCAGGTAGGAAATGTCCAACACCGTCCTCAAATAAGTTATGGAGACGAATTCATCTTTCCTGCCCTCTATAAAGAAGTACCTCCATCTTATAATCCAGGAGAAATGGATTATAAAACCTTTCTTCGGCATCAGCATATCTGGCATCAGTCATATTTTAAGGAAAACCAGGTTCAAAAAACCGGGCGTAAACAAGGAAGTTGGTTAACTAGCACGGCCATTCATTACCGGGAAACCCTGGTTGAAAAACTGAACGCCGCAATAAAACGTCCAGATGCACAATCCATAACAGCAGCCCTGTTATTGGGATACCGCAGCCAGATGGAACGCGACCTGCAAAATGCATATGCCGTTACCGGCACCATTCATATACTCTCCGTATCCGGAATGCACGTTGCAGTCATTTTCTGGTTACTTACAAAATTGATGAATTGGATGGGACCCCGTTTAAAATGGTTGCGATATGGATTGCTTATAGCCTCCATATGGAGTTTTACCCTTCTTACCGGCTTGGCTCCATCTGCTATTCGCGCCGCCATCATGTTGTCATTTGTCATCACTGCCATCGCCTTTAATAAGCAAGTACAAATTTACAACAGCATCGCTGCTTCAGCCTTCATCCTGTTGTGGCTAAACCCGTGCTATGCCTTTGATATTGGCTTCCAACTTTCCTATTTAGCCATCTGGGGAATTATTTTTTTTTACCCGAAGATCAAAAAAATGTGGCAGCCAACCTGGCGTGGCTGGATTTGGTTATGGGATTATACGGCCGTATCGGTGGCGGCCCAGTTGGGCGCATTCCCGCTGGCCATGTATTATTTTCATCAATTTCCATTATATTTCCTTCCAGCAAATCTACTCGTAGCACTGCCTGTTACAGCTATTATGTGGCTGGGCATCGTATTGTTGGTAAATCCCTTTATTTGGCTAAACCACTTGGCAGGTTGGTTATTAGAAAAGATCATTGAATTCACAAACCGTAGCATTTATGGCATACAGGCGCTGCCCAATGCATCTTTAGAAGGTATTTGGTTAGATACCTGGCAGTATGTTTCCATCTATACATTATTGCTTTCGTTATTTTTAGGAATTCATTATAAATACCGTAAGGGTTATCTGTTATCCATGAGTTTATTGTGTCTATTAAGTGCAACAGGAGCCTTGCGTAACCTAACAAATTATAATTTGCGCGAGGTTTGTATATACAATATGCGTAGCAATTTAGCCATCGGCCTATATAGCAGTCAACAATCATTAATATATACCGATATACCATCATTGAACGATCGGCATATCCATTATAGCGTATGGCCAGAATCCAGTCGCCACGGCCGTTTTCAGAAAATAATCCATTTATCTGAAAACGCATCCTGGCAAAATCAAGATCTAATTATCCGTAGAGGGCTCATTCAGTTCGGCCATAAGCGACTGATGGTTTATGACGGCAAGCACAAATTCAGGCAGCCTCTTAAAATAGACATCCTATTACTGAGAAAAAACCCACCAAGGTCCCTGGAGGATATTCTGAAAGAAATTCCCTGCCATCACCTTTTGGTAGATGCCTCCAATAGTCCACACACCATCAAACGCCTGCACCAACAGGCAGAAAATCTACATATATCATTTTATCTGCTAAAAAATAATTTTGCTTATGTTTACAAGTTCTGAGTAATCAGAAAAACAGCAGTCCATATGTCTATTGCGGAAATATTACAAAAATATTGGAAACACAGTGTCTTCAGGCCCTTGCAAGAAGAGATTATCCAGTCTGTACTAGAAGGAAATGACACACTGGCACTCATGCCAACAGGTGGAGGTAAATCCATTTGTTTTCAGGTGCCGGCGATGTCAAGGGAAGGAATTTGCCTGGTAATCACTCCGCTGATCGCCCTAATGAAAGATCAGGTAGAAAATCTAAAAAGCCGGGGTATAGAAGCCATCGCTATCTTTTCTGGTATGGGCAAGCGGGAAGTGGATATTTTGTTAGACAATTGTATTTACGGAAAAGTTAAGTTTTTGTACCTGTCACCAGAACGGGTGATGAATGAATTAGTTCGTGAACGTATCCGGCATATGAAAATTAATTTGCTTGCGGTGGATGAAGCCCATTGTATTTCTCAATGGGGATATGACTTCAGGCCACCTTACCTACAATTAGCGGCATTGCGTGAACTTCACCCAAATGTCCCCGTGCTGGCATTGACTGCCACGGCAACAGCCAGGGTAGTAAATGACATACAAGATAAATTAAACTTCAGGAACCCAGGGCCAGGTAGGGTGTTTCGTAAAAGCTTTTACCGGGAAAATCTGCATTATTTAGTAGCTGAAGAAGAAGACAAAATGGGAAGAATGCTGCGCTTAGCGCAGCAGGTAAAGGGCAGTGGCATTATTTACGTGCGCAACCGAAGGGAAACTCAGGAAGTAGCCCGCTACCTGATACAACAAGGTATTCCTGCCGATTTTTACCATGCTGGGCTGGAAAATTCACTGAGGGCAGTCAAACAGGATGCCTGGAAAACCAACCGATGCCGGGTAATGGTAGCCACCAATGCCTTTGGGATGGGGATTGACAAGCCCGATGTACGATTCGTTTTACATTTAGATCTTCCCGAATCCTTAGAAGCCTACTATCAGGAGGCAGGGCGTGCCGGACGCGACGGTAAGCCATCCTATGCGGTACTTTTTTATCAACAAGCAGACATACTCCGGCTAAAAAAAAATTTTGAACAAAGTTTTCCCACCCTTAAAGAGATCAAACAGATCTACTTTTTTCTGGGGAATTATTTTCAACTGGCATACGGGGCAGGGCAGGATTTAACATTCGACTTCGATGTGGCCGATTTTTGTAAACGATATAAACTGGAACCGATAAAGACCTTAAGTGCCTTTAAGTTTTTAGAAAGGGATGGATGGATATACCTCAGCGAAAGCGTATATCTGCCTTCGCGCATCAAGTTTGACGTAGGTGAGCCAGACCTATACCGCTTTCAGGTGGCCAATGCAGCCTACGACTCCTTTATAAAGACGATTTTACGTGCTTCCGGTGGTGCTTTTGATCATTTTATCCCTATACGAGAACCTGAATTAGCGCGCCGAGCCGGAAAAAGTTTTCCAGACGCAGTCGCAATGTTGGAACAGCTTCAAAAATGGGGAGTGCTTAGTTATTTGAAAAAAACAGATAAACCACAACTACAGTTTTTGTTACCCAGAAGCGATACCGATCATCTTCATATCGACCGGCAATATATAGAGGAGCGTAAGCAGATAAAAGCAAACCAGCTAAAAGCTGTATTGGAATATTTACCAGCAGATAAATGTCGCAGCAGAAAGCTTCTTGGTTATTTTGATGAACACAGCACGACCGACTGCGGAACCTGTGATGTGTGTTTGGCCAATAAAAAAAAGCAGAAGAAAATAGACCTACGCCCATTAATGCAAGGAGAATTAACAACAATTTTAACCAAAGGACCTGAAAAATTAGATAAGCTGGTACATCGAATGACTCATGGGGGCGAAGGAGACCGGATAAATTTAATCCGGGAACTATTAGACAGCGGTCAACTAAAATTGAATGATGGCTATTACTATCTATAGCAGAATCAAAGGATTGTTTATATTCGCTTCCTGAAAACAGCAATGCTTAATGGACAATGCTACAGTTAAAAATGATAAACGCGTCATAAGTGCCTGGGCCATGTTTGACTGGGCAAATTCTGCTTACAACCTGGTTATTACGACGACAGTTTTTCCTGTTTATTATACAGCGATAACCCAAACTACCGCACATGGTGATCAAGTGCAGTTTTTTGGCAGAATGTTTATTAATACCGCGCTGGCCAATTACTCCTTATCATTTGCTTACTTACTGATGGTATTAATTTTACCAATACTATCTGCCCTGGCAGACAATCGCGGCAACCAAAAGACCTTCATGAAAGCGTTTACCTACTTGGGAGGATTGTCGTGTATGTGCCTGTTTTTTTTTCAACCCGATAATATTGAACTGGGGATCATCTGTTCAGCACTCGCAGCCATGGGTTATATTGGCGGGGTGTTATTAAATAATTCATTTCTGCCCCAAATTGCCTCAACAGATCAACAGGACAAAGTCAGTGCACAAGGTTTTGCCTATGGATATATCGGCAGCGTATTGCTGCAATTAATCTGTTTTTTGTTTATCCTGAAGCCTCAATGGTTTGGCATTAGCGACGCAACGCTGCCCCCGCGTATATCCTTTTTACTGGTGGGAATTTGGTGGATCGGCTTTTCGCAAATTCCGTTCGGCAGGCTTCCTGAAAAAGAGAAAAGAGCCGGGCATGTTGCTGGGCATGCGCTAAAAGATGGTTTTCGTGAATTGGCAATGGTGTGGAAGCATATACAGGGTATTCCCACCCTGAAACGGTTTTTGCTCGCCTTTTTTTTCTATGCCATGGGTGTACAGACTGTGATGCTGGTCGCAGCCGGATTTGGAGAGAAAATACTGAAACTAGGGCAGGCAAAATTGATCGCAACGATCCTTGTTATCCAATTAGTAGCTACCCTGGGTGCGTTGCTAATGTCCCGGCTCGTGCGCGTATTCGGTAACATCCGTGTCATTATACTCATGGTTCTTCTGTGGATCGTCGTTTGCGTTTCAGCCTATTCAATCCAGACAGAAGCCCAGTTTTTCGGATTAGCTGCACTGGTGGGATTAGTAATGGGAGGTATACAATCGATCTCCAGGTCAACCTATTCCAAGCTATTGCCTGCTAACCTCGAGGATACTGCTTCGTTCTTTAGCTTTTATGACGTGACGGAAAAGATGGCAATTGTCTTGGGATTGTTTTCATTTGCATTTATAGAAGAACTCACACACAATATGCGTTATTCGGCATTATGGTTAACCACCTATTTTGTCGTTGGGCTTGTTTTTTTAGTCATTATTCAGGCAGGAAACAGCCGGCGTAAGAAAATGGAGAAGCGCGCATAAGCATGGTTTGATATTTGTATAACCCCCCCCCGATGACCGCAGAATTATTTATACCTTGTTTTATGGATCAAATGTATCCTGAAACAGCCTTTAACACCATCCGCATTTTGGAGAAAGCAGGATGTAACGTGCTATACAATGAGGCGCAGACCTGTTGTGGGCAACCTCCCTACAATGCCGGTTTTTGGGATGAGGCAAAAGCAATTGGCAGTAAATTTCTCGCGGATTTCTCGGAAGAACATTACATTGTTTCCCCATCAGCAGCTTGTACCGGTATGGTCAAATATTCCTACAGTAATTTATTTACAAATACAGCAGTTCACAACCGTTGCCGCAATATTCAGTCACATATATTTGAATTATCCGACTTTTTGGTAAATATCCTTAAAAAGGACTATTTTGGAGCTGAATTAGAAGGACGGGCAGTTTATCACGATTCTTGTTCAGCGTTGAGAGAATGCCACATACACAACGAGCCAAGGCAACTATTAGCGAATGTAGAAGGTCTTGATCTGGTAGAAATGCCTGATAGCGATGTATGTTGCGGCTTTGGAGGAAATCTTTCCGTTAAGTTTTCAGCCATATCCAGCGCCATGGCAGAACAAAAGATACAGAACGCCATGGATGTCGACGCGGAATACCTAATATCTGCCGATGCGTCTTGTTTATTCCATTTGCAAGCTTATATCGAAAAGCACAAATTGCCCCTGAAAACAATGCACCTGGCAGATGTTTTAGCCCACGGTTGGGCAAATATTTAATAGCAATAGCTGATATTAAATAATCATTACTTCTTACCTCTTAAAAGGTCGAAGAGCAACTCAGGTTCATTGGTTGTGATGTAATTTACCTGTTGCTTGATAAACCGCTTCATGTCGTCCGGACTGTTCACCGTCCAAACATTTACACTCAGGCCAAGTTTTTTGGCTTCCGGTATCCATTCCGGATGCTTATCGTACACGCTTATATGATAGTCTATGCCTTTATAACCATCCTCTTTTAATTCTGCCGGCGATTTATCGCCATTCAGATAGGCCACGCTGGCCGCCGTGTCGAGCAGGTGGACAAGCTTGCCCACCTCGTAATCGAAACAGATATATTCCGTCAGCTTCTGTGCATTCAGGCTTTTTACCGTATCAACGATCATTCTGGTGCTTTCCAGTGTTCTTTCCTCCCCGAGATTTGAGGTCTTAATTTCCAGGATCAATTTTGTTTTCTTCTGTTTCAAACCTTCCCTGAGGTAGGCCCCCAAAGTTGGTATTCTTTCACCATTCGGGTGTTTCTTGCCCAGCAGCCCTTGATAGGTGGCGGTAGCGATGTCAACACCGTAAAAATCATTATTATGGTTTACTACCAATATACCATCCTTCGTGAGGTGCACATCAAATTCAGACCCATAAAGCTTTTGTCCCATCGCTTTGTCAAGGGAGGCAATAGAGTTCTCGGGTAAGCCTGCCGTTTTCCAGGCACCACGGTGAGCAATGATCATGTGTTTATAATAATTGGTCTTGCAGGAGCTGATTCCCATCATAGCTACAAGTAAAAGCAGATTAACATTAATTTTCATCTTTCGTTTTTTAAAGGTATAAAAATTTACACGGGGTCCACTATAATTTTTAATTTGAGATACTTTTTACAGTTGAGAACTATCCATTCAAACGGTGAATGGATAGCTATAGCTCAATATAATTATAATTATTCGATTAACTGCAATTGATCTGATTCGATATCAGTAAGCGTTGACGTGGACGTCATCAGGTAAAATTCATATCCCCTTGGGGTTAACCAAGACCTGTCTGCACTATTAAATACTCCGCCCAGCTTAACAAATATTCCCTGGTCTGCCGGGTTTTGATGCGGAATAACATACATGTTCGTGCCTTGATAAAAGAAAGGCTGCCCATTCCCGGTGTCAGAATCCACCGGGCCGTAATGGTCACTTTCCGGAATGCGATAGCCGCGGCCATTCGCTTCATCCACCATTGTTGTTTTACCTGTACCTCCAAAGAAAACCACGTCAACCGGTACTGAACTTTCGGTAATATTGGTGCCTGTGAAAATGGCAATGCCGCCTGCATTCCCGCTGTTGGGAAGCAATCCTGCACTGGCATCACCTATGCCGTCGCCGGCAGTCGTGGTATAGGTAATTGTTCTTATCCACTTACCATTGGCTATATTCGTTGAATTAGGGCCATTTATTCGTTTATTATTGCCACCTACATAGAAGAATTCACCTTTACTGACGATGCCGGTGTTTAAATTAAATTTGTAAGTACGTCCTCCGCCAGTGGCCCAACCCGCGCCCGGAGCGGCCCCGGCATTGGGCGCAGCGGTACCGGCATTGGTACACGTAATCACTGAAAAAGGCGTTTCTTCAAAATTGATATCCGTAGTGGCCATAAATTGAAAATATTCATAATTGCCATCAGCACCCTTGGCATCATTGACAAAGCCCGTAATTATCACAGGGGTCTTGCCAAGATTAGAAGGATCAGAAGGGTCGCTGGTATCGACAAGGTCTTCAAAACGGCGGGGCCAGATGTGAATCACGGTATCTGAGCTAGCCGAATAGCCAACCCGCACAATACCTGTCACCGTCAAATTGGCCGGAAGCTTTTCAGTTGCATAAGTAGCCGCTTGTTCTGTATGCACGATTACGCTGTCGGCGCCGCTTATCAATATTTTCTCACCGGCATAAACCTCGTCAGCTTCGGGTGTCGGCCTTATCGTTCCGCCGGTTAAGGTTACCAGTGTGCTCTCATATTGATCAGCCAACGTATTAAGCGTATACGCGGTAACCGTTTGGATATGGATATTATTGCCGGCAGACAATTTTTGCACCGATCCATCAGTCAGTCCATTTACGGTCAGCACGCCATTTTCCTTAGTTAATATGCTGCCTTCCAGATTTATTAATAAAGAGTCTCCCGGGGCAAATGTGCCTGCCACATCTCCGAGATTGCAGGAAATACCTCTTAGTCGCTGGCGTTTATATTGCTGTAAAATTACGGTTCCTGCCGGGGCGTTGCCGTTTAAATGATCGGAGATGACAATACCCGTGATCTGATAGGCACCCATCAAATGATCAGATGTCAGGGGCAGCTCCGATCCTTTATATAAGGCGCGTAGGTTTTCAATACTTATCGTCGGGCTAAGTGTCCCTTCCGCAAAATCATGCTCTTTGCATGCAGACCAAAGAGCCAATTGTGTAAGCGCTGCTAAATATAAAAATATCTTATTCATTGTCGTATATGCTTAGCATTATTTAATTTAAGGTTTTTGCCACCAAACCTGTGTGCTAATGTTATCCGGACCCTGGCGTTCAACAGCAGCCTCATAGTTTGCACCGTTAGATGACTGAAGATACACCGGATAGTTCAACCTCGCCGGCATGATGCCAGCATTTTCCAGCCCACCACCTTTTGGCAAAACTGGGTGTCCTGTGCGTCGGTATTCAAACCAGCTTTCCAAATCGGTAAAAAATAGAGAATAATACTTTTGCAAGTAAATTTTTTCCATTTTGTTTTCCAAATCTGCGTCATCATCCCACTTAACAAGATCGTTATTCAGGTAATTGTCTGGCACCAGAAAACCCCACTGTGTGATAGCATTCGTAGTTCCGGTTTCATAATATTCCTGTGCTGTTTTATTGGAGATCCATCCTTTAATGGCCGCTTCGGCGAGAACAAACTGTAATTCTGAATAATTCATGATATTGCCGAGCAATGGTTCAGTCATTAAGGCCGTAGGGAACGCTGATTTTGCATCAGGCGCTTGCCCTACCGGATAGCCGCTGGGAACCCCCGCATATTCTCCATCAACAAGTGTAGCCCATTTTGCCACTCGTGGATCACTCCATTCGTTCAAATGATCCACAAAAAAGTTGACCAACTTTGGTGTGTACCAATCGGCATCACGCCACGTAGCAAAAGGAGACACATAGGGCGAAACGCCCGTCCACCTTAAAATGGCCGAATCATCATTTCCTGTCATTATGGGATAATTTGCGGTTCCCATTTCTACTATTTCCTTGATTTTATCCGGTGCTTTCATTTCCGGCTTAGCAGAAACACGGAGCAATAACCGTAAATACAGAGAATTACCAAATTTGCGCCATTTTGTAGCTGAACCATTAAAAAGCGGATCACTCGAACCTTGTATATTTACTCCTGATTTAAGTAGTTCATTGGCCTGGTCCAATTTAGCAAAGAGGTCAGTATAGATATCCTTTTGCAAATCAAAATTTGGCTGTAGGACGTACTCTTTAGCCTTTAATGCATTGAAATAAGGAATGTCGCCATAGGTGTCTGTGAGCATTGAAAATACCCATGCCTGGCAAATTAACGAAACGGCCATATACGAATTGTTATTTAATTCTTCCGCACTTGTGTAAATATCTTTGAAATTTGCCAATTGAACATACCAATTATTCCACAGATAGTCCGCTTCAGCAGCCCGAATTTCATAACGGAAAATTTTCCCATCACCATCTCCCATATTCACTGTAGTCTGCATTAATTCATTCGTAATCCGTTGGCTGCGGCTCATATTATATCCAACAGTCTGGGTAAGGGCAGGTGCCAGTAAGGCCTGGGGCAAAACTTTTGAAGTGGTGTTTGGATTGGTATTGATTTCTTTGAAATCTTTGGTACATGATATCATTGCTAAATGTGTACCTATAATCGCGGCATATTTTATAATGGATCTTGATTTCATAACTAACTAATTAAAAGCCTACAATTAAGTTTATGCCCACAGTCCTTGTCGAAGGAAACTGACCCAGCTCAAACCCCTTATTAATATCCCCGTCACCTAATGTGCCAAATTCCGGATCAAACACGGGCCATTTTGTCCAGATAAACAGATCGCGTCCATATATTCCAATAGTAGCCATCTGCAAACCTAATCTGTTGACTAGTGTTTTGCTTAATGTATAATCCAATCGTGCCTCGCGCAATTTTAAGAAATCAGTGGAATAGGTAGATCCCTCTACATTGTCCTTTCCGTAATGTAATGTATAATACGTCCATGGATCCTCGGCTATTACTGTATTTGGAACATATGAACCATCGGCGTGTTTCATTACCCCGTTTCCTATAATGCCGTTATATCTTCCTGGAAGGGTATTTTTGGTTTTTCCTTGTTCGGCCAAATTGGCTGCTGTTAACGAATATGCTACAGCGCCATATTGAGCATCTACCATAAAGCTACAAGTCCATTGTTTATATCTAAATTCATTCCTAAGGCTGCCCTTCCATTTGGGATTGGTATTTCCTATATATTTCATATCTTCGGATATAACGGGGTAACCATTTTCATACACAATTTCCCCGTCAGGGGAGCGCTGATATCCTCTGCCATATAGATCTCCCATACTTCCACCAATATAGGCTATGATGGAGCCCCGACTGCCCGGGCCTAGTTGCAGGGTCATATCTTTCAGGGTATCGGTTAATTCCAAAACTTCATTTTTATTGGCCGTAAACGTAGCGTCTATAGTCCAGCTGAAACCCTGCCCCTTTTTTATTGGAGATGCGTTGGCTTCGATTTCTATTCCACGGTTTCTTACTAAACCAGCATTAACTATAGCCTGGTTGACTCCGGAGGAGCGGTCTGTCACAGCTCGCAATATTTGATCCTTCGTGTTACTTGTATAAAGTGTTAAATTGAATCCTAATCTTTCTTTAAGGAATTTGAGATCTGAGCCTATTTCATAACTGGTTGTAAAAAGTGGTTTTAAATTTGGATTTGCTAGTACGGTGGGATTAGACTGCCCACCTGGAAAAGTGGGTTCTTTATTGTAGGTATATGAGGTTGCATAGGCATTTGATTGGCCACTGCCTACGCCCGATATTGACCCGCGGAGCTTAGCATACGATATGAAAGATGGCAAAATGAAGATATCAGAAATAATGGCACTGGCATTCACAGAAGGATAGAAAAATGAAACATTACTAGTTGAAGTTGGGGTAGCCAATACGCTGTTCCAATCATTTCGAGCTGAAAAGTCTATAAAATACTTATCCTGATAACTTGCAGTAATCAGGCCGTAAAAACTATTTATTACATAGGTACTTTTGTAAGGTTCTGAAATGACAATTCCTGCCGCATTTGCCATTTTATAAAGTCCTGGATATAACAGGGAATCGGCACTGTTTGACTCACGGTTATAAGAGTTGCTTAGGTGGCTTCCCCCTACAGATACTGATATTTTAATCTCTTGATTTAAATCTTTATTATACCGCAGTAAGAAATCGCTATTAATTTCCTGTGAAAAGATACTTTGTTCTCGATACATACCTTTATTATACTTTTCTGTGTCAAAAGGCCTCTGCTGCGATCGTCTCTCATAGCTAAAATCCATTGATGTCCGGACCATCAAGCTAAATTCCTTATTGAAATCGTATGTCGCCTGAATGTTGCCGGTCAATCCGTTTCTATTCTGTTTGTTCAGCATTTCATAGGCAATGAGATAAGGATTGTCCGGATAACTGCTAAATGGATAGCTTTGTTTCAGATTTTCCTGCCCAGGCAACCAATATTCATCCAGCCAATGGAGGTCGCCATTTGGCACCCAAAAAATATTCCAATACATAAATGATTGGTTATTATAGCCTGAGTTTGGTAAATTATCACTGCTTCTGTTGTTATAATTTACTTTCGTACTAATGGTTAATTTATCAGTCGCTTTTTGACTTGCAGATAAAGCCACGTTTGTTCTTTCATATCCCGTGTTTGGTACTATCCAGCTATTTTGCACATTGGTGGCTGAAAAGCGAATAGATGTTTTATCAGATCCACCATCCAGAGTCACACTGTTGGTAAATGTTTTACCGGGATCGAAAAAATCTTTTCGTGCATCCGGATATGCAACCCATGGTGTTCTGCTAGTACCGCCGGTATGGGTAATTGGATCATATTGATAGAAAGATTGTCCATCAAATTTTGGTCCCCAGGCAGAACTGGTACTCCGTGTACTTGTTCCATCGGCGGTGGCACCAAAGGAATAATATGTTTCGCCTTCGGAGCCTTGTCCATATTCGTATTGATAATCTGGCCAACGGGAGATGCTTTCATACGCAGTATTAGAATTGACGGTTATACCAATTCCTTTTTTTATACTTCCTGATTTTGTGGTGATAATAATTGCCCCGTTTGCACCTCGCTGCCCGTATAAGGCAGCTGCTCCAGGACCTTTCAATACGGAGACACTGGCAATATCTTCTGGATTTATATCGTTAAGTCCAGTGCCGAAATCCACAGGAGAGTCCTCAGAAAGATAAGCTCCACTACCGTTTCCGGTAGTTCTACCACTCCCATGGTTGATCACCACCCCGTCTACCACAATTAACGCATCATTTTCGCCGGTAAGATTATTCTCACCACGCAAAATGATTTTATTGGAACCCGATGGTCCGCCATTTGAACGTACCACATTTAATCCGGCTACTTTTCCAGACAAAGCATCGGTCCAATTATTGGACAATGCCTCTGTCAATTGTTCGCCCTTTATTTGCGTTGAAGAATAGCCAAGCCCTTTCTCTTCGCGTTTA
Source organism: bacterium A37T11 (assembly GCA_900109895.1). Taxonomy (GTDB): domain Bacteria; phylum Bacteroidota; class Bacteroidia; order Sphingobacteriales; family Sphingobacteriaceae; genus A37T11. The sequence continues at coordinate 93,576 of FOBR01000002.1, forward strand.
ATACCCAATGCTGTTACCACCACTTCGTCCAGGTCAGTACTCTCATTTTGCAGCACGACCTGCAGGTTGGTTTCTGCCTTTTCAACACGCATGGAGTAAGTCTTAAATCCAAGCAAGGAAAAGCGTATATTAACACCTATCGGGGCTGTTAATGAAAATCTGCCTTCGCGGTCAGAACTCCCGGCGGATTTGTCGTTTAAAAACACTGTAACTGCCGGCAGTGGGCTTTTATCATCAGCGGACGTAACAATTCCTTTAATCGTAACATTTTGTTGGGAGCTGCTCGTTTCTTGCGAATAGGCCAACCCTATGCCCAAGCAGGAAATAAGCAAGTGGCATAAGAACGTGAATGCCATCAGGCGCACGAAGTTTCCTGATATTTTTGTTTGGATAGTTGCTTTCATGCTGTTCAAATTGGATTTATAATGCATTTAATTGAATAATAAATGTGCTTCCTAAGTTTTTTGTTAACTTAACCACACATGTAACATACAAGCCAGTGCTGCCCCCACTAATGGGCCAACTACCGGTACCCAGGCGTACGAGCCGTTAAATCCGGCCTTATTCTTTATCGGTAATAGCGCATGTACGATGCGCGGACCCAAGTCGCGGGCCGGATTAATGGCATATCCGGTTGTACCACCTAATGAAAGGCCTATCACCCATACAACAAGTGCTACCGGCAAGGCGCCAACCGAGCCCAGACCAACCGGGGTTTTAGTGCCCGAAATCTCCGCATCTTTAAAATGGAACACCGCAAAAATCAGCACAAATGTTCCGATGATCTCACTGATTAGGTTGACCGGTAAATTCCGGATAGCGGGAGAGGTGCAAAACACGGCTTGTTTAGTGCCAGCATCTTCTGTTTGCCTGAAATGATCCTGATACATGACCCATACCAGGAAAGCCCCGAGCATGGCACCAATAAACTGGCCCAATATATACATTGCAGCTGCTTGCCAAGCGAGTGCTCCGGTTATGGCCATGGCCAGCGTGACCGCGGGATTAAGGTGTGCACCGCTATAAGGACCGGCAATCACCACCGCCGTGAAGACAGCCAAGGCCCAACCTGTCGTGATCACGATCCAGCCACTATTGTGGCCAATGGTGTTTTTTAAGATCACATTGGCAACGACGCCGCCACCTAATAGGATAAGGATCAAGGTACCGATAATTTCTGCTACAAAAGGTGTCATAAACTAAGTTGTTATCTTTGGTTATATTTGTTATATTTCTCTAACCTTCATCTGTTTCCTGTTCTTGAAGAGTCGCCCAGGCTTTTGCTGTTTTTACTGCCCGATGCCATTGGTTTAGTTGTTTGGAAACTTCCGCTTCTTTGTCAGGGCCAAATGTCCTATTCACGGACCACTGCTGACTGATCTCATTCACATCTGACCAAAATCCTATAGCCAGTCCGGCCAGGTAAGCAGCCCCGATGGCAGTAGTTTCTGTAATTTCCGGGCGTACTACCTCCGCCTGCAGCATATCGGCCTGAAATTGCATCAGCAGATCGTTTGCTGTGGCACCTCCATCAACCCGTAGCTGCCTGATCGGCGTGCCGGCATCCGCTTCCATCGCCTTCAGAATATCGACGGTCTGAAAAGCGATACTTTCTAATGCGGCGCGGGCAATATGCGCTGCCGAGCTGCCCCTGGTTAAACCGACAATGGTACCTCTGGCATATGAGTTCCAATGGGGCGCACCCAAACCCGCAAAAGCCGGAACCAGGTATACCCCCGCACTGTCTTGCACCTTCGCCGCTAGCGTTTCTACTTCAGCAGATGTCCGGATAATACCCAATTCATCACGGAGCCATTGTACAACGGCTCCGGCAATAAAAATACTTCCTTCCAATGCATAATGAACCTGATCCTTAATTTTCCAGGCAACGGTGGTAACCAGGTTATTTTTGGAAAGAATGGGTTTCTCTCCTATATTCATCAACATAAAACATCCGGTTCCGTACGTGTTCTTGACCATGCCCGGACTGGTGCATAATTGTCCAAAAAGTGCCGCGTGCTGGTCGCCGGCAATTCCGGTTATCGGAATACGTGCCGCAAGGATATTTCCAGCAGTTACCGCATACTCCTCGCTGCACGACTTTACCTCCGGCAGCATAGAAACAGGGATGTGAAATAAATCCAGCAGTTCCTTATCCCATACCAAATCGTATATATTAAACAACAACGTACGCGATGCATTCGTTACGTCTGTTACATGGGTTTGTCCGTTTGTTAAATTCCAAATCAGCCAACTGTCAACAGTTCCGAAGGCAAGTTCACCCCGTTCGGCCTGCATCCTTGCGCCTTCCACATGATCCAGTATCCAACTAATTTTCGTTGCTGAAAAATAAGAATCGATGGGTAACCCGGTTTTTCCGCGTATCATCTCCTCATATCCGTCATGTTTCAACTGATTACAGAAATCAGCTGTTCGTCTGTCTTGCCATACGATTGCCGCATGAATGGGCAACCCCGTCTTACGATCCCAAACCACTGTAGTTTCCCGTTGATTCGTAATGCCAATCGCAGCGATATCTGAAGACCTCAGACCCGCTTTGGCTACGACCTCCGTTGCCACCGCTAGTTGCGTAGACCATATTTCCTTGGCATCATGTTCTACCCATCCAAGTTTTGGATAATATTGTGTAAATTCTTTTTGGGCAATGGCCACCATCTGCCCGGCCTTGTTAAAGATGATAGCCCTGGAACTGGTAGTCCCCTGATCAAGAGCCAAAATATAGGTTGTAGTCGTCATCATATGATTGGTTTATATATTCCGGTTAAAAAAAGCAGCGGCACTACACGCTGTTTGGTGTTAAATGAGCTAAATAGCCCTCCGCCTGCGTCATAAAGTCGCCAACTTGTTGCTGTATCCATACTTCATCCTTATGCATGCAGCCGGCCATTACCTTAGCCACGGGCAATGCCATCTCCATGGCCTTTTGCGCGTCAAGGAACAATACGCGGATGCGACGGGCCAATACATCCTCCACCGTCCTGGCCATTTCTTTTTGAACTGCCCAAACTACTTCTGCGCCAATATAGTCCAATGCCGGGTGCAATTTCTGTTGCCATTCAGGATGCTCGGCTGCCAGTGCCTGTATAGCCGTAGCGTCACTGCCGTAAAAGGCCCAATGCCCAGGCTGCTTATCAAGGCTATATCCATGTATATGCAGCTGCTGGGAATAGCAATCGGCTGGGGGGATCAACCCAAGACTGATCGCTTTGTCAACTGTCTCCTCAGCCATCTTGCGGTAGGTGGTCCATTTTCCGCCCGTAATAGTGATTAGCGATGACGCACTGACAATCAATTTATGGTCGCGGGATATCTCTTTGGTGTTGGAAGGGTTTTTGTCAGGCGCAGCTAATGGTCTTAGCCCGGAAAAAATGCTCAGTATATCTGCCCTGGTTGGTTTCTTCTTTAAATAATTGCCAGCCGTGCTTAGAATGAAATCAATCTCACTTTGCAGCGCACGGGGCTCCAGGCTATGTTCTTCCAGTGGCGTGTCAGTAGTTCCAAGCACGAGGTAGTCATGCCAGGGAACGCCGAACAGTACACGTCCATCGCTGGTCTTTGGGATCATCAGGGCCGTGGAATCTCCGAGGAAGGAACGCTTGATTACAATATGCGTACCCTGGCTGGGCCGTACCAAAGGTCGGCGGCCTGGAGTGTCCATTTGGAGGATCTCATCCACAAAAACACCCGTCGCGTTGATAATGGTTTTTGCTTGCACTCGAATAGTTTCGCCACTTTCCATATCGTTAAACGTCACGCTATCCAGTTTGCCTGATGAATTTTTAGACAAAGCGGTTGCTTTACAATAATTAAGTAGAACGGCCCCTTTTCCAGCGGCTGTTTGAGCCAAATTAATGGCAAGGCGGGCGTCATCAAACTGACCGTCAAAATATTCTACACCTCCTCTTAGCCCAGCAGTTTTTACACCCGGCATGAGCCTGGCCACTTCTTCTTTCCTGACAAAACGTGATTTGCCAATACGATATTTGCCCGCCAGCCAATCATAGATCTTAAGGCCGATTAGGTATTTCAGTTTATCGAATAAGTTAAAGCAGGGAATAATAAACGATTGGGCATGCGCTAAGTGCGGCGCATTGCGAAAAATGATGCCCCGTTCATGCAGGGCACTATATACCAATTTAATGTCACCTTGGGCAAGATAGCGCACACCACCATGTACCAATTTAGTACTTCTACTGGAGGTTCCTTTCGCAAAATCGGCCTGTTCAAGCAACAAGGTACGGTAGCCGCGGGCTGAAGCATCAACCGCAATACCCAAACCAGTCGCACCACCGCCGATAATCACGACGTCCCATTCAATACTCATTTTTGCAAACTGCAGATTTGCTTCGCGATCTAACGAGGAAGAGCCCATAGTAGTCTTACATAAATTAAGTTTCAAATGAAACTTATATTTTATTAAAAAATTAAAAAACAAAGGTAAACGAAATATAAATAATAAGCAAATGAAATTTAACGAAACAAATCATTCAATTTAAAATTTAAAATAAATGAGTTGGATTCTGTTAAAATGTATTTATCTTAGTGCCATTAATCCTAAATTCAAAAATGGTCAATGAATATCACCGAACGTCACCAATATATTTTACAACAACTTCAGAAAAAGAGTTCAGTTTCGGTTATTGATTTATGTAAGGAGTTGGATGTTTCATCCGTAACTATCCGTAAGGATCTAAAACTGTTAGAAGACAGGCAAACATTATTTCGGACGCATGGGGGAGCTACTTTGAATAATCCATATACCACCGACAGGTCGGTCTATGAAAAGGAAAGCCTTCAGTCTTTCGAAAAAGTAGCCATCGCCAAAGAAGCTGCAACCATGGTTTCGCCTCATGACTCAATTATTATCGCATCAGGTACTACAGTGCTAGCTATGGCTAGGCAGCTACAGCCTACTGGGAGTCTCACGGTAGTCACTGCCGCATTAAATGTAGCTATCGAACTTAGCAAACATTCCCAAGTTGAAATATTACAGTTAGGGGGCACCTTGCGGAAAAGCTCGACATCCGTAGCCGGACCTTACGCCGAACACATTCTGAACGATTTTTTTTGCAGTAAGCTATTTTTAGGAGTAGACGGCATAGATCTGGAATTTGGATTGACCACTACAAACGTGCAGGAAGCCCATTTGAACCGTAAAATGATGCAGGTCGCCCAGAAAACGATTGTCCTGGCCGATTCAACAAAATTTGGAAAGCGTGGCTTTGGACGTATTTGCGGGTTGGAAGAAATAGACCGCATCATTACTGATAAAAACATAGCTTCCCATATTTTAGAAGCCTTAGAAGGAATGGGTATAAAGGTGACCATTGTATAATGGTCAAAGGCTACAAATTTTTGTCAACTTTGGCAATCTGTTCATTAAAAAATTCCTCAAAAAACATCCGGGCGATGCCCATAGTTCCTGCATCGGCACCCAGCTGCGATAACTCAACCGCCACCCGCTCCCTGATTTCAGTCATAGAATAGGTATTAATGGCCTGTTGAATGGGTATGGTAATATACTGCTTTGCTTCTGCAATTTTCCCGCTCAGGATAATAAGTTCAGGGTTGAATAACTGAAGAAGGATAGCGATCCCTTTGCCAAGTTTCTCACCGATATATGAAAGGATACTGATGGCATATTGGTCACCCAAATTGGCCGCATCAATAACAAGCTGGGGCTCTATTTTATCAATTTCCTGGTCAGAGAGTTTATTTAGCAATGAATCCTGACCTGATTGAATGCCCTCTTTTGCCATCCTGGCTAACGCAATACCCGAAGCAACCGTTTCCAAACAACCTTTTTTCCCGCAATAGCAAAGCGCCCCGTCATCCACAAAGGGCATATGCCCCATTTCTCCGGAAAATCCTGAAAAGCCATTACGTAATTTTCCGTCCATAATAATGCCCAATCCAATACCCCAGTCCATTAAAATAACCAACACATCTTTTTTATCCTTTGCCAGTCCAAACTTTAACTCAGCTATGGCTGAACTTTTAACATCATTCACAATAAAAACCGGTTTGTTAAAATGTTCAGATAACTGGTCGCGCAAAGAAACGTTTCTTCTGTCACCAACCATATAAGTAAAGTTTTTCCCTTCCCGATAATCTATTAAACCAGGCATTTGAATACCAATACCAATTATCCGATGAGGATTAAGCCCAGACTGTTCAATATACCCAGAAATAAGTTCCTCCAATTGGTTTACCGAGGCTTGGTTTTTAGATAGGCTAAAAGAAAAGGACGCTGTATCGGTCGCCTTATTATTATTGTTGTCAAGAATGCTTATTTTAAGTTTAAATCGTTCAATTTCTGCGCAGACAATGTATAAGGTATGATCCTTTAGCTTATTCAATACGGGTTTACGTCCCCCAATGGAATTGGCTTTTTCGTTTTGTTCAAGTATTCCCTGTTCAATCAGTCCATTAATTAAATTAAGTGATTTAGGAGCACTTATCATTAATTCATTACAAACAGCAGCATTAGTCATGCCGTTATTCTCAATGATAGCTTTTACTAATTTTAACCTTAGTGCATAATTCTTTCTCTCAATTTTTGTGAGATCGTTCAAAAATTGATCAGTCAAAAAAATGGATGGGATCGTACTTTTCATATAAAAACAAAAGTAGTGTTTTTAATGAAAAGTATTATTTTTAATTTATCTATAATAACTTTTAAAAAAAAATAATAAAAGTTTTGCTATTTATACTATTAAATAATATTTTTGAAGCAATAAATGCATCAATTAATTCTTATCGCTTATAAACAGATACTATTTTTACTTTTATTCGTAACAAGTTAAAATGAAAAAAAACAACACTTCCAGAAGAGATTTTATTAAAAAGACCGTAATAGGTGCTGCTGCTTTTAGTATAGTCCCTCGATTTGTCTTAGGAAAGGGGTATTTGGCACCGAGTGATCATTTAACCAAGGGGGTTATAGGTGTCGGAGGAATGGGACGGGGCCATTTTAGTTATGCAGGCACCCGAACAGTGGCAATCTGTGATGTGGATAAAAGGCATTTGGCATTAGCAATGGGAATGCTGGATAGTGGTGTTAAGCAGTATGCTGACTACCGTGACCTAATTCAGTTGCCAGAGGTAGACATTGTGCACATTGCTACCCCACCACATTGGCACGGCATCATCGCTGCAGAAGCAGCCAGAATGGGAAAAGATATTTGGTGTGAAAAACCCATGACCTATTCCATTGGAGAAGGGAAGCGGGTAATGGAGGCTGTACAGCAAAATGGCCGCATATTCCGGTTAAATACATGGTTCCGGTTTAAAGATAACTTTTATGGAATGGATGTGCCGGTTAAAAAAATCAAAAAATTAGTCGATTCAGGGCTGTTAGGCTGGCCGCTGAAAGTGACCATCAGCAGGCACACTGGTTTTGACTGGAAATTTTATTGGGTCGGAAAAGAGGTGCTTCCGCCAGAACCCATTCCGGCCGAATTGGACTACGACCGTTGGTTAGGGCCGGCACCTTATAAACCATATAACGCCCATCGTACCCATACCACCTTTAGGGGCTACTGGGATTATGATGGTGGAGGCCTGGGCGATATGGGGCAGCATTACATTGACCCGGTCCAGTATTTTCTTGGTAAAGATGACACCAACCCTATAGCTGTTGAAGTGGATGCGCCACAACAGCATCCCGATGCAGTCGGTACCTGGCGCACCATTACCTTTACTTATGACGATGGTTGTCAAATTATTTTGGACGGTGCTGGCACAGCCGTAGATGCCGCATATATAGAAGGACCAAAAGGCAAGCTATATAAAGGTTTCCATTCGGATATTCCTGATCTCGAACATAAACTCGCTGCATTTCCTGAACCGCCCGAACAAGTGACCGATTTTGTGGATGCGGTAAAAAAGCGTGAGAAATTTGCGCTCAATGAATCAAATGGCTTTCGGTCATGTACCATTGTCAATATGGGAAAGGTGGCACTACGTCTTAACAGGACATTGAAATTTGATCCGGTGAAACTGGAATTTATCGGAGATGAGGCAGCTAACCGGTTGGTGAACCCACCAATGCGCGGATCGTGGACAATATAATAAACGCAAATAGCTAACCCATAACAAAGGAAAAGATTACAACAATGAAGAAAATATGGTATACAGCGTGTGCGTTCCTGCTCCTTTGCGGTCAGCACGTCATGCTCTTGGCTCAAACCGACGCAAATCGTACCGAAAGTACAAAAATAGCCGATTTACTGGCACTACAGCCTTCGGTCACCATCCAAAAACAGGATGACGCCATGAAACAGTTGGATGGATTTACAGCAAACAACATTGCAGGCCTGCTAGCCGGGCTGGTTCCTCCAGGCGGAGATAACTCCAAGATAGAATATGCTGCAAACAGCTATAGCTACTATGTGCTTAAGGCCGGTAATGAAGCACAACGGACCAAATTTGTCCAAGGGTGCATACAGGCAGTTGGCCGCATAACAGACAAAGACGAAAAAGCCTTCGTCATTTCATTGCTCCAGAACGCCGGTAAGGATGATGCCGTACCAGCCTTGGCAACATTGCTCACTGATTCGTACCTCGGCGAAAAGGCCGCAAGCGCATTAGCCGCGATACAGACCCCTGTTGCCGCCGCTGCATTATTAAAGGCATTACCTGGCTTACAAGGAAAAAGCCAATTGGCGGCAGTGCAGCAGCTTGGGTACCTCGCATACAAAGATGCAGAACCTGAATTACTCAACTTAATTAATGGCGCTGCACCTAAACTTAAAGAAACGCTTCAATTTGCCCTGGCAAATATAGCAGGGCCAAAAGCAGGGCCGGTACTTGGCAAGGCAGCCAGTGATGCAGGCTTTGTATATGACACCAGCAATGCAACGGCTACTTACCTGCGATACATCGCCAATCTTCAGTCGCAGGGCCAAAAGGACCTTGCGCTTCCCTTGGCGCAGCAACTTTTTGATGATACACCTCAGGTACCGCAGTTGCATACCCACATCGCGGCACTGCAATTATTAACGCAAATCAAAGGACTCGAAGAAAGCCAGGAACTGATCAAAGCTGCACTGAGCGAAAACCGGATCTACAGCAACGCCGCTCTCGGATTTCTCAAACCATATCTGAATACAGAAATAGCAGCTCAACTTCAAAAAGGCTGGAAAAAGGGAAATGAAGACACCCAGGTGGACTTGCTGCGTTTCTTTACAGAAACCAAGACCGTGACAGCAATACCTGTAGCAGAAAAGGCTCTTCAAAGTAAGTCGGATACGGTTCGTGTGGCAGGGGTAAAGGCTTATGCGATATTGGCGGAGCAGCAATCCATACCAACTTTGTTAAAAGTGCTTTCAAAAGGAGATAGTGCCCTTTCTCAAAGCATCAAAGACCAATTTTACAGAATGAAGGGAAACCAGTTAGTTCCTCAATTGATTGCGGCTCTTCCCAAAGCACGTGCTGAAGAACAGGTTATACTTATTGAAATACTGTCTGCAAGGGGTGCTTCTGAAAGTTTTCCGGCCATCGTTGATCAGCTCAAAAATACAGATCCAACCGTTCGGTCTGCTGCCTATGAAGCACTTCAGCCTACAACGGGTTCTTCCAACCTATCCCAATTGCTGCAATTGCTTGCTGATTCAGGGCCATATACCACACAGGTGCAAAATGCGATTGTGTCATCAGCTCTACTTTCAAATAAAGACGAGGCAGTGCAGCAGATAACTGCTCAACTTGAAAAATCGGATGATCGATCAAAGGCCGTCTATTTTGATGTGCTCGCTGGAATAGGGGGGGAGGCAGCGTTAGCTGCGCTTAGCCCTTATCTGGTCAACGGTCCACTGCAGGGGGCGGCCATAAAGGCCTTGTCCAAATGGAGTGATCCATCGGCCTTGCCCCGACTAGCTCAACTGAGCCACCAGACGACCGACCCTTCGCTGGTAAACGATCTGATCTACGGTATCATACGATTAAATAACCTGACTGATAGTCCAGCAGAACAAAAAGTGTTGACGCTTAGGGATGCCTTTTCGGTGGCAACGACTGCCGACGAGAAAAAAGCGCTATTGGCTAGCTTGGAAGGGTGTAAAACTTATAACGCGTTGATCTTTGCCGGTCAGTTTTTAGACGATGAAGAACTCAAAGCAACTGCTGCCAATACCACCATGAACATTGCACTTGCCGATAAGCGTTTGTACGGTGATACCGTTGTCCGTTTACTAACCAAAGTTATGGGCATCCTGAGTGGCAGCGAAAGCGGGTATTTAAGAGAAGCCATTCGCAAGCATATATCAGAGCTACCAAAAGGACCTGGTTTTGTATCGTTATTTAATGGAAAGGATCTGACAGGATGGAAGGGGTTGGTGGAAGATCCCATTAAGCGAAGTAAAATGGACGCCAAAGCTCTTGAGGCAGCCCAGGAAAAGGCCGATATTGAAATGAGGCAAGGCTGGCAGGTGAAAAATGGTGAGCTGGTATTTACGGGCCATGGCAATAATCTGGCGACAGTGAAACAATACGGTGATTTTGAAATGCTGGTAGATTGGAAATTAAAACGCGACGGAAAAGATGGGGATGCGGGTATTTACCTCAGGGGCACTCCGCAAGTGCAGATTTGGGATACTTCCCGCGTCAATGTTGGAGCACAGGTGGGTTCAGGTGGTCTGTACAACAACCAAACACACCAAAGCAAGCCACTGAAGGTTGCTGATAATCCCTTGGGTGATTGGAACACGTTTAAAATACGAATGATCGGAGACCGGGTAACAGTATACCTGAATGGTGTGTTGGTGACCGATAGTGTGGTGTTAGAAAATTATTGGGATCGGAGCTTGCCCATATTTGCCAAGGAGCAGATAGAATTGCAGGCGCACGGTACTGAGGTCTACTATCGGGATATTTACATTCGGGAGATTCCCCGAAAAGAAGTCTTTAGGTTAAGCCCGGAGGAAATCAAAGAGGGATATAGTGTATTATTTGACGGAACCAACTTGGACCAGTGGACGGGCAATAAAGCTTCTTATAAAATCAATGAGGAAGGCGCACTGACGTGTTACCCAATAGAAGGTTCTGGCGGCAACCTCTATTCAAAAGCTGAATTTTCGGATTTCGTGTACCGTTTTGATTTTCGGCTAACTCCAGGGGCAAATAATGGCATTGGCATCCGCGCACCTTTGGAGGGTGATGCTGCCTATGTGGGAATGGAGATACAGGTACTCGATAACGGTGCGGATGTTTATAAAGACATTAAGCCTTACCAGCATCATGGTTCTGTTTACGGCGTAATACCCGCCAAGGGGAATTTCCTGAAGCCTGTAGGCGAATGGAATCAGGAAGAGATCTATGTAAAGGGTAATAAAATACGTGTTACGCTAAACGGCACTATTATCGTCGATGGCGATATCGCTGCCGCCTCAAAAAATGGGACGGTGGATCATCGTGAACATCCGGGCTTGAAACGCACGAGTGGACACTTGGGTTTCCTTGGCCATGGGTCTGAGGTATACTTCAAAAACCTTCGAATAAAAAAACTTTAACGGTATCAATCAGGACAATTTTATCAAGGATGTTTCTCAAAAGGAAGCATCCTTTTTTCAAAAACAATTTCTTACCTTTGCAACAAATACAGATCACTTTGTAGGTGATCTTTGCTATTCATTATTTTATAAACAATAGATCATAGTTGTAGATGATTCACATTACACTTCCCGATGGGTCCCGCCGCGAATACGAGCAGGGCGTCACTTCCGCGCAGATCGCGCAGTCTATTTCCGAAGGTTTAGCCCGTAATGTACTGGCTGCAGAGGTAAACGGTCAAATATGGGATGCTTCCCGGCCGATTGAAACCGACGCCAGTGTCAACCTTCTTACATGGAATGATACGGGCGGAAAGTCCACTTTTTGGCACTCTTCGGCCCACTTACTGGCAGAAGCCCTTGAAGCACTTTATCCAGGAACCAAGTTTGGTATTGGCCCTGCCATTGAGACCGGCTTTTACTACGATGTTGATTTTGGTGACCGTGAATTTTCTTCGGATGATTTTAAGCAAATCGAAGATAAAATGCTTGAATTGGCACGCCAAAAGTCAGCGTATATCAGGAAGCCCGTAAGTAAGGCAGAGGCCGAGGCTTATTTCACCCAAAAGGGGGATGAATATAAACTTGACCTCATCAAAGATTTGCCGGATGGAGCTATTACCTTTTATACACAAGGAAATTTTACAGATCTATGCCGAGGGCCGCATATTCCAAACACAGGCTTTATCAAAGCGGTAAAGCTAACCAATGTGGCCGGAGCTTACTGGCGGGGTGATGAAAGTCGTAAACAACTTACCCGCATATACGGAGTAACCTTTCCCAAAGCCAGCGAACTTACAGACTACCTAACACTGATCGAAGAGGCAAAAAAGCGGGATCACAGAAAGCTGGGTAAAGAACTGGAGCTTTTCACGTTTTCAGAGAAAGTAGGGATGGGTTTGCCCATGTGGCTCCCCAAAGGGGCCAGGCTCCGCCAAAAACTTATCGACTTTTTACAACGGGCACAACTAAAGGCCGGGTATGAACCGGTGGTGACACCACACATCGGCCATAAAAACCTATACGTTACTTCGGGCCATTATGAGAAGTACGGGGCTGACTCGTTCCAGCCGATCAAAACGCCGCAAGAAGGGGAGGAGTTCTTCCTGAAACCCATGAACTGCCCACATCACTGCGAGCTTTATAAATTCAAACCACGTTCTTACAAAGATCTGCCAGTGCGCTTTGCAGAATTTGGTACAGTATACCGGTATGAGCAAAGTGGTGAGTTGCATGGGCTGACCCGGGTACGCGGGTTTACGCAAGACGACGCCCATTTATTCTGCCGTCCTGATCAGGTAAAAGACGAGTTTAAAAAAGTAATAGACTTGGTACTATATGTTTTTGGTGCATTGGGATTTCAGGATTACACGGCACAGATATCCTTGAGAGACCCGGCTAACAAAACAAAATACATTGGTTCTGATGAAAACTGGCTGATGGCAGAGGCAGCCATTGTTGAAGCGGCGGAGGAAAAAGGACTCAAAACGGTGGTCGAGCTAGGGGAGGCTGCTTTTTATGGCCCGAAACTAGACTTCATGGTGAAGGATGCATTAGGCCGTAAATGGCAGTTAGGCACTATTCAAGTGGATTATAATCTGCCGGAAAGGTTTGAATTGGAATATACCGGCAGTGATAATGCCAAACATCGTCCAGTGATGATACACCGGGCACCATTTGGTTCGCTGGAACGTTTTGTCGCAGTATTGATTGAACACTGCGCCGGGCAATTCCCTCTTTGGCTGGCACCCGAACATTTCGTAGTTTTGCCAGTGTCAGAAAAATACGAAGAATATGCGAAAAAACTTTTGGAATCACTTAATAATAACGATATTCGCGGATTAATTGATTTGCGTGACGAAAAGGTGGGCCGGAAGATCAGGGATGCAGAGGTAAAAAAACTACCCTATATGCTCGTTGTTGGTGAAAAAGAGGTGGAAAATGGCACAGTTTCTGTGCGCAAACACGGCCAGGGTGATTTGGGTAGTATGAGTGCCCAGGCATTTAGCGAACTTTTAATGAAAGAAATAACCGTTTAATAACAAAAAATTTGGCATTAGGAAGACCAGGATTCAGAGGGCCGCGCCCTCCATTTAAGAAAAAGGAACCGGATCATAGAATTAATCAATTAATAAAATCACCCGAAGTGCGTTTGGTGGGTGATAATATTGAACAGGGCATATATCCTATTCGTCAGGCATTAACGATGGCAGATGAATTGGAGTTGGATTTGGTGGAAATCTCCCCCAATGCCGATCCGCCGGTTTGCAGGATCATAGACTATAGCAAATTTGTTTATGAACAAAAGAAAAAGCTAAAGGAGATCAAATCAAACGCACGGCAAACGGTCATTAAGGAAATCCGTTTTGGGCCTAATACCAGTGACCATGATTTTCAGTTTAAATTGAAACATGCGATCAGTTTTTTGGAGAGCGGAGAAAAAGTGCGTGCTTATGTACATTTTAAAGGACGGGCTATCGTATACAAAGAGCAGGGCGAAATCCTGCTATTAAAATTTGCTCAGGCGCTTGAAGAATTTGGCAAAGTAGAACTTTTACCAAAGCTGGAAGGTAAACGTATGTTCCTGACCGTAGCGCCCAAAGCCACTGCTAAGAAATAGCGTTTGGAAACTTACAGCTAAATAAAAAGAACAGTTTAGATTAAATAGAATATAGAGTTATGCCAAAAGTAAAAACCAATTCCAGCGCTAAAAAGCGTTTTAGCATCACTGGAACCGGTAAAATTACCCGTAAGAATGCCTTTAAGAGCCACATTCTGACTAAGAAAAGTACTAAGCGGAAGCGTAATTTGACGCAGACCAGCTTGGTTTCTGATGCAGATACCGGCAATGTAAAACGCATGCTGGGTTTAGGAAAGTAATTATTCATCATTTTTTTAACCAGGCGTCGGGTTTTGAAGACTGCATACAGCAGCACCTGATACCAAAAATCAAATAGATATGCCACGTTCGGTTAACGCAGTCGCGTCAAGAAGAAGACGCAAAAAGATCCTTAATTTAGCCAAAGGCTATTATGGATCAAGAAGTAAGGTTTATACCGTAGCCAAAAATACGGTTGAAAAAGGGTTACAGTATGCATACCGTGACCGTAAAACCAAAAAAAGGTCTTTCCGCGCATTATGGATCCAACGGATCAACGCCGGAGCCCGTCAATACGGTATCTCATATTCACAATTAATCGGTAAATTAAATGCAAAGCAAGTAGGCTTGAATCGTAAAGTTCTTGCTGACCTGGCGCTCAATAATCCAGAGGCATTTAAAGCCGTCATTGATGCGATAAAATAATTTTTTAATATCGAAACTGTTAAAATTGGAGTCCAAGCCATCAGCTTGGATTCCTTTTTTTTATAAATTAACCTTTTACAACTTCATGAAACAGGTAGTGACAAAAATCCCGGGCTTCCTTCCAGGCCTCCAAATTCATGGGCGGCAACAAATCTTTTGCCCGCAGGAGGGATACCAACGTTTCTGTAGCCACATTACCGGTTAATTTATTTTGTGCCATCGGGCACCCTCCATAGCCCCCCAACGCCGTATCAAATTTCACACAGCCTGATGACAATGCTGTTTCTAAAAGGTCTTTTTCAAACTTAGGGAAGCTGTGTAAATGCAATCCCCAATTAGCCGTCGGAAAGGCTTGAGATAACAAAGGATATAAATACCTGATTTTATCACTATCCGAACTTCCGGTTGTATCGGCTAAAACCAGATCTTTAATCCCAAGCGATAAAAGCTTTTCAGCATATTTCATAACGATGTCAGCGTTCCATTCATCCCCATATGGATTTCCAAAAGCCATGGATAAATATACCAGCGGCAAGCGGTTTGCCTTCAAACAAAGGTCTGCCATGGATGCAACCGTACTCAATGACTGGGCTATCGTTGTATTGGTATTTCGAATTTGAAATGTTTCAGAAACGGAAAAAGGGAATCCGATAATGCCAATTTCATCATGGCTTAAAGCCTCTTCAACCCCACGTAAATTAGCAACGATCGCCAAGAGTGTGGTATTAGTTTGGGTTAAATCAAGCTTTTCCAACACCTTAGCGGTATCGCTTAATTGCGGAATGGCCCTTGGCGAAACAAAGCTACCGAAATCCAGCCTGTCAAAACCTATCTTCAGCAAAAGGTTTAAGTATTTTACTTTTACTTCCGTCGGTATAAAAGGGACAATTCCCTGCATCGCATCCCTAGGGCATTCCGTTATCCGGATCATTTGGTTTGATCTGTTTCATCAAGAGGAGTCCTTTGGTAAGGCCGGATAATCAGGCGAATACCCCCATTAAAAGTTACGTAACTCAATAACCAATTAATAAAGGTTACCAGACGGTTCCTAAAGCCTATTAGTGACATCAAGTGCACAAACATCCATACCCACCAAGCAAAGAAACCCTGAAAACGGATCTTTCCTATATCAACCACCGCCTTATTACGGCCTATGGTGGCCATAGACCCTTTGTCAAAATATTTAAAAGGTTCTGGAGCCTCGCCGTTCATAAACCTTAACAAATTGGCAGCCAAGGCACGTCCTTGCTGCTGGGCAACAGGAGCAACACCCGGGTGCCCACGCGGCGTATCATCAGTAATCACAGCAGCCACATCGCCAATCGCAAAAACAGCATCCAATCCTTTAACCCTGTTAAATTCATCCGTCTGGATGCGGTTGCCTTTCACAATAACCGTTGGATCTATTCCTTCCGGAAACTGGCCTTTTACGCCCGCAGACCATATGACCGTTTTGCTGGCAATGCTGCTGCCATCCGCAAACGTAATCACATTTCCATCATAACCCGTCACTTGCGTTTTTAGACGAATCTGTACTTTCAATTCTTCCAGGTAAAGAGCCGCTTTTTCGGAAGCCTTAGGCGACAAATTAGCCAATACCTTATCCAAGCCTTCTACCAGATATACATTCATTTCGCGGGTATCGAGCTCCGGATAGTCTTTTCCCAAAATATGATTTCGAAGTTCAGCAATTGCACCTGAAAGTTCCACGCCCGTAGGGCCGGCACCCACTACCACAAAATTTAGATGGGCAAGCCGCTCTTCCTTTGTCTTTGCCAGCAAAGCCTGTTCAATGTTTTGAAGACAATAACTTCGGATATTCAAAGCTTCGCGTACATTTTTCATACCCATTGCAAAATGTTCTGTTTGTTTATTGCCAAAAAAGTTGGTCGTCGCACCCGTAGCTAAAACCAGGTAATCATAACTTATATCGCCAATATTGGTGCTCAATGTTTTATTTTCCGGGTGTATGGCCGTCACATCGGCAATACGAAATTTAAAATTCTTCTGACCCTTAAACATTTTACGCAGTGGGAATGCAATAGAATCCGCTTCAAGCGTACCTGTAGCAACTTGATAAAGCAACGGTTGAAAAGTGTGGTAATTATTACGATCTAACAGCAATACATCTACCTCTTTGTCTTTCAATTTTTTTGCAACCTCAATACCACCAAAGCCCCCACCAATGATGACCACCTTCGGGAATTTTTTGTTATCCATATCTATTCGTCCTTTTTGATCTCTTTTAATAACTGCTAATTTACACCTAATATCCGTATTTTTAATCCATCCAATGAATTGTTAACCCTAATCTGGCAGGCAAGCCTGCTATCCGGGCCAGCATCCGGCAGCGTATCCAGCATATCCATTTCCATGTCAGAAGCTTCCTCCAACTGGTTCAGGCCTTCATTCACCTGAACATGGCAGGTAGCGCATAGTGCCATACCTCCACAAGTAGCCAATATATCGTATTCTGCCGCCTTTAAAAGTTCCATCAGGCTTAGGTTAATATCTTCAGGTACTTCTAAGTCCTGCCTAGAACCATCCCGGTCTTCAATAGTTATCGTAATCATCTTAAAATGCGTTCACACCATTAACAGTCGTGTATTTAAAACTTAGTTTCTGATCCGGATACACATACTTAAAAGCACTCTGAACCATCAGGGCCGCTTCATGAAAACCACAAAGTATGAGTTTTAGTTTTCCAGGATACGAATTAATGTCGCCCACAGCATAAATCCGTTCAACATTGGTGGAATAATCAACGGTATTCACCACTACGGCCGACTTTTCAATAGCAAGGCCCCAGTCAGCAATAGGCCCCAATTTAGGGCTTAATCCAAATAACGGAATCAGGTAATCGGCCTCTAACTTAATTAAAGATTGATCACTGCCCTGCACATTAACATACTGTAAATGATCATTACCTTCAATACTAAGCAAATTGCTTTTTAACAATAAGTCGATCTTACCGCTGGATGCCAATTCAAAAACTTTTTCGGCCGAATCCGGAGCCCCCCGAAAGCTATCGCTTCGGTGTATTAACGTAACTTTGGAAGCCACTTCACTCAAAAATACCGTCCAATCTAAGGCCGAATCACCACCACCTGCCAAAACAATTCGTTTGCCTCTAAACAATTCAGGATCTTTGACCATATAGTTCACCCCTTTTCCTTCAAATAACTCTAAATTTTTCACCTCGGGCTTTCTGGGTTCAAATGAGCCGAGCCCACCGGCAATGGCAACAACCGCCGCGTGAATTACAGTACCATCGTGTCCACTGACCAGATAAGAACCATCCGTCTGTTTTTCCAAACCTTCCACACGCTCGCCCAAAGTAAAGCCGGGTTTGAATGGAGCTATCTGCTCCAATAAGTTTTCTACCAATTCCTGCGCATTGATGGCAGGATACCCTGGGATATCATAAATAGGTTTATGCGGATAAATTTCCGAAAGCTGGCCGCCAACCTGCGGCAATGCATCAATTAAATGGCAACGCAACTTTAACAAACCAGCCTCGAAAACAGTAAATAGTCCCACCGGACCAGCTCCAATAATACAAATATCTGTTTTAATTTGTTCCGTCATTATTTTTATGTGTTGTTAACTTGTTAGTTTTAGTTAAAGGGAAAAAAATGGACAGGATTTGGCAAAAATGAAAGAATGGTTATCAAAAAGAATGGTCATCAAATAGTAAGGTTGTCATAAATGGTGTCCAATATTCTTTTTAAGTGCTCAAAGTCTGATTCATTTAAGTTATCCCAGGCCTTGACCCTTATTTTAGCCACAGGTTCGGCAAGTTCCGTTATCTTTTGTTCGCCTTTTTCAGTCAGGTGTACCACAAAGCTACGGCGATCAGCTGGATGTACTCTGCGCGCAACCAACCCCTTTTTCTCCAGAAGGTCTACGATACGCGTAAGCGTAGGCTGATCCTTGCCACAGCATTCAGCTAACTCGCGTTGTGCCATATCTGCATACATCTTCAGGTTCTTTAAAACGGTCCATTGGTCCACCGTAATATCAAACCGAAGTGCATTAAACTGGATCTGCGAAAATTGCTTCACTCTTTTGGCCGTTCGGTCAAGTAAAAAGAAATAGGTACTAAAGGGATCATTTTGCATAACAATAATTGCTATGACAAATATACGGGCAAATTTTATCAGTCACAAATTATAGATACCTTCCTGTGTTCAGAAAAACAAAAAAAAGCCCCTGAAATAAATCCAGGGGCTTAAAGCATATTATATACAATAAATATATTAAACCTTAGCGGTCTTTAATGACTGTTCAGAAACTTTAGCAGTGTCGGCAGGTTCATCTTTTTTCTGAAAATCGGCTACCAAAGTAGCGGCCAGGAAGATTGAGGAATACGTTCCCAGAATAATTCCCACGAGTATAGCAAACGAGAATCCTCTAATCACCTCCCCGCCGAAAACAAACAATACCGTGATTACAAATATTACAGTAAGCGAAGTAATGATGGTACGGCTCAAAGTTTTGTTGATGGCATGGTTGATCACTTCTCCAATAGGTTCCTTTTTTCCTTGGTTATTATTCAAATATTCCCTTAACCGGTCAAATACCACCACCGTATCGTTAATAGAATAAGCCAACACGGTTAATAACGCCGCAATAAAATGCTGGTCTATATCCAGTGAAAAAGGCAACACCCCATCAAAAATGGAGAAAATCGCCAGAATAATAATTGCATCATGCACAATAGAAATGGCAGCAGCCAAGCTATATTGCCATTTGCGGAAACGCACTAAAATATAAAGCGCTATAACAATAATAGAGAAGATGACCGAATAAATAGCTGATGCTTTAATATCATTTGCAATGGTTGGGCCTACTTTTTGCGAACTAACAATCTCATGTTTATTACCTGATATTTTATTCAGCCCATCATTCAATTTAGCCAATACCTCTTTATCCGCATCATCATCCGTACGGTCAATCTGGAAAGAAGTCGTTACCCGCACCTGGTCAGGGCCACCAAAGGTTTTTACTTCAGTTGTTGATTGGAAAATATTATCCAGATCAGTTCTTACCTGTTCCAAGTCAACAGGCTTTTCAAATTTCACGGTATAGGTACGTCCGCCTTTAAAATCGACACCTAAGCTAAACCCTTTTGTAAAGATGAAGGCCAGCCCTACCACCATGACTAACAGAGAACCCATGTAAAACTTTTTACGGTTCTTAACAAAACCAAAGTTTGCATTTTTCAAGGTATTGGCGC
Source organism: bacterium A37T11 (assembly GCA_900109895.1). Taxonomy (GTDB): domain Bacteria; phylum Bacteroidota; class Bacteroidia; order Sphingobacteriales; family Sphingobacteriaceae; genus A37T11. The sequence continues at coordinate 113,689 of FOBR01000002.1, forward strand.
TCCAACCATGTGAAACTGTAATCTTCCAGTCTTTAGCAATCATCCACTCAAAAATAATACGGGTGATAAAAATCGCAGTAAACAAGGATGTAATAATACCGATCATCAAGGTCGTTGCAAAACCCAAAATAGGGCCGCTACCAAATGCATATAATATAACACCTACTAAAAATGTCGTGATCTGTGAGTCAAGGATGGATGGCATCGCATGCTTATAACCATCGGCAATCGCCTGTTTAACCCCTTTACCTAACGAAAGCTCCTCCCTGATGCGTTCATAAATAAGCACATTTGCATCAACCGCCGTACCCATTGTCAGTACGATACCGGCAATACCAGGCAAGGTTAGCACAGCACCCAGCGAAGCCAGGATACCCATAATAAAAAACACGTTAAACAACACCGCTACATTGGCCACCCAGCCAGCACGGTTGTAGTATAAAATCATAAAGATCAATACCACGACTAAACCAATCACGGATGAATTGATGCCGGCATCAATAGCCGCCTGACCCAATGTTGGGCCAACAATAGCTTCTTCCACAATTTTTGCAGGAGCTGGAAGCCGGCCTGCCTTTAATACATTGGCCAAATCCTGCGTATCGTCAACCTGAAAATTACCAGTAATGGACGATACCCCGTTAGGAATTTCATTTTGGATCGTCGGTGCCGAATACACCGAATTATCCATAATAATGGCAATAGCCTGTTTAGGATTGGTGGCAGAAGCAGCAGCCGAAATGCGGCGCCATTCACGTGCCCCCTCGCTATTCATCGTCATCTGCACAGCCGGATTACCATGATCATCAAAATCGGCTTTTGCATCCGTAATTACGTTGCCACTAAGAACAGGCTCCCCTTCAAGCCCGGTAGGCTTAATTGCATACAATTCAAGTTGGTCAGGCCGTCTGCTATCCGGTTTAACGGCCCACATCAATTTAATATTGCTGGGCAATATTTGCTTTACCACCGGATTATTAAGGTATACATTTACTTTAGCCGTATCCCTTAAAAGGGCCGTGCCTACCATCGGGCCCGGAGCAAGCATCGGTTGATTTTTATCATCCGGATAGGTAGAAGGCCTCAGCACCGCAAACAGTGGATTTTGTTTGCCCATGTTTTCCTGAGCCAGCAGGCTGCTGTCTTTTTTTGTAGAATCAGGTTGTTTTGCGCCCAATGCAGCCAGTTTACCACCTTCAGCCGTTTTGTTACTATCCTGAACAGCGGTCTTTACATCAGCCTTAGCCGAGGTATCTTTCAAAGCCACTGCAAGCGCATCATTTATATTTTTAAGAATGGGAAAAACCTCAGTATTATCATACGTTTCCCAAAACTCCAATTGAGCAGTCCCCTGCAATAACTTACGTACCCTTTGCTGGTCACTGACACCCGGAAGCTCAATCAGGATGCGGTTGGTGCCCTGCTGGCGCTGAATGTTGGGGGAAGAAACCCCAAACTTATCAATACGCGTGCGAAGTACGTTAAAAGAGCGGTCAATTGCGCTGCCGGCCTCCTTTTCTAAATAAGCCAATACCTGTGCATCACTGGAGTTGGCATTTAAAGCGGCAACATTATCTTTTGTGGCAAAAAACGAGGCCAATTTGGTGCCTGGAAAAGTCTTGGTAAACTCTTCCCCAAAAAGACTCACGAAATCCTTTTGGCTGGTCTTCAAACGGGTTTCCGTATTTTTCAGAACCTCTGCAAATTTAGGATCCTTCGGGTTCCCGGCCAGATTGCTGATTAAATCCTGCAACGAAATCTCCATCGTTACGTTCATGCCTCCCTTAAGGTCAAGCCCTAAGGCAATTTCCCGTTGTTTACAATCCCGGTAGGAATATTTGGCAAAGCCTAAATTATAAACTTCCTCACCGGCTATTGAATCCAGATAGGCTCTTTCCTTCGCCAAATTTCCTTTCGCGTATTCAGCAGCTTTACGCTCCACATTATGAGTTACAAATGTGAATGAAAGTGAATACAGGCACGCTAGCGTTACCAGAATCACAATAAAATTAATCAGCCCTTTACCTTGCATTGTCCTTTACAGTTGTAACGTATATCGTATTTACAGCGTTAAAATATTAAAATTACAGTATTTATACTTAATATATATACTTTTTTCTTAAGAACGGCAAATGTATGAAAATTTTTCGTCTCCAATTCAGGAAATCCATATTAAAATAAAATATGTTTATGAAAGGTTCCTAAGGACGCAGATTACTTTCGCAAGTAGGTCAAAAATGAAAAAGCATAGCAATGCCTTTCATCGGCCGGATGGATAATTTCATCCGTTAACCGCCATTCGTTTAAATCAATTTGCGGAAAATAAGTATCCCCATCAAATGAGGCATGTACCCTGGTTATATAAAGCTTGTCCATCAAAGGCAAAGCTTCCCGGTAAATCTCAGCTCCGCCAACAACAAAAACTTCTTTATCATCATCCTTGCAAAGATCTAACGCCTGGTTTAATGAATTAACTACCTCCGTATCGCTTGCCCTAAAATCAGGCTGGCGGGTAATAATTATGTTGCGTCTATTGGGAAGCGGTAACCCAACCGATTCAAACGTTTTCCGACCCATAATCACCGTATGGCCGGTGGTCATCCGCTTAAAGAATTTAAGGTCATCCGGAAGCTTCCATAACAGTTCATTATTTTTCCCGATGGCGTTATTTTCAGCCGCAGCCACAATGATCGCAAGTTTACTCATACAGCTACCGGGGCTTTAATACGCGGATAAGGATCATAATTTACCAATTCAAAATCGTCAAAACTAAAATCAAAGATATTTTTGATGGCCGGGTTAATCCGCATGGTAGGCAGCGTTTTGGGTTCCCGGCTCAGCTGCAGTTCTGCCTGTTCAAAATGATTGCTGTAAAGGTGGGCATCCCCAAAAGTATGTATAAAATCGCCCGCCTCCATATCACACACCTGGGCCACCATCATGGTTAGCAAGGCATATGACGCAATATTAAAAGGTACCCCTAAAAAAATATCCGCACTACGCTGATAAAGCTGGCAAGACAAACGCGGTTTAGCACCCAAAACCATTGGATCAGGTGGGCTCACGTAAAACTGAAAGAACGCATGGCAGGGCGGGAGTGCCATATCAGCAATTTCAGCCACATTCCAGGCAGAAACAATGATACGCCGCGAGTCAGGATTCGTTTTAAGCTGCCTAATTACCTCACTGATCTGATCAATGTGCCGGCCATCCGCAGTAGGCCATGAACGCCATTGCGAACCATAAACCGGGCCCAAATTACCAGCCTCATCTGCCCACTCATCCCAAATACTCACCCCGTTTTCCTTCAGATAGGCAATGTTTGTTTCCCCTTTCAGAAACCAGATCAACTCATGAATTATGGAGCGCAAATGAATCTTTTTGGTCGTAACCAGCGGAAAACCCTCCTGCAGGTCAAACCGCATTTGGTAACCAAAAATACTCCTCGTACCCGTACCGGTGCGATCCTGTTTATCCATACCATGTTCATATACATGGCGCATTAGCTCAAGGTACTGCCGCATATCCCTTAAAAATTATCCCATTTTTGACCTGTAAAGATACGGGATTTTTTTTAAAAGCGGGCCGTATTTTCCACTAATGATGTTGCCTTGCCCTGCATGTCAAACAGTGGCAGCGAAATGTAAAAAACAGTACCGTAACCAGGTGTGCTTTCCAACCAAATCTTACCGTGCTGAGCCAATATAAATTCCTTACATAGAAATAAACCCAAACCAATCCCTTTTTCGTTATCTGTGCCATAGGTTGATGAAATATTGGCATTAAACAATTGATGAATGTATTCATCGCCCATACCAATACCGTTATCACTGATAGAAATGATGCCATTTTTCCTGCCTTCATCCAAATCAACCCGAATATGAATTTCGCCCTCCACGGTTGTAAACTTCAGTGCGTTGTTCACCAAATTCCGCAGCACCAGTTCCAGCATATCAAAATCAGCAAATATTTCCACCTGTGGATCAATATCCGTACAAATCCTTATTTTTTTCTTAGCCGCCAGCAATGCTTGAATATTCAGCACCTGGGAAATTACCTCTATCGGGCTAACCATTACCAGCGTAGGCTGAATGCCCTTAATCTGCCTGGAAGTCCATGACAGCAGGTTACTCAGCATATCCGAAGTATTTTTTGAAAGATACAACAATTCAGATTTGAGGCGTTTACGCTTCTCATCCGTAATAGCATCTTTCGTTAAAATTTCAAGAACCCCCGTAATCGCATTCAGCGGGTTGCGCAGGTCATGTGCCAGGATAGATATCAGTTTAATATGTTCACTATTCAGTCGTTTAAGTTCATTATTTTGCAACTGTATACGGCTGTTCTGACCAGATATTTGTTCCGCATGGTGTTCAGCGAGGCTTTTCTCCTGTTCATAAATATTTCGCAGATATGAAGTTACTGTATAGATACAAATAATGATGATCACAAAACAAGTGGTGAGATCAATAAACCGGTAGGAGGCCAAGTCATACGATTTTATGGGTATGGCCAGGGGAAAATAGTGCTCAAGTGAGAGCAGTATGGAAGAAACAGCAATATGAAGCACCGTCCAAAGCCAGTGATAACGCTGATGTGTAAAAGCAATCAGCAACAAATAGGTCAGGAAAAACAAATAGATTGTTGGGCCGTCACTGCCTGCATTATAAACAAAATTAATCGTGAGGATCACATAACTCATCCCGGCATATAAACCCATGCTTTTTTTATACCGTTGTTTAAATCTGGATAAGTAGTAGAAATATATCTGCAACATCGCTGCCAGCAATAGCATTAATGCCACCACGCGCAGGCCGAAATAAATATTGATAGGCAAAAGCACCAACAACAATGCAATAGTAAATACACTGATAGTATTAAAAGCCACATTCTCCCGTGTAATGGCATCAGGCTTCCCAATCAACCAATTCCAAAATTCTAAAGCCTTGATTAGCAACTTTCCGGAGTCATATTTATTATGGTGGTTCATTTTGACATTTTCAATGTAAAGTTAGTGAATTTATTAAATTTATATTAAATCAATTTAGGAATTATTTTTTTTGTTACAAATCAGTTAAAATGTGTTAAATTATCTAATTTTTAAAGAATATTTTATAATAATTCGTGAGAATTAATTTTATATGTATATATTGGCAATGTCCTAAAGGAAAAATAACAGATCTTTTTTTTTAAGGACGATTTTTTTAACAAAATATTTAAAAATATTGAATGGAAAACACCCAAAAGTTGCAGAGACTGATTTTTAATGTATTTAATATTGTGAAATAACGATTATAAACTTACGGTATATGGCTCTTGATAAATTTTTAAAAGACTACGCTTGCAAAGATAACATTTGGGACGAAATGTGCGACGCTAACCGCATCAGAAAACAATATGAAGGCGTGTTCTCTACCTTAAGTGGTCTTGATAATGAAATATTAATTCAAAAACACAAGTTTGCCGGTGAATTATTCATGAATCAGGGCATCACCTTTACCGTGTATAATGACAATGAAGGCATTGAGCGCATCTTTCCGTTTGATATTATTCCGCGCATCATCACGGGCAAAGAATGGGATGAAATTGAACGGGGCATAGCCCAGCGGCTCACGGCCCTTAACCGTTTTTTGAAAGATATCTACAATGAGCAGCAAATATTAAAAGACGGCATTATTCCGCCTGAACTTATTGCCTCCTGCCCGCATTACACCCGCGAAGTTTTTGGCATCAAAGTGCCATATGACATCTATGTCCATATCTCCGGCATAGACCTTATCAGGGGCAGTGACGGCAAATTTTATGTATTAGAAGATAATATGCGTACCCCTTCAGGCGTCAGTTACATGCTGGAGAACCGGGAAGTCACCAAACGCATCTTTCCGGATATGCTCATGTCAAATAATGTCAGGCGGGTCAGTAACTATCCCGTTTTACTGCATGAGATCCTGCTGGAACTAGCCAATACCCAAGTATCCAACCCCCGGGTAGTGCTACTAACCCCCGGTATTTATAATTCAGCCTACTATGAGCACACCTTTTTGGCCCGGCAAATGGGTATTGACCTGGCAGAAGGCCGCGACCTTTTGGTTGACAACCATAAAGTATACATGAAAACCACCCAAGGGTTGGAACAAGTACACGTTATTTACCGGCGCATTGATGACGAATATTTAGACCCGCTCGTCTTCAAAAACAGCAGCGTACTTGGCGTACCCGGCCTCATCAATGCCTACCGCAAAGGTAATGTTGCCATAGTCAATGCCATTGGCAATGGCGTAGCCGATGACAAGGCCGTTTATGCCTACGTACCAGATATGATTAAATACTACCTCAATGAAGAGCCCATACTGCAGAACGTACCCACCTACCAGCTAAGCGACCCGGATGCCATGGCCTACGTATTTGAAAATATAGATCATATGGTCGTCAAAAGCACCAATCAATCGGGAGGATACGGCATGGTGATGGGCAATAAAGTATCCGAAACAGAGTGGGAGCGAGCTAAGGCCGATATCATTCACAACCCACGTAATTACATCGCCCAGCCCATTATCCAATTATCCACCGTACCTTGTTTTATCAATGGCAAAATACAGCCCCGCCATGTGGACCTCAGGCCTTATGCTTTGTGCGGGCCACAAGGTGTTAAACTTGTTCCCGGAGGTCTAACCCGGGTAGCCCTTACCGAAGGATCGCTGGTTGTGAACTCCTCGCAGGGAGGAGGGAGTAAAGACACCTGGATCGTTGATGAAACCGTTACCGAACAAACCATAGACCCAACCAACACATAAAATAAACATATGTTAAGCAGAATAGCAGACTCACTCTTTTGGCTCAACCGGTATATGGAGCGGTCAAGAGGCATCCTGAGAGTCACCCGCACACATTACAATGTGTCCCTTGATAAAGACATTAATGGCGGCCTCACCTGGAAACCCATCCTGGAGATCTTTGCCCAATTGCCCAAGGATGAAATATTGACCATAGAACAACATACCGGCAAAGTATTGCAAAAACTACTCACCGATGCCAGCAACGTTAACTCCATAAAATCCATCGTAAACCGCGCCCGTGAAAATGCACGCGGCGTACAAGACCATATCAGCAAAGAACTTTGGGAAGAGGTCAATTCCATGTACCACCTCACCAACCAAACGCACCTCACCCAGCGGCTTTCGGGGCCTGACGCCATGGACGTGGTCGATCTATTCACCCGGCACAGCGTGTTGTATGCCGGGGTAGCCGATATCACCATGCAACGCGGTCCGGGTTGGGACTTTATGAAACTGGGTAAATATTTGGAGCGAAGCCTGGAGGCCATAGTCATTACTGAAAAGCAATGCCAGTTATTTGACTACAACCTTGAAGAAGAAAGAGACATAACCCAATGGCGTTTTTTGCTCATGTCCTTTGCAGGCTATGAAGTGTATTTAAAAACATACCGGACATTTAAACACAACAGCAACGTGATGCATCAAATGTTGCTCAATGAAGATTTTCCGCATTCCGTCATCTATTCCTTCACCCGGCTCAACCGGGCACTCATAGAAGTCACCAAGGGAAATGATAACCCCGCCAAGGCATCCTTGCTGCGTAGTTTTGGAAGGCTTTACAGTAAAATCAAATACATGGATGCCGATTCCCTTAAAACCATAAATTTGCAGGAATTTTTTAGCGAATTACGAAATGACCTGTTACGGTTTAACAATCAATTAGGGCAAGTTTTCTTTTCCTACTAATTTTACGACGTTCAGCAAATGGCCATATTTAAAATACATCATATAACCAAATACCAGTACGAAAAGCCGGTTACCGAAAGCGTAAACGAAATCCGTATATTTCCCTACAGTTGTCCCGAGCAGGAAAGGTTGCAACATGAGCTCAACATCAGCTACCAGCCAGACCTGAACTATTTCACCGACTACTGGAATAACCAGGCCGCCGTATTTTCAGTCATAGCGCCCCATACCGAGCTAGTCATTGAAAGTAAGCTCACCTTACGAACCACCGCCACCAACCAATTGCACATTGACTTTCACAGTAGTTTTGAGCAAATGGCCGAAGACAAAAAAGGCAATTTACGACTCATAGACCTGGCCAAGCCTGACTTTATCGGCAAACAAATGCGTATTGATAAAATCGTAAGCACGCTGATGGAAGACGCCCGGAGTGTCGCTGCGGTGGTAGAACGGTGCAGTGAATACATCTACAAACATTTTAAATACGTCAAGGGCATCACCAATATCGAAACCACCGTTGATGAAATTCTGGAACACCAGGTTGGCGTGTGCCAGGACTTTGCCCATCTCATGCTGCAAATATTACGAACGATAGGAATTCCCAGCCGCTATGTAAGCGGCTATATCTGTCCCAATAAAAACGGCATGCGCGGCGAAGGGGCTACCCACGCCTGGGTAGAAGCCTATATCCCCGGTTACAGCTGGGCAGGCATTGACCCTACCAATAATGTGTGGGTCACCAATACACACATTAAGCTAGCCATAGGCCGTAATTTTAATGATTGCAGCCCGGTTAAAGGAACTTTTAGGGGCAACACCCGGCAACATCTTAGCGTGTACGTATCCATCGGGTATGAAGATGGGAACGTCTTTGAAGAGTTAAATAACGTAAAGTTAAATCCCGAGGCCGAACAAGCCGTGTTACCAGAAGTCACTGAACACATCAGTAGTCAGCAACAATAGCCAACCCTGCAAACACAAGGGCCACTTTCTTGTTCTGTTAGTATGGAAGCAAATAAAATAAAAAAGATCCACGATTTTGGACAAAGTATATGGCTGGATTTTATTGATCGGCATATATTGCAGACCGGGCAGTTGCAAAAACTAATTACAGATGATGGAATAAGAGGGTTGACCTCCAATCCCGCTATATTTGAAAAAGCCATTAGCGGTAGTGATGACTATAACGATGACATTGCAGCCCTTTCAAAAGAAGGTTATACCGACGAAGACTTGTTCTTTGAACTGGCCATTAAAGACATCCGTGCGGCAGCCGATTTGCTGTACCCTATTTATAATGATGAGGAAATCAAAGGTGCTGATGGGTATGTAAGCCTGGAAGTCTCCCCATTCCTGGCGTTGGATACAGCAGGAACCATTGCGCAGGCCAAGCATTTATGGGAAAAAGTAGAACGGGATAACGTCATGATCAAAATTCCGGGCACCCAACCCGGATTATCAGCCATTAAGCAAGCCATAGCCGCAGGTATCAATATTAATGTTACGTTGCTGTTTGGCCTCAACCGCTACCGGGAAGTCGTGAATGTGTACCTGGAAGGATTAGAAGAACGCTTGGCCAAGGGTGAACCCATTGAAGGCATTGCCTCAGTAGCCAGTTTTTTCCTGAGCAGGATCGATGTTTTGATTGACCCGTTACTAGAGGAAAAAGGACTTCCCGATTTAAAAGGAAAGGTAGCCATTGCATCAGCCAAAAAGGCTTACGAAATATACAAAGAACTATTTAGCGGGCCACGTTGGGATAAACTGGCCGCCGCAGGTGCCCATCCCCAACGCTTACTTTGGGCCAGTACCAGCAGCAAAAACCCGGACTACCCAGACACCAAATATGTCGATGCGCTGATCGGGCCTAATACCGTCGATACCGTTCCCATGGAAACATTGGATGCCTACAGAGACCATGGCGACCCAGCTGACAGACTGGAAAGCAATACCGAAGAGGCAACCGAAGTGTTAGACCAATTGGAAGGTGCACGCATTTCGCTGGATGCACTCACGCAGCAGCTGGAAGATGAAGGCATCAAAAAGTTTAATGAACCCTTTCATAAACTGCTAGCTTCCATTGCTGCGCACAGGTAACTAAAACCCACGTTAATTAACTCAAAAAAAAAGATATTAAATTTTGTTCTTATTCCTGAAGTCGTTATTATTGCATACATATGAAAAAGTATGCCAAACAATCACGCCTACTGGTCGCGGTAGACTGTATAATCTTTGGTTTTGATGGGTTTAAACTCAAGGTTTTGCTGGTGAAACGAAGTTTTGAACCTGAAAAAGATAAATGGAGCCTTATGGGTGGTTTCGTGGGCCCGCAAGAAAGTCCAGAAAATGCTGCATCCAGGGTACTGACACAATTAACCGGGTTAAAAGATGTCTATATGGAACAAATGCGGGTGTTTGGCAATCCGGACCGGGATCCCATAGAACGTACCATCAGCATCACCTATTTTGCATTGATTGATATCCATAAGTATGAAAAGCAAATCGATGAGCAGCAATACCATGCAGAATGGTTTTCCTTAAAAGAAATTCCATCGCTTATTTTTGACCATAAACAGATGATTGAACATGGTAAGCTAAACCTACGATATAAAGCATCCCTGCACCCCATCCTTTTTGAGCTTTTGCCCGATAAATTTACGCTTACGCAAGTAATAGATTTGTTTGAGCAGGTATTTGATGTTTTGCTGGATAAGCGCAATTTTAACCGCAAGCTAAGTTCCACCAAACTGCTGGTAAAGCAGAAAGATAAAGATAAAATGCATTCCAAAAAAGGAGCGTATTACTACAAGCTGAACAAAAAAATCTATAAAGATAAATTCGGAGCCTTCCTCAACTTTATATCCAATCCAAAGATCGGCTAGCGAAGTATACTATCAGCTCAAACAATTTTATCATAGTCCTGTTAATGGGGTATTATCATAAAAATAATGCTTTCAAAAAATAGGATAGCTATCATAGGGGGCGGGCCCAGTGGTTTGTTTATGTACAAAAGGCTGATCGAAAGTGGCCATAATCATTTGGAGATCGCTATCTTCGAGGCCAGCAACCAACTAGGGGCCGGTATGCCCTATAGTTATGCAGGAGCCAATGCTGAGCACATCACCAACGTATCAGACATCGAATTACCCGAATTAGTCACTTCCATTAAACAATGGGTACAAACGGTCTCCAAAGAAACCCTCCATACCTTTAGCATTGATCCCGGACATTTTAATGAATACAAAGTATTGCCCAGGCTCCTTTTTGGAAAGTACCTTACCGCACAATTTGAATTATTAAAGCAAAAAGCAGATAAGCTGGGCTTTGTTACCACGGTACACCTATGCAGCCAGGTCTCCGATATTATTGACCATCCTGAAACAAAAGAAGTGGTGGTTGAGGTTGGAGGCAATGAAACCTATTTCTTTGATAAAGTTGTTGTTTGTACCGGCCATAAATGGACTATGAAGCACGAAGGAAATATCTCCGGCTATTTTGATTCGCCCTATCCGCCGGCCAAACTGGCCCTAAAACTCAATCATCCCGTAGCTATCAGAGGGTCATCGCTCACAGCAATTGATGCCATCCGCACCATCGCGCGGCACAATGGTGCGTTTGTCAAAGGAGGTGATGGCAAACTTACCTTTCAGCCAGATGCAGAAAGCCCCGATTTTAAGGTGGTCATGCATTCCAGAAGCGGGTTGCTACCTGCCATCCGGTTTCACCAGGAAGACCCTTTCCTGGCCAATGAGCTGCTGCTAAGCAAAGAGGAATTAGAAGCCAACCGGGTGGCGAATGACGGGTTCCTCTCGCTTGATTACCTGTTTGAAAAAAACTTTAAACAGCAATTCATCCACCGGGACCCCGCATTTTATGAGCTGGTTAAAGAGCTCAGTATTGAAGATTTTGTGGAGGCAGTCATGAATATGCGGGAGGAGCGAGACCCTTTTGAGCTCTTCCAGGCAGAATATTTTCAGGCAGAGCGATCTATAAAACGAAGGGAATCCGTTTATTGGAAAGAAACCCTTTCAGCCCTAAGCTTTTCTTTAAATTATCCCGCCAAATATCTATCTGCAGAGGATATGCTTCGTTTGCAGAAAGTTTTGATGCCACTCATATCCATTGTCATTGCCTTTGTGCCCCAAAGTTCCTGCGAAGAATTGCTGGCCCTGCATGCGGCAGGCAAACTGAACATCGTAGCCGTCGGCTCAGACAGCGTTGTAGAACCACAAAACCTCGGCGGCGTTACCTATCAGTATACCGATGAAAAAAATCATCCCTGCACCGTTTACTATAAAACTTTCATAGACTGTATTGGGCAACCGCATTTGCCCTATGAAGCATTTCCATTTAAAAGCCTGCTGCAACAAGGGCTCATCTGTCCGGCCCGCATTAGGTTTAGGTCGGCACAACAAGGTAAAGCAGCTTTAGAAGGCGGAAATAAGTTTGTAAATGTAGGGATTGACGGAAACTATTACCTCAATGTACCCGGTATTACCATTAATGACTACTTCCAGGTGATCGATCTGCAGGGTAAACCAAACGAACGCATTTACATCATGGCCGTGCCTTATATGGGTGGGTACAATCCGGATTATTCCGGGCTTGACTTCTGCGCCGAAGCCTCAGGCATTATAGTCAATCATATGCAGCAAGTAGAAACCGGTAAGACTGTATCGGGCGTAGCTTCATAGAATCTTATCAAAATTTATCCTTTTTTTAAAGGAATTACCTAAATATTCCTACCTTGTTCAGATATTTGGTGCTTTAAGAAGATCAACTGATTCATAATACAATGAGCCTGCTCCAGACATTGGATGATAAAGCGTTACTTTCCCTGGTAAAGGGAGGGGATCAGCGGGCTTATGCCGAAATCTTCAGCCGTTATTCCGATGCGTTGTACCAAAAAGCTTTCTCCTTATTGAAAGATGCCGACGTGGCCTCAGACATGGTGCAGGATGTATTTTTGCGTTTGTGGGAAAAGCGCGAAGAACTAGAGCTGCGGGAAGCCTTGGGTAGTTATCTGTACCAGTCCATCCGTCATTTATCCCTCAATGAATTGCGGCGAGCCGGCCGGTATGACCAGCGCATGGATGATTTTGCCCGGTTTGTGCTTGACCGGTCGCCATCGGCCGATTATGAATTGCGCAGCAAAGAACTCGAAGCAGCCATCGCCCGGGAAATAGCCCTCATGCCTGCCCGCATGCGCGAAGTGTTCCTGCTGCGTAAAAACGAAGACCTGAGCTACCAGGAAATCGCCGACAAGCTGAACATATCACCCATGACCGTCAAATCACAACTGCATAAAGCCGTCCAGCTGCTGTGGCGCAAACTCTCCGGTTTCCTGATGGTAGTAGTTATCCTGTCTTTATTATAAGGAGTCATTAGGCCCCTAAAAAAAACATTTATTTTTTTATACTACTTTTATCCATCGGCGGTGTCCTATCTATAGAATGCCACATAGAAGAAATAACGAAGAAGCAAAAAAGCTCATTGACCGGTACCTGGAAGGGCGCTGCACGGCAGAAGAAAAGCTGCTCGTGGAAGAATGGTTTCAACAAGAAACCGCATTAAAAGGCACGGCAACTGCAGCAGAAACTACCTCCTTTAACAAAGCAACCAAAAAACGCATGTGGGAGGCCCTGTCACACCACACAGCCACCAAACACCGTTTCAACTACCGCAACCTCGCCTTGGCCGCCTCAATCATCCTAGTCATTGGCATCGCCCTGTATTTTTATTCAACCCTAATCGTAAATCGTAACTCAGCAATCGTCGATCAAAAGATCCTACCCGGCTACAACCAAGCCACCCTCATCCTTGCCGACGGCACAAAAGTAGAGCTGGATAGCGCCAAACGCGGAATCCAAATCAGAGACGAGGATATCAGTTATAATGATGGAACAAAAATCGGCGCAAAAACAATCGTATATCGTGATTCGTCCATCGTAAATAGTACGTTATTAACTTTGTCCACCCCTAAAGGAGGTCAATACCAAATAATACTCGAAGACGGAACTAAGGTTTGGCTCAACGCCGCCAGTACGTTAAAATATCCAAGCCACTTCAGCGGCAACACCAGAGAAGTATATTTAGAAGGCGAAGCCTACTTTGAAGTAACCAACAATCCTTCAATCGACGCCATGCAGGCTAATCGTAAATCGTACCTCGCAAATCGTAAATCAACTAGTCCGTTTATCGTAAAAAGCCAAAATCAGCTCATTAGAGTATTGGGCACGGAGTTTAACCTCACCGCGTATTCGGATGATGAAGCTGTTAGGACGACGCTGGTTCATGGAGCTGTGCGGGTGCAGGGTGGGGAAGGTAGCCCGTTAACGCTGGTAGAACCAGGGGCACAGGCGGTGCTTACAGGGAATCAATTAAGTAAACATCAGGTTGATGCCAGTAGCATGACAGGATGGATGCGGGGCACGTTTCAGTTTACTAACAGCCCACTCAGTGAGTTGCTGCGGCAGTTTTCCCGCTGGTATAACGTTGACTTTGTATATAGCGGTAAAGACTTGCCACCCGTGCGGCTAAATGGAGATATCCACCGCAACGTAACGGCAGATAAGGCGCTTGAAATACTGCGTTTTTATAATTTAAGCTACCATACCGAGCGGCAGGCTAATGGCCAGCTACGGGTGGTAGTGACCAAGGATCCATCATAAATAAATTTTAACATTAAAAGAACATTCATGACAAAAAAAGTACCCCAGGCACCGGGCTGAGCCCCACAGGTGAGGCAGAAAATAACCGCATCCCGATTCGCGGTCAGGATACGGCATACGTTCTGGATTCACCACTTTCCCAGTTAGAAAAAGACGGACTTATGTATTTAAACCCAAAACAAAAGCAAATATATGAACTTAATTGCTAAGATTATATTGGTTATGCGTTTAACCAGCTACTTATTACTTATATCCCTGCTCTCGGTTAGCGCCCATTCCCTGGCTCAGCGCGTTAACCTGGAGCGCCGTGACGCACCGCTGCAAGAACTGTTTAACAGTATCCGGCAGCAAACCGGCTATGCGCTGGTCTATGACGGTGCCGACATCCAACAGCTGCGCGTAAGTGTACACCTTACCAACGCCAGCATCGATGAAGCCATCGCAGCCAGCTTAAAAGACTTACCCTTTACGTATAAAATTATTGACAAAAACATACTTATTAAAAAGAAGGAAAAGACGATTATTGACCGTGCCATTGACGCATTCGCTGGTTCCCCGACAGTCGGGGAACCTGGCGAAATCCAACAGCAACTCATCACCGGCCGCGTCACCGATTCCCTCGGCACCCCCTTAGAAAACGCCACCATCCGCGTAAAAGGTACCTCGCGCGCCACCTTCACCAACAAAAACGGGCAATTTACGCTTCGTGGTTTAGACCCCACGGCCACCCTTCAAATCTCATTTCTCGGCTACACCACCCGCGAGGTATCCGCATCCGGTCCAATCGGCAACATCATTCTCTACCGCACTACCTCAGAGCTGCAGGAAGCCGAAGTAACCGTCAACACCGGCTACCAAAAGATCTCCAAAGAACGTTCTACAGGTTCATACGACTTCATTGATAACCAAAAATTCAACGAGCAGGTTGGTACCAATGTCCTTGACCGCCTTCACGGCATTGCAAATGGATTATTATATAATCCAAGTGCAAGTGGCGATAATCTCACAAAGATTTCCATCCGGGGTATTAGCACCATTAATGGAGACGCCACCCCGCTCATCGTGGTAGATAATTTCCCTTACAATGGCGACCTGAGCAACCTAAATCCAAATAATGTGGAGAGTGTCACCATTTTAAAAGATGCGGCTGCTTCCAGCATTTGGGGGGCCAGGGCAGGCAATGGGGTCATTGTCATCACCACTAAATCGGGGAAATTTGGGCAAAAGATGCAGGTTATGGCAAATGCTAACGTAAGCGTAGTCACCAAACCCGATCTGTTTTCGATGAAATTAATGACGGCTGCCGATTTTATCGATGTGGAAAAAATGCTATTTAAGGGTGGGGCATATGATGGGCAAGAACAGGACATTTATGGCCGGCCGGCGTTGTCACCCGTTGTGGAGTTATTGATTCAGGCGCGTGACAACCCAGCTATGGCGGATGATGCAAATGCAGAGATTGAAAAAATGAAACAATATGATATCCGCAATGACTTAACCAAATACAGCTACCAAGCGGGCGTGAATCAACAATATGCCCTCCAGGTAAATGGTGGAAATAGCAACGTAGCTTATGCCTTTGCGGGAGGATTTGATAAAAACAGCGATAACCTGGACGCCCGTTTTCAACGCATCAACCTGTCCTCACTAAACACATTTAAGCCTACTAAAAATCTGGAAATGACCGCCGGTTTTTATTTTACACAAACCGACAGCAAAACAGGCCGTCAGGGTTACGGAATTGAAGGCAATGGATATGCTCCGGCACCTATTTATACACGCCTTGTCGATGACCAGGGAAACCCATTACCGTTGTACCGCTACCGGAAGCCCTATATTGATACGCTGGGACAAGGGAAATTATTGGATTGGAGTTATTACCCATTGGAAGATTACAAACACAGCTATGGCGACAATAGCCAGTTGGACATCACCCTCAATACGGGCCTTTCCTATCACATCACAGACGCTATTAAAGTCAGCTTCAATTATCAGTATGAAAAGCAAAAAGGCACCAATGCTACGATAAATGACCAGCAAAGCTTCTATACCCGTGATCTGATCAATAGTTTTACGCAAATACCTGCTGATGGGTCAGATCTGATCTACCCTGTTCCAAAAGGAGACATTGAATACATGAGTAACCCTACCATATCCTCCAACCAGGTGCGTGGACAGGTGGATGTGAACCAAACCTGGGGAGATCATGAGTTGGTGGCATTGGCAGGCGGTGAGATACGGTCGGCCAGATCTGATCAATACAGTAGCAGCATTTACGGTTTTGACCCAAATTCATCTACAAGCGCAAATGTGGATTATTACAATGGTTATCCCAATATTATCAGTGGTTCCTATTCATATATCGATAATCAGCAGGGTAAATACAACCAACTTAACCGCTTTGTCTCTGTATTTGCCAATGCGGCCTACATGTATCAAAGTAAGTATACCCTTTCCGGAAGTTTGCGCAGGGATGCCTCCAACATCTTTGGTGCAACTACCAATAATAAATGGAAACCCCTTTGGTCCGCAGGGCTTGGCTGGGACATTGCCAAAGAAGCCTTTTATCATATAGACTTGCTGCCCTACTTAAAATTAAGAGGGAGTTATGGCTATAGTGGGAATATGTCCGCAAGTATTATTGGTGTAACAACTATTCGATATCCAGGAGTAGATTATTATTCCCATCAGCCTTTTTCACTTTATGCATCATATAATAATCCCGATTTACGCTGGGAAAATGTAGCGAATACCAACATCGGTATTGATTTTAGGTCAACCCGTAATGTCATTTCTGGTTCCGTTGAGTACTACCGGAAAAAAACGTCCGATTTATACGGACCCGTCCAGACTGACTATACGACTATCCCGGTATTTCAGCTTACCAAAAATGTGGCATCAACCCTGGGTAATGGGGTGGATATCCAATTGAACACCAAAAATGTAGATCAGGAAATCAAATGGAATACAAACGTAAATTTTACCTGGTACAAAGACAAAGTGTTAAAATATAATGCGAATTATAGTTCCGCCAGTACATTGGTAGGTGATAGTAGAATTTCCCCAGGTGGAAATAATGCTGTCTATGGAATATACTCTTACCCATGGGCCGGGCTAAATCACGAAACTGGCCAGCCTCAAGGTTATTTAAGCGGACAGGTCAGTACCGATTATTTAGACATCTTTCAGGCGCCATCCAGTACGGTAACTTACAATGGGCCTGCTACCCCCACCTATTTTGGCAACATGGGTAACACGATTGCCTGGCATGAGCTGAGTTTAGCGGTTAATATTAGCTATCGGTTTGGCTATTATTTTATTAAGCCATCGATTTACTATTCTAGTTTAATACAAGGTACAGGCCATGCTGATTTTGAAAAAAGATGGCGCAAACCGGGAGACGAGTTAAAAACCAACGTACCGGCATTGATCTATCCCTTTGATGGAAGCAGCGACGAGTTTTATAACAGTGCAAGTATTTTAGTAGATAAGGCAGATAACATTCGCATAGATTACCTTCGGTTTAATTATGCGTTAAATAAACTTTGGATAAAAAAAGCAGGCATGAACACGCTTAACCTCTATTTCAATATGGCAAATGTAGGCCCCATTTGGACAGCCAATAAAGATCATATAGATCCGGATAATCAAACCATCAAACCTTCCAAAAACATTTACTTTGGTATTAGTGCTTCATTTTAAGGTAAATACGATGAAAAAGACCATAACACTTCTTGGTGTACTCATGATTTTGTGGAGCACCTCCTGTAAAAAATATTTAGATGCCAAGTCTGATTCTAAACTATCTACCATTACCAGTTTAGCAGACGTGCAGTCATTATTAGATGGCTATAACGATATCAATACAAACCAAGTTGGTTGCTCAGACTTTAGCAGTGATGATTTTTATTTGTTGCAGGCCTATTACGATACCAGGCGAATTTATTACCAACGATTATATACCTGGGAAAATAGCGGGGTATTTGCAAATACGGCAGGTGGTTCTGATAACGATTGGTCTAGCGCTTTCAGGCGGATCTATATAGCTAATACAGTACTGGAAAACGTGGATAAAGTATCGGCGCCTTTAACGGAAAGTACGAAGGTGAATGATGTAAAAGGCCAGGGGTATTTTTTGCGGGGATACAATTACCTGCAATTGGTATGGGCATTTTCCAAAGCCTATTCGAGCGAAACTGCCAATGCTGATTTGGGCCTGCCACTGCGGTTATCCACAGATTTTAACCAAGAGACTCCACGAAGTTCCGTGCAGCAAACGTATGATCAACTCATTCAGGATTTGAAACGGGCTGCTGCATTACTACCTGTAAATATGGCGGTACCAAATCCTACCCGTCCTGGAAAGGCGGCTGCCTATGGCGCTTTAGCCCGTGCTTACCTAAGCATGCGCGATTATCCACATTGTTTAGCATATGCCGATTCCAGCCTGCAAATTCAATCCAATTTGGTGGATTACAATCAACTGAATCCAAATGCTTCAACTACTTTTACGCTTTTTCAAGTACCGGAAGTCATTTACATAGGTTATCACTACATCGCATCTGCTTCCTCCATGAAAATAGATTCTAATTTGGTGAGAAGTTATGAGAATAATGATCTAAGAAAAAAACTATTTTATGCTGCTTCCACTGATAATTCATTTATTTTTAAAGGTTCATATTATGGCCAAGCAGGAGCATTATTTGACGGCCCAGCTGTAGATGAAATGTACTTAATGCGCGCAGAATGTTATGCCCGTGCCGGGAATGTAGAGAAAGCCCTTGCAGACGTAAATACCCTGCTTAAGTATCGGATGGACAAAACCAATTTTGTGCCGGTTATAGCGGCCGCTCCGGCAGAAACCTTGAGCATCATCCTTCAGGAGCGCCGGAAAGAACTGATATTCCGCGGGCTGCGTTGGATGGATATCAAACGGTTAAACCTGGAAGGAGCTAATATTAGCTTAACCAGGCATATCAACAACCAGGTGTATACCCTCCCGGCAAACTCTCCACGCTTTGCTATACCCTTACCGGATGATATCCTAACCTTAGGCGGTTATACACAAAACCCTTATTAGTATACGAAACATGGTAATGATGAAAAAATTAGTTTTGCTGTTAATGGTATCACTTGCTGCCCAACCTGTGTTTTGTCAGCAGGAAAAGGCACTGCACGTAGGTGATCAGATGCCAAATTTTACCTTTCCAACAGTGATGAATGGTCCTAAAAAGACGATCCCTCTAAACAGTTTAAATGGAAAACTAGTCCTATTGGATTTTTGGTTCAGCGGTTGTGGTGGATGTATACGTCTTATGCCTCATATGCAGGAACTCCAAAATCATTTTGGAAATAAGATTCAGATAATTTTGGTCAATAGTTTAAAAAGCGATAATGAAACCAAAATTGATGGAATTTTACAACGGGTAAAAAAGGATACTGGAGTGTCCATTCGCTTGCCTGTTACCGTTTATGATTCTACCATAAATCAATTTTTTCCTGCCAAAGGCTATCCACACGAAGTGATCCTGGCACCCAATGGGAAAATTATAGCCATCACAGGTGCTGAAAGTATTACCCAAGAAAATATTCAATCGCTGTTGGATGGGAAACAAGTTGCTATGCCTTTAAAATACGATTTTTGGAACCGGAATGTCCCGGAAGTTTCCACATTTAATACCACGAGTACGCAAGGCATTTTAACCTCTTCATCCATTACCAAGCTTCCTATTGGGGCTGAAGGTGGATCCAACCCAAAATATGATGAAAACAATAAGCAGATAGGTAGCAGGATTTCTTTTCACATACCTGAAGCCTATCAAATGGTTTACCCGGCTATTTTTAAAAATGAACCACTGGTGTTATTTGAGGGTATAGACTCCGTGAATAGCCTTCATCAGGTATATGTGTATGATTATATAGACCAGACACAAGCGTTCCTAGAAAACAGATGGCTTACTAGCCTACGGCAGGATTTGGACAAAACTTTTGGCTATTCCCTGAAAAAGGTAAGAAAACTGGTGCCCTGCCTGATAGTAAGGACGAATGCCAAAATAGCAAATAGCTATACCAAATATTCAGAGGGGGCAGACAACCTTCCTTCAATTAGTAAAAATTACCGGGTAGCTGTATATGTACATAACCGGGATTTATCCAATATTATCCCTTATTTTCCTTTAAAGTTTTTTGGCGCCCAAAAACTCATTGATAAGACAACCGATAAAAATCCCATTGATCTGGAATTCCCGCTGGGCTTTGATTTTCGCAACACGGCCCATTTTATGGAATTTATGCATGAAAAAGGTATTGACCTTTCGGTTGAAAAGAGGGAAGTTGATTGCGTGGTTATCTTGTGCTCCTCTAGCGCCAATTTGTTATAATAACAATTCAAACCTCATTAACATCACTAACAAATGAAAACCCTAGCTTACGAACTCGACTTTCTGGAACAGCAACTAGCGCTTTCCATTTCCGGTAAATTGGAGCAACCCCTTGAACTCGTCTTAAAAGAGGAGCTCAACCGCTTGCCCAAAGCTTTTCTCCACGCCGTGCCCGGCCAACACAAAAAAATACTCAAAGCCTATTTTGGGTTACACTATCACCGTTTAAGGCACTGGTCAGACCAGCTGTTTAAGCAGAAAAACCCGGTTTTGGCGCTCATAGAAGAGTTGGATACCCTCCTGCAGTTTATGGAGGACCATTTGGCGGATTACCTGCCAAAAATGAAGGCCTTGCCTCGCTACCGAGCGAGCGCCTTGCTAATAAACGTAAAGGAACAAGCCGAAATCCTCCAGCTCCAGCTGGTAGAAAAAGGAGTAGATGACCGTTTAATGCTGGTCATCACCGACTCGATCACCTTTCGCGGGCAATCGTCCAAAAAGATCAGCAAACGAAGGTTTAGTTATGCCGCTCGGCTGGCCGAACGGATCGGCTATGCCCTGGAAGCGGACGCTACTCCCGAAAAATGGCAAGAAAAATTGATCAGCCTATTGATGGAGGCTAACCTGAATGGTACCGCTTTTTACCACTATATGCTTGCTTACACCAAGGCCGGGCTAAACCGCGACCTCCCCTTATATGACCAGCAGCGCTATTACTTACTGCAACAGCAGGAGGTCATGGCCTATGCCGATGAAGGGAAAAAGGGGTATAAGTCCGGTAAACCACCTATTGCCGTACAGCTCTACCGGGCGTTTGACTACGAGTTGGCCACCCTGCGACGCCTGGAAAAGATCAGCAACCGCCTGGAAAATAAAGTAGACCCCATCTACCTGTTCCGCACGTGCCTATCAGCCCGGCAATTTGCCATGTTTGTGCGGATACTGATCAATGTAGGCATTATCCTGGTGGATGAACCCCAGCGCCTGTTTGATTTTGTCTGCCGCCATTTCCGGAGTATAGGTACCGAAAAAATGTCTGCCGAGAACTTCAAAAAGAACTCTTATAAAAAACTGGCCAGGGATGTGGAAAGGGTGGAAGAGGTTATTGAGGAAATGGCGGAGGAAAGCGTGAGGCTGAAAGCGTAGATGGCATAGTTTGTTGATGGTATAGTTACTAAAATACTTATTTGTTTTGGTAGTCACGATCGTTTAATTTCCGGAAAGCGTGTAATATTGAGTCAAAGTTGGAATTTTGGCGATGTAATAAAATACTATTATAAATGCCCATATCTTCTATCACAGCTATTCCATCTTCTTTAAAGATACTTCCATCATTATATTTCCAAAACCAAAAATCAAACTTTCTTTTTCTGGCCAATTGACGACTGTCCATACTATCGCAGATATAAATCGCAACATTATCTATTTCTTCGAAAAAAAGTCTCAATACTTCGCTAACCGTTACTCTGATTCGTTCATCTTGAAGTGCATTCTTAATATCACCATCCACAACATCTATATTTAAGGTAAATACATAGCTTGCAATTAAGGGATTCTCCTCAAACATATTACTATAATCAAGAAAATAGATAAGGTAAGTAATTCCCTGATCCGTTACTAACTGGTAGGTTAACTTATCCTTTTCTTCTAAGAGATAAGGGAGTTGCAAAGTTATATTGATCTTTTAGGTCGGTTAATTTTCCACCATTTTTTAAATGGTTATGAATAGCTTTTTTATCCTCAAGCATTTTCTTGAAGATGTAAGCCCCCTTTGAATTAAGAGGTGTGTGTTTTGACTTACTATTCATGTTTACAAAGATACTAATTCATGTATAGAAATAAAATAATTTTTTAACTTTTATTTTTTTAAATTCCCTCTCAGATTTAATTTGTCCATTGGTGCTATTAACAAAAACTATTATATTTGCCTTAGTCTTAACAGCAGTGATATATGAACGTAATTTACAATGAAAACTTCGGTCAGGAAGACCATGAATCTTTTCTGGATGAGCCTATCCGGGATTTGGTGTTAGCGAGTGAAACGTTTAAGCTCCGTGCTGCGCTGATGGGCTATAAAACCATCCGGGAAATACTTAATACCGATAAAGCCATTTACCAAAACCAGGAAGATTATACCCAAAACTGGTTTAATGAGCTTATATTCATCCTTCACCTCAAAAAACGACCTGACCTGGTTGAAAAAATAAATTCCAGGTTTGATGAACGGCATTTGTGGAATTAAGGTATCCATCATCCATCATCTATAATTCATCATTAAAAATCAGTCGTCCATTAAATACAGCAAATCATACGGCTGCAATAAACCCAGCAGCTCATTGACCCAGCCATAGCTGAAGTCCTTGTGCCGGTAGAGTTTACCTTTGGGGTATTTGGTAATCTCACGGATGGTTTTAAACCCTAATAATTTAGAGCGCAGGATAAATTCTTCGCTCACGTCCAGCTCCTGGATGGGGCGGTCCAATAATGGATGGTTTGGGGGCGGTTTGCTCATGGATCCCGTTTTCTGTATGTAATACCTTTACCTCCCAAATATACCGAATAATGCTTTTAATAATCAAGGTTTTATACAACTTATTTTTCCTTTTTTTTGTTTTTGGCCAGGCGAACCAAAAGTCGTCCTTTTAAGCCACGTAAA
Source organism: bacterium A37T11 (assembly GCA_900109895.1). Lineage (GTDB taxonomy): Bacteria > Bacteroidota > Bacteroidia > Sphingobacteriales > Sphingobacteriaceae > A37T11. The sequence goes on from FOBR01000002.1 coordinate 137,138, forward strand.
GGCTTATTTTTACAGGCATGAAAAGACATGCTACTTACGCGGGAGCCTATTCCTTTCGGAGGGCCACCCATGAAGAGATTGAATGGGTCATGAACTGCCTGGGGATAACGGGTTGGGCAGATGCGGCCCTGGTACAGCAACTGCAGCAAGGCCTGCTGGTACAGGAATTGCCGGCCTATTGCCTGCTGCTGGCCGAAGGTGATATACCGATGCGGGTTTACTTCTTTTTATCGGGCGCTTTTTTGATCCTATCGCCACCAAATAGTGCCGGTGAGCAGCGTACGCGCTGGATGGAAAAGGCCAGCGGATTGATCTTAACGCTCAATGTATTTGCCCAGCAACCCTCGCCCGAAACGCTGATGACCAGTGACAACAGCCTGGTGATCTCCATGACTACACTGCTGTTTTTTCACTTATTGGAGTATCCTGCCATCAGCATGGCCATCCATCAGTGGCGGGAAGCACAGCTGGTACAGCGGGAGCAGGAGCGGGATGACCTTCACCTGCAGCCAGCCTTTGACAAGATGTTGTACCTGATCCGGAAATTGCCGGATGCTTTTTTCCAAAGCAACCACCTCACAGGCGGTTACCTCGATCTGGGACATGATACGGTGGGCCATCTGAAGGGTGCTGTGACCAAAAAAGCCATGAAAAACAAATGATTCGTGCTTAATAGCATGGTAGGTGTTTGATATTCAAGTTAATTAGCATGGTTTAATTATTTATATTGCTGTATATTTGGTAGTTATTAATTATTTATTCATTTAAACAGTGTTACATGATGTCAATTAACGCAAGCATTATCCAACAGTTGCTCGTAGAGGTTCGCGAGATACGCATCCTCATCCGTGAGCACTACGTGCCACAACCCCTGCGGGAAATCAAGATTCCCCAGCATGCTGACCCTTCCTGGGTTATGCAGCAACTGGGCATTAGCCGCACCACCTTTTATGAAAAGGTGCGCAACATCCTTTTACATCCAACGCTCCGCATCGGCAACCGCGATTACTACGACCGCCAGGAAGTCTATCAGCTGTTGCAGCGCCGCAAAGAAGATCGCTTTACGTACAAAATGATGTCCGTAAAAGCCATGGAGGAGCGCCTCCGGGAGGAAGAATCAAGGGCTTCAGCCTAAAAATTTGCCGTTTTGTAGTACCCATTTGCCCCAACCTGATACCAGGCCGGGGCATTTTGGTTTTTGGGAATGCAGATTGTATGGATGGGATAGTGATTTTTGATTGATTTATTGTTTTTTGTATAGCTGGATGCTGTTCCCATCGTCGGGCTTATGGCATTTTAGGACCACATTTGGGCCGCTATTTTTGAAACGGAATAAATTGGATCTAGTTTGGAAAGCCTTGGTATTATGTTGGCTTTGAGTTGTGCACAATAGACAAAAAGCCCATAAGTTCTAAGCCAACTTGATAGCGATACGATATAAGCATGGCCATTTGTACCACTTAATCTGCTAGTATTGATAGAAACTGAAACCAATTAGCCGTAACAATAAACGTGAAAACTGGTACGCAGCATCCTACTTTGTATTAAAAACTGTTTGCATTTGTTCATTGATTTTCAATAACTTAATATCGTACTTACCTTTGCACTACCCAATCAAACAAAGGGATTTTAAGGTTCATATAACAAACAAAAGCAATGGTAACCACACAATTTATCAAACTCCTGCCGGAGGATGTGCCGGCAGTAAAAGAATGGCCGCAATGGCTGCGAAAGTTTCCCTGGATGATCGGCTGGCTTCCGGTCTTTATGCTGGTTTATCTGTGGTCGGGCCCCCTGCTGCGCTATTGGGATGCAACGGTATCCGTACCCGATGTGGGCACACTGGTATTCCTGCCGCTGGCAGCATTTTTCGGCCTGTCTTTTTATGGCTTAGCCTGGGTGCTTAGCCAGCAGCTCATTCCCGTTCACGTTAACCAACTAACCCCATGGCAACAATGCATGCATTACACCACTACGTTTTTCTTATGCTTCTTTGGTTTTATCCTGGTACTGGCCGTGATGCTATCCTGATGAAAAACCTTGCGTCTCCGTCCAATCGCCAAACCCTCCGCATCCTCTATACTGCCGAACTCGGCGTGCGAGAAGCCACAGGCCTTAATGACGGGCCGAGGGTAGAGGAATACCAGCACTATTGCGGGGTAGGCAAGGGCAGCAATTGGTGCAGTGCCTTCGTATGCTGGTGCCTAGGCCAGACCAGGCTGGCAAACCCCAAGAACCCCTGGGCCCCGGCTTTGTTTCCCGCAAAAAGAATAGTTTGGAACAGAAACCCACTTCCCGAAAAGAAGTTGTATGCTATGCAGGAACGTACAACTTATAACGTACAACGTAAAACTCCTTTACCAGGAGACGTATTCGGCCTCTATTTCCCCGAACTGAAACGCATCGGCCACTGTGGTTTCATTGACCAATGCGACGGCAAATGGATAACTACGGTTGAAGGCAACAGCAACAACGCCGTGATCCGCAAACGGCGACTGGTATCCACCATTTATCAAATAGCGAACTGGGTAGACCCTATGTAATGTTAACCAGTAACTTTTACTTTTTCCTTTAACTATTTAATATTTCCTTAAACAATGGCAAACCGAATAGCCCAAGGTGGCTTTAAACAATTCAGAGACAACGACCTGTTAAACCAAGGCGGGACGATCGTGACGGCAATGACCGGCAATGCGAATTTTCCGAACCCGGTACCGGCACTGGCCGATGTACAGGCCGCAGTGGAAGATTTCCGGGTTAAACTGGAGGCCTCCAGCCGAAAGGGCAGCCCACTGGAGACGGCCTTAAAGAACGAAAGTCGGGAGGCATTGGTGAAATTATTAAAACAACTGGCGTTTTACGTCAATACCGTAGCCGACGGATCCCTGTCATTGGTACTCAGCTCAGGTTTCCCGGTCACTTCACTGCCATCTAAACCAAGCGTGCCACCCATCCCCACTCGCATTAAACTTAGTGACTGGATTCAAAGTGGGCAGGTAAGGCTTAATTTTGACTCCATGCCCGGAGCGTGGATGTATGAGTACACCTTTACGAAAGATCTGGACGAACAGGGCACGCCCATCTATAGTAATTCCTTTACCACCACCAAAAGCAGCGGCAACGTCCTGGCGCCGCTCATGCCAGGACTAACTTACTACATCAAGGTAAGGTCCAGGAATGGGCAGGGGGTGAGTGACTGGACTACGCCCGAGAGCATTATCGCCAGGTAAGAGGTTAAAAATGGTTCTCCTCCGGGCTGCTAGGACCGTGGCCCGGAGGGAATACCTATTTACTAAAATTGAATGCATGAAACTATACCAACTCATTATACCTGCCATTTTAGCAAGCTGCAGTACGAAAAAACAGCTTCATCAAACTATAAAGGAGAGCAGTACTGTTGACAGCACCAGCTATCAGCAAAACGACAGCAGCTTTTATCATCTAAGGCAGCAAGGTCTATGGGTCAGTCAGGAGCAAACCCAAGAACTTACCCGGATCATGCCCAAAGGACTTTTCACCTATTCCCCAGACAGCGGTTTCCGCGGTGAAGCCGAAGAGATCCGGATATTTCGCCAGGCGGATAAAAAACAGCGACAAGCAGACAGCAGCAGTTTAAATGCCGGTTCTTTAACCCATGCCAGCCTTAAGCAAATTCAAAGCAGTAATGTAAAAAACAGCCAAATTGATGAACAAAAAAGTACCAATGGCTTTTCCTGGAAGTTTTGGTCTACTGGGATTCTTTTATTGATTGTTTTGGTAGTAGTGGTTAGGTTGAAGTATATTTAGTTTTACTATTAAAAACCAAGCTAACTAACTTTTACCACCCCCTAATTCCATGCTACCTAGCATGGTGCAGGTGCCAGGCACCTGCTACCTTTGTTTCATTGAACAAACACAAAAAAAGACAATGAAACGAAGCCGGAAAATATACCTCATTACTACCACAGCCATCCTGGCATTGGCCTGGGGGTATGCGGTGGTTCGTACGTTGTGGAATGTAGATGAAGCCATTGGTAAAATGGCAGGACAGTTGTTTCCGCGTAAGTGGGCAGGGCGATTAACGGCGCTGAATACGTTGTTGCAATTGTTTACCAGCATCGTGTTGATCCGAAGCTTTTTCTACCATCGGTTACAGGTTTGGGGTTTTTCCCTAACTATACTTTTACTGGGCGTATATATGGTCTACATACGCGCAGTGCTGGAAAAGACCTATTCAAAGATACCACCCTGCGCTTGCATCACCTGGTCAGAAAAAATGACATGGTCACAGGCGCAGCGGTGTAACGTAGGGCTATTGTTGCTTACAACAGGAGCCCTGCTATGGTTGAACCCCAAAGAAAGGAGGACGTCTTCGCGGCGATAAGCACAAGACCTTCCGACAAACTGCCAGGCAGGGGGAGTGGAAGGCCGGTAAAGGAAGCCTCCGAAAAAAGGGCTTCAATCGATTAAATCACAAAATTGTACAAGCATTTAAAAACTAGAAATTATGCTTAGAGCAATTAAAATAACGATGGCGGCACTAACATTGTGCCTTACCATCAACTCCCTGTCTTCGTTTAAGAACGTAGACGACATCGATTGGTACTATAACGGGCCCAATAATGCTTCAGATTTCACCAATCCTGATTATTGGCAAAAAACGCCAGTATCAGGGGTGACTTGTGGAAGCACTGGCACTATGCCCTGCCACATCGTGGTGGATGCGGATGACAAAACTGAACTGGGAGTAGTTTTGTCTGGATATAATTCATCCACCATTTTCTCCATAGCCAACCGCCGGTCTTAGTTCCGTTGTTGGCTATTATTAAAGAGGGATAGCTCCGGGAGTTATCCCTCTTTTTGTTCACATAAATTTTTTCCTTAAAATCAGCGTGGGTTTTGCGGCATGCCGCTTTGATCAATAACGGCTTCAGGAATCGGCAATATAAACTTCGGGCTTCCGGCTTCGAGATGGTAAACTATTCCTTCAACCTCACGCGATAAGCTGATTCCGGCACCATCCGCATTCAATCTTCGGATGTCCATCCAGCGCAGGTCACGCATCAGCAATTCCTTACGACGTTCAACTAAAATTTTCTGAACCAATGCATCGCCCTGCAAACCACTGATAGGAAGAAATGCTACAGGATCCCAGCGGTTTTTCAACAAAAAGTTCAAGTCTGTGATGGCAGAGGCTGTGTTGCCCAACCGCGCAGCGCATTCTGAGCGGATAATCAGCATTTCGCCAACCGTAGGTCCACAAAGCTGGCTATAATCACCTGTAAAATTACCTTTGAAAACGAATGAACCATCAGTAGGATCTTGTGAAAAATATATGGCTCGCCGAAGATCTCCACTTTGATAGCTATTAACAAGATCTTGTGGAATTCGTCCATAGTCTTTATAGATGGCTGAATTATAAAAAAGGCCGTTAAAAATCACTTCTACATTTAAAGTAGGCAAAGAATTGGGTACTGCAACGTCCAGCGTATTAAAATCAACCAAACCTTGCCGGAGCTGTAAACACGAATCCGCAAACGTGTATGCATTTTCGTACTGGCGCATACTTAGGTAGGCGCGTGCAAGCAGGGCATAAGCCATCGGCTTGCTGGCACGGTAGGCATTGATGCTATTAATAGGCAAAAGCGGAATACTGGCCTTTAGGTCGCCGATCAGTTGGTCATAGGTTTCTTGAACGGTAGAACGTACCGAAGGTAAGTTAAAATCTGGGTCTAATCTTAGGGGAAGTCCCATATCCGTTTGTGCAGTCTGCGCATCATAGGATTTGCACCACACCCATGCCGCATCCAGAAAGTGAAAGCCCCGGTGAACCAGGGCTTGACCCTTGATAAAATCCCGGTTAGATTTATTGACAGGAATTTCCGGAATATCTTCTAATGCTTTTAGTATGGCATTACAGATGTACACAGTCTGGTATGAAAGCATCCAGTCATTGGTAGTTTCGGTAGAAAACACATAATTAGGTTCCCAACGGTACATGCGCTGAATGTCTTCTACCATGTAGTTATAGCCTTCTGGTTTGAGGTAATAGTCATCTGCACTGACCTCACCGGCACTACAGAAATTGGCCGTTATATTGCCAGTGTGATCTAGTAAGGCTTGCAGGGCGGGTAAATTATCAGGGGTGACGAGCTGTTGGTCGGATTTTTTGGAAAGAAATTGATCGCAACTAACTAATAATAGGGCTATGCCTAATGGTAGCAAAATGTTTATATTTATCTTCATGGTGTTGTTTCTAAAAGTTTGTGGATATGCCGGCTGTGAAGGTGGTAGGTGTGGGTAAACTGTAATTACTTGCGGCATCCGGGTCTAGCCCGGATTTATTAGCCTTCCAAAGCAAGCCCAGGTTGGCAGCATGTACAAAAACTTGCAGATTTTTGACGGCACCAGCCCAAGTACTGAGGGGAGTAATGTCATAGCTAAGCCGCACATACTGCAACCGGATATGATCGCCTTTATCAACCAAGGTTTCTGAAGCGGCATAAAACTGGTCCCTGGACGAGGCTGCGGGATAAACCAGAGAAGGGACATTTGTGTGCAGCTCATCACCGGCTTTTTGCCAGCGCTGGACTACGTCACTGCGGCCAACTTTATTATAATAAAGGTTGTATCCAGAAGTAGCGGCCTCCCTAAAGTAATAGCCAAACTTGTACAAAATGCTGACACTAAGATCAAAGGAATTATAAGCGAGGTGCTGGGTGAACGCTCCATACCACACCGGTACCGCGGAGCCGAAATACACCAAATCGCTGAGTTGCGTGCCGCTGCCGGTCAGCTGCCGGTAATCTTCACTAATCGCCCCATTTAGATAACCGCGTGGGTTTCCATTCTCCGGATCCAGCCCGGCCCAACGATAGGCATACAGCGAATGGACAGGTTTGCTAATGACCGCATATTGGCCAGTACTGCCACTTTGCAAGGTCATCAGCGAAGCCACGGTACTGGCTGTACTCTCATTTTTTAGTACTTTGTCCTGGTAGTGGCTTAGGTTAAGCTGGCCAGACCAGCCAACCAGGCCGCGTGTTGGGGCGCTGTTTAACGTAATATCCCAGCCATTTCCGCTCATATCCCCGGCATTTTTGCGGATAGAGGTACCAACGCCACCTGTATAGTCCAGCAGGGTATTAGCGATTAGTCCGGTTCCTTTCTTACGATAAAACTCAATGCTTCCACTGATGAAGTTTTTCAATAATCTAAAATCAAGCGCCAGATTAAGCATACGTACCGTTTCCCAGCGCAGGTTAGGGTTGTAATAATTGTTAAAGCGGGCATAAGGGGTTTGCAGATAGGTATCGGTACCCATATAGGTGATGGTGGATACGGCCACCATGCCTGGATCTACATTGCCGGAGGCGCCGTAGGTGCCCCGAAGGTTAAGGTATGGCAGCCATGCACTTTTATAGAAAGCCTCTTTAGAAAGATGCCAGGCACCACCCACTGACCAGAACACATTCCATTGGTCATTGGTGTTAAGCCCAAACAAATTGGAGGCATCACGGCGTGCGCTAAACGAGGCAGTATAGCGGTCAGCATAGGTATAGGCCCCGTTGGCAAACGCCGACACGTAGCGGGTAGTCACATCACTTAGGCCAACGCCATTGGGAATAAAGCTCAGCTTTTTGGTGATGTAGTCCGGATAGGAACGGGTATAGTCCGCAAACCCGTAGGTTAAAAAGTTTTCATCATAACCATATAGACGCGACGAATGGTTTTGGTTCCGTTTATCCCGCAGTTCGCCAGCCACCAGGGCGCTAATGGCATGTGGGCCCCAGTGCCTGTCAAACGACAACTGAACCCGTCCCTGTTGTGCGGTCAACTGACCATCTGATTGGCTTAAAATGCCCCCAACCGGTACCGGATGGATCACGGTTCCGCTGGCATCAACCTGTGAGAAACTATTGATGAGGTTGCGGGTGGCATAACTATCCAGCCCTTGTTTAGTACGGCCATCGGTCTGCTGCCCTTCATACTGATAATAAAGGTCCAGGTTAAGTCCGGGAAGAAGGGTGGCCCGCAGATTGCTGTTTATCAGTAAGTCATTGACGGTGGTTAGCTGGGTGGTATATTGGTCATCCACCAAGGGATAATATTCCCAGCTGAGCAGCTTGCCTGCGGCAGCTATGCCTTCCACAAACGACTGCCTGTATTGCCGGTAGAGCGGAAGGGGTTGGCCATTATCATCGGCAAACTGGGCGTAGGGATACATAAAGGAGGTTAGGTCAGAGGAGCCATAGCCCAGCCTTCCATTATTTTGCTGGGTGGTGTTGTATTGGAGGGAGGCGCCGAGCTGTAACCAACCCGTGGCCTTGTATTGCTGTTGCAAGCGCAGGTTGAGCCGCTGGTAGCCAGCCTGCAAATTATCCCGGTTATGATCATAACCAGCCATGGCGCTCCAGTTCATACGGCCGGAACCGCCTTGCAGGTTTAAGGCATATTGTTGGTTGATGAGGGGCTTATAAACATGCCGATTAAAGTCATCCCGTACATCGTGGTTTTTTAACGCTTCGATCTGCTGATCAATCGCGGCGGCTTCATCAGCCGATGCAGTTTCCCGTTGGATCAATAATTCTACCACGGGCGATAGCGCCGGTTTAGAAGAAGAACTGATTTTTGATTTATAAAAACCGTTTTGATAAAGCATTTTTTCGACATCGATGTAATCTGCTGAACTGATGCACTGGTCATAGAATAGGTCAGGCTTTTCGCCAACGGTGAGGTAGCTGGTAAAACGTGCTTGTATTGGCTGGTTGTACTGCCCTTTCCTGGTGGTAATGACAATGACCCCATTGGCTGCTCGGGCACCCCAGATGGAAGCAGAAGCGGCATCTTTCAGTACGCTGATGCTGGATATATCATTTGGGTTCAGCTGGGAGATGTTCCCTTCATACGGGAAATTATCCAAAATGATCAACGGGTCGGTAGGCCCGTTGATGGTACCCAGGCCGCGGACAAGTGGGGCGGCCGCGGTGCCTGGCCGCCGGTCTACAACGTAGCCACTGGCCGCCGATTCCAAACGGCTCAGGATGTCGGTACTGACCTGATTGTCCAATTGCTTGCCACTGATGTAGGAGAACGAACCGGTAGCCCGCTCTTTGGGGAGTTGCTGGATACCCGTAGAAACCACCACTTCTTCCAACTGGATGCTACTGTCTTTTTTGATAGTGGTACTGTCATTTTTGGATTGCCCGGATACCGGCAACAAATAGGCCAGCATCAAACAGAAAAAAAGGGTATAGAAAGTTTTCATTTCTTGTCGGTTAGGGTAAATACATAAAGAGATCGCTCGGTTTGGGTCAATTCCAGGCCATAATAGGAAAGGCTTTGTTTTAGTTTAGAAAGACTGAGACCTGTTAACGGCACGGTGATCTTACCGGTATAACCGCTTTCATCCACAATGGGCAAGGACGTAAGCGCTTCCAAACTGTTTAGTTGACTGACAAGTGCCGTGATGCTGGTCCCGGACGGTGTGTGCTGGCTAGCCGATCGTTTTGTTTGCATCAGCACCAGGCAAGGGATTTGTTGCTTTTCCATGCGCCCGAAATAGGGTAGCGATTGGTTAAGCATAGCTAACAGCCGGAGGTACAAACTATCGGCCTGATTGGGTGGCTGTATAAAGTCAAAGGAATAAAGATAGGGGGATGCAAGATTATCCCGGTAAAAAATGTGGGTGGTATCGGCCACATCAAATCGGCATCGCTTCCAGTTAAAAACCTCACCTTTGCCTTTGAAAAGGGGGATAAGCGCTGCCTGATAAAGGTCAAACACGGGGCGGTTGGTCATGGCCCGCCCACGGAGCACACCGTTTGTTTTACGGAACAACGTTTCGCTGGCATAACCGGCAGCAGCACCTTTGATCAATAGCGAATACGATAGCACCGAGTCTGTTGTTACACCAGAAAGAAATAATGGCTTGCTGCTGTCGAGGTCTATCTTCGGCTGAAAAGTGGGTGCCTTCTGTTGAAGGGCAGTAGTGATACTACCCGAATTTATCAGTTGACTGTCTGAAGTGGTCAGAAAGCGGCCTTCAGGGCTGATCCATACATAATGAGGCAGAATCCGATGCGGGAAGATCGCCCACAAAGCCTTATCAGCCACGACGGAATAGATGCCGTTTTTAACTTTGGCCGGCTCCTCAAAGGTGACTTTCAGAAATTGCACCCGACCGGAAAACTGTGATTGCAGGCTGTCTGTTTTCGGAAAAGCCGCCAAGCAGCTGCCACACCAACTGGACCAAAAATCCAGGATAATCAACTTACCGCGATACTCATTAAGCTTGATGCTGTCCTTACCTTCCGGATGGTTCACCACTGCCAAAGGCAGCTTCCAGATAGCCTCCGGAATTGCCTCACCGATCTGGATAGCCTGTACAGGAACCGGCTGTGCCTTTAGGGTAATGGACAGGCATAACCATCCAAGTATGAATAATTTTATTTTTATATTCATTTGATTTTTAATTTTTTAAATAAAAATGAAACATTTTAGAGACGCAAGATCTTGCGTCTCAACGGCCCCGCATACACCTCATTCAGGTGCACAAATAATTAACTGGTTGTTATGGGAATAGTAGGGGTTCATGCATCTGGTTTTTGAGGTTTGGCATGAATCCCTTGTGAGGAGGGGGCATCAATGAGGGTTTATAAAAACCGAAAATGATGGGTGATCCCTCTGTGTATGTTCTGAAACCTGTAGGAGGGTCGAAAACGCATACAAGAGGGGCCCATCATTATCGGCAAAGATAATCAATGGGCACCCGTTTCTTGCATCTTGCGTGTCTAAAAGTTTCCTACATTTTCAGAACAAGATTCAACATCCAAGTGCCTGGATAATTTTATGTTGGTTTGTTAATATCTAATCAATATGTCCTTGTTTTTGTTAATGGGGTAAAGATAAAAATTTTTATTTAAATGTATCAATATTGACTCAAAAAAAATTTTTAATTAGTTCGACTTTTCCGGTTATGAAGGAAAAGTATGCGAATCAGTATAAATTAATAGGGGAGAAGATCTTAACGCTGAGAAAAATGAAAAACTGGTCTCAAGATGATTTAGCCAACCACTGCGAGACTGTCAATAGAGCTAAAATCAGCAAAATGGAAAATGCCCGTGTGGACTACATGTTTTCAACCTTACTGGAAGTCTGCGATGCCCTGGAAGTGAATATCGCGGAAGTAGTTGGGGAGAAGTAGGGTGTTACCCGACATTTATCCGTCAAGTATGTTTAAAGCATATTTTTTACAACAATTTTCCTTACCCCTATTTTCAAAGAACGATTTCATAAAGTAGCCTTCAAATCCTCGCGATTTTTTGCATCTTTACGGGTTGAATACCATAATGTAGGGGCGAATCAATATTCGCCCGTTTTACCGGTGGTGATATGTTAATGATCTTAATGTATCGTGCCTATAATTTGTGTTAAAAAGTGAAACCTTCTGTTCGCTTTCCTCCGCTTTTAGGAGAGGATAGGACAAAGGTAAGAACAAAAAATAAAATGTCAAAATAAAGAGACATTTTATTTTTAATATTTTTTTATTTTGAAAAACGAAAACAACGAGAAGGCAAGGTTTCTTTTTGCGAAGCAGCTTATGCGGTACCGCTTAGCTTACCGATTATCACGTACCAGACTGGCCGGGCTGGTTGATACAAACCGTACATATATCATTAAGCTGGAAAATGCTGAGTTGAACGTAGGGGTGGATAATATGGAGAAATTTTCTGATTTCTTTGAAGTAAAGATCTATGAGATGCTGAACCCCTACTTTCCGGTTCAGCTAAATGACCAGATAGCCGCACGCATCAGCAAATTTCGGGACTCGGTCAAAAAGTATGCGGTGGATAAACCTAAACAGCCCCGTACGAAACTGTCTCCCTTTCTGGATGAGTTGCTGGCTACGCCCTTTTTGAAGGAGCCGCGTACGCTGGCTGAAATAGCTGAAGCTTTGGCTGGCAAGGTGGCCGCCGCCGAGGGCCGCATAGCGGTATTGCTGGGCAAGCATCCCCGCAACAAACTCGTGCGCACGCTCCCTGGGGAGGAGTGGGGAGGGAAGGTGAATAAATACGTCTTGATTTAAAATAAATATTTGTATTTTTTAAGAAAACGAACTATATTTAACCAATTTTTAATATTTAAGTAGTTAGTTCAATGCCAGAAGGTAAAGTAAAATTTTTTAATGAATCCAAAGGTTTTGGATTCATCAAACCGATTGATGGGGCTGAAGATGTTTTTGTCCATGTTTCAGGTTTGAAAGACCAGGTCAGGGAAAATGACGATGTGTCCTATGAAGTGCAAAGAGGTAAAAAAGGATTGACAGCTGTCAACGTCCAATTGATTTAACCGTAATTTTTTTTGCAGGAAAAGCCGTCTATCATCAGACGGCTTTTTGCTATTCTACTATCATCCTAATTCGGAATTGTTCCAGCGTCTATCGGTGACACAATCGCCCCCTGATATTGTCATTTATACCCTATACGCGGTTGCTGATTTGAGGCTACCTTTGTTATATAAATAACTAAATAGAAAATGAGAAAAATTAGTGTTATTTCCATGATTTCATTGGATGGAGTTATGCAAGCACCAGGTAGACCAGGTGAAGATCCTTCAGGCGGTTTTAACTATGAAGGTTGGACGGCACCGTATGGTGACGAGGTTTTTGGTAAGGTTCTGGCAAAAGAGTTGCAACCGGCGGACTACCTATTAGGAAGAAAAACCTATCAGATTTTCGCGTCGTACTGGCCAAAGCATGCTGATTTTTGGCCTGGTATTAATAATGGCAATAAATACGTCTTGTCAACAACCATGGAATCATCCGACTGGCAAAACTCCGTATTTCTGCAGGATGTAGCGGCCATTAAAGCGCTTAAAGAGTCAACAGGTGCTGATATTCAGGTTTGGGGCAGCAGCCAGCTCATCCAGCTACTGCTTGAAAATGATTTGGTAGATGAACTTTGGCTCAAAATATTCCCGCTAACCCTCGGTAACGGAAAAAAGCTATTTGGTGGTGGTACCAGCCCGGCTGCTTTTACACTAACAGAATCTACCATAACAACCAGTGGCGTAATCATCGCTTATTATAAAAGAGCTGGTAAAGTTATAACGGGAAATGTAGGGTAATAAGGGTAGCCAAATTGATGGTGTAGCATAAAACTGAAAGGAAAAATTAACTTTATCAAATGTCATTTATACGATTTTTGTATGTTTGTGTCGGATACAGCATCCGATAGTTAATTATAAATGATAATATTGATGAGAAAAAGCATACTATCAGCCAGTTTTGTACTGGCTTTGATGACCGGGGCAACAGCCCAGCAAGCAACCATCCAATTGGGCGATACGCTCCATGCACCAGTAGTATCACGCCATATTTACGGCCAATTTGCCGAGCATTTGGGCCGCAGTATCTATGACGGATTTTACCGGAATGGCCAGATACGGACAGATATTGTGGAAGCCCTCAAGGAGATCAAGGTACCTAACCTGCGGTGGCCAGGCGGCTGTTTTGCCGATGAATACCACTGGCGGGATGGCATTGGTCCAAAAACATCGCGGCCAGTGCGGCTCAATACCACCTGGGGTATGGTGGAAGAAAACAACAGCTTTGGGACTTTTGAGTTTCTGGACCTTTGTGAACGCATAGGCTGCGAACCATACATTGCCGGCAACGTGGGTACAGGTACCCCTCAGGAAATGGCTAATTGGATTGAATACCTCAACTCCGACAGCCACTCAGCCCTGGCCGAAGAACGCCGTAAAAACGGCCATCCGGCACCCTATAAAGTAAGTTTTTGGGGCGTGGGCAACGAAAGCTGGGGTTGTGGCGGCGAAATGACCCCCGAGTATTATGCAGGGCTGTTTAAGCAATATGCCAACTTTTGCGAAACTTACCCGGGCTCACCAAGGCTCAAAAAGATAGCCAGCGGTGCCAACTCTGACGATTACAATTGGACGGAGGTAGCCATGAAAAACATCAATACTAGCCAGATGTGGGGGTTGTCCCTGCATTATTATACCTTAGTGACAGGCAAATGGCCACCATCCGGCTCGGCTACCAAATTTGGGGAGGATGAATATTTCTCGGCCATGCAGCAGGCCTTAAAGATGGAGGAGATTGTGAGCAAGCACGCAGCCATTATGGACAAATACGACCCTCAGAAAAAAGTAGCGTTGCTGGTGGATGAATGGGGCATTTGGGCAGCACCCGAGCCCAATACCAATCCGGCCTTTTTATACCAGCAAAACTCGCTGCGTGATGCATTAATTGCAGCATCAACCCTCAATGTTTTTAACAACCACAGCGACCGGGTACGTGTGGCCAACCTGGCCCAAACGGTCAATGTGATCCACTCGGTGATCTTGACCAAAGACGACCAAATGGTGTTAACGCCTACTTATTATGTATTTGACCTCATGAAAGTGCACCAGGATGCCAAACTACTGCCACTAACCATCACCAGCCCTGACTATACGTTTAACGGCCAAACGATCAAAGCTGTTAACGGCTCGGCATCCCTGGACAGCCTGGGAAAAACGCATATCACGTTGGTAAACCTGGATCCGAATAAAGAAATCACGGTAACAGTAGCCGTAAGCGCGTCTCCTACAATACTCGCGTCTATCTTAACCGCCCCCAAAATCAATTCCTTCAACGATTTTGGGAAAGCGCCGGAAGTAAAACCTACGGTATTTAAAGGTGCATCCGTCAAAAAAGGGGTATTAACGGTAAAATTGCCTGCTAAGAGTGTGGTGGCGGTTGAATTGAAATAACATGAAGAAAACTGCTGTCATCCTGTTCCTGATAATCCATACGGCTTTAAATGTACATAGCCAGAACAAAGAAAAAATCTTGGTGCTTTCTGACATTGAAGGTCAATACAAAGCACTGCAAACATTACTGATTCGCGGGAAAGTCATCGACAGCAACCAGCGCTGGACTTTTGGTAAGGGTCATTTGGTTTTACTGGGTGATATGATAGACCGGGGCGACCACGTGGTGGAAGTGTGGGACCTGATCAAAAAGTTGGAAACTGAAGCACAGGCAGCCGGGGGGCAAGTCCATTATATACTGGGTAACCATGAAATTATGAACTTAAGCGGTGACTGGCGCTATGTGAACAAAAAATACCTGGCTAAGCCCGGCGAGCTAAAACCTGAATATGCCGCCTTGCTGAGTGCTACCTCTGCAAACGGTAAGTGGCTACGCAGTAAACACATTGTTGAAAAGATTGGCGATGTGTTGTTTGTACATGCAGGCATTTCACCCCAGGTTAATGCCGCAGCCATCAGCCTGGACCGGATGAATGAAATTGCCCAAAAATACCTGGATAAAGCCTTATATTACAAGACGCCGGCACTAGCAGCCGATGTCCCGGCCGCAGACCGCAAAGATTTTGAGCTGGTATTTAACGCCCGTACCTCATCGCCATTCTGGTACCGGAACTATTACCGCCTGGTAGGCGAACAATTTGTGACTGGCAACGATGAAGCGAACCTTGACAGCGCGTTGCAACAATATCAGGTAAAACACATCGTCACCGGCCATAGCATCGTGGCCGATACAGTAACTGTGCATTACGGTGGGAAGTTGTTTAACACCGACGTAGAGCATGCTGAAGGACATTCTGAGGCCTTGCTGATGGAGGATGGAAAGTATATACATATTACCGTCCCCTTTGCCACTGCCCAATGGATCACGGTGCCTTATGCAGAACCGGAGGGGAGGCGCCCCGTCCCGGTATTTTGGAAAAGCTTTGCCCAACGTAAAAAAGTAACTTCAGCTACGCTTTACATCACGGCCCTGGGGATGTATGAAGCTCAATTAAATGGTAAAAAAATTGGTCAGGATTTTTTTACGCCCGGATTTACGCGGTATGACAAGCGCTTGCAATATCAGCAATACGACGTAACCCGTTTAATCAAAGCAAACAATGAGCTGAAGGTGTGGGTGGGCGAGGGCTGGTATCGGGGGCCTTTCAGAACCCTGACCGGCGAGCCGAAACCGAATATTTATGGCAATAAGGCCGGCCTGGTGGTTGAGTTATTACTGAATTATGCAGATGGTTCTGCGTCCAAAATGTTTTCGGATAGTACCTGGACCTGTACAGAAAGTACTATCCGCTATTCAGAATTGTATGATGGGGAAATGCAGGATACGAGGGAGGGCGCCCCGACATTCACTGGCGATCGCAAATTATTGTCCGCCTCAGGCGTGATGCCGCGGGTACCATTTAACCAATTAGTTCTCTCTGAAGCTGAGCCCGTCCGCAAGCACGAAACCTTCAAACCCCTAAAAATATTTACCAGCCCAAAAGGTGAGCAACTGATTGATTTTGGTCAAAACCTGGCTGGCTGGGTGCAGATTAAAGTAAAAGGGCGGGCAGGGGATACCATCCTGCTATACCATGCCGAGGTACTGGACAAAGAAGGAAACTTCTACACCGGTAACCTGCGTGAAGCAAAAGCGACGGATACTTACATCCTGAACGGAACGCAACAAACCCTGGAGCCGCACTTTACTTACCACGGTTTTCGGTATGTAAAACTAGTAGGAATAGCCCCCAGCAAAGTGCAGCTAACAGCCATCGCGCTATACAGCGATTTAGCACAAACCGGCACGTTTAGTTGCTCAGACCCACTTATTAACCAATTGCAGCACAACATTGCGTGGAGCATGAAAAGCAATTTTGTGGATATCCCGACCGATTGCCCGCAACGGTCTGAACGGTTGGGCTGGACAGGGGATGCACAGGCCATTTGTGGTACAGCCAGCTTTCTGATGGATACGCGAAGGTTTTTTGCAAAGTGGCTCAAGGATGTGGCCGCAGAACAAGGCAGTAACGGGGCTGTGCCTACCTATGTGCCCAGAGCCTCACCAGGTGAAGAGGTGGTCAATGGCGTAGCGGGCTGGGGTGATGCAGCGACCATAGTGCCTTGGACCATGTATACCGTTTATGGGGATACGGCTGTGCTAAGGGAACAATATGCGTCCATGAAAGCTTGGGTAGATTATGTAAAAAGCGTGAGCACCGATGGTTTGTGGCATGCAAAAGGTTATGGGGATTGGTATGCGCAAGGCCCCGCTACCGATTTGCTGCTCATTAATCAGTGTTTTAGGGCACATTCATTGGATATTTTGGTTAAAACCGCCAACGTATTGGGGTATGCAATGGATGCGCAAAATTACCAGCAAAAGCTGGATTCCGTCAAACAGATCTTCGCAAAAAACTTTATAACGCCTACCGGGATATTTACTTCTGACACACAAACGGCCTATTTGCTGGCACTTCAGTTTAACCTATTGACAGAAAAGCATGCCGAAACCGCTGTTTTGCGATTGGTAAACCTGCTAAAGGAAAATAATAAGCATCTGGCAACAGGTGTGTTAGGTACTCCCTACTTATTGCCCGTGCTGTCTAACTATGGCTATAGCGAACTGGCTTTTGAAGTGCTGAAGCAAATTGATTGCCCTTCCTGGCTGTACCCTGTTACAAAGGGTGCCACCACCATGTGGGAGAAATGGGATGCCATTAAGCCGGATGGAACGGCTACCGAAAGTTCCTTTAACCACTACGCCTACGGTGCGGTAGGCAGTTGGCTGTATGAACACCTGGCCGGCATACAGGCAGCCGAACCCGGTTATAAAAAGATTATTATTAAGCCTGAAATAGGTGGGGGGATCACGTGGGCAAAAGCCTCTTATACCTGTGATTACGGAGATATTGTTTCATCTTGGGAAGTTAAAAACGGAAAGCTGAAATTACAGGTAGAAATACCAAAAGGAACCACCGCACAAATTTTTGTGCCTTCCGCAGACGAAAAATCCTACCATAAACACGAAGTAGGGAGTGGTAAGTTTTCATTTTGATAGTAAAGTGATATTCGGCAAATTCTATTATTTTTGCATGGATATCATTCAATTCTATGAAAAAGAAGTCTTATCTATTGTTGTGTATTTGGTTTTTTGCTGCCTGTACTAATCCAACGTTAAAAATAGAACCTTTACATCCTGTTAAGGCTTATTTGGAGCGTTTGCTTGACTCTGCGCAAGTATTTTTGAATTATAACGACCATGCTACTGCTCTATTATACCACCGCAAAGTTCTTGCTCTTTCCCGCAAACACGGATTTCATACCTATGAAGCGAAAGCGCTTCTTGGTATGGGTAACCTAATGAAGCATGAAAATACCGACAGCAGCCTTTATTACTTGCAAAAAGCACTGGCTATAGCCGATTCAATTGGTCACAACCAGCTTCGGGCAGATATACAATATAGTATTTGGGATACGCAGCGGCAACGAAAAAAGTATGAGGAAGCGATGTCGGCCCTTCAAGTCCATCACCATATTCTGGATAATTTGCTTGCCCAACAACGTGAAAAAGCATTGGAGGAACTCAAATCTTTAGAACATGCCCGTCGTAAAGCCGCCATTGCAAAGGCTGCCGGCATTGGTGTTTTGGTTATTATTTTACTACTTATTTGGTATTCCCGTAAAGTACGCAAACTTAACCTGCGGTTAATTGGCGCTGTCAAATTGAGAGATCGGTTACTTTCTATTGTCAGCCATGATCTTCGGGCGCCCATGGCTAGCCTTACACAGGTGCTGCAGTTATTAAGCAAAGAAAAACTTACACCAAAAATCCAACAATCGATGCTGCAAAAAGCAGCTATTCAGGGCGAGGCCATTAGTCAGGGATTTGAAAACCTGTTAGCCTGGGCAAATACACAAGTGAAGGGTAAGTATGGCCATCCTACACGGTTTTCACCCATTACGCGTATCCAAAGTACCCTATCGCTGCTTGACGGGCTTGCCAAACAAAAAGCCATTCAACTTGAAGTAGTGATTGATGAATCGATCACTGTAACGGCCGATCCTGATCAATTTGATTTTATGACCCGCAACCTTATCTCCAACGCCATCAAATTTTCCTTTCCGGGGGGAGTAATTCGTATAGCAGGCCATCAGCAGGGCCAGCTTACGCAAATTAGTTTTGCCGATCAAGGAACAGGAATACCGCCAGAGCGCCAAGTTCACTTCTGGGAAGAAACCATCGTAAGCCACCAAGGAACGCTGGGTGAAAAAGGCACAGGTCTGGGCCTATTACTAGTTAAAGAATTTGCAGAATCCAATGGAGGTTCTATTCATATGGAAAGCGGCTTAGAAGAAAAAGGCACTATCTTTACTATAACATTGCCGTCTTAAATAGGACTCAATTCGCTTGCAAAATCTCATATATCACATCTCATTCTTCAAAACAGGCAAACAAATCGTAAAACAACTGCCAGTATCAGGGCTACTTTCCACCAAAAGCTTGCCCTGATAACGTTCAAGGCTTTCCTTGGCTATAAGCAATCCAAGCCCAAAGCCAAGCCTAATTTCATTACGTAGTTTTCTGGCAGATTCATTGCTCATCAACGTATCCACTTGATCTTTTGTCAATCCCTCCCCTTCATCGCGTACCATCACCTGCATTGTAGTATCAGTTTTGGTGGCACTAATGATAATTTTTCCACCTGTTGGTGAATATTTGACCGCATTGTGCAGCAAATTTCTAATCATAATTTCCAGAATGAACGTGTCATAAATTAATACCGTATCAGCATCCACATTTATTTGAACACTCAAAGACTTTTCCCGGACGGCATTCGCAAAACACCCGACCTTTACTTCCAAAAAGGCGAGGAGCTCTATTTGCTGAGGAGTAAATTGAAAGCGGTCCATTTCGCCGACCTCATGAATAACGGTAGCATCAATCATAGAAAACGCCGTGTTAATTTGTTCATCCATTTTAAGACAAATGGATTGCCATTTTTTTTGCGAGAGGTTTAGCTTTTCACCGTATTTCAAAATATTTTGTAAGGCTGATAGGGGGCCGCGAATATCGTGCGCCAGGGAAGACAATACGGTTCTTTTAAAATGAAGCAAATCCAGCAAATCGGTTGATTTAACTTGCAACTGGTCTACATCTAAAAATGTAATCACCCGCACTTCACCCAGTGTGTGCTCATAAATGTCATACCAGCGGTAGGTTTGGTTTTTGCAGCGAACTTTGGCTACCTGGTTAATATAGGAAAGACCATCCCGCTGGGCAATTTTTAATTTTTCATTCCATAGCCTGATTACTTCCTCGCGATACGCCTCATCCGGATAGGCCTTTATTGCCCACATATCCAAATCAGGTACTTCCTCCAAACTGTAGCCAATCTCCTCTTGGTAGGACAGGTTATGATAAAAATGCCGATTGTGAATATCCGCCAGGATAACCGGGGTAACAATTACATCCAATGTTCTGAAATCAGGCGTATAGTTAATACCTTCTTTCAGCGAGTTTTTACACAATTTCATTCAGGATACCTCTAAAGCACAAAACAAGCTGGGTTCAATTTTGTTGGTTCAAAAATTTTTCCGGAGACCTGGCGGGCATAATGGCACCTGTAGACAACCCCGTACCAAACTGGAACCTGACCGGAATTAGGATATATACATTTTCCCCACAGTGAGATGACCGGTTGAGTTATTATAAACAAAAAACCACCCGCTGATTTTCAACGGATGGTTTTTTTTATGTATATAAATATGCTTAAAGTTTCTCCACAACACCAAGTGGTAAGTTTAAACTAGATGATATAACATTTAATTCAACACCTGATTTCTTTAACGTTCTGGCACCTTCCAGTTTTTCAGCTTCTGCTCTGGCCTGTAGTTTGGCTATTTCCTGATCAGCCTTAGCACGTTCTTCACGACGACCCTGTTCCAAGCCTTTCTCCAAGCCTTGTTTTAGCTTAAAATCCAGGGCATTTTGATTATCCCATCGCTTTTGTAATTCCGTATCGTACAACATCCTTTCTTCGTCCGTTAAGTTATTATATTCAGCAATATTAAACAACCGCTTAAAAACAGGTTTGTTAAGCACCCTTGGTAATTTTTTGAGCTTACTCAGGTGCCGTAAAGAATAGAGCCAGTCGTCAAGATCTGTTTACGACAGATGATTTGTATTATGTAGATAAATACACTTAAAGTTTCTCCACAACATCAAGTGGAAGGTGAAACTTCTCGGCTATTTGTAGATTACTAAGTACGCCTAATTTTTTAATGGAACTGGCAGTTTCCAGTTTTTCAGCCTCTGCCTTTAGTTTATCAGCTTCCGCTCTGGCCTTTAGTTTGGCTATTTCCTGATCAGCCTTAGCACGTTCTTCACGACGACCCTGTTCCAAGCCCTGTTCCAAGCCTTGTTTTAGCTTAAAATCCAGGGCGTTTTGATTATCCCATCGCTTTTGTAATTCCGTATCGTACAACATCCTTTCTTCGTCCGTTAAGTTATTATATTCAGCAATATTAAACAACCGCTTAAAAACAGGTTTGTTAAGCACCCTTGGTAATTTTTTGAGCTTACTCAGGTGCCGCAAAGAATAGAGCCAGTCGTCAAGATCTGTTTCCAATTCTTCCTCCGTTTTTACAAAATTAATTAACTCGATGTAAATATAACCTAATTTTTCGTAAAAAACTTCCTTCGTTTCCCGATCCATCAGGCAAATGTCGTGGATATAGTGCTCCGGAACGCTATTTGGCATCGTAAAATTATCCAGCAACGCCACCAGATACACCTCCTTGAGGTTATAGTTCCAGATTTTCATCCGACCCTTAGGAGCCTGAAAACTGATTTGACGAGAAGTGTAAACCACAGACCTTACCTTGAAAAATTCCTGCAGGGCCCGCTGCATCTTAACTCATTGGCAGAGTTATTCATTTGATATTTTTAATCGGAGGTCAAATTTTAATCTCACTCAAAATCAACTCAGCCGGTCAATCAAAAGGCATGGGGATAATAGCGCAGCGGTTTTCCCCGCCGTGAGATGACCGGCGGAGTTAATATATAACTTTATAAATAGCGAACTACATGTGGATTAATCCCGCCATGTTTGTATTTCTTCGCGCGAAACGCCATACGCGCTGATTACGGAAGGCTTTCGTTTTTTGTTCCGGACCTTTGTGATATGTTTTACAAAAAGGAGTGGCTCCCGCGATGATGGAGCTTCAATTGATCCGGACGTATTTTCCGGATGGGACAAATGGCAGGCTGATGTACCCAGTTTTGGCCAGAGGGGAAGACGTAAACCTCATTATTCGAAGCTGATGGAAGAGCCAGAAGTTAAGAAGAAGTCTATTTTCCAGAAAGTAAAAAATGGACTAAACGTAGCGGTGCAGGTGTTGCTGGCTGTGCCTGTGAAGCTCCCCTCAGTATTATTAGACGGAGCCCGGTATGTGGCCATGCTACTAGGTCTACTGGATGCGCTGGAAGAGGAGGAGGAAGAGAAAGAGGACGGCAACGATTAAAAAGTAAGTATTTAAAAAAAACCATCCGTTGATTCAGCGGATGGTTTTGTATTATGTAAGGTATATTTACTTTAGTTTTTCTTTTGTTTGGCTAAGGATGCCCGGATTTTTTGAACAAATTCAACAGTGACAACTGCCAGCGACGCTATTTTGGCATCATTAAAGTCAGTATTCAAAACAAGATTTGTAACAAATTCGTAACTTTTCTTTTCCTCGCCTTTAACTTCACCCCTCTTATAAAAAGGATCTCGTTCTTCTTTGAAAAAACTTGCTGCTTTCAACATAATTTCCTCCATTTTTTTTGTATCGGTAAAGCTACGCAATTGATTTAATACACGCAACTGATTAAAATATTTATTTTTTTCACCTATTGTAGGCTGGTTTTCAATATTAGTCAGGATTTGTTCAACCAACTGTACTGGATCTTTGCCTCCTAAATTGCCTAGTATGGCCAATATCTGTTCCTCTGGATGGTCTGACTGAAGGAACCATTCATATGGAATAGTAGAAAAATCAATCAGTGTGTATTCAAAATGCAGATTGGGTTCATCAATATAATTGGGCATGTTCATTGGCTCTTCACCCAAATATAATACATACTGCATCACGAGCAGCTTATGAATTCTTTTCAGCATTGAACGATATTCTAACAGCCTGACGACTATCTCTCCATCGTTACGGGTTTGTGTTTCCAAGTGCACAATGTAGCTTTTGCCATTAACATCAGTCACTTTCCTCAGCGCATCTACTTCCAGTTGCTTGGTCGTTTGCAGTTTGTCTTTTAGATCCGTAAAATCGACAATCTGCAATCCAAATATCTTTTCCATAATCATTTGAAAAATGACGGGCATATTCTGCCTGAAAATCTTATCAAAGCGTTGACTCTCTATTTTTTTGTGCACATCATCTTCATGGCTTCTATCCTCAGATTTTGGTATATTTTTTTTCATTATCTTACTCATTTATAATACACAAAAATAGTATATCAAAAATAAAAACTAAATTATTTATCATTCAGTTTGTTCAGTTTTTATCCGCCAATCCCTCACTCAAAATTAACTCAGCCGGTCAATCGAACGGCATGGGGATATTAGCGCAGCGGTTTTCCCCGCCGTGAGATGACCGGCTGAGTTATTGGATCATTATCTGACTAAATTAACCCGCCATGTATGTATTTCTTCGCGCGAAACGCCATACGCGCTGATTACGGAAGGCTTTCGTTTTTTGTTCCGGACCTTTGTTCTATGTATTACAAAAAGGAGTGGCTCCCACGATGATGGAGCTTCAATTGATCCGGACGTATTTTCCGGATGGGACAAATGGCAGGCTGGTGTACCGAAATAACCAGGTCTGCGAAACGATCGAACTGCCATGGCGAAATAACAAGCGTCAGGTAAGCTGTATTCCAGAAGGGCGGTACCGCCTGGTGCGCAAAATGCACTACAAGAATGGTGAACAGCTGGCCGTGCAGAACGTGCCCGGAAGGGAGGCTATTTTACTACACCCGGGCAATATAGCGTTCAGGGACTTACAAGGCTGTATCGCTCCGGTGACAAAATGTACGGCGCCGGGAAAAGGAAGCTACAGCCGCATAGCACTTGATCGTTTAAAAGAATTGGTGTACCCGGTACTGGCCGGAGGCGAAGAAGTATACCTTATTATCAGAAGTTAAAAATTAAAAAGAACATTAAAAAAAGAATGAATCGATTTGTGATCAGTGGTTTTAAACGATTTAATGACCACCAATTTTCGACAATTGCAGGTACAGTAACGCTGGCGATGACAAATAATATTTATTTTACGGATCCGGTACCCGCGATCACAGTTGTCCAGACGGCATTGGATGATTATCGCCTTAAGCTGGAGCTGGCCAGTAGGAAGGGCAGCCCTTATGACACGGAGGAGAAGAATGCCAGCCGGGTGGTGTTAGAAGAATTATTGAAGCAGGTGGCTTTTTATGTGAACATTACCGCTAAAGGGCAGGTTAATTTATTACTAAGCTCTGGCTTGCCCCTAAATGAGCTACCCAGCTCATTGAAAGAACCAGGAACACCTGTTAACATCCGCCTCTCAGACGGAAGGTTGAGCGGCCAGATCAAGCTCGATTTTAAAGCGGTGAAGGATGCCTGGGAGTATGAGTACCAGGTGAGCCATGAGCTGGATGAGAACAAAGCTCCAATTTGGGCCGATCCGGTATCAACCACAACGTCGCGCGGTAACATCATTGTGCCGGTAATTCCGGGCTTGGTATACCGGGTGCGCGTGCGTGCCCGCAATGGCCGTGGCCTTGGCGACTGGAGTGAGCCGGTGCAGATCATTGCCAGGTAGTTTGACATAAATATAACTCAGCCGTCCAATTGAAATGGCCGGTTGAGTTATAATATTAGAAACAAATTTGCTTTCACTTTGTAGTTGGTAGTAATAGGAAATTGATTTAAAAAGTAATTAAGAGAAATAGAAATGAAAGCATTTAATAAATTTGGAATAGCCGGGCTGCTCGGTGTATTTTTGTTCATAACCGCTGCCAAAGATGATAAAAAGGAAACGGAGCGTGTGGAAAAAGCAACGGAGGTATTACAGGATTTTGCGAAAATGAAGGAGAGCATTCCAGCTTCCTTGCTTGATCAGTCAAAAGGAATTGTAATTATACCCAACATGATCAATGCGGGGCTGGGTATTGGCGGTAAGCGCGGAAAAGGTGTGGCCATGGTTAAATTGGCTAATGGCCAATGGAGCAATCCGGTATTTATAACCATTACCGGCGGAAGTATTGGCTTTCAGGCCGGCGTACAGTCAGTAGACCTGGTGCTTTTATTTAAGCATAAAAATGCCTTAACTGATACAAAAAAAGGTGATTTTACGATTGGTGGTGATCTTTCAGCAGCTGCCGGCCCAATTGGCAGAAGTGCTAGCGCCAATACCGACTACAAACTGGATGCAGAGGTGTATTCTTATTCGCGCAGCAAGGGTTTGTTTGCCGGGTTAAGCCTTAATGGTTCAAATTTGTCGTTTGATAAGGATGCAAATACACGTTTTTATGGAAAGATGAGCGATACACAAACGATATTTGCTCACGCAACATCCGAATCATCAGCAGTGGTTGCTTTACACAAGTCCATTGTTTCAATGCAGTAGGTGGTGGTATATAAGTACGCCCAACAGGATTCGAACCTGTGACCGACGGTTTAGAAAACCGTTGCTCTATCCAGCTGAGCTATGGGCGCAAGTATTATTTGTTTCGGCAAAAGTAATAAATAGTTTAGATATGCTTAAATTTTTTTGATCCGGATTCGTTTCACAAAATGATGACTTCCTTTTTCAAGGATCAGGTTTGCCCGGAAGCGGGTAGGTAGGATATTGTGGATAAGGTTGGGCTTGTTGATCTCATTCCAGATTTTGGTGGCCAATTCAATCAATGCTTCTTTTTCAAGGCCGGCATAGCGGTGAAAATATGATTTTTCATTTTGGAAGGCAGTTTTTTGTAACCATTGGAATCGGTTGATATACCATTCCAGCAAATTTTCATCACTTGCATGCACATAAATGGAATAATCAAAGAAGTCTGATACGAACACCCTAGGTTCACGATTTTTGCTTCGAAGATCTACCTGCAATACGTTGATGCCTTCTACGATCAGGATGTCAGGCTGTTCCACCCATTGCACTACACCAGGGATGACATCGTATTCCAAATGCGAATATACCGGGGCAGCTACACGTTCTTTGCCCGATTTGATGTCTGACAAAAATCCAAGTAGTTTGCGGGCGTCGTAGCTTTCCGGAAAACCCTTCCGGTTCATCATCCCTTGGCTTTCAAGGACCTGATTGGGATATAGGAAACCATCCGTGGTTACCAGATCAACTTTGGGCTTATCCGGGCCGAGGGAAAGTACTTTTTGCAGCACTCTGGCAGTTGTACTTTTGCCGGCGGCCACACTACCAGCGATGCCTATAATAAAAGGCATCTTTTTGGTATGGTTTTTAAAAAAGACGTCGGTATACCGGTGTAGTTGCTGTGAGTAACCTACATGGATGTTCAGGAAATGACTAAGTGGTAGATATACTTCACTGATCTCCTCAAGCGTGAGCGGTTCGTTGAGCGCATTGAGCTTGCTGATATCAGTATCTGAAATGTGAAACGCGAGATGCCCGTTTAACTCCTTCCATTCGTTACGGCTGATGGTAATAAATGGGGAGTAGGATGCCTTGCTTTCCGACTTTTTCATCAGGGTTGTGGTTTGAATTTGTAAATATAGGATTTATTAAAGAAATTCGGCAAGGTCACCCTTTCCCTGTCTGATCACCTCAAATTCTCCGGAGGTACAATCTACTACTGTTGAAGGAATGTTGCCGCCATAACCTCCATCGATGACCAGGTCAACCAGATCTCCAAACTTTTCATGAATAAGTTCAGGGTCTGTGCTGTATTCAATAACATCATCATCGTCGTGAATGGAGGCAGAGACAATTGGGTTACCAAGCCGCCGCACGATTTCGCGCGCGATATTGTTGTCAGGAACACGTATACCCACCGTTTTCTTTTTACTGCTTAATAATTTGGGTACTTTTTGGGTGGCATTAAATATAAAGGTAAATGGCCCGGGCAATGCTTTCTTGAGCAACCGGAACGTGGCGTTGTCCAACGGCTTACTATATTGTGATATATCGGTCAAATCATAACAAATGAAGGAAAAATTAGCCTTTTCTGGTCTTATACCGCGAATCTCACACAGGCGTTCTATGGCCCGGTGGTTGGTGATATCACAACCGATACCATATACAGTATCGGTTGGATAAATTATTATACCACCTTTTTGCAGTACGCTGATCACCTGATCGATGCTGCGGTCATTGGGGTTTTGTTCGTGGATGCGGATAAGCATGCGTTTTAAAATTCAGCATTTTTAGGTGTCCGCGGGAAGGGTATGACATCCCGGATGTTGGTCATACCGGTCACGAAAAGGACCAATCGCTCAAAACCGAGTCCGAATCCTGAATGAGGTGCCGTGCCAAATCGGCGGGTATCTAAAAACCAATCCATTTCTTCAGCAGGGATGCCCAGTTCTTCCATTCGGCCTACCAATCGGTCCAATCGCTCTTCGCGCTGGGAACCGCCAACCATTTCGCCAATGCCCGGGAAAAGGATATCCATAGCGCCTACGGTTTTTCTGCCTTGAGCATCAGGCTCGTTCTGCCGCATATAAAAAGATTTGATTTCTGCCGGGTAATCGGTTAGGATCACGGGTTTCTTAAAGTGCTTTTCTACCAAATATCGTTCATGTTCCGATTGGAGGTCGGTTCCCCAGCCCTCAATGAGGTATTTAAACTGTTTTTTCTGGTTGGGCTTACTTTGCCTTAAAATCTCAATGGCTTCCGTATAGGTTAACCTTTCAAAATTATTTTCCAGACAAAAGTTGAGCTTTGACACCAGGTCTAGTTCTGAACGTTCGGCCTGGGGTTTTAGTTTTTCTTCTTCTAATAAACGGTTTTTGAGAAAATCAATTTCATCCGGACAATGTTCCAGGGCATAACGAATAAGGTATTTGAGCATATCCTCGGCCAGGTCCATGTTGTCTTTCAATTCATAGAAGGCCATTTCGGGTTCTACCATCCAGAATTCGGCGAGGTGCCGGGTGGTATTGGAGTTTTCGGCCCTGAAGGTAGGGCCAAAGGTGTAAATGTTGCCCAGCGCCATGGCTGCCAGTTCGCCTTCCAATTGGCCGCTAACGGTTAAATTGGTTGAGCGGGCGAAAAAATCTTCTTTGTAATTGATACTTCCATCTTCCAGGCGGGGAGGGTTGTTAAGGTCTAAGGTGGTAACACGGAACATTTCACCGGCACCCTCCGCATCTGATCCGGTGATGATGGGGCTGTGCAGATACACAAATCCACGATCGTTAAAAAATTGATGAATGGCGAAGGCCAGCGTATGGCGCACCTTAAAAATGGCATTAAAGGTATTGGTGCGGAAACGCAAATGTGCGATCTCGCGCAAAAATTCAAGGCTATGCTTTTTTGGTTGCAACGGGAATTTTTCAGGGTCGCTGTCTCCCAGTATTTCCAGATGGCTAACCTTTACTTCTACGCGCTGGCCTTTTCCAAGTGATTCTACGAGCGGGCCGCGTACCAGTACGGCAGCGCCGGTGTTTAGCCGCTTAAGTAAGGCTTCTTCAGTATGGGTAAAGTCAATGACGGCTTGCAGGTTGCCCAGGCATGAACCATCGTTGAGTGCCAGAAACTGGTTGTTTCGAAAAGTTTTGACCCAGGCTTTTACGGTAACTTCCTGACCAAAGGTACTGGCGTTTAATAGGTCTTTTATTCGGGTATGTTGCATGATTTATTTACAGGTTACAATTTACGATTGGCAGGTATCTTAACAAATAAACCCCCGGTCTATCCCGGAGGTTTTTTCTGAATCGTAATTCGAATTTCTAAAATCCAAAATCAGGAAAGGACTTTAGTTACTAAAGCCGCTGCTTCTTTTAATAAGATGGCTGAGTAAACTTCAAGCCCTGATTCATCAATAAGTTTTTTGGCTTCTTCTGCATTAGTTCCCTGCAAGCGCACTATGATGGGCACCGGAATATTACCGATTTCTTTATAGGCGTCAATTACACCCTGGGCTACGCGGTCACAACGCACAATACCCCCAAAGATATTGATGAGGATGGCCTTCACATTGGGGTCACTCAGGATAATATTGAATCCGGCTTTAACCGTCTGTGCATTGGCAGTACCGCCTACGTCCAGAAAGTTGGCGGGTTCGCCACCGGCAAGTTTGATGACGTCCATCGTAGCCATGGCTAAACCAGCCCCGTTTACCATACAACCTACGTTGCCGTCCAGCTTCACATAGTTCAGGTTTGATTTGCCAGCTTCTACTTCGGTTGGGTCTTCTTCACTCTCGTCCCGCAAAGCGGCATAATCCGGATGGCGATACAAAGCATTTTCATCGAGGTTCACTTTTGCATCTACTGCCAGGATCTTATCATCGGAGGTCTTGAGCACCGGGTTGATTTCAAATTGGGAAGAGTCAGTAGCTTCGTATGCCTTATATAATGCAGCGATAAACTTGGTCATATCTTTAAATGCTGCGCCGCTTAATCCAAGGTTAAAGGCAATTTTACGGGTCTGGAATCCCTGAAGTCCCACTTTCGGATCAATTTCTTCTTTATGAATTAGCTCGGGTGTTTTTTCAGCAACTTCCTCAATGTCCATACCACCTTCGGTAGAATACATGATGACGTTACGGCCTTTGGCACGATCCATCAAAACACTTACGTAAAATTCTTTGGTTTCACTTTCTCCCGGGTAGTATACGTCTTGTGCGATCAAAACCTTATTCACCTTTTTGCCTTCAGGGCCTGTTTGCGGGGTGACTAGTTGCATACCGATGATATCGGTAGCTTTTTGCTTAACTTCTTCCAGGTTTTTGGCCAGCTTTACCCCACCGCCTTTTCCGCGGCCGCCTGCATGGATCTGCGCTTTTACTACAACCCAGTCAGAATTGAGTGTTTCTTTTAGCTTTTTTGCTGCTTCAACAGCCTCTTCAGGGGTGTCTGCCACGATGCCTTCTTGTACACGTACTCCAAAACTCTTCAGTATTTCCTTACCTTGATATTCGTGAATGTTCATTGAGTTATATTTTTGCGGTAAAATTAGTGTTTTAATCTGAAAATTACATAGAGTTGCAAGTACAAAAATCAACGATTTCAAAATATTTGTAGTGAACCCTTGCCCCTTTAAAAATAATACTGTAGCTTTGCGGCTCATTTTTTTAACGTATTTAACAGATTAATTAATTAACAATGTACGCAATAGTAGATATAGCCGGACAGCAATTTAAGGTTGCAAAAGACCAGCAACTCTTTGTACACCGCTTACAGGGAGATGAGGGCGCTAGTATTGAATTTGACAATGTGTTGTTAGCAGAAGATGCTGGGAAATTTACGATCGGTACGCCGGCAGTAAATGGAGCTAAGGTTTCCGCTAAGATCCTGTCTCATTTGAAGGGTGATAAAGTGATCATTTTCAAAAAGAAACGCCGTAAAGGCTATAAAAAGAAAAACGGGCACCGCCAACAATTTACCAAGATCGAGATCACGGGCATCTCTTTATAACTGAATTTTTAACAGGGGTACTTAAAGTGCCCTACTATCAAGATAGGAAAGAAATAAAGCATGGCACATAAAAAAGGTGCGGGTAGTTCTAAGAACGGCCGTGAGTCACACAGCAAACGTTTAGGTGTTAAAATCTTTGGTGGCCAGGAAGCGGTTGCCGGTAATATCATCGTGCGCCAGCGTGGCACAAAACACCATCCTGACGTAAATGTAGGTATCGGAAAAGATCATACTTTGTTTGCGCTGATCAATGGAAAGGTTGTTTTTCGGAAAAAGGCAAACAATAAATCGTATGTATCTGTACTTGCTGCTGAAGAGGCACCTGTATTGGAGTCTTTAACACCACAACTTAAGGCAGCAGCAGCTGTTGAAGTGGTTGAAGAGCCGGTTGCAAAAAAAGCACCAGCAAAAAAGGCTGCTAAAAAGACAGAAGAAGAAACGGAAGCTATTGCTACAGAAGAAGTGGTTGAAGCGAAGGCTAAAAAGCCAGCTAAAACCAAAAAAGAAGTAGCTGAGTAATTTACACTACGTATATTAAACAAAGGCTTGCCCTCACCAGGCAGGCCTTTTTGCTGTTACATTATGATACGAAAAGTAATATTCATGTTAGTGGGGCTTGCCATGTTGGCTGCAGTGGGCTATTGGACGTTTACCAAGCTGAGAAAACCTGAAAAACCTGCTGAGAAATGGGTATATACACCTCCGGAAGAAAAAATACCTGAACCAGTTAGAACGGATTCCCTGCTTAAGGCCAGCCGGATTATTTTTATTGATAAGGATAATGACATCAGGGACACTTTGTTAAAAAAGGAGCGGGTAATGCGCATTAGTGGTGACTTCTTTTTTGTGATAAAAAAGGAAGATACCCCCCTTCATTTGCGTACCCGTCTTATAGATGTACATGTTGACGAACCATCCGAATTTAGAGTGAGTGCTTATGATGCCGATCGTGGAGAATCAATTGAAGTTATGAGTGGTTATTTAAGGGTGGCTAAAACTTATACTTCGCCCTGGCCTGAACCCGATACTTTGCGGGATAGCAGCCTTTATATGATTAATGATAGTATTGACCTTTCAGAAAAAGAAAAGCTGGATAATATTGCCCTTAAAAAATGGTGGGAAAGGGTTAAGAGGAAGTTTGAATTATGAATTATATAATATACATATTAAAGTAAATGTTGATTTTATATAAAAGGGTTGATTCGAAAAAATCAACCCTTTTTATTTGTTGTAAACGGTCTAAAACTTATGGCCTAAATGCCTTCATTTGTCTTTTTTTCAAACAATCCCTTGTAAACGGCTCCTGCTATGAGGGCACCGACTATGGGGGCTACAATGAAAAGCCATAGTTGAGAGATGGCCCAGTCACCTACAAACAGGGCTTGGCTGATGCTGCGGGCCGGATTTACCGAAGTATTTGTTACCGGAATGCTGATCAGGTGAATGAGGGTAAGCGCCAAGCCAATAGCTAGGCCGGCAAAACCTTGTGGTGCCCGGCTGTCTGTAGCGCCAATAATAACGAGCAGGAAAATAAACGTTAGGACCGTTTCGGTTACCAGTGCTGCTGTAAGCCCGTATTTTCCCGGTGAATGCTCGCCATAACCGTTAGCTGCAAAATTGCCTATCTCGCTGCCATTGCCGGTTACAATGACGTAAAGAATTCCAGCTGCTGCAATACCTCCCAGTACCTGGGCAATAATATAAGGTATTAATTCTTTGCCGCTAAAGCGGCCCGCAGCCCAAAGGCCAAATGAAACAGCAGGATTCAGGTGCGCGCCTGAAACATGCCCTAATGAATAGGCAATGGTCACTACGGTTAATCCAAAAGCTAAGGCTACGCCTAAAAATCCGATTCCTGTGTCTGGAAAGCCTGCTGCCAGCGCTGCGCTACCACAACCTCCAAATACCAGCCAAAAGGTGCCGATAAATTCTGCCGCAAATTTTTTTGTCATGATGATATTTTTTTTGATTAATAAAGCTAAATACAAGCCTTTATTTGTAATAAAGGCTTGTAAATTAGTGGTTAATTGCTTGCGCAATATACATTAAAATTTTTGACAATTTCGCAGATGCTTTGAAAGAATTAAAATATTTGTATCTTTCGCCATGGAAAATACCTACCAAAAGAACATGTCTATCAAATCCTGGGCAGAAGACGACAGGCCGAGGGAAAAACTGTTGAAACAAGGACGCAGGTCCTTGACCGATGCTGAACTGATCGCCATCCTGATTGGTAGTGGTTCGCGGACAGAATCGGCCGTTGAATTAGGCAGAAGGATGCTTCACGCAGTGGATAACAATTTGAATTTATTGGCTAAACTTTCGGTTCCGGAGCTTTGCAAGTTCAAGGGAATTGGCGAAGCAAAAGCGATTAGTATAGTGGCTGCCCTTGAACTGGGGCGCCGCCGTAAAGAAGCCCCCGAAGAAGATCGACCAGTTATCCATTCAAGCAAAGATGTCTATCAGCTCCTTAAGCCGATGTATGCCGACCTTAACCACGAGGAGTTTTGGATATTGTTGGTCAACAATGCTAATAAGGTACTGAACAAGCAGCTTATTAGTAGGGGGGGTACCGGCGGTACGGTTGTGGACGTCAAAATTGTTTTTCAGTTGGTAATTCAGCATGGGGCTACTACGGTGGTCCTCACGCATAATCATCCCTCCGGAAGTCTGAGGCCGAGCCCTGAAGATGTTTCAATTACCAAACGTATTAGCCAGGCTGGGGCCTTGCTTGACATTCGGGTTATGGACCATGTGATTTTTACGGATAAAGGTTATTACAGCTTTGCCGATGCCGGACAGCTTTGAAAAACAAATAAATAAATAATGTGTTATTGCGATGGGTTTTATTAATTTTGCAACCTATACAAAAAAGAAAAATGGCAAATAATCAATCATCAGAAAATCAAAAGTTGGAACTTTTGATAGCGAAGAAAAATGAAATTACGGCACAATTAGACCGCGTATCTAAAGCTTTGGCAATTTTAGGGGGCAGCCCTGTTGAAACAAAGAAGCCAAAAAAAAGACCGGCACGGAAACTTACTGAGCCACCTATACTGACGAAAAGTAAACCTAAAAAATCGATAACATCCCGCTAGCAATTGTTGTTTAAGTTTGGCCTTCAACAATGATGGCATTGAAAGCTAGCCCGGATAATACGCAGGTGGAATTACCCTTCTCAGGAAGGGATATTCGGCTTATTCATAAAAAAATAGGCCATTTTCAAACAAGGTGCAAATACTATTTTTTAACAGGTATTGGTATTGGCATTGTGTATATTCTGGTTAGTAAGTTTATAATGCCTTATGAAATGGTCAAAATATTAGTGATACTAACACAATTCCTTTTTTTTTCCATTTCTGCTTTTAGTTATTGGCGCGGAAAACGTTTGTCCAAAGACCTCGAAATGGATAATAAGAGGATGCTTTTGACAGTTTTAAAAGTGAAACGGCATTACGTAGGTTATCACAAAGTAGAGTTGATTTTAGCGGATAAACCATATGGCTTGCAAAAGCTTTTTATTCCATTGACGGAAGAATACCTCTGGCAGGAGGGTGATTTGTTATCAGTAGCTTACTTGCCGGCTTCGAAAATTATTTTACATTATGAGAACTTACGGAGCACCGTTAATATTCATTAGTAATTCTTCTGTTTAAAATGGGATATATGAGTGTTAAAATAAGTAAAGCGACCAAGCTAAGCCCGCCTGCTATAAGTCCGATGCTGGCCCAGGTATTATTGATTGAGGTGGTCCAGCTGATGATCTGGGAATAAACCAGCTGCCCGTTAAGTATCGTAATAATAGCAGCTATAACCCATGAAGCGAACTGTAAGGACCAAGAAATTCGGAAAACTCCCATACGTTTTTTATCACTTACGAAATGGATGAGTGGAATGACGGCAAATGCCAGCTGCATGCTAAGCAATACCTGGCTAAATACAAGTAGAGGGCCCACCTTGTCGTCACCGGCGATATAAATAACTAGCATAGCCGGCACAATGGCCAGGAGTCGTGTGATCATTCTTCGTATTGCCGGGCTAATTCGCAACTGCAGGTATCCTTCCATAATGATTTGTCCGGCCAGTGTGCCAGTTACCGTGGAGCTCTGCCCCGCTAATATCAAAGCAATCGCAAAGAGTCTTGGAGCCCATTGGGTGCCTAAAGCTGGTGCTAGCAGCTGGTGGGCATCTTCCAGTTCAGCTACTTGTGTCATACCGCCTTTGTGAAATACTGCAGCCGCCAGTATCAGGATAGCTGCATTTACGAGAAAAGCCAGGTTAAGCGCAATGGCACTGTCCCAAAAATTATATTTAAGGGCTTTTCGAATGGAAGATTCATCGTTACCAATTTTACGGGTTTGGACGAGGGCAGAATGAAGATATAAGTTGTGAGGCATAACGGTGGCGCCAATAATTCCTATGCTAATGTATAAGGCAGTGGCGTTGGGTATGCTGGGCATGAATCCATGCAGAATGCCGTGGAAATCGGGCTTGGCAAAGATCATTTCTACTAAAAAACACAGGCTGATAAGAAAGATAAGTCCTATGATGAATAATTCCATTTTGCGCATTCCAAGGCGCTGTAGGTAAAGTAATAAAAAGGTGTCCAAAAAACTAATGCCTACACCCCAAAGCAAATCTAACCCGAAAAGCAAATTTAGACCAATGGCCATGCCAAGTACTTCGGCCAGGTCGCAGGCAGCAATGGCTATTTCTGCCAAAAGGTACAGGATGAAATTTAACCCCCGGGGATAGACTTCCCGGTTGGCTTGAGCGAGGTCTCGTCCCCACACAATACCTAATCGGGCGGCCAGACTTTGTAACAAAAGAGCCATGATATTACTCATGAGCAGTACCCAAATAAGGCTATAACCAAACTGGCTGCCAGCGGCAAGGTCGGTGGCCCAATTACCTGGATCCATATACCCAACGCTAATTAGGTATGCCGGTCCAAAAAAGCTGAGAATTTTCCGAAAAGGTGACTTCTTTAATTCTGTATTTACACTTTGATGAACATCCTGTAGGGACTTATTTTGAAGGTGTGCTTGCTGCATACGCGAATTGTTACGATAAGTTTTGCCTTACAAAGATACAAAGTTAGATTAATCTAAAAAAATTTCCAGTAGTTTATTTTCATATTGATCTAAGCTTGTTTTTGATAGGTAATCGATTGCCGTGTGCGCTTGCTAATAAAAAAATTACTAAATTCGACGCCGTAATAGTACGAATTGTTTAATACATAAATCTAATGAGTTTAAAAGATTATAAAGGTGTGGTGACCGGCGATGCCGTGCAGGAATTGTTTGAAGTGGCTAAACAGCATAAGTTTGCCTTGCCTGCGGTAAATGTGACCGGGACCAATACACTTAATGGGGTGTTGGAAACTGCAAAGGCAGTAAACTCGCCCGTGATCATCCAGTTGTCAAATGGTGGTGCGCAGTTTTATGCGGGCAAGACCCTGAATAATGACGGTTTGCAGGCCTGTATCCTGGGGGCGGTATCTGCGGCTCGCCATGTACATTTGCTGGCTGAACACTACGGCGTTGCTGTGATTATGCACACTGACCATGCTGCCAAAAAATTGCTTCCGTGGGTAGAAGGCATGTTGAATTATGGCGAGCAATTTTTTAAAGAGACCGGAAAACCACTTTTCTCCTCGCATATGCTTGACTTTTCTGAAGAGCCGATTGAAGAAAATATTGAAGTTTCCAAAAAAATACTTGAACGGATGAAACCGCTTGGCATGACCTTAGAAATTGAGCTGGGTGTAACAGGCGGGGAGGAAGACGGCGTTGACAATAGCGGCATTGAAGACCATAAATTATATACGCAGCCTGAAGAGGTAGCCTATGCGTATGAGGAGCTGAAAACAGTGAGTGACAAATTTACGATTGCTGCTGCTTTTGGTAATGTACATGGGGTGTACAAACCTGGTAATGTGAAGTTGCAGCCGGTAATCCTAAAAAATTCTCAGGATTACATTCGGGAGAAATTTGGCCTGTCTGCTGAAAAACCGGTGAACTTTGTGTTTCATGGTGGTTCTGGTTCTGCACCTGAAGAAATAACCGAAGCTATTAGCTATGGTGCCATTAAAATGAACATTGACACGGATATGCAGTGGGCATTCTGGGATGGTATTCGCCATTACTACCAGGATAATGAGGGCTTCCTGCAATCGCAGATCGGTAATCCGAATGGGCCTGATTCTCCTAACAAAAAGTACTACGATCCGCGTGTATGGCTGCGTAAGGGTGAAGAAAGCTTTGTATCTCGCCTGAAACAGGCTTTTGCCGAGCTGAATTGCGTAGACGTAAATAGTAAATTATAAATGCTGAATGATGGATGTTGAATAAAAATTCATTCATCATCCATCATTTATAATTCATCATTCTTAAAAATTTCTTGTTTTTTTAAAAAAAAGTCTATTACTTTGATGTATATTAAAGTTTACTATTAAAAGGAGATACACAATGAGTTTACAACTGGGGGATACGGCACCTAATTTTACAGCCAAAACAACGATCGGTGAAATTGATTTTTACGACTATGTGGGAGACAATTGGGTATTGTTGTTCTCACATCCGGCCGATTATACGCCGGTTTGCACCACTGAGCTGGGGCGTACGGCTTCCTTAAAAAGTGAGTTTGACAAAAGGGGCGTCAAAGTATTGGCGTTAAGTGTGGACCCGCTTGATAAACATACGGGATGGATCAACGACATTAATGAAACGCAACATACGGAAGTCAATTTTCCATTGATTGCTGATGAAGACCGAAAAGTATCAGAGCTTTATGGGATGATTCATCCCAATGCGTCTGCGACAGCAACCGTACGTTCTGTATTTATTATTGGTCCGGATAAAAAAGTTAAATTGACATTGACCTATCCGGCATCAACAGGCAGAAACTTTGTTGAAATTTTGCGTGTGATTGATTCTTTGCAGCTCACGGCCAATTACAGCGTGGCTACCCCCGCTGATTGGAAGGATGGTGAGGATGTGATTGTGGTACCTGCTATTAAAACGGAGGATATTCCTGCAAAATTCCCTAAAGGTTTTACAGAAGTGAAGCCTTATTTGAGAACAACGCCCCAGCCCAATAAATAAAGCGGCGATAAATAATTGTTTTTTGGATTAATCCTTTATCTTTGATCTGTTTAAATGGCTATTTATTGCTTTAGGAACTTTTAAGAACGAAGTTTTTATGGTTTTTTGGGGTGAAAATAGTTTTTTGAACGATTTATTAATTAATTAAACTGTTTTTTTTCGGAAAAACATAACAAAAAAACACAATTTCATTCCAAATGGCTAACGGTAAAGTAAAATGGTTTAATGCCCAAAAAGGTTTTGGGTTTATTGTAAAAGATGATGGCACTGAAATTTTCGTGCATTTTAAAGATGTAAAAGGTGGTGTAGGTGCTCTAAGGGACAATGATTCAGTAACTTTTGATGAGGCACAAGGCAGAAAAGGTCCACAAGCGGTTAATGTAAGCAAAGCATAATCGTTACTTTTACTTATTGATGTTTAAAAACGTATTTGGAAAAACCGGGTACGTTTTTTTTAAAAATAGGTATGTAACTATTTTTTTTCATTCCCAATTGGATAATATTGATCTGTTTTTGTACTATTGTTCTATGCTAAATTGTTTTTTTTAAAAATCATCCTTATGACAGCAGAACTAATAGCCAAAGAAGATATTAAAGAATATAAACTTATACACGCCCCGGAAAGTCACGTTCATGAATTACGCTACAAATTGCAAAGTGCTTTACGGCTGGGCAATGAATTTAAATCTAAATCGCTCATCACTTTCCAAACGGAAGAAGGCCCCAAAAAAGTTGAAACCACCGTTTGGTCACTTACGGATGCCTACCTTCAATTAAAGGGCGGGATTCTAATACCGCTATATAGCCTGCTTGACTTGGAATATTAACCAACTTCACGCATGTCCACGGCAACTACGCGGGATACGCCCTGTTCAATCATGGTAACACCATAGATGATATCGGTACTGGCGATGGTACGTTTATTATGAGATACCACAATAAACTGCGACTGTCCTGAAAACTCACGGATAATGTTGTTAAACTTGTCAATATTGGTGTCATCAAGCGGCGCATCCACTTCATCAAAAATACAAAAGGGTGCTGGTTTTAACAGATAGAGGGAAAACAGCAGGGCGGTGGCCGTTAGTGTTTTTTCACCTCCGGATAACTGATTTATGGATAATGGGCGTTTGCCTTTGGGACGGGCGATAATGTCAATATCGGCCTCCAGTGGGTTGTTCACATCGTTAAGCAATAGGTCACAGGTATCTTCTTCATTAAACAAGGACCTGAATACCAAAACAAAATTATCTCTCACACTATTGAAAGCCTGCATGAATTTTTCTTTGGCGGTATCGTCTATCTCTTTAATGGTTTCCAGAAGGGATTTTTTGGCATCTGTAAGGTCTTGCTTTTCCTTGCAGATGAAAGTAAACCGTTCATTCATTTCCTGATATGCTTCTAACGCCATGGGGTTAATTGCACCGAAATCATCCAGTTGTTTCTTAAGCTTGTCCGTCTTATCAAGCAAGTCCTTTTCTTCGGATCCGGATATGTCCTGTTTTTCTGGTGCTTCAGGCAGGTCGTTAATATCAATATTGAATTCAACTGCCAACCGCTCTTTCAAACCATTGAGCGAAAGTTTAAGGTTGTTCTTTTTTTCTTTTATTTCATTGATGAGCAGGTCGGCCTGTTCTTTTTTACGGCGCTGTTCCGCAATTCCTTCCTCGGTCTCGTTGATCTGTCCCCTGGCAGTGTAGTATTCCTGTTCGGTATCTTTCAGGCCTTTTTCCAAGCTTTCTTTTTGGCTGTACATAGCCATCAGGTCTTCATCCGAATGATCCACGTGCTGCAGGGTGTCCTGAATATTTTCTTTGACCTCTTTGTAGGATGCTTCGTTTTTTTCTATCCGTTTTTCAAGGGTCTCTAACTGGCTTTCCCGATATTCGCGATCCTTGCCAAGTCCGGAAATTTTGTTGAGCTGCTGATGATATTTGATGTTAACTTCATTAAAGCCGGTTGATTTTTCGGTAAGATTTTCAGATATTTCTGCAAAATTTTCCTGGAGAGCTTTTAAATTTTCTTGCTGAATGACTTGCTGCGACTTTAGCTGTTCGAGTTGAGGTTCTGCAATTAAGAGCTCATTGGCAATCCCGTCAATCTTTTGTTCTATATCGTGCTTGCGGTTTTGACTGTTTTCAATGAATGCCAGGTATTGTTCTTGTTTTGTTTTTACAGTGACCAATTCATTGTGTGATCGATTTAGCTGCATGCGGGCTTCTTCCATCCAGATTTTCTGGGAGCTGCCTTTTAATGCAACCAGCCTCTCAGTTGTTTCGGCAATGCTGTTTTGAAGCTTTTGAATGTGCTGGTTAAGGGCTTTGGTCTCCTTAGCCAAAATTTCTAAGTTTTTGGCTCGGCCGATACGCTTTCCTTCAAACAAACCCACCGAACCGCCGGCCATACCCAGCCTATTCTTGCTGAATTTGCCCGTTTTATGCAGCAGGACAATGGGTAACTGCGGCAGGGGAGACTCAAGGTCTGATTCGTCATTCGTTTTAAGCAGGTACACATTTCGCAGCAGCAGCTCGCATAGTTTGCGGTATTTAGTTTCTACCTCAATGACGTCCAGGGCAGCAATTAGCCGGTCATCGACTAAGTTACCGGGTTTGGAATCTTGCGTGTCTACCGCTTCCAATATGAAAAAACTGACCCGGCCTTTGGATGCATTATTTAACAGTTGAATGGCTGCAATGGCGTCGTTGTGTTTTTCAACGACATAATGGTTCATAACCGGCTCAAGGTAATTTTCGATGGCAATGCGAAACTCTTCCTTACAAAAAAGGACATCTGAAAATAAGGGGGCTTGTTTGGCCCAACCTGAATGTTTTCGCAGGAAACGGATGGATTCCGGAAAACCTTCCAGATTATCTACTAATGACTTGGTGAGGTTATATTCATTTTGTTTGGCGTCAAGCAGGCGGCTTTCGCGGTTGAGTTCATCTTTTAATGACACAAGCTGCTGATCGGCCGTGACGATCTGTTGCTGTAATTCCTGTTCAGCAGTTGTGGTGGCATCGAGTGCTTGTTGCTGGGAACTAACTTGTTCTTGCAACTGGGCCAACACCTGGTTAAATTCTATAAGCTCGACTTCCTTGGATTCTGTATCAGCCACATTGCGTCGGCTTTCCTGTGTCAGCGCATCCTGTTGAATGTGGAGAATGGCGATGTTTTTTTCCTGCTTATAGATCTCATTCTGCAGCTCGCTATTTTCCCTGGAGCAGTTATCTACCTTGGCTTTGGCGCTTTGTTGCTGCCCGCGGAGTTCGTCGGCTTCTTGCTTTTTGGCCGCCAAGATGGTTTGCAAGGATGTTAATTTGGTTTCCTCAGTAAGTTGCTCTTCATCCAGGCGTTTAAGGTTGTATAGTACATGGTTTAGTTGCTGGCGATCCTGGGTTAGTTCCTGACTCAGCCGCTTTTCCTGCTCTTCCAGGTGGCGCAGTTGTTCATTTTTTATCTTTTTCTCACTTTCGTAAGCGCGTATTTTGCCCACATATTCATTGGTAGCTTTTTGCTGGGTAGCCAGGTTTTTCTCTTTCGTAAGGCTGGCTTGTTTTAGTTGTTGGAGGGATGCCTCTAACGTGGCGATCTGGCTGCCAATATGCGTACGGGTAGTTTCCTGCTTTTCTTCATCATCCTGAAGTTTATCAAGTACAGTGCTGAAACTGGCAATGCGAAGGGATGCCAGTTCAATACTCAGTGCTTTATATTGATCTTTTAACCGATAATAGCGTTCAGATTTTTTGGCTTGGTTTTCAAGCGTCTTGAGGTTTTTTTCAATTTCAAACAACAGATCGTCTACCCGGCTCAAGTCTGCCTCAGTTTCCTTGAGTTTGCTTAGCGTTTGCTTTTTGCGGACTTTATATTTAGAAATACCTGAGGCTTCTTCAAATAAAGCCCTACGGGAGTGCTCTTTATTGTTAATTATTTCATCAATCATTTTAAGTTCGATGATTGAATAAGAGTCTGAGCCTACACCAGTATCCAGAAAAAGGTCGGTAATATCCTTTAACCGGCATTGTACATCGTTTAGGCGATATTCACTTTCACCGCTGCGATAAAGTTTTCGCGTAATGGTTACTTGCGAAAATTCAGTCGGCAGGATGTTTTTAGTGTTGTCAAAGGAGAGGGATACTTCGGCCAGGTTTGCTGCCTTGCGGGTCTTGGTACCGTTAAAAATGATGTTCTCCATTTTTTCTGAACGC
Source organism: bacterium A37T11 (assembly GCA_900109895.1). Lineage (GTDB taxonomy): Bacteria > Bacteroidota > Bacteroidia > Sphingobacteriales > Sphingobacteriaceae > A37T11. The sequence continues at coordinate 178,892 of FOBR01000002.1, forward strand.
AACATCCTTGTGCTTTGTTCACCAAGTACCCAGCGGATAGCGTCAACTACATTCGACTTTCCACAGCCATTTGGCCCTACAATGGCGGTTACACCTTGGTTAAAATGGATGGTGATCTTATCGCCGAAACTTTTAAAGCCTTTTATCTCAAGCCTGGTTAACTGCATCTATACGTAATAACATTTTTCTAACAGGGCGGCTAAGTTAATTGTAATTCTGCTGAATGTAAAATGTAGATATCACTTCTTTAATATTTCAAAGTATTGGCTCAACCGGTTGCCATTTTCATCCACCAACGTGAGCCGGTGTTTGCCTGCTTGAACATCCATGGACAGCTGATGAAAATGCTGCGTTGTACCCATGTAAACATCATCTAAATGCCAATAAATATGTATTGCTGCCTTACGGTGGGCAGCAGAGAAAATAACCCGGCCCCGCTGTCCGTCTATTTCCAGAGGAATGTAAATGCGGGCATTTGGTTTAGGGTAGATCAGTTCCATGTCCTGTTCATTGTTGTTTCCGCAGCCGGGCGCGTAAGGTGGGAGTTCGCGATAGGATTGGTGACGCGTACGGTAATAGTATTCCATAGTGGGAGGCAGTACAAACCAAGGTACACTTTGAATGTTTTCGCTGGCTTCACAATCGGCAGTGACTTGATAAGTTTCGGCTTTGTTCACGTGCACCAGCCGGTGGTAAGGACATACTGGTGCTTTCACGCCAGGTACTTGTATGTAAAGGGTATCTGGATCTGGACAATTTGGCCCTGCCAGATAACCACTCTGCCGGCAAACGGCCGTTTGTACCATCCGGTCAAGGGGCGGCTGAAACCAAGGGGTGGCGGGTAGTAAATCAAAGATGTCAAACAGGATGGGTGCAGCGCGTTCTACACCGACTAATCCTGGCCTTCCTTCGCCATCGGCATTGCCCACCCATACACAGACTACATACCCGGAGGTAAGGCCAATGGCCCAGGCGTCACGAAATCCGAAACTGGTCCCTGTTTTCCAAGCTATTTTTTTGCTGGATGAAAATTGATCCCAGAGTGCTTCTTCGCCTGGCCTCATCACTTCGTTCATGGCTTGAAAAGTAAAATAAAGGGAGGCATGATCCAGGATGGATGCCCGTTCAGTGCCGCGTTTTGCTGATTGTTTTTCGCTGTCACTTTTGAGGTAGGTAGGGGGGTGGTAATCATATGGCCCGTAGTTGCCACCATTGCGGTCATAATGGTTCAGCGTACGGGCCATGCTGGCGTATGCGCCTGCGAGCTGCCACATACTTACTTCGCAGCCGCCCAATATCATGGAAAGCCCATAATGGTCAGCCGGCTGTTTTAGACTGTTTATGCCCACTTTTTTAAGCTGGTCGTAAAAGCGGGGGTACTTATATTGTTGCAGCATTTTAACCGCAGGAATATTAAGTGAACGACTTAAAGCGCGGGAGGCGGGGATGGCTCCGTCATAACCCAGATCATAATTCTGTGGGCTATAACCGCCTATTTGAGTGGGTATATCTGCAATCAGGCTGTTTGGCAGGATTAGCCCGTCGCTCAGCATAGACGCATATAAAATAGGCTTTAAAGTACTTCCCGGACTTCGTAGTGAGGTGATCATATCCACATAGCTTTCTGCGCTGGGTGCATTTGGCTGATAAGTATTGCCTACATAGGCCAATGCCTTTCCACTTTCTACATCAAGCACGAGGGCCGCGGCATTATTAATTCCGCTGGCCTTAAAGTTTTGCTGAAAGCGGCTAAGGATGGTGTTCACCTGCTGTTGCAGGCTACCTTGGAGTGTACTTTCCAGGCGGGTGCTTTTTAATCCAAGATCCTGATATTCTTTTTTAAACCTGGACAGCAAATGCGGGGCAAACTGCGGCAATGCCAAAGGCTTGTCTGGCAGGGGCTCCAGCTTAGAAAGTTCATTGGTGGGTTTGTCAATAATTTTTTGTGCTAGTAATTTGTCAAGCAGCAAATTTCGTTTTGCCATAAGCAACTGGCGGTTGCGGCCAGGGTGTACTAAGGATGGAGCGTTTGGCAATACTGCCAAGGTAGCTGTTTCAGCCCAGGACAATTGTTGTGGGGCACGGCCAAAATATCGCCAGGATGCGGCCTCAAGCCCCACAACGTTACTACCAAATGGAGCATTGGCACTGTACAGTTTAAGGATGGATTTTTTGCTATAGCCGGCTTCGAGCCGCAGTGTTAAGTAGAGCTCTATTAGTTTTTGACCAAATGTACGCTGACGTTGTCGGCTAAGTCTGATCACCTGCATGCTTAGCGTACTGCCTCCGCTGACAATGCGTTTTCCGGTTAAATTCTGCCGGATTGCCCTAGCCATGGCTATCAAATCAATGCCGGGATGGTAATAAAACCGCTTATCTTCATAAGTAACGATACATTTGGCAAATTTATCGGGAACATCATCTCCTTCGGGAAAGCGCCACTGGCCATCGGTCGCGATTGAAGCACTTAGTAAATTGCCCTGCTCATCTTCCAGGACATAGGATGTGGGTGCGTGAAACAAAGGGGAGGGCAACGATTTCCAAAACAGGATGATTAGGAATAAAATTCCCACAATAATGCGTCCTTTAAAGCTAAGAAGGAAAATGCCGAATTTTTTTATTTGTTGCATGTATGGCTAGGGCAAAGGTAAATAATAGTTATGATTGACCATTCTTTGAAGTGCCATTGTCTTAAAAAGAAAAATTTACTGTTGTTTAGAAGGAGGTGTAAGCCATTATACCGCTATGAAAGAAATTTATTCTATTATTTATTGTTATAGCCATAATATATTCTAATTAATAATGTATACTTAGAAATAAAATAATGTTATGCTACTTTTGCAGGAAATATTCTTTTTAAGAAATGAAGGAACTACTAAATACATTTGAAAATAAAAGGCCTGAAATCGTGTTTGAATGGAAGGATAGCGAAACAGAAGCTGAGGGCTGGGTAGTGATCAATTCGCTTCGCGGTGGTGCAGCTGGGGGTGGTACCCGTATGCGTCTGGGCCTTGACCGAAATGAGGTAGAATCACTGGCCAAGACCATGGAAGTGAAGTTTACGGTTTCAGGACCTGCCATTGGTGGGGCAAAATCTGGCATTAATTTTAATCCAGCAGATCCGCGTAAGCGAGGTGTGCTTGAACGCTGGTATAAAGTGGTAACCCCTATTCTTAAAAATTACTACGGCACGGGTGGCGATCTAAATGTGGATGAAATTCATGAGGTGATACCGATTACGGAAAGCTATGGCCTTTGGCATCCGCAGGAAGGTGTGCTGAATGGACATTTTAAGGTGGCCGAAAACCAACGTATCCATCAGATTGGTCAGTTACGTTATGGTGTTTCAAAGGTATTAGAGGATGTTCATTATGCGCCAGATTTGAAACTGAAATACAAAGTGGCCGATATGATCACGGGCTATGGGGTGGCCGAGTCTGTAAAACATTACTATCACTTATTTGGAGGAACGTGCTTGGGCAAGCGGGCTATTATTCAGGGTTGGGGCAACGTAGGTGCTGCGGCTGCTTTTTACCTGGCAGGGTTGGGCGTAAAAATTGTTGGGATCATTGACCGGCATGGAGGCTTAATCAATCAGGAAGGCTTTTCAGCAGCTGAAATTACCGGCTTATTCTTAAATCGTAATGGCAATAGCTTGCATGCTGAAGCCCTGATACCATTTGACGAGATTAATCAACAGATATGGCAGCTTTCTGCTGAAATATTTATTCCTGCGGCAGCTTCGCGCTTGGTTTCAAAACAACAGTTAAGCCTGTTGATTGAGGGAGGATTGGAAGTGATTGCCTCTGGGGCAAATGTACCATTTGCTGACCGCGAAATATTCTATGGTCCGATTATGGAATTTGCGGATAACAATGTTTCGGTTATTCCAGACTTTATTGCTAACTGCGGTATGGCAAGGGTTTTTGCCTATTTAATGCAGCCTAATGTTGAAATGAGTGACGAGGCGATTTTTTCAGATGCTTCTTCCGTAATTAAAACCGCATTGGAAAAGATACACCAATTATCCTCGGCTAAAACAGGGATATCTTCAAGAGCTTATGAAATAGCATTAAAAGAACTGGTCTAAGCGACCAGTACTTCTTTTAATTTGGATACCTGCTCGTCTACTAATTTTTGGAGTGGGCCGGAGGCCAGCATTTTCATCATCATATTGAGGTCGGCATCGATAACCAAATGGACTATGCTGGTGTTATCGCTATCTTTTTCGATTTTCCAGGTGAGTTTAACATCGAATGGTGCTTTCTCTGCCGGAATAATGACAATCTTTTCGTTTTCTTTCCGCTGGTCAACTTTGAGCGACAACTTAGCCATATTTTGTATAGTAAACCGGGCTTCGTCAGTGGTTGAAGACCAATGCTGGACATTAGATGGCATGAGTTGCTCATGGTTATTTAGGCTGGACAAAAATTGATAGACTTCTGCCACCGATTTGTTTAGGCTTACCTGATTTTTAAAAATAGCCATTTGTTATTCGTTGGTCACCGCCGGATTCCAGTGTTCAGGATCTTTTCGCCACTCTTGCAAAGTCCGGGCTTCATCCTTGCTGACGTAATTATGTTCAATAGCAAAATCGATGAGGGCATTATAATTTGATAGGCTCAAGTGACGGCATTTTGCTTTTTTAAAGTTTTCTTTAGCGGCATCCAGTTCATAAGTAAAGATAGACAGAAGCCCAACCACATCACATCCGGCTTCCCTGAGGGCTTCAACCGCTTTAAGACTGCTTTGTCCAGTCGATACCAGGTCTTCAATAACAACAACCCGCTGCCCGCCTACTACTTCCCCTTCAATCAGGTTTTGCCGGCCATGGTCTTTGGCGGTGGTGCGCACATAGGAGAAAGGAAGGCCAAGTTCTTGGGCTACCAGCACGCCTTGTGGAATACCTGCGGTTGCGACGCCAGCGATTAAGCTAACTGATCCAAATTCGTCCTGGATCAGTTCAGAAAATTTTTGTCGGATATAGGTACGAATGGCTGGATGGGACAGTGTGACGCGATTATCGCAATAAATTGGGGACTTCCAACCGGAAGCCCATGTAAAAGGTTTTGAAGGTTGTAATTTAATTGCTTTAATTTGTAATAAAAATTCAGCGATCTTAAGTTCAGTCTCACTCTTATTATTCATGGCGCAAATCTATAAAATTTATGTGAACGAATCGGCCCTGATTGTGGCAGATTTCAGTTATATAGCACCTATATCTTACGAATTAATTGATATACAAGGCTTTCAATTTAAAAAACTTTATTTTAAGTTAAAAAACAGTAACAAGGCCAATAGATTGCTAATCAGGACAGAGAAACCGAAAGCCCTCTTCCGGAAGATTAAGAAGTCTGTCAGTTTTATAAAAGCTGCCGGAGGATTGGTCAAAAATGGCGAAGGCAATTACTTGTTTATCCAACGGCTGGGACGATGGGATCTACCCAAAGGAAAAATGGACCGTGGTGAAAAAATGAGACAAACCGCAGTGCGGGAGGTAACTGAGGAATGCGGTATTACGGTTAACTTTTTGGGTGAAAAGATTCTGTCATCATACCATAGTTATGAAATGAAAGGCAAACTGGTTATTAAAAAAACCAATTGGTATGAAATGTCTGTGGATGGGGTGCCCCCGCTGGTACCCCAACTGGAAGAAGATATCACGGAGGCTCGCTGGCTGCATACCGAGGAATTAGGGATGGTTAAAAACAATACCTATCCGGCTATTAAGGATATTCTGGAAGCAAAATTTGGAATCTAAGCTTCCGTAAGGTGATTTAAGACAGCTTGCGGAACGAAGGCGCTTATATCGCCTTTGTTACGTAATATATCGCGAACGATGGTGGAACTGATGTGGCCATATCCAGGGCTACTCACTAAAAATACGGTTTCAATACCAGGGTCCAGGCTGCGGTTGCTTTGGGCAATGGCATTTTCGAATTCAAAATCACTCACACTGCGCATTCCGCGAAGAATATAGGATGCTTTTATGCTGTGGCAAAAATCAACCGTAAGCCCTTCATAATGCGCTATACTCACCTTTTCTTGTTCATTGGCAAAAACGTCTTCAAGTATTGCCTTGCGCTTTTCCAGCGCAAACATACTTTGCTTGGTACTATTAATGCCGATGGCAACCACTATAAGGTCAAAAAGGGGAATGGCCCGTTTTACAACGTCGGCATGCGCGTTAGTGATGGGATCAAACGACCCTGGAAATACAGCTATCTTCATAAAGCGTAAATTTAGTAAAAAGGTATTAAATGGAGAAAAAGCTGAAAGATGAGTAGCCATATTTGCGTTGTTCCTTGAAGCCCGGGTGCTGATCAACCTTTTTGGTACTGGGGTGTTCAAGCACGAAGGTGCCGCCAGGGGATAGCCATTGATGGTTTAGGATCAATGCAGGAAGCTGTGTAAGCTGGGGCAGGTCAAAAGGAGGATCTGCAAATATAAGGTCGAAGTACATTCCTTTTGGACTTTTTAGAAACTTGAGTACATCTTCCCGTTGTACCTGAAGATTGTCTAACTGGTACTTTTGGCCCATTTCCTTGATATATTGCACACATTTAGGGTGCTTGTCTACGGCCAATACCGAGATTGCATCCCGGGAGGCCAGCTCCAGGGCAATGTTGCCAGTGCCGCTAAACAGGTCCAGTGCGTTTAATTGTCCTATTTCCAACCGGTTTTGAAGTATGTTAAATAGGGCTTCCTTGGCAAGATCCATCGTGGGCCTGACAGGCAATCCGGATGGGGGTTGTAACCGTATGCCCCCGAGTTTGCCTCCGATTATTCGCATAGTGCGATACCCAGCAGATTCAAGAGGCGCTGGCCCTGGTCATAAATGGAGGCCTCTCCGGTTTGTATAAGTCCGGCAATCGGGGCCAGTTGAATTTGGCTAAAATATTTGCTGATGCGTTGGTAATTTTCATCGCCTGGCCTGACGTTACCGGCAAAGACTACATGGGTTTTCTCCGGATTGATGTGGCATTCCTCTATTACACATAGCAGGAAGTAATTAAATTCATCGGCATCCGCTTTTGGGAACCTATTATAAAAAATCAGCCCCCCATCCTTAAAATAGACATAGTCACAGGTATCATGGTGCAATTGGATGCCCAAAAAACTAAATTCATTTGCACCCATCAAAGCCATACTCTCGATCCAGGGAGCGGCTGCAGGAATACATTCTTCTGCTATGAGCGATTGCCCGGACAATGATGCTTCTCCGTAGACCGTATAAAGAAATTTAACAGGGATGTTTTTAAAATGATAGGTATAGATGGGTTCTTCCTCATTATCCGTAAGCAACTGCCGGTATAAGGCTGTTTGCGACTCGTCGTACAGTTCGTTGGGAATAAATGTCAGGCGTCGATGTGGTAGCAACACTTGGCGTTGGGCATAGGGCCATTGCAGCAATTCATGCAGGTCATCCTGCTCCTGATCATCTTCCTTCCATTCGCGCAAGGCCCATAAGTCTCTGTCGGCTCCTAATATAGCTAGCTGGCCGTTCATGCCATCCTGATAGACATATAGCTTGCTGGCGGCCGCATGCGGTTCAGCAAATCCATCTTCCGTAAAATGTATATTAGTTCCTTCGCTCATGGCTGACAAAACTAACTAAAAATTGTTTATTATGCATAACTTTGAACGGTGCACATTCACGAGTTAATCCAACAGCGGTTCCCCGCACGTCCCACTCCCCAACAGGAGCAGGTTTTTCTGGCCCTGGACCGTTTCTTGCGCAGTGGTAATCCCCTGGCCAGTTTTGTCCTTAAAGGCTATGCAGGTACAGGGAAAACCACCATTATCGGGACGCTGGTGAAGGTGCTGCCCTCGCTAAACATGCGTTCGGTGCTGCTGGCACCTACCGGACGTGCGGCCAAAGTGATCACTTCTTACTCGGGCCGGAAGGCACTGACCATCCATAAAAAAATATACCGTAAAAAAGTGGCAGGTACTCCGGATATGAACTACGTCCTGGCTGATAATATGCATGAGCATACTTTGTTTATAGTAGATGAGGCTTCTATGATTTCAGATGAAGCAACCGGATTTGGAAGGAAAAGCCTGCTGGATGACCTGATCACGTATGTAGGATATGGAAAGAGCTGCCGTTTGCTGTTTGTGGGCGATACGGCTCAGTTGCCTCCGGTTGGCTTGGTTAACAGCCCGGCATTGGATCCGGCTAAGCTTGGTGCTGCTTTTGGCCTAACGGTGTATCACTATGAGATGACCGATGTGGTGCGGCAGGAAAAGGCCTCGGGTATTTTATTTAATGCCACTGCTGTTAGGGAGCAGATTAGGCTGGATGCCAAAGAGGGGGAGAAGTTAATCTATCCGAAGATTTCGATACGTGGGTTTAAGGATGTGTTTCGCATGACGGGTGAAAAGCTGATAGAGGGCCTGAATTATGCCTATGATAAATATGGCATGGAAAATACGTTGGTCATCTGCCGCTCTAACAAGAACGCAAATCTCTATAATCAGCACATCCGAAACCGTATTCTCTACAGGGAGGAGGAATTGACAGGTGGTGATTATGTGATGGTGGTGCGCAATAATTATTATTGGGCTGCAGAGAATGATCCTTCACAGGGTTTTATCGCGAATGGGGATATGGCCAAAGTGAGGCGTGTTCGTAATGTGCATGAGCAGTTTGGTTTTCGTTTTGCAGATGTAAGCCTGGAGTTTGCGGGCACGGAAGGAGAGGAGCCGCTGAGTTGCCGGGTACTGTTGGATGCGTTGTATGCTGAGGGGCCGAGTTTATCATATGATCAAAGCAAGAAGTTGTACGAGGCGGTTATGGAGGACTATAAGCATATCCTGGATAAAAAGGAACGGATAGCCGCCATAAAAAATGATCCTTATTATAATGCCCTCCAAATAAAATTTGCCATGGCGGTCACTTGCCATAAGGCGCAAGGTGGACAATGGGATGCTGTTTTTGTGGATCAGGGTTACCTGACGGAGGAAATGCTGAACCTGGAATTCATGCGTTGGCTGTATACGGCATGTACTAGAGCGACTAAAGAGTTATTTTTCCTGAATTTCAGTAAGGAATTTTTTTAGATTGATTTAATTCGCATAGGCGTCGTGGCTCTGAGTGATGATAACATGGTTGTCTGTTACCTCTGTAAACCGTAGACGGCGAGATTTGGAGTGCCTGTGCAATGTCTTTTAGGGTAATTGGCTTGAACACGTTCGTGGTTTTAAACCAGAGGTATAAAAAATTTCTTTCTGCAATGAATTCCGGTATCGATTCCGTGAATATTTACGGATGATGTATTGGATAAAGAAATCTTGATGCTTATTATTGTAGCCTTATAAACTTAAAATTTATACTAATCGAGTAAAAATCGAGTTTCATGGAAATGTACATACAAACTCCCGTAGTGAATTTATCAACACTAAAATAAAGTTACATTTGATGATGTGAAGTATGAAGTGGTGGTGGGATAATTTTAAAGCGGAAAGCTTAAAGTTTAAAATAAAAATTATAATTTATATGGTAGAAAGCAAATTAAAAACTGGGCTGATATGGGTACTGGCCTGCATGTCTGTGAATAGCTTTGCCCAGCATCGATTTAAAATTACAGCTGATGCTGCTAACCATCGGGTGGATATTAGCGTGAATAGTAAACCATTTACTTCTTATATTTATCCGGACACCATTATGAAGCCGGTTTTATATCCATTACGGACCACGAAGGGTACTTTGGTTACGCGGGGTTGGCCCATTGATCCGCGGCCGGGTGAACGCGTGGACCACCCGCACCATATTGGTTTGTGGTTTAATTATGGAAATGTCAATGGCCTGGATTTTTGGAATAATTCAACAGCTATCGCAGCGGAAAAGAAAGGTGGTTATGGCACCATCCGGCATGCGAGTGTTGACAAAATATTTACAGGCAATGATAAGGCGGAGCTGGGAGTAACCATGTTTTGGCTTACACCTTCCTCAGATACACTATTACGTCAAAACTCAACCTATATTTTTCGTGAGGAGGGATCGGAACGAAGTATTGAGCTGGTCACAACCTTGACCGCGCTGAAGCAGGATGTGTCTTTTAAGGATAACAAAGAAGGTTTATTAGGTTTACGCCTTGCCCGCGAATTAGAACATCCATCAGATAAACCTGAAAAATTTACAGATGCAAATGGCTTGGCGACCAATGTTGCCAAACTGAATAACGATGGAGTGACAGGTAGTTATCGGAGCAGTGAAGGGAAAGAGGGGGATGCGGTATGGGGAACCAGGGCAAAGTGGGTTAACCTCCGCGGAAAAATTAAAGAGGAGCAAATCTCGCTGGTCATATTAGATCATCCTAAGAATATAGGTTATCCGACCTATTGGCATGCCAGAGGATATGGCCTCTATGCTGCCAATCCTTTGGGCCAGCATGAAATGAGCGGAGGTAAAGAAACCCTGGATTTCAAATTGCCAGCCGGCCATTCAGTAACTTTCAAATATAAAGTACTGATCCATTCTGGTGAACACCTAACCGATGAGCAGGTAAATACTGCGTTCACTGCTTTTAGTAAGGACTAAAAACAGCGAGTAAGTTTTTGCAAAGTGTGAAAATAAGATGCAGGATATTATGAAAATAGCTTTTGGATTGCTAGTATTTTTTGCTTGCTTTAACATGAGTGTTATTAAAGGCCAGGAAAAACATAAGATGGTTTTTTTAGATTACTATTATAACCGGGAGTATAGAAAAGATATAGACGGACACTTAAAACGCTACCATTATATTTGGGAAGAGACAGATGAGAGTGGCTATTCGGTATTGGGAAATATTTTCCGTGATCAGGGGGCTACCATTGATTCTTTAACTGAAAAACCTTCAGCTGTTAATTTGTCTAAAGCATCTGTGTATATCATAGTGGATCCAGACACAGAAAAAGAAACCCCCCATCCAAATAATCTGGAACCTTCAGAAATTGTGGTGCTCACAAATTGGGTGAAGCAAGGAGGTGTGCTGGTGTTGCTGGGAAATGACGCCGGGAATGCAGAGTTTGCCCACTTCAACCAACTTGCTAATCACTTTGGGATCCATTTTAACGAAGATAATGCCTTGATGGTAAAAAATAATCAGTTTGCTCAAGGAGCTGTCTATACGAAACAGGATAACGCTATATTTCATCATGCATATAAAATTTATCTGAAAGAAGTGAGTACCCTTAAAGTCAGTCCACCTGCAAAAGTGGTGCTTGCCCAAAAAGGATTAAACTTAATGGCCACAGCTCGTTATGGCAAAGGGACTGTTTTTGCCTTGGGTGACCCCTGGATTTATAATGAATACCTGGATGGAAACAAACTCCCTAAGGATTTTGAAAATTACCCGGCAGCCACCGCTTGGGTAAGCTGGTTATTAAAAAGATCCATTTGAATGATAATATATTGTTTGACAACCAAAGATAAATTTTTATAGGCTTGGCATGCCCTGGGGAGCAATTTATGATAGTATCTTTGTATCCACAAAAAGGAGAAAATCATGGAAAATCAAATTTTAGGCTTACACCACATTACTGCGATAGCTGGAGATGCCCGTAAGAACTACGATTTTTATACCCGTATACTGGGTTTACGACTGGTAAAAAAGACGGTTAACTTTGACGACCCAAAAACTTATCACTTTTATTATGGTGATAAAATAGGTACCCCCGGCACCATACTTACCTTTTTTCCGTGGGGAAGCAGCATCGGCAGCGGGAGGCGCGGAACTCGTCAAGTTACCGAAATCGGCTATTCTGTACCTTCGGGAAGCTTGGATTTTTGGTTAAAAAGACTCGAAGACCACCATGTTATCTATAATAAAGTTTCTGAGAAATTCGGAGAGCAGTACCTTACGTTTTTAGATAATGACGGTTTAAAATTTGAGCTGACAGTACCCAAGAATGCTGATACAAGAATTCCTTGGGAGACCGATGCTATCAAAGCAGAAAACGCGTTGAAAGGCTTTCACCACATCACCATAACCTCTAATAAAATAGAAGCTACGGCAGCCATCCTGACTGAGGTATTTGGCTATAAATTATTGGAGCAGGAAGTAAACCGATACCGTTTTGTTACCGATACTGTTGAGCAAGCCAATGTGGTAGACTTAGTAGAAGCGCCTGGAGAACAAGTAGGACATGTGGCAGGAGGATCCGTTCATCATGTAGCTTTCCGGGTAAGAGATGAAAAAGTGCTAATGCACTTTCGGGCTATTATACAGGATCGCGGATTGCAGATCACGGAAAAAATAGATCGCAATTATTTTTATTCCCTCTATTTCCGTGAGCCAGGAGGCGTTTTGTTTGAGCTGGCTACTGACAACCCCGGATTTGCCATTGATGAGCCGGTAGAAGAACTTGGTCAAGGGTTAAAATTGCCAGCCCAATATGAATCTCACCGGGATGAGATTGAAAAGGTACTACCCAAGCTGAAAGCCGATGAGTAGCCATGATTTGCCTACACTGAAAGCTGGTAAACTGCTAAAAGAGGCTGAAAAAGCCATAATTCTGCTTCATGGGCGGGGAGCTTCGGCCGAGGATATCCTTTCACTCAATACATATTTGCACCTGGGGGACATGGCCATTCTTGCCCCCCAGGCCAGCAGGAACAGCTGGTATCCTTACAGCTTTATGGCCCCCATGGACCAAAACCAACCAGCACTGGACAGCGCTTTGCACATTGTTGAATCGGCCGTTTCCGAAGTGCTGGCCGCAGGCATTCCACTATCCCGGCTTTATTTTGCCGGATTTTCACAGGGTGCGTGCCTGACCTTGGAGTATGTAGCCCGTCATGCCACTCTGTATGGAGGTGTGTTGGCTTTAACGGGAGGGTTGATTGGTGAGCAGTTACAAATGAGCAACTATCAGGGTGATTTTGCAGGTACGCCAATTTTGATAAGCACCGGAAATCCTGACCCTCATGTACCGTTAAAAAGGGTAGAAGAAAGCGTAGAAGTGTTGCGTGCATTAAATGCCAAGGTCTCCTTTCATGTATTTCCCGGCAGGCCACATACCATTAGCAAGGAAGAAATTGACGTGGCTAATAAATTGCTTTTTAAATCAGGCCTGTAACAATATAGCATTGTGAAAGTCTTAATTCAAAAAAAATATCCATCCAAAAATTAAAATGAGAAAGACCCTATTCTTATCGGCTGTTGTAATTGGCGTAAGCTTCACAATGTCCGTTTCTGCTTCACCGATATATCGGTCAGCCTATTTTTGGCAGCAGGACACCACCAAAAAGAAACTCTCTGCTGTATCTGCAGATAGTCTTAAAAAGCAAAAAACCGATTCTGCAAAAAAGAACATTCCGCCAAAGCCTGATATTAAAGACAAGGTTAAATCCAGTAAAAAAGTGGATGGACTGTTTACACTGTACCGGGATACGACTTCTGCTAGTCTTCAACTTTATGTTGGAAAGAACCAGTTGAATAAAGATTTTATCTATCAGAGCTTTTCAATGGGAGGTCCAACCACCTTATTCCTGAATGAAAATATGATCAGGACCACCTGGCTTTTTAGTATTCGCAAACATAATGACCGTATTGAGTTTGTGAAGAAGAATACGGCTTTTTATTATGATCCTGCGAATCCAGTTAGTAAAGCCGCCAATAAAGATGTGGCCGACGCGATATTTTATTCGGAAAAAATAGCTGCTTTTGATAGTGCAGGATACCTTATCCCAGTTGATGGATTGTTTATTAGTGATAAATTAGATCCGGTGAAACCTAACATGCCTCCCGGTATTCCTCCTGGATTAATGTTCAATCTTGGAGGCCTTAACCCCGCTAAATCCAGTTACGATACCATTCGTTCGTTCCCTAAAAACACCGATATTGTGGTTAGTCTTGCTTACGACAACCCTACGCCATTTAATGATGGCGGAAAGGATATTACCGATGCCCGGTACGTGAGCATTAAGATGCAGCATTCCTTTTTGGAAATACCACAAAACGATTTCCGCCCACGCAGGGATGACCCGCGAGTGGGATATTTCGGAGCCGAAGTTGATGACCTTACTTCTGCCTCGGCAACGCCTTACCGTGATTTCATCAGCCGATGGCACTTGGTTAAAAAAAATCCTTCTGCCAAGCTTAGTGAGCCAGTGGAACCCATTGTATTTTGGATAGAGAATACCACACCACTAGAATACCGCCCGGTTATTAAAGAAGCAGGCGAAAAATGGAATGAGGCTTTTGAAGCGGCTGGATTTAAAAATGCCGTAGTGATGAAACAAATGCCCGATGATGCCACATGGGATCCCGCAGATATTTCTTATAATGTCATCCGCTGGAAATCATCCATCAGCCCAGGATATAGTGCTATAGGGCCGAGCTTTTTTAATCCGCTCACCGGTCAGATATTGGGAGCAGACATTACGGTTGAATGGCGGCCGGTGGCTAATTACTTGCGCACCTATGACCTATTTACCAATAGTGCTGCTGCGAAGAGCCTACCTTGGGAGCCATCTGCCGGAACAGACGTAACCACTACACCAGCCATCGCAAACCACTCGAAAGAACCTTATGGCTGCCAGCTGGCCGACGCCCTGAGCATGCAGTTCCAAACGGGTGAAGCGGTAGTAGAAACCTTGGATGCCCGTTTGAGTGATGCTGAGCGTGCTGTGGAGGTTAAGGAGATACACAAGCAATTTTTATATTACCTAATATTGCACGAAATAGGTCATACGCTGGGATTGAACCATAATATGAAGGCTACCCAAATGCTTAGTCCTACAGAATTAAACGACACAAAAATCACGCATAAATTAGGTTTGCAGGGATCGGTGATGGACTATCCGTCTATCAATGTAAGCAGGGATCGTAGTAAACAGGGTGACTATTATACTACTAAAGTTGGGCCCTATGATACTTGGGCAATTGCTTATGGTTATACACCATTTACGGCAGCGAATGAAGAAAAGGGATTGGAAAACATCCTGAGCCGTAGTACTGACCCAAAACTAGCTTTTGGAAATGATGCGGACGACATGCGCTCTCCTGGGGCTGGAATAGACCCTCGGGTGAATATTTTTGATCAATCCAACGATATGATGGTGTATGGTGAAGAGCGTCTTAAACTGGTCAATGAAGTTGTGCCAAAACTAAAAGAGCGCTTTGCCAAACCTAATCAGAGCTATCAGGAATTGCTGGCCCGTTATAGCCAGCTTAATGCGCAGCGTGCCGGAATGGCCAATGCCATCAGTCGATATATTGGCGGTATCTATGTGGACCGCAGCTACGTAGGTCAGGAAGAAACCGGACAACCATTTACCCCGGTACCCCTCGAAACCCAAAAGAAAGCCATGGCACTTCTCGGCAAATATCTTTACTCACCCAATGCCTTTTCAACAGATTATGCCTTATTTCCCTATTTACAACAACAGCGCCGCGGGTTTGGTTTCTTTGGCAATACCGAAGATTACAAGCCGCAAAATACATTTCGCGCCCTGCAAGTAAATACGCTGGCACAAATACTGCATCCCATTACCTTAGCACGTATCAACAATAGCAGTTTTTATGGCAACAATTATCCGGTGACGGACGTAATGGACGATCTCAGGTCCAATATCTTTGACGAAGACCTAAATGGAAATGTCAACCTGATTCGACAGAACCTGCAAACTGAATTCGTCAGCGCACTGATCGGTATTCTGGATTCCCGGGCAGGATATGACTATGCCAGCCAATCGGCTTCTTTAGCTACCTTGAATGCCATCAAGGCTAAATTGTCGCCCGTTGCTAGTACTGGAGATGCCCTCACACAAGCTCATCGCAAAAAGTTGCTATTTCTTGTCGATAAGGCATTGTCTGTAGACAAAAGCTAGGCAGCAATATCCACACTCTCTATGCATTTTTCATAACTACACCCTGTTTTCCGTCCCAGCCGGGAAACAGGGTGTTTGTGTCTTTGATGTGTAAATGATGTTCTGCTACTGTGCTAAATACTGACCTAAAATCAGTAGTGACAGCCAGGTCTCGGCCGTCTTCGAGGTTTTCAGGAGCCAGTGGCTGCACCTGGCCATGTACCAACCCTCCATTCACGTCATTGCCAAGGATAAAATTGCAGGAGGCTCGTCCATGATCGGTACCTCCAGTACCATTTTGATGGACGGTTCTGCCAAATTCCGTCATGGTCATAACGGTCACCTGATCTTGGTAAGCCTCCAGATCCTTCCAAAAAGCCATAATGCTGTTACTTAAATCGGCTACATTTCGCGCAAAGACTCCAGTATCAGTTCCCTGGTTAAAATGCGTATCCCACCCATTTGATTCTGCAAAAGCTACTTCCATGCCTACATCCATTTTGATGAGCTGGGCGACCTGTTTCAGTGAATTTCCCAGTGATGATGTCGGGTACACCACCTTATTGGCGGGCGTATAATTTTTGAGGTCTGTTTTTTGCAATAGCTTTAACGCTTCAAAACTTTCCTTTCCAGTATCTTGCAGCAGGGAAGAAGCAGTCTGATCGTAGAGGTCTTCAAAACTTTTTGCGGCCAAGTTGGCCCCTGAGGGATTTCCTCGCATTTGTATCGCAAAATCTTTCAAGTTACTGATGGATACCGTGGGGTTATCTCCATAGAATGATCGGGGCATGGCAGACGTAAGGCTCACTGCCGTAAAGGGGGTGAGGGCATCGTGCCCCAACAGTCCTACAGCCCTGTTTAACCAGCCGCTTGCTGTTCCTTTATTAAATGGGGTGCCTGATTCCATATAGTCTTGTGCATCAAAATGCGATCGGGTATTATTGGGTGAACCGATGCCATGGACAATGGCTAGCCGTTTTTCACGGAAGGCTTCTTCAAATGCCCTCATAGACGGATGCAGGCCAAATTGACCATCCAGATCTATCAGCGGGCTAGTTCTTTGCTGGCTGGCAGCAGACATGAATAAATTAGGTCTGGCTGACTTCAGGTATGCATCTGTAAATGGAGTCACGGCCATAAGACCGTCCATCGCCCCACGTTGAAAAATACAGACCAATGTTTTGCGCTTTCCAAACAATTTAATGGTTTTTTCACGTGCAGCCGCTTCGGCCAAAAAACCTGGAATACCACCCATCAGACCTACACCAAAAAGGCTCAGTCCACCGGCTTTTAAAAATCCTCTTCTTGACAACATATTAATTAGTTTTCTGTTCTTTTTTTAGACCCTTAAAGAAAAATGGGGTCTGTCCGACTGCGGTTAGGAAAAAAACGGAGAGAGACCGAGGCTCTCGAAGTGGATTTCCGTAGCCGCAGAGGGCTGATCCCATTTTTCCGCTTTCCTTACCTTCGCTGAAACTCCGGAGATCCGATTATAATACCCACTACCTGTGCCAGCATCTGACTATCCTTCATGGGGACATTCCCTTTAGTGGTTTCCATCTCTGTCACCAGCCTTCTCCTGTTGCTCGCTTTGGCTACTTTTTCTGCCAATGCCGGATCATTCAGCAAGGGTGCCAGACGCCCGATAGTCTTATTCACATCCCGATCAGGCAGGATCAATTTACTATAGATGGTTAAAGCGGCTTGCGAACTTTCAGGTTCGTGATAATTATTGAGCTTAGCAAGATCAACCTTTACTCCAGGTATCCGCCCTGAAGCAAAGGCCAACCCAAAGTTCATGCGGCTGAGTAAAGAGCCAGTATTGATCCAATATTCCCCTTTGTCAGGAAAACCGGTTGGTGCTTGATAATAGTACATCCGTTCCCCCATTTTATTGATCCAGTTATAGAGCTGATAAGGTTCAGTGATCTGGGCATCCACATTTCGGGCAGCGCTTATGGCCAGTTCGAAAGGTGATTTGGTTTTTTCACGCACGGCCTCCTTGGCCCAAAACTCCGGAGCCGAAACCATTGTGATCATCACTTGTCGAATATCTCCGTTTTTCTCCAAAAAGGTATCGGACATTTTATCCACGAGCAATTGAGGAGGGTTGTCGTTGACAAATCGTACTGCAATCTTGCGCGCTATAAAAGCCGCAGTCGACCGATGGTGGGCCAGCATATTCAGCAACTGTACGCCCTCCTCGTAGCCATCTCTTTTAGTTAGGTCAGGCCCAAATGTCTTTCCCAGTATAGTTTTTTGTCCAGGGTCATGCCGATTTGGCGTAAATAAGAAATCCCCATCGTGCTTATATCCTCGTTTTTCCAGCTGTGCCTCACTTGCTTGCCCCAGCTTTTGGGCCATATTTTTATTGTAATCCATCGGGTAGACTGACCAGCCAGTGAGTACACGAGCAGCCTCGGTCACGTCCTGTTGATTATAACCCCCGTCAACGCCCAGCGTATGTAGTTCCATGACCTCCCGGGCATAATTCTCGTTAAGCCCACCCGTTTTTTTGTTATTGGATGCTTTAATTCTGGCCACCTTTGGTCCATCTTTGCGGGTATATTTTGCTATTGGTTTGGACCCAGTACTGCTAAAGTTATCCAAATAATACAGCATGGCTGGTGATTTCGCGGTGGCAAGAAGCAGGTCGCTGAACTTACCCAATGCAAGCGGCCTGATCACATCCCGTTCATAGGCAGGTATAAAACGGGCGCAATCGCTTTTAGTGATAGATACATTAAAATGGTTCAGCCAAAAACTGGTCATTACTTCCTGTAGCTGGTTTTGGGCGTAAGCTGCCCGTAGGATCTTTTGACATACAAACTGGTGGAACAATTCTTTTTGATCCCTCAACCCTTTATTATTAAGATAATCCGCCAGCATCTTTTTATAACCAGGCATTTTAGAGTTGACCGAATCTTTTGAAATAATCCCTTCTTTAATGGCCATACGGACTGCCTGTCCTCCACGGGGAAAGATTCGTACCACATCTGCGTTCGATAAGTCGATTGCATCATATGCAGATAGCAGGTTATCCAGGGTATCTTCTGGCAAGGAAGCATTTAATTGGTCCATAAACCAGTTTTCTAAGCCTTGGTGTTTTATCTGGGCCAAATCTCCAGGCCTTGCTCCATAAGTAAACCTACTGATAAGGTGAGAAGCAGCCTGATCTTCATCTAGCCCTTGCTGCTGATAAGGAAATTTAAAAGGTACCTTAACAGGCAGCGTTGCGGGGTTAAAAGCAGTTAAGGAAACCCAACTCACCAGGGGTAGTAAAATTAAGCCCAAAGAAATAATAGCCGATTTAATCATAGTATTAAATTTTGATTATAAATTTTAGACGAGGAATTTAATGTAAAGTTTAATCAATGCTTCATAAAAATTGGTTAAGTTCGATTTCTGAAGCCAAAAAAAATTACCTTTGCCTCCATTCAATCAAATTCACTTGCATGATACACTTTAGTCGATTTACTTTAGCCAATGGCTTGCGTTTTCTGGTACATGAAGATGCCGCAACGCCTATGGCTGTCCTTAATATATTGTATGATGTAGGTGCGCGGGATGAAGATCCGGAAAAGACCGGATTCGCACATTTATTTGAGCATTTAATGTTTGGCGGTTCTGTCCATATCCCGCAGTTTGATACCCCCTTGCAAAGAGTAGGTGGCGAAAACAATGCATTTACAAGTAATGACATCACTAATTATTACATTTCTCTGCCGGCAGTCAATCTGGAAACAGCCTTTTGGCTGGAAAGCGATCGGATGCTAAGCCTGGCATTTAGTGAAAAAAGCTTGGAAACCCAACGGCAAGTGGTTAGCGAGGAATTTAAGCAACGGTATTTAAACCAACCCTACGGCGACGTTTGGCTTAAGCTCAGGCCGCTGGCATACCAGGTGCATCCGTACCAGTGGGCTACCATAGGCAAAGAACTGGCACACATTGAAGACGCCAGTATGACTGATGTGAAGGCATTTTTCCATAAGCACTACTTACCAACAAATGCCATTGTCGTAGTCGCTGGCAATGTAAAAGTTGAAGAAGTAAAATTGCTGGCTGAAAAATGGTTTGGTCCCATCCCTTTTGCCCCGAAGCCCGACCGATTGCTACCAGCAGAGCCGGAACAGATCAGTGCCCGCCGCCAGATTGTTCAGGCAGACGTCCCACTTAAAAGCTTGTATATTGCATTTCACATCCCAGGCCGTCTGGATCCGGCTTACTATACCATTGATCTAATCACCGATCTATTTTCACGTGGGCAGTCTTCCAGGCTATACCGGCACTTGGTAAAGGACCTCGGCATTTTTACGGAGATACATGCTTATCAGTTAGGGAGCCTGGACCCAGGCCTGTTTGTTATTGAAGGCAAACCGGCACCACAGGTACCGTTAGAAGATGCTGAAGCCGCTATTTGGCAAGAATTGGAATCTCTTAAAAGCGAACTTGTACCAGATGAGGAATTGCAAAAAGTGAAAAATAAAATAGAATCTACGCTGATATTCTCTCAGATGAACATCATGGAAAAGGCCATGAGCCTTGCGTTTTATGAACTGCTGGGCGATGGAAGCCAGATCAATCAGGAGGCTGGACATTATTTGGCAGTGAGTAATGCTTCCATTCAGGAGCAGGCGCGCCAAATCTTTCGTAAGGAAAATTCATCAACACTCATTTACTTACCCCTTCAACATGCTTAACAGAAACGACGCACCCGCATTTCGCCCTATCGATGGGCTGCATATCATACAACCCGAAAAGCATCAACTGCCAAATGGTATTTCTCTATTTGTCATCAATGGCGGGAATGAGGATTTAGTACGTATGGAGTGGATTTTTGACAATGCCGGCTTTGACCTGCAAAAGCCCCTTCTTAATTTGGCCGTAAGCGGTATGTTGCTGGAAGGGAACCGGGTTTATACCGCCGCACAATTGGCAGAAAAAATAGATTTTTATGGTGCCTTTTTACAGCCGGAATTCAGTGCTGACCATACATCCCTGGCACTGTATTCTTTAAACCGCCATTTGCCCCAATTATTGCCTTTGGTAAAAGAGGTGCTTACGGGATCTGTATTTCCACAGAAAGAGTTGGATACGTATATTCGAAATCACAAACAGAAATTACAGGTCTCGCTCCGGAAAAATGATTTTGTAGCGCGGCGCACCTTTAATAGTTACCTTTTTGGCAGGAGCCCTTATGGATATGTACCGCTTATGGAAGATTACGACCAGCTGGCGCGCGAAGATTTATTGAATACGTATCACCGGAATTTGATCTCTTCCAATTGTACCATACTTCTCAGTGGTAAGGTAAATGACCATATGATCGAACGCATCCGCCAAATTTTTGGGGATGAATGGCCAGCAACTACGACGACCCTCGAGATAGAAAAACCGGATTTGTCTGTTCCAACGGCGACATTGCTCTATGAGGAACGCGCCGGGGCGTTGCAGTCAGCCATACGGTTAGGAAACCAAGCCATCCAGAGAAATCATCCTGATTTTCCTGCGCTGCAGTTTGTCAATACCTTGCTTGGCGGATACTTTGGATCGCGCCTCATGACGAATATCCGGGAAGATAAAGGATATACCTATGGCATTGGATCTGGGATAGCTTCTTTGAAATATGCGGCTTTTTTTACGATCGCAACAGAAGTAGGGGTAGATGTTACGGCTGCTACCCTTGCTGAAATAGAAAAGGAAATAAATGCGTTACGAACCGAACCTGTGAAAAGTGATGAGCTTGAGCTGGTACGTAATTACATGCTGGGGTCGTTATTGGGTAGCTTAGAGAATATTTTTTCTCATGCTGACAAGTTTAAACAGCTCTATTTTTCAGGACTGGATGCAGGCTATTATCAAAGGTACAGTGCTGTCATAAAAGCAATGACAGCTGAGGATGTGCATAATATTGCCAATAAATACCTAAACTATGACCGGATGGTAAAAGTAGTGATCGGCAAATTGTGACACCGGCATTATGTTTATTCATTTATTTAGCGTACCTTTGCCCGGCAAATAGGATATCTTAAGATATATTTGCCATGCAGTTAGACCCTGAAAAATTCGTAGCCGAAGGCCTTACCTACGATGACGTTTTATTACTCCCGGCTTATTCTGAAGTGCTGCCCCGTGATGTGGATACCAGTACACAGTTTACAAAAAAAATTAAGTTAAACATTCCGCTGGTTTCGGCTGCGATGGACACTGTTACGGAGTCTGAGCTCGCAATTGCGCTTGCCCAGGCAGGAGGTATTGGTATGCTGCACAAAAACATGACCATAGCAGGGCAGGCTGCCGAAGTACGAAAAGTAAAACGGTCTGAAAGCGGAATGATTCAGGATCCGGTAACATTAGATGAACATGCGCTGACAGGTGATGCCTTTAAGATAATGGAAGATAACCGGATTGGCGGCATCCCGGTTATTGATGCCAACCGAAAACTGGTAGGTATTGTTACCAACCGCGACCTGAGGTTTCAAAAGGATATGGACAGACCTATCAGTGAGCTTATGACTAAAGAAAATCTCGTTGTGGCTCCTATTGGTACCGATTTGGTCCGCGCAGAGGAGATATTACAGGATTATAAGATTGAGAAACTGCCAGTCGTGGACGAAAATGGCCTGTTGGCTGGCCTTATCACTTTCAAAGATATCCAAAAATTCAGACACTTTCCGAATGCAGCTAAAGATGAACACGGGCGATTGCTGGTTGGGGCTGCCGTAGGCGTAACTCCTGATACGTTAGAACGTATCGATGCTTTGGTAAAAGCAGGCGTGGACGTGGTGACAATTGATACGGCTCACGGACATTCCAAAGGTGTAATAGAAAAATTGAAAATGGTAAAGGCAAAATATCCCGATTTGCAAGTAATTGTTGGAAATGTGGCTACTGCAGAAGCTGCAGTTGATTTGGCTAATGCTGGTGCAGATGCGATTAAAGTGGGCATTGGCCCGGGATCGATTTGTACAACCCGTATTATTGCAGGGGTAGGAGTTCCACAATTATACGCTGTATATGAATGTGCTAAGGCACTTCGGGGAAGGAATGTTCCAGTGATTGCTGATGGTGGCGTAAAACAAACGGGCGATATTGCGAAGGCCATTGCTGCTGGTGCTAGCAGCGTAATGGCTGGTTCCCTATTTGCAGGAGTAGAAGAAGCACCTGGTGAAACGATCATCTATGAAGGCCGTAAGTTCAAGTCATACCGGGGCATGGGTTCAATCGAAGCGATGGAACAGGGTTCAAAGGACCGTTATTTCCAGGATGTGGAAGACGATATTAAAAAGCTTGTTCCGGAAGGCATTGTGGGCAGAGTGCCCTTCAAAGGTTCCCTGGCAGAAGTTGTTTATCAATATATTGGGGGTCTCCGTGCCAGTATGGGGTATTGCGGTGCAGCTACCATCCCCGACCTGCAAAAGGCCCGTTTCGTCAAGATCACCGGAGCCGGCCTGCGCGAAAGCCATCCACATAACATTACCATTACGAAAGAGGCCCCTAATTATAGTAGGCAGTAACTATTTTGAATTGTTAAAATTTAATAGTAAATTTGTATAAAGAAAGATCCATTGAAGAAGATACTGTACATAGAAGATGATGCAGCAGTTGCCGAGGTGGTGTTGGAAATTCTTGAATTCGAGGATTATGATGTCATTACAGATTCTGGGAAGTTTCTACATTCACACCTTAAAAATCATCAAATTGGGCTTGTTCTCGTGGATGAAGGATTGTCTTGGTGCTGGGGCAGTGATCTGGTAAAAGAGATTAAAGCCAATCCGGACACTGCTGGGATACCAGTTGTTATGATCTCTTCAGCGAATGAAATTGATAAGATAGCCGAACGTTGCGGAGCCAATGCTTTTGTCCGTAAACCTTTTGATATGTATGATGTGATTGACATTGTCAATGAATATTATAAGGAAGCTTAAAGCTTGTGTCATAAAGCTAAAAAATAAAAAAAAGAGGGTTTCCAATACTGGGAAACCTCTTTTTTTTATTGAAACGTACTACTTATAATCTAAAATTATAATTCCGAAAATTACAGTAGTTTAATTTTGATATCGCGATAAGCAACGATGTGGCCATGATCCTGTAGGGAGATCTTACCAGTAGGGTATTTAGCGAAATTAGGCCAGGTCTTAAATTTGCTTTTGTTTAATAATGTATTCCATTCTTCCGATCCGATTTTTACATGGGCGGTTTGAATACCGTTTAGCCAAAGGGTAATTTCTCCGTTTTTTTTCAGGATTCGCGCCTTATTCCATTCGCCAACTGCCTTGGGTTTTGATACTTCACGACTTCCTATTAAGTCATACAGGGTCCCGGCCAGATGATTGGGAAGCTTATTGTCACTAGCACCAATATTGTCCAAGACTTGCATTTCAATACCAGTATCATAAGTTTGTCCAAATTTTGGGTCTTCTTTGATTCCGAAAATAATACCACTATTGCCTTCAGGGGAGATTTTCCATTCCAATTGCAGATCGTAGTTTTCGTATTCACTATTGGTGACCAAGTCGCCATGGTCTGCCTGTGGGGCATCCGGGTTAAAGGTTAGTGCGCCGTCTTTCACAATCCATGCCGATCCGGCTTTGTCTTTTTGATAAGTGTGCCATCCATTGGTGGTGGTACCGTCAAATAATAGTTTCCACCCTTGTTGCTTTTCCTTTTTGCTGAGAACATTTTGGCCATGTACGGGCAAGAGACTTGTTATCAACAATCCGGCGCAGCACAACAATGCATTTTTTTTCATGATCTTGTAATTATTGATTTAAAAATTTGTCTAAAATACAAAACAATTATTTAGCGCCAGATAATTTTAACTTTTAGCGGCATTTTAGCTGGAATGTTTATCTTTACGACCACACAAATAATCGGTATGCCGCTTAAAGACGCCAATATAAGATTTTTATTATGCATAACAGTAGCCATCCTTTACACCATACCGGTCTTCTCCCAACAGACATATATTATTAGCGGTACACTTCGTGACGGTGGAAGCGGTGAAAAATTGGTAGGCGCTACCATTCGTACGGATAAGCCTGTTTCAGGCTCCAGTACCAGCAACAATTATGGGTTTTATTCCCTGAGCCTGCCTCAAGACGCATATGACTTGCAGATTTCGTATGTCGGTTATCAGACGGTAACCCTTAGGGTCAGCTTAGACAGCAATATCCGGCTGGATATCGAATTGTTTCGTGGCGAGGTACTGAACGAAGTGGTAGTCAACGCCGTGAATCGCAAAGAGCAGCTGGAAACACCACAAATGGGAGTCGCCAAACTATCCATCAAAGAGATTAACCAGGTTCCGGTATTATTGGGAGAAAAAGATGTCATGAAAACCATCCAACTGATGCCTGGGGTATTGTCTGGAGGGGAGGGCAGCAGCGGTTTTTTTGTTAGGGGAGGATCTGCCGATCAAAACCTCATTTTACTGGACGAAGCGACGGTATATAATGCATCACACCTGTTGGGATTTTTTTCTACTTTTAATTCAGATGCCATCAAAGACGTGAATTTGTATAAAGGAAGCATGCCGGCACAATATGGCGGGCGACTAGCATCCGTATTGGATGTGAGCATGCTGGACGGTAACAACAAAAAATTTACGGCGGAAGGTGGTGTTGGCTTAATCGCATCAAGGCTGAAAGTGGAAGGGCCAATAGTTAGGAATAAAGGTTCTTTCATGATCAGCGGCCGTCGGACTTATGCTGACCTATTTCTTAAACTATCTTCTGATAGTTCAGTAAATAATAGCAGGTTATACTTTTATGATTTAAACCTAAAAGCAAATTATCAAATCAATGTGGATAATACGTTGTATGCTTCCGGTTATTTTGGAAAAGATGTGCTCGGTTATGCCGATGAGTTTGGCTTTGACTGGGGCAATGCTACCGCGACCGTGCGATTAAACCATGTATTCAATAGCAAGCTCTTCTCTAATACCACGTTAATATATAGCGATTTTAAATATAATGTACATATCAATAACGACGACAATAATTTTAAGGTCGCCTCCCGCATACGCAATTTTAACCTAAAAGAAGACTTTCAGAATTTTGCGGGCAACAGGAGCATGGTCCGTTTTGGCGTAAATGTGCTTCAACAGCAGATTTCGCCGGCGGGAATCGATGCCGATGAAAATTCAACCATTAACAGCCTGAATATTGAAGACCGCAAAGCAGTCGAAGTAGCCGCTTATGTTTCCCACGAATGGAAGCCATTGGATCAGCTAAGCTTAATCTATGGGGTGAGGTTAAACAGCTTTCTGCTTTTGGGTCCCGGCACTTTTCGTACATATGATGCTGACGGGGATGTAGCTACCGAAAAAAATTACGCGAGTGGACGGTTGGTTAAACAATATTATACACCGGAGCCTCGTATTTCGCTTAACTACCGATTAAATGAGATGAGCAGCGTGAAGGCTGCCTACAACCGTACATCACAAAATTTACATCAGTTATCTAATTCAACTACTTCCTTACCTACAGATGCCTGGGTCATGAGTAGCAACAACATTAAACCCGAAACAGCAAACCAGGGATCTATGGGCTATTACCGTAATTTCAGCCATGATCGCTATGAGTTTTCTGCAGAAGTCTATTATAAGGATATGAAGAATCAAATTGACTATCGTAGCGGGGCAGACCTACAGGCCAATGAATATGTTGAAGCAGACTTGGTGTACGGACGGGGAAGAGCTTATGGGTTAGAATTATACCTAAAAAAGCGGGAAGGGCGTTTTAATGGATGGATCAGTTATACCTTATCGCGCAGTGAGCGCCAATTTGATGCGATCGATAAGGGTGCTTGGTTTGTAGCAAGACAAGACCGCATACACGACGTAGACATAGTGGGTATCTATAAATTGTCCTCACGTTGGAGTTTTTCTGGCACTTTTGTCTACAGCACAGGCAACGCAGCCACATTCCCCAGCGGTAAGTATGTGGTAGGAGGGCTTACTACCTGGTACTATACCGAGCGTAACGGCTACCGTATGCCCGCCTACAACCGGCTGGACCTGGGTGCCACACTTGAGTCAAAACCGGGCAAAAAATTTCAGTCAAGCTGGACCTTTGGCCTGTACAATGTCTACAACCGTAAAAACGCTTACGTAATTGAATTCCGCGAGAATGAAAATAACGCAAATATCACCGAGGCAAACCGCATAGCGCTTTTTGGCATCATCCCTTCGGTTACCTGGAACTTTAAATTTTAAACTATGAAACTTCCCTTTCGATCAATTGGGTATTTATTAGCATCGCTTGTGATGACATTATTGCAATCTTCCTGTGAAGACGTCATCGACTTGGGCCTGAACAATGCTGCGCCAAAACTGGTCATCGAAGGTTGGGTTGATGATGTGGCAGGCCCCTCGGTTACCATTTCTAAAACAACGGCATTCACTGCAGACCTGAGCGAAAATCCGCAGCAGGTTTTATCAGGTGCCACAGTGACCCTCACAGATAATTATGGACATACTGCTGTGCTGACCGATAAGGTGACCCCTGGACAGTATAGGGTAGAGGAAGCTGCAAATTTCCTCGGCAAACCAGGAAGAACGTATACCCTGAAGGTTGAGGCAGATAGCCAGACCTATCAGGCGGTTTCTACCATGCCCATACCTGTCCCTATTGACTCGGTTGGCACAGTCACCTCCGACATTTTTGATGGGGAGCGCAAAGGGGCGGGTTTGTTGTTTACTGACCCCCCGGGGGTTAAAAATCAATACCGCTATGAGGTTTGGGTCAATGATGTATTTCTTAAAACGATCTTTATTTACAATGACAAGTACAATGATGGAAAAACCATCACCCGTGAACTGATCGACTTTGAAGAAGATGACGATGATAAAAAAATTGTGATCGGTGATAGGGTACGGGTAAATATATACAATATCGATGAAGCGGTCTACAAATATTGGTTTTCGTTGGATGAAAACAATCCTGGAAGCGCGGCCCCAGGCAATCCGGTATCCAATATTAGCAATGGCGCACTTGGGTATTTTAGTGCACAAACTTCACAACAGGTGGAGTTAATTATCCAATAATTAGGTGTTTTAACCCAACAATTCCTTCATGAGCTTTTCAAAAGCCTCTTTTAGTTCGGCTAGTTCCTGTTCCAGTACTATTACCCGTTGCTCCAATGCCCCGTGGTGAACAGATTGAGAACCTTCCGCATCATCGAAGAAATCTTCAGGATTGGGCATACCTCCCAGCAAATGGATGTAACGAACTTCCTTTTGCCCGGGTCTCTTTGGTAATTGTGCAATAAGTACAGGGTCTTCGGTGGCTAGTTTGTCCAAATGTACTTGAACTTCTTCCAACGTCTCAAAATTGAACATGCGGCCAGAGTTTGTATTAATTTCACCGACAGTAAGAGGCCCTCTTAGTAACAATAGGCCAATTATGGCTAGTTCGGCAGGGATAAGTGGATAGACCACTGCAAGGTTATGCTTGTATTTTACCACACGGCTTGATCCACCTGTTGCAGTAGCAATGAGCCCTTTTTTTTTCAGCAGGTCAAGCGTTTCGATGATAATATTTTCGTCATAATTGACCACAGGTTTTCGGCTGGTCTTTTGATTACAGGCGGCCTGCAGGCTATTTAATGTTAACGGATAATATTCCGGCGTTGTGCGGCTTTTCTCAATAAGTGCACCAAGCACCCGTATTTCCTCCGGGTTTAACACCGGAATGGGTTTTTTATCTTCCATTTTTATTAGAGTTGTCTCTTCTTTATAAGGTCCATTGCCTTCTTTAACTATGGAGCTTTTCAGCCAATGT
The DNA here is from genome assembly GCA_900109895.1 of bacterium A37T11. GTDB lineage: Bacteria > Bacteroidota > Bacteroidia > Sphingobacteriales > Sphingobacteriaceae > A37T11. The sequence continues at coordinate 207,476 of FOBR01000002.1, forward strand.
TCAGGTCCACATTCCAGACCATGGCCTTTTTATCATCACTTACTGAAACCAATTGCTGGCGGTACGGGTTCCAGATAATGTTATTAATGGAAAGGAGGTGACTGTCAAAGCCCTTTTCAAAACTTATAATCCGCAAAAGGCGAAAGTCAAACGAACTCCACAGTTTAATGCTTTTATCCCGGCTGGCGGTGGCAAAAATAGGAAGCACCGGATGATAACTTAGGCCATAAATACTAAAAAGGTGTGCCACGATATTTTTTTGTAGTGAAAAGTTAATGGTGTCAAAGGCATTAAGCTGCGCATCCCTGCCCCCTGAAAGTAAAAAATGCCCGTCGGGTGAAAAGCAAAGCGAGGTAATGCCCATTTGATGGTTCCAGATACAGCGGATATGGCTATAATCATGCGCGTGGTAAAGATTGATTTCTCCCTTTTTGTCGCCAAAGGCCAGGTACCGCTCGTCCATGCTAATAGCTATGTTGCGAACAGTTTGTGTTGACACGCGGAAATGATATACTAATTTAAAATTGGCCAGGTCCCAAACGGAAATGGTACCGTCTTCAGACGAAACCAATAGCTCTGGCTTATTTTTGAATGATTTTATGGAAAAGACCGGAAGCTGGTGGTGAGTTAGGCGGGCAACCGCCATTCCCGTTCCGGTATCTATGACACTCACCAAACCGCTGCGCTCACCTACGGCCAATAAATGGGTGCCTTCAATGTGATGCAGGGAATAAACTGACGAACGGACAGGGCATAGTACCCGTTGAAATTTCAAGGTTTGCATGTTCCATTCTACCACCCCTTTGTCATTCCCGGCTGTGTATAATTGGGTTACTTCCGGACCATTTTCAACCGCGAATATTGGGTTTTGATGGCCTTCTAATGATGCTGCCCTTTCAATGTTCCAGGGGTTTGCTTCCATGCGCCTTATTGATGTCTTTTTTCCAAGTTGGCGGCTATACTTGCCAGGGGTATGTTTTTTTCCCTTAACAAAACAAGCAGGTGGAACAGGAGGTCTGATGACTCATCAATCAAACGCTCTTTAGTCTCGGACAAAGCCGCGATCACCGTTTCAACCCCTTCTTCCCCCACTTTTTGAGCAATCTTATTTAGTCCTTTTTTGCGCAGCGCATCTACATAAGATCCTTCTTTAGGCTGAACATAGCGGTCATTGACAATGCCCTCCAGCTTAAAAATAAAATTTTGGTCATATTCGGTATTAAAACAGCTTCTGGAGCCGGTGTGGCAGGTAGGGCCCGCTGGCTTAGCTTTTATTAGTATAGTATCTTGATCACAGTCTATAAAAGTATTCACTACTTCCAGAAAATGGCCACTTTCTTCCCCTTTAGTCCAGAGACGCTGTTTGGAACGGGAGAAAAATGTAACCCGTTTTTCAGCCTGCGTTTTGGTCCATGCCTCTTCATTCATAAATCCCAGCATCAGTACTTCCAGGGTTTGATGATCCTGTATGATAACCGGCACCAATCCATTATCTTTATTAAAATCAATCATTATAGTCTTTTCTATTATAACCGTACATCTATTCCATGATTATTGAGCTCCTTTTTTAATTCGGGAATTAAAATTTCGCCGTAGTGAAATACCGAGGCCGCCAAAGCGGCATCCACACCGGCTTCCTTAAACACATCAATGAAGTGCTCTACACTGCCAGCACCACCAGAAGCGATTAAGGGTATATGAAGCTCGTCATTGATTTTCTTTAACAACTGAAGATCAAACCCATTTTTCGTTCCGTCGTGGTCCATGGACGTAAGCAATATCTCTCCGGCACCACGGCTTTCGGCCTCCCTGATCCAATGTTCGGTCTCCAAGTCTGTCTTAAGACGTCCACCATTCAGGTGCACATAGTTCCGGCCATCTATCAGGCGTGTATCTACAGCCACTACTACAAATTGAACCCCAAAAGCATTTGCCAGATCATTAATAAGCCCAGGATTCCGGACAGCAGCAGAATTGATGGAAATTTTATCGGCCCCCGAATTCAGCAGTATATCCGCATCTGCCAATTCATTAATGCCGCCACCAATGGTAAAGGGTATATTGATCTCCCTGGCGACAGCTTTGACCAGTTCCACCATGGTTTTGCGGCGTTCATGCGTGGCCGTGATATCCAGAAAAACCAATTCATCTGCGCCATTTCGGGAATATTGCCAGGCCAGTTCTACAGGGTCGCCTGCATCACGCAGATCGACAAAATTTACCCCCTTTACGGTGCGGCCGTTTTTGACATCCAGGCAGGGAATAATGCGTTTTGCTACGCCGCGGTCTAAAAACTGATCAGTGAGCGAAGGTTCCATTGCTGTATTTCTTCGATGCTGATACGGTTTTCGTAAATAGCCTTTCCAACTACACAGGCTTCAACACGGATCTTATCAAGCGCTTCAATGTCTTCCATCGAACTGATGCCCCCGGAAGCAATTAATTTGATAATGGGGGAATGGTCCAGCAATTTCTGGTATAAATCAACGCCAGCCCCTCCCAGTTTGCCATCTTTATTAATATCAGTACATAAAAAGCGGAAGAAGCCCAGAGATAAGCAACGGTCGATGTAATCCATTAACTTTACGGGAGAACTTTCCACCCAACCTGAATATTTGATCACTTCATCCAACACATCAATGGCGATGACGATATGATCGGCATATTTTTGTTTACCATAATTCAGTTCGCTCAGCTCATCCAAAAACTCAGGGTTAGTAATAGCTTGTGTGCCAACAATGACCCGATGAATACCGGCATCGATCAGTTCTTTAACCTTTTCTATACTTCGTACGCCGCCACCATACTGCACTTTCATTTCTGTTTTGCGCGCCACATCAAAAAGATGTTCTTGATTACTAAAATCGCCTTTTGCGCCATTCAGGTCAATGATATGAACCAGCTCAGTTCCATTAGCCTGGTATTTTTCAATCACATCTTCCAGGTTTACACCATAGTTAGTGACTTCATTATAGTTGCCTTCGCGCAGCCTGACCACCTGTTTATCGAGAATGTCGATTGCCGGAATGATATACATATTTCTATCCTTAATTTTACTGGTTGACTGATAAATTTGCAAAATTCATTAATAATTGCTCCCCTGTTGTTCCTGATTTTTCGGGGTGAAATTGCACTCCGAAAAAATTATCCCGGTGCAATGCCGCAGAAAACCTGATTCCGTATACAGCAAAAGCGGCCGTAAATTTAGGATTATATTCTATAAAATAGGAATGTACAAAATAAAAGTATGCATCTTTTTTTATATCCTTGAATAAAGGGTTGTTATCAAGTGGGGAAATCCGGTTCCAACCCATATGAGGCACCTTGTGTTGGATCCTTCCCTTGAAATTTAACGTGTCAAGAGGTGCAATGTTTAATAAATTTTTATTTCCTTCTTCCGAAAACGCCGTTAATAGCTGCATTCCTACACAGATACCCAATACAGGTTTGGTGATTTTGGGTATCTCATCGGCCAATCCGCTAGCCACTAATTTGTCCATTGCCACACCTGCGTGCCCTACACCCGGGATGATGATGTGGCTATAAAGGTTAAAATCGGGTATGTTGTTGATCATACCAAATTCGAGGCCAAGACGTTTCAGTGCTGCCGTTAAGGAAAAAATATTCCCCGCCCCATAGTTTACTATTCCTATGTTAGCCATTATAAAACCCCCTTTGTACTGGGCAACTGCATTTTTTCGACGTCGCGCTTTACAGCCATTTTGATTGCTTTGGCAAAGGCCTTAAAGATCGCTTCGATCTTATGGTGCTCATTGGTACCCTCTGCTTTGATATTCAGGTTGCATTTTGCTGCGTCAGAAAAGGATTTAAAAAAATGATAAAACATTTCCGTAGGCATGTCGCCCACCTTCTCCCTATGAAACTCAGCTTGCCAAACCAACCAATTTCGTCCACCAAAATCTATACCTACCTGCGCCAGACAGTCATCCATGGGCAGGCAAAATCCATACCGCTCAATGCCGCGTTTATCCCCAAGCGCACCAGCAAAGATCTCCCCTAAGGCGATACCCGTATCCTCAATGGTATGGTGTTCATCGATATGCAGGTCGCCCTTAGCCCTTATAAACAGGTCCATGCTGCCATGCCGGGCCAACTGATCGAGCATGTGATCAAAAAAGGGTAATCCGGTCTGGATATCGGCTTTTCCGGTCCCATCCAGGTTTAGCGTGATGGCGATGTCCGTTTCGTTAGTCTTACGTCGGTGCTCTGCATAGCGAGCTCCTAGTTTCAGGAACTCATAGATTTTTTGCCAGTCGGGTGTTTCAAGCGCTACTGTTTTTTGGTCTATCTCGTGGTTTTCTGCAGCACCCAGCTGGTCGTTGTTGCGCAGCCAAATGGCCTTTGCTCCCAGGTTTTGCGCCAGTTTCACATCATTCACGCGATCGCCGATTACGTAAGATCCCTCCAAATCGTAGCTATCCGTATTATAATAACCCGTCAGCATAGCCGTTCCAGGTTTTCGGGTAGGTGCATTTTCATGTGGAAAAGTACGGTCAATATGTTCCGCAGCAAAGACCACCCCTTCCCCGGCAAAAGTGTCTAATATGAACCGATGTACGGGCCAAAAATTGGCTTCCGGATGTGAATCCGTACCCAAGCCGTCCTGATTACTCACCAATACCAGCTCGTAATCCAGTTCACGGGCTATGCGCGGTAGGTATTGCAATGCACCGGGATAAAACTTCAATTTGGCAAAAGAATCGATTTGCTCGTCTTCAGGCTCCTGGATCAGGGTGCCATCCCTGTCAATGAATAAAACTTTTTTGTGCATGCTAGCTATTTCCTTTAAACGCGGTCAACGCATGTATTAATGCTGTATTTTCTGTCGGGGTACCTATCGTAATCCGAAGGCAGCCTTCACACAACTCCACTTTTGAACGATCGCGTACCACAATCCCCTTATCCACCAGGTAGCCATAAATTCTTTTGGGGTCACTGGTTTGGGCAAGGATAAAATTAGCATCCGAAGGATAAATATACGAAATACATTCCAATTTTAAAAGTTGAGCACTCAACTTGTCCCTTTCGCCCACGATTTCGCGGATCCACCCGTTTACCTGCTCTACATTTTCCAGCGCCTTTAGCGCCAGTTCTTGCGAAGCTTGGTTAATATTATAAGGGGGTTTAATCTTGTTAAATACCTCGATAATCTCTTCGCTGGCAAATGCCATTCCCACACGCAGCGCGGCCAGGCCCCATGCCTTTGAAAGTGTCTGCAGGACCACCAGGTTAGCATATTCGGTCAATTCCTGGATAAACGTTTTCTGGCGTGAAAAGTTGATATACGCTTCATCCACCACCACAATGCCATTAAAATTGGCTAGTAGCGTCTCTATATCCGACCTATTTATGGAGTTTCCGGTTGGGTTATTGGGAGAGCAGATAAAGATTAGTTTAGTATTGGTGTCTATAGCTTCGGCTATTCCTTCCAGGTTGAGCTGAAATCCTGGAGTCAGGTTGACCCGTTTGATAGCGATATCGTTAATGTTGGCCGATACTTCATACATGCCATACGTAGGAGGAACGATGATCACATTATCTATACCGGGGCGGCAAAAGGCGCGGTACAGAATATCAATGGCCTCGTCACTACCATTTCCAAGGAAAATATTGCGTGCAGGCACTCCTTTTATCCCACTGATCTTTAATTTCAGTTCATGCTGTAAAGGGTCTGGATAGCGGTTGTAATTTTTATCTAATGGCGACCCAAACGCATTTTCATTAGCATCCAGCAGTACTTGAGCCTCCCCTTTAAACTCGTCCCTGGCAGAGGAGTAGGGGGTAAGTGTTTTAATGTTTTCTCGTAGAATATTAGTTAAATTAAACATCTTTCTATTTACGATTTACGGTTTACGATTTATGAATGAACCCTCCTTTTAAAAAATTAAATTTTCCGTATCCGCAGAGGGATAAATTGATTTTTTTAATAATTTAAACATATTTTAATGATCTCGATAAATATTACTTAACCGGAGCGTGACTGCATTTTTATGACCTTGGAGTCCCTCTAATTCAGCCAGAATCTCTACCGTAGATCCAATGTTTTGAATGCCTTCTGCGGTCAGTTGTTGAAAGGTGATTTTTTTGATAAAGGAATCGACCGAGACACCAGAGTAGGAGCGGGCATATCCGCTTGTTGGCAGAGTATGATTAGTTCCTGAAGCATAGTCGCCCACACTTTCCGGGGTCAGGTGGCCCAAAAAGACCGAGCCCGCGTTGATGATTTTCCGGGTCAGGGTAGCAGGCTCATTGACCGCCAGGATCAGGTGTTCCGGAGCATACACATTGCTAAAGGTTATCGCTTCCTCAAGCGTTACACATAAGATAGCGTAAGAATTGGCTATCGCTTTGGCGGCTATTGCTGCCCGGGGTAGCTGTGCCAGTTGCCCTCGGAGTTGCTCCTGAACCCCGTTTATCAAGGCGTTGCTTGTACTCACGAGTACCGCCTGGCTATCGGGTCCATGTTCAGCCTGAGCCAGCAAGTCGGCTGCGACAAAAGCCGGATTAGCCGATTCGTCGGCTATGATCAAAACCTCCGAAGGCCCGGCAGGCATATCGATAGCTGTATTGGTACTACTTTGAATCAAACTTTTGGCTTTGGTGACGTATTGGTTGCCCGGACCAAAAATCTTATCGACTTTTGGAATGGACTCCGTACCATAGGCCATAGCAGCAACCGCTTGCGCACCCCCTACCAAGTATACCCGCTCAATTTTGAGTAAATGGGCGCAATAGGCGATAAACCCATTGATAAGGCCGTTTTCTTGTGGTGGCGAACATACGACGATCTCTTTACATCTGGCTATCCTTGCCGGAATTCCCAGCATAAGGAACGTACTGGGCAGCACAGCTGAACCACCTGGTATATATAAGCCCACCCGTTCTATAGGTCTGGACTCCCGCCAGCACGACACACCCGGCATGGTCTGCACCATTTTTTCACGACGTAGCTGCCCCTGATGAAATCGATATATATTATTAAAGGCGATTTCTAAGGCTCTTTGCTGTTCACGACCAATAGATAAAACCAATTCCGCCAGCTCATTTGCATCCAAATATAGTTTATCAAGCTTGACGCGGTCAAACTTCAGCGCATAATCTTTTAAGGATTCATCCCCACGGTTTCGAACCTCATCGATCACCTGTTCTACAACAGCCTGTATTGCATTTCCCGGATCAGTGTTGCGTGCTATCAGCTGGTTAATGTCCCCTAAAGAAAGTTCGTTGTAATTATAAGTCTTTAACATATAATTCTGAATTTATAATAAGCCATGCTTTTCGCTTTCTGCTTCGTGCTTTTCGCTCTTCTAAAGAATAATTTTCTCTATCGGCATCACCACGATGCCCTGTGATCCGGCAGCTTTGAGTTGATTGATCTTGCCCCAGAAGTCTTGCTCGGTGATGACCGTATGCACGGCTACCCATTCTTCCTCTGCTAAGGGTACTACCGTAGGACTTTTGACCCCAGGCAACAAAGAAAGAATGGTCTCAAGATTTTTCTTTTCGGCATTTAGTACTACATATTTAGTCTCTTTGGCTCTCAGAACCGACTGGATGCGTTGCAGTAATTCAGCGACCACGGGCTCTTTAGCAATGCCATTCATACCAATAAGGATGGCCTCTGAGGAAATCACATCGGTAAACGGTTTCAGCCCATTGCTTTTTAAGGTTCCCCCAGTAGACACGATATCAAAGATGGCGTCGCTCAGTCCAAGTCCGGGTGAGATCTCTACTGATCCCGAAATGGTACGGATATCAGCACTAATCTGCTGTTCGTCCAGAAATTTTTGAAGGATGACCGGATAGGAGGTAGCAATGGCTTTGCCATTTAGGTCCTCAAGGGTAGTTATTGGGCTATTGTTAGGGATGGCGATTTTTAGGGAACACTTACCAAAACCCAATCGTTGCAGGTAGGTCACGTCGGCATTGGTTTCCATGATCACATTCTCACCAACAATTCCCAGGTCCGCTATTCCGTCTTGTACATATTCCGGAATGTCGTCGTCGCGCAAAAAAAGAATTTCTAGTGGAAAATTAGCTGCAGAGGTAATGAGAGAACTTTTATAGTTTTCAAAACCCAGTCCACAATTTTTAAGAAGTTCTACTGATTTTTCATTGAGCCTGCCAGATTTCTGGATGGCGATTTTTAGTTTTTTCAAGTTTGTTTATTATTAAGTAAGAAAAATGATGGGGGGTCATGTTTCACGTAGAAACATACAAGTTACATATCGCCGCAATGGCGATGGTGGAAATGTACGTGATGGGTGAAAACAATGTTCATTTAACGATGCTTACTTATAAGTTTTAATGCGGGGCAAACGTACTATTTATTTACGATAATTGAAAATAAATCTTTTCATTTTGTTGACCTTTGCCTCAAAATATAAGTTAATTGGATTAATTGAACCATGACAAAAAGTGAAGAGAATTTTTTTCAAAGGCTAAAGCCCCTGCCGAGAACATTTATTTCTTTGGCCGCAGGATTAGTGGTATTCCTGGCTTTGCCGCAAACCATGTCACTTCTGGTTAAAATCATGTTAGGGTGGGGTAGCTTGGCAATGATATACCTTATATTATGCTATTTGGTGATCAGCTCGCTCGATGCTTCATCCATAAAACGAAAAGCGGCAGCGGAAGATGGTAACCGGGTTTTTGTACTGATTTTAATACTTATATCGGCTTTTGCCAGTTTTTTAGGTGTCTTTTCTTTAATTGTAAGTGATGAGGCCAGCAAATCCAAATCATTTATCGTAGTTTTATCCATTAGCGTGACCGTATTGTCATGGCTTCTTATCCATACCGCATTTATTTTTCACTATGCCTATTTGTACTATCGTAGTGGCAAGAACGGTAGCGGGCTTAAATTTCCGGATGATGGTGAATTGGATTATCTGGATTTTGCCTATTACTCTTTTTGCATGGGATGTACCTTTCAGGTATCAGACGTGTCGGTTACATCCAAAGAGATCCGTCTGGTAACGATGTTGCATGGGTTGCTGGCATTCGTACTAAATACCTTTGTATTGGCATTGGCTATTAATATTGCAGCGGGGATGAATCATTAAATTACCTTGCTTCGCCCGGTGAGCCTGGAGGGGATGATAGACGACAACGAAAGCGAACTTGGATCCGCCACTCTTAAATAAAAAAAACCCTGCTTACGCAAGGGTTGCTGTTGTTGATGTCGGGGTGGCAGGATTCGAACCTACGACCTCCTGGTCCCAAACCAGGCGCGATACCGGGCTACGCTACACCCCGAACGGTATCTTTTATTTCCATCCTTATTTGGATGAGGCTGCAAAGGTAAATAAAGAATTGATATTTCAATAAAATTTATGAAATATTTTTAATCCATTAAATTTAGTTCAAATAATAGGTTACCTCCAAGAATTGATACAAATAGACTAATGATTGAATAGGCTCACTATCCAACACACTTGCTGCTTTAGGAAAATGAATCGCTAAATCATTGTTCTTTTTTGTAATTGCTGGCAGATGAACAGTCAATGTGTCGAGGTAGAAAAAAGCCGATAAGCCATTTCAGAGGTGCCAAAAAATTCCAAAACCAGCGGTTGCTGTCTTTACCTTTTTCACCACAATCTATAATTTGCGAAGGTCTGACCATCTCATTTAATTTTTTATGCAGGAAAGAAATGGGTATTGCGTGTTTTAGCGACAGAATGAGCCATTCATAGTATACATGCCCCCAAATTTCAACAATTAATGACGCATGGCTGATAGCCAGTGGATGCTGAAAAAATTGAAGATAAACCAATAGTGCGGTGTCTACCAATATAGAAGTATGCAAACGTGGATGGGTACCCAGCAGCTTCCAAAGTTCAAAGTCGTTGATAATTCGTAACACACCTGGTTCCATACGGATGCAGATGTGGCATTTCTGCACTATCAAGGTTCTTTCTATAACCATTCCTTTCTTCTAGATTCCTAATTCATCCTCCATTTCCTATATTTGACGCCATGATACCTGATAAGTTACGCACGGTGAACGTGACCCGCTATGTGACCCCGCTCCGCGAAGGCGGATCTATGCCTGCCATTGCAGAAGCGGATGATGATTTCTTATACGTTTTAAAATTCCGTGGGGCAGGACAAGGGGTTAAATCACTCATTGCAGAGCTTGTAGGGTGTGAAATAGCCCGGATATTGGGCTTCAAAGTTCCGGAAGTCGTATTTGCCCTGGTAGACGAAGCATTTGGTAGAACAGAAGCGGATGAGGAAATACAGGATCTGCTTCGTGCCAGTCAGGGGCTTAACCTTGCCCTTCATTACCTGCAGGGGGCTAAAACTTTTGATCCCTTAGTTAGCCCGATAGAAGCAAAACTGGCCTCGCAAATTGTCTGGCTGGATGCCTTTATAATGAATGTGGACCGCACTGTCCGCAATACCAATATGCTCATGTGGCATCAGGAACTCTGGCTCATCGACCAGGGCGCGTCCCTATACTTTCATCATTCCTGGAATAATTGGGAGCAGCAGGCGCTCAGCCCGTTCCCGCAGATCAAAAACCATGTACTGCTGAAACAAGCTACAGAATTGGATGCGGTAAGTTTGGCTTTTACGCAGCTTTTAACCGCAGAAGCTATCCAGTCGGTCATAGCACTGATTCCCGAAGCCTGGCTGCTGGTAGATGCCCCGTTTGGGACAGCGGAGGAACATCGCCAAGCCTATCGGCATTTCTTTGAAACCCGCCTGGTTCATGCCGGTAATTTCATTAAGGAGGCCCAGAATGCCCGATAGTTATCTATATGAATATGCTGTTATCCGCGTGGTACCCCGGGTAGAGCGCGAGGAATTCATGAATGTAGGTGTAATCCTCTATTGCAGGGACAAAAAATTCCTACAGGCTCGTATTGATTTTCAGGAAGAACGGCTACGCTGCTTTTCAGGGCTGGATGAAGCCGGCCTACAAGAAATTAATACTTACCTTCAGAGCTTCAACCATATTTGCGCCGGAGGTAAAATGGGTGGGCCGATCGGTGATTATCCTTTGGCTGAACGTTTCCGGTGGCTCACCGCTGCCCGCAGTACCGTCGTCCAGACCTCTGCCACTCATCCGGGCTTTAGCAAAGATCCGCAGGACACACTGATCCATTTGCATCGCTCATTGGTGATGATGGATTATGAATGAAGGATGAAAACCAGGCCAACTTAAAACGTATAAATTAAAACTAAAGATGAGAGCAGTAATTTTTGATATGGACGGCGTCATTGCCGATACTAACCCTTACCATTCCGAAGCATTTAAACAATTTTTTGATAAATATCATGTGCCCTATACCATGGCTGAATTTGCTGACCACATGTATGGCAAGCACAACAGCTATATTATGAAATACTTTTTCAAAAAGGACCTATCGCCGGAAGAGATCCGGTCATTGGAAGAAGAGAAAGAGCGCTTATTCCGTAAGATCTATGCCCTTGTCGCAAAACCCATTGATGGACTAATGCCTTTTATCAAGGAACTGCGGCAAATTGGATTTAAAACAGCCATTGCTACTTCGGCCCCAAAAGCCAATCTGGATCTCATCGTTGAAAAATTAGATCTCCGCGATAAGATGGATTCCCTGCTTTCCAGTGAAGACGTTACCAAACACAAACCTGATCCGGAAGTCTACCTGAATACGGCGTCTGCCCTTGGGGTAGATCCGGGTCAGTGTGTGGTTTTTGAGGATTCCTTTTCCGGTGTTTCGGCCGGGTTGAATGCCGGTATGAAGGTGGTGGGTGTATTAACCTCCCATAACAAAGAAGAACTGCCACCATGCCAATTATATATAAAGGACTTCCGGGAAATAACAGCTCAAGATATAGAGCGGTTGCTGGTTAAATTTAATGTTAATTTGCAATAGATAACAATACTGTTATGTCAAAAATAAATAGCCTCGCCGTCATCATTCTTATGGCCGCTGTTTGCTGTACCCATCAAACAACCGGCCCCAATACCTTATCAAACCAGGAAATCAAAGAAGGGTGGAAGTTGCTGTTTGACGGGAAGAGCACTCAAGGCTGGCACATTTACAATTTAGGCGATACTGCCTCTTGTTGGCAAGTAGCCGATGGCACATTGTGGTGCAATCCCCACGCAAAAAATGCCCTGCATGGAGACCTGGTCACCGATAGCGCCTATCATGACTTTGAGCTCATCCTAGAGTGGAAGATCGCCAAAGGTGGCAACAGCGGTGTGCTGATTAACGTGCAGGAACAGCCCCAATATGGCACTTCCTTTGCCACTGGCCCCGAATATCAATTGCTGGACAATGCCAATGCCGAAGAGCGGCACCGTACAAACCCGACACACTATGCCGGGGCCATCTATGACGTATTAGGTACTATCCAACAATCGCATCCGCAACCCTTTGGTCAGTGGAACCAGTCGCGCATCCAGCAACAAGGCGGTAAGCTCACCTTTTGGCTGAACGGCACCAAAACTGCGGAGGTACAACTAGGCACCCCAACCTGGGACAGCCTGGTGGGCAAAAGCAACCTCCACAACTTTTCTGATTTTGGTAAAGCAAAAAACGGCAAAATAGCCTTACAGGATCATACCGATGAGGTCTTTTTTAGAAATATTAAAATAAAAGAACTATAAAAGGTCATTTTTTAAAAAATACTCCCTGAAAGATCCACTAAATTCATAAATATGATTCCCTGGCGTTATCGAGTCAATACCTCATCTTTTACCCATTATTGGACGGCTGGTGTTGGCGCAGAATTGCTAAAAAAACTTGACAGGCATCCCGATCTCGCCAGGGCCGATCTCTTCATCCCGTATTTATTTAAACAGGACGATGCAGGCGACGCGGTGGTGCAGGCACTTCACCAACAGATGGGATTTGCCGCAGCGCAGCAAATGATTGAGGAATTTCTGCAAGGAAATGAGGTGCCAAAGGCTTATAGCACCACATTGAACACCTTCTTTGCTCCTATTAATTTCGAGCCGGCCTGGCTAAACCGTGAGCTGATGCAAAAAGGCGTGGAATTAAGCCAGCGCAGCGGCATATCAGGGTTGGTATCCCTGCGTGACTATTGCCTGATGGGAGGCTATGAATCAGCGGCCATTAACAAACCTCTTATCTATACCGGAGCCCTGAAAAAAGGAGCCGTAAAACGCCTGGCAGAAACCGTCGAGTTTTGGGTGGATATCACCGGAGATGGTGCTTTGGCCTATGGCGAGATTGGCTTTCGTGGCATCATCAAAACCCGGATGATCCATTCCTTTGCAAGGATCAATATTCTGAAATCAACCGATTGGGACAATCACAAATGGGGAATCCCTTTAAACTCCTGGGATATGCTGGCCACCAACCTCGGCTTTTCCCTCGTATACCTGGTCGGTCTCAGAAAGCTGGGTATCGTGCCATTGGCAGACGAGATCAGCGGCTTGTTCCATCTTTGGAAATACGTGGGTTATTTATTGGGTGTACCATTAGAACTGATTCCCGAAAACGAACAACAGGCCATCGAAGCGCTTTATTTCTGGACCATGACCCAGGCTGATGGTGATGACGACTCCAAGGCCATGGCCCACGCCCTGCAGGAAGAATCGCTCCAGTCTCACTATCCTCCATCCAAATTTGGACGGAAGATGATGCGGGAAATTCATCTGTATTACAACCATTACCTGCTGGGCAATTATTCCTGCGATCTGCTGAAGCTAGATACCACCTGGGTGGGAAAAGTGGCTCACCTAAATATCTGGAAGAACCGGCTTGAAAACCGGCGTGTGAATGATGATGTACATCGGCAAAGACTCGTAAAAAAAGGAAGAAAGCTGCATGAAAGGATAAAACGGATCTATTTATTAGCACCGTACGGCCGGTAGGTATCCGGTGCAGATAAATTGCTTAATAATTAAATTTAGAGTGAACTTTTTTCGTCTATTTGTAATCATAAAAAGTACTTAACTCTTTTTTAAAAGCACTTAAGTGACTTTCCAAACTCACCAAAGCTAGTTTTTAAAGTCACTTTGGTCATTTTTTATTTCACTTAAGTCATTTTGGGCCAAAAAAAAGCAAAAAAGCCGAGCTTCCCGAAGGAAACCCTGCTGTGATACCATGGTATGCTTAACTGGCTGATCAGGCCACTTTCTCGAAAGTTAAATTTTCCTGAACGGTCTTGATCTGTTTGCCTGGGTTAAACAATAATCTGAAATGTAACAGTTTTGTGGGCGAAACCTCTTCCGCCAATTCGCTTCCTTCGCTGTTGCTGTCCGGAACTTTGTACTTAATTGCCATAACTTTATAAATTAAAATAGTTAAACCATCTGCGAATCATTACCGGGCCCGGGCGGAACCCCGACCTGATTCAACGATACAAAGGTAGCGGCATCGAAGCCGGCATTTTGGTATATTCTGGTAAACTTGATGGCAAACGGAAACTTTTTTGTCCTATTTTTTACCAAACAGGTATTTTCGGTAGATACCATCCGCGCTTTTGGCTAGACTGCGGTAAATGCCAAGCAACTCGTTTTTGATTGCGTAGAGTTACACGGAGCACAGACCTATCTGCGGGAAAATTTTTTCAATAAGGAGGCTCTTGGGTAGCTTATTTAAGACAACGCTTCAAATTCAGCATCCGTCAATTCAATCGATGCCGCACCCAGATTCTCCTGCAAATGTTTAATAGATTTGGTGCCCGGAATCAGCAAAATATTACTAGCCCGCTTTAGCAACCACGCCAGTGCAATCTGTGCGGTGGTGGCTTGATGTTCCTTTGCAATTTTATCGATCTTATCCGCAAGTTTATGTGGCCCAGAGGCCAGGGGGAACCACGGAATAAAAGCCAGACCATTTTTCGTAGTGTAGTCCAGTACGTCTTCCCACTGCCGGTTTCCCAGGTTATATAAATTTTGAACAGATACAATGGGCAGGATATCCGATACTTCTTTAATTTGCTTTACACTGACTTCTGAAAGTCCCACATATTTGATCTTCCCTTCTTTTACAGCTTTAATGACCGGCTTAAACGTTTGCTTAACAGGGATATTTGGATCAATACGGTGCAATTGCCAGAGATCTATTTGGTTTACACCCAGACGTTCCAAACTTCCATCTATATTGGACTGAATATAGTCAGGATTTCCGTTTGGCACCCAAACATTAGGCCCAGGCCGGTTAAAACCACCTTTTGTAGCGATGAAAAGCCCTTTTTTATACGGGTGCAGCGCATCATGGATCAGGCTTTCGTTAAATTTAGGACCGTAAGCCTCTGCTGTGTCAATAAAGTTAACACCCGCTTCTACCGCGGCACGCAGCACGGCAATTGCATTTTCCCGATCCTCTACTTCGCCAAAAACACCAAACCCAGCCAATTGCATAGAGCCATATCCTAGCCGGTTTACAGTAATGTCTTTCCCAAAGGTATAGGTTGATGCTATTTCAGATACAGTTCCCATATGATTTTTTATATTTGTTGCATGTTGTAAAGTTCAAAGTTCGTATATTCCGCATGAACAATTGTCACCTCTTTCCCATTAAACACGAAATTTCGCAAGATTCGGGTTTTAGCCTTGGGGAGACGCCCTTAATTTTGCCGTATCAAAAAGAAAAAACAATGACTACGCAAGACCAGATTAATTTCGATCGCATTGCCCAGGCAATTGGCTTCATCCAATCCAATTTTAAGCTGCAGCCCCAACTGGAAGAAGTAGCAGAGAAAGTACACATGAGTCCGTTCCACTTTCAGCGGATGTTTACCGAATGGGCTGGGGTGAGTCCTAAAAAATTCTTGCAATATATCAGTGTGCAGTATGCCAAGCAGGTATTAAAAGACCAGCAAGCTACCCTGTTTGATGCAGCTTTTTATACAGGGTTATCGGGTACAGGCAGGCTACACGATCTTTTTGTTCAAATTGAAGGAATGACGCCCGGCGAATATAAGCATGGCGGTCAGGACCTTCAAATCAACTATAGTTATTTTGAAAGCCCTTTTGGGCCTTTACTGGTCGCCTCGACAGCCAAGGGTATCTGTTATATTGCCTTCGCAGATGATCTGGAAGTTGCCTACGCTGCGTTGGCGCACCATTTTCCAAGGGCCCGGTTCACACAAATGGCCGACCTTCTGCAGCAAAATGCCATGAAGATATTTACGGATGATTGGGAGTCGCTGTCGAAGGTCAAATTGCACCTAAAAGGAACCGAATTTCAGCTAAAAGTCTGGGAAGCCTTGCTAAAAGTACCCAAGGGGGGCTTGTCTACCTATGGCACGATTGCCGCAAGTATCCAACAGCCCAGTGCCTCCAGAGCAGTAGGAACAGCCATCGGAAGCAATCCGGTTGCCTACCTGATCCCTTGCCACCGTGTCATCCAATCGACAGGGGTGATAGGGGGGTATATGTGGGGTACACCCCGAAAATCAGCCATCATCGGATGGGAAGCGGCGCAAGTTAATGCCATTTGATTTTACCTATTAGATCCGTTTTTGTCATGTGGGTGTATATTTCAAGGTTTAATAGGTCAGCATGCTGCAAACCTGTTTATATTTGTTTGAACATTTATTCTTTTTTCAGCTATTATCAGATTATATGCAACTTTTAGAATCCCTGAAATGGCGTTATGCCACCAAGAAAATGAACGGCCAGCGCGTTCCGCAAGAAAAAATAGATTACATACTGGAAGCCGCGTATTTAGCGCCTACTTCTTCGGGCACACAACCCTACCGTGTGATTGTGGTGACTAACCGCGAGCTATTGGAAAAAATCAAGGTAGTCGCCAATAATCAGCCTCAAATTACCGATTGCTCGCATCTGTTGATCTTTGCTGCCTGGGATAATTATACCGCAGAGCGGATCAGCCATATCTTTCAAATCACTGAACAGGAACGTGGTGTACCTACTGGCACGATGGAAAATTACAAGAATATGCTGATCGGTGCATATACCAGCCGTTCTGCCGAAGAAAATTTTGCCCATACCGCCCGCCAGGCATATATTGGTTTTGGGCTGGCGATTGCTGCAGCAGCAGAGCAACAAGTGGACGCTACACCCATGGAAGGTTTTGATAATGCTGCGCTTGACCAACTATTGGGCCTTCCCGAAAAAGGCTTGAAAAGCGTAACGTTATTACCAATTGGGTACCGGGATGCCGAAAACGATTGGCTGGTAAATCTGAAAAAGGTGCGCACACCCAAAGAAGAATTTTTTATTCATTACGACTAACATGAAAGTAGAGGTTTGGTCAGACATCATGTGTCCATTTTGTTATATTGGTAAACGCCATTATGAGGCAGCTCTTGGACAGTTTGGTGAAGCAGACAATGTGGAGCTGGAATGGAAAAGTTTTCAGTTAGACCCTTGTATTCCTGCAGAAGGCCAGCAACTAACGGTCTATCAGTACATGGCTGAACGAAAAGGCTTCAGTGTAGACCAAGCAAAAGAGATGGTCGGAAATGTGGCCAGCATGGCGTTGCAGGCAGGCTTGGTACTGGATTTTGACCATGCCATTGTAGCCAATTCCTTTGATGCACATCGGCTTATCCACCTGGCCAAGACCCACAATTTGGGAAATGTGGTCAAGGAAAAATTGTTTCGGGCGCACTTCAATGAGGGAAAAGACATTGCAGATGCTACCGTCCTTCAGCAAATTGGCATGGAGGCAGGCCTTGGGGCCGCTTACGTTGAGGCAATGCTTGGTAGCGATCAATATGCGCACGAGGTAGCGCAAGATATCGAACAAGCGCGGAAAATTGGTGTACGCGGTGTACCTTTTTTTGTGTTTAATGACAAGTATGCCATATCCGGCGCACAGCCGGTTGAAAATTTCCGCCAAACGCTGGAAAAATCGTTTGCTGAGTGGCGTGCCGAGCACCCCGAGCGTAAGCTGGATGTCTCTGAAGGACCTTCGTGCAGCGCCGATGGCGTCTGCGATTAATTTTGAAGTTCCTACAATTTCTCCCCGGCCTTTGTCTTTTTCCGTTCTTTTTTGTTTTGCTGTTTCAGGAAGAACTGCTTTTCCAGAAACTCAATCACTTTTCCAGCAATATCTTTATTAGTAGCGCGTTCAATGCCTTCCAGCCCTGGGGACGAATTGACCTCCAGCACCAGAGGGCCGCGTTCAGAGGGTAAAATATCCACGCCGCAAACTGTAAGTCCCAATTCTGCTGCGGCACGAATAGCGGTTTCTTTTTCTTCTTTACTCAAGCGGATAACCGTGGCGGTACCTCCGCGGTGAATGTTTGAGCGGAATTCGCCTTCTTTGGCTGTTCGTTTCATGGCACCCACTACCTTTCCATCCACCACAAAGGCGCGGATATCTGTGCCGCGGGCTTCTTTGATGTATTCTTGGATCAGGATATTATTGCCGAGCCCATAGAATGCTTCGATTACCGATGAGGCTGCTTTTTTGGTCTCAGCTAATACGACGCCAATGCCCTGTGTGCCTTCCAGTAATTTAATGACTAAAGGCGCGCCGCCTACCATACGGATCAGGTCGTCTACATCCCGCGTGTGCTTTGCAAACCCAGTTGTTGGTAAACCGATGCCGGCGCCTGACAGGATTTGCAGGCAACGAAGTTTGTCGCGAGAACGGGTAATGGCCTGGCTGGGATTGGCTGATACAACACCCATCACCTCAAACTGCCTAACAATGGCGGATCCATAAAAGGTGATTGAGGCACCGATACGGGGGATGATGGCATCAATGTCAGATATGTCCTGGCCTTTATAATGAATACTGGGTAGACCCTGCTGGATGCCCACATAACATTGCCGATGATCAATGATAACACACTCATGCCCACGTAAATGAGCAGCATCAACAAAACGTTTGGTTGAATATAAATTCCTATTGGTGGATAAGACAGCTATCTTCACAAAAATTAATTAAAATAAGTGATCCTTGTTTTTTGCAGCAACAGCAATGAAGACTCTTTTGTTTACTTAGGTGGTGTTTAGTTGGTTTTAGCAGTTTTCTGCTTTTTTGATACATTGCTTTTTGACACATCAACCAGAAATTTGCGCCGTATAAAACTCCTGCCGAGCAACACGGGAAATTCCATGCCCGCACGGTCACGTAGTGAAAGTTCAATATCGAACGTTTGATTGAAAAGCACGATCTTCGTTTTTATTATATAGCGATTCTCCTCTTGGCCGAATGAATTTCTGATCTTCCTTTCGCTATAAAAAGGTAAAATATAAACCTTATCCGAACAGCCGAACCGATCGTCCAAAGGTACGAATCTTACAAATTGTTTTCTGCCTTTTTTTATTAATTCTACTTGGCGGCAATGCAATACGGAAGTCTTTGCGCCTGTATCAATTTTGGCCGGAATATCCATTAAAACAAATTCTGGCAAGTCGATGTGATCTTTCCATCCTATAAGTTGCGTCATATACGGTTCACTAATTTTAAAAATAATTAAATGTACCGTGATCTGAAGAAACCGTGACTTGTTTTTTCTCAGCAGATTCAACGCGGCCAATGACTTGTGCGGCTACCCCAAAACTTTGGGATATCGAAATCATCTCCGCTGCGATGGCTTCGGGTACATAAAGCTCCATACGGTGCCCCATGTTAAATACTTTGTACATTTCCTGCCAGTCGGTCCCTGACTCTTCCTGTATGAGCCTGAACAGGGGTGGGGTAGGGAATAGATGATCTTTGATCACATGCAAGCCCTCTATAAAATGCAGTACTTTTGTCTGTGCGCCGCCGCTGCAATGCACCATGCCATGAATTTGGGGGCGGAATGTATCCAGTACCTCCTTAATAATAGGGGCATACGTACGGGTAGGTGACAAAACTAATTTTCCGGCGGTAACTTTCTGGTTATTACCAATATCAATGAGTTCGGTTAAACGTTTGCTTCCAGAAAAAACCAGATCGTAAGGAACGGCCGGATCATAACTTTCCGGAAACTTTTTGGCAAGATCTTTACTAAACACATCGTGCCGGGCAGAAGTCAGCCCGTTTGAACCCATGCCGCCATTATAAGAACGTTCATAAGTGGCTTTTCCTGAAGAGGCAAGCCCCACGATCACATCGCCGGCCTGTATACGATGGTTGCTGATGACATCCTCCCGTTTCATGCGACAGGTCACGGTACTGTCAACGATAAGGGTGCGCACCAAGTCGCCCACATCGGCTGTTTCACCGCCGGTGGAATAGATACCAATACCCAGGTCCCGAAGTTCTGAAAGGATTTCTTCGGTGCCGTTGATCAGTTCGGCAATAACCTCGCCCGGTATCAGATTTTTGTTGCGGCCAATGGTTGAAGAAAGCAGGATATTGTTAAAGGCCCCTACACACAGCAAGTCGTCCAGGTTCATGATAATGGCATCCTGGGCAATGTCGCGCCAAACGGAAAGATCGCCGGTTTCTTTCCAATACATATAGGCCAAGGATGATTTGGTGCCTGCCCCGTCGGCGTGCATAATATTACACCAGGCAGCGTCTCCTCCTAAAATGTCTGGAATGATCTTGCAAAAAGCTTTTGGATATAAGCCCTTGTCGATATGTTTTATGGCGTTGTGCACATCTTCCTTACCGGCCGATACGCCACGCTGGTTATATTTTAAATCAGCCATCGCCTGCAAAAGTAAGGATAAGATTTCAAAATTATGCCTCCATGGGTTGTGTATACGGGTATATTATTATACATTTGAATGGATAGACGATTACAGACGATGTACGCATGATTTCAGAAAATATAAAAGTTTCTTATTCGGAGCAATACGACGATTCTTCCATCGCCTGGCGCATGCAGGGTGCTCGCTATAAAGCCCAGAATATTGTGAATATCTGCAAAGGTAGGACTTTTGAGCGTGTTTTGGAAGTGGGTGCAGGTGAGGGCAGTATTTTAAAATGCTTGTCTGACTGGGAATTTGGAGTTCATTTGCATGGCATAGAAATTTCGGAAAGCGGTATTGAGATGATCCGGAAAAAACAGATTGCCCGATTAAAGGAAGTCTTGTTGTTTGATGGATACCAAATTCCGTATCCGGATGCTTATTTTGACTTAGTGATTTGTTCGCACGTGATGGAACATGTGGAGCATGAACGCCTGTTATTACGGGAGATAAAGCGGGTTTCAAAACAGCAAATATTTGAAGTACCCATTGACTTTAGCTTTTATGTTGACCGTAAGATAAAACATTTTCTGGACTACGGGCATATCAACATTTATACACCGGCCTTGTTCCGGTTTCTGTTAAAGTCAGAGCATTTCAGTATAGAGAAGGATTGTTGCTACCATTATGAAAATGCTATGCTTGAACAGATCTTCAAAGGAAACCGCAAGGCCTTGCTCATGGCCAAATTAAAACGGTTTGTGCTAAAAAAAATTCCCTACCTGGGGGGCATTAAGCCCAATTCGTACGTGGTGTTAACCAGTGCCGACGAAGGGTCACTGCATATTTTTTAACCGGTATTCACTGCAGTAGTTGCAGGAGGTCTTCCCGTGTCAGCGAGCTAAAAAACGAAGCATCGTTGCGCACGAGGTCTTGTGCAAGCTGGCGTTTGGATTGTTGCAACGGAATCATTTTTTCTTCTACCGTATCCGGGCAAATGAGGCGCACGGCTACCACCTTTTTTTGCTGTCCAATGCGATGGGCACGGTCTATAGCCTGGTTTTCCACCGCTGGATTCCACCAGGGGTCTACCAAATAAATGTAATCGGCTTCGGTGAGGTTCAATCCGGTTCCGCCGGCCTTCAGGCTGATCAGGAACACCCGCGTTTGGGGGTCATTTTGGAACTGCTGCACAGCCTGTTCGCGGTCCCTGCTTTGGCCGGTTAGCCAGGCATAACGAATTCCTTGCTGCTGCAGGGCTTTTTTAATCAGTTCAAGCATGGAGACAAATTGGGAAAAGACCAGGATTTTATGCTGGCCAGCCTTGGCCCCGATCTCTTCCAGCAGCATCCGCAATTTGGAGGAGGCAATCTTTTCCATGCCCTGGTCGCCCAGCAGGGCAGGTGCATCGCATATTTGGCGCAGGCGCGTGAGCCCCCGAAGGACATAAATGGGATTTTTTTTGGTTCCATCCTTCAGGTTTTCCTCCATATATATACGCAGTTCTTCTTCGTAACGATCATAGAGCGCGCGCTGAGGGGATTCCATGGGGCAATAAAGCACCATTTCGGTTTTTTCCGGAAGCTCCCTGGCGACTTCTTGTTTGCTGCGGCGAAGGATGAAGGGCTGGAGGCGCTGCCGTAGTTCCTTTGCGCGTTTGCTGTTTTTAAACTGGTCTATGGGCTGGGC
The DNA here is from genome assembly GCA_900109895.1 of bacterium A37T11. Lineage (GTDB taxonomy): Bacteria > Bacteroidota > Bacteroidia > Sphingobacteriales > Sphingobacteriaceae > A37T11. Next base: position 229,707 of record FOBR01000002.1, read on the forward strand.
ATAGATGTCCCTGAAATACCGTTTACTGCCCAGAAGCCCCGGGCAGGCAAATGAAAACTGGCTGTAAAGGTCGTAACTATTGTTTTCCATGGGCGTACCGCTCATAAGTAGTTTATTGCGCGACTGCAGTAAACGTACGGCCTTATATCGTTGCGAATCGGGATTCTTTATTTGCTGGGATTCATCCAGCACGATGTAGTTAAAAGTATAGCTCTTTATAAAATTAACATCACTAAGCAAGGAACTGTAAGAGGTGAGGATAATCTCGTATAGATGAAAGTTATCGGTATTTTTGGCCCGCTCCGGTCCGTAAAGTGTATAGAGACGCAGGCTGGGTGCAAATTTAGCCAGCTCGTCCTGCCAATTGAAAATTAGGGTGGCAGGCACAACCACCAGGTTGGTATTTTGCTTCACTTTACGGCGTTGTCCTAATAAAAAAGCAATTACCTGAATGGTCTTGCCAAGCCCCATATCGTCGGCCAGGCAACCTCCAAAGTTAAAATCATCCAGAAAATTGAGCCAATTTAGCCCTTCTTGCTGATAGGGGCGGAGTGTGGCGAGCAGACCCTTTGGTATGGGTACGGATGCCAGCTGCTTAAAGCTTTCCAGTTTTTCCCGAAATCCCCGCAGTTCTGCCCGGACGGGCTCGTCCAGCGACTGTTCTTCAAACAATTCCTGTAAGGTCATAAAATTGATTTTCGGGATTTGCAGCGTGTCGTCGTCTGTAATTTCGCCGGCCTCAAAATATTTCCGGAATTTTTCGATCCATTCTGCCGGCAGGATGCCCAGTGTTCCATCACCCAGCTGAACGTATTTGCTTTTGTTGCGCAGGGCTGTAAATACATCTTTCAGTTTGGCTATTTTTTTTCCGTAACGCACGTTAATCTTTGCATTAAACCAATTAATGCCACTCAATACCCTGACGGTGATGTTTACGGGTTCGGGATTAAGTTTATTGCCTTCCAGCTCGTCAAATCCTAATACCGTTAGTCCCTGCTGCAGCCATTCGGCAAAAACAGGCTGGAACCATTCTTCGTTCAGGAAATGCTTTTTGTGCAGGTCCAGGAACGCATGGCCATACTCGAGCTGTTCTTCGAAATAAGGGTGTTGTTTAACGATCAGCGATACAAGCTGCAGTTCGGCGGCTTTGTCGCGTTGCACGAGGAACGTATTGCCTTCCCCGTCCAGGGCATGGATCTGTTTTTTGCTCAGCACGGGCACTTCTGCTTCCCCATAGCGCATGACGGGAATGAGCATGACGTAACTCCCAAAGTCCGAAAGGTAAATAAGCCTTTCCGGAGGCTGGTCAAAACCCTCCAATGCCAGCTGTACAGGGGTCGCTGGCTGGATATGACGATAATGGACATCGGCCATTTCTTCCAATTTTTCAAGTATCTGCCTGCGGAAAGCCCGGAAATGCGGCCGGGAGATAAGCAGGTTGTCCTTTTTATTTTTCAGCAGCTCGATCAGTGCAATCAGCGGCAGGTGCTCCAGCAGATACAGGGTGCCTTCATGCTCGACGAAATAAGTATAGCAGATGCGTAATTCTGTTAAGGGCAAGGCTACATTGCCCAGTTGGAGGATTCCGGAAAGTTCCAGGAAATTTCCAGCAGGGGTGACTTGCAGCTGTACGGGCTTTTCGACCAAAGATAGCCGGACTGGCCGGAGGGAGGCGGCAGTTACTTTTTCACCCAGCGATTCCTCATGCCGGTATACCGGCAGCCCAAGCGGGTTGCTAACAAGAGCTTTAAGCGCCAGTATGTCAGTTTCCGACCGTTTAAAATCGTGACGGGACTGAAAATAGCGCACCGCGCTGTAAAATTTTAAGCTGTCCGGATGTTCTGCGTGTAATAAAAAGTTATCTGGTAATAAGTTTTGCACGGGGTTTTTCAGTGCGGACTGTTTTGTCAGCGGGGCTTCGGCCAGTTCAGCGATGAGGTGTTTATCATATTTATGATGTTTAATCAGGAGGAACCGTTGCCGTTCATCGTTATCACCAATCCTACGCTGGGGTGTTATGGCCGTTCCGGAAAAAAGTTGCTGGCTGAGCGACTGAAGTTGCTGGCCTGAGGTAGACAAAAGCCCAGGCCGGGACGGAAAAACGGATACCTGCCCGTCGTGGTAAGTCAGCTCGAAAAGGCTGGACAGGCTCGGATCGTCTTCCAGGCCATAAGCGGCAGCGGCAGACCGGATCTTTTCCAAGCGTTTGATATCGTCAAAAAACAGCATATAGTCTGGTTTGCGGAGCAGGCCGGATAACACGGCGGCTTCCGTATGGTTAAGCAATCCCGGGCTTCCCGGGCCGTCAGAACGAATGCTGAATGCTTCATTTTCCAAGTGAAGTGTAACTGGTGCAAAATGTTCTAAATCGGGGCCAAACACAAATACGCCCCGGTTAACAGCCAGTTCCAATGGGATCAGCTGCCGAATGTCTGGCTGATCCCCAAAATCACTGCCATCCATATAACGGATGATCCAACTGGTTGAAAGCTGTCCAAAGCGAAAGGGATGGAAAACGACCTCGTGAATCACAGTAAAAATCAGCAGATTTCCGGGATTACCTAATTGACAGCAGGCAAAAAGGAATAAGCTTTTGCATATTCCAGCATCTGCCCGTAAAAGTCATCCGGATATTCCAGTTTGACATCGGTAATCTGTCCGTCTTTTTCCACGGCTGTGAGCCTTGGCTGGATAAACCCTTTATAGGGTTTCAGGTTCAGCTTGGCATACCGTTCCAGGACTTCCTTGTGCAGGACCGGGTCGACTTTAACGCCATAAGTTTCCACCAGGCTTTTCCCGGCTTGATAGTCGCCTTCCGACTTAACGCGCTGAATCTCGCGTAGCAGGTCGCCGAACAATACCCGTAACTTTTCATAGTCATTGATCTGCACGTAGGTCTTTCCGTCTTTCTTTATAAACTCAACTACCTTGTCCTTTTTCCCTTTTTCAAACACCCAATAAGCATTTAGCGCCCGGTTGCGCATGTGCGCCTCTTCGATTTGGTCGCCCGGCTTGATGCGGGTAAGTTGGGTCATCAGGCCATTCATTAAATAGCTATCGTATTCGGCTTTGCCTACTTCCAGTGAAGGCATCACGCCGATCTCCACCAGCTTCGGATCAAGTATATAATATAAGGCTACCAGATCTGCCCGCGCTTCTTCCAGGCAGGAGCCATAGTTTTTCAGGGTTTTGTCGGTGGTGCCTACACCGGGATTAATCTGCCCGGAAGCATGGCCAATGCATTCGTGCATGTCTGTGTGCAGGTCGCTTCCCAGGTTGCCATATTTTTTCATCCGTTCCAGCTTCTCTCTATCACCCACAAATTCTTCCAGAAAACCGCTATTGGCGCTGCTTTCATTATAGGCATGGACAATATTGCTCAGGGAAACGGATTTTGAGCCGAAATCCTTACGCAACCAGTCTGAATTAGGCAGGTTAATGCCAATGGGCGTGCTGGGTGCCGCATCGCCAGCTTCTACAATGGCTGTAATGGCTTTGGCGCTGATGCCTTTTACTACCTTTTTTTTGTGTGCAGGCATCAGCGGCGAGTGGTCCTCAAACCACTGAGCTTCGTCAGCAATCGCCTTAATCCGTATGGTACTTTCCAGGTCTTTCAACGAAAGGACAGCCTCATAACTACCTTTAATACCGATCGCATCGTTATAAACCTCAATAAAGCCATTGGCAAAATCGATGGTGCCGGTGGTATCTTGTACCCAAGCTTTATTATATGCATCCCAAGCTTTCAGATCGCCCGTTTGATAATATTGGCTGAGCAGGGTTAGCGCATTTTTTTGTTGTGGATTTTCTGCCAGGGGAATGGCTTTGCCCAGCCAGGAACAAATCTGGTCGATAGCTTTCCCATACATGCCTCCGGATTTCCAGGTTTTTTCAGTCAGCTTTCCGTTTTCTTTCACGACCTTGCTGTTTAAGCCCCATTCCGGATCCTGGCCCGTGTGGGGAAAGGCAGCATAAAAGGCCTCAACTTCGGGTTGGGTGACCCCTTCGTAAAAATTGTTGAATGACTGGGCTACGTGGTCAACACCATCGGTAAGATTAACCATTTTGGGTTCCACTTTAGGGTCAAAAATCAGTGGACTTACCCGTGACAGGAAGGTTTCCGTATTTTCACCATCAAGCATAGGTAGTGCAGCTGGATCGCAGGCTTTCACAAGACCGGCAAAATATGCTAGGCTGCATTCAGGAATGAATTTATCGTTTGAGTAGTGGTGATGGATGCCATTGCTGAACCAAAATCGGCCGGCATAAACCTTCAATTTTTCCCATTCTTCACCGGTCTTCTCCGTTTTGGGGCTGTTCCAGATGGCCTCCAGGGTTTTTCGGATGGTCAGGTTGTATTTGCCTCGCTGGTCGTAAATAATGTCGCGGCCAGAAAGAGCAGCCTGATAGAGGTAGTAAGCCAGTTTTTTCTTTTCCAGGCTTAGATTCTCCCAGCCCGGCACTTGATAACGCAGAATTTCCAGATCACCAAATTCATCGGCTTTCACCTGAAAAGGTTTATTACCGCTTTTACTTGTATTTTTTTCGGGGGATTGGCAGGAATTAAACCCGGCCGTACCCACCGATATGGCCAGAATCATTATTGGTAATTTATGGAAAGTCTTCATATATGCTATATAACTTAAACATAATCTGCTCCGTATTTATTTTTAACATCCCCAACAATCTTCTTGACATCCTGTTCCTGGTTTCGCGGGCAGATCAATAAGGTATTATTGGATTCAACCACAATGTAGTCCCTCAGGCCTTGCAGGATCACCAGCTTGTCATCAGGTACATTCACCATGCAATTGGAAGAGTCGTAGATGATAACATTATCAGACGGTATAACGGCATTTCCCAAATAATCTTTCTCGGCCAGCTCATAAACAGATGACCAGGTTCCAAGATCTGACCAGCCAAAATCGGAAGGCAATACATATACATTATCCGCTTTTTCCATGATGGCAAAATCAATGGAAATATTTGGGCTCCGCACAAAGGCGCTGGCTATGAACTTTAGCTCTTCCGGTGTATTAAAAGCAGCCGATCCTTCCAGAAAGACCTCGTTCATTTCAGGCTGTAGTTGGGCAAAAGCATCCAGAATAGCGTTGGCCGACCAAATAAAAATTCCGGCATTCCATAAAAAATCGCCGCTGCGAATAAACGTTTTGGCTAGTTCCAGGTCGGGTTTCTCCGTAAAGGTTTTGACCTCTTTAAATTCACCTTCAATCGTTTTTTCATTGAACTGGATATAGCCATAACCCGTATCCGGACGGGAAGGTTTTATGCCAAGCGTAATGAGAAAGGGGTGTTTACTGGCTACTTCCAGTGCATGACTAATATCTTTTAAAAAGGTAGGGGTGTCAAGGATCAAATGGTCGGCAGGAGCAACCACAATCGTCGCGTCCGGATTCAGGTTTTTAAGTTTATGACAGGCATAAGCAATGCAGGGAGCCGTATTTCGCATAACCGGTTCTGCCAAAATACAATTGTCGGGAATTTCAGGTAATTGTTCTTTCAGGAGATCAACGTAGAGCTCATTGGTTACAATAAATATATTTTCCTTGGGTATAATTTGAAGGAAACGATGATAGGTGCTTTGTATGAGTGTTCTTCCGGTACCGAGAATATCAAGGAACTGTTTTGGATAGGCGGTGCGGCTTACTGGCCAAAAGCGGCTGCCAATGCCCCCAGCCATGATGACTGCAAAATAATTGTTCATTTATCTTCTTATCTTTAAGATGGGTATATGATTTATAATGTTGTTATCTATCATAACCGTCAAAGTTATTTTTTATTTTAAATTTACGGGACTAAGTTAGCACTTAATTTTAAATAATACCTTCTTTCAGCAAATCATGCAAGTGTAAGATGCCAAAAAAACGCCCTTCGTCGGTCACTAGCAGTTGTGTAATGTTATTTGAGCGAATTAGTTCTAAAGCTTGTACCGCCAACGCTCTGCGGTCAATAGTTTTTGGAGAGGTGCCCATAATGTTTGCTGCATGAAGGTTGCTGAAATCTGTGTGATTTTCAAGCATACGACGGATGTCCCCGTCGGTAACAATTCCCCTAATTTTATCATCTTCAATTACCGCTACCGCACCGAGCCGATGCCTTGTTATTGTAATGATGACTTCTTTAATGGTAGCAGTGGGTGAAATAAACGGTATTTCATTAGAAAGTGCAAGATCACCTGCAGTCAGGAACAATTGTTTTCCTAATATGCCACCGGGATGGTAACGGGCAAAATCCTGATCATTAAATGAACGGCATTCCAATAAACACATGGCAAGGGCATCTCCCATTGCAAGCTGCGCGGTGGTACTGCTGGTGGGGGCCAGATTAAACGGACAGGCCTCTATCGCTACCGAAGCATCTAATATATAATTTGCATGTTTAGCCAGAAACGATTGACGATTGCCTACCAAGGCAACGAGTAGGTGAGATGATTGTTTAAGCAATGTCACCAACACCTTAATTTCAGCAGTATCCCCGCTTTTAGATAAAACCATAACCAGATCATCCGGTTGTATCATCCCCAGATCGCCATGAATAGCATCGGCTGCATGCATAAAACTGGAAGGTGTGCCAGTTGAATTTAACGTGGCTACGATTTTCTGGGCGATAATTGCGCTTTTTCCAATCCCGGCAACGATAACCCGTCCAGATATATTTAGAATAACTTTTACTACACCAATAAACTCATCATCAATACGTTCAGCTAAATTTGAGATGGCTTCTGATTCTTTTAGAAGTGTATTTATTGCAATATTTTTTATTTCGGAGTTGCTTTTCACAAAAATAATTTATAATTTTAGTACGCCATTACGGCAAAAATATGTTATTTTGAACATTGAATACACCAACCGCACAGATAAATTTCCGAAAGGAGACATGGAAATAGAAAAAACATTATTTGATAATTTGCAAAATTTCTTCGGCTTTGACAAGTTTAAAGGCGAACAGGAAGCAATTATCACCAATGTCCTGGAGAAAAAGGACACTTTTGTAATCATGCCGACAGGCGGAGGGAAATCCGTTTGTTATCAACTACCAGCCTTAATGAGCGAAGGAACTGCTATTGTGATCTCACCACTTATTGCACTCATGAAAAACCAGGTAGATCAATTACGGGCATTTGGAGGTTCAGAAAGCATTGCGCATTTTCTAAATTCTTCCTTAAACAAAAGCGACATTGCTCGGGTTAAGCAAGACGTGCTTGACCGGAAAACAAAACTATTGTATGTGGCCCCAGAGTCATTGGGTAAAGCAGACAATGTAGAATTCCTAAAACTGATCACCGTGTCCTTTGTAGCCGTAGATGAAGCCCATTGTATATCTGAGTGGGGTCATGATTTCAGGCCGGAATACCGGAAAATAAGACAAGTGATTAATGCCATTGGTGATGATATTCCGGTTATAGCACTTACCGCGACGGCCACACCAAAAGTACAATCAGACATTCGCAAAAATTTGCAGATGAACGATGCTGCCTTGTTTAAATCGTCGTTTAACAGGCCTAATTTATACTACGAAGTACGCGTAAAGCGCAACGTGGTTAAAGAGATCGTGCGATTTATTAAAAACAACGCCGGGAAATCCGGGATTATTTATTGTCTGAGCCGCAAAAAGGTGGAGGAGATCGCAGAGGTGCTCAATCTAAACGGTATTCGTGCACTTCCATATCATGCCGGCCTGGATGCCAAGACCCGGGCTGATACCCAAGACAAATTTCTCATGGAAGATGTGGAGGTCATTGTGGCTACCATCGCCTTTGGAATGGGAATCGATAAGCCTGACGTACGGTATGTGATCCACCACGATATCCCTAAGAGCATGGAGGGTTACTATCAGGAAACCGGAAGGGCAGGGCGCGATGGGGGAGAAGGGCATTGCCTGGCTTTCTATTCTGAAAAGGATATTGAAAAACTCACCAAGTTTATGAAGGATAAACCGGTTTCTGAACGGGAAATTGGCACGCAAATACTGAAGGAGGTCATCGATTATTCAGAATCGTCTGTTTGCCGCCGAAAACAGATCCTGCATTATTTTGGAGAAAACTTTGACGACAGCCAGTGCCATGAGATGTGTGATAACTGCGCAGGTGAAAAGGAATATTTTGATGCCAAAGAGAACCTGTTGGGTGTGCTTAAATTTATTAAAATTCAGGGAGAGAAATTTGACGACCAGCATATCATCAATGTGATGATTGGGCAGAATAATCAGCCAGTATCATCTTATAAACACGATAGCCATCCATTATTTGGCTCCGGTAAGGAGCTTGGAATAATCTATTGGAAATCCTTATTACGGCAGTCTGTACTGAATAATTTCCTGGCAAAGGATATTGACAATTACGGCTTATTGAAAATGACTGAAACCGGTCTGAATTTCATTAAAAATCCATATCCGATTAAATTTGTCATGAATAAGCCCCTGGCACTGACCGAAGAAGAAAGTTCAGACGAATCAGCGCAGCAAGCTGCCGGAAATGGTGGGGGAGGTGCTCTTGACAATGAATTGCTGAAGATGTTGAAGGATCTCCGTAAAAAGATATCCAAATCTAAAAAACTTCCACCTTTTGTCATCTTTCAGGATCCGTCGCTGGAAGAAATGTGCATCCACTATCCGATTAATATGGATGAGCTGAGGCAAATTCACGGAGTTGGAAATGGTAAGGCGGTTAAATTTGGGTCACAATTTATCGACCTGATTAAAAAATATGTAGAGGAAAATGAGATAGAACGCCCAGTTGATCTTGTTATTAAAAGTACGGCCAATAAATCGGCATTGAAAGTATCCATTATCCAGAATATTGACCGAAAAATAGGTTTGGAGGATATTGCCAATTCAAAAGGACTGGCTTATGAGGATATTCTACGGGAAGTTGAATCCATTGTCAATTCCGGAACAAAGCTGAATTTGAATTATTTTATCGATGAAATGATCGATGTGGATCGACAGGATGAAGTGTTTGATTATTTCCGAAATGCCGAAGTGGATTCCATTGAGCAAGCTTTGCGCGACCTGGGTTCTGATGATTATACATTTGAAGAGATCCAGTTGATGCGCATTAAATTTATGTCAGAATTGGGCAATTAATAGTTTTCGCAAATTTTATGATTCAACATTTACTGCCGGATATTAAAAATACCGGCTCGAATAATTTTTTCCTGATGGCGGGACCTTGTGTAATCGAAGGCGAAGAAATTGCTTTACGGATTGCTGAAAAGATTGTGCAGATCACCGACCGATTGAGCATACCTTATATATATAAAGGTTCGTATCGCAAAGCAAACAGATCGCGCAAAGATTCGTTTACAGGTATTGGCGACGAGAAGGCGCTAAAAATTCTGGAGAAGGTTCGCGTTACATTTGGTGTGCCAGTTGTTACCGATATTCACGAATCGCACGAGGCGGCTATGGCAGCAGCATTTGTTGACGTATTACAAATTCCGGCATTTTTATGCCGTCAAACTGAATTATTGGCCGCAGCAGCAGTAACAGGAAAAGTGGTCAATATTAAAAAGGGTCAATTTTTGTCAGCAGGATCCATGAAATTTGCCGTAGAAAAAGTATTTGAAGGCGGAAATCAGAAAGTGATCCTAACCGATCGCGGAAATTCATTTGGATACCAAGACCTGATCGTTGATTTTCGGGGAATTCCTGAAATGCGTGATTTTGGTGTTCCAGTTGTTATGGATTGTACGCATTCCTTACAACAACCCAATCAAACTTCCGGTGTCACTGGCGGTAAACCTGCACTCATTAGCACAATCGCCAAAGCGGCCATAGCCGTCGGCGCCGATGGTTTATTTATCGAAACACACCCTGATCCAGCCCATGCCAAATCAGATGGAGCCAATATGTTACATTTAGATTATTTGGAGGATTTACTGATCAAGTTGGTTCGACTTCGAGAAGCCGTTGTGCAATAATTATCGGTGTACCATCCGTATTTGTCCACTGGTCATCCTGCTTCGATTAAGTATCCATAATTGATCATTATAATTTATATTATGTTAAGTAGGAATTAATAAACTTAAAAAAGAAAAATCGTACATTTGTTCCTGTGAAAAATAAGAAAGTAATGCTCATGATCCTGGATGGTTTGGGTTATGGCAAAAATGATGAATCAAATGCAGTGCTAGCTGCCAATACGCCATTTCTGGATGCTAGCCTAAAAATTTATCCGAATTCAAAATTAGAAGCTTCGGGTTTGGCTGTTGGATTGCCTGCCGGACAAATGGGAAATTCAGAAGTCGGTCACATGAACTTAGGTGCTGGCAGAATTGTTTACCAGGAACTCGGACGCATACATAAAGCCGTCGATGATGGGGAACTTCATACAAATCCTATTTTACAAGATGCCTTTTCATATGCCAAATCTTCCGGAAAATCAGTTCATTTTATTGGTCTACTTTCTGATGGTGGTGTCCACGCGCATACGAAACATTTGCGCGGCCTTTGTGATGCTGCACAATTGGCAGGCTTAACGAATGTATTTGTGCATGCTTTTTTGGACGGTCGGGATACTGATCCCAATTCAGGCATCCAATACGTCCGTGACCTGGAAAGTTATCTCCTGAATAAACCTGTTAAACTGGCATCTGCCATTGGACGCTATTATGCCATGGATCGTGATAATCGGTGGGAACGCGTAAAACAAGCCTATGATTTGTTGGTTCATGGGCAGGGAATCCCCTCCCCTGACTTGATTACTGCTATACAGCATTCTTATGATCAAGGAGTAACTGATGAATTTGTAAAACCCATTGTTAAAACAGGGGAAAACGGGCTGCCTACAGCAACTTTACAGCAGGGTGACGTGGTTATCTGCTTTAATTTCCGCACAGATCGCGGACGGGAAATTACTGCTGCATTAACCCAAAAAGCGTTTCCTGAATATCAAATGGAACCTTTAGCGTTACGTTATATCACCATGACAATTTATGATGAAACTTTTCAGGATGTACAAGTCATTTTCCGAAAGGACGACGTAACGCGAACGCTGGGTGAAGTCCTGGAAGAAAATAACAAAACACAGGTCAGAATTGCAGAAACCGAAAAATATCCGCATGTTACCTTTTTCTTTTCGGGAGGCCGGGAAAAAGAATTTATGGGCGAACGAAGGTTGCTTGTCCCCTCCCCTAAAGTAGCCACTTATGACCTTCAACCTGAAATGAGTGCCCAGGGAATTGCCGATGCTATCTGTACGGATATGCAATTAAACCACCCCGATTTTATTTGTTTAAACTTTGCCAATCCGGATATGGTAGGCCATACTGGAGTGTTTCAGGCTGTTGTCAAAGCAGTAGAAACGGCTGATCGCTGTGCACAGCAAGTGGTAGAGTGTGGACTAAAAGAAGGATATTCCTTCATTATTATTGCTGACCATGGAAATTCGGAATACATGCTCAATGAAGATGGATCTGTAAACACGGCCCATACAACCAATTTAGTTCCGTGTATCCTAATTGACAACGATTATAAAACAATTAAAGACGGAAAATTGGGCGATATTGCTCCAACCATACTAAAGTTGTTGCAAATACCAAATCCTCCTCAAATGACAGGAAATTCCCTGATCTGATAATAAAATAAGCCAATTAGCTTGAAATTGCTAATTGGCTTATTTATTTACTTAATGTTATCCCGGTAAATTTTGGCTTTCTTTAATTCAGCAGCGACATCTTTACGTCCGGGGCTTTGAGCTAATACGTATTCAAGATCTTTAATACTAGCATTATAAGCGCCTGCGGCATCTTCTTTATTGTAATTTGACAATCCTTTTGTACCTAGTAAATTCCCCAAATCACGATAAGAAATAGCACGGTTCTGGTAAAAATTCAAATTAGTGCTATCCAATTCAATAGCTTTTGAAAAATCATCAATACTGCCTTTAAGTAATTTTTCGCGTTCTCCATCACTCATTTTGTCAGAAGATTGGGATAAGGTGTTTCTTGTCTTACCGCGGTAGTAATAAGCCGTACCATAGTCAGGTTTCAGACCAATTACTTTTGAAAAGGATGACACAGCTTTTGAATAGGCTTGTGAATGATACTGTGAATAACCCAGCATATACAATACATTTGGATTTCCACTTTCCGAAGGCATAGCTTTTTGAAGATGACTGGCCGCAGCCTTAAAATCACCATCCATAAGGGCCTTTTGTCCTAAACGAACATTTGGATTGCTGGATTCAGTCTGTGTAGAATTTTGCTGTCCCTTTACCAAAAAGGTTGTTCCAAGGATAATAGCAAGCATTAAACATGTTTTTAAAACCTGTAAAACAGGCACTCCGTTTTTGTTAACTTTCATAAAATTGACGAAATATGATTCGTAATATCTTTTAAAATTAGCAATATGTATGCTATACCTGCAACTATTTAATTGAAAAAATAAAATCGTGTCCTTTTTTAGTTGAATATCAAGTATATAATAATTTAAAATATTCTTTGCTGATTGGCTTACGCCATTCTACAAACTGACGAATTTACAGTACATTTGTCCTTCGGCAGGTTTGTGGCATACAATTTTAAAAAGACATCCTACAAGGTCCTGTTTAAAACAATTTGGCATAAGCCTTGCAACTAGTGCCATCATATTAATTTAACATAAATAAGGCCGAGAAGTCTGCCAATGTGGCGTTGTTAGCATTATTAACACATCTTATTAAATGAGCAAATTTGATCTTTTTGACGATTTAAGTCAAGCGATTCCCGTAATAAATGAAGATACAGAGTTTTTTCCACTTTTGTCTGCCCAGGATGAAGACGAGATGAGTCAGGCTGAAATACCGGAAACCTTATCCATACTTCCTTTAAGAAATACCGTTTTATTTCCCGGAGTGGTCATACCAATCACAGTTGGCAGGGACAAATCCATCAAATTAATTAAGGAGGCTTATAAGAGCAGCAGGACCATAGGTGTTGTCGCCCAACAGGACATGAGCATTGAAGATCCGGCTTATGAACAACTGAATAAGGTGGGCACCGTTGCCATGATCATTAAAATGCTGCAAATGCCGGATGGAAATACCACGGTAATCATCCAGGGTAAGCAACGCTTTATATTGAAAGAAGTTCAACAAACAGAACCTTATATTAAAGCCTATGTGGATCGATTTGATGAAAAACGTCATAAAAAAAGCAAGGAGTTTAATGCCCTGCTTTCTTCCATCAAGGAAATGGCTCTTCAAATTATTCAGCTATCCCCCCACATTCCCAGCGAAGCCGGTATCGCCATTAAAAACATCGAAAGCCCGGTATTTCTGATCAATTTTATCTCCTCAAATCTAAATACAGAATTAATTGTTAAGCAGGAGTTATTAGAAACTGCCGATTTAAGTGATCGTGCCAGGCGTGTGCTTGAACAGTTGACGGTTGAACTGCAAATGCTGGAGCTCAAGAATCAGATCCAGAATAAAGTTCGGGTTGACCTGGATAAACAGCAGCGTGATTATTTTCTGAACCAGCAACTGAAAACCATTCAGGAAGAATTAGGCGGAAGCTCACCTGACCTGGAAGTAGAAGAATTGCGGAAGAAAGGTAAACTTAAAAAATGGGGCAAAGTTGTTGCCGATCATTTTAAAAAAGAACTTGACAAATTGGCCCGTATCAATCCTGCGGCTGCCGATTATTCTGTGCAGATTAACTATCTGGAGCTATTGGTTGATCTACCTTGGAATGAATATACTACAGATAATTTTGACTTAAAAAGAGCTGAAAAAATTCTGGATAGAGACCATTACGGGCTTGAAAAGGTTAAGCAACGCATCATAGAATACCTCGCTGTGCTGAAACTTAAAAGTAATATGAAAGCCCCTATTTTATGTTTGGTTGGCCCTCCGGGGGTAGGAAAAACCTCTTTGGGCAAATCAGTGGCAAAAGCACTGGGCAGAAAATATGTGCGAATGGCCTTAGGGGGTATACGTGATGAAGCGGAAATTAGAGGACACCGTAAAACCTATATTGGTGCTATGCCAGGAAGGATCATACAGTCTTTAAAAAAAGCAGACAGCGCCAACCCTGTATTTGTGCTTGATGAGATCGATAAAGTAGGCACCGACTTTAGAGGAGACCCATCCTCTGCCCTGCTTGAAGTTTTAGATCCGGAACAGAACAGCGCCTTTTATGATCATTATGTAGAAATGGATTTTGATTTATCCAACGTTATGTTTATAGCTACGGCCAATTCGCTGAACAATATACAGCCAGCCTTGCTTGACCGTATGGAAATCATTGAGGTGAACGGTTATACCATCGAAGAAAAAATTGCGATCGCCAAAAAACACCTTCTTCCCAAACAGCGGGAACAGCATGGATTAAAAGCAAAAGAGATAAACCTGAAAAGCCCCATAATAGAAAGGGTTATTGAAGGATACACCCGTGAATCAGGTGTGCGAGGTCTGGAGAAAAAAATTGGTTCTCTAGTTAGGGGCCAGGCTACCCGCATTGTTATGGAAAAACCGCATATTCCGGAGCTTACCATGACTGACGTGGAAGAAATGCTGGGAGCCCCCCTGTTTGATAAAGACCTGTATGAAGATAATGAAGTCGCTGGTGTTGTAACTGGTTTAGCCTGGACTCCAGTTGGTGGCGATATTCTATATATTGAATCAAGCTTAAGCCCTGGCAAAGGTAAGCTTTCCATCACAGGCAATTTGGGCGATGTAATGAAAGAATCTGCCAGTATTGCTATGGCATTCCTTCGGGCGCACGCTGCCGATTTCGGCATAGACCACCGTTTATTTGACCAATGGGATGTTCACATCCATGTTCCAGCAGGCGCAACCCCAAAAGATGGCCCTTCAGCCGGGGTCACTATGTTAACGGCATTAGCATCCAACTTTACCCAGCGTAAAGTCAAAGAGAAGCTGGCAATGACGGGGGAGATTACACTACGTGGCAAGGTGCTTCCTGTAGGAGGAATAAAAGAAAAAATCCTCGCAGCTAAACGTGCCAATATTAAAGAGATAATCCTTTGTCAGGCAAATCGTAAAGATATTTTGGAAATTAAAGAACATTACATCAAGGATTTGACTTTTCACTATGTCACTAAAATGAGTGAGGTAATCGATTTGGCTCTGTTGGCAAAAAAAGTAAAAAATCCGTTAGCGTTAGTTATTCGGGAACAGGAAGCTGCCATTATTTAACGTAGAATAAAATAAGGCAACGGAAAAAGAAAGCGAATAGGCCCTCCTTAAAAGGAATTAAACTTATAGCCCACTCCTTTTACCGTTGCTACATAATCCTCACCTATTTTTTCCCGCAATTTGCGGATGTGCACATCAATGGTACGATTGGTCACCACGACGGAGTCTTCCCATATATTTTTTAAGATGACCTCACGCGTATATACTTTACCGGGTTTGGAAGCCAGTAGATAAAGTAGCTCAAATTCCTTTTTGGCCAGGATCACTTTTGCACCGTTTTTAAATACCAAAAATGCCTCGCGGTCTATAACCAGATCGGCAATTTCCAATTTATTCACCACCTCATCATCACTTGACGCATTCCTGCGCATTATCGCATTAATGCGGCTCACCAGCGCACGCGGTTTAATGGGTTTTGCTATATAATCGTCGGCACCCACGTTGAAACCCGCTATTTCCGAATACTCTTCGCTGCGGGCAGTTAAAAAAACCATAAATGTGTTTTTAAATTCGGGCATGGATCGCAAGATGCGGCAAGCTTCTATGCCGTCCATCTTAGGCATCATAATGTCCAGGATGATCAGGTCTGGTTGCTGCTTCTTGGCAGTTGTCACGGCTTCCTGGCCGTTAGTAGCCGTATACACTTGGTAACCCTCTTTTTTCAGGTTATATTCAATCAGTTCTAAAATATCTGGTTCATCATCGACGATCAGTATCTTGTGCTTAGCTATGCTCATCCCTTTAATTTTTTTGCTAAAGTATGTACTTTAAGGTAACTTGTAGTTAACTATATATTACCAAATTGTTAAGTTTCACAAAAACTTAACAGGAAACACACCCTTAGTTTACCAGGTTTTTTTGCAAAAAATCGCCCAGCTGCTCGCCCCTCAGATTTTTGGCAACGATCTTGCCGCTGGGATCAATGATAAAACTAGCAGGGATAGCTGTAACCTGATACAACTGCGCCGGCTTGCTATTCCAAAACGCCAGATCAGACACCTGCGTCCACTTTAGCCCATCCGTCTTAATCGCCTGCAACCACTCCGAGCGGCTGCGATCCAACGATACCCCCAATATGTCAAACCCTTTACCATTATACTTCTCAAATTGTTTCACCACGTTGGGGTTTTCCTGCCGGCAAGGCCCGCACCAGGACGCCCAGAAGTCAAGCAGAACATACTTGCCTTTAAAATCAGATAATTTTACCGGCTTACCCTCCGTATTTGCCAGCTCAAAATCTGGCGCTTGCTGGCCTATACCCACCTTTTTAAGCGAAGCCGCCTGTTTAACAAACGCCGCTACCTCCGCATTACCGTTAAACTTATTTTTTATGGCATCCGCATACGCGATGATCTGCTCCTCATACTGGGCAGGGTCCAGGGTACTCACCGCATAGAAACCAGCCAGGTTATCGGTATTTTTTTTAGCAAAGGCCAATGCAGCCTCTGAAAAATCTGTTACGTTCTGTTGAAATTTGGGTAAATATTCTAGTCTGAGTGAATCAACTTTAGCAGGTTCAGCCGTAGACTTACCCCTAAAATCATCCTGAATTTGCCTGGATATAGCCAGGTGGTGATTATTGATCTCGCTAAATTCCTTAATTTTTTTTGAAAC
Organism: bacterium A37T11; assembly: GCA_900109895.1. GTDB lineage: Bacteria > Bacteroidota > Bacteroidia > Sphingobacteriales > Sphingobacteriaceae > A37T11. The sequence goes on from FOBR01000002.1 coordinate 246,481, forward strand.
TTCAGATCCACTCACCTCATATTTGGCATCCTTATCAGTCATATCCGCATTCAGCGTTACCTCATCCCCATTCTGTAACACCACAAAATAACTGTTTTCTCCGGCAGACACCGTATAAAAATGAGGCTCCGGAGCCGATCCCGTAAATTTAAATTCACCATCCTCATTAATAAAAGCCGAATCCACGGCATTTTCCCCCTCATACAGTTTGATCATTTTGATACCTACTGCCTGCTTTAATTTACCTTTTAGCAAAAACTCGTCTTTATTGGTGCAGGCAGCCAATAAAAGCACCCCCATCCCAATACACCATAGCTTACCCATCATATTCCATTAATTAGTTATCAATTTTTTTGCTTTTTCAAGCACCTTATCCAAACCTTTGAGATCTTTACCACCCGCCGTTGCAAAAAAAGGCTGGCCTCCGCCCCCACCTCCTATCTCTTTGGCCCATTCACGCACCAGATTTCCTGCGTGCCATTTCTTCTCCTGCACCACCGCATCGTCAATCATAATCGTAATGCCCGGCTTGCCATTATAGTCTGCGGCCAGCACCAAAAATAAATGCGGCACGCTGTCTTTTAGTGCATAAGCCAGATTTTTTGCCGCTTCAGCACCGGGTAGACTGACCTTCTCAACAATCATGTTAACACCATCTATCTGAATCGATTTGTTGATCAGTTCCTGCTTATGACTCAGCGTCTTTTCAAGTTCTGCTTTGGTAAGCTCCCTTTTCAGCCGGTCGCTATCTTCTATGAGCGCTCTGACCGCCCCAACAACTTCTTTGGGGTTATTTAACAGGTCAGCCACCTGATGCATTAAGTCCATTTGCTCGCGCATATACGCTTCGGCCCTACGCCCCGTGATGGCTTCAATACGGCGCACCCCCGCTGCCACCGCACTTTCAGCCACGATTTGAAAAAAACCAAGCTGACCCGTAGCCTTCACATGCGTTCCACCGCACAGTTCTTTGGAGTATAGGTCGTCAAAAGTGATGACCCGCACAAAATCTCCATACTTTTCCCCAAATAAGGCAGTCACCCCAGATGCCAAGGCCTGTTGATAAGGTACATTCCGCTCTTCTTTCAATGGGATATTCGCCCGAATTTTCTCATTGACCAGCAAGCCGATCTGCTCCAGCTCCTCTTTGGTAACACGGGCATAATGCGAAAAGTCAAACCGCAGGTAATCCGCGTTTACTAACGACCCCTTTTGGTTCACATGGCTGCCAAGCACCTGCTTAAGAGCTGCGTGCAATAAATGCGTAGCTGAGTGATTACTTTCCGTATCCCGGCGTCGGCCAGCATCCACCTGCGCCACAAATTCAGCTTCCAAATCGGCAGGAAGGCTGTCAGTATAGTGAATAAACAACCCATTTTCTTTTTTAGTGTCGGTGATGACTATCCGGCTTCCATCCGTTTGGGAGACCAGTACACCGGTATCCCCTACCTGTCCCCCACCCTCTGCATAAAAAGGGGTGTCAGCCAATACCAACTGATAGGCATCCTTCCCCTGCTTAGAAACCTTGCGATAGCGGAGGATGTGGGTAAGGCTATCCAAGCGGTCATAACCCACAAAGTTACTAGGTTCCTCCTCCCCTACAATTACCCAGTCGCCCGTATCCACACTCGTTGCTGCCCTTGAACGCGACTTTTGTTCCTGCAAAGCCACATCAAAACCCTTCCGATCTACCAGCAACCCCTTTTCACGGGCCAGCAATTCGGTCAGATCTATCGGGAAGCCAAACGTATCATACAGTTCAAAGGCAAACGAGCCTGCTACCTCCTCCTTACCTTCGGTATATTGCTCAAACCGGCTGATGCCCGTCACCAACGTACGTAAAAATGACTGCTCTTCCTCCAGCACCACCCGCTGCACAAAATCTTGCTGCGAGATCAGCTCATCAAAAACCCCTTCAAACTGCTTTGCCAATATAGGCACCAGCTCGTGGATAAACGGGTCTTTAAAATGTAGAAACGTATAAGCGTACCGTACCGCCCGCCTTAAAATACGACGAATAACGTACCCTGCCTTATTATTAGCAGGCAGTTGCCCATCCGCAATCGCAAAACTAATTGCGCGGATATGGTCGGCTAAAACCCGCATCGCGATATCCGTTTCTTCAGCGGCACCATAAGGTATAACCGCTTTATTACTTATATAGGTTATAAGAGGCTGAAAAACATCCGTATCATAATTAGAACTTTTTCCCTGTATCACGCGCACCAGCCGTTCAAACCCCATCCCCGTATCTACGTGCTTGGCAGGCAGCGGTACCAATGAACGGTCCTTTTGGCGGTTAAACTGCATAAACACATTATTCCATATCTCTATAACCTGTGGGTGGTCGGCATTAACCAGCGTTTTGCCATCCACCAGCTTGCGCTCATTGTCGGGGCGGCAATCTACATGGATCTCCGAGCACGGACCACAAGGCCCCGTCTCCCCCATTTCCCAGAAATTGTCCTTTTTATTACCAAACAAAATTCTGCTTTCATCAATATGTTGTTTCCAAAAATCAAGTGCTTCTGTATCCAAAGGCAGCCCATCTTTTTCATCCCCTTCAAAAACTGTTACATATAACCGGTCCTTATCCAGCCCATATACTTCTGTCAATAGCTCCCAGCTCCAAGCTATCGCTTCCTTTTTAAAATAGTCTCCAAAGCTCCAGTTGCCCAGCATCTCAAACATGGTATGGTGGTAAGTATCTATACCCACCTCCTCCAGGTCATTATGCTTGCCAGACACCCGCAGGCAACGTTGGGTATCTGCCACGCGCGGGTAGGGAGCGGCAGCCTCCCCCAAAAAAAGCTCCTTAAATTGATTCATTCCTGCATTCGTAAACATCAGCGTAGGGTCATTTTTCACCACAATGGGTGCTGATGGCACTATTTGGTGGCCCTTACTCTTAAAAAAAGCCAAAAATTGCTGTCTAATCTCCTGACTGGTCATCCGTGTATATTAATGCCTGCAAAGTTAATGGAATAATGCAAATTATTAAGCATTATCGCCAAGCCATTTATGCACTGGTATAGCAATATGTATATTAAATTAAACAGGGATAAGAAAAACATAAATTACCACATAAAACATTAAATAATAGTAGTTTATATCCAAATTTCCAATTGCTATTTTTATTTGGTTCGCAAATTGCACAGTGGGGTTCACAGCAATAGCTGTAAAATTTATAAAAATGTTTATAAAACAAATGAAATCGACAACAAGCATTACCAAACCAACGGGATTGAAAAACCTGAGCAAATCCCTGCTTTTAGGCGCAGGCCTGGGTATCATGGCCCTTCCAGCTGCAGCACAAACAACAAACGATTATGTACCTCCGTTCTCTCCAATCAGTGAGTTCAGAACCTGGTCTATCGGACTAAATGCTGGCGTATTGAATACCTTCAATATCCTGGGAATTGACCGTGACTACTCAAAAATTAAACAAAATTTAGGGTATAGCGGTTACATCAAAAAGCAAATTTCACCTGCATTTGGCATTCAGGCAACCTACATGGGTGGAAAAGTAGGCGGTGAAAACGGTCCTGACGGATCAAGTTTTGAAACAAAGACCCCATGGTCTGCCGCATTGAGCGCCAACATTAACTTAGCTAACATTGACTGGCAAAACCGTCATGGTGTCATCAAACCCTACATTAATGTAGGTGGTGGTGTACTAAGTTATGAAACTTCGGTTACTACTGGAGGCACAAAAACTACGAATGACAGCAAAGAGAAATTCTTTATTCCTGCAGAAGTAGGCGTAAAATTCCGCGTTTCCAATGGCTTCAACATTGATTTAGGTTACACCCTGAACTTTGTTAGTCAGCGAGACTTTGATGGAAACGAAGGTACGCGAAATGACCTATTCTCTTATGCACACGCAGGTATAGAGATTGCTTTAGGCAGCCCAAGCAAGCCAGCATTAGCCAATAGCAACCGTGTACTGGATATGCAACAAGAGTATACTAGCAAGTACGATGCACTTAAGTCAGATCTGGATGCACAGAAAGCAGATAATGCTAAGCTAAAAGAACAAGTAGAACGTATGTACTACGATTATGGTGACGACGACGGAGATGGTGTTGCTAACAAATTTGATAAATGTAAAGATACCCCTTCAGGTACGCAGGTAGATGGCGCCGGATGTCCACTTCCAGAACAAAAACAACCGATCATCCAGAAGATCACCGTTACGGAAGAAGACAGACGCGTTGTAGCTGATGCTATTGCTAACCTTGAGTTTGATCTGGGCAAGTCTACGATCCGTGCCACCTCTTTCCCTAGCTTAAATAAGGTTGCAGCCTTACTTATCGATAAAAATTTCAGCCTAAAATTAGCTGGTCATACCGATAATACAGGCTCAATGGCTACCAACTTGCGCTTATCAAAAGAACGTGCAGAAGCCGTAAAAGCCTATTTGGTAAGTAAAGGAGCTAATGGATCACGTATTGAAGCCACCGGTTATGGTCCAAACCAGCCAATCGCTTCCAATGCTACTGCGGCAGGCCGTCAGCAAAACCGTAGGGTTGAATTTACACTTTATTAAGCCTAAAGTTTTAATCGGAAAACCTTCTGTAAAGCCTCCTGAAATTATTCAGGAGGCTTTTCGCTTTTTATCTTTGTGTTTTTCATTTTTTTAATTACCTTTGCGGCGCCTTAGGCAATTGAGCCTATTGTATAAAAGATTTCATGAACCCATTTATTGAATTGGGAATCCGTCATGATATTGTTAATGCCATCACTGAGTTGGGCTTTGAAAAACCCACTCCTATCCAGGAACAAGCCGTTCCCGTATTACTTGCAGGCAGCAACGATTTTGTCGGATTAGCCCAAACCGGCACCGGTAAAACCGCAGCATTTGGTCTGCCCTTATTAGAACTATTGGACTTTTCTTTAAACGCACCACAGGCATTAATCCTATGCCCTACCCGCGAACTGTGTTTACAAATTTCCAAAGACATTGAAAAATTTGCCAAAAATGTTCCTGATGTACACGTTGTTGCCGTTTACGGCGGTGCCAACATCAGTGACCAGTTAAGGCAAATCCGTCGTGGCGTACAAATAGTTGTCGCCACTCCCGGCAGAATGCTGGACATCATTGGCCGCAAAGCCATTGATTTCTCTAATGTGCGCTATGTAGTATTGGATGAAGCGGATGAAATGCTCAATATGGGCTTTCAGGAGGACATCAACAATATCCTTTCCACCACCCCAAAAGAAAAGAAAACCTGGCTGTTTTCTGCCACTATGCCCGCCGAAGTGCGCCGCATCGCTAAACAATACATGACCGACCCCGTCGAGTTAACGATGGGTACCAAAAATACCGGAAATGTAAACATTGAGCACGAGTACTATATGGTCCGTGCGCGAGACAAATACGCAGCTTTTAAACGCATTGTCGATTTCAATCCGGATATTTTCGGTATTGTATTCTGCCGTACTAAGGTAGAAACACAAGAAATCGCCGAAGCCCTTATTAAAGACGGCTACAATGCCGATGCCCTGCACGGAGACCTCTCCCAGCAACAACGGGATAAGGTTATGAAACGCTACCGCGACCGCAGTTTACAACTGCTTATTGCCACAGACGTAGCCGCGCGCGGTATTGATGTCAACGACGTTACCCACGTCATCAACTTTTCCCTGCCAGACGAGATCGAAAACTACACCCACCGCAGCGGCCGTACAGCCCGCGCCGGAAAAACAGGCATATCGATCGCCATCATTAACAGCAAGGAAATGGGCAAGATCCGCCAGATCGAACGCGTCATTGGCAAAAAATTTGTCAAGGCTGAAATTCCAAATGGATTTGACGTTTGTGAAAAGCAACTGTTCGGACTCGTGCACAAGGTCAATAACGTACCTGTTAATGAAGACCTGATCGGACCTTATATGGCACGCATCATGGAAGAGTTTGCTGAGATGGATAAGGAAGAAATCGTTAAACGTTTTGCTTCCATCGAATTCAACCGTTTTCTGGATTATTATAAAAATGCTCCAGACCTGAATGCCGTAGCAGAGAGTGCAGGTAGTTTTGGTGACCGCCGGGAAACCAGCGGAGGCAAAGGCGAGCGTTTTGGACGTACCGGCTACAAATCAGATTTTACCCGTCTTTTCCTCAATTTGGGTTCCGTAGATGAATTTACCCGCGGCGATATGCTCGGATTCATTTGCAACAATACCAAGATCAGCGGCAAATCAATTGGAAAAATTGATCTGAAGGGCGTTTATACCTTTTTTGAAGTAGAAAACGAAGTGGTCGATAAAGTCTTCAGTGGTTTCCAAACCGTCGAATTCAAAGGACGTCAGGTTCGTGTGGAAATGGCAGGTGAAGGACGTGCCGAAGGCAGTAAAGGCGGATTCGGACATGGTGGCGGCAGACCAAAACCCTCATATCGTAGCAACAGCCAGGGCCAACGCCGTGGTCGTGATAACGATCATGAAAGTGGCACAGGTTTCCGTGACTTCTCTGGCAAACGCAAAGAAGTAAAAAAGCGCTGGTAAGCGCCTTATTATAAATTTATAGAAAAGTGGATCTCTAAAAAAGATTCACTTTTTTTATTTTCCATAATGCTTCCAAATTGATATTATTCCATTAACCGAAGCGATTTCCGATAAATTTCATTTAAAATTTGTAGGGAAGTATACAAACGATTATCTTTGCCCAACTTAAAAACGGTGGTTTTAGCTCAGTTGGTTAGAGCGCCTGATTGTGGTTCAGGAGGTCGTGGGTTCGAGCCCCATATTCCACCCCAAAAGATCAAAACCCTTTTCAAAACGAAAAGGGTTTTTTTATGGAAATTAATTGAGATTCTCAATTATGAGAAAAAAATTAAAAAATATTTTGGTAGGTGTAATAAATACACTATCTTTGTGCCATCATAATTTAGGTTTATAATTGGTTTATAAAGGTCTTCAATCTCCCCGGTTGAGGACCTTTAATTTTTATAGAAACTCCCAATAAACGGCATTATCAGCAATCCACAGAATTCTTTCTTGTCCAAATAAAATTTGCTGGACAAGGCCAATTTTTGTACTTTCGATGCTCATGAATTGGACCTTAGCACAAAAACATTTTGAACAATACCTACAACTTGAGCGTTCATTTGCTTCCAATAGCATTGATGCCTATAGCCGTGATGTTGCATTGTTAAAGCAATATGCTGAAATCAATAATTTACCGCAACCAACTTCCCTCAGCAAAGGGGATATTCAGGATTTTCTTAGCTTTTTGAACGAACTTGGCATGTCTGTATATTCCCAGGCGCGCATCCTTTCCGGCATCAAATCATTCTATCAGTATCTCAGTCTCGAAAATTTGATCAGTGATGACCCTACGGCACTCATCTCTGCTCCCAGATTAGGGCGAAAACTTCCGCACACTTTAAATATCCATGAAGTTGACCAGCTGATCAGTGCCATTGACGTATCAACGGCTGAAGGTGCAAGAAATAAAGCAATGCTCGAAACAATGTACAGTTGCGGACTAAGAGTTAGCGAATTAACCGAATTAAAAATATCAAACCTCCATTTAGAAGTAGAATTTATTCAGGTTACGGGTAAAGGTAGCAAAGAAAGATTAATACCGATTGGTCATTCAGCCATCAAGTATATTCAGATCTATATGCATGAAATCAGGATCCATCAGCCCATTAAAACAGGTTTCGAAGATTTCCTTTTTTTAAACCGCAGAGGTGCATCCCTCTCGCGGGTCATGGTTTTTCTGATCATTAAAGAATTGGCTAAAAAAATCGGCCTAAACAAAATTATCAGCCCCCACACCTTCAGGCATTCATTTGCCACCCATTTAATAGAAGGCGGAGCTGACCTGCGCGCTGTGCAGGCCATGCTTGGCCATGAAAGTGTCACCACCACCGAAATTTATACCCATCTTGACCGGGATTACCTCCAATCTGTGTTAACATCCCATCATCCCAGATCTTAAAGACCTAAGTGTCCGGTTCAGTTCCCCATTTAAAACCCCCGGCCTCCAAGCCCGCCAAATCAAGCACCCGGTTAATAACAGTACCTGCCAATTCTTCAAAATTTATGGGATGGCTGTAAAAAGAAGGGCTTGCTGGGCAAATAATTCCACCGGCTTCCGTAATTTTTTCCATATTTCGGATGTGGATGAGGTTGTATGGCGTTTCGCGGAGCACCAATATTAATTTTTTACGTTCCTTAAGCATAACGTCAGCGGCCCTTGTAGTCAGGTCGGTGGACACACCGTTGGCAATTCTGCCCAAAGTACCCGCCGAACAGGGGCAAATGATCATGGCATCATAACCGGCGGACCCGGAAGCAAAAGGCGCAAAAAAATCCTGCTTGTCATAAAATTGAAAGGGATATTGGTGGTACAGCTCATTTTTAAGTTCATACTTCCAAACATCTTTCGCATTATCAGACATCACAACCCCAACATTCGTCAATTTTGTTTGACTTGCCAGTTTATCTAATAACACTTTCGCATAAATGGAACCACTAGCACCGGTAACGGCAACAACAACCTTCTGTATGGACATAGCTTAAATAAGTTTCAAACATAAACAAAAAAAGGGTCGAATACGAATATTCGACCCTACATCTACCTATGAAAAACATGCCCTTTGGGAGGGCATTACAAAAGTACATTAATCTTTCGGTTTGCAAAATCATTCTGACTATTTTCTTAAAAAAAAAAGTTTTTTGTAAATATTGTTCTACAATTTATTTGTCTCTTGTAGACTGAAAAGTGAGTTAAGACGTGTTTAAGACTATTTTTTATTAAAAAACAGGATTTTTAAGGTTTTTTGTGTTATTTCGTATACTGAAGTAAATTTTAAGATTTACCAGTAATGAACATGAAATTTCTTTGCGATGAGTTTAAGTTTATTAGAAGAGTATATAGAAACCGGGAATAGCAGGGCAATAGATGAACTGCTAAATAGCGCCCCCAATCTAATTAATCAGAAAACCAGTCATGACATTTCTCCCCTATTGCTGGCCTGTTATTATAACAAGCCGCAAATAGTAAAGATCATTCTGAAACATAGCTTGGAAATATCCATTTTTGAAGCAGCTTCAGCCAATTTATTGGAACGAGTGGCCGAACTTATCATTGAAAACCCATCCCTGGTAAATAGTATTTCCGATCACGGATTTTCACCTTTAGGCCTTGCCACCCACTTTGGCCATGAGGATATCGTCAGGCACCTGCTTTTAAAAGGAGCAGATCCCAATTTAGCCTCCCAGAACGGCTACAATGTATTCCCCATCCATGCGGCCATCGGGTCAAACTTTGAGGGTATCGCCAAAATGCTCATTGAAGCTGGTGCGGAGGTAAATGTGGTCCAGGCCTCACGGATGACTCCCCTGCACGCTGCCGCACAAAGCGGAAATATTGAAATGATTATCCTATTATTAGAAAATGGAGCCCGCATCGATATAAAAAATGATATGGGGAAAACTCCTGCAGATCTGGCCTCCGAAAAAGGACATTTCGAAATAGCCAACATATTGGTGGTTTAGTAATCATTCAACCGGTGCCTCATCCGCTTCACATAATGACGGAAGTCTAGCACAAAACCTGCGAAGAAATAAAATATAATGGGAAAACCAGCGGCAAGAAAAGACGTATAAATAAAAAACAAGCGAATTTTTGAGATAGAGATCCCAAATCGCTCTCCAATATACGTACAAACGCCAAATGAACGTTGTTCAAAATAAACTAGGATCCGTTTGATCATGGGTTAAAATTTATGACAACGTCCATTTCAAGCAAATTTAATGCCTGTTTTAAAAATAATCAAACCATGCAAGTATTTCAGCTTGGTTAAGAGAATTCTTCACCTCCATGTCCAAATCACGAACAATCTGCCCGGACTGCATCTGTATTAACCGGTTACCGTATCGAAGCGCTTCATTTAAATTGTGGGTTACCAATATAGCCGTAAGCGCATGTTCACAAATTAAGCGATCAGCCAGCTCCATCAATTTACGGGCAGAATGCGGATCCAGGGCAGCCGTAGGTTCATCCAGAAGTAATAAAGCGGGTTTAGCCATCACGGCCATTAACAAAGTCAAGGCTTGTCGTTGACCTCCGCTCAAACTTCCCATGGGTACATCCAGCTTACTTTCTAATCCCATACCCAATTGTTGGATATTCGCTGCCACCTCTTCCCTGAATTTATCCGTAATGCCAAGCACCATTTTTTTCCGTTCACGCCTTAAAGATGCCAACCTAAAGTTGGCAAGTATGCTTAATTCCGACGCCGTTCCGCTTAGTGGATTTTGAAAAACACGCGCAATCCATCTGGTTCGCTTATAAACCGGCAGGTGCCCTACCTCGTCCTGATCAATCCATATTTTCCCCTGGTCCGCCGGGATATTGCCAGCCAAGGTATTCAGAAGCGTGCTTTTTCCTGAACCGTTTGCACCCACAATAACCACAAATTGGCCCTTATTAATCGTTAAATCAATGTTTTGCAAGGCAATGACCTGCGTAGGCGTACCTATATGAAACCTTTTGCTAATCTGCTGAAGTCTAACCATCGGCTTGCCTCCTTAATCCTGTCCAATAAGGCAACGCCACAATAAGTAACACCAATAAAGCAGTCACCAATTTCAATAAATTGGCATCCACACCAATGGCCAGCGTTACGGCCAGCGCCAATTGAAAAATCACGGCACCTGCTACCACCAAAAACAAACTCCCCCACATGCCAGTTAAACGCAGTATGGAAATCAGCGTTTCCCCAATAATCACAGAACCCAGCCCGCTGATCACAATACCGATCCCCATATTAATATCGGTAAAACCCTGAAACTGCGACATCAGGCACCCGCTCAATGCAATCAAACCATTTGCTAAAGCCAACCCAAATACCTTCATCCTGTCGGTATTCACCCCTAGCGCCCTAATCATGCTCTCGCTTTCGCCTGTTGCCCGCATGGCCAGGCCAAAGTCGCTGCTTAATAAATAGCCAAGGGCAATCGTAATACATACCAGCAGGATACCAACTATCGTGAACGAATTTAAATCCGAATAACCAAACCAATGAATCAACGAAAAGAGTGTTTCGCCTCCCAACAGCGGTATATTGGACCTACCCATCAACGTCAGGTTGACTGAATACAACGCCGTCATGACCAAAATACCAGCCAAAAGTGGATTGATTCGTAGCCGGGTATGGATCAGTGCCGTGCAGCATCCGGCCAAGGCCCCTCCCACCATTGCCAATAAACAGGTTAAGGGCAGGGGCACTCCCTTAGCAAGGCACAATACTGTAATAACTGCACCAAGCGTGTAGCTGCCATCGCTGGTAATATCAGGTATCCTGAAAATTTTCATGGACAAAAACAAGCCCAAAGCAAGCGGGCCAAAGCATAAAGCCTGAATAACAGCTGCCAGGTAAAAATCCATAGATTTTTATTAAATAAACTTATTATTTTACAGCAGTTTCATTAACCGATTTAAAGCTATCGGGGAAATGTAGACCATACTTAGCAGCTGCCTGCGGATTATAAACACTTTTCCGAAGTGTCAATAACGTAACCTTTAACGGATGGCTTCCCGCAGTTCCGGTTCGGTTACGGCCTTTTAAATAAGCGGCCGCCTGTGCGCCACTTTGATAACCCCACTGGTAAATATCAGCACCAAAAGCAGCTACAGCACCCCTTTTCACCAAACCGGCCTCGCTGGTAAAAACCGGCACATGCTGCTCGTCGCAATTCTTAAGTATAACCTCAAAAGCCGCAAAGACCGTATTGTCAGGATTGGCAAAAAAGGCATCTATTTTCTTAGCCAATAATGCCTTCGTGACCAGCTGAGCTTCCGCAGAATTATTAAGCGGCATGGCAATTAGCGAAACACCTGCCACTTCAGCCAATGAATCTATCCGTTTATACGCATCCACGGACTGGGGCTCAGACTGGTTATAGATCATCCCGATCCGTAATTTACTTCCGTCAACAGGTTTAAGCGTTTTTGGAATCAGGGTAAAAGAAGTATCAATATAATTTAATTCCTCCCCCGTGCCAAAAAGGTTGGATGGCGGGTTCCCATTTTTATCCAACAAACCTAAAATGTGGGGCATGGCTGTAACTGTCATAAATACTGGGATCTTTTTATTACGCTGAACAGCCGCCATCGTGGCCAGCGTGGTACTAGTACCTATCAGTGCCACCGGTTCATTTATAAAATAACTAATGATCTGGTTAAGCGTTCCCGCATCACCCTGTGCATTCCGGTAGTCTATTTTGACCGACTTAGCATCCTCGCTAAAACCACTATCAGCCAAAGCCTTCACAAAGCCTTTTCGCGCATCGGCAATGGTTGCATCTTCAAAAGCCTCCACAAATCCAATTACTGGCACTTTTGACTTTTGTTGATGACAACCGGCCAAGGTCAGTAACCAAATCCCCAAGCAACAGATGTAACCAAATTTATGCATACCTATAAGTTAGCAGGCTCCTCACCGTAATAATTCTTACCCAATTCAATTTTTGAACGTCCTTTTGACATCCGCCACTGGTTGGTATCGCGCAAAGAATATGCGCAACCACAATATTCCTGCATATAAAAGTTTTCTTTTTTGCTTATTTCGAGCATGCGCGATGAACCACCTTTCTTACGCCAGTTATATTTCCAATAACTAATCCCTGGGTAATGAGCCGCTGCCCGATCACCACAATCGTTAATCTGCTCAAAATTTTTCCAGCGGGATATGCCCAGGGAGCTGCTGATCACCGGGAATCCGTGCTCATAGGCATACAAAGCCGTTCGTTCAAAGCGCATATCAAAACACATGGTACACCTAATACCCCGTTCAGGTTCATGCTCCATACCCTTCGCCCGTTCAAACCAGTTATCCACATCATAATCGGCATCTATAAACGGAATGTTATGTTTCTCCGCAAAGCGGATATTTTCATCCTTTCGCAAGTCATATTCCTTACGTGGATGAATATTCGGATTATAAAAGAAAATCGTAAAATCAATCCCTGAAGCAATAATGGCTTCCATCACTTCACCAGAACAAGGAGCACAGCACGAGTGCAGCAATAATTTATCCGCACCATCCGGAAGTGCTAATTTTTCGCGTATTAATTCCATTGAAAATAGTTAATGGTAACAACCAGACAAAGCTAAAAAAATAATGACAGTATTGAACGTCCTGAAAAGGTTTATACCCTTTTAAAGATCACCTTTTTTACAAAATCCTGTATAAAGCCCATGCCATAAGCGCTTAATTGGACTACCGAAGCCCAAACACCCAGCAAGGCAACTTTTAACGAGCTTGTTTTGAAGTAAGCATGAAAAAAAAGGAGCCCGCAAAAAATGAAAAGAGGAATTGCGGCCAATACCGAAAAAAACAAAAAATGACTGCCTAAAAACAACGGCACCAAAAATAAAAGTAAAATAATGCCCAGATATACGGTAAACACCGCTGGAAAAAAATGGACCAATTTTAATTCAGCAGGAAAGTGCTTATAAATGTTAATTCGCGCCCTGCCAAAAAAATGCAGTTGTTTATAAAATTTCCAAAAATCAGTGCGCCGTTTATGGTAAACCACGGCTTCAGGAATCAAGCCCGTTTTAAACCCGGCCTTTTGAATGCGGATGCTGTATTCAATATCTTCCCCTAACCTGGTTAGCAAAAATCCACCTATTTTTTCATATACCCGCCGCGAAAGCCCCATGTTAAAGCTACGGGGGTGGTAGGGCCCCATATGCTTCCGGTTCCCTCTGATGCCTCCGGTGGTAAATGGGGAAGTCATTGCATAAGATATGGCCTTTTGCACATCAGTAAATGACGCATCCGCCGCATCAGGCCCGCCATAAGCATCCAGCCAATCCGTCATAAGCCTATTTTTAACATGCGCAAAGTAATCGGGCGGTATTAAACAATCTGAATCAAAAATAATAAAGTAATCACCCTTTGCACGCTCAAAACCGTAATTGCGGGCAAATCCTTGCCCTTCATTTGGTTTAACAAAATAGTGGATATCCAGAAAGGTAAGGTATTTTGCAATCACAGCGGCCGCATCTTGTTGAGAGCCATCCTCAATCACCAGCACCTCAAATCCCTTTTCTGTCTGTTTGGTAAGTGAATACAGCAACTCATCAATCTCCTGGGGCCTGTTGAATAAAGGGATGATAACGGAGAAAAACACTTTTGATTTACGATTTACGATTAAATATTTGCGATTAAATATTTACGATTGATTTAGATGACTTTTTCTATTTGATAGTTATTACGGTCTGGTGAGTTGCGTGACAGCATTTCGGCGACAAAACCGATTAAAAAAAGTTGAGATCCTACAATAATAGCCACCAAGGCTATAAAAAACAGGGGCTGATCGGTTACATTCCGATAGGGTGTGTTATGTGCAATGCTGATCAGCTTATCCGTAATCAGCCAAACCGAAATGACAAATCCTGCTAAAAAACTAATTACACCCATGGTACCAAAAAAGTGCATAGGCCTTTTTGCAAACTTGCCTACAAAAAATATGGAAAGCAGGTCCAGAAAACCTTTAATAAAGCGTCCGAAACCAAATTTTGTCTTCCCGTATTTGCGGGGGTAGTGTTGCACCACCTGCTCATCAATCTTTCGAAACCCTGCCCATTTCGCAATCACAGGAATGTACCGATGCATCTCGCCATAAACCTCAATGCTTTTAACCACCTCTTTCCGGTACGCCTTTAACCCGCAATTAAAATCATGCAAATTGTGAATTCCTGACATGCTTCGCGTCACGGCATTAAACAATTTGGTAGGTACTGTTTTGGTCAACGGGTCGTGGCGCTTTTCCTTCCAACCAGATACCAGATCAACACCATCTTGTTTAATACGCCGATACAACTCCGGTATCTCATCCGGGCTGTCTTGCAAGTCAGCATCCATCGTAATGACTACATCACCACTGGCGGCAGCAAACCCCACATTTAGTGCAGCCGATTTTCCGTAATTACGCCTAAATTTAACAGCACTGATGTGCGCATTATGAAATTTAAGACTTTCAATCAATTCCCAGGAGCCGTCGTTGCTTCCGTCATCCACAAACACAATTTCATATGTAAAGCCATTCTTATCCATCACCCGCTTAATCCAGGCAGTCAGTTCCGGCAACGACTCTACTTCATTGAACAAAGGAATAACAATAGAAATATCCATAAATTAAGCCTCGGTTTCATCAGTTGTAAAAAAGATCGGTTTGTCCCTTTTAAATATAGCTGCAAAAACAAGGGCACCGATAAAATACATAATGACAGAAATACATAAACTTTTTAAAACATCTATAATTCCGGGGTTAAACTGGCTATCCAATGATTTTTCGACCTCCTCAATCGTTTTATCAATCGCATCCTGATCCTGGGAAATTTTTTCCATCATATCCGTGGTACCATTCAGCACAATCTCCTTCATTTTTTCCGGATAACCAGGTTCAATAAATTTTCCGAAAGCCAGCGTTACAAAATATACCACAACCACATTTATAATAAACAAAACAAAAATGGCACTCAGTGCTTCTTTAAACGACCAATAGCCGCCAATCTTTTTACGAATATTTAATGTAAAATATACAGCCAGTGCAATACCAACCACTAACTGTATAATGCTATAAGCCATATTACCCATTAAATTGGGGGCAGCATAGTAGACCAGTAAAAAAATGAAAATATTTATCGCTGCCAGTATCAATCCGTTGACAATCGCTATTTTCCGGGCCTCCACTTGAACATCAACAGGCTGTAAAGCTTCCATAAACAAATAAAATTTAGAATTAAGAGTGGTTAAAATTAATTAATAATCCATAAACTGCCGCATCAAAGGCCTTATTTTGGCTATTTTCCGTAAACTCTGCCATATGGTCATCATCTGCGTGCGGTTCGTAGAAAAAGCTGACCAGGGGGTAAAACAATTCTAACAGCTCATTTTCCTTATCCACCTTTGCAGCAGCATCGGCAATGGATTTATAATCACTATCTGCCAATTCCCTGTTGGCTATCACGGCTTCATAAATACGGTGTTCATCCTGAAATTCGTCTTCATTAACCAATAAGTACTCATTTAAAAAATCGTCTAATTCAGGTTCAAGGTCCTCCTCCTGGCACTCCCTTATATATAAAAGCACGTTCAACAGCTCCGTACCCCTGTCAAGTGTAGCTTCTTCAATCGCTTCCCACTCAGCCGATTCCAAATAATCTTCTTCTAACTTTTTAACATCCTTTAGAAAAAAATTGATCAGCAGCAAGTCAAAGCACACTTCCCTCAATTCCTCATAAGCAGCATGATCATCAAATACGGTATCCATCAGCCCCACCTTTTCCATTAGCGGCGCATCTGAATCAAAAATCGGAAGTAAGGATAATTCCGGTGACGGGCCTTTTTCGTCAATAAGACCGGCAAAATTTTCTAAAGCAGCCTGTAGGCTGTACTGAACTTGGTTATCCATAATATACTTGTCCGTTATTGATCACTAATTGCACTTTTCCGCGCAGTTCTTTCTTAAAAAATGGGTTGTTTTCTGCTTTTGAACGGTTGCTCTCCCGGTCAAACGTCCACTGTTCGTCCGGATTATATAACACCAAATTTGCATTTTCATCCAGTTGGCAAACCGGGATCGGCAATCCCACAATTTTGCGTGGCGCTATTGCCAATGCCTGTACAATTTCTCGGTTACTCAAACCCGCCATCAGCAAAATGGGCAATACCGTTTGTAGCCCCGTTATTCCAAAGGCCGCCGTTTCAAATTCCACCTCCTTGAATTCTATTTCATGCGGCGTATGTTGCGAAACAATCGCGTCGACCGAGCCATCCCTCACTGCTTCCACAAGGGCCAGCCTGTCCACCTCTGACCGAAGGGGTGGTTTAACCTTGTAATTACTGTCAAAATCTATTAACGCTTCATCGGTCAATAGTAAATGATGCGCGGCCACATCACAAGTCACCTGCAATCCCTTTGCTTTTGCAGAACGGATAAGGTCAACACTCCCTGCCGTGCTGATTGTGGAAAAATGGATGGGTGCTTCATTATACGCAGCCAGATACAGGTCACGGGCCACCATCAGCTCCTCCGCCAAATTAGGATTGCCCTTCATGCCCAAATAGGTACTCATCCGTCCTTCATTCATTTTGGCCTTTCCAGCAACAGAGGCATCTTCAGAGAACGCGAAAACCAATCCGCCGAAACCTTTACTATACAACAAAGCCCGGCTCATCAATCCCGATTGTTGAATACTACGGTTTCCATCCGAGAAGGCAATGGCCCCCGCCAGCTTCATGTCGTATAATTCGGCCAGGTCCTTTCCTTCCCGATTTTGGCTAATCGCACCAATCGGATAAACATCTACCAATAAATTATTTGAACGATTTACTATCAGTGAAACTTCAGTTTGGCTATGAATGGGCGGGTGCGTATTCGGATGCACTGCCACCGCCGTAAAACCGCCAGCAGCCGCGGCGGCTGCACCCGAAACAATATCTTCCTTAGACTCAAGCCCAGGTTCACCAAAATTGGCGTTCAGGTCAAAAAAACCAGGAGCCAATACAGAGCCTTCTGCCTGTATCACTATGACATCATCATCAGTTTTAAGGCTGCCTATTGGGCCCAAGGCGGCAATCTTGCCAGCAACAATGAGCATATCTACTTGCTGGCCATCCTCATCGGCACCCGGAAAAATAAGCGTAGCCGATTTAATAAGCAATTTGTCCATGGAAAAATAATCGGGATAAATAAATGCAAAAATATAAAATACCCCCATATTTGGGAACATTTATTCTAATAAATTACCCCGGCGTTTCCTGTCAGGCCCCAATTACGGTGCCATTGCTAATAAAAGCTCTTTTCTTGACTACGATAATACCGTCCCTTACGGTGTGGGTAGGAAAATCACCATCTTCCAAATGTTTGCCACCATGGATGGTCACATCATTGCCAATAGCACAGTTTTTATCCAGGATCGCATTTTCAATCGAACAACGTTCACCTACCCCGATCAGTGGAATCCCCACCATGGAAGATTGTTGTATTTCATCCAGGCTTTGATAAAAATCGCTACCCATCATATACGTACTTTTAATAACCGTTCCTTTACCAATACGTGAACGAATACCTATTACTGAACGTTCTATGTGATCTGCAGCAATAATACAACCATCCGCTACTACCACTTTATCGAGCTTTGTACCTGACAATTTTGAAGGTGGCAGCATGCGTGGACGCGTAAAAATGGTGTTGCTATCAAATAAATTAAAAGAAGGTATATCGTCTGTCAAACCAATATTAGCTTCAAAAAACGAATCGATGTTCCCAATATCCGTCCAATAACCATCGTATTGAAAACTCACCATTTTGTAACTGCCAATGGCATCCGGAATTAATTCTTTACCAAAATCCATTCCTTTATGATCCTCCAGTAACTGGTGCAGAATGCCTTTACTAAACACATAGATTCCCATTGAGGCCAGGTATTCCCTGCCGGAAGCCTTCATTTCATCACTTACTTCTGAATTCCATCCCGGCAGTACTGACGTATTTGGTTTCTCAATAAACGAAGTAATGTCGCCTTCCTCATCGGCCTTTAAAATGCCAAAAGATGTCGCATCTTTCGCATTTACCGGAATGGTTGCCAGGGTGATCTCCGCTTTTTTCTCAATATGGTAGTCAATCAGTTCCTGAAAATTCATTTGGTAAAGCTGGTCGCCCGACAGGATCAGGATATAATCATAGACATGATTCAGCAAATACCGTTGTATCCGGCGCACCGCATCGGCCGTACCCTGAAACCAATTATCGCCTTCGTTTGTCTGTTCAGCAGCCAAAATATCCACAAAGGCCTTGCTGAACATACTAAAATTGTAGGTATTCTTGATGTGCGAATTTAAGGAGGCAGAATTATACTGCGTTAAAACAAAAATCCGGTTATAGCCAGAATTCAGGCAATTTGAAATCGGAATATCGACTAACCGGTATTTACCGGCAATAGGCACAGCAGGTTTTGAACGCGTGTCTGTCAATGGAAAAAGGCGGGATCCCCTACCCCCTCCTAACACAATGGAAATTACTTTTGGAGTCATAATCAGTTTACTTATCTTCAATCAATCGTTTATAAAGCGCTATATATTCAGCAGCAGACTTATCCCATGAAAAATCAAGTTGCATCATCTTTTTCCTTAACTGGCCAAGCTTACCTCGGGTTTTAAACATAGCTACTCCCCTGTTTAACGCTTCCATAACTCCCGCAGCATCATTGCGGTCAAAGGTTATCCCATACCCATCATTTTCAGCCAGGTCAATAACGGTATCTTTCAATCCACCTACTTTATGGACAATCGGTAAGGTTCCATACCGCAGTGCATACAACTGGTTCAGTCCGCAAGGTTCCACCCTTGAAGGCATGATTAAAAAATCAGCAGCCGCATAGAGCCGGTGAGCCAAACCTTCATGATAACCAATAGATGCAGCAACTTGTCCTGGAAATCGGGAAGCTAGGCTCGTAATGGCCTGTTGAACTTCGGTATCTCCAGATCCCAACACAAAAATAGATAGTTTATCCGGCAGCTCTGTACATATCCGCAAAATAATGTCTGGCAATAGGTCAGCACCTTTTTCATGGACAAACCGGCCGATAAATACCAGTAACGGTTGTTTTGGATCTATTAGGCCAAATTCATTAAAAATGTTTTCCTTATTTTCCTTTTTTCCACGCTGTACCGATGTTATGCTGTAATTACTTGTCAGCATTGGGTCAGTAGCACTATCCCAAACCGCACTATCAATACCATTTACAATGCCATGCCCTTTGGCCCGTTCCATATTAAACAAAGCTTCCAAACCATTTGATTGTACAAAAAGCTCCTGTAAGTACCCCTTTGAAACCGCTGTAAACGCCGTACAACATTTAATCAGGGTAGCCAAAGGATTAATACAACGCCCCCAATCCAGCAACCCCCACTTCCAAGTATCAAACGGAGGCAATAAAATAGCCCTGTTCCAATCCATCCATCCCTGGTATTGCGCATTATGCACCGTTGCTAAAGTAGGCGTTTTTTTAAGTTTGAAAAATTTGGGGGCATGGTACATTAAAAAAGGGATCAGGCCCATGTGATGATCATGGCAATGTACCAGCTCCGGCACAATACCCGCTTCAGTTAACCAATGCAAAAAACCGTGCTGAAAGGCCATGAACTGTTCGCTTTCATCCTGATAACCATATACCTCAGGCCTATCCAGCAATCCAGGAATTTTCAGGACATACAAATCAAAACCTAAAACTCCCTCCACCTCCTTAAAAACCTGCATCTGCAAAGGTTGAG
This sequence comes from bacterium A37T11, assembly GCA_900109895.1. Classification (GTDB taxonomy): domain Bacteria; phylum Bacteroidota; class Bacteroidia; order Sphingobacteriales; family Sphingobacteriaceae; genus A37T11. Next base: position 266,787 of record FOBR01000002.1, read on the forward strand.
AACCTTGAAAAAAAGAACCTTCAAACACCAATTCAAACCGGTGTTTCTTCATAAAAGGCTTCTCATACCAGGGCATCACTACCCAAGTCTTTACGCCCATTTGATGCTGATATTTTGGTAAAGACCCAATCACATCCCCCAGCCCACCTACTTTTGCCACGGGATAACATTCGGCACTTACGTGAATTACGAAAGACGGCTGTTTACTCATTCTGCTACACTTAAATTTTTGTCCCTACTTTGCCGAAAGTTTCTTTAAAATGAGTCCACCCAATGGCGGTAACGAAAAATTGGCTGAATAATCCTTTCCCATCCAGTGGATAGGCTCGGCTTTAACCCCCTCCGTTTTTACACCGCTACCATTAAAACGCGGATCATCAGAATTCAGTATCACGGTCCATTCTCCTTCTGAAGGCAACCCCGCACGGTAGTAATATCGTACAATGGGCGTTAAATTCAAAATGATCAGCAAATCATTGATAGGGTCAAGTCCTTTACGCTGGTAAACTAATACACTGGTAGCTGAGTCGCCACTTTCCACCCATTCAAAACCATCCGGATTAAAACTCTTTTCATACAGGGCAGGTTCTGATTTATACGTTTCATTTAAAGCCTTAATCAGTTCAAACATCCCCTTATGCGGCCCAAATTGCAGTAAATGCCAATCGAGCGACTGGTTAACATTCCATTCACTGGTTTGGCCAAACTCCCCGCCCATAAACAATAATTTTGTGCCAGGATGGGTATACATATACAAGAACATAGTTCGCAAGTTAGCAAAACGCTGCCAGTCATCTCCCGGCATCTTATAGATCAAAGGCCCCTTTCCATGTACCACCTCATCGTGAGATAAAGGCAGCATAAAATTTTCATGGAAAGCATAGATCGTACTAAACGTAATCTGCCCATGATGAAATTGCCTAAAAAAAGGATCCTCCTTAAAATAATCCAGCGTATCGTGCATCCAGCCCATCATCCATTTCATCCCAAAGCCAAGCCCACCGCTAAAAGTAGGCCTGCTCACTCCCGGCCACGCGGTAGATTCTTCGGCAATAGTCTGTACATCCGGAAAATTAATATATACCGTTTCGTTCAGCTCCTTTAAAAAGCTAACTGCATCCAGGTTTTCACGACCACCAAACTCATTGGGTATCCACTCGCCCTCTTTTCTGGAATAATCAAGGTATAACATGGAAGCCACCGCATCCACCCGAAGGCCATCCGCATGGTAACGGTCTAACCAAAAAACCGCATTGCTTATCAGGAAAGCCCGGACCTCGTTACGTCCGTAATTAAAAATATAAGAGCTCCAGTCAGGATGGTAACCCTTTCGCGGATCGGCATGCTCGTATAAGTGCGTACCATCAAAACGGTGTAAACCGTGCGCATCCCCCGGAAAATGGGAAGGCACCCAATCCAGAAAAACACCAATATCATTTAAATGAAGCTGCTCGATAAGGTACATCAATCCCTGAGGTGAACCATAGCGGGCAGAAGCCGCGAAGTAACCGGTTATCTGGTAACCCCAGGAAGGATAATACGGATGTTCCATCACAGGCATCAATTCCACGTGTGTAAAGCCAGACTCTTTTATATAAGGCACCAATTTATCGGCTATTTCCTCATAAGTCAACAGGCGCAACGGATCGGCCGGATCCCGCATCCACGAACCCAAGTGCAGCTCATAGACAGCTATTGGCCTGTTAAGGCCATTAAAAACAGCACGTTTGTTCATCCATTCGCCGTCGGTCCACTCATACCAGGTAGTACCCACAACCGAAGCCGTGCGCGGTGGATTTTCCCATTGCAGCGCAAACGGATCCCCCTTTTCCAATATTTCACCCTGATTTGACTGTATATAATATTTATACACTTCGCCCAACCTTACCCCCGGGATAAAACCTTCCCAAATACCAGAACCATCCCATCGCACAAATAAACTATGCAAATAAGGGTTCCAACCATTAAAATTGCCTATTACCGTCACCGAGGCCGCATTTGGGGCCCAAACTGCAAAATAAGTACCCTGCACATCGTTTACCGTGGCCTCATGTGCGCCAAATTTTTCATATAGTCTAAAATGTTTACCGGCTCTGAAAAGTTTTACATCAAAATCAGTAAACAAGGAAAATACCACTACAGGGTTTTGCATAATCAGGTTATAACAAATATATAATAATAATTGGTAAGGCCGTTACACCAGGACAATCATCCTAAAGTCTTTCGGCACCTTCGCCACAATTCGGTTAAGATCATCTTTTATAAAAGGCGTCACAACTCCGTCCACTTCCAGGCTACTGGCTACAAAAGGTATACCAACCAAATACAGCGAATACGTTTCATACCGCTCTGTATACAAACCATCAATGTACTGATTTAGTTTTAATTTATTACCTGATCCAGATACCACAAACCTTTTTTCCAGGTAAATCTGTTGCTCATACGCAAAAGTATCCCCGTGATCCTCATAGAGGAAAGAATTTATCTCCTCTTCTGCAAAATAAACCAGCAACTTCAGCGAATCTATGCGCAGTTCATCCACATGCTGCATAACCGGATATTCTGGTAATACCGTGCCCGCCTTTATAAAAATTGGCATGCGGTCAATGGGTGTATCAACGGCATGTTCTTCTCCACCCACCAAAAGTGAATCATCCCAGTAATCATACCAGCCACCTGTGGGCAGGTAAACCATTTTTTGTGTTTGGCCGGGTTGGATAACCGGTGAAACCAGAACTTTATGACCAAAACTAAATTCCTCTTCCCGTTGCATGTTTTCGGCTGTTTGTTCATGCAAAAGAACTGGGCGAAGGATTGGGAAACCATAACGGGCTTGCTCCCAGAAAACCGAATAAATATACGGTAAAAACTTGTAGCGAAGCTCTATAAACTGGCGGTTCACTTTCTCATAATCTTCCCCAAAACTCCAAGGCTCGCGTTCACGCGTGTCCCCGGCTGAATGCGCGCGCATAAAGGGCGAAAACACCCCAAATTGTATCCAGCGGGCAAACAATTCACCATCCGGCTCGCCACTAAACCCGCCTATGTCCGTACCACAAAATGAAATTCCGGATACCGATAACCGTTGTAATTGCAATAAACCAAGTCGTAAATGTTCCCAAGTGGCCACATTATCACCCGTCCAGACGGATGAGTAACGCTGTGTTCCAGCAAAGGCAGCCCTGGTGATCGTAAACGGCCGCTTATTTTTATAGAGGGTTTTAAGCCCGTCGTAAGTTGCCCGCACCATTTGCATACCGTAAATATTGTGTGCTTTGCGGTGCGAACCACGATAGCCATCTAAATTATGCCGCACATCGTTTGGAAAGGTCCCGCGGCCAAACACAGCGGGTTCATTCATGTCATTCCACACCCCGGCTACGCCATCTTCAACCAAACCCTTAAATAGCGTACCCCACCATTCCCTAACTTCCTTATTGGTAAAATCAGGAAACTCACAACGGCCCGGCCACACAAAACCCTCCATAAAATAATCATCCCCTCGCCGGCAGAAATAGCGGTTTTCCTTACCTTCTTTAAATACCCAATAGTTATCGTCAATCTTAATACCAGGGTCAATGATCACCACGGTCCGGAAACCGTCGGCAGCCAATTCGCGGATCATGCGTTTCGGGTCCGGAAAATATTTTTTATCCCAGGTAAAACATCGGTAGCCATCCATGTAATCAATATCCAGGTATAGCGCATCGCAGGGAATTTTCCGATCTCTAAATTCGCGCGCCAAGCTTTTCAATTTACTTTCCGGGTAATAGCTCCAGCGGCACTGGTGGTAACCCAACGCCCAAAGCGGCGGCAAATAATGGGTACCCGTCAGGCTGTGATACCTTTTGACCACATCGATCATCTGTGGCCCATGAATGTAGTAATATTGCAATTCACCACCTTCAGACCAGAAACTCGTTTGGTCACCTTTTTCAGCCGCAAAATCAAAATAGGTCTTAAAGGTATTGTCGAAAAAAATTCCGTGCGCCTTTTCCTCATGCAGGCTGATGTAAAAAGGAATGCTGCGATAAAGTGGATCCTGGTTAAACTGAAAAGAATAGGTATCTGAATTCCAATTTACCAGTCTTCGTCCCCGCAGGTTCAAATTTGTTGGTTTATCACCCAAACCATAAAAACCCTCACCTGGCTGAGCCAATTTTGTGCAGTATACATAGTATCCACCAAAATCGCTGTTCTCCTCCCAATGCATCGGGGCATAATCGCGGCTCATCAGCTTAGCCTCACGATCTTCGAAGCCAATTAAAAAATTAGACTTATTCACCACACAGGTCACTGTGTTTGTTTTAACCCGGTATGCTTCCTCATCCTCCTCAAATGTGTACACAGCCACATGTTGGTCAGAATTGGAAACGGCATACGAAAACTCATCCAGAAAACGGCTATGCGGGGCTAACCTCACCCGGATAATCTCGTCACTAACCACTTTAACTTCCACCGTAGCGGTATTATCAGTAAAATAATAACTATTGTTGAGCTGGTAGTAAGAAGTGGCACTACCCAAATATTTTTTGACGATCGTCGGGAGGTCGAGTACCGGATTATTTACGTGGTGAATACCTTCTTCCAATATATCTTCATCCGTAACTTGTACAGCAGGATCTGTATCTTTCTTCAATAGTTCGTCGGCCATAGCATTTATATCAATCTAAGAAATGAAAAAGCCAAAGTACATTATTTAAGAGATCAAAACAAACATCCCATTAAAACAATCCATAATTTTTTCAGTCAACGTATAGGCGGTCGCACCGATATCTTTATCTTTGCCTATGCGCAAATTAGCTATGGAAGAACTGGGCAGAACCAGTGTTGAATCCTTTAAACTACAAGAAAAATTACCGGTCACACTTATTCTGGACAGTATAAGGAGTATGCATAATGTGGGGTCCATCTTCCGTACTGCCGATGGTTTCGCCGTAGAAAAGATCATGCTATGCGGCATTACGGGTATTCCGCCGCATCGCGAAATTGAAAAAACCGCACTTGGAGCTACCCAGTCCATAAAATGGGAATATGAAAAAGATGTAACAACTGCCATTGAAAAATTAAAGCAGCAAAGCTATCAGGTCATCGCTGTGGAACAGGCTGACCGAAGTACGCAGCTACATCAGTTTATTCCACAGGTGGGGCAACATTACGCCCTGATCCTGGGCAACGAAGTTAATGGTGTTTCAGACGAAGCGCTGGCCTTGTCAGTTGGTTGCATTGAAATACCTCAGTTTGGCACCAAACATTCATTTAATGTGGTGGTCTCGGCAGGCATTGTGTTATGGGATTTTTATGTTAAATTGAAATTGAGATAATTGGTAGGCTGTGAGCAATGATATATAAAAGGCCCGCTCAAGCTTGCTTGGCGGGCCTTTTATATATCATTGGTTCCCCTGCTGCGCAGGGACTTTGTGGTTGTGCGGAAGAGCAGATTCGAACTGCCACGCCCTAAACGAGCGCCACCCCCTCAAAGTGGTGCGTCTACCAATTTCGCCACTTCCGCTACTGCACTGGTGCCCGAGGAGAGACTCGAACTCTCAAGGGACAATTCCCAACGGCTTCTGAGACCGCAACGTTTACCAATTTCGCCACCCGGGCAGTAATCAACACCGACCTAAAATTTTCGGTGTGCAAACGTACTATATTTTTTTGATTTGCAAGAGATGCATTTGAATTTTTTAGCAAAAAAACGCCCCGTGTTGTACGGGGCGTTTATTCAATATTCATCTTCATTAAAAAAGAAATCATCTTTGGTCGGATAGTCGGGCCAAATCTCCTCAATATTTTCGTAAGGTTCCCCATCATCTTCCAATGCCTGCAGATTTTCGATAACTTCCACAGGAGCTCCTGAACGAATACCGTAATCAATCAGTTCATCTTTCGTTGCCGGCCAGGGTGCATCCTCTAAATGAGACGCTAACTCTAATGTCCAGTACATAATCTAAAATTTAAGTGTTAACTTTTCGCAAAAATATAATAATTTCTGAAAGTTTTTTATATTTTTTTTCATCAATTAAAAATACTGACAATAACTCAATAATAAAATGATCTAAACATATAAATTTACAATTTTTACACTTACAAAATTTCAAAATCATCTCCCTTTTCCCGCAGTGCGGCAAGTCTTGGCGACACATTCTTAATATTTTCATTCAAGTAGTCGTCTTCAATAATGCCATCGCGCATCCGTACAATCCGGTGCGCATGCTGGGCAATATCCTCCTCATGCGTTACCAGGATGATCGTATTACCATTGGAATGGATCTCTTCTAACAAACCCATAATTTCAATGGAAGTTTTGGTATCCAAATTGCCGGTAGGTTCATCTGCCAAAATGATTGACGGTTCGTTAATCAATGCCCGGGCCACCGCCACCCGTTGCCGCTGCCCGCCCGATAGTTCATTTGGTTTATGATCCACCCGGTTGCCCAATCCTACACTTTCAAGTACTTTTAAGGCTTTTTCATGCCTGGTTTGTTTATTAAAACCAGCGTAAATCAATGGCAAAGCCACATTATCTAACGAGGAGGAACGTGGCAATAAATTAAAGGTTTGAAAAACGAAACCAATTTCCTTGTTCCTCACCTCCGCCAGCTCGTCGTCGGTCATTTCACTTACATGAATACCGTTCAAAATATACGTACCACTGGTTGGCGTATCCAGGCAGCCCAATATATTCATCAATGTGGATTTACCAGAACCAGAAGGCCCCATCAACGCCACAAATTCGCCTTTTTTTATCTGTAAGCTTACGGACTTCAGGGCATGGATCGTCTCCGCCCCTATCACATACTTACGGCCTATTTCACTTATTTCAATTAATGCCTGTTGCATTGGCTCCTTTACGTAAACATTCTTCGTTTATAGACGGCCGGTAAGCAAATTTGTTACAGGTGCCTGCACAACCCAATGATCCGCAAATAGCTGGTGCACCTTATCTTTAAGGGCATCCGCATCTGCGTCATGCAGCTCATGGGTATTAATCGGCTTCAGCACGTTTATATGGCAAATGCCCGGCCTGCTGCCCAATGGCTGCCCATCATCCCAAAAAAGCCTCCAGGCGTCCTGTATCACAACCGGCAAAATGGGTATATCCAATTCAATGGCCAGCTTAAAAGCGCCATTTTTAAAATCCTGTAACAGGGGCGGATACGTATCCGTAATTCGGCCTTCTGGAAAAATTACCACACTTTTACCCTCGCGCAAAAGGTTGTCCGCACGTTTAAAAGCCTTAAAGGCCGATATTTTACTGCTCCTGTTCACCGGGATATCGATTGTCCTAAAAAACATTCCCGTTACCAAATTATTTAACAATTCGTGCTTGCCCATAAAAGAAAAATCGTTTTTTACCAGCAACACTAATGCGGTGGTGTCAAGGTTAGACGTATGGTTGGCAACAATGACATAATTCCTCGACCAGTCAATTGGCTCCTCAAACTCATAGCGATAAAAAAAACCAGCCAGCCATGAGCTCAAAAAACCCACCAAATGGCGGCACCATACAATAAAGCTAAAATGCCGTTCCACATTTTTAGAAGCCAGCCACAAAAAGGGATATAAGGGTATAAAACAAAACAGGACAGCTGCAAAATAAAAAATTCGATGCAATTTTTTAAGAAGCTGTCCCATGGCAATCATAGTTGGCTAAGTTCTGCAAAATATTTATGGAATAAAGGAATCGTCTCAATGCCTTTATAATAGTTAGCTATATCATACTTCTCATTGGGCGAATGCAGGTTGTCGCTATCCAGCCCAAATCCCATCAACACGGTTTTTATACCCAACTCCTCTTCAAACAATGCCACAATGGGAATACTGCCCCCACCCCTGGTAGGAATGGCATCCTTGCCAAAAGCCGTAGAAAAAGCCTTCACAGCTGCTTTATACGCAATACTGTCTGTGGGCGTAACCACGGGCTCACCTCCATGATGCGGGGTTACTTTTACCTTGACATAAGGAGGCGCAATACGCTCAAAATGAGCTTTAAATAATTCAGTTATCACCGATGACTTTTGGTTAGGTACCAATCGCATAGATATCTTTGCACTCGCCTTAGACGGCAAGACTGTCTTAGCACCCTCGCCAATATAACCACCCCATATACCATTCACTTCAAGTGTGGGTCTTATTCCTGTACGCTCAATAGTGGTATAGCCTTCCTCACCCCACAGGGCATTTACACCAAGGTCTTCTTTATATTCATTTTCGTTGAATGGGGCTTTATTCAGCGCTTCCCGTTCTGAAGGTGTCAATTCAACCACGTCCTCATAAAAACCCGGAATGTTCACTTTGTTATGCTCGTCATGCAGGGAAGCAATTAATTTCGCAAGAATCGTAGCCGGGTTGGCCACTGCCCCTCCATATACCCCTGAATGTAAGTCGCGGTTTGGACCGGTCACCTCAACTTCCACGTAAGATAAACCGCGTAAGCCTGTTTCAAGGGAAGGGGTATCCAAGCTGATCATAGAGGTATCTGAAATTAATACCACATCGGCCTTGAGGCGCTCTTTGTTATTTTTTACGAAAATACCTAAATTTTTAGAGCCAACCTCTTCTTCTCCCTCTATCATAAATTTGATGTTAGTAGGAAGCTCACCTAACTGCTGCAACAGTTCAAAAGCCTTTACGTGCATATAAAACTGACCCTTATCATCACAAGCACCCCGGGCAAAAATCTTTCCATCGCGCACCGTAGGCTCAAAAGGCGGTGTTTTCCAAAGTTCCAGCGGATCCGCTGGCTGCACATCATAATGACCATATACCAATACAGTCGGCTTAGAAGGATCCGTGATCTTTTCGCCATACACAATGGGGTTACCCGCAGTAGGGCAAACTTCCACATTTTCGGCTCCCGCTACCCGAAGTTTGCCGGCCACAAACTCGGCCGCATTCAGCACATCGTTCTTAAAGGCAGGATCAGCACTTACCGAAGGGAAACGAAGCAATTCAAACAGTTCATCCAAAAAGCGCTGCTTGTTTGCTTCCACATAATCTTTAATTTGTTGCATATTATTAGAATGATTTGATGCAAACCTACAAAAAATAGAAATCAATGTGTCGCTATTCCTCCTTCAAAATGCGAACCGGCCCCAGCAAACCCGAAGGCAGCAAAGGGCTCTCCTTTTTATAGGGATTAAACGTAGTATAGGTGTATCGCTGATCCTGCGGCAATCCTTCATCACCTATCAGCCTGTTCACCCATAAATTCACCACCTCTATCTTTAATTGATTTGAGCCCGGCCTTAAGGCTTTCGAAATATCCAAACGCCATGGGGCTGTCCATAGCGTACCCACATCCACCCCATTCAGGGTCACCCTGGCCATGGCGGTTAGTTCACCTAAATCCAGGAACACAGACCTTCCATCCTGCTCACCCGCTTGGACTAAAAAATCTTTGGTATATACCGCCGTACCTGAATAAAACCTGATCCCGTCTTCCGGACGTTTTGTCCAGTCCGTCAAGGTGTCAAATTTCACCCGTCCAGGTCCGCCCCATGCCCGGTCAAATGAAACCTCCCATGGACCATCAATAGTAGCCACCCGCTTTTTTTGGGGAAAATTTTCTGTTGCCGCACTTTGTATGCCCGGTGCATTTCCTTTCTTGCGAAACACCACAAAAAAACTTTCGTGAGGCTCAAACCGAAGTCGTAGTTGTGTCAGTCGGTCACGCTCTATGAAATCAGGCAATGCCCTTATTGCCCCAGTCAGTGGATTCCATAATTCAGGCACCATACCCTGCACCCTAAAACTGGCCGTAATATGCTGTAAACCGTCCGTTTTATTTGACACAAAATATAAGTCACCCGAAGGCATCGTCCGGTGGGTATAACGGATCACCTCCTTATCAGCCAAAAAATCAACCGGCATTCCGCTGCCCTTTAACAACTGTGCTGCCACCGCATACCCCGGATACAATCCAGCTTCTGACACTGAGGCCTGTCCTCCCCACCAAATACTTCCCTTCCCTACTTTCCGCTTGGTAAGCGCAGCGGGTACCACCTTACTTCCCCAAAGCGCCTGGCTTAATGACAACACCTCCCGGTCACATTGGGGATAACCCGATAATCCCGGCGACCGCAAGGGCGGTATCCCGACCACCGTTGCCCCGTCCATTACCAGATTAGAAATTTTACGCAGTAGTTCCGGCGTCATTGATTTAATTAATGGCAGCACCAATAAACGGTAACGGGCGCCACCAGGAAACACAATTTCATTTCCTTCCACCTGCGCATCCATCAACAATGAAGGCGCGCATCCATCAAAATTATAACCTTTCCTGTCTGGTAGGATGGGCACACCACTATAAGCAGAAGGTGGTGGCGTAAACACCATCGGCGCCCCTTCGGGAGTCAAATACAAAATGTCAGCCACGGTACTCCCCTGCTGCAATAGATAGGAGCAACGGGATACATACAGATGATACGCATCGCTTAAATACCACCAGGTCTGGTTACGATCCCAGTGTACACCGTAAGGCCCCATGGTCATCCCCGGTTTTAACGAATCTGCCAATGGCTGATGCTGAAAAGTATGAAACATAAACTGATTAATTCCCGAAGCTAATGCCCAGTCAGTTTGATCCTTCATAACTGCGGGATACTGTTTCCAAGCCTCATCGTTCTGTGCCGTAAACGCCTCCGCAGCAACCACTGGCTTACCTTGCACATGTGCTATCGAAGTTGCTTCGGTACAGCTAAAGGCCGCATCAAACCCATAACCCTTGCTCCAAAATTCGCACATGGGTACGTCAGCAACAGCCCCCAGTTCCAAATCTCCTGCCGGATTCATATCATAAGGTTCTATCGATAAGCGCAAACCCAGGCGTCGGCCCCAATCTTTCACATGTTGCGCATGGTTTTCAACAATCAACTCCTGGGATGTCAGGCGCAAATCCCACAGAAACCGCTCACTCCATTCAGGGCTTTGTACCACACGCCCCGCATAGACCGGATAAAAAGGCATCGGATCATAACCGCGTCTTTTTTTAAACTCCTCCTTAAAGTGTGGCGACCAATTTTGTGCCCCCATTTCCCAACTATCAATATGCAGTCGTTTCAGACCACCGGTTCCCTCCGTCGCATGGGGGGGCAATTTTTTAAATAACGTACCCACATAGTGCTCCAAATGCGCATTAAGTGCCGTAGTGTCAAATTTATCCACTTCAAAGCCTACTCCGGCCATCGGGGCCGGACGCGTCACCGCCCCATTGTTGCGGCTCACAAAACGCATCACGGTCCAATTTCCCGGCGGAACGTCCCACGCAAGGCTACCATCTGCCCGCAGCCGTTTGCTCAGATCAATGATCTTCGCTCGGTCAATCGCCGCCCCTGCAGGAAAATCCGGTCTTGGGGGCTCCTCCGGCAAATAGGGCTTAACCCCTGGACTGGACGAAAAAGGCGCCCGGTAATAGAGTGCCTTCTCATCCACGCCGCCTATTAATGAATCACCCTGTGGTGTAGGGAAAGCCAACACGGCTACGTCCTGATAAAATGTATTCCAACGTTCTTTCAACTCCGGTGTTAGCGCGCTTTCTCCAAAATACGGGCGTTTGGGCGGCGGTAAAGGCAATTGTAGCACCTCCCTATTACCACCCCTCACCGTAATAGCTGAAGCTACCAGATGCTGCATAGATTGCTGACCCGACACCCAGGGCCCGCCGCTACCTGCCCAACCAGGCCCAGTGCCCAGGATCACGTCAATCCCGAGACGCTTGGCTTGATCCATGGCATAAACAAACAGCTCATCCCACTCCTCGCTTAAAAAATCCACAGGGCCTTTTGGTACGCCCACATTCACTTCCAAAAATATCACACTGCCAATTCCGGCCTTCTTCATCGCCTCCAGATCGGCCTTCATGCCCTCGCGGGAACGATTGCCGTCCATAAAATACCAGTATACCCCCGGTCGCACCGAATCTGGCGGCTGTACAAATCCTGCTTTCAAAGCATTCACCATTTCCTGCGCACTCCCGCTAATGGAGAAAGCAACCAACAGCCACACGCCGAACGCTAATTTTTTCATTTACTTTTTTGCTACAACGACGCCCTTAATGTCAGGTAAAAAGGCACCTCCACGTGATTTCTCGAATTATCCATGATCAGATGGGCAGCCGTAGTGCCCAATTGTTTAAAATCAGTGGAGATGGTCGTAATACCGTTCAGGATAAATTTCTTCAGCGGGGTTTCATTATAAGAAATGACGCCAATGTCTATCCCGATCCGGAATTTGAGCGAAATCACCCGGTCCAACAGTTTTACCAGGTCATCTTCCATCAAGTTGATGTATACCTCTCCCGCTTCCATTGGCTCATCCATAATATCGTCTACCAATAAATGGTTAAAAGCATATTCCTGGCAAAAACGATAAAAACCTTTTATGATGGCTTTTGGGAAATAACTCTTATCCGGAAAAATCAATTTGAGGGTGTGGTATTTGCCCAGCTGATCTTTTGCCAGTTCAAGCGCATGAAAAATATCATTTTCAAAATTCTCATAGACGGCTGCATATTCCCCATCCACATCATCCACTAACTTGTCAAGCAACAATAACTTTTCTTTGGGAATCGTGTTGATAACCTCTGCCGCTTTTGATCGGCCATCCACAAAATGAGGGATGATTACATAATAAGTATACTCCTGCTTCAGGTTTTGTAGCAGTTTTTTAAACAGCGCAAAGTCGTTGTTGTACACGTAAAAATCGACCGAGACATCATCGCCCAAAGCCTCCATAAACGCATCGTATACGATTTTTTTATGGGCACTCAGTTTATTAAAGAACAAAGCAATCTGTAGCTTCTGCCGAAACTCTGTATTGATAATGTAGTAACCCTTGCCCGGAACAGAACCCAGCACGCCCAATTTTTTCAGATGTTTGTAGCCTTTTTCGGCCGTATCCCTGGATATTTCCAATACAAAGCTCAGTTCGTTGATGGACGGAAGCATATCGTTTTTCTTTATGTTTCCGGCCTCTATTGCTTTAAGCACCGCGTTGGTTAATTGCAGGTATTTGGGCGTCGCAGAAAATTCATCAATGCGGATATTCTCAAAAAAGGGTGAAAGGTTCATGTATTGCTCATTCATTTTTCAAACCGCCTAAATTAATTAAAATTTCCAGCCATTCCCATTGCCCAATGCACACTTTATTACTCTAAATAAAAAACTTCTGACAAAACCGTACTTACCGGCGAATTATCCGAATAAGTTTCCATGATGTCGGCCATATAATCCCACCATTGCTGCACAATCTCACTCCGTTTGCCCAAATCCTGCGATGAATCGGCAGCCAACACCTCCTGGTAGGCAAATAAGGTATTGGTTTCTTCATCTAAAAAAATACTGTAATTCCGTATCCCGGCTTTTTTGAGCTCGGCCTGCATCTGTGGCCATAATTGGGCATGCCTTTCTTTGTAGGCTACTGCACAGCCGGGCATCAATTTCATTTTAAACGCCACTCTTTTCATCCTCTACGTTATTAGTTGTAATTGGTAATTTTTATGCACTAACACTGCCAAGCACCAAGTTCAATTGTTCTTTGGTACATTCACTTGGATGATCGTGGATCCAATCAACCAGACCTTGCGCCGTAACCTCATCCAAAGTTGGTGAATAACCGTTAAAATATGATTTTATCCTGTTATAGTTTATAATTCAATTTTATCTGGGAAATTTTAACACAGCAATAACTGGCAAATGATCTGAATAATAGCGACCCTCTGTTTGATCGGTGAGCGTGGCATGCTGCAACACTTCCACTCCTTTGTTCACAAAAATATAATCAATACGGGCCCTTATTGGCAAAGACGACACTATAAAACCCGATGAGGTATTTACAGGCCCGTAATGCGGAGTTTTGGTTATATACAATGCATCTTTTAATGTTCCATCAGCAGTCAGACGTTTGTAGGCAGCTGTATTTTCCGTCGAATTAAAATCGCCGGTTAAAACAACAGGATAACCTTTTGCCAACGAATCGATCCGCCGGCACAAAATAGCAGCGCTTTTCCTTCGAGCCATTTCCCCGCGGTGGTCAAGGTGGGTATTAAAAAAATAAAAAACCGCACCAGATTGCTTGTCCTTTAACTTCGCCCAGGACGCGGTGCGGGGATACATCGCATCCCAGCTTTTGCTTTCTTTAACGTCTGGCGTTTCAGAAAACCAAAATGTACCAGAATCCAGCAGGGCATACAAATCATGCCGGTAAAAAATAGCCGTAAATTCACCACTTTTGCCCGACACGCGCGGCACCCCATACCATTTATACAGCGGAAGCCGGTTTACAAGATCGGCAATTTGGTCGGGTGTCGCTTCCTGCACACCAAGAACTCCGGGTTGGTGGTACAATACCAACCCGGCTATATGATCCCTGCGGTACTCCCAGACATTTAAGCTGTCAATACTATTTTTATACCTAATATTGTAACTCATGATCCGTATTTGCCCAGTTGCCTGGGCAAATACAGTATGTAGTTGAAATACGATTAAAATAAGGCTCAGTAGGCTTATGCCTTTTATGAATCTTTTCATCATCTTTTTATTTATCATCCTGCTCAACCCAATCATTTTGTCATTACAAGCCTGTATTAATTTTTTGGGAAATGGTTTTTTCTATAAGATATTTCGTATAAAACGTATCCAAAGAGGTTGAGTCGGGTAAATACAGAGTACGGTGAGAATACTGTGTACCTACCTTATAGTCGACTATGGTATCTGCTAACTGTAGTGGTCCAACTATTCTCATATGTATGCCCCCATCGATGCCCGTGTACTGAATTTGAGTTTTTAGAGCACCATTTGTCATGTCAGCACTAACTAACTTTATTAATAAACGGCCTTGACTGTCAACTTCTGAAGCTTTTATTATCCGGTTTGATATACGCCGTTGATAATCGTCGCCATAAACTTTAGCCAAAACCTCCACCGGCAAAGATTGATTACTTTTTTCATCAAAGTTGCGAATCATAAAACTATACGACTGTTCATCTAAACCGGGGATCAATACTCTTATTGTATCATCAGTCACTCCGATGTTAATTTCCACAGAATCTCTATAATTATTCCAATATACCCGTGACTTAACAATATCTGGATAAGCCCCCCTCAACCAATTTAAACGTATTCTATATTTTCCACTGTTAGCATAGGCAGCTTTTGCTTTGCCAATATAGGTTAGACCGCCGGGAACAATGAAGTCTTTAAATGTACGGTCTTGTTTTTTGCAGGCCATCATAAAAGAGCAAAAAATAACTACCAAATTTATAAAAACAAATATCTTTTTCATGTTACATTTATTAAAATAAAAAACATTTATTAGCTACTGTAGCAACTGACCCCAAAAAGTTAATTCTGAAATGCAAACTTGCCCAGCCATGCCATAAGTTTCCAAAACTTTGAATCGAATGAATCGAATAGGGGGCACCGGATCAGTAAATTCAAAATCTTCCCCATCAATACTTGCATATTGAACATCTTCTGCAGTAGGTGTTTTTCCAAATGGTAATCCTGATGGTCTGAAAGAATGAAAGGTTCCTAAAAGTTGCCATGAAGCCCAGTTGCCATCCGCCGATGGGGCATTAGATCCATAAACTTCAAAAATTTTAGGCACATTGGCCGCATAGACACGATTGCTTCCTGCTCTTTGAAATAATTTAAATCTGCTAATACTAACTTGTTGTCCCAAATTAAGTGTAAATGACTGCGGAAGTCCAGCGTCATTTACAGACGCATAGATATTTTCTCCATTATTAACAATTCCATCAATTATCTTACTCAAAGGATATTGAGATATCGAGGCTGCATCCGTTTTCAAGACATATGGAGCCATTTTACCCTTATCTAGTATCTCCTCATAAAAAGGTGTTAAGCTTTTTATAAGAGTATCAGACTTATTATCCCATCTATCACGCACAAAAACAGCAAATTTCTTTGCGACAGGTTCAAATCCTCTGGTTGAAAAATTGCCATCAGTTGCCGCTGTATAAAAAGTATTGGCAGGAGCCCAGTCATTGTTTCCAGTAGAATCTACCATTACAACAATTGCCAAATTGGCACGGCTTTTATTTTCAAAACGTACATTCACTCCACCAAATGTTGCTACCAGATTTATCGTATTAAAAACGGTAGTTACAGGTGCAGGCAACGGCTGAACTTGAATAACAGTTGGGGCAGACTCCTTTCCATTTTTACCAACAGTAAATATGCTAACATTATAAAGATCCGTATCTCCGAATCCTACCAAATCAAGGGTATCCAAGTAAATAGATGCTTTTGTTTCACGAAATACTCCAGGACGGATTTCATAATCAGCCTTCACGTATGAAAAATTTGGATCGGACGGAAGTTTATATTTTATAACAGCGCCCCCAGGTTTTGATTGAACACTGATGTTGCTAACGGATGGAGGAGCAGGCAAACTATTGTCATTATAGTCTTGCCGTTCCATTTTACTACAGCTAAATAGAAGTATTGTATATGCCAGGGCAGGCAAAGAAAAAATATGTCTTTTCATAATTAATTTTATTTTAAGATTAGGAGATCTACCAACCAACATTCTGAACTAGGTTTCGATCAATACTAATATCACTTTCCTTTATAGGCCAAAAGTATTCCCTTGAAGAAAAGGTTTGATTGAAAATAATTTTTGGTACATAAAACCCAGCTGGATCTGACTGTGTTAAATCCCATGACATGATAGGCTTATTTAATTCATCAGCAGCTTGTTTCCAGCGACGCAAATCCCAAAAACGCTGACCTTCAAAAGTCATCTCAATTAAGCGTTCCTGTTGAATGATTTCTCTTAAACCACGTTGAGAGGTGTACTTAGAGGGGTTATTAGAATAATTATCCCACGAATAAGCCACAGATTTTAGACCAGCTCGTTCCCGTACCAGATCTACATAATGCACAGCTTCCTCAGAAGGTCCTTTATACTCATTCAATGCTTCTGCATACAATAAATAAAGGTCTGCAAGCCTAAGTATAGGCCAAGGGTAGGTGGTCGCAGAATACGTAGATGAATTAATCACATTTTGAAAATGCACTAATTTTTTCATAAAATAGCCCGTTACTGTACTTCTGTCTGACTTAGCACTACTCCTTTGTCCCCATTTTGCCTCTACGAAAAACAGGTTTTGTGCATTTTTATCGTCATACTTTCCCTGACCAAACCAGATGCCCCCATCAAACCCCAAATCGGCGTAAAACCTTGGCTCACGATTAAAATGAAGTTTAGATGTGGTATATCCTTGCCTTATATATAATTTGCTGCTGTTATCACCTACTTGAAGATCGTACCGATTATTGTAATCCCACGTATTATCTTCCTCTATCGGTACCCCATGTTCAGAATAAAACTGCTCAGCAATTTTTAGTGGGGGCGACAACTCCCCACGAGGAATGGGATTGTCAGGAAATGCTGGATCCAGTAAAGAAGGTGTCATTAATGATTGGATACCTGATACACTTGTCTGGGTATTGGCCCATATAATCTCACTATTCCACTTTTCGGTAACACTGTTACGAAGGCTTAATTGGGTACTCATTGTATCTCCTAAATTATACTGTGAAAAACTGCGGTTATATTTGAACAGTTCTATTTGTGCCTCATGACAAACATCAATGGCATCTTTACACGCCATCAACGCAAGCCCCCATTTTTCTAGATCGTTCTGACCATTAAAAAGACTTACTCCATCATTGTTCTCAAGAAATGACACATCACTATTGCCGTTAAATTGTGGGCTAGCCGCAAAAACCAAAACTTTAGCCTTCAACGATAAAGCTATCGGAAGAGTGATACGTCCCAAATCATCCGCAGGGTTATCAATTTGAAGTGGGAGGTTTTCTTTTGCTTCATCAATTAATTGTACGATATAAGAGAAACAAGAATCCACAGGATCCCTATACAGTTTTACCGCATTTACATCCGTTCCAACAGGTAGGCTTTCTTTTATAATAGGAATAGGGCCATACATCCTTAATAAATAAAAATGGTAGTACGCTTTTAGGAACTTCACCTCGGCAATCCATTTCCGTTTCTCATATTCTTCCAGGTCAGGGACCTTCTCTATATTTTCTAAAAAAATATTACAATCCCGCAATCCTTTGAACAAATTATCCCAATGTTGTCCGGCAATGGGCCCTACCACATTCTGAAGTCCCTTTGCAATATCAAATAAGCCAGTAGTATTTGAAAGCCGCCAAATCTCATCTCCTCCTGTCATAGCTGGGTCACTGCCCAGATCTCCATCTTTTGGCATATAAGAATAGCACGTAAATAAATATTTTTCTGCTTGATCCCGCATGGTAAAGGCATTATCAATAGTGGCAATATTGTCTGGCACTATATCAAGATAATTTTTACAGGAAATTGTCACCAGTATCGAAAACACACACAAACTGTGAAATATAAAATTCTTACCTTTCATTTTACTTAAATTTATGATAATTTTGATTCAATGTATATTGACATTAACACCCACATTGAAAACCTTTTGTATGGGATATCCTAAACCATTTCCGCCCATTTCCACATCCCAGAGTCTAAATTTACTAAAGGTTAATAAGTTTGTAGCGTTCACGTAAATACGGAAATTGGTAATATTTAACCGACTTAACCAATGGCTGGGCAAAGTATATCCAAGTTCTACTTGTTTCAATCTTAAAAAAGTACCGTCTTGCATAAACCAAGTGCTCGGCTGCGCATTATTGCTATTAACCGTTGGGCTAAGTCTGGGCCACAACGCATTCACATCGCGCCGATCTTCAGACCAGTAACTATCTGCGTAAGCTTTGAGCACTTGATTTTGCAATGTGCCACCTATAACTTCGTTCGGATATTTATAACTGGCAAAAGGAGAAGTAGCATTTACATCAATCCAAAAAGATTCATTAGTGAGGCCTTGGAAAAAGGAAGAAAAATCCAGCCCTTTATAACTAAGGGAAAATCCAAAACCATAGACAATTTCTGGCACAGTGGGGTTTCCAATAGCAACCTGGTCAGCGGGAGTAATCTGACCATCTCTATTTACGTCAAGGAATTTAATATCACCACCGGCATACGTTCCAAAATTTTGCTTTGGAGAGTTTAGTGCCTCCTCATCATCAATAAACAATCGTTCTGCAATGTACCCCATTGTTTGCGAAAGGGAATATCCCACGCGCGAACGATATTTTTCATCATAATCAGGCTCTTCATATACTTCGTAGCGACTGCTTGCATAGGTAAAATTACCTCTTGCCGACAAATAAAACCCATTAGCAAATGAATGTGAGTAATCAAGAGAAATATCGGTTCCTCGATTGCTTGCTTCGCCCACATTCGCCCGAATTGGAGCCGCAAATCCTAGAATGGAAGGAATTGAAGAACGGGTCATTAAAATATTACTTCGGTATTCCCTAAAATATTCTGCTTGCAAGGTGAAGTTATTGAATAACCCAAGTTCAAGTGCCACATTTCCCTTTTTTGCCACTTCCCAAGTTATTTCAGGATTTGAATATCGGCTAATTAATACACCTGTTTTCGTATTTGTCTGATCACGTCCAAACGTGGCTTGTCTGGCAGAACTATTCATATTAACGTTTGAGAGATAAAAAAAACGATCTGCGTCAGATCCAATAGCATCATTGCCAACCAACCCGTAGGTGGCCCTAAGGCGTAGGTTTGATACAGTATTTTTATACGGTTGCATAAATTTCTCGTTTGAGATACTCCAAGCTAACCCAAAGGAAGGAAAAAAACCAAACCTTTTCGATTCGTGAAAACGTTCAGAACCATTATAACCAAAATTAAATTCAGCGAAGTACCTATTGTCATAAGAATAGGTGGTGCGGCCGGAGAGTCCAGTATTCCTAAAAGGTAAAGAGAGTTGTATATCACCTGCATTTGCATTTAGTCGCTGTCTCATCACATATACAAGTAAACCACTTAAATTATGTTTTTCACCAAAAGTCCTATTGTAATTTAGCATTGACTCCAAATAAAAGGAAGAATTTAGTGTTTTTGGACCTTCATTGTAGTTCAAGTATTCTGTAGAACCTACATCCGGAATATTGTTTATCGTATAAGTATCTGCAAGTTTATTATAGCCCGACAAAGTATACCAATATGGATTATAAAAACGATTTACATCAAAATAAGAAGTTCGGTTAGTATTTAACATTGTCCGGAATGAAAGCCCCTCAGTAAAAAAATTAAGCTTTTGTTCAATTTCTATCTGAGCTAGCATTAATGAACGTGAATAGTCTTTATACCCTTTTACCATTTCTGCATAGGGGTTTATATATTGCCCTTCATCAAAATTACCAAACATGATATGTTGTATAAATTGGTGTTGTGTGTCTTTGGGATAATAGGCAGGAAACCTAACCGGATTTGAACGCATAATCTTTCGATACATGCTCGTACCTCCATCTATCGGACCGGTATAATCATCAAAATTCCCATTTAAACGTACAATCATCTTTGAAGTCTTTGTTACATCAATAGTTACATTTGAGCGAAGTGTATAACTCTTCAAATCAATATTGTTATTGAAATTATTGCGGGGATCTACTTTCATAATTCCGTTATCTTTATTAAAAGATCCAGATACATAATATTGAGCTACCCCTCCCCCCCCACTTATGCTTAAGTTAGCACGCTGATTTTGAGTATTATTTTTGAATAAGATCTTTCGCCAATCATTAGCTGGATATACTAAAGGATTGGATCCATTTAAGGTATTTTCAATCTTTTCGTCTGAATAAAGGTTGTAATTAGCATTTACCTCTCCGAGAGGTATTCGCGTTAAAACCGCTTCGTTATACATCTTCATATACGTAACTGGGTCAGCCAATTCAACATCACGGGTTGCTTTAGAGACAGAGTTTTCTATTCTAAAAGTTAGATTAGCCTTGCCTACAACTCCTTGTTTTGTTGTAACCAATATCACACCATTGGCTCCCCTGGCCCCATAAAGAGCAGTTGCAGTAGCATCTTTCATAATGCTAAAACTTGCTATATCATCTGGCTGAATACGCGCAAGTTCTGTTGTTGTTACTTCCATATTGTCAATCAAAATAAGCGGATCTACTTTATAACCAAAGGTTGTAACTCCCCTAATAAAAAATTCTGCATTGTCTTGTCCGGGTTCGCCACTGCGCTGATATGCGATCATCCCTGCCACCTTCCCGGCCAGGGCCGTTGTTAAGTTACTTGAGGGAACTTTAAGATCTGAAGGCTTTACTGAAGTTACTGAACCTATCATGTCTGTCCGTTTAGTTTGTCCACCAAAAGCAGTAATAACTACATCATCAAGCATGGATTGATTTTCCCGAAGAATCACATCAATAATTTCCTTTCCAGAAGTAGATACTTCCTGATTTTCGAAACCAACCATTGAAAACACTAAAATGCTTCCAACTGGAACTGTTAATACATACTTTCCATTCACATCCGTACTTGTACCTATGCTACTTTTATTTTTAACCTTAATATTAACGCTCGTCAAAATCGCACCCGTGCTGTCACGTACGGTACCTCTTATCTCTATATCCTGAACATTCTGAATAGCATCATTACTTGAATTGGAACCTGAGTTTCTATCAGTTATTTTCTTTTTTGATATAACAATATTTTTATCTACCATTTGATAATCCAAATGCTGCCCGGCAAGACATTTTTCTATAACCTCCTGGATTCCGGCATTTTTAAAAGATAATGAAACAGGAGCAGCAAAATCAATGGTTTCGAAATCATAAAAAATATGATAACCAGTTTGTCTCGATATCTCTTTAAAGACTTCTGGCAACCGTACATTCTTTTTCACCAATGTTATGCTTTGAGCAAATGTTTTGGCATTCACCTGAATGCTAGCGATGAATGTAAATAATAGAAAAAATTTCATAAAGACAATGCATTTAATTAAGCAGTTTGACCTGCCCCTATAGCGGGAACTCGTATTTTTATTATACATTTGAATTGGTTTTAAAATTGGTTTTTTAACGGAAATAATTTTTTAACCTCGTAGCCGTAAAACGCTTCGGACCAGATCAGGGACACTCGCAATGTTCCTGATCTATTTTGAAGGATGGCCATTTATCATTTCAGATCTATCTTAAATCATAACCACCACCCTCCTTCCTTCCACCCTGAATTTAACCGATCCTGTTAAAGAAATTGTATTTAGTAACTTTTCCAACCTGTCGAAACGGGAGATCGTACCTCCAAAATTAACCTTATTTATCGCGTCACCTTCATAAAATATGTCGATATCGTACCAGCGGGCAATAATCTTCATCACCGATTTAATCGGAGTATTATTAAAGGTGAAATATCCGTTTTTCCATCCCAGCACCTCCTCGGGTGAAAAAGTTGTCAAATCAATCTGTGTTTTGTCTGGCACTACAGCTGCCTGCTCGCCAGGTTTCAGCAACATCGAACGGTTCGCTGCATTGGTTACTCGCACCGCCCCCTCTAATAATGAGGTGATTCGCTGTTTATCATCTTGATACGCACTCACATTAAACTTTGTACCTAATACATCAATACGCTGATGATCAGCTACCACAATAAAAGGCTTACCTTTAGTAACCTCAAAATACGCTTCCCCTTGCAAGTTAACCTCCCTGGTATCTCCTGAAAACCGCGAGGGATAGGATAAGGCCGAAGCCGCATTCAGCCAAACCTTCGTGCCATCGGGCAATACGATTTGGTATTCACCGCCTTTGGGAGTTACGATCTTATTGATTCCGATTTTATCGCCCTGATTGGTTGGCGCGGCATCCTCCCAATAAATCAGTTGGCCGTTTTTAGTCTTACGGATGGCAACACCCGATTCTTCTGCAATTTGGCCAGCTGACGCTCCGGTTAGGTCAATCGTTTGGCCATTCGCTAGCGTCAGCGTTGCTTTTTTCCCACCAGGCATGATCCGGACCAATTGCTCGGTGTGGCTTTCGGGCTTATGGCCCACCGGAAGAAATAACAGGTAAAGCGCAATCCCAATAAATAAACTGGCTGCCATACTTTTATACCACCACAAACGGGTATTTTTCCGTTTCATGTTTGTTGTTAACCGATCGTCATCTGTTGTTTTTTTTATCCGGGGATCGTTCAGAATCGAATCATACAAATGCCCGCTTGAAATAAGCAGGGGCTTATCTGTTTCCAAACCTTTCCATATTTCGTCAATTACCAGGTAAAGGTCGTGATTTGATTCAGCCTGCTTTAAATACGCTATCAATATATCCAAATCCGGCAAAGATATACGCTCGGCTACGTAATCTGATAACAATTCAAATAACCTTTTCCTGGGTATCATACCAATTTATAATGGTGTTCTACTTGAAAGAACGGCTGACCCTGCCCAGAGAACTAGTCTATCGGTTATTTTTTTTCAAAAAAATGCGTCAGGGCCTTCCTTAAAGTTTTCAGGGCACTAACCAAATGATTGCGCACCGTATTACGGGAAATCTTCATGAGCACGGCTATTTCATCATATGAAAGGTCCTGTTGGCGGCTCAGGCGATATACCAATTGCTGTTGCGGGGGGAGCGTTTCAATAATATTTTCCGCATATTGCGATAAATCGTTTAATAATATACGGTGTTCAGTCTCTTCACTGCATTCTGTAAGCGTAAATGCTAGGCTTTCTTTAAAATGAGATTCAGAAGCCACTTTTCTAAATGCATCAATGGTTAGGCGCCTTGCCGTTACATATAGAAAAGGTACCAAAGGCTGGTCGGCTGAAAGTTTTTCCTTATGTAACCACAAATTAATAAAAGTTTCCTGAAGAATGTCTTCACTTCGCTCCCTGTCTTTCATCAGTGAAAAGATCAGCACATATACTTGTTTATGCAATAAATCATAAATATGCTTAAAAGCGCGTTCGTCGCCGGCTTGCAATCGTTCAATCCACAACCGATCGATTTCTCTTAATATAGACATTTTTTTAGATTTATTGGTTTTTACTATCGTCCTATCGTTCTAAGAGTACAAGTATTCAGCTAATGTAGCGAATAATTTCTGATAACCAAATTGAACCGTCATGCCCTATCCTGCACGGTAATTACTTAGGTAAATAATGTGCATTTTTAAATAATTTTAAGAAGTTGTATTTTAAAATTCAAAATATAAATTAAACCATACTTTACCTATGTATTTGTATGTTAATAATTTAATAAAATAATGTATAACATAAGCTTAAATGCCACCAACCCAACCTTTAAAGTTATATAACAAAAAATACGTATTAAACACTTAGTATACGTATTTTTACGTAGAATTTTTAAAAAAACCAGTAATGAAAAAATAATTGAAATAATTTTTTCATTTTTTAAATTATTTTAAAAACTTTAATACCTTAGCTGCCACAAATAGGTGTTCTAACTTTTTGTGTTTTTGTGTTTTAATGAATGGGCCCCCGTAGGGATACGCGGGCCCTTATTTTATGCTTACCGCATCCTAATCAAACTTCCATCCCCGTGGCGGTACATGCCCATCCCCCACTTTTGGGGCATCCATATAATGCTGAAGATCGCAAAGCGGCTGTTCGTGTTGGTCTTGCTATCTACTATGCCGTTGTCAGTAACCCGGCGGTTCACAAAATTGTTCTGCTTCAGCAGGTCGTTCACACGGACACTCACTACCAGTTCCTTGCTTTTGAGCAAGTGTTTGCTCAAATCTGTATTAATGACCAGTGGATTGTTGGTGATGTTATTGTTAATACCGCTTACAAAGTTTTTGGTCAAATTTGCTCCCCATTGAAAGTCGGCCGGCAATGTAACCCTTCCCGTCAGGCCGCTTGTCCAGGTCTGCGTTAGGTAGCGATTCTGCTCTTTGAGCGAAAAATCAGTCTTATTTAAACTGTAGCTCACATTTGCACTAGCTTCCAGCCATTTATTCGGCGTCGCATTCAGCGACAGCCGTTGGTTGCCTGTCCAGGTCAGGCCAATGTTCTTCTGGTTATCGGTCATGGAAACGGCATGGCTATAGCCAAGCATGCCAAATAGCTGCACATTGTATTTATTGTTTTTAAATCCCTTTCTGATCATATAATTACCGTTCAGGCCATAATCACCATTCATATTCAAAAAGCGGGTTTCCCGCCGGATAGACTGGTACACATCTTCCAGCAATAGCTGGTTTCTCACCACTTTGTTGCGCGTCAGGTTGCCGCTGATCGTAGCCATCACACTCAGATTGTTTTTCATAGTAAACTGGTTGTACGATAAATTGGCCTGATGCCTGAAAGCCGTAGCCAGGTCCGGATTTCCGACTACCGGATTTAGGGGGTCGGTTACATCGCGCACGGGCTGCACTTCGTCAAAACTGGGCTGCTGGGCATCTGCTGAATACATAAAAGTAAACTGTTTCCCCTCTTTCGTGATATTAAGCTGTAATTCGGGCACTACATTGAAACTGCTGCGGTTTACATGACTTTCAAGTGCAGGGTAGTTTCCCTGCATCCAGGTACCTACACCCTTTAGTCCAGCCGCAACGTTTACGGTTCCTTTTTCACTCTGATAACGATAGTTGACACTTAGCGGGCTTTGTCCATACGAATAGTCAAAAAATCGACTCAAAGAGTCTACAACCGTCTCCTGCCCCGGCACACTCAGATCTTTGGCCAACTGCGCATTGTCAGTACCGTTATAGCTATATCCGGCAGAAACATCTACAAAATGTTGTTTGCTCACCGGATAGGTAAAGGTACTGTTCACGTCGTAACTATTGGTTTTAGTATGGTTATTGCGCGAGGTGTACTGTAAAGAATCTTTTTCCAGCTCACCGCTCTGCAGATCAAAATACTGCAAGTCATTTTTATTTTCTGAATCGGAGTTGTTACGGCCGCTGTTTAGATTCATACGTACAGAAAAATTCATTCGGTGGGGCTGTGGCTGCTGCTGGCAGTCATCGCATCCTGATCCACACGCAGCACCCCGCTTTGCTGGGAACTGGAAATACTTGAATTTTTTGATTGATTGTATCTAAAATTACCATTCACAGACACCCATTAAAGCGGGCCTTTTTAACCTCCTTGCCATTGAACATCACTTTTCCATCCGCATCGATCTCTACGCCCTCCATTTTCTTGATCAGCTCATCGACCTTGTCATATTTCTGTACCTGATAATCGCTGGCTGTAAACTCTACGGTGTCTGTTTTAAATACCACACCCACTTTGCCTTGTACCTGTACCTCGTCAAGAGCAACAACTTCGGCTTTTAGCGTTATCGGACTGAGCTCAAGCTTCGCCTCAGTGTTATTATAGTGGTAGCGTGTCAGTTTACGCCGGTAGCCCAGGCAACTGACCGTCACCTCAAAAACGGCCGACTCAACCGCAGAAAAAAGATAATGCCCCTTTTCATCCGTACGGGTAATCAACGAATCTTTTGCAGAAACTAACGTAACATTGGCTCCCGGTATCGGGTCGCCGACAGAATCTTTAACGATGCCACTTACCTGTCTGCGGGCGGCATCCTGGGCACGGAGCTGGTTAACAAAAAATAAAAAGGGGATCACCAGCAACCATTTCATGCTAACAACTATTCAGGAATTTCAGATATATTGTTTTATCACTCCCCAATAATAAAACATAAAAGCTTGCCAACCCATATTTTAACACAAATTAACAACAATAGTGGTGAATACAGTAAAAACCCCTACCGGGGCCGGTAGGGGTAAATTGAATGTAGGTTTGTTTTTCAGGCAGTGCAGGGCGGTTTAGCGTGCCATCAGCGATACCGGGTCAGACCAATCGCTTACGCCGTTTCCGTTGCGGGAGCGCACGCGTGCATAATAGATGGTACCTGGGTTAAGCGGGGCCAACAAGTTGTTGCGGCTTTTGGTGGTGCTGAGTGGGTCAGGCCACACAATATTACCATCCGTATCCTTTTGATCAGCATAACAGTACTCATACATCCAGGCCTCCAACACCGGATCAAAGCTGAATACCATTTGCCCGCTTTGCAGCCAGTCGGCTAACTTCAGGCGTTCGGGAATCGCCGGAACCTGTGATTTAACCGCGATACTGCTTGAAGGGAAACCCGAGCTCAGGATCACCGAAAGCGAACCATTAGCTACCGTGTTTACATAAAAGGCCAATTGCTTGAGCACTGATAGCAAGGCATCCCGGCTGTCGTTCTTCAGGCTTACCTCCAGCGGGCTTCCCCGGCGGCTGGAAGCCTCCAATTTTGTGCGGTAGTCTTCAAGCGCTGTTTCAAGTACCGTCAGGGCCGGGTTAGGGTTTGTAAAATTCGTGTTGGCCGTCATCGCGGCCAGCACTGTGCCGCCCAGATTGAGCAGGTCACTGTCTCTCATGTGTTTAAAGCCACTCCTGGCTGTTCTTGTTGGCATGTTTTTTAAGTTTTTATTTTCCAATGATGCAAAGATGCAGCTATGGCCAGCCTGTTAAAAATTTCCGGACAAAGGCAACCAAACCCGGACAACGGTAAACAACGCTGTCCAAAAATGGCTGTTATTCGTGATCCATTCTATCTTTAAAGCTATAGAAAATGCGCTGCCAGCATTCGTATAATCCAATCATGGAATCAGCCTACCCTAACCCTGACCATGTGTTTAGCTGGCGGTACTGAAACGGAAAGTTTAAAGCCGGTCATCTAACTTCTAAAGCTATTCACGCGCATGCAACCACCGGCTTAGCGCAGTTCGTCCCAAAAAACCAGCATAGTAGTACCCTATCACACTGATCCCATACCCAACGGCCAAATTGCAGTACAAAGACCAGAAAAAACCATACAGCATAAAAAAAGCGTGACCGGAGCCACGCTTTCACAGAAGTACAAATACCTTCTTAAGGTTGAAGGTATTTATTAAAGGGCCGGTCAGCATCCTGCTTCCGACGGATTAAGTTCAGCACTTCCCCGCGATCATAATATTCACGGTTGCCAATCCGGCAAACCGGCTGCAATAGCTTTTTCCGGATCCGTGAATAGAAGGTACTGCGGCTGATGCCCAATTTTTTAATGACCCAGTATAGGTCAGCCGGTTCCGGCATTTCCACTTCTTTTGGAGCTGTGGGTGTTAAGAGCTGTTCCAGAAGCTCCGATATCCTGATGACTGTCAACAAGATCTCTTTTGAATCAATGTTTTCCATAAGACCACAAAAATAAGGATTGCCCATCAAGGAAAATTATGCGATTATATCATTTTCAGATTCCTAATAGCAGCTATTCCTATCCAAATAAACGGTTTTTGACCATATACCTACAGCCCGGACGATCTCATCGCTTCTGCCAATGCCCCCAGCCCATGCTTAGCATACAAACTAGCCAGGCTTTCCAGGGCCTTCGCCCGGATGAGGGGATCGGGTGTGAAGGCCAATACCCGGTTAGCCAACTCAGTCCCTAAACGGATGTCGAGCGGAAGGGATGCTTTGTTTCCAAATTCTTCCAGCCCGTAGTGAAACCCAGGGTCTTGTGCCAGCAGGGATTCCATGACCCGGTTAGCACGGGCAGCGTCTTCGGTAGCCAACAGGCGAAACCGGAAAAAGGCTATGCGCTGTTGATCATCGGCAAACCGGGCCAACAGACTATCCAATACGTCCATCGCCTTTGGCAACTGCTTTTGTTGCCTAAGGAAGTAACTACGCATCAATCCGGCCTGCAGGTCATGCTGCTGCTGTCGTTGTGCTACCGCATCTAAGGAGCCGTGCACCACCCTTGCCAAAGCTGTATCAAGGCCTTCTGAAAAACCCCCTTTCCAAAGCATCCTGCCGGCCTGGTCAACAATAAAGATCGAAGGAAATCCCTGCGTCCAGGGATCCCATTTCTTCCGTACCTGCTGCCCACGCTGATCAAGCCCAATGGTGTAATCCATTTTCCCCACCATGGCATGCATCACCCCCCTTATCTTATCCCGGTAGATTTCTTCGGTCATCCGGTCGCTTGGGAAATAGCTATATATACTCACCACTTTTAGCTTTCCGGCATATTGCCGCTCCAATCCATTTAAATGCGGGATGGCCATGCGACAAGGCAGGCAATCAGTATGGGTGAACTCCACAAGATACACCCTGCCTTTTTCCAACGTATCCATCCCCTCCCCATGCAGCCAGCGCACACCCCGCAAATCCGGGGCTTGCATCCCCGGCTGAAAACCCCGCACCTGAGCATACCCATAGCATCCAAACAGGAGCAGACTAACCAATAAACCAAACTTCATCTGTATTAATCCAAGTTAACCTATTGCAAATTTGGATCAGCCAGTAATTCCTTTTCAGGGATGGGATACCACACAGCAGTGGGTTTCCATAAGGGTTTGAGCGGCGATAACACCGCGTCGGCTTTATTCCAACGCTTCAGGTCAAACCAGCGGTGACCCCATTCGTAAAAGAATTCAATAAAGCGTTCTTTTTCCACAGCCGCCATCAGTACCTCCGGATCATCGGTGGTCAAGGGTTCCAGACCGCCATGCTGTACACGGATGGCATTCAGGTCATCCCGCGCGCCACTGATGTCGTTCAGGTGCAGGCGGGCTTCGGCACGGATCAGGTATTGCTCGGCCAAGCGCAAAACCATGCTGTATTCAGTGCGGGCTTCGATGGCATCGGCCGTATTGGTGGACGTGCGAACTTTATATTTATACGGATACGTATAAACAGTTGCGCTACCCACCGGTGTAAAATGACCTACCCAGTGTTGCCCTCGTTGATCGCCGGGATCCATGGCGGCCATTAAAGAGGGGCTTAGGCTGTAGGCCGGCGGGGTTGCCTGGGTTGGGGAAGGGATGGCCGTAAAAGCCTCTGAAGTCTCCCGGCCATTCGCCACCGCTTTCAGCTGAAAAATAGCCTCCCGGCTGGTTTTCAAAAACATCAGGTCCAAGTTACTTTCTAAGGTAAATAAACTTTCGGCCGCGATCACCGCAGACGCCTCCGCAGAGGCTTGTTCCCACTGCTTTCTATACAGATAAACCCTTGCCAGCATGGCGCGAGCTGCCCATAGAATCGGCCGAACCCGAAGACCTTTGGTTCCAGCAAAATCTGCTGGTAATAGTTTGCTTGCCTCTATCAAATCAGCCGTTAATTGGGTATAAATATCGTCTGCTGATGATCGGGATGCCTGATTATTCACCCGGTAATCAGTACCTGTAAGCAAGGGAATATCTCCAAATGCATTCGTTAGGTAGAAATAACAAAAAGCCCGCATAAACAGAGCCTCCCCGCGTAGTTGGTAACTTACTGTTTCAGAAACTCCCTGATTAGCGGTTAGCCCTTCAAGTATGCCGTTTGCCTCATAAATAGTCTTATAGCCACTGCTCCAGGCATTATATATAAAAGCATGCGTAGATAACAAGTTGTTCGTATACAATGCCAACGGCTCCGCAACACTCAGGTTGTACGTCAGCTCATCAGCTGAAAGCCCGCACAGCTGGGTAAAACCACCATTACCACCTCCACTGGCAAAGTGAATTAAGTTGTACACAATTTCATAATACATCCCCCTTACCGCAGCATCGGCGGCCTTATCGTCTGTAAAAACTGCCGTATTAACCAACTCGCTCTTTGGAGCATCCAGATTGATAAATTTATCGCAAGATATAGCCGTCATCAATAGGCCACATCCAATATACCACGTTGTTTTATTCATGTCCATTTTATTAAAAAGTAAGTTGTAAAGAGCCAGTCAGCGTACGCAGCGGAGGCAATTGGTTATAGTCGGTTTCAGGATCTAATACCGTAAAATGGCCAATTACTGCCAGGTTCTGTCCTTCCAGCCCGCAGCGCACGGACACACAACCTAAGCGATGTGCCCAAGTTGCTGGCATGTTCCAAGCCAGTGCCACATTACTTATGCGCATAAAACGTTGGGTCATGTAGGCCGCATCGCTCAAGGTGAAGTAAGTATAAGCATTAGCCCCATCAGATGAGGCAGCCATTGCCTGCTGAATAATGGTATCATCGCCAGGCTTTTGCCAACGCTTTAAAACAGCTATTGGCTGGTTCTTTTGCGTGCCCGGATAATCAAATAATACCTGATTGCTACGTGTTCGTTGATCGTATTGGCAAAATACACTCAGCTCAAAAGCCTTAAACTGCACCGAGTTTTCCAAACCTCCAAAACGGGTAGGCGCCCTTGGTATCCAATAGAAGTCCTCACTATCGTATCCTCCATTGCCGTCCAGATCGGCCATACTATACAAGCCGGTATTTGGATCAATCCCTGTATAATGAAACAATTTGAGAATATTGGTAGGCTCACCCACACGGTAGGTGTAGTTATAGGAAGAGGCCGCTAAGCCAGGATATTTTAATAGCTTGCTGGAAGGCATGGAATAATTGGCTCTCACTGCCCATTGAAAATTAGTGTGCTGTATCAAATTAGCCCTCAGTTCCAGCTCCCATCCGCTGTTTTCCAGTACAGCAGGCAGGTTATATTGCACCGAGGTAAAGCCATTAATAGCAGCTAGCGGGTATCCTACTAATTGGTTTCCGCAACGGTTGCGGTACCAGGCAGCCGTAACGTGCAATCGATCGTGCAATGCTCCCATCTCCACAGCTCCTTCCAGCTTTTTATTACTCTCCCACCGAAAATCGGAATTTGCCAGCCGCGTGGGTAATAAATAGGCCCCCAAATAAGAAGCTGTGCCGCTGCTTCCTTTATAAGTAGTCAGGAATCCATAGTTGGCTATTTGATCGCTACCCGTCAAGCCGTAACTACCCCTGAGTTTCCCAAAGGCAAGCCATGGCATATGTTCCTTAACCCAGGCCTCTTCTCCAAATAGCCATGTTGCTCCCACAGCTCCAAAATTGCCCCATCGATGTCCTGGTCCAAATCGGCTGCTTCCGTCACGTCGGGCAGTAAGGTTGAAAATATATCGTGCTTGATACGTGTAATTGACACGGGCGAATGCCGCCAGATAACGATAATCTGCTTGTACATAATCTGTAGGCGAGACTGTAGAAGCCATTTTAATGTTGTCCATGAGCAAATCATTGATGAAACCAGAAGCAGTTAAGCTCGTAGTTTCCGTTAAGCTCTGCTGCAAACTCGTTCCCAGCAATGCTTGGATTTGCCCATTGCCCCATTTTTTATCAAAAGCCAATTGCGGTTCTACGATCCAAGCGGAATAGCTATTCCAAGAACGCTCTACCCGATTTATGCTTGCAGACGCGGGATTAAATGCATCAGTAGGAAACTGCGTACGCTCATTTGAACGGATTATATTATATCCTGACGAAACGCGAAATTGCCAGTCTAACCCTATTTTATAATTGACCATCAAATTAGCATTAAGCCCCAATGATGCATTTCTGTACGTTTCTTTAAATACGGCCATAGGATTACTAAAAGTATTACCCTCCCAGTTCAGGTCACCGTTTTCCAGATAGGGTTCTGGAGTATCTGGAGGAAGTGTTAACGCTTGATCAGTTAAACTAATGGGAGGTAATGTGTTCACATCACTTTGCATACTTAAGTCCAGATTCATCGTAAAGCGATCGCTTGCTTTCCCCTGCATCAGATTGAGGCGTGTGCTACCCCTTTGATAGGCATAATCTGCCGGGTATACACTTCCCTGCCGTTGATAACCTGCTCCCAGCAAGAATCGTAGATTTTCTGTGCCTCCGGAATAATTACCTTCCGCGCGAGTGGTATGGGCCGTTCCTCCCAACAGCAATTTTTGCCAATCAGTATAGCGCGTCGTATCCCAAACTATGAGGTCATATGCATTACCAGAGGTTTTTGTCACGCCACTATTGGCAAACCCCTCCTCCCGTAACTGCACGTATTGCTGAGTGTTCAGCAGATCCATGAAACGGCTTATTGTCCCCGCCCCCTGACTAAGGTTCAGTTGTAATTGTGGCTTTCCAACCATCCCTTGTTTGGTGGTGATCAAGACTACCCCATTACTTCCCCTACTGCCGTAGATAGCCGTTGCATCCGCATCTTTCAAAACTTCAACACTCACTATTTCTGCAGGGTCAAGCGTACTCAATGGATTACTACCGGTTTGTGTGGAAGTACCGCGATTAATGGTTGTGGCAGGAAATGGGACACCGTTTATCAGGTAGAGTGGTTCATTGGCATCTGAACGCAAACTGTTGTTACCACGAATCCGGATAATAAATCCACCACCAGGATCTCCGCTTCGTTGTTGAATGTCGACGCCCGCCATCTGCCCTTTTAAGGCTTCCAACACATTGAGCACCGGTTGTTTTTCGATGGTCCTGGCCGTGACACGTGCTATACTACCGGTTCTCTCCCGATCTTTGACGGTATAGTATCCCGCATTTATTTGTACTTCCTCAAGTTCGGTGGTATCTCTTAAATGACTACTGGTATCCGGCTTTACCGATTGTGCCCTGGCAAAAAAATTTAGGCAAAGCAATCCCAGTATGAATAAGGTTATTTTTTTATTCATTTGATTTTAAATAAGTTAAAAAATTTTAAATACTATTATATCAAGATTTCAGGCCAGCCTGGGGCCAAAAATCCCATTAAGCGCGTGTCATGTCAAAAAAAATTGCCATTTTTACCGTTTGAGTTTAACGGTATTTGGGAATACAGGTTATAAGGAGGGCTGGATGTTGCCTCCCCGTTCCCCTTAAAGTTCCCACGTTAAGACACGGATCAACAGCAGCACCCAGCCCATTTCAAAAGACAAAGGTAGTCATTTGAATGGACTTGGGTATACGTGCTGCCTCGCTGTCTGCTCGTGGGATAGTCGGGGAAACGAGACCTTGTATACCAAATACTTTGGTTTAATATGTTGCTTGTAGTGTTATGTCATAAATTATAATTTAAAAGTTAAAACCTGGCGCGACATCAGCTGTCGACTCTCCCTCCTATTCTTGTTTGGAGGGGATGAGACAAAGGTAATAAATATTTTAAATCATATCAAAATTTAATTTAA
The DNA here is from genome assembly GCA_900109895.1 of bacterium A37T11. Lineage (GTDB taxonomy): Bacteria > Bacteroidota > Bacteroidia > Sphingobacteriales > Sphingobacteriaceae > A37T11. Next base: position 300,642 of record FOBR01000002.1, read on the forward strand.
AAAATTTTATTAAATGAATATTAGCGATTTAAATGAACTATTTTACAAAAAACTATCAGAAAGAATTTCTAAACTTAGAAAAATATTTATACTTTCCTATGAGGCAGTAGCTAAAGGAACTGGCTTAACAGGTGTTACCATAAAAAAAATTGAAGAATCCAAGGGGACATCATATATTAACAGCATTATACCCATTATCAATTTCTATGGCATCAACCATGCTGATTTCTTTAATTTCTCCAAACCACTACCTTCCGAAACACAGCTACGAAAGAATATGATCGCTTTTCACAAGGAGCACAATTCCACAGCTTATGAAGTGATTTTTGAAAAACCAGATCTCATTGATTTGATTGAACTCAGGTTGCTTGATTCAACTTTATTCGACACTTGGGTTACTGATAAAGATGTTTTCGCTTTTTGCAAAAAAAACTACAAGATTAGCTACACCAGCATTCCAAACACGTTGGACCTAGCCGTAAAAAAAGGATTCCTTATCCGTGAACCATCTGCCAAACCGAAGCAGTATAAGAAAAAATTATAATTCCTTAACGAGATACTCCGCCACTGATTTCATTTTGGAAGAAAAATTAATTCCAATGGCCACCTTTTGACGGGGATCGAGTTGATAGGGCTTCAGGTAGCTGCTATCAAGGATCTGATTCAGTGCTTCATCTGCAGTTTTATCCAGCTTAAACTCCAATGCATAAATATGGGTATTGGTTTTTACCGCAATGTCCAGCCTGCCCACTGCATTGGAAATCTCACTTTCCTGATTGATCCCTAATAATTGGAACGTATTGAAAATTATCCCATGGAAAAAACGCTCCGTGGCACCAATCCAAACCGGATTGGGAATGCTGATAAATAAGGTATCCAATACTTCGATCACATATGGAATGTCGTTACGGATAAATGCCATTCTAAGGTTATCAACCTTTGGTAAGATATGCCCAGGGTTGATAAACGTAAAACCTGCAGCGATAAAATCCAGTACACTTTGTTTGACCTCTTTGTTTGGATACCCGAGCGTAAAAGTTTGCGTTTTCCATTCAGCCTTCTTAACCGTAAGGAAGCCCGTCTGGAACATCAGTGCGGTTGTATCAATGGCTTCTGTATTGTAATCCTTCAATGACTGAGCTCCCACCGTAATATCTTCATTCTTAAACAAGTAACTAGATGGGCGCTTGCGTACATCCTGTATCAGAAAGGAAGGCGCCCCTGTATCGATCCAGAAATTGTCAAAATGGCCATACTTCATGTAACTGAGCAGTGAAAACGGGTTATAAACCGTGTGTTCGCCGCCCCAAGAATATCCATTATACCATTCTTTCACCTCAGCCAGTTTTTCTTCACGGCTCATTTCTTCCCTTTCAGCCCATTTATCAATTTCAGGAATAAATGTTTTTTCCAGTTCCTGCTGCGTGATACCCACCAATTCATTCATGTTTTCCACCATGGAAATATCTTCCAGGTTATTCAGGCTCGAAAATATGCCCACTTTACTAAAGCGACTTACTCCGGTGATGAGCAAGAACCGGATTTGATCATCGGCATCTTTCAAAATCGAATAAAAGTTACGGAAGATTTCCCTGTTTTCGGCTACCTTCTCTGAGTCATCCAAGTAATCGACCATAGGCTTATCGTATTCGTCGACTAAAATGATAACTTTCTGATTTACAGAAGATTTTTTGATCAATTCCTTGAATTTATCCTTTGGCGTCTTTTCTGACAATTGGATGCCCAGTTCCTCCGCTACCTCATCCAATTCCCTGCTGAGTGCCTCAGCCAGGCCGTGATCCTGGTAATTGGCACGACTGATGCGCAAATGGATGACCGGGTGGTTTTGCTCCCAGTCCCAGTGGTCATAAATCCATAGCCCTTCAAACAGCTCCCTGCTTCCGCTAAACAATTCTTTGACGGTTGCCAGCAATAATGACTTTCCAAACCGTCTTGGACGGCTCAGGAAAAAATAGTTTCCAAAAGCCACCAATTGATGTATATATTCGGTTTTATCAATATATAAAAAACCCTCTTCGCGGATTTTCCGGAAGGATTGTAAGCCTATGGGATATTTTCTGGTCATAGTTTACAAATATAAGTTATTTTCTTTTATTCACTTTTCAAAGAAGAAAAGTGATGATGCTGTATTCTGGCCAGGCTGATCGTGGCCCGGGTCAAGCGTCATTATAGCACAAGAATTTTTTGACGATTAATACTTTCCAGCAGAAACGGATTGGTTACTGTTTCCTCAGCTACCAAGTCAACATTTTTCTGAAGCAAATCCTGTAAGGCATATAATAGCTTAAAATAATTATCACCATCTTCATGCATATTACCTGTAGCAGGTAACATTTTCGTTCTGTAAATGGAATAGGACTTAAAAATTAACGAACATGTACTTGGAAAGGGAGCACACATTTATCAAGGCAGCACCCGGCTCCTTTAGGGTCAAATACCCCTTATCTCTTATTTAAATAAAAACTAAAACAGTACCTCCCCCGATCATTCAGGTCATACACATCAATGACCCGATGCCGGTCAAACACATCCGGATCCTCATTAGCAGCAAGAATACAGCTGTGAATATACAGGTATGGCCACTGAAGTACACCCTGTTCATTGACCATTAAGGGCGGGGAAGCCAGTGTGAGTGTATTTTTATCCAGCACAGCCGTTTTGATCTTCGCCTGGCTGATCGTGTCAATGGTGCGGGCACGGTATTGCAGGTTCAGGCCGGTATCCAGCACCATAAACTCATTTCGATATAAATATACATACACTACTTTATTATGCATGGGATCCACTAATAAGCTACCCAGCGTCGTAAAAAAATCATCCTGCTGACCCCTTAAGAGGCCAGAAACAAAATATACACGATCGGGCAGGACGAACTTACCCAACATATTCTTCCCCTTTACCCGGCTTACCACCAAGAAAGAAGCCGGGCCAATCCGTTCACGGTAAATAGTGGGGATGGGCAGCTTTTTCAATTCCGGCTTTATTGGGGGTAGCGTATGATGCCTGATCTCCCTTCGAAAACCCTTAAACTGGTGGTATGGATTCTTCCCCCTCCAAAAGTACAACCCTAAAGTAATTATCAAGGCAAACAACGCACAGGTACACAGCGTAAAAAAAGTCCTTTTTTTCATCCTATATAAGTTTAGCCTATAAAAAAGCAGGGCCGCCCTACACCGACGACCCCGCCAAGGGAACGAATCCCTTAAACAAAACGACTACAACGGACGCCTTAACAATTGACAATCGTCAATGGAATATGCATTGAAACTGTTTCCGCTCACGCTGCAGGTACAAATCGCCCCATTATTGTCAGGCGAACACTGCCCGGCATTAGCAGGGTCCGAATCGCAGTTTGCACATGGAGACTCACCATCTGCTCCTTTTTGTTGATAAGCGCTGGTTGTTTTGTGAAGCTTAGCTTCCACTTCCTGACCGATGAAGGTTCCTAAAGCCATGAATAACATGATCACGGCTACTAATTTTTGTCTTTTGGACATGGGATTAAAAATTTAATTAACTAATATGAATTTCGTTTGTTGAGGGTGTGACCGTCCTGGACGGGATTACCTTTTTTTTTGATGGTTGCGATGAACTTTGCCTCCTTTTTTTGGGTGAATAATTTGGGTTAATTAGACAAATACCGATAATCGCGAAGCCTACAAACACACTGTTTAGCACGATATGCGCGCCTGGGGACAGGCTTTTCATCAGGAAGTTGCAGCCACAGGGCATGGTCGTGCCGCTGCGTTTGAGCAGCACGATGTAGCCGATAAATAACAACATAAGTGTAAAGAAGCTGTAAAAGCCAATAAGACGTGCTCGTGGCCAGGCCAGCAACCCTCCAATGGCCAGTTCCAAACTGGGAATAAACCATGCTATGAAATCTTCCATTCCGGTTAGGATGGGCGATTTGCCAACCTGCACCCGGAAGCGTTGGTAGTGAGAAAACTTGTCCAGGGCCGAGTACAGGAACAAGGCCCCGCAGAGCACCAGGACAATCTCCAAAACCCCTTCCCGGTTTATCGTAAACGATCTTTTTTGCTTGGTTTTCATACTACAAAGGTCGTTCAGAAACGACCTATTAAATTATCCATGTTGATCATCCGGAGGTTAAAAAATCAACAGAAAATGATCAGATTGGATGCTTTTGTATTACCTTGGATCGTACGGGTACAAGGTAGTCCGGAAAGGCGTATGCCCGTAGTAATTTCGGTAGGCTTTGCAGAAGTTGCCGGTTTCGGAATAACCACTTAGGTGGGCTACCGTGCCGACCGATTCTTTCTGGAAAAGCAGGCGGCGGGCTGCACGTAGCTGGTAGCGGAATAAATACTCGCCGCTGGTACAGCCAAAGGCCGCCTTAAAGGCCCTGTTTATGCTCAACGGTGTGCGGCCATAGATTAAAGCCAGTATCTCGGCCGGTTTGACCTTGATTTTCCCCAGCAAATGTTGGTGTAGGTACCGGCGCATGGCAAAGGCTTTGCGGTGCTCGCGCACCACCTGCTCCAGGTAGGTTTGCAGCAACGCATCGCCATCGCTTTCCAACCGGGCATCCAGCAGGCTGACATTGGGGTGGCTGGCATCGTAGAGTTTATTCAACCAGGCAATGATGGCTGCTGAGTAAGGAAGGGAAGGCAGCGCTTCAAAATGCACCGGATGCTGTGCCAGGCTGCAGATCAGCGAGCCCAGCTCGGGGTATACGGTGGCACTGTCCTGCAGCCATTGGGTGGGATAGTGGATATAAAATGCCTGGCAACGGTCACCGGTCAGTTCCAGCGTAAACTCCCCTACCCCGATCTGAAACACCAGGCACTGCCTGCGGCCCAGACGCAGCAGGACCTGTCCTTCCCAATGCAGCTTGGCCGATCCTTCGTCCATTGCCAGGAAATAAAGGCCCGGCTCAGCAAAGGCTACCTGCATGGTGCATTTGCTATCCTGCTGCATTACGAGGCGACCCAGCGGGCAGGCCAAGTCTGGCCGGTACTGGGCCAGCAGCTGGCGCTGCGCTGATTTCAGCAACACCCCGTCAGCAAAAGGCAATGGGCGCTTGACAAATGCCGGAAATTCACGGCCAACAGGTTTTTGAAAGAACAGGGGTTCGGTAAAGGAGAACCCGAAGGGCGCAAGCCCTTTTGTGTAGGTAGCGTGTGTGTGCATGATTTTCGTATTTATATGTGATCATTTGAGGTTTTTTAGGAATTGGTTCCGTATCCGTTCTATGGTTTTTTCGTGAATCCCCAGAAATTTGGCTACATCTTTGGCGCTGGCAAATAAAAATAGGTTTATATGGTGTTCCATCAGCTTTAGCAACCGTTTTTCTGCGGGCTTGGTATGTAGTTTTTGCATCAGGAGATTCATAAACTCCACCCCTACCATCCTTAGGAAAGTCCAGGCAAAGAGCGGATCATTCATAAACAATGCTTTAAAATGCGTAAATTCAATCAAATAAAACGATCCTTCGGAATAGACTTCCAGATTGGCAACGGCCGGCCGCTGGAGAAAAAAACTATCCAATTGCGCCAGCAACTCACCGGGTTGGGAAAAACTGGCGGTGATCTTTTCGCCATTTTCATCTATATAATACATCCGGCCCATCCCCTCGCGCATGATATACAGGTCTTTTTGTTCCTGCCCTTCGCGCAGCAATTGTAACTTGTCGCCCGGATGGAGTATTCGGACAATGGGAAGTAATTTGTCATGAATGGATTTTTCGGGATACTGATAACGGCTGAACAACTCGATTAGTACTTGCATTGATTTCTAAAAAGTTAAACATAATTTTACATAACAAACAGATTTGTAGCTGATTGTTATGTAAAAATAGGTAATGAAAATCAATTTTTATAGTGAAAATGTCGTGTTTTTCAGAAAGTTTTGGTGGTTTGGGAAATATTGTTATTTTGAGGTAAAGAGAACTTCTGATTTCTATTTCCGCTTCCTCCTAATCAATAACACCGTACCAGCAATCAATCCCAAAACAGGGATCAGTCCCAGCATAACCCATCGAAGCGCCGTGATACTAGAGCCTTTAATCGTCATCGTATTATCAATAGGATCAGGCCAAGTCGGTTCGATCGGGAATTGTCCATACGTAAACCAGCCCAAAAATCCCTGATAGAAATCAGCATTGCCTGTTCCGGAATAGCCGTTAGCCAGTTCAGCATTACTCAGGAAATCAGCATCGCCGGTCACCAGAATACGTTGTTCCTTACCTTTTATCTTCCGGGTCAATGCCAGGGCGGTAGGTATTGCAGCCTTCTTATCCCCAGCCTCGGGGTTATACACAATATCGGCTGAATCCAGCACCAGCTTGCCGGTTTTGTTCCAAGTCTTTTCTGCATCGGTGCGCAGCAATTCGCGGATAGTAAAAGCACCGGAATCCGTATGCGTAAGTCCAGCAACGTTGCGGGTGCTGATGGGTTTAGCCAGCCGGAGCAAGCGCGTCACACTTCTACCAAACTCCGTACCCAGCGAAGTCACCAATGACTTGAC
>FOBR01000042.1 GCA_900109895.1 bacterium A37T11
ATCCGGCATACTGCTTGGCATCCCGGAACAAAAACTCAATCTGAAAGCGCAGACGGTAGTAATCCAGGATCTTTTGCGGACTTAGCCCGGTATCTGTACACATCAGCAGTTCATGGCGCAGGGTCTTTATGTCCTGAATATACACGATACGTACCATCTTCTTCAGAATCACGCAATAGACCTTTGCGATGTAACAAACCGTATGCTTATCCCGGAAGAATTCCTTAAAACGCCTTTTGTCAATCTGTTTGCAGTTTACCTTCCCGTCCAGTACTTTGGGCCTGTCACGTCCTTTCTTTTTACCACCGGTATACAGATACCGCAGGTTGGCATCCGGGCGCATCTTCCTTGCCGCACTTATTCCAGTACAGAACCAAAAAAATTACGCGAAGGCTTGCTTATTTCATTCATCTTCCCTAAAATTGCCTCTATAAGATCCTTGATCTTTAACAAGGCGCTCGTTTGTAATTACATACAAAAACCAGGCGCCTTGTTCCTTTTCTAAAAACCCTTTTTTTCCACTTATTAACATTGATCAAAAGTTACCGGAGTATTGTATCATGAAAAACTATCCCTGATATTAAATACTTGAAACGGAAATTAACCCGAGCCGGGCAAGCGAACGGCCTAGGGATAATAGCGAAAGGAGACCCCGGAGAGCCAAAGGCGAACCGAGGCTCCTGTAGTGGTTATCCCAGACGTGAGATGCCTGGCTCGGGACAACCTTTAGTTCCTCCATAAATATTTTTTCATCGACTCACCCAGACTGATCGTTTTTCCGTCTATCAATATGTAACGCAACGTTAATTAAGGGTTAACTTTACGTTATTATCAGGGATTATAATGCTTAATTTATCTATTTATGCGTCGGAAAAATACAAAACAAGCGTTCACGGACGCCTATTACCGCATGTTGGCCGAAAAGGGCTATGCAGCTATCGGTGTAAACGGATTGGCCAGGGAAGCAGAAACACAAAAGAATTATTACTATCGGGATTTTGGAAGTAAGGATGTGCTCGTGATGGAGCATGCCAAAGAGTATGATTATTGGTGTACCTGCATGGATATGATCAATACCGATGGCTTGGGAAAACCGGAAAAGGCGGATAGGTTGCAAGAGGTGATCATAGCGGTGCTGCAAAACCAATTATTTGATTATTATACCGATGCAGCCTTAAGGGAGATGATCACGCACAGTTTGGACAAAGCGATGGACCCGGTACAACGCGCGATCTCTGATCGACGCGATGCGGAAGGGGAGCGCTTGCTACAGTATAGCGACCAGTTATTTGGCAAATATGGCAAACACTTCAGAGCTATGATGGGCGTACTGGTGGGTGGTACTGACTTTGTTGCCTTGCATGCGCGTAATAATCGCTCGGCTATCTGTGGGCTGGACCCAAATGATCCAAGGGTGTTTGATCTATTCCTGAAATTGATTGCCCAGTTGGTGGTAGGGGCTTTTCAAAAACTACGTAAACACTAAACGTCTAATCTTTAAATTTTATCGGTATGAAGAACATGGAGGCTGCGCGGGAGGCGCTGTTAACGGTTGTGGGTGCAATTTTGCAGAGTGATGGTTGTTTTGGCCTGAAAAAGGAACGGATTTTAAGAATGGCGGGTAAGCATGAGCGTAGCCACGCCGTAGAGCGGTGTTTTGGTAGTTATGAGGGCCTGCTATTTGCCTATGCCCGTAAGACTGACTTTTGGATCCGCCTGCGTGACACGTTGACGGCTGATCATATGGCCGGGCTGAATAGCAAAGCAGAGGTACAGGCATTCGTTTATGGGCTATTCAAGGAGTTGCTGCCTTATTTTTATGCTTCGCAGGAAATGCAGGAACTGTTGTGGCTCAGCCTGTCAAAGCCCCGAAACAAATTGAAGAAATGGCTGTCAGAAGAAAGGGAACGGATTGGGGCCCCACTCCTGGCGGCCATAGACCGGCTGTGGGGACAACATGAGGCAGATTTGTATAAGGCGCGGTTAGCATACGTTATGGGTACTTGCTATGTAGGGGTATACCACGCCCTGCGCAACCGCAGTACTTTTTTAGGGCTTGACATCAACAAGCCCGAAGACCGGGAGCTGTTCCTGGAGTCAGTGGAGTTATTGTTAAGCTTGTAGTTTATTTATTAGTAAACCATCCACCTGCTGGAAAATCATCTGGAGACCAAAGACCACCTGATCAAACAGGATGAAGAAACCTTGGCACTGCTAAGGAAGCCTGGTAAGAAATAACCTACTATGACCCCAAAAGACCTGACCGATTATTTTTTAGCGCTTCCGTACTGTATGACCAATACCCATCAAGTAGAGTAGGTATGACTCCGGAATACGTTTTAAACTATGCTATGTTTAAAGATCAATAGAAATCCTAACCTTACCGCCAAACCCCTTTTCAACGATCTCAAACAGGGTTTTGAGTGTTATGTTGCTGCGGTAATTCTCAACCCTGGAAATATAAGTACGTTTTTTATCCACCATTTGTTGATTAAATTTTTGCTTTAATCACATATATTATTAACCCGGGCCGGGCAAGCGAACCGAGGCTCCGGAAGCGGTTATCCCAGACGTGAGATGCCTGGCCCAGGTTAAAATTTATATCCTAATTCCTGTAAAAAGCAAAAACCACCCCTGTATAGGTGGTTTTTTAAATGCTATATAAAAGGTGTAAGACCTTAGTTTTTCAGTTTTTTGGTTAAAGAAGCCCTGATTTTGCGGACAAATCCGAGTGAGACGGTGGCTGCTTTAGAGGCCTGTTCATCCGAAAAGCCAAATTCTAAAATCAGATTGGTGACAAAATCAATATTCTTTTTTTCTTCGCCTTCGCGTTTTGCTTTATCTAATAAGTATTCTCTAGTTCCCATAGTGGTTTTCCTTCCTTCTTTGGCTTGGATTTCCGATTCAAAGTTAATTAAATATTCTTGATTATCAAATTGCACGTAGTATGTTATAAAGTCATAAATGGCTTCCCTCATATTTTTGGGCATATTGCGCTTTTTCATCTGCTCATATAGGTCATGTTTGATGTCTTTGAGCTGATCATTAGTGGCTTTTTTATAGTTTATTGCAAGCAATGCTGTCAAAATAACAACAGCAAAGGGATTGGGGTCAGCCCTTAAGGCCTCTTCACTTTGATCCGCTATTTTGTAGCTATTAAACTCATAAGACAGCTTAGTGCCCATAAATTCCTCTACATAAACCTTAGGACGATATAGTTTATTGCTATCTGCCAGGATTACAATGGCAGTAATGGGATGCTTATGTTTGTCCCTGATCCAGATGAAATAATTGAAAAGCCGTTTGCCGAGTTCTTTTTTATAGTCTTTTCGTGACTGTACCTCCACATGCACGAGCACATATTTCTCTTGTCCGTTCTTAAGCTTTATCTTGGCCAGCTTATCAAGAAATTATAACCCCTTTTTTGAGGTGACTGATTTGAAAAGTTTATCGAATTCCTTGTCCAGGAAAATGGGTTCACTTTCAAAATCAATGAAGTGTTGGTCTTTTGGGAAAAAAAACTTGAGAAAGGAAAAGAACACCTCTTCCAAAATAGATTTCCAAATAGAGTCATCTTGTTTGATTTTTGCCGGTGAAATCTGCGCTCGTTTTACTTTTTTTTGATGTACTTGTTTTAACTTCATATACGTTTGAGTTAATCATATTTTGATAATTATTTATTGAAATAAATATAAAAAAAATCAAAATAGTATCAAAATAAAAAGTAAAATTATTTTTATGACTAATCTTATTGCTGTTTTTACTACGATCATCATTAATTTAGGCCGGGCAAGCGAACGGAACCCTCACAGCGGTTATCCCAGACGTGAGGTGTTCGGTTCGGGTTAGAAAGCACTATACATATCTACAGCTGAATGTGCCAGTCCTGATCAAATACCGCATTGGGTAGACCAATCTAACCATTTCATCCGTTGATGTACGTCTGTCTGGACACTAAACAGGTCTTTTTTTAACCAGGAAATGTAAAATGAGTGATTTTAAAAATTTACGTATCTTAGCGGCAGTATGAGAAAATACCCCATCGGTTTGCAAAGTTTTCGGAAAATCCGTGAAGGAGGTTATTTATACGTAGACAAGACGGAGATCATCCATCAGCTGGTGACAACTGGTGAATATTATTTTCTAAGCCGCCCACGCCGTTTTGGCAAGAGTTTGCTGGTGGATACGATCGAAGAACTTTTCAGTGGTAGCAAGGAATTGTTTGAGGGGCTTTGGATCTATGACCAGTGGGACTGGACAAATACAAATCCAGTCTTTAAACTGCGCTTAAGTAAAATTCCCTACCAAAAACTTGGATTATACGACGCCCTTTTTAAAGAGCTGGACAACATCGCTGCCCCGCTGGGTATTGACCTAATCGAAACCGACCTGAAAAGCAAATTCTGGGAATTGATTGAAAAAGGGGCTAAAATAGGCAAGGTAGTTATCCTCATTGATGAGTACGACAAAGCGCTCATTGACTACCTGGACAATCCGGACATGATAGCCGAAAACCGGTCAGTATTTAAACAGTTTTATTCCGTGTTGAAGGATGCCGATCAGTTCATCCGCTTACTGTTGTTGACGGGCGTGAGCCGTTTCAGCAAAGTAAGCCTTTTCTCTGATCTGAATAATTTACGGGATATCACCCTCAATGGTCAATTTGATGACTTGGTTGGCATTACACAGCAGGAGCTGGAAACTAATTTTTCCCAAGAGATTACAGAAATGCAGCAACAGGATGCGCAGATCCTGGAGAAGATCAGGGATAGGTACAATGGGTATACTTGGGGCCGGTCAAAAAAGGTTTATAATCCATTTTCGCTGCTCAACTTCATGGCCGATAGGGAGTTTAACAATTATTGGTTTGAGAGCGGCACCCCTTCATTCTTTTACGAAGCCATACAGCGCAATCCGGCGATGAAATTCCCAAGCGGACCCGTGCTGGCCGGTCCGGAAGCACTGATTGACTTGCTGGGTCAGTATACCGTATATGAGGGGCAGGATAAGATCAATCCGCTGACCCTGATGTTCCAGACGGGCTACTTAACCATCAAAGACTACAATGCTGCAGCCTCTCTTTACACCCTGGATTTTCCGAATGAGGAGGTGAGGGAAAGCATGCGGGTGTATTTATTGTCTGCTTATAGTTTTGCGCCAATAGACACTGTTCGCCCCAATGTATTTATGATCGGGGAGGCTCTACGCACTGGGGATGTTAGTCAGGTATTGAAACTATTGGACACATTGTTTGTAAATATCCCGAGTTCGCTTTGGATCGGGGCAAAAGAGCAATTTTACCATGCCATCATCCAGAATACGTTTGGACTGCTCAATATTATGATGGAAAGTGAAAAGAGCTATGCGGGAACACGCCCGGACATAACAGTATTTACACCAACTCACATATACGTGTTTGAGTTTAAATTGGATAAAACCGCTTCTGAAGCCTTAAACCAAATCCTAGATAAGAATTATTTCCGTCCTTTCCAGGCCGACGACCGTAAGAAAATAGCCATCGGCATTAATTTCTCCTCAGAAAAGAAAGCCATATCGGAGTACGAAGTAAAAGAGCTGGATTTCTAGTTTCCATAGTTAATAAAAACACAATACGAATACCACCTCCATTTGGTTGTGGAAATCCCTCAAAAAATGCATCTTTCAAGAAAGCATAAGATTGTTCGATGAATAAATGGATATTTTTAGTTTTTACTTCTTTTTTGTCATTTCCTTTAGTAGCGCAGCAGCTTCATTATGCTACAGAAGAAAAAGTAAAAGCCAAATTATTAACCTGAACCGGGCAATCGAACGGCCTAGGGATAATAGCGAAAGGAGACCCCGGTGAGCCAAAGGCGATCCGAGGCTACTGAAGCGGTTATCCCAGACGTGAGGGTTCGGCTCGGGTTAAATAAGCATGATAATTATTACCAGTGGGCAACATTTTCGGCGGCTGTTTGAGCATGCATCTTACGGATATTTCCACAGAAATAATTAAGTTTGGCGACGGTAAACTAATTATGTTGCAGGATGAAACTAAATAACCTCTTCGTAAAATTATTTTTCTTAATCGTCGTAGCCTGTTGTTCCGCGGTTTTGCCGCTACATGCCCAGAAGGCGAAGCAGCTTTTTTTACTCATTGGCCAGTCTAATATGGCGGGCCGGGGAGCGTTGGATACGACGGCACAGCCGGTAAATACACATATTTTTAAATTTAGTAAAGAAAACAAATGGGTGCCGGCTACTGACCCTTTGCATTTTGATAAGCCTGGCGCGGGTGTAGGGCCAGGTTTAGCTTTTGCGCAGGAAATAAGCAAAGAGGATCCGGATGACGAAATTGGCTTAATTCCCTGTGCTGTGGGCGGTACGTCTATTTCAAAATGGCAAAAGGAGGCGTACGATACAGTCACGAAAACGCATCCATATGAAGATGCCATCCAACGTGTAAGGCTGGCACTGAAAGATGGTACACTCAAGGGTATATTATGGCACCAGGGGGAGGGTGACAGCGGCAAAGATCGCTACCTGCAATATGAAGCTCGATTTGATTCGCTGTATAATAATTTGAAAAAGGACTTGGGCTTGAACATCGACACTATACCCTTTATCGTGGGAGAACTGGGTCCCTTTTATATATCCAAGCAGCCCCGGAATCAGGGGCAGGAGATAGACAGCGTATTGCATAGTATAGCAAATAAACGGCCGAATATGGCCTGCGTAAGCGCTGCGGGCCTGCAGCATCGCGGTGATACGCTTCATTTCAATACAGCTTCAGCCCGTGAATTGGGCAGACGATACGCGCAGGCTTATGAAAGATTGCGTGCTAAATAAAGTGCCCGGTAATTCCATTTCTATTTTGTCTATAAAAAACAATTCGGCTTTCCGCCTGGTGCCCCATCATAGAAACTTATAAGGCTTTTAGTATATCAATGGGTGGCCCTACACGTTCAAAGCCGTGTTGTTTCTTGAACTCGTCCTGATTTATCGACCACTTTGATCACAAACTCACCCTCCAGGATGTACCACCATTCATCTTGGCTAGAATGGACGTGCAGGTTAGGGCCGCCTTTTTTTACACGCGAAGATTCAAAAATATACAAGTCGCCATCGGTATCTTTGGTCGATACCTTGGTGTAAAAGGTATCGCCGTCAAACAAGTTGATGGGCTTTTGAAAGCGGTCGGTTCCAGCGTCGGTTTTAAAGCCTGTTTTTTCACGGAACTTTGCATAAGTTTTAGTAATAATGCCCTATGGGGTGGCCAAAATGGCGCCTGCTATTGATAAGGAGTGGAGGAAGGTATGACGTTTCATAATGATTGTTGTATTAATTGAAAATTGGCATTAATGTCTTTTTACATTATTCAATTGTTTATAACAATATTTAGTTAAAAAACCCACATAGTTAAGCGGCCTTAGTGCCATATAAAATAAGTTCTTTGACATGTTTTTGATTTTTCATCATTATCATTTGATTTTTAATGGCGATGAAGCTTGCTTGCGCAGGTTTAGGTAAGTCTGGGTTTATACCAAACTTGCTAAAAATTGTTTCTAATAGTAATGCATTGTGATTCATTGTCTTAATATCAGCCATTGAGAATGCTTCCCTTTCTTCTTTTGGTATGGATAGCCAATTGGCAGCCTTAGCAATATTTACTGCAGATAGAGCCATATTGAAGTGGAAGTCCAG
>FOBR01000015.1 GCA_900109895.1 bacterium A37T11
AATTCTGGACAAAATCATCATCCGTTGCGCTAAGCATAAACCGATGACTTATGCTCAAGTAAAAATAGTTGAGAACTAAATGGGTAACCCTATAATTTTATTTCGAAAACATCTTTACTTTTCCTATTGTATTAAATTATTAATCGTTTTTGACTCATAACATGACCATTTACGAGAATACTATAGATTAATACTCTATATCAAGAACGAAATAATTAATTTCTCAAAACAAATAACTCTATAAGTATGTCAAAAACCCTACTCAAATACATTTTATTAATTTTTCTTTACAAAAATAGTTATGCACAATCCCTTGAAGAAAATTATACCAGCCAGTTTCAAGAACTTATTCCATTTACTAATAGTTATCTGAATGCATTCAGCCATAGTTTTTTGGTTAATGCAGGATTTTCCCTTAATCATGGGTGGACGTATGCGATAGATCCAGGCAAATTTGGCTCAATACGTGTTTCGCTGGTCACATCAAGTGCCTTAATTCCAAATAGTGGAGGCTATTTGAATACTGATCAAATATATCAAAAGCCGAATTTAGAGATTTCCGGATTAGTCGCAACAATTTACGGAGGTAAATCAACAGGCATCGCAAGTTTCTATATGTTAGATCCAGAAAATGGTAGTCGTTTATTAAACCCCATGAATGGTGAATACATTAAAGGAGATTTTGAACTTCCTGACGGTCTTGGTACTAACATTGGAGTTACTCCCATTGTAATTCCTGAGGTGGAAGTTGGTGTAGGGTTAGGCACTTCAGTATCTATTCGTTTTTTGCCACTTTCTATTAAAATTGACAAAGGAAATGCTTCCATTAGCGCTTACGGCTTTGGCATCAAACATAACTTATTACAATATATCACCTCATCGTCAGAATCTGGTTACCACTTTAATTTTTTTGCCTCTTATATGCATGACAAATTAAAATATGTCCCAAACAGTGGAGATCTATTTGAAATATCAGGTAACTATTTTAATTCTCAAGGCAGTGAATTAACTATTGCTCATCAAAGCAATGCAATTCAAACAGTCATTTCCGGAAGCTATACAAAAGGAAAATTTTTCACCATAACGGCACAGGCTGGTGCCAGTTATCAACAAAGCAGGTTGCTTAGCAGCGGTGATTTACAAATCAATATACTTATACCGGAGATCAGTAGTACAATCTTCAGCACCCACGTTCCTAACCTTATTCATCTGGTTCAATCCCGATGGACCCCTCATATCGGAGCCGGGGTGCTTGTGGGTAGTGGAGCATTCCAAACCAGTATACAATATGCTTATATTAACACACATATGTTGGCATTAGGCCTGCACTGTCAAATTTACAATGTAAAAGAACGTTAAATAACCCACATTTTGTCATATCAATACATGATAATAAATGTTTGTGAAGTTTTTGAAATATTGTATCTTTGTATTCCATTTCGGGGTGTAGCGCAGCCCGGTAGCGCGCTTCGTTCGGGACGAAGAGGCCGTGGGTTCGAATCCCGCCACCCCGACAATCTACCACAGCAACTCTCATTAAACCAACTTAAAATTCTTTAAACAGTGAAAAAAATAGTCCAAATACATATTACGGAATTTTCATTTAACATAACTTAACTAACATGTCTGTGGCATTCCAACCTAGTGAACATTCCACAGAAAATCAAGAAACTACCTTTTATAAAAGTAAAAATTTTCATTGTATATATAACATATTTGAATACTTTTGCAACTGAAAGTTAAATAAATACAGCAATGGCAAAAGTTAATATCACAGAAGATCAAATTATTAAATATTTAAATGATCGAAAAAAAGAGCTGACAGTTGACCTGGATAAGGTAACGAAAGCATTAGGTGTACTGGAATTGTCGGCTAAATCTGCGGCGTTAAGCCCCACTAAAGTAGCCAAACCGGTTAAAGAAATTCCTACACCTTCTAAAATCACTACTTCAAAAGCAATTAGCTCAAAGGGCGCTACAAAAAGTGCTAGCACAAAAGCATTACCCCAAAAAGAAACAAAACCAGAAGTCGTTAAAGCAACAACTAAACACATTTCCGCTAAGCCAGAGCCAAAAGTAACTCAGGCCATTAAATCTGCATCGTCAAAATCAGGTTTAAAAACTTCATCACCAATAATACCTGCCCCTATAAAAAAAGAAGCAAAAGCTACTTCCGTTGATAAATCGGTTCCTGCTAAACCAGAGGGTAGCGCTGCATCTGTTAGTAAACCAGCACCAATCAATAAAGAAATAAAAACCACGCCTGTAGCAAAAGCTGCGTCAGCTAAAAAGGTAACACCTCCATTGGCAGCCACTCTCGCACCTGTAAAAAAGGAATCCAAAGCAGCTATAGTTAAGCCTACACCTGCAAAGAAAGAAGCTAAACCTGCTGTCGCTTCCAAAACAGAAAATAGCAACTCACCGGCTATTGATGAAAAAACTGCTCTTACAAAATAACCACTGAAAAATGGTTATTTTTCACAACACTCCAAAAGTTTAAAAACCTGGCCTGATGCCGGGTTTTTATAACCTTTTGAGTCACCAAAAATTATTTTTAATGCTAAAACTTAAAAATTTTCCAAGGATATTTTTCAGCAAAGGCAGAAATTATTTGTGTAATATAATGGTTTCCAGTATATCGGGTTAATGAATCGCGAACATTCTCGAATTGGTCTAGATCACAATAGGCATTTATAAACCCCATTCCGTAAAACTGACCTTTTTCCATCCATACACAACTTTTTTCATCCCCATTGCGCCCTTTATCAAGGATTGCATAGCTGGGCAGATTATGTTTTAAATGATCTATCGCCTTAATTACACGCAAATTATAAGATTCAGGAGAAGGTAAGTTTGCCATAAGATCACCTCCATTAAAAAAAGAATGATAACCCAGTTTGTGTTCCGACCCAAAACTACAAAAACCAGGATAAAGATCAAATTCCTGAATTAATTGCTGCAATATTCCTATCAATTCATATTGACGATAGGCCATGTGCACACATTGTTGGTGCTTTTGCTTCATTCCAACAGCGAGCCGAAAATAACCACGGTTATCCTCATACATAAATAAGGCATATTTTGGCTCAAGCCCCTTAAGCGCACGGTTATATGGAGGCCATAAGCGTTTTATCTCAATAGACTCCAATATTAAAGCCATCAGCTCTGTACCACAGAGTTCATAATCGACATGATAGATATTACGCAAAAAATTCTGCCGTTGAGGTTTCTCGTTAAAACCCGCGAAATGAGAAATAACACGTTTACGCAAATTCAAGGCCTTTCCTACATATAATACTTTTCCTGCCCTATCCTTAAAATAATAAACACCTGGGGATTCTGGTAGTACATCAACTTCTTCTTTAGATAGATTAGGAGGCAATTGTTGGTCTTTAGAAGTCCGTTTAAGCATCTCCTGTATATGCCCACCTTTGTCCCATTTAAGCAGCAATCCAAAAAGTATAGCCGTGGCATCCGCATCCCCCCCGGCACGATGTCGTTGAAAAATAGCAATGCCAAGTACCTCGCACAATTTACCCAAACTATAGGAGCGTAAACCAGGCCTAATCTTTCTGCTCAACCTTACAGTACACAATTTAGGCGCAGTCCAGGAGTAGCCTTCCTTTTGCAATTGATGACGTACAAAAGAATAATCAAAATTAACATTGTGCGCTACAAATATCCTGCCTTTCAGCAAAGAATATACCTTATCGGCTATATGCGCAAATGGTGGGCTATGTTGCACCATAGTATCTGTGATGCCTGTTAGTGCCTGAATAGATAAAGGAATAGATTGAAATGGGTTTATCAATGTTTCATACCTTTCAATAACCTCACAACCATTATATATAACAATAGCAATTTCGGTCATTCCGCAACCGGAAGGATAACTTCCTGTTGTTTCAATATCCACAATCGCATATTCTGGGTTAATTTCAAAGCTCCACATACACTAACAAAAATAGTGTTTAATAACAAATACCAAAATATTTATCACAAAATAATTTCAACTAATCGCTTTAAAGAATATGTATCTTTGTGAAAAATAATTCTTGTTGTATGCCAACTATTGAAAACATTATTTTTGATTACGGCAATGTCATCTTTGACATTGACTTTTATAAGACAAAAAAGGCCTTTACGCAATTGGGTATTCCTGAGAACAGCAATATCTTTATACATGGAAACCAGCATGGACTTTTTGACGCACTGGATAAAGGCGAAATAAGCCCTTCAGGATTTAGGGATGGGATCCGTAAATTGGCTAATAATTCCGAGCTAACAGATCAACAAATAGATGATGCCTGGAATTCATTGTTAGTTGGAATACCTAAAGGAAATAACGAACTTCTTCTGGAATTGAAGGCCAAGTATCGCACATTCCTTTTAAGCAATAACAATAGCATACACTATGATTGGATAATTGAATATTTAAACCGCGAATATAAAGTGCCGGATAATAGTACTTACTTTGAGAAAGATTATTATTCCCATTTATTAGGAATGCGAAAGCCCCAATCAGAAATTTTTGAATTTGTAATTCAGAAGCACCAACTTAATCCAAAGAAAACCTTATTTATTGATGACTTAACTGATAACCTTGTAGCAGCTAATAAGTTAGGAATCCAAACTGCTCTGGCAACCTGTGCTAACGATTTCAAACAATTAATTTTATCGCTTAAAATCCTGCACTAAGTTTAATACCACCGTAGGAAAGATTTACATCTTGCTTTGCCGCCCTGCCAATCGGCAACTTAATAAAAGGCTCCAGCCCCAGTTGAAATTTACCCGAAAGTGGAATCCGGTGTCCGACAGAAAAATTTATAAAGCCATTAAAATTGCTGTTACGAAGGGGTTGTTCAGCGGTTTTTTCTGAAACACTCACTGTTTCAATAATCGGTTTAACGGCAGATGCACCGTTAATACTACTAAAATTTTCAGTACTTGTTACCTGTTTAGCATACACATTGGTGCGTGTTTCATTAACAACAGCAAAAATAGAAGCTCCCGCTGAAGCATAAAAATACTTATTAATTGCATATTTAAAATTTAACGGGATATCTAGTCCCAGAACGGATGTACGCACAGACTCAAGTTGCTTATCTTCCAATTTCTCATCAGCAGCGGCCAGCTTATTAGCAGCGGTCAAGCCCGTTGCTAGTGACGCCTGAGGTGACGAAGCACTAACACGGGGCGAATAAATTTGGCGATCAGATCGCTGCACACCCAATCCGGCCACTGAAATACCTGTTCCTACCGAAATGCGATCATTAAGACGGTAAGCCACTTCTAGCCCGCCACCAAAATTAAACCGGTCACGCGTGGTAGCAGGAGCCAATGCAATACTATAATCCCACTTCTTTTGTCTATTTAGGGCAAGTGTGCTTGTATTTTCGAACGATTTTTCAGATTCTTGTGAAGACGCTTTACCCTGGTCACGTTGTAAAAGTTTTAAGAAACGGTCTTCTTGAAATATATCCCTTTGGGAAGAATGGGTTGCCACATCAGCCACACTGTTCTGCACAGCTAGGTTAACCTTAGGAGTCGCAGGCAAAACTGATGATAAGGCTGTAGCAATAGATATACGTAAATATTTAGGCCTTACTATCTGCTCTTGTTTGCCTCTACTAATCAAAATTTTTGTAGTGGAGGCAGGTGTTTCAGTTGCAGTTTCAGTTTTAATTTCCTGTGTAATGGGTATTTTCCTACTAACCACTTGCTTATTTACTTCAGGTGATCTTAACCAAAATAGGGATCCGGCCAGCAAAAGCATTGCTGCACCACTTAGGTAGGGCCATAATATGCGTTTCCTGACAGGCACGTTTACGGAAGCGAATTTTTCCCATGCCCCTTCCTTATAAGATGTACTATATTCCTTAAGTACCTCAGCTATGTAGCTGATGAGTTCTTTATCATCCTGCTTATTATCATTCATCCTTGTATCTTCCTTCTTCATCCAATGGGGTGGCCACTGAATCGAGATATAATTTACGTAATTTCTGTTTTGCACGGGTCAAATAAGTTCTTGAGGTACTTTCCGGTATGTTTAAATGACTGGCAATTTCCTCATGCGAATAACCTTCTATCTCAAACATATTGAATATGACACGTTGTATTTCTGGCAGATTATTTAGCAAATTTAAAATATCTGCTACCTGTAATTGATCTGAAGCGTTAACTTTTAACGAGTTATAATCCGTTTCTGCTACATCATCCAATGACAGTAAATGCTTTTGTGCACGTAAATGATCAATGGATATATTAGCTGCAATGCGGGCAAGCCAAGCTCTAAATGATTTTTCATATGCGTGTTCATCAGAAGATGATCCCTTAAAGCGGTCAGCGTTTTTAAAAGCCCGCATGAAGCTTTCGTTGGTCAGCTCCTCGGCATCGAACGTATTTTTAACGTAGCGCAAAATCACGGCCATGACATATCCATAGTATTTTTTATAGATAAATTCTTTGCCCCTTTCATCATTATGCACGGCACAAGCCTCTAAGGCCTCTTCCAGGGAGACGAAACGAGGCTTACTAATATATCTCATGCGATAACTCACAGAATGTGAAATTTATTAACCGCAGCAGGTTTTATTATGCCCAAACAGTATAGTTACATTCATTAATAGATATAACGGACAAACCCCACTAAACGCTACAGTGATTATGGCGTAAAGAAAGAAAAAATTAGGCAATTTTTACTAAGTTTGCGCCAATTGACGAAGTAAAAAATGAGCATTGTATTATCGGAACAAGAAATACAGCGCAGGGAAGCGCTGACTGCACTCTATAATTTGGGTATAGATCCCTATCCAGCAGCAAGTTTTGAAGTGAATGTCTCCAGTAGTGACATTCATGAAAACTATGAACGCGATAAGTTGGATTATAAAAACGTGAGCATTGCTGGCCGGATGATGAGCCGCCGGATTATGGGAAATGCCTCTTTTTTTGAATTGCAGGATGCCACCGGACGCATACAGGTGTACTTAAAACGCGACGACCTATGCCCTGAAGAAGACAAAACACTTTATAACACGGTTTTTAAACGGCTGCTGGATATTGGCGACATCGTAGGCATAACAGGCGATGTATTTACCACGCAAACAGGCACAATTTCAATTCATGCTACTGGGCTAAAATTACTTTCCAAATCACTCAAGCCCCTTCCCGTTGTCAAAGAAGCCGATGGAAAAGTGTTTGATGCCGTTACCGACCCAGAATTTAGGTACCGCCAGCGCTATGTGGATCTGGTTGTCAACCCACAAGTCAAAGAAACTTTTAAAAAGGTTACGGCCGTTAAGACCGCAATACGTGCTTTTTTGGATGAAAGAGGTGCATTGGAAGTAGATACCCCTGTTTTACAAAGCATACCTGGTGGTGCCGCAGCCAGGCCGTTCATCACCCATCACAACGCGCTGGACATTCCATTGTATTTGCGCATTGCCAACGAGCTTTATCTAAAACGGCTCATTGTTGGCGGATTTGATTGGGTATATGAATTCAGTCGCAATTTTCGTAACGAAGGTATGGATCGTACCCACAATCCAGAATTTACAGTACTTGAGTTTTATGTGGCTTACAAGGACTATGAATGGATGATGGGTGTAACAGAACAATTATTTGAAAAAGTGGCGTTGGCAACCAACGGAAAAACCAACCTACAAGTAGGAGACAAAGAAATAAATTTTGAAGCGCCATACCCGCGTGTCCCCATTTATGATGCTATTAAAGCACATACAGGTTTTGATGTAAGCGAAATGGATGAAATTGCCTTACGGGAGGTGTGCCGGCAACTATCCATTCCGGTCGATGAATCAATGGGAAAAGGGAAACTAATTGACGAAATTTTTGGGGGTAAATGTGAAAAACATTATATCCAACCCACTTTTATTACAGATTATCCCATTGAAATGAGTCCATTGACCAAAAAGCATCGCAACAAAAAAGGGCTGGTTGAACGTTTTGAGCTTATGGTGAATGGTAAAGAGCTGGCAAATGCCTACAGTGAGCTAAATGACCCAATTGATCAGTTGACCCGATTTGAAGATCAGTTAAAGCTGATGGAACGCGGCGATGATGAAGCCATGTTCATTGACCATGATTTTGTGCGTGCACTGGAATACGGAATGCCCCCAACCGCAGGCATAGGAATTGGTATCGATCGGCTGGCCATGCTAATGACCAACCAGGTCAGCATCCAAGACGTATTATTTTTTCCGCAGATGCGGCCAGAAAAAGTGAATAAGATAGCGCCATTGACAGAATATGTAAAACAGGGCGTACCTTCAGAATGGGTGCCGGTTCTTCAAAAAATGGGATTCAACACTTTAGCTGAATTGAAAAATGCCAACCCAAATAAAGTTTTTAATGATTTGGGCGGTATGAGGAAAAAATTAAAACTAGACATTACCCTTCCCGTAAAAGAAGAGGTCATGAAATGGTTTGATTAATCGCTGGCAGATGTTGGCCATGACTCTTTTTTCTTGCCCCATTTTTTATTGGGCTTCGCCCCCATTTCAATCTCCAATTCGCCACCGTTCTTGAAATCGGTATGCGATATAAAGGTTTTTAAATAAGGTTTACCATTTAGACGCACTTTCTGAACATATTTATTTTGCCGGCTATTATTTAGAGCTTTAATCGTCATTTTGCGGTTATTGCCCACATTGAAGCTTACGTCATCTACCTGTGGGCTTCCAATAATATACTCGCCGCTTGCGGCATTGGCTGGGTACAGACCGGCCATACTCCACACGGCCCAGGCGCTCATCTGTCCACAATCTTCATTGCCGGCATACCCATCGGGCAGAGCCTGATACATAGATTCAGTGATCTGTCTTACCTTTTCCTGGGTTTTCCATGCTTCACCAATATACGTATACATATAAGCGATGTGGTGGCTGGGTTCATTTCCATGAGCATACTGCCCCATCATACCGCTCACATCAGGCGAAGTGTTATTACCATGCATTACAGAACTTACAGTAAACAGCGAGTCCAATTTTTTTCCCAATTGTTCCTGCCCCCCATAAAGAGCAGCCAAACCATTCACGTCTTGCGGCACAAAGAACGAGTGTTGCCATGCATTGCCTTCAACATACTGAGATCTAGCCCCGTCATGTTCAGACCAAAAAGGGTCAAACGGTGTGACGAATTTTCCGTCACTATTTTTTGCCCGCATAAATCCCGTGCTGTTGTCAAACAAGTTAGCGTATGAGTGGGCGCGTTTCATATATACCTCATAGTCTACTTCCTTTCCCAGCTTTTTAGCAACCTGCGCAATACAATAATCATCAAAAGCATATTCAAGGGTAATCGTCACGCTCACATTATGCTTATCCTGTGGCTCATAACCGTATTTAATATAATCTGGCACCCCCCTTCCCGATTGATTAGCACTAGCAATCATAGCGGTATAAGCTCTATTAGCATCCACACCTGGCCAATCTTTTAAAACTGCATCTGCCAGTACAGGAACAGCATGGTAGCCGGACATCGTATTTGTCTCACAGGTGCTAAGATCCCAAACTGGCAATAATCCATTTTCATCATAAAAGCGCAGCATACTATTTAATATGTCAGCGTATCGGCTAGTTTGGGTGAGTGTAAATAAAGGGTTGAGCGCTCTGAAAGTATCCCATAGCGAATAAACCGTGTATCTTTGTGCAGCAATGTCAGGATGCTTAATCTCACCCTTGGCATTTTTGTATTCTCCATCTTCGTCTGAATAAAGAACAGGAGCTATACAGGTGTGGTAAAGCGCAGTGTAAAAAACGCGTTTTAGATTTTCGTCTGAAGAATTAATCTGAATCTTCTCCAGTTCAGTTTCCCATTTTTCATCCGCCTGTTTCCTGGCTTGATCAAAAGTAAAATCATTGGCATCAAGGGCTTTCAAGGCTTTATCATAACTGGTCATTGACAAGGCCACTCTTAACTCTATCGATTTAGCCGCTGACGGAGAGAAGACTAATTGGGCAGTTACGCCCTTACCTTTATCCACCGTTTCCATAATGTCAGTCATGTCAGATTCAGTGGTACCATCCCCAAGAATGGTTTTTGAAAATGGGATGGATGTACGGGCAGCAAAATATACCTTTTGAACATTTGCCCAACCAGTAGAGTATCGATAGCCCGTAATGGTTGAATCATTAACGACGGTAATATACGTTTCTGTAGGAGCATCCCAATTATGTGCATAACCAAGGTCAAAACGGATAACGGGAATACTTTGCTCAGGAAATTGGTAACGATGAAATCCACAACGTTCGGTCGCAGTCAACTCAACTTTGATACCATTCCTGAAGACAACGGAATAATACCCTGGTTTTGCTGATTCATATTTATGATTAAATAGCTGGCTTACCGAATCATGCATAGCTTCTAAGGGTGAAGTTAAGGGCATAACGGAAACATCCTGCCAATCGCCAATACCTGTGCCGCTTAAGTGAGTATGGCTAAATCCCGTAATAACACTATCCGAATAATGATAACCGCTGCACCAATCCCATCCATCTCGTCCATTATCGGGGCTTAATTGAACCATCCCAAATGGTACCACAGCACCCGGAAAGGTATGGCCGTGCCCTCCGGTACCAATAAAAGGATCAACTAAATTAGTCAGTTTAAGTTGTGCCTGCACAACTGGTAAATAGAAAAATATGATAATGAAACAGATCAGCCAGATTCTACGCATGAAATACAGGTTAAAAACACACAATAATACACTTTTTATCAACAAAATGTTTTACTTTTACTAAATATTTATCTGGACATGATTAAATCAGTAAACCAAGTTGAATAACAAGCTTAAAAGATTATATGGGTAAAAAAATACTGATCAGCGACATCGCTAAAGCTTTAAATGTATCCATTACAACCGTTTCGTTTATATTAAACGGGAAAGCGAAAGAAAAACGTATTAGTGATGGACTTACAAAAAAGGTATTGGAATATATCAACGAAGTTGGATATAAGCCAAATGAACTAGCTAAAAGTCTTAGAACCGGGAAAACAAAGATAATTGGCTTAATGGTTGAAGATATTTCTAATCCATTTTTTGCAAATATAGCCAGGTATATTGAAGAAAAAGCTTACAAGCGCGGTTACCGCATTATTTACTGTAGTACAGAAAACGATACTGCCAAGACCAGCGAGCTAATTCGCATGTTTCGCGATCGCCATGTGGATGGTTACATTATCACACCTTCCGAGGGGATAGACAAAGATATAGAGAATCTTTTGACAGACCAGCTTCCCTTAGTGCTATTTGACCGAAACTTACCTCATCTTCAAACAAATTATGTAGTGTCTGATAACTTCAGAGGCGCTTATGAAGCTACGCTCCACCTGGCAGAGCAAGGTTTTAAAAAAATTGGATTTGTTACACTAAATTCAGATCAGTCACAAATGGGCGATAGGTTATCTGGATATCTAAAAGCCATAGAAGTATTTCAGTTAACCCCATATATTAAAAAAATTACCACCTCTATAGAAGAACAAAATAAAATAGATAGCCTAACTGAATTCTTTATTATTGAAAAACCTGATGCAGTTTTTTTTGCAACGAATTACTTGGCAATTTCCGGTCTAAGAGCACTAAAAGATGCAGAAACACCGCTTCCAGCCCTTGTTTCCTTTGACGATCACGTTCTTTTCAGGCTTTACAACCCAACTATTACAGTGGTGTCCCAACCAATAGAGCAAATTGCCTCCGAGCTCATAAACATCTTGCTTAAACAACTTGACAACCCGAAAGGAAAGGCTATTTTGCAGCAGATAATTTTGCCTTCTATGCTCATCGTACGCGAATCAAGTATAAAAAAGAAAGGAAAATAAGGCCAGTTAAGCCTGAACCTTACTTAGCTCTTCAGCCATAGAAGCACCAATCTCCGCAGGAGATTCAACTACCCGGATCCCGCATTCACGCATAATTTTCATTTTCGCTGCAGCAGTATCCTCAGAACCACCTACAATAGCACCCGCATGTCCCATCCTCCGACCAGGAGGCGCAGTTTGACCCGCAATAAATCCAACCACAGGTTTTGTACCATGTTCCTTAATCCACCTAGCAGCTTCAGCTTCCATACCACCACCGATTTCGCCAATCATGATAATACCTTCGGTTTCCGAATCGTTCATCAACAATTCTACCGCCTCTTTGGTTGGCGTACCAATAATCGGGTCGCCCCCGATGCCAATAGCAGTAGTAATTCCCAATCCGGCTTTAACCGTTTGATCAACGGCTTCATAGGTCAGCGTACCTGATTTGGAAACAATTCCCACCGTACCTTTCTTGAATATAAAGCCTGGCATAATACCAATCTTTGACTCGTCAGCAGTAATGATTCCAGGACAATTTGGCCCAATAAGCCTTGACTTTTTATCACTAAGATAAGATTTTACCTGAATCATATCCTTTGTAGGGATACCTTCGGTAATACAAACGATAACGGCAATACCAGCTGCTGCCGCTTCCATAATCGCATCCGCCGCAAACGCCGGTGGCACAAATATGATTGAAACATTAGCACCTGTTTGATCCACTGCGTCCTGAACGGTATTAAACACCGGGCGGTCAAGATGAGTCTGTCCACCTTTACCCGGAGTGACCCCTCCAACTACATTAGTTCCATACTCAATCATTTGCGATGCATGGTAGGTACCTTCATTTCCGGTAAATCCCTGCACAATAACTTTTGAATCTTTATTTACAAGTACACTCATTGAATCCCATTTTTTGGTGCCCCAAAGCTACTAATATAATTTGAAGAATAGAAGGATACTCCCTGATATTTGCCAAGAATTTATCGTGATAAATGAGAAGGATAAGATACCTCCGTTAAATACAATCCACATGCAGGTACAGAAACCCCTGCAATTGAACGGTCTCGGCTTTCAATAATCCGTCGCATATCCTCCACGCTAAGTTTCATCCAACCAATTTCCAATAACGTTCCTACAATTGCCCTTACCATATTTCGTAAAAACCGGTCGGCCGTAATACGGAATACCAATTGGTAATCATTTTTCCATACCCATAAGGCTTCCGTAATACAGCAATTATTAGTAAAAACCTGCGTATTTGATTTACTAAACGAACTAAAATCGCAATATTCTTTCAATAAACGGGCCGCATCGTTCATGGCAAGCATGTCCGGAACAGAACGCTGTTGCCAAGAAAGACCATTTAAAAAAGGCTGCTTGCCAAAATGTATCCGGTATTCATAGGTTCGTGAAAGAGCATCAAAACGTGCGTGCGCTTCGGCAGGAACTGATTTTATCCCATTAACCGCAATATCAAAAGGCAATAAACCATTCAACCGATAAATTATTTCTTTTTCCCTCTTCATATCAATTGGCAAATTCAGGTCAAAATGAGCAAAGAACTGGGCAGCATGTACCCCTGTATCAGTTCGGCCACACCCTAATGTTGAAACAGTTTCACGAAAAAAAGTGCTCAGCGCTGCATCCAGTACTTCTTGCACGGTAATGGCATTAGGCTGCGTTTGCCATCCATGGTAAGCGGCCCCGTGATAAGCCAATTCAATAAAATATCGTTTACTTTCGGGAATCACAAGAATGCAAAGGTAAAGAATTAGTCTGCATAATAAATGAATCTTATTACCTTTGTTCCATAAATTTTAATATAAAAAATGATTCAACGCATTCAAAGTATCTGGTTATTTCTTGCAGCAGTTGTATTTTTAGGTTTGTTTTTATTTCCCTATTTACAGTATTCGGACACAGCAGGCCTGGGGCATGCACTTAAAATTACCGGTGAATATCAGGCTATTGCCGGCCAGGCCGTACAAAAAAAGTCCTTTATATTTCAAACCATCATTACCGTAATTATTGGAATTTTGCCCTTGTACACCATTTTTTTATTCAAAAACCGCAAAAAACAACGCCTGTTTGTATTTCTAACTATTACGTTAATCATTCTATTTGGGGTGTGGCTTTATACTACCATTCAAAGTACGTTGGAAGTTTCCGGGCAAAATTTATCAGCCAATAATATTGGAATCGGATTTTTTCTGTTACCCATCTCAACCATATGTTTAGTTCTAGCCTTAAATGGCATACAAAAAGATGAAAGGCTTATCCAGTCAGCAAATAGACTTAGGTAAAATCCATTAATTTGGTCTTAGCGATATTTAAATTGCTGTTTGTCCATTATTCCCAGCTGATCTTTCATCATCTTAATCTGATCTGCCAGCAGTTTATTCTTATCGGCTTTTTTGGCTTCTTGCAAATACTTCACAGCCTCCCTTTTATTCCGCTTTGCCATGGCAATACCAGCCAAACTAAGCTTGGCTAAGGCAACATTATGATCCATTTGCAAACCAAGGGAAAGAGCCTTTTTAAAATATTTTTCAGACTGCATTGGCGCATTTCGCGATTCAATAAGGCCAATGAGTAAATTATAGTAACCATGCTGAGGTTTAAAAAGTTGCTTTTCATAGTTAGTAATTCGGTTGAGCCACTGCTTAGCTTTTTCCATGTTCTCCTTTCGCAGGTAATATTGAGCTATTAGCATGTTTTCATTAAAGAAAAAGGTGACAATCACCAGCAAAGTCAATAAGATCCCCAAGATAGCCCATCCCCACTGCCCAAAATAAAACAGGGCAACTGTTCCTACCAACAATATACCTGCAAATATGATCCTGATAAAATTTGGCATAGTTAAAATGAATAATAAAAATTATGTGAATGTGAATGTATATTATTGTACCTGCAAATATCTATTAATTTCAGCGTTTACACAACCATTTGGGTGATATTTATAAATCCAGTAACTTTGGCCATGAGCATTCAGATAGAAGATAGCTGGAAAGAAGTCCTAGGAAGTGAATTTGAGCAACCCTACATGCAACAGCTTCGGTTTTTTTTAAAAGAAGAACAAAAACAGCATACGGTTTTCCCACCCAATAAATTAATATTTAATGCATTTAATAACACCCCATTTCATAAAGTAAAGGTGGTGATCCTTGGGCAGGACCCCTATCATAACATAGGCCAAGCCCATGGATTATCATTTTCGGTCCCAGCCGGAATTGAAATACCCCCATCATTGCGTAATATGTACAAAGAACTGTCAACAGATATCGATGGGTTTAACATACCGGCACACGGCGATTTGACAGCCTGGGCCTATCAGGGGGTATTGCTGCTAAATGCAACCTTAACAGTTCGCGCACATATGGCGGGCTCCCATCAGAATAAAGGATGGGAACTTTTTACTGACAAAGCAATTTCTGCACTATCTGCTGGCCGTGAAGGTCTCGTATTTATGTTGTGGGGAAGGTATGCAAAAAACAAAACTGCTTTAATAGATCACCGCAAGCATTTAATCCTGACAGCAGCACACCCTTCTCCCCTGTCGGCATATAATGGATTTTTCGGGTCCAGGCATTTCTCAAAAGCAAACGACTATATAATCAGTCAAGCAAAATCACCTATTATTTGGCAACTTTAGGCCATTAATATTCTATGGGAACAATAGGTTCCTTTTTACTGGTAGACATGATCATCATGGTCTGAAACGTTTTTACATAAGGAATTTTGCTTATTTTTTCCATAATCAAAGCTTCATAGGCCTTAATGTCTTTTACATAGACCTTCAGGATAAAATCACATTGGCCGGTTACATGGTGGCATTCAGTCACTTCCTTAATCTGCTTTACCATTTGTACAAATTCAGGAATAGCATTATGGGTATGGAAATCTAACTGTATCTGAATAAAAGATTTAATGCCAAGTCCTAGCATTTCCTCATCCACAAAAGCATGATAACTTTTTATAAAACCAGCATTTTCAAGCTTCCGGACCCGCTCAAGCGTTGGCGCTGGCGACAATCCTATATTTGAAGCCAATTGAAGATTTGTGACCCGGCCATTCTCTTGTAAAAGTTTTAAAATTTTAAAATCTAATTTATCCGGCTGATAGGGCATATGACTTTTTATAAATCACAAAATATTATTTGGTAAAAATAAGTTTTATTTACCAATATCACCGAAATATTCTCAAATTCTTGATTTTAGAGCCAGTGCGTACAGTTTCATCTGTTTCACCATAGACAACAATCCGTTAGCGCGAGTGGGCGAAAGATGTTCTTTGAGACCAATCTGATCAATAAAATAAAGCTGTGCTTCAGAAATTTCCTCCGGGCTATGACCGGAAAGAACCTTGATCATCAAACCAACCAAACCTTTAGTAATGATGGCATCGCTATCAGCAGTAAAATTAATCACACCATTGGCAAAATCAGCATGCAGCCATACTTTTGACTGGCAACCCCTAATGAGGTATTCCTCTTTTTTATATTGATCATCAATCAGTGGAAGCTCCTTACCTAGCTGAATAATATACTCATATTTCGCCATCCAGTCATCAAAAAAAGCAAAATCGCCAATTAAATCATCCTGTATTTCGTTTATCGTCATAATAATTAAGCTAGAAGCATTGATGCTGCCTTTTTAATTCCCTCGACCAGCGTATCAATATCATCCACGGTTGTGTACAAGGCTAAAGAAGCCCTAACAGTTCCCGGAATACACAAACGATCCATTAAAGGTTCCGTACAGTGATGACCTGTGCGAACGGCTATACCCAATTTATCCAAAATAACGCCCACATCGTACGGATGAACATTCCCTATCAAAAAAGAAATAACACTCGATTTTTCGGTTGCGGTACCCACTAATCGTAATTCAGGGATATCTAACAAAGCATTTGTGGCATATTCCAATAACTCATGCTCGTAGGTATATATATTGGCAAGGCCAATATCATTCAAATAATCCACAGCCGCAGAAAGGCAAATAACCCCCTCAATATTCGGCGTACCCGCCTCAAATTTAAAAGGCAATTCGTTATAAGTCGTTTTTTCAAACGTCACCCGTTTAATCATTTCACCGCCACCCTGGTAGGGCGGCATTTTATTTAGCCATTTTTCTTTGCCATATAGAACACCTATTCCAGTAGGACCGTACATTTTATGTCCTGAAAACGCCAAAAAATCAACATCTAATTCTTGTACATCAATCGGCACATGCTGCACAGCCTGGGCAGCGTCAAGCAATACCGGAATATCATAGCCATGTGCCAGCTTAATGATCTCCCTTACTGGATTTATAGTGCCCAATGAATTGGAAATGTAAGCCACAGCCACCAATTTGACCCGATCGTTCAACAATAAACGGAACGCGTCCATATCCAGTTCGCCGGCATCAGTAATAGGTATAATTTTTAACGTGGCACCTATATCTTCGCACAACATTTGCCAAGGAACCATATTGGAATGATGCTCCAGAGCAGAAATAATGATCTCATCACCGGCATTAACAAATGCCTTACCATAACAGGCAGCAACTAAATTAATACTCTCGGTAGTACCCCGGGTAAAAATAATTTCGTGATCATGCAAACTGTTCAGGAAAACCTGAAGTTTTTTTCTGCTTGCTTCAAAAGCA
This sequence comes from bacterium A37T11, assembly GCA_900109895.1. Taxonomy (GTDB): domain Bacteria; phylum Bacteroidota; class Bacteroidia; order Sphingobacteriales; family Sphingobacteriaceae; genus A37T11. The sequence goes on from FOBR01000015.1 coordinate 17,469, forward strand.
TCCGTAGCCCTTTGACTTAAATAATGCACACCCCTATGCACATTACTGTTTAAGGTAGAATAATATTGGCTTATAGCATCAATAACAGACTGAGGCTTTTGTGTAGTAGCCCCGTTGTCCAAATAGATAAGGGGCTTATCGTATATCGTAGCAGCAAGTATCGGGAAATCATTCCGGATACGTTGAATATCATAATGTGCCAATGGATCTTAAAGTCCCTCCTCAACCAATCTTTCTACATAATTTTTAACAGCCTCATTGCTAAAACGGCTAGTTACATCAAACGCAAAGGCATGAACTAAAAGAATGCGAGCCTGCTCCTCACCTATTCCTCTTGCCCGCAAATAAAATAAAGATTGCTCATTAAACTGCCCGATAGTACAACCATGGCTGCACTTCACATCATCCGCAAAGATCTCCAATTGAGGCTTGCTATACACCGTTGATTTATCACCAATCAGCATATTATTATTTTGTTGAAACGCATTCGTCTTCTGGGCATCCTCCCTTACAAATATTTTTCCATTAAATACAGCAGTAGAAGCATCCTGCACTATATTCTTATACCATTCATAACTTTCGCAATGTGGTTTCAAATGATCCACAATCGTATGATTGTCTACCAACTGATCATCTGCCGTTAAGGTAATGCCATACAAATGCCCTTCAACATCAGCCTCAGCCAAACGTACATTAATATTATTACGTACAAAAGATGCACCTGGAAAAGTACAATTGTAATTATTATATAAACTATATTTAGACTGATGAATTTCAGTATGCGTCAAATAACTGCTTTGGCTGCTGGCCGTTTGTAAAATATAATGCTGCATACGTGCACTTTCTTCGAGCACCACCTCACTTACCAAGTTGTTCAGACTCTTACCAGCACCTTGTTCGGTGATAAATGTTTCCACAATATCAGCCGAAGAATTTGGCCCCATCACGATGAGATTGCGCGTTTGCGAAAATAGCGATTCAGAACCAGCCACTACATGAATAATATGAATAGCCTTAGCAGCCACCGAGCCTTTATCAAACGAGATAAATAAACCATTCTGGAACAGTGCAGTGTTCAAGGCAACAAAAGGGTTATCAGTCTTATCAGCATAAGCCGCAAAATGTTTAGCAAATAACAATTCGTCCAGAGCCTCAGCCATTGGCATAACCGTAATACCTGAATCTTCAATCGAATCGGACAGATCCGGACGAAAAGCCCCATTAACCATCACCAAATGATAAGAAGCTAAACCGGGGATGTGCGCACGTTCATGCGCAACCGGTCTGCCAGGTAAGCTATCTTCCAGCGAATAGGATTGGTTAACAAGTCCCTGCAGGTTAATATATTTCCAATCTTCCAATTTCATAGTCGGAAAACCCAACTGCTTAAACTTTCTGAAAGACTGCGACCGAATATCCGTAAACGTTTTTGGCTCCTGTCCGGGCTGCAAACAATCCGGGGCCGCCATTACTAATTGATTATATAATGAAGTTGTCAATTGTGTGATCATGATATTAAATGGCTTTTTCTGCCTCGGCATCCACTGTTTCTTTCAGCCAATCGTAGCCTTTTTCTTCCAATTCAAGAGCCAGTTCCTTAGTGCCAGAGCGCACTATCCGGCCCTTATAAAGTACATGTACAAAATCGGGCACAATGTATTCCAATAAGCGTTGATAATGGGTAATTAAAATAAAAGCATTTTCTTTACTCCGCAATTGATTTACCCCATTGGCTACTATGCGCAGGGCATCAATATCCAAACCAGAATCCGTTTCATCCAAAATAGACAATTTGGGTTGTAACATCGCCAGTTGGAAGATCTCGTTCCGTTTCTTTTCCCCTCCTGAAAACCCTTCATTCAATGATCGGTTGGCCAGCTTGGCATCAAATTCAACCAGCCCCTGTTTTTCCTTAACCATATTTAGAAAATCTTTGGCCTCCATTGGAGAAAAACCTTTGTAAGCCCTAATTTCATTCACTGCTGTCTTAAGAAAATTAATATTGGAAACACCAGGAATTTCAACCGGATACTGAAACGCCAAAAAAAGACCTTCCCGAGCTCGGTCCTCCGGAGAAAGAGATAACAAATCCTTACCGTCAAATGTAACACTTCCGCCTGTAACGTTGTATGATTCGCGTCCGGCTAGTACATTTCCGAGCGTACTTTTACCAGAGCCATTTGGTCCCATTATCGCGTGTACTTCGCCCGCGCCAACTTCCAGATTTAAGCCCCTTAAAATTTGTTTATCTTCTATTGAAGCCTGTAAATTGCGTATACTTAACATTATTTTTCTTAAAAATCGCGATTGCCGCAAACTGTATTCTAATTTTAATTAAATTTTATAAATCTCAGTGCTACTATCCAACACTACCTTCCAGAGAAATTGCCAACAACTTCTGTGCTTCAACCGCAAATTCCATTGGCAGCTGGTTAAGAACCTCTTTCGCATAGCCATTAATAATTAGACCCACTGCCTTTTCAGAATTAATACCACGCTGGTTCAAATAAAAAATCTGGTCCTCCCCAATTTTTGAAGTGGTTGCTTCATGTTCCAGCAGGGCCGAATTATTTCTTGTTTCGATATAAGGAAAGGTATGCGCACCGCAGCGATCGCCGATAAGCAGCGAATCACATTGCGTAAAATTACGCGCATGGTCAGCCCCGGGCGAAATCTTTACCTGGCCCCTATAGCTATTATGGCTAAAACCAGCTGAAATACCCTTTGAAATAATGCGGCTACGTGTGTTTTTACCCAAATGAATCATTTTTGTACCCGTATCAGCCATTTGGTAGTTGCGGGTTAAGGCTACCGAGTAAAATTCGCCAACAGAATGATCACCTTTTAAAATCACGCTTGGATATTTCCAGGTTATGGCAGAGCCTGTTTCCACCTGGGTCCATGATATCTTACTATTATTACCCTTACAAATTCCACGTTTCGTGACAAAATTAAAAATACCCCCAACCCCATTTTTGTCACCCGGATACCAGTTTTGTACCGTTGAATATTTAATCTCTGCATTTTCAAGAGCCACCAGTTCAACAACCGCAGCATGCAACTGATTTTCGTCGCGCATAGGCGCAGTGCATCCTTCCAGATAACTTACATAGGCCCCATCATCGGCAATAATTAATGTGCGTTCAAACTGTCCGGTATTTTCAGCATTAATCCTGAAATAGGTAGAAAGCTCCATCGGGCAATTTACCCCTTTGGGAATATATACAAAGGAACCATCTGAAAAAACAGCGGCATTTAACGCCGCGTATACGTTGTCTGTTTGGGGCACTACAGAACCCAAATATTTTTTCACCAGGTCAGGATGTTCCTGTACAGCCTCACCAAACGAACAGAAAATTACCCCTACCTCTTTAAGCTTCTCACGAAAAGTGGTTTTAACAGAAACACTGTCAAATACAGCATCCACTGCCACCACGCCTGCCAGAATCTTTTGTTCATCCAATGGTATTCCTAACTTAGCAAAAGTGCTCAACAGTTCAGGGTCAACTTCGTCCAGATTGTTCACCTGAGGTTTTTTTCTCGGTGCCGCATAATAGGAAATATCTTGAAAATCAATATTCGGATGCCTGAAATTTTGCCAGGTAGGCAATTCCATTTGATGAAAATACCTCAACGCTTTCAAGCGCCATTCAAGTAACCATTCAGGCTCATTCTTTTTAGCCGAAATAAAACGTACCATATCCTCAGACAAGCCTTTTTTAGCTATATCCATTTCAATATCGGTCGTAAACCCGTACTTATATTCTTGTTCAGCGAGCTCCTGTAGTAATATTTCGTCGTTTGTATTGTTCATGATATTTTTCAGATTTCCGGTAAAAATAACCAGTATCAAACAGATAGACCCATCCCTATCGCTTTATTCCACAAAGATACAATTTGAAAGCCAAAAAACAGCAGGATTTACACCATCTTTTACCCTCATTTGATATTTGGGCCGCCCACCTAATAAACCTGCTTACACATTCATTAAACAATCACCCCTGCCTTTACTAACTCAGCCTCCATCTCTTTTTGCAACAACTGCGCCTCCACTCTGGCTTTATCTGCAAAATCTGTTTCATTTGAAGCATATATTATGGACCGCGTGGCATTTACTAATAAACCACAATCGGGGGTCATGCCAAACCTGCACACATCCACCAGGCTGCCACCCTGGGCACCAACACCCGGAACCAATAAAAAGTGATCAGGAGCGTGCTTGCGAATTATAGCAAATGCCTCACCACGGGTTGCTCCCACCACATACATCGTGTTTTCAATATTACCCCATGCATTTGCCTTTTGAATAACCTGTTCAAAAAGTTGAAATCCAGTATCGCTAGTAATATTCTGAAAATCGGCCGAACCCGTATTAGAAGTTAAGGCCAGGATAATGACCCATTTGCCCTGAAACTCAAAAAACGGCACTACTGAATCTTTACCCATATATGGGGCTACCGTCACCGCATCAAAGCCCATTCCCGATGAGGATGGATCAAAAAAAGCCCTCGCATACATTGAAGAAGTGTTTCCAATATCACCCCGTTTAGCATCGGCTATGTTAAGGCAATCAACAGGCAGCAACTCCCAGGTTTTTATCAGGCATTCCCATCCGCTGGCTCCCCGGCTTTCGTAAAAAGCTACATTTGGTTTATAGGCTACGCACAAGTCGGCAGTTGCCGCAATAATTAGCTTATTAAATTCAAGCACCGGATCCTTATATTTAAGCAAGAAGGGCGGAATCTTAGTAATATCAGTATCCAAACCTACACATAAAAAAGATCGCTTTTTTTTAATTTGTCGGATCAGCTCTGCTCTGGTCATGCCTGTAATTTTTTTTGCAAACATAGCTAAAAATGGACTATTGCCATTCAGATACACACATTAGAATTAAACTATTACTTATAATCAGCAACAAATCAACAAATTCAATATATTTTAAAAGAAAGTTTTGATATCTCAATTCTTATACCTATTCTTGCACCATTATTCTCATAAATTTATCCTGAACTATCAAGGAAAGCATAAGAAAATTCCGGATATCCATTACAGGGGATGTACATTAGGAACATTTTGTTGTGGGATAAATTTCTGTATAAAATCGGTATAAAACTGTAATCCATTTAAAATTTTTAGAATATTACATGAATATTAATGAATTGAACGCGAAGCTTGTTTCCGAGCTACGTGAAATTGCAAAGTTAATCGGGATTCCTGATGCAGAGAAGTTGCGTAAACACGAACTTATTAGTCAAATAATAGCTACAGACGAAAAAAACAATACTGACGAAGACTCCTCCGGCGAAGAAAAGGCTACCAAAAGAGCCCGCACTTTAAAAACGGGACCTGAAAGAACAGGTGGAAGTTATTCTCAGGCAGTTGAAGATACCGCCCTTACGGCAGAGAGAGAAATAAGCCAAACAACACCAGACATTCAAACAGCCCGTGTAGCACCTTCTTTGCCAACCGGCAATGGCAACACCGTTGTTAGCACTCTAGATTTTGATAACGTAATTGTAAATGAAGGCGTACTTGAAATAATGCCTGACGGTTATGGATTTTTGCGATCTTCAGATTATAACTATCTAACCTCTCCGGACGACATTTATGTATCCCAGTCACAAATCAAATTATTTGGGTTAAAAACAGGCGATACCGTGCGCGGAAGCATCCGTCCTCCAAAAGAAGGCGAAAAATATTTTCCTTTAGTACGGGTAGAATCCATTAATGGGCAGAACCCGGCAGAAGTTAGAGACCGGGTACCTTTTGATTTTCTGACCCCTCTATTTCCAACAGAACGATTAAATTTGTATACCGGAACAAACAATCTTTCCACACGCATTATGGACCTTTTTACCCCCATAGGAAAAGGACAACGCGGACTCATTGTTGCCCAGCCCAAAACTGGCAAAACCATGTTATTAAAAGACGTGGCCAATGCCATAGCCAAAAATCACCCTGAAGTATACCTCATCATCTTACTGATTGATGAACGACCCGAAGAAGTGACCGACATGGCCAGAAGTGTACGGGCTGAGGTAGTATCATCAACCTTTGATGAACCCGCAGAAAGGCATGTTAAAATTGCTAATATTGTGTTGGAAAAAGCTAAAAGAATGGTTGAATGCGGCCATGACGTAGTTATCCTGTTAGACTCCATTACCCGTTTGGCACGCGCATACAACACTGTTGCCCCCGCTTCAGGTAAGATCTTGTCAGGTGGAGTGGATGCCAATGCCCTGCACAAACCTAAACGATTCTTTGGAGCAGCACGGAATATTGAACACGGTGGTTCGCTAACTATTCTGGCCACAGCACTAATTGATACCGGATCAAAAATGGATGAGGTAATCTTTGAAGAATTTAAAGGAACCGGCAACATGGAACTCCAGTTAGATCGCAAGTTGTCTAACAAACGCGTATTCCCAGCTATTGACCTTACGGCATCAAGTACCCGTCGGGATGATCTGCTTCATGATAAAGAAACCCTTCAGCGTATTTGGATCCTCCGCAACCATCTGGCAGACATGAACTCAAACGAAGCCATGGAATTCTTGTTATCACAAATGCGCGGAACACGGTCAAACGAGGAATTTCTAATCAGCATGAATAAATAATTTTATGATGAGTTATGAGTGATGGATGATTAATTAACTCATCCATCATTTATCATCCATCATTTATCATCCATCATTTATCATCCATCCTTTATAATTATGAAACAGTTACCCAATGCACTTACTTGCCTAAATTTATTTAGCGGTTGCATTGGTGTTTTTTTTGCTTTTCATGCTAAGATTGAAGGCGCGGCCCTCTGTATATTACTATCTGGCATTTTTGATTTTTTTGATGGCTTTGCAGCCAGGCTTCTTAAGGTTAAATCAGCCATTGGCAAAGAACTTGACTCTCTAGCCGATGTAATAAGCTTTGGATTATTACCTGCTGTCGTCTTATTTCAAATGGGACAGAAATCGCTGCCGGATAATTGGCAATTATTAGCATTTGCAGCCTTTTTGGTTACTGTTTTCTCAGCACTCCGGCTTGCAAAATTCAATATTGATGACCGTCAAACAACCGACTTTATTGGACTTAACACGCCTACCAATACATTTTTTATCATATCATTGCCTTTTATAGGCCAGCATTACCCCGGGCTTATTTACCATCCCGTATTTCTTTTTAGTATCGTTATCATAACCTGTTGGCTGCTTGTAAGCAAAATTCGGCTATTTTCCTTAAAATTCAATGGACTATCCTGGCAACACAACAAATACAAATTCATTTTCCTTATTTTATGCGTGCTGTCCATCAGTTTGCTTAAATTTGCCGCATCACCAGTTATACTGGTTTTTTATATCTTATTTTCTTATATACATTTTAGCAAAGAAACATGAAGTTTACAGCATCCATTAATGTTATGCCCTTAAAAGAAATTCTTGATCCACAAGGAAAAGCGGTCACCAGAAGTATGGAAAACCTGGGACTATCCGAAATACTGGAAGTTCGAATCGGTAAACACATTACACTAACTGTAGATGCACCTGATGAAGAATCGGCCCGGAAAAAAGTAGACGAAGCGTGCAAAAAATTGTTAGCAAACCTAATTATGGAGAGCTATGAATTTGAACTTGAGGCTCAATTGTCTTAAGCACATAAGACCCTAAAACATCTTCAGAGCAGTACCCAATACGGTTATCAACGCATCAAAACGGGGTTGCAACTCATTTAAATGAGCCTGCAGCCCTTCTAATTCCGTACCAGTACGCGCATTATTTTCCATTCGTTGCATTTCTTCCCGCAAAGCAGCAGCCCCTACATAATGCAGCGTAGGTTTTATTCGATGTGCCTGGTCGGCTACCCTGTTCCAATCACCTTCAAAAATAAGCTGGCGCAATAAAGCAAGGTCTATAGGCGTCTGCGAAATAAACATTTCTATGATTTCGCGCATAAAATCAGTGTTACCCCCCGCAAGCTCATCCAAATAGGTTAAATCAGCTTCTCCTAAATTGTTTAAATCTTTCATAACACTATAAATAATCCGAATTAAATCTTTGAACCTTTCCTTGGTCTTCTAGCTCATCCAATAATCGTTTCACCGTAAATTGTAAAACAGGATGCATAAAATTACTTGCTAATTCGTTCAAGGGTTCAAGGGTAAATCTTCGTTTGTGAAGTAGAGGATGCGGCACCGTCAAATTCTCCGTCTCAATGACCTCCTGGTCATAAAACAAAATGTCAATATCGATTGTCCGGGCTTCCCATTTTTGCACACGGACCCTTCCCAAATGCCTTTCAATCAGTTGTGTTTCGTACAAAACCTCAAAAGGAGTCAGTTTGGTATTCACTTTCAGTACCTGATTAAGGTATGGGGATTGGCCAAAAACCCCCCACGCAGCTGTTTCATATACGGACGAGGAGGCTTCTAGCATACCCACCTTTTGCCTAACAGCATCCCTTGAATGTTGCAGCTGCATCACCCTGTCACCCACATTAGATCCAAGAAGCAGGTATACTATGTGCATGTGCAAAACTATTAAAAATATCCATGCAAACAAATTTTACAGAATATTGACCTGTGTAACAACTTTTCAATTAGGTACTCTAAATGAAAGAAAATTCCAAAAACCACAATAAATAAGTATCATTGCACTAATAAGGATAAGTCATGAAGCAGTTTTTTAAATACGTATTTGCTACAATAACGGGCATAATTATTTCATTTTTCCTCATTATTATTATCGGAACCGCCATCATCGCAGGCATGGTCAGCACTTTGGGCAATAAAAATACCGTCGTGGTAACCGATAACTCCATTTTAATGATCAATTTAAATTATACAATCACCGAGCGTAGCAGTAAAAACCCATTACAAGACCTGGATATACCCGGAATAAGCACCGAAAAAACACTTGGACTTAATGATATCCTCGCTAATATTAAGGCCGCCAAGACAGACAACCACATAAAAGGAATTTACCTAGATCTCCAGCCAACCCCGGGAAGTTTTGCTACTCTCCAAGAAATAAGGGATGCCCTTATTGACTTTAAGCGCTCAAAGAAATTTATTATTGCCTACAGTGAAATCTATACACAGGGAATTTATTACCTAGCCTCTGTAGCCGATAAAGTGTACCTTAACCCGGCTGGCGAAATCTTATTTAACGGCTTCTCAGCAAGCACTATGTTTTATAAAGGCCTATTTGAAAAACTAGGTGTAGAAGCACAGGTATTCAAAGTAGGCACCTATAAAAGCGCAGTTGAGCCTTATATACTTGACAAGATGAGCGATGCAAACCGAGAACAGGTCAATTCCTTCCTTGGAGATATTTACCACGGTTACCTAACCAATATCGCTAAAACCCGGAACATAAACCCGGACTCTTTGTTTTCCATAGCCAATGAACTAAAAGTGCGCAAAGCAGACGATGCCGTAAAATATCACCTGATTGATGCCTTAAAATACAAAGACCAAGTATTGGATGAACTACGAACCAGACTGAAACTAAAAAAAGAAGACGATATCAACACAGTCTCCATAGCCAAATATGATCCCGAGACGCCGGTAAACTCAGCCAAAGACCGTATTGCGGTTGTTTACGCCGTTGGAGAAATCGTTTCTGGTGAAGGCTCCGATGAAACCATTGGATCAGAGCGTATTTCAAGGTCTTTGCGGCAAGTGCGAAAAGATGACAAAGTAAAAGCCGTTGTATTACGGGTAAATTCACCTGGCGGAAGTGCACTGGCTTCAGACATAATTTGGCGCGAAGTTATGCTTACAAAAAAAGTAAAACCCATTATCGTTTCCATGGGTGACGTAGCCGCATCAGGTGGATACTATATATCAGCTGCGGCTGACTCAATCATAGCCCAACCCAATACCATTACAGGTTCCATTGGCATCTTTGGCATTTACCCCAACCTGCAGGGCTTTTTTAATGACAAGCTGGGAATCACCTTTGACGTTGTAAAAACAGGCAAATATGCCGATCTAGGCGATATAAGCAGGCCTGTAACAGCTGATGAGCGGGCCATTATCCAAGGCGAAGTAAATAAAGGCTACCAAACATTCACCCAAAAAGTTGCCGATGGCCGAAAAATGACCCAGCCACAAGTAGATCAAATAGGCCAGGGCCGGGTATGGACCGGCAGCCAAGCCTTACAAATAGGCTTGGTAGACCGTTTAGGTAATTTTAATGAAGCCATTAAGTCTGCAGCCAAAAAAGCCAAGCTCAAAGACTACAGAATCGTTAGCTATCCCGCCATCAAAGACCCCATACAGGAATTATTGAGAACTGGAAGTGAACAGGTCAAAAACTATTTTACAAAGCAAGAACTAGGAGTAAGTTACCCATACTATGTTCAGGCTAAAAAAATTATTCAACAAAGCGGTATCCAGGCAAGATTGCCTTTCGTGGTAGACATTCGTTAAAAAGATATTAATTATCTTTGCACGATGACTAGTGAACAAGCCAATGATATATTTGAGCAGGCTATTGCCGATTATCACGTGTTTGACAGCATTGACCATGAACTGGAAAACCCCTATCCTATTTCAGACCCAAAGCATTTGTTTTATCTGAAATGCTGGATAGACTGCGTGCAATGGCACATGGAAGATGAAGTGCGCAAACCATCCATTGACCCTTCTATGGGATTGTATTGGAAAAGGCGCATCGACCAATCAAACCAGCAGCGCACAGACACTGTAGAATACATTGACAGTTATTTTCAGCAAATGTTCAGCCAGGTCGTTATCCAAAAAAATGCCCGAATCAATACTGAGAGCCCCGCTTGGGCCTTTGACCGCTTGTCTATCCTGCAATTAAAAATCTATCATATGCGTCTTGAAGTAATTCGTGAAAACGCAGGGGCAGCACATCAGCAACAATGCCAGGCCAAGCTGCTCATTTTGCTTGAACAGCAAAAAGATCTATTGACCAGCATTGATGAATTGTTAAACGATATTGCCCAGGGAAAAAAACAAATGAAGGTATACCGGCAGCTAAAGATGTACAATGACCCCATGCTAAACCCGGCCTTATATAGCAGCCAATAAGATGCAGTCAAAGCGACCGATTATTGTGCTCAGGTTTTCGGCCATGGGCGATGTGGTTATGGCCGCCTCCGTTCTTCGTGAATTCAGACAACAGCACCCTGATGTACCAGTTGTTATGGTTAGCAGAGAACTGTTCAGGCCTTTTTTTGATGACATAGCCAACTTAAAATTTCATACTTTCAACCCAAAAACAACCCATCGGGGCATTCGTGGACTACATAGGCTTTACCAAGAATTATTAGCCTATGGCCCCGGAGCAATAGCCGATTTGCATGCAAATTTACGCAGCCGTTTACTATGCGCCTTTTTTCGCGCAAATGCTTATCCCATTCAGCGCATAGACAAAGGGCGAAAAGAAAAAGCTGCCCTTATTCGATCGCGCAACAAAATACTAAAGCCCTTGCGACGAACTGTTGAACGTTATGCTGACGTTCTCAGGGCCCTTGGCTATCCCATTATTCTACATTACAGACTGCAGCGTAGACCATTACCCCTACCACAAACCGCCATGCACTATTTTGCAGACCAACATTCACCCAAAATAGGCATTTCACCTTTCGCGCAGCATCCATACAAAGTGTACCCAATACCTAAAATGGAAGAAGTGATCAGTTCTTTAGCCAAAGCTGGGTGTACAATCTTCATTTTTGGGGGCGGCGCTTCTGAAAAAGCAGTGGCACAGGATTGGGCAAAAAAATATCCGAAAGTATACAATCTGATCGGCAATTTTACTATTCATCAGGAAATGGAAATTATTTCTAACCTGGACATCATGCTCAGTATGGATTCGGCCGGAATGCACCTGGCCTCCCTTATGGGTATCAGGGTCCTATCCATATGGGGCCCAACCCACCCCTATGCCGGCTTCCTTGGATATGGCCAGCAGGAAAGCGACTGCATACAAATCAACCACCCTTTCAGGCCTAATTCAGTATATGGCAACAAACCCTGTTATTGCGATGGCATACCTTGTATAAACCTAATAGAGCCGGGCATGATTATTGACAAATTTCGACAAATCGGATTCGATGTCTAAAAAAGATCTATTTATCGTGCGTCATGCCAAAGCCGAATCAGGCAGTAGGGTACTTGATTTTGACCGGAAATTGAGCTATCAAGGAATTAATGAGGCCACACAAATGGCTCAAAAGATCAAAGACTACGAAATTCAACCAACTTTTTTGGTAACAAGTCCCGCCAAAAGAGCCCTTGGTACGGCCGAAATTTTCGCAGAAATACTCCAAATACCTATTAGCAAAATAGAACAAGTAAATGAAATCTATGAAAGCGAAGTAGACATCCTGATGGATATTATCCATGGTTTGGATGAACAGCATGACAGCGTCGCAATATTTGGACATAATCCTGAAATAATAATGCTTGCTTTTCAACTCTCAGAACTTTCCATTGAAGGTTTCCCGACGTGTGCAGTGGCACATTTGCATTTTCCGGAAGCCAGCTCATGGCAATTAATCAATCCGCAAAGTGGCAAATTGCGCCTGTTTATACATCCTTAAACTGCCCTAAAAACTTTTCCTGGCAAAGCAGCGAGTAAGCCCTTCAATTCCATTTCAAGCAAAATAAGGGCAAGTTTAGCCGTAGGTATATCCATCATTAAGGCCAATGTATCTATACTAACCTGCCCATTTTCAATCACTATCTTATATAATTTTTCTTCCTGAGCACTCACATTCAATTTAGACAATTGAGCATCATTTATTTTTTCAAGTTTGGGTTCCCAATTCATCAAATATTCCAGATCTTCAACCCGGGTAATCAAATTTGCCCGATGAGTTTTGATCAGGTAATTACAGCCCGTTGAAAACTCCTGCTGTATATTTCCTGGAAAAGCACAAACATCCCGATTATAATTGTTGGCAATTTCAGCCGTGATCAATGCACCACCGCGCAAGGCTCCCTCTACAACCACCGTTACATCTGCCAGGCCCGCTATAATGCGATTCCTTTCAGGAAAATGTCCTCTTTCGGGCAATGAATCCGAAGGGTACTCGGTTATCAGGCCCCCGTTCTCCAGCATATTTGCAGCCAAACCACGATTGCTATCCGGATAGATCCGGTCAAGGCCATGCCCCAAAACCCCCACCGTCGGAATGTTATATTTAACAGAAGCTTTATGCGCACAGCTGTCAATACCATATGCCAAACCACTTACCACCATCACACCATAAGCCTGCAACGCCCGAATAAATTCATCGCAAATACCCTTACCATAAGCAGTCGCATGCCGCGTGCCCACAATACTCACAATCCGGGCATGATCCAAATCGGCCGTTCCACGGTAAAAAAGCATCACTGGCGCATCCGCACATTCCATAAGCCTTTTCGGATAATTCTTAGAAGCCCAGGCCAGCCCATTGATCCGGTGTTTTTCCATAAATGCCATTTCTTTATCTGCATTTTGAAAAACTTGCTTATCAGAAAGCGCTGCCACTGTATGTGGCCCAATGCCCGGCACCACCAACAGATCACTACGGCTAGCCTTAAACACCGCTTCGGCACTTCCAAAGTGGGTAAGCAATTTTTTTGCCGACACCACGCCAATTCCTTTTACATAAGTTAATGCCAATTCATACCAATTATTCATAGACAGCTCATTTTTATTGCTAACAAAATTAGTTGATTAAAATGAGGAATCAAAATTTTTTATAGCATAAGTAAATAGTAACTTTGCCCCCATGTCACAGCACACAATAATCAATAACAATCGCCCCGAAACTGATCAGGTGATTAGCGATATAGCCGATTATGTATTAACTTATCAAATTGATAGTCCCTTAGCCTATCAAACGGCCCATTATTGCCTGCTTGACACACTTGGATGCGGTATGGAGGCACTTGAATATCCGGCATGCACCAAACTGCTGGGCCCCATCATACCAGGCACTGTGGTGCCCAACGGTTCCAAAGTACCCGGCACCAACTATCAATTAGATCCTGTGCAAGCAGCCTTTAATATCGGCTCCATCATTCGGTGGCTTGACTTTAACGACACCTGGCTTGCCGCCGAGTGGGGCCATCCTTCAGATAACCTAGGTGCCATTCTGGCCACCGCAGACTGGCTAAGCCGAAGTGCCGTAGCAGCTGGCAACCCCCCACTTACAATGCTACAGGTGCTTGACGCAATGATTCGTGCGCACGAGATACAGGGCATTATCGCGCTTGAAAATTCGTTTAACCAGGTTGGTTTGGATCACGTCCTACTGGTAAAACTGGCTTCAACCGCTGTGGCAGGCAAGCTTATCGGTCTCAACCGTGAAGAACTCATCAATGCCCTCTCGCTGGCTTTGGTTGATGGGCATTCATTGCGCACATACCGGCATTCACCAAACACCGGCAGCCGCAAATCATGGGCGGCCGGCGATGCCACCTCCCGCGGCGTACGTTTAGCCCTCATTGCCAAAACCGGTGAGATGGGATATCCATCTGTACTAAGTGCCCCAGTCTGGGGTTTTTACGATGTATTGTATAAAGGCCAGCCATTCAAGTTTCAGCGCAGCTATAGCTCTTACGTCATGGAAAATGTACTCTTTAAAATATCGTTTCCGGCCGAGTTTCATTCACAAACCGCTGCTGAAGCAGCAATCACCCTTCATGAAACACTAAAAGCTAGGGGAAAAACGGCCGATGATATTCAGCATGTTCATATCCGAACGCATGAAGCGGCCATTCGCATCATTGACAAAAAAGGACCACTGCACAACCCTGCTGACCGTGACCATTGCATACAGTACATGATCGCCATACCGCTTTTGTTTGGCAGGCTCACCGCTGCCGATTATGAAGACAATGTAGCCAATGACCCGCGGATAGACGCCTTGCGTGAAAAAATGGACACTGCCGAAGACAAACAATTTACACTGGATTATCACGATCCCGAGAAAAGGTCGATCGCCAATGCACTGACCATAACCCTTAAAGATGGCACCCTGCTAGATGAAGTCGTTGTTGAATATCCCATCGGGCATAAAAGAAGACGAGAGCAAGGCATACCCCTACTTATCGAGAAGTACAAGCATAATTTAACGCGGCGCTTCGCCAAAAAGCAGCAACAAGCAATATTGGATGCAACATTAAATTATGGCAATTTAATCCACCTACCGGTTCATGAATTTGTAGACCTCATGACCACCGCCTGATCTATGGATCAGCCCGCCGGCTTAATGATGATTTCATTTACATGCGCCCCTTTACTCATCAAAAGGCAAGCCCTCACTGCAGAGGCAACGTCTTCAGGAAGGATGAATGTGTCTTTTTCCACTTGTTCCCCATCCCATGAAGCCGTTAATGTCGACCCAGGTATTACTTCGGTAACCTTTACCCCATACGGTGCAAGTTCTAAACGTAAAACCGCTGTTAAACCCGCTACTGCAAATTTCGTTATCGTGTATGAACCCGCAGCAACCACTGGTTCACGGGAGGCAATAGAGCTGATATTAAAGATATGCCCACTTTTACGAGCCCTCATGCTCTTCCCAATTTGTTTACACAAATAGTACGCAGTTTTGAAATTAACCTGCCATTGATCATAAAAGTCGGAATCCGATTCATCCAGCAAGCTTACCTGCCTGTATATGCCCACATTATTCACTAACACATCCAAATTTTTAAAAATAGCCATAACTTCATCAACCATCCTCACCAACTCGCTGTATTCAAGGAAATCACAAACATAAGGATATACCCGTACTCCATGCCGGTTTTCAAGTTCATTTTTTAAAACATCCAGATCCAAATAACTGCGTGCCGATAAAACTAAATGAAAGCCTTCGGCCGCCAGCATCCGTGAAATAGCCAGGCCCATGCCTTTAGTAGCCCCGGTTACCAAGGCCAATTTATTCAGTTGGGTATTCATATTTTTTGTTGTAAACATACTGAAAAATGCAAGACCCCCAAAACACGGCATCAATATTGTTTTTAAATAAACATCAAAATTCATATATTTAGCGCTTATTGATCATGACATATGTTTTTTACTAATTTTGGTAAATATCTACTGCTCCTTAAATCTGTGTTCCGGAAGCCAGAAAAATGGAAAATTTACTGGAAAGAAATTTTCCATGAAATGAACAGCATTGGCGTCGGGTCGTTAATACTAGTTGGAATAATATCCACCTTCATCGGTGCCGTTATGACCATGCAGATTGCCTTTCAGCTTGTTTCAGACCTCATACCCAATTCTATAATCGGGCAAATAAACCGTGACTCCAGCATTTTGGAGCTCAGCCCCACCATATCGGCCTTGGTGCTGGCCGGCAAAGTAGGCTCATCCATTTCCTCCCAAATAGGCTCCATGCGGGTTACTGAACAGATCGATGCCCTTGAAATTATGGGCATCAATGCACCCGGCTACCTCATACTACCCAAAATACTTGCTGGTATAACCATGGTGCCTATGCTGGTCATCTTGTCTATAGGGCTGGCATTAATTGGTGGGTTGGTAGGTGGCGCATTATCCGGCGCGGTAACCCCCGCTGATTATGTTACGGGCATTACGGGAACCTTTAACGGGTATACCCTATGGGTTGCCATGGTCAAAGCCATCATATTTGGATTTATCATCACATCCGTATCTTCCTATCAGGGGTTTTATGTACAGGGAGGCGCACTTGAAGTAGGCCAGGCAAGTACAAAAAGCGTGGTGATCAGTTGCATTAGTATATTGGCCGCAGATTACGTAATTACAGCAGTTATGCTATAAACTAAATGATTGAGATAAAAGATATCCATAAAAGTTTTGGCGGCAACCATGTGCTCAACGGCATAACAGCGGCTTTTGAACCAGGAAAAATCAGTTTGATCATTGGCGGCTCTGGTTCCGGCAAAAGCACGCTTCTTAAATGTATAGTAGGTTTGCATGAACCCGATAACGGCAAAGTGCTATATGACGGGCAGGATTTTAGCCGCCTTAATTTTGAACAGCGCATTCCCATTCGCCAGCACATCGGCATGCTTTTTCAAAATTCAGCTCTTTTTGATTCCATGACTGTGGAAGAAAACATCATCTTCCCGTTAGAAATGTTTACGGACATGAGCAAAAGTGAAAAGCTGGACCGGGCCAATTACTGCCTGGAACGGGTAAACCTCAAAGAAAGCAACAAGCTGTTCCCTGCAGAACTATCCGGCGGCATGAAAAAACGGGTTGGTATCGCGCGTGCCATCTCTATGAACCCAAAATACCTGTTTTGCGATGAGCCAAATTCAGGTCTTGACCCACAAACATCCATCTTAATAGATGAGCTTATCCAAGACCTAACCGAAGAATTCAAATGCACCACCATGGTGGTAACACACGATATGAACTCTGTAATGGGCATTGGTGAACACATTCTGTTCCTGCATAAGGGCGAAAAATGGTGGGAAGGCTCCAACAAGGAAATTGCACATACGAATGTAAAAGAATTGAATGAATTTGTGTTTGCCAGTTCTTTTATGAAAGCAGCTAAGGATAAGTTATAAGTTAGAGAAGTGGGGCCAGAAGGCGGCAGAGTGAGTCAAAGCCTCGGGTTATAACGGGCCGGTGTTTCCAACCTTCAAGCGTGAGCAGAACGCTTTGCTCACGGTCAAGGGAAAACTGCGTGTCTAACCGCTGGCAAAGCTGCTCATCCTGCACAATAGCGCTTATTTCAAAATTGATATAAAAACTACGCGTATCCAGGTTAACCGTACCAATAAAAGCCATCTGGCCATCTATACTAATCGTTTTGGCATGAATAAACCCTTTCTGGTATAAATATACCTTTACGCCACGTTCAAGCAACGGTTTCAGAAAAGAAAAAGAAGCATGTTGTACCACAAATGAATCACCTTTTGCGGGCATCATCAGTTCAACCTCCACCCCCGAAGAAGCAGCTAATTGCAGGGCAGTAGTTAATTGGTCGGAAGGAATAAAATAAGGCGTACAAAGCTTCAGTGATTTTTTTGCCTGTGAAATGGCCAGCAACATTGCCTCCATATTATAGGCCGCTTTTGACCCTGGGTCGCTATAGGCAAAGGTCACGGCCATATCACCATATTCCTTATCCGATGAGTTGAGGTAGCCTTCGCCCAAGTCAAACATTGGTCCATTCGCAAACAACCAGTCCATCCAGAACCAAATTTGCAGTACATTGACAGCAAAACCCTCTATTTTCACACTTGTGTCGCGCCAGTATAACGGATATTTCCCATTATTGTTATAGCGGTCACTAATGTTAATCCCGCCTACAAAAGCCGTGTCGCCATCAATAATAGCCACCTTCCGGTGGTTGCGATAATTGCTGTCGGCCAATGAAGTAAAATTTACCGGTAGGAACCGCAGCATTTCAACCCCCTCCCGCCTAAACATGTCTACCGTCTTTTTAAATGACGAAGAGCCAAAATCATCAATAATGAGCCTTATCTGCACACCTTCGGTCACTTTCTGTTTTAAAATTGCTAAAATTTCAGTCCCAATATCATCCTGCTCAAAAATATAATATTCCAGGTGGATGTGGTGTCGGGCGCCGCGAAGCGCACTCAGAAGCGCCGGGAATTTCTCTTCACCGTTAATCAGCAACTTAACACGATTTCGAAGCGTCACCGATGATATATGTTCTTTATATAAAAACTCAAACACTCGGCTTAAAGGACCTATACGAGCAGCCAGCACTTCCATGTTTTCGTCCATCAGCGGTTTAATTCGCTTCCAGGATGCCAGCAACCGTTGGTGTTCGTATGAATTTTTACGCCTAAAAGAACGTTCTTTCTTAAATTTTTGTCCAAAAATATAATAGACTACCAAGCCCAAAATAGGCAAAAATACAATGACCAATACCCAGGCTACCGTTTTTTCAGGATCGCGATTCTCTGTCAAGATAGTAATAATAACACCCAAATACACAAATAAAATGGGTATCCAATACCACTGTTTCAGCAATCCGATCAATGCATGTACAAAATCCATACTTTTATTAAAATATTACAATATGCTAATTTTTTCGTAACTTTGAAAAAAAGAAGATTTTCTCACCGCTTTTTTGAACTTTCTTCATTAAGCACAAAACAATAAAGATTAAAGATTAACTATGGCCAGATCCCAAGAAACATTTATAAAAAAAGAAAATGTAAAAAAGCGCCTTCAAAAAAAGAAGGACAAAGAACAACGTAAGGAACAACGAAAAGCAAATTCAGACAAAGGAAAAGGCCTTGACGAAATGATGGCTTATATTGATGAAAATGGCAATATTTCGGATGTTCCTCCTGATCCCAAAAAAATGCGCCAATTCAATGCCGATGATATCCGCGTAAGTGTACCCAAGCTTGAAGAACTTGAAATGGATGACCCGATGAAAGTGGGCACTGTAACATATTATAACGAGGAAAAAGGTTATGGTTTCATCACAGAGGGAAAGACCGGCGAACGTATTTTTATCCACGCCAACGACGCAACCGAACCCATTGCATTTAATGATAAGCTGCAATTCAAAATTAAAAGAGGGCACAGAGGGCTTCAGGCATCAGAAGTTTCTAAATATACCGCTCCAGCTGCGACACCTGCTACTCCCATAGCCCCAAAAACAACTACTGATTGAACCAGCGCCAGTATCACTATGAAAGGCCCAATCGGTATAAAAGCCGCCAGTGAGATCTAAAGGCTTTCCAAACACTACGGTGTTCTAAATATACAACATTGAATTCTTTACAGGTTTGTTTAACCAGTCTGTTAATAGCTGGATAATGCACATGGCTTATCCGAGGAAACAAGTGATGCTCAACCTGAAAATTAAGGCCACCCAGTAACCATGAAATAGTACTATTGTCCGTTGCAAAATTGGCAGTAGTACTCAACTGATGCACCATCCATTCTTCGGCTATTTTATCCGTTCCGGCAACAGCCATTGGGAAACTTGTTTCTTCCACTACATGGGCCAATTGAAAAACCAAAGCAATGCAAAAACCACACACAGTGCCCGCAATAAGCCAACCCAGCAAAGCCTGCAGCCAGCCTACCATCAGTAATGGTAAAACCAAATACACAAAAATATAAGTCAATTTAGTTATCCAAAAAACAACATGCTCTTTAAAAGGCATCACTTTACGTTGAGCCATTGAGCCCATCTTGCCTGAAAAATATTTCTCAAAATCCTGGTACATCACCCATGCTATGTACGAAATACCGTATAGTAAAAACCAATAAGCAAATTGAAAACGGTGAAAAGCCTTGCGGGGTTGTTGCTGGTTCATTCGCATAAACTTTACTTCAATATCATGATCCAACCCTTCTAGATTAGTATATGTATGATGGCTTATGTTGTGCTTCTGTTTCCAGAAATAAATAGTGCCGCCCAGCATGTTTAAGCTGTAAGATGACAGATTGTTGAGCCAACCTTTTTTCGAAAAACTGGCATGTCCCCCATCGTGCATCACATTAAAGCCAATGGCCGCCATATTAAGCCCCAATAAAACACATAATATAACTGCCCAAACTATCGGAGGAGTAAAAAAAACCAACACTATATAATTGGCAATTGCCATAGCTACAAGCAAAGAACTTTTAATATAAAGCTTCCGGTTGCCCGTATTGGAAATATTATTATTTTTAAAATACGCATTTACCCGTTGTTTCAGCGTTTTTGAAAACAACGTATTTTGTGTATTAAAACTTACTTTTGACATTCGTCCCTTTACTCTCTATTGGCGTTTTTTATCGTCACGTTTCGCCTTCTTATCAGCCCTTTTTCCTTTGAGACTTTTTGTCGCCTCTTTTTTGCCGCTTTCTTTTTGCGGTCCTTTTTCCTTTGACATAAAAAATTATTTTTTTAAAGATACTTTAAAATCCGTTATTTTTTTTTCTTTTTCTTGCCAGAGTGCGATTCTTTTACTTTTTCCACAAAAATTGGAGCAGGTTTAAATGCCGGAATAAAATGTTCAGGAACCACCATCGTCCTATTTTTTGTAATATTTCGTGCTATCTTTTTGGCCCGCTTTTTAACAATAAAACTACCAAAGCCCCGAAAATAAACATTCCTACCTGCTACCAAATTACTTTTGATCGCAGCAAAAAAAGCCTCTACAGATTTTTCAGCATCTGATTTTTCAATACCAGTCGCCGCAACGATTTCACTTACAATATCAGCTTTTGTCATGATTAAACTATATGATTAACAAGCGAAGGTATTAATCATTTATTTAATTAAAGAATTATTTTTACGCCCGGGCATTTTATCACCCAGTAACTTACCCCAAGGCTTCAAGCCGTCTATTCGGTCAAAAATAATCTTCAGTACAGCAACCAGCGGAATGGCAAGAAACATGCCGCTCACACCCCACAAAGCCCCCCCTAATAATACCACAATGATAGACACTAGCGCGTTTATGGAAACTTTGGATGAAACCACTTTTGGGACCAATATATTGTTATCTACAAACTGAATCACAGTATAGGCAATTACAATCAGCAAAGGTGTGGTTAAACCATCATCTTTTGTAATAAACGAAATTAATACCGGTAAGGCAATGGCAATAATACCTCCAATATAAGGTATCAAATTAAGAATTGCACCAATACATCCCAATAGTATGGCATATTTAACACCCAACAGCATTAATGCCCCTGAATTAAGGACAGCTACAATTAACATTTCAATTAACAAACCGACTATATAGCTTTGAATGGCCGATTTTGTTTCCTGCAAAATTTCCTGTACTCGCTCAGATTCATTATCTTCAAAAATCTCATAAATAAAATTTAAAATTAAGGGTTTATAAAACAGCAGCAAAAACACATATAAAGGTATCAGCACAAAAAAACTAAGAACCCCAAATACTGTATTCAGTGTTTGGCCCACATAAGCTTTGCTTCCGTTCATGGCATCATTTACCATGCTCATCTGCTTTTGGGTTGAAATGCCAAAGGAATTAGAAAGCCATGCCTGTATATCCTTTGACAAAGAGAGCAACTTATCCCTTAGTTGAGGCAGCATTTCACCAAATTGAGCAATTTGGGATGAAAGGAAGAACAATACACCCGACACTAATAATACCGCCAATAAAATAGTTAGCAAAATCGCCACAATCTTATTCACTTTCCATTTTTGCAAACGGTTAAAAACCGGGTTTAGCAATATCGCAATCAGTCCCGAAAAAATAAACGGTACCATAATGTCCTGTAACAGGAACAGCAGATAAAAAAATAAATACAGGCCCAATAGAATCATTGGCACCTTGATGTAAAAAGGAATTGTTTTATTCATAAATCGTTAAAATAAATTATTATTTATAGTAATGAGTTCTTAACAACAAATTCCAATATTTGTTTGAATAATATAAAAAAATAGGGTAACACTATTCGAGAAAATGCAAGGATTTCTCCTGCAAGGTTTGATTTCTCCAGACGCTTAAAATTAACATACCTTTCCATTTATTCGCCTTTTCTACTTTCTCAAGAAAAATAAAATCATTAATATCTTCTCCCTGCGCCTTCAGTATGACATCGCCCACCAGCATTCCGGCTTTTTCAAGCGCACTATGCGCGTTAACTTTAACTACCAGCACGCCCCGAATAGCTGCTAAGCCTGCGGCAGACTGCTCTCCCAAGGTTTCAATATTTTTTACTTCTGCACCCTGCCAGTCAAATATTGTTCCGCTTGCTGTTGGTCCAGAAAGGATCAAGGGAGAAATTATCGGTTGCGCTGCCAGCAGCCTCAACCGGGCAGAAGTCACTCCAAATTGGTTCATTGGAAAATTTTTGAACCCGACGGCCAGGGCTGCAGATCCTTTTTTAACGCGGAAATCGCCTTCCGCCGGATCCACAAACTGCGGGTTGCCGGCGGCTGCATGAACTTCAATTCCTGCACCATCCGATCTTGATCGATCGAGGTCTGCCTGTGATGTAAAGAAATTGTAATCGACCGTGTCACCCCAAAAATTAATCTGTATAGGCTGATGACTGGTCATCACGATGTTATTGCGGAATACATCGTGGCTACTTTTGAACCACACATGCGGATGGAATCCATTGTTTACCAAAATATTGTTATAGACCTCCCGATAAAAACCTTCCCTCAATTTTAAACCGCCGCTAAGACACAAGTTATTAAAAATTTCATAATTCCCAGAGCCGTCATCAAGATCAATGTCCCAACCGTGGTCACAGCGAAAGCGATTGTTATGAATAGTCGTCGTTTTTATAGCGTCAAGCCTGATCCAATTAGGATGAAAAGCCACCAAGCTGTCCATCACGGCCCGGTTTGGATGCCAGTAACGGTCCCTTCCCCACGAGTTAAAGGCCCCATGATCGCCCGTTTCCAACACGGTCAAAAACACATCATTAAAAGCTATTTCATGGCCACCCCAGGCACCATCACCAATATTGATCCCAGCCCGTGGCACATCATAAATACTATTGTGCTTTACAGTGATGTCTGCCGCTAACTGGATCTCCACGCCAGCTACCTGCTTTTCAATTCTTCCAATGTGGCAAATCAGGTTGTCATAGGCAAGACACTGGGACGGGTAGTTTGCTGTTTTCGGGCCGGGGATGGTATCCATTTTATAAGGGGGGACGAATTCTTCGTAACGATATGCAGGCGACCGCACGGCATCCGGCGAACCTACAAAACAAATGGCGCTGGCACCAATGTCTTCAATAAGGTTATCCGTAATAGCTGCATGATGGTTATAGTTACTCACGAAAATGGCATTACCACCAAGCTGGTTCAACGTAGAATTGCTCACCTTACATCCTTCGGTGCCGTCAAACAAAATAGCCCCGCCCCGGTATATGGCCCAGTCACTCCGCATCAAGGGTTCACGGGTTTTCATAAAAGTGGGGGCAGTACGAGTAAAGAGCAAGCCATTTAAGTGAATGTTTTTGACCGGCTTTTGCTCACTGCCCCTAAATTCAACTAGGTTTTCCAGGTTCGAAGCTTCAAACTTAGTACTTGCGAGGTCCATGCCCGATAACGGGTAAAGGTACAATGTGTGTGTTAGAGAATCCAGAAACCATTCGCCAGGACTGTCCAACTCCTCAAAAATATTTTCGACAAATCTAAATTTGGGATGCATGGGGCTTGGGCGGTTCATTTGCCAGCCACCTACGTAACTTAAAGTACCATCCGCATTTTTGCCGGTAATGCGGTAATGCATATCACCCCAAATACCGCTGTGCATAGCGTGAATATATCCCGTTTGGGGTTGTTTCCAACCACTAACCCGTGCAGGGGATAGCGCATCTTCCGCATAACCGCCATAGGGCAATACCGCCGGATCATAATTAGGGAAGCGTGCACGGATCAACTCCTTATCTCCTGCAAACAATGATTGAAACTGAATACCTGGAGCTACCTGCGTTTTATACCTTGTTGCATCGTATTTTACCCAAGTAGGCGTAATAGAAATGGCCCCGCTCAATGTTACCTTATCCCCTGCTGCTGCCGTTATAAGGTAAGGAGCGCCTTCACTTCCTGACTCATCTGGCGTAAAAACCAACGTAGCTGGCAACAGATAATTCCCCGCTGCCAGCGTAATAGTTGCTGAATGTTTATTTCCTGCTTTTTTCAGCAGTTTTACCGCTTCCTTAGCTCTTCCAAGTGTGGCAAAAGGCTGTTCTTTTCTTCCACTGTATGTATCATTGCCCTTTGGAGATACATAGAAATGAATTTCTTGTCCATACGAACTTAACGTAATACCAAATATGACCAAAATAAGAAATATCCCGCATTTTTTAAGTTTCATTATTGGTATAACGGATTTTGTGGAATATTATTTGACAACTTACTATGATAACCAACAAGGAAAAGCCAACAACTACGAGCCAGCATCTACACCATGCATACTTCGATTATTGCAGCACAGTCGTAGTGAATTTAAAAGATAAACACGTTTAGACGCTGACAGAGGTGTTTGTAGTTGATCTTCCGGACGAAGCGAATAAGGCTCGTCCAGGTCGTCCCTTACAAGGCACTTCTTCTGGCAGACCTGAAGTGCCCGAAGGAGTGAAGCAACGCCGCATCACGTACACTGAAAAGAGGATAGAAGGGCCACGGTATTAACTTCGATCTATCTGATAATCTGCCATTTATTCCCGCTAATGCTTTTATAAAGCTAAGAAAAAAATAAATTTAATAGCTAATTTCTTCAAGCAATTTAATATCTTCAGCATCCAAAATTAACTTTGGTGCTGCAAATATGGTTTCCAATTGCTTTTTACTGGTAGCACTGACAATGGGAGCGCCAATATGCGGTCTGCTAAGTAACCACGCCAAAGCTACAGTTGCCTGTGTAGCTTGGTGTTTATCAGAAACCGTATCTAATACCTTCAATACTTCAAGTCCTTGTTCATTCAGGTACTTTTTAGCCGCTTCACCACGCACACTTTTTCCTAAATCGTACTCAGTCCGGTATTTACCCGTTAAAAAACCAGCCGCCAAGGACCAATATGGAAATACGGTAAGTTGATATTTCTCTGCCAAAGGGGCATATTCTGTTTCATATTTTTTCCGTTCAACTAAATTGTAGTGCGGCTGAAGAGCCACATATTTGGGCAATCCTTCCCTCTCTGCCAGATCAAACGACGCTTTTAACCTATCTGGATCTACATTCGAAGCAGCAATATACCGCACTTTTCCAGCCTTTATGATCTCATCATACGCAGAAAGTGTTTCTTCTAGGGGAGTCACCTTATCGTCAAAGTGGGTATAATACAAATCGATATAATCTGTCTGCAACCTTTTTAATGACTCATCTACCGATTTAAGAATATGCTTTTTGCTGATGTCAAACGGATGTTCCTTCGTCTGTGACCCTACTTTAGTAGCAATAACCACCTGGCTACGGTTGGAACGACTCTTCAGCCAATTACCGATAATAGTTTCTGATTGTCCACCGGTACCATTTACCCACCAGGAGTAAGTATCTGCTGTATCTATAAAATTAAATCCACCGGCCACAAAAGCATCCAATATTTCAAAAGATTGTTGTTCATCCAACGTCCATCCAAATACGTTACCACCTAAATTTATGCGGGTAACATCCAAATCTGATGTTCCAATTTTTACTTTATCCATCACTATCAGTTATTAATATTAGCAAAGTACGCGATTTTAAAAATGGTAATGGGCAGAAGTAAAGCCACAATTCTGTAAAATAGCATTTAAGTTAAGCAACCTAAATACATCCTAAAAATAACCGGGTAGTATACGTTAATTGAACAATGTCACCCACCTGATGGCGGTCAAATAATTGTTGAAGTTCAGCTAGTAATTGCAATGACTGTTCAGACCCTTCTTCGGGCAGAAATGAGTATGATAATGTTCTACCCCTCAATTGTGTGAAATTTAAGGGGTCAGTGTGTTCGAAAACCCTATAATCAGGCTTTTGGGGGTTAAAAAAGCAGGAAAGGTCGTCATCGCTGATGCGATGTTGGGTTACTTGCAAATAATTGGCACTATAGGAGATGATCAACTTTTCATAGGCCCTTTCAAAAGGAGTTTGGGCATTTCTTCGGTTCCAAATGATTGCGGCCTTTGCCTCTGGGGCCGCAATGCGCATAAATTCTATTTTGCATTTTTCAAGATCAAACCAATGAAAGGCCTGCGCACAGGTTATTAATTTAACAGAATGGTTTGGCAAGGTAGTATTCTCGGCAGTTGCATCAATAAAAGCGAGGTTTTTAAACGAATCTAAGCGTTTTTGTGCCAATATCCTCATTTCAGGATTAGGCTCTACGGCATATATTTGATGGCCCCAAGACAACATGGTTTCTGTAAATATGCCGGTTCCTGCTGCAATATCAGCAATGACGTCGCCCGGTGACCAATTTACCGAGCCGTATAAATAATCGGCTAATTCCTGTGGATAACCAGGACGATATTTGTCATAGTTATCTGCCCGTGCCGTGAAACGCTTTATATTTTGATTTTCCATATCCTTTTAAGGATACGCAATTTAATCAAAAAAATTATATGATGGTATAATCAATATACCTTAACCATATAAATATAGTTTTCCAATTTTTTTATCTGATCCCTTTGGGCCATACCATTAAGAATATTCTTGCGGTTGAGCGAGAATTTTCCGCCCAATGAATCTGCTGGGATATTGGACAGCGATTTTAACAGATAGTTGGATTTAATGGCAAAAGCCGCGCCTTCTGCCTGAGTCTGTTTTCCGCTGATAATACCGATGACATTGCCTTTTGAATCTAGTAGCGGCCCACCACTATTGCCTGGGTTTACGTCAATGGATACCTGATAAGAGGTGGTATCGCCACTGTACCCGGTCTTCGAACTTAAATAGCCACGACCATAAACGGCTTCATCCCGTGGAAAGCCATAGGTAAATACGTCCTCGCCAACATCGGCAATCCCTTGCTTAAAGGCATAAGGAACATTTGTCTGTACCTTAAATGAAGGATCCGTAATTTGTAGAACAGCCAGATCATAGATGGGGTCCTGGTAAATAACCTTCGCTCGGTAGGAGTCGCCGGAAATGTTCTGAACATAAACGGAGTCTGCATCTCTGATGACGTGGTAATTGGTAACAATATAATTGGTAGGCGATAAAGCAAAGCCGGAGGCGCTATAATGGCTTGAATTATAAACTCCATTTTTATTAGTCGAGCTATTCATATTTCTAATGGCCATATTTTGGGCTTTGACATTGCGCCTAATATTGTTCATATCCCTGCGTAAGGCACTGTACTGGGTGCTGGTGTCTTTAACGCTACTGTAATAGCCAGTTGCCCAAAGCGTGGTCAATACAGCTAAAACAGCCACGGAGGCTGCTACAAGGGCGTTAACTTTAAACCGGGTCCAAAGGCTGATAACCGGTGGTTCATCTACGGATGATAAATGATCAATAGCAGGTGCCGATAAATGTGCGGAAATTTCCTGCAGCTGGTTTTTAAGCAATTTCCTTTTTCCGTAGCCCCGCAATTGTTCCAAAAACATACGGTGGGTTTCAAGCAAATTATATTGCTCTGGATTTGCAGCGCAATAGCTTTCAAATTTCAGGCGGTCCTCCTCACTCAAACTACCTTCCAGGTAAGCATCCGCCCATTTAGTGAAATCCATTTCGTTATTCATTTTTTATCTTCCTTTTAACCTTCTGCAAGATCATCACTGATCTGAAAGAAAAGCTTTTTTAATCGTTGCAGACATTTATATTTTTGGTTTTTAGCATTATCTGCGTTGGTGTATCCAAATTTATCGCAAATATCTTGCATAGACCTGTTCTGAATGTAAAAATCAGTAATAATGGATTTACAGGGTTCTCCCAATTGCATCAGCGCCTCTTCCATTTGATAATACTGACGATCGGTCTCTTCATGGATACCCAGATCCTCCTCAATTGCTAACGCATCTTCGTAATCAGCAATGTCATCGTTAAAACGGCCATTGCGATTCAGTTGCTTTAGCCACAATCGCCTGCTGACAGCATAAAGATACGTCTTCAGTTTACTGGTCAGTTCAAAATCCGGTTGCCTGACCCGGTCGTAAAGTACCAGTACCGTATCCTGAAAAATATCTTTGGCGTCCTCTTCGGTTCCGCTGTTGTCCCTGATCAATTTCACCACCATCGGAAAATAAGTCCGGTATAAATGGTCAAGTGTTTCCGAAGAACCTTGTTTAAGACCATGGATCAATTGCTGATCATCTGCAAAGAACTCTTCTTTTCCTTTATTCACTTTTTAATACGCTAAAACCTCAATAGTAACCCACGGCAATTTGGCAAAACTAATTATTTTTTAAATAAACGGCTTAGCAGACTTTCTTTCATGCCTACATACCATGCGTCACCACGTTGTTCAAGAGGGTAAATGTGGATGTAGTTGCCCTGGCCCGGATCTCCCCGACCGTTTTCAAGGTTAAAAGCTTGCCGATGGTATGGACAGATTAGCCTGCCTGATTCACACCATCCCGCGGAGAGGTCTGCACCGGCATGGGGACATTCGGCGCTGGTGGCATATAATTTGCCGACATGGCGCACCACACATAACTTTTTGCCACCTGCCTTTGTTTTCCACACCCCTTCCTGTTGTGGCACATCCGTATCGAATAGTTTAATCCATTTCATGCGTTTGTCAATATCAACTGCGGGTAAAGATACATTTTCCGCATCACACATAAATGGCTACCTTTGTGCAATAATTGCTTAAGATGACACAACAAGTTCCGGATGACGGCTCCTTATTGCCGCTGATGGAAGAATTTTATACCATTCAGGGTGAAGGCTATCACACGGGTAAAGCGGCTTATTTTATTCGTTTGGGTGGTTGCGACGTGGGCTGCCATTGGTGTGATGTGAAAGAAAGCTGGGATGCCAGTATTCATCCGCTCACGCCGGCCGATACCATCATTGCGCATGCAGCCCGGCATCCGGCAAAAACGGTGGTGGTAACCGGTGGCGAGCCCTTGATCTATAACCTGGATTACTTAACCAGGGGTTTACAGCAACAGGGTATTAAAACCTTTATGGAAACTTCGGGCGCCTACCCGTTAAGTGGCTACTGGGACTGGATATGCCTTTCTCCCAAGAAATTTAAGGCCCCAAGGCCAGACGTGATTGCTGCTGCGGGTGAATTAAAGGTCATTGTTTTTAATAAAAGCGACTTTGCCTGGGCAGAGAGCTTTGCTGCTGAAGTTCCGCAGACGTGTCGCCTTTACCTGCAACCTGAATGGAGCAAAGCGGCTGAAATGACCCCGTTTATTATTGATTATGTTATGAACAACCCGAAATGGGAAATTTCACTTCAAACGCATAAGTACCTCAATATTCCTTAAAATGTGACGAAACTGAACTACGTACTTACCCTGCTGTTGGGTGCCGGCCTTTGGCTGGATTCACCTGCACAATCTGTCCGTAACGATGCTGACAGGGCCCGGGATGTATTGGATGAAGCCCGGAATTTTCTAAAATTAGGAAAGTACGCGGAGGCACAACAGGCCTTTATGCGCTTCCGGGATATGCCGGGTACGGGCCTTAAGAGCAAACAGGTGGCTGAAAAATATCTGGCCGATTGCCGTTTTAGCTTGCAAGCCACACAACATCCCGTCCAATTTTTACCCACCAATTTAGGTGCAGCTGTCAATAGTTCGTCTGCGGAATATTTTCCGATGCTTACCGCCGACCGGCAGCTCCTTATTTATACGCGCCGGGCCAACGATCATGAAAATTTTTACCAAAGCGGGGCTGACAGCAGCGGAAAATGGCAAACGGCAGTCCCTTTGCGAGGGTCTGTTAATTCAGAAAATTACAACGAAGGGGCACATTGCATTACACCCGACGGTAAGTATTTGTTTTTTACCGGATGTAACCGCCCGGGCGGAATGGGAAGCTGTGATATTTATGTGGCCCGCCGTGAAGGCCTGCACACGTGGGGAGAGCCTTATAACCTGGGTGCTCCTGTCAATACGCCGGGTTGGGAAGCGCAACCGGCACTCAGTGCCGATGGTCGCACGCTCTATTTTGTGAGTAACAGGCCGGGTGGCCAAGGGGGGTATGATATCTGGATGGCACGCTTGCTTAAAAATGGATGCTGGGGAGCTGCCGAAAACTTAGGTAAACAGATTAACACGCCTTATGATGAGAGCACGCCTTATATTCATGCCGATGGGCAAACGCTGTATTTTGCTTCCAATGGCTGGCCCGGTCTGGGCGATAAGGATATTTTTATGAGTCGGGCAGACAGCAGCGGAGGCTGGCAGCTCCCGGTAAACCTGGGATATCCGATTAACGATTACCAGGAGCAGTTTGCGCTAACGGTTACCATGAACGGGAGGCAGGCGTTCTTTTCAACCAACCGGAAGAATGGCTTTGGCGACCTGGATATTTATACGTTTGAACTTCCTGACGCTGTTCAACCACTTTCAGTGGCTTACCTGAAAGGTGAAATTGTGGATGGAGACAGCGGGGATAAGATGCAGGCGCAGGTAACGGTAACCGATGTGGCCACCAATAAAACGCTGTATGACGAGACCGCCGATTATGAAGATGGCAGCTTTTTGGCCCCACTTCCCTTTGGCCATACGTATGCACTGCATGTGAAACAACCCGGTTACCTTTTTTATTCGGCCAATTACACCCTAGCCAGCCCTGATAAAGCAAATGATGCCTATAACATTCAGGTGAAACTTTTAAAAATAAAGGCAGGGCAGAAAAGCGTACTAAATAATATCTTTTTTGCAACCAATAAATTTACGCTATTAGAAAATTCAAAGGCCGATCTGGAGGCATTATCCACTTTCCTGAAATTAAATGGTACACTCAAAATAGAAATTGGAGGGCATACAGACAATACCGGCACCGATAAGGGAAACCTGATTCTTTCAGAAAAGAGGGCAAAGGCGGTATACGATTATCTGCTGACCCAGGGTATCAAGCCTCCGCAAATGAGTTACAAGGGCTATGGCTCACTGCGGCCGCTGGCCAGCAACGATAACGAAGCGGGAAGAAACAGCAATAGACGGACAGACTTCTGTATTCTGAGCGTAGGTAATTAGTATTATTTTTGCTATTGTTGCGCTTTTTCTTCGGCTTCTTTTGCCTTGGCGGCCTCTTTATCGCGCTTTTTAAAGAATCCGCGTAACAAGAAATTATGCTGAAGGGCTTCCATATTTTCATCTAGTTTTGCTGTACTGGCTTCCAGGTTTACCATTGTTTGTTT
The DNA here is from genome assembly GCA_900109895.1 of bacterium A37T11. GTDB lineage: Bacteria > Bacteroidota > Bacteroidia > Sphingobacteriales > Sphingobacteriaceae > A37T11. Next base: position 49,169 of record FOBR01000015.1, read on the forward strand.
TATGGTTGTAGCCGTTGCTTTGTCTGAAAGCAGCAAGCCAAGCGTATTGTCAGGGCTGCTTAAGCTGGTGTTTAGTTTTTCTGAAGCCTGGCCTAAGTTAGTGGTTAGTGCGGAGGCCGTTTGGGTAACGCCCTGCAATTGAGCAACGGCAGCGCGCAAATTGCTATAGACCACGGTATCTGTAAGCAACTCATTGGCCAGTGATCCCTGGGTATTTAGCTTGGCGGTGAAATTGGCCAGTGCGGCTGTTACTTTATTGGTATTGGTGGCTGCCTGGGTTAGGCTGGCCATCATTGTACGCATATTATTTGCCATGATTGAATCGGTCAATGCCGCACCAATAGTGCCTTCGCCCCTAAGCACTTTCTGGCTCAATTGCCTGATATTTTCAGTTATACCTACCAGATTTTCATTGTTTACCTGCAATGTGGACATCATTTTTTCGGTATCGGTGCCCTTCAATGTTCTTAGTTCATCACCAGATTCCACAGGAGGCACATCTGTAGATCCTCCTTCTATTACAATGATCTTGTTGCCGATCAAACCGTCTGAGCCAATTTTGGCGGTCGAATTTTTGCGGATATATTCATGCGATTTGTCATCAATGCCCAGCACCAGCTCTACTTTGCGGTCATCCCTGAAATGTACGGCCTTCACAATGCCGATCTTAACTCCGGAAAACCAGATGTTATTGCCCGTTTTTAAGCCTTCCACATTGTCAAATACGGCTTTAATTTCCACTTTTTTAGCGAAACGGTTTTGCTGGCCGCCTAGCGTAAAAATGGCGGCAAACAAAATACCGATACCTACCAGGACAAAAATACCTAATATGATTGAACGTTTATTATCTGCTTTACTCATGGTGTTATGCTAAATATCTTTTCTTAATCTATAAAATTATAATCATGGAAGGGTTTCACGCGGGCATCATCTGTATCAAAAATCTCGTCAAAATTTCCTTGTCTTTCAAAACGGCCATCCAGCAACATAACAATGCGGTCACCGACGGTCTTTGCGCAAGCCAGGTCATGGGTAATGATGATGGATGAAGTTTTATATTGTTGTTGCACTTCATTGATGAGGTTATTGATATCAATGCAGGTAATGGGGTCCAATCCGGCTGTAGGCTCATCATAAAGCATAATATCAGGCTGCAAAATAAGCGTTCTGGCTATACCAATGCGTTTTCGTTGTCCACCGGACAACTCTGACGGCATTTGGTTAATGGTTTGCGACAGGCCCACGGCCTCCAAAACATTTTCTACGCTTTCGTCTATTTCAGCACGTTTCAAATGGCGCTTGTTGCGCACCAATGGAAACTCCAGATTCTCCCGGATAGTCATACTGTCATAAAGCGCACTGCTTTGAAAAGAAAAGCCAATACGCAGGCGGAGCTTTTGCAGTTCTTTAACATCCAGCTCGTCCACCTGTTCACCCAAAACATTGATCGTTCCCTGGTCTGGCATGAGCAGGCCCGATATCAATTTAATGAGTACCGATTTACCCGTACCTGACCTACCAAGTACTACTAGGTTTTCTCCCTTAAATAATTGAAGGTCCACCCCCTTCAATACCTCCAGGGTGCCAAAAGACTTGTACACATCGTGTATGTCAATGACCTTATCATTATAGTCAATGGTGGATGTATGCTGCTTAATCATCGTTTAAACCCGTAACCCCTGTAAAATCTGTACTATCAATAACTCTTCAACAAAGATTAAAAACATGGACATAACCACCGACCAGTTGGCGGCACGCCCCACGCCCTCTGTCCCCTTGGAAGAATGGTAACCCTGATAACAACCCACAATGCCAATGGTAAAGCCAAATATAATGGACCTAAAGCCCATGGCAAACAAGTCTAAAAAATCCACCGCGTCAAATACCTCATAAAAATAGCTCAGGAAACTGGTATTCTCATTTTGATTGATATTCAGGAAACCACCTAAAAGCCCTACAAATGCCGAATAAAATGTGAGTATAGGGATCATAAAAGTAGTTGCGATGACCCGGCTTACCACTAAAAACTTAAACGGATTGGTACCCGAAACCTCCATGGCATCTATCTGCTCGGTTACGTTCATGGAACCAAGTTCTGCCCCAATATTGGAACCAACTTTACCTGCGGATATCAATGCGGTTACCAGCGGGGCCAATGCACGGATTATGGCAATGGAAATGAGTGCCGGAAGCCAGGAAGTGGCACCAAATTCCTGAAGCGAGGGACGTGACTGGTTGGTAAATACAAACCCAACTACAAATCCGGTTAGCGATATAAGTGGCAACGACTTCCATCCCACTTCGTAGCATTGGCGAATAATCTCTTTAAACTCAAAAGGCGGATTAAATAATTCCTTAAAAAAACGGCCAACGAACCGGGCTATATTGGCCAGTTCAATGAACATACGTTTAATTTTGTCTAATGCCATATGGGGGCAAAAATAGCAGATATAATATTATAAATTGACTTTCCCAGTAAAAAAATAAGTATTTTTAAAATTATGCTAAACTATACTGTCTTCTTTTGGTAATTCATTGATTCATTCCTCTTCAAAATGTTACACTATGAAATGCAACTAAATGTACTTTTACGGTGTCATAACAATTAATTGGGTATAAAGTTTGTATTGATTACATATGAAATCAATATTTATTTTTAAGCGAAAATTAAACTTCGCGCCACCAACTATGTCTTAACTATAATATAAATAAAATGGTGGATATTAAAAACACTGGAATCATGAAAACGATAAAAAAACTTAGTTTAAGTATTGCCTCAGCGCTTATGTTGCTGGCATTCATTCCTTATAAATCTTTAGCACAAAATACAGGAAACGTATCATTCCAACTATTCTATGATGAATTGGCGCCCTATGGGCAGTGGATTAATGATGCCCAATATGGGTACATCTGGATACCGGACGAGGGGCGTGACTTCCGTCCGTATGCCTCCAATGGAAATTGGGTAGTGACTTCTTATGGTAATACTTGGGTATCTAACTATCCATGGGGATGGGCACCTTTCCACTACGGGCGCTGGAATTACAGTGACTATTATGGTTGGGCTTGGGTTCCAGGCTACGAATGGGGACCCGCCTGGGTTAACTGGCGTAATGGTGGCGGCTATTATGGCTGGGCACCGCTTTTACCCGGGCTAAACGTTTCTGTTAATGTCAACATACCCAGTTTTGCATGGAACTTTGTTCCGCAACGCTACATTTGTAGTCCTTACCTTTCCCGGTACTATGCCCCACACCGGGATTTGGGCCGGATTTATAATAGCACGACGATTATTAATAATACTTACGTGTATAATAACCGCTCTTATATTAGTGGCCCAAGCCGCCATGACCTGGAACGCGCGACACGCAGTCGGGTTAACGTAAGGGATATCAGGGACGTCTCACGTCCGGGAAGAACGAGTTTCAATGAGCGTTCGGTTAGTTTATACCGTCCGGCTGTAGAACGCGGTTCGCGCAATACGGCACGTCCTAGCCGCGTAACTGATGTGAATAGTGTAATGAACAGTCGCCCGTCAAGAACCTCAAATCCTTCGAGAGACAACAACATTTATAGAAGCAACCCCACTTCTAGAGTTAACAACACTTATCCTATTGAATCTGGCAGGACTGGCAGGTCATCGAGAACGGAAATGGGTACTTCCAGGTCATCCTCTCAAGAGCGAAACAATATGCGTGATAGGGTTATTGCTCCGGCACAAAGAGAAAGCAGACCAGCCGTACGCACGGAGTCTGCCAGGCCATCAGGACGTTCAGAGTCTGTAAGGCCAGCAGTACCTAAAGGGAGCAATGAGCCAGCCCATCGTGAAAGCAGTGGTCATGGTCGCAGCTCACGGGGAAGATAATTCATTTTTGATTTTTGTTTAAAAAATTGGTTTTGGGGGGTAGTGCCTATACTATCCCCCATTTTTATTTGTTGTTCGTCAAAAAAAATAATACATTGCCATCCAAAATAAATCAATAACAATGAGCTTAAATAACAGACGAGATTTTATCAAAAAAGCGGCCTGGAGCGGTGCTCTGGCCATAAGTATCCCAGAAATTGTATCAACCGCATTTGCTGCCGGTAATAAAGGCCAAAGAATAACACTGAACACCAGTGATGTAGTCCTTTTTCAGGGGGATTCCATTACAGATGCCGGACGAAACAAAGAGCAGACTTCATATAATAATGCGAACATACTTGGCTCAGGTTATGCATTGGTAGCTGGTAGCCAGTTGCTTTTAAAATATGCGGACAAAAACCTGAAAGTTTACAATAAAGGGATAAGCGGAAACAAGGTATATCAGCTGGCTGAACGTTGGGATGCCGATTGTCTGGATATTAAACCACAAGTATTAAGTATATTGGTTGGGGTAAATGATTATTGGCATACTTTAACCGGCAAATATAATGGTACAATCAAAACCTACCGTGATGACTTCAAAGCACTGCTTGATCGCACCCTAAAAGCGCTTCCAAATGTAAAACTGATTATCGGGGAGCCCTATGCCGTCAATGGGGTGAAAGCAGTAACGGATGCCTGGTATCCTGCTTTTGATGGGTATCGGATTGCTGCCAAAGAGCTCGCAACCGAGTATAAAGCTATTTTTATTCCCTATCAGGCGGTTTATGACGAAGCCATTAAACATGCACCTGCAGCTTATTGGACTGGGGATGGGGTGCATCCATCACTTGCCGGCGCTGCTTTAATGGCCGAAGCATGGTTAAAATCCATAAACTAGTAACAAATTGTACATAAAAAAACCGTAGATGGTTATCTACGGTTTTCCTTCTCTCTTTTGTTTGGGTGTAAACCCTTTTAACTGACCACTTCTTCTTCCTTGTTATTTAAAAATACAAATTTATTATCAAACATATCCAGTTTAATGCTGGCGTTCTTATCTACTTTTCCAGCCAGCAATTCTTTGGACAACTCGTTTAAAATCCGTTTCTGAATAACGCGTTTTAACGGGCGGGCTCCAAACTGCGGATCATAACCCAATTGTGCTAACCATTCCAGCGCTTCATCGCTTGCGGTCAAATGGATATCCAGTTCTTCTAACTGTTTTTGCAAGGCCTTAAACTGGAGCTTCACAATGTCGGCCAATTCTTCCCTGCTAAGCGGCGTGAACATGATAACCTCGTCAATACGGTTCAGAAACTCAGGCCGGATGCTCTGTTTCAGCAATTCAAATACCTCATTTTTTGTCTTTGCAATGACCTCATCTTTATTGGCATCATCTAGTTTACTAAAGTTTTCCTGAATAAGGTGTGAACCGATGTTGGACGTCATGATAATAATGGTATTTTTAAAATTCACGACACGGCCCTTATTATCAGTTAAACGTCCGTCATCCAATACTTGTAATAAGATATTAAAGACATCCGGATGGGCTTTTTCAATCTCATCCAACAGGATGACTGAATAAGGGCGCCGACGCACGGCTTCTGTTAATTGACCGCCTTCATCATAGCCTACATATCCCGGAGGCGCGCCAATAAGACGCGACACCGCATGCCGTTCCTGGTATTCACTCATATCTATACGTACCATTGACTGTTCGTCATTGAACAGGAATTCTGCCAAGGCCTTTGCCAGTTCTGTTTTACCGACACCGGTAGTACCTAAAAAGATGAATGATCCGATAGGCCTGCGTTTGTCGCTCAGGCCGGCCCTTGACCGACGAATGGCGTCGGAAATGGCCTCAATAGCTTCTTCTTGCCCTGCGACGCGTTTATGCAGTTCTTCTTCAAGGTGCAGTAATTTTTCACGTTCACTTTGTACCATACGAGTTACCGGTATTCCTGTCCAGCGGGATACCACACCGGCTACATCTTCGGCGGTCACTTCTTCTTTTAGCATGCGGCCAGTGACTTGTTTTTCCTCCAACTCAGCCTTCAGCTTTTCAACTTTGTCTTGCGATTCTTTGATACGTCCGTAACGAATTTCGGCTACTTTGCCGTAATCACCTGCCCGCTCAGCCTGATCAGCCTCCAGTTTAAAATTTTCAATTTGTTCAATTTCTTGGTTTATTTGATCAACCAGTGTTTTCTCGCTTTGCCATGCTGCCCGAAGGGAATCACGCTCGGCAGATAAATTGGCAATCTCACGGCTTAAATGTTCTACTTTATGATCATCTTTTTCCCGCTTGATGGCTTCGCGTTCTATTTCGAGCTGCATAATGCGGCGTTCCAACTCATCCACCGCTTCAGGTACGGAGTCCATTTCAAGCCGTAGTTTGGAAGCTGCCTCATCCATCAGGTCTATGGCTTTATCGGGCAAGAAACGATCGGCTATATAGCGTTGAGATAGCTCAACGGCAGCTATGATGGCTTCATCTTTTATCCGCACTTTATGGTGGGTTTCATAGCGTTCTTTTAATCCGCGAAGTATGGAAATGGCATCTTGCGTATCGGGTTCTTCAACCATTACACGCTGGAAACGCCTTTCAAGAGCCTTGTCTTTTTCAAAGTATTTCTGGTATTCGCTCAAAGTGGTGGCTCCAATGGCTCTCAATTCACCACGGGCAAGGGCAGGTTTAAGGATATTGGCTGCGTCCATAGCACCTTCTCCCCCACCGGCTCCTACTAATGTATGGATCTCGTCAATGAACAGGATAATTTCTCCATCGCTTTCCGTAACCTCTTTGACTACGGCTTTTAGGCGTTCTTCAAATTCACCCTTATATTTAGCTCCAGCTATTAAAGCCCCCATGTCCAATGAATAAACAGTCTTGCTTTTCAGGTTTTCAGGCACGTCGCCTTGTATAATGCGATGTGCGATGCCTTCTGCAATGGCTGTTTTACCTACCCCGGGTTCTCCTACCAGGATAGGGTTATTCTTTGTACGGCGTGATAAAATTTGGATAACGCGCCTAATCTCTTCATCCCGTCCGATAACAGGGTCAAGTTTTCCCGATTCGGCAAATTCATTCAGGTTGCGGGCATACTTATTTAGGGCATTGTACGTAGCTTCTGCATTCTGATCAGTCACCCGGTTATTGCCTCTTAGCTCAGTAATGGCTTTTTTAAGGTCTTTTTCAGTGACACCCTGATCTTTTAGCAAAGAAGCGGCCTTATCTCCTGCATTCAGGATACCTAATAATAAATGCTCTACAGAAACATATTCGTCCTTGAACTCTTTTAGGTAACCTTGCGCTTTTTGCAAAGCGGAATTGGCTGTAGATGACAGGTAAACATCGCTGCCGCTAACCTTAGGAAATGAAGCAATTTGCTGATCAAGTGATTCATTAAGGTGATTAACATTAACATTTAATTTTTTTAACAAGTGGCTTACAACATTTTCATCAACCGTAAGTAATGCCTTTAATAAATGGGCCGGTTCGATGGCCTGTTGCTGATGACCACTAACAATCTCAGAAGCCTTTTGAATGGCCTCCTGCGCTTTTATTGTGAAATTATTTAAATTCATATATATTATTTTCCTTTCATTTAAAAGTTGACTTCAAGCTTTAAGAAGTTTTCTGCAATCCGATTCAAATTCAATACCAAGGCACAATAAGGCTATAAACCGGAAATTCTGTCGTATGTTTTTCAAAATCACCTGAATAATTGTCTGTAAATAAAATTTTACCTGATAAATTATCAGGTCTACTAAGTTAATATTTTTCTCTGACTGCCCGCTTTCCGTTTTTCACTTTTTCAATTACCTTTGTATGATATGAACTTTTCATCAAAGCTGCTGGAAGATGCAGTCTCTGAATTTGGCAGGCTTCCGGGTATCGGACAGAAAACCGCTCTACGATTGGTGTTGCACTTGCTAAATCAACCAGATACGGACATTGAACGTTTTGCCAACGCACTAACCAAATTAAAACAGGATATTAAACATTGCCAAGTTTGTTATAATATAGCTGATGAGCCTGTATGCCGCATTTGTAGTTCGCCTAAACGGGATAAAAGCATAATTTGTGTAGTAGAAGATACGCGGGATGTAATGGCTATTGAAAATACCGACCAATATCATGGGGTGTACCATGTGTTAGGTGGCCTTATTTCGCCGATGGATGGCATAGGGCCATCTGACCTTCGCATAGATTCACTCCTTCAACGTGCCCAAGCAGGTGATGCAAAAGAGGTCATCCTGGCACTGAGTGCTACGATGGAAGGCGATACAACCATTTTTTATCTTCATAAGAAGTTAATGGCGCTGCCTATACAGATTAGCACCATTGCCCGCGGCATTTCTTTTGGCGGGGAATTGGAATATGTGGACGAAGTGACGCTGGGCCGCTCCATTATCACCCGCATTCCGTATGAACGAAGTACGGTATAGCAGTGTTAATGTAACCTTAAAAAAAAATTGCATTACTTTTGTTTGTTCATAAACTATTTATCATATTTGCACCGTAAGAATCATGAACGTAAAATTTGTCAATATAAATGGTTGGTGGCACAGAGATTTTCTTTGTGGCATGACCCTATAATATAAAATATTATCATAATCATTATCATAAAAAAGGGCCTGCCGAAAAAGCAGGCCCTTTTTTATGCATATAGCACTTTAGTAACCCCAAAAAATGAAGAAAATATTAAGCCACTTGTTTGAGCAAAAAACATTTAGCAGAAATGAAGCTTATGAGATATTGACCAATATTACGGCAGGCAAATATAACAACGCCCAAATGGCTGCTTTTTTGACAGCCTACTGCATGCGCAGCATCCGCGTGGAAGAATTGGAGGGGTTTAGGGATGCGATGTTTGACCTTTGTGTAAAGGTTGACTTTTCGGGTTATGACCTTATAGACCTGTGTGGAACGGGAGGGGATGGAAAAAACACATTTAATATTTCTACCTTGGCTTCATTTGTGGTGGCTGGGGCCGGATATCCGGTTGCCAAACATGGCAATTATGGGGTATCATCGGGATGTGGATCATCAAACGTGATGGAATACCTGGGTTATCGTTTCACTAATGACGCTGGGGAGATAAGACGCGCGCTTGATGAAGCACAGATTTGTTTTTTGCACGCTCCCTTGTTTCATCCGGCCATGAAAACGGTGGCGCCTATACGGCGTGAACTGGGTGTCAAAACCTTTTTTAATATGCTGGGCCCACTGGTTAACCCGTCTAATCCCCAGTATCAGTCTGTTGGCGTTTTCAGCCTTGACATGGCCCGCTTATATGGCTACCTTTACCAACAAACCAAAAAACAATACACCATTCTCCATGCCATTGATGGTTATGATGAAATTTCCCTGACGGGCGATTTTAAGACAATCAGCAATAGCGGTGAACATTATTTTACGCTTGAAAAACTAGGTCTTAAGCCGGTAGATCCCTTAGCGATTAGCGGTGGCGACACCGTAGAAGAAGCTGCCGGTATTTTTAAACGGATACTTCAAGGTGAAGGAACCACTATACAAAACCAGGTGGTACTGGCCAACGCGGCCGTGGCCATCCAAACCATTCACCAGTTCAGAAGCTTTATCGATTGTTTTGAGGAGGCGAAAGATTCGCTATTGGGATTGAAGGCATTGGGGTGTTTTAATAAATTAATTCATTGAATTACGAATTACAATTTACGATTTACGAATTAGGAATTAGGAATGGCGGTTAAGATAAAGATTTGTGGGATGACGGATCCTGAGAATGTAAAGGAGGTGTTGGCGTTAAAACCCGATTATCTCGGCTTTATTTTTTACCCCGGCTCTAAACGTTTTCTGGATCCGCTTCAAGCTAGTTGGGTAAAGGAGGTGCCGGGGGTAAAAAAGGCTGGTGTTTTTGTAAATGCAGGTTTGGAAGAAATATTGGAAATAACTTCTGCACTTTCATTGGATGCGGTGCAGCTACACGGATCTGAAAGTCCGGAAATATGTAAGGAGCTGAAGTCAGCTAATTTTGAAGTTATCAAAGCTATTGGTTTAAATGAAGCTTTTAGCTGGAGATCATTGGAGGTATACCAGGATTCGGTGGATAATTTTTTATTTGACACCGCTTCTGCACAGTTTGGAGGTACGGGTAAATCATTTAACTGGGAATTATTGCAAAAATACCCTCTCCAAATACCCTATTTTTTAAGTGGTGGTCTTGACCCTGAAAATCTATTTGCCGCTTACAGCGTTGATGACCATCGCTTATTTGCCCTTGACCTCAATTCCCGCTTTGAAGAGCGGCCCGGAATTAAGAATATATCTGTGCTAAAAAAGGCTTTGTCCTTAATTATATAAGAAGATGAGTAATTATCAAGTAAACGAAAAGGGCTATTATGGGACGTTTGGCGGTGCCTACATTCCTGAGATGTTATATCCAAATGTCGAAGAGCTTCGTCAAAACTATCGGCAAATCATGGATGAGCCTGCCTTTAAGGCAGAGTTTGACAAGCTTATGCGCGATTATGTAGGCCGCCCGTCGCCACTTTACCTGGCTGGCAGGCTATCTGAACGCTATGGAGCTAATATTTACCTAAAGAGGGAAGATCTGAACCATACAGGTGCCCATAAGATCAACAATACCATTGGCCAGATTTTGCTGGCCCAACGGTTGGGAAAAACACGTATTATCGCTGAAACAGGCGCTGGCCAGCATGGGGTGGCTACTGCGACCGTTTGTGCCTTGAAAGGTCTTGAATGCGTGGTTTACATGGGCGAAATTGATATACAACGTCAGGCTCCGAATGTTGCACGCATGAAAATGATGGGCGCAGAGGTACGTCCGGCCAAATCCGGCAGCAAAACATTGAAGGATGCCACCAATGAGGCCTTGCGTGACTGGATTAATAATCCGGTTAATACCCACTATATCATCGGTTCGGTTGTAGGCCCTCACCCCTATCCGGACTTGGTGGCTAGGTTTCAATCCATTATTTCTGAAGAGACCAAAAAACAGCTAAAAGAAAAAACGGGAAGCGAATTGCCTAATTATGCCCTAGCCTGTGTAGGGGGTGGTAGCAACGCTATGGGCATGTTTTATCATTTCCTGGATGATGAAAGTGTAAGGCTTATCGCCGCTGAAGCTGCGGGTAAGGGTGTGCACAGCGGCCATTCAGCAGCTACCTCCGTTCTGGGCAAAGAAGGCGTGCTTCATGGCAGTCGAACCATTTTGATGCAAACCCCCGATGGGCAGGTGATTGAGCCTTACTCCATTTCAGCAGGCCTTGACTACCCGGGTATAGGGCCTCAACACGCCTGGCTGCACAAGATCCAAAGGGCCGAATATGTAAGTATTACCGATGATGAAGCCATGCAGGCGGGTTTATTGCTCACCAGGCTGGAAGGCATTATCCCAGCCATTGAAAGCGCTCACGCCTTGGCCCAGCTTGAAAAGATGAAATTTAAACCAGAGGATACTGTGGTTGTGTGCCTTTCAGGCCGTGGTGACAAGGATCTGGATAATTATATGAAGTATTTTGGATTTTAGAATCGTTATTATTATTCCTGATTATATCTACAGAACAATTAAAATCGGGTATGCCCGGCAGCGGCCTCAGGAAAATAACGGAGCCCCGATACTTCAGGGCGCATTGGTTTTTAGTAGCCGCAGAGGATATGCCCGATTTTATAAATCGTACATCAAAAAATGAACCGTATCAACAAACTATTTGCTAATAAAGAGAAAAAAAATATTCTTTCAATTTACTTTACGGCCGGTTATCCCGAGCTTGACAGTACGGTAAAAATTGCCGAAGCGCTGGAAAAGGCTGGGGCGGATTTTCTGGAAATTGGCTTTCCGTATTCAGATCCGGTAGCTGATGGCCCGGTCATTCAGCACAGTTCTGAAGAAGCCCTAAAAAATGGCATGACGCTGGAAGTATTGTTTAAGCAATTGGCCGGCCTTCGCGAAAAAGTACAAATACCCGTTTTACTGATGGGTTATGTAAATCCCGTATTGCAGTATGGCGTTGAACGCTTTTGCCAGGATTGTGAAAAAGTCGGTATTGATGGGGTCATTGTCCCGGATCTTCCCCTTTCTGAGTATGAAGAGTTTTATCAGGGTACCTTCGCTAAACACCAGCTTAGCAATATTTTTCTGGTCACGCCACAAACAGCCGATGACCGCATCCGTAAGATCGATAAGCTTAGCACTGGTTTTATCTACCTGCTGTCATCCTCGGCCACCACGGGCAAAAACCTGCAAATATCAGAAAGTGTCAGTGAATATTTCGCCCGCATACGGGAAATGAACCTTAACAATCCGATCGTTATTGGTTTTGGGATTCATGATAAGACTACTTTTGACCAAACCCTTAATTATGCTGATGGGGCTATCGTGGGTAGTGCATTTGTACGGTTACTTGCCGAAGAAAACTTCCTGGAACAGATACTGCCCTTTGTGCAACAGTTTAAATAGTTTCCGTAAGGCATATTTTTTGCGTACCTTTATAACTGAATGACATATGGATCTGTAAAATGCCTGAAATTTTAAAAGTTTCTTCTGGTAGTGTACGCAGGAAGGTCATATTTGTGTTCCTTTGCTGCTTAGGCGCGCTGATTTTGGCATGGCTGACCAGCAGAGTGGCTTTTCGCGCTATTATGGACACGGTAGATAACATTTCTACCCCTAATGAAAAATTAGGTTTAGTCAGTAAAATAAGCCGTGACATTATGCAGCTTGACCAGCTGCAGCGTTCACAGGCTATTTTGAATGCGGGTTCATCATACAAGAATTTTGCCAAGGAATCAAAGGCAATTTCGGCATCGCTGGATACTCTAAAAAAGCTTTATACAGGTAGTAGCCTTCAGGTAAAACGTCTGGATTCTATTAACAACTTATTAAAGCGCCGCGACAGGCTTTTTAATGAATATATTAAGGTTAGGGACAGGCTGGTGAACGGCGACGAATTCTCCAGTCAGCTGCAATCATTGGATAGTTTGTTTTTTGTGCCCGACACCACCGTAAGGACAACAGAAAAAAAAACCAGCTCCACTACCTTTAACGGAAATGACGAGATCCCGAAGAAAGACGATCGCGGATTTTTTGCAAAACTTTTTGGTTCGCGGAAGAAAACAGAATTACTCCCAGAGCGGCAAACCGTAAAGGAAGAGGTCAATGTGATCATAGATAGTATTGCCAAATCATTACCCGATAGTATAAAAAATCGTATAGATAGTACGCTGGCCCTCATACGTGAAAATCAACGCAAGCAAAGTGAAATATTTACATCAAGGGAAATTGAGCTTACAATAGCAGGAAATACGCTGATCAGTAGTATGCTCAACATTTTGCAAAGTGTCGAAAACGAGGCTATGCAACAAATGCAGGCTGATAATCAGGGTGCCCGCCAGGTGGTTAATGACAGTGTGTTGCGTATTGGCATCATCATTATTAGTTTCCTGCTTATTATGTCTGTACTCATTTACCTCATCTTGGCCGATATAAGGAAAAGTAATGCTTACCGGTTGGCTCTTGAACAAGCCAAGGAAGAAGCTGAATATCATAGTGCGGCCAAACAACGTTTTCTTTCGAATATGAGCCATGAATTGCGGACGCCCCTTCAATCCATTATAGGCTATACCGAGCAAATGAAAACCGAATCCCGGACGGATCCGAATAAATTGGAAATTGTTTATCAGTCTTCTGAACATCTTTTACAGATTGTCAATGAGATTCTGGACTATAACCGGATCACATCGGGGAAGATTGTGCTGAATAATCAGCCTTTTTATTTAGGGGAGCTGGTGGATGAAGTATTGCTGGCCATGCGGCCGCAGGCAGAGAAAAAGAAATTAGTGCTCGAAAAAAATATCCGTATTCATGGAGCGGGGTATTATAAGAGCGATGCTTTCCGGATTAAACAAATTCTATTTAACCTGTTGAGTAATGCAATTAAATTTACCGATGAAGGAAAAGTAACTCTGAATATCGGCACGGCATTGTATGGCAACACGGCGCGGCTAAGTGTTTTGGTAAAGGATACGGGTAAGGGCATCCAGGAAGCTGATATGGAGCGCATCTTCAACGAATTTGAGCAGGCCTCTCATGCTAATTCAGGCTATCATTTTGGAAGTGGTTTAGGTCTTAGCATTGTGAGGACCATTTGCGAGACGATGGGTGGCAGTATTGAGGCTAAGAGTAAACCAGGAAAAGGTTCAAGCTTTTTCGTCAATTTGCCGTTGGAAACCATTGATCCGGCAATTCAATTGGTGGAGGAAAAGGATTTGAAGATATCAAAAGGGTTTGATGGTGTTGTTTGGATTGTGGATGACGATGCATTTATTTTATCGTTATGCCATACCATACTTGAAAAGCATGGTATTGAGCACCATTGCTTTTCTTCGCCTGAAGAAGTACTGAAAGTACCTGTTGATGCGTCATTAAAAGTTATTTTAATGGATATGCGCATGCCAGGAATGTCTGGGGAAGAGTTGCAAAAAGCGATGCGTAATCGCATTGATCAGTATGTGCGTATTTTTGCTTTCACTGCGCAGGTATTGCCCGAAGAACAGGAGAACCTGCTTGCGATGGGTTTTGACGGCTTATTGCTAAAACCCTTTAAGGAAAGTGGCTTGTTGCAGGTACTGGGTATTCAAAAAAGTCCGGAGTTCAAAAAAGACGCACCAGCAGCCGACCTTTCTAAACTCCGCAAGCTTACATTTCACAACGAACAACAGTTCCGAAACATCATCCAATTATATATTCAGGATACCCGGTCTGATATGGATGAACTGGATGCAGCCATTTCCAAGGCGGATATGAATTCTATGGCGTTGTTATTTCACCGGATGGCGGGCAGGACGGCACAAATTGGAAATGAAAAAATAGCTTTTCAGCTTCGAAAGCTTGAAATAGACAGCCGGAATGGTGATATGCCATCATCGGAAATAATAACCGGTTTAAAACAGGATACTAAACAGCTTATTAATTTTCTCAACCAGGAAGTGCCTGAAACCACATCTACCTAAATAATATCCACCATAAATGACGATTTATGGACAGATTCTTTCCACAATTTTCGTTATGTTTGTCTCGCTAAAAATAGCAGCTTAATGTTTAGCTGTGATTTTTGCAAATATTCTGAAAATTAACAAAAATCATATCATGAAATTTTTTATTGATACTGCGAATCTGGACCAGATCAAGGAAGCACAGGACTTAGGTGTCCTGGACGGCGTTACTACAAACCCTAGTCTGATGGCAAAAGAAGGCATTACGGGTGATGAAAACGTTATTAAACATTACTTGGCCATCTGTGACATCGTGGATGCAAATGTAAGTGCTGAAGTGATCAGCACTGATTTTGAAAGCATTATTAAAGAAGGTGAAGCACTTGCTAAGCTGAACGAAAAGATTGTCGTAAAGGTGCCGATGATTAAGGACGGTGTCAAAGCCATTAAATATTTTACAGACCACGGCATCAAAACCAACTGTACCCTGGTATTTTCTGCAGGGCAGGCCTTATTGGCAGCTAAAGCGGGTGCCACATTTGTATCTCCTTTCCTTGGACGGTTGGATGATATTGGAACCGATGGATTAGGACTAATCGAAGAAATTCGTCTGATTTATGATAATTATGGTTATGAAACCCAGATCCTGGCTGCCTCCATCCGTCACAGCATGCACGTGATTGAATGCGCCAAATTGGGTGCTGACGTCATGACCAGCCCCTTATCAGTTATTCTGGGCCTGTTAAAACACCCATTAACAGACACTGGCTTGGCTACCTTTTTGGCAGACCATGCCAAAGCTGCTGCTGCGGCTAAGGCATAATTTTTGCCTATTAAATTTAGATTTCCATTGGCCCATTATCTTCGTATTTGGGCCAATGGTTAAATTGTTTCTTTTAACGAATGTCAATTCACAACAGGTACGACGTAATTATTATCGGGGGCGGCCCCATTGGTTTAGCTTGCGGTATTAAAGCACAGGATGCTGGGTTGTCCTTTCTAATATTGGAAAAGGGATGCCTGGCAAATTCGTTATATAATTATCCTCAAACCATGACATTCTTTTCAACTTCAGAACGACTGGAAATTGGTGGGGTTCCTTTTGCCACCATTCTTCCCAAGCCTAAACGGGCAGAGGCGCTGGAATATTACCGTAGAGTACAGGAGAAATTTGCACTGCCCATCCAATTATTTGAAGAAGTGCTGTCTGCAGAAAAGGATGGGGATGAGTTTAAGGTAAAAACTTCCAAGCGTACTTACCTGGCAAAAAAAGTGATCGTAGCTACTGGCTTTTATGATGTTCCGTGTTTGATGAACATTCCTGGCGAAAACCTTGCTAAGGTAAGACATTATTATGAAGATCCGCATTATTATGCCAATCAGAACGTAGTAGTGGTAGGAGCCAGCAATTCATCGGTAGATGCTGCGCTTGAAACCTTTCGTAAAGGTGCTAAGGTTACAATGGTCGTCAGGGGCGACGCGATCAGTGATCGGGTAAAATATTGGGTTAAGCCCGATGTCGAAAACAGGCTCAAAGCTGGGGAAATCACGGCCCATTTCAACAGTATTTTAACTGCCATCCGCGAAGATGATGTAGACATACAGCTCCCTAACGGAAAAACGATCAGCATTGCCAATGACTTCGTACTTGCTTTGACAGGTTACCAACCTAATTTGGCCTTTCTTAAAAAATTGCACATTCAGCTTTCGGATGATACGGCACTCATCCCCCAATATGACCCGAAAACGATGGAAACCAATGTGCCAGGCCTTTACCTGGCTGGTGTGGTGTGCGGTGGCATGAACACCCATTTGTGGTTTATTGAAAACTCACGGGTCCATGCGGATCAAATTATTCAACACATCACGACTGGCAACACTTAGCTTGGACCTTGCTACCGGCCATTTATCACGTCGTCCATAACATCCAGCATCCCACCCTTATAGCTGTCAAGCGTCAGTTCCCAAAACATAATGCCTCCCAGCCCCTTTTTTATAGCATAAGCGGTCTTTGCGTGCACAGAACGCAGGTCATCCCCCGTCGCATAGGTTTGGGCAGCTTCGTTGTACCAGTACGGTGCCTGAGCTTTCTCATCATAGTAATAGGCCCAGCCATTTGTTTTGCTCAACCCATCCGTATAATTTTTAAAATCGTAACCACTTGTCGGTTCGCCTGCACGGTAACGGCCATTATCCACCGAATCCACGTTTTTCCATACCCGCGTATAGAAAGCTGCCCCGATGACCAACTTTTTGGCAGGAATACCCAATTTTAATAAGTACTCCACTGCCCTATCCGTAGACTCTTCCTCCGCACGCACACTATAAAGCGGTGTATGATGGCCTGTGACCTTAGAATATCCATTTACCAAGTCGTAGCTCATAATGTTGACCCGGTCTACCAAAGGCATCACTTTTTTCCATTCAATAGATTGGTCAAGAAACTTTTGGAATCCACCAGCAGCAAAGCTGATTTCCGTACCTTTACCCAGTACTTTTCTTAGTTCTTGGATCAGTGCCGTAAAGTTCTCCCGGTCTGACAACTGGTATAGATGACCCGGATAACCTTCTATCGCCGGATATTCCCAATCCAGGTCTATTCCATCAGTACCGAAATAATCATTCACTTCCTTTACTGACCGCGCAAACAAAGCCCTGCCCTTCAAGGTTGAAAAAGCCTCAGAACAAGGCTCACAACCGCTCCATCCACCTAGCGAAAGCATAATTTTCAAGGTCGGATATTGTTTCTTAAGTGACACCAAATGCTGAATTGTAGCCGTGTCGCGGGCATTACTCACATAGAGTTTCCCATCCTTTAAGTGGCAAAAACTAAATATTATATGGCTGAGTTTACTGACCGCATAATGATCAATCTCTTGCTGATCGCCGGTATAATAGGCAATTACATCAATCTTTTTCGTTTTTTGGGCAAATCCTGTGCTCCAAACACCAATAAAAAAAAGCAGGTAAATCGATCTTGTTTTCATCACATTCATTTTTATATTATCGTTCTATATATTTTTATTTTATTTCAACCCACCCTGCCCCCGGTACAATTGAAGGGGTCCATCCAGTTTCACTTCCAACACAGTCATATATTCATCCTGTACGCCAGCGGGCACATAAATATAGACCAAGCCGGGTACTGGGCTCCAGGATATTTTGCCCACTACCTTATGAAGGAGCTCCTGACCAGTACCTAACTCGATGACTTGTTTTATTTGATTTTTAAGCCCCTTTACCATGATATTTCCCTGCGTGCGGGCTGGAACAAATAAGTACAGACTGGCCGAATCTTTAGACAAGGTAGTGGCGCCATAGAAATGGCCTTGGGGAAGGCCTCCTATAGTATTGAAGATCGCCTTCGCATATTTGTTATCCCACTTACCCAATTCTTTCAGGATATGCACCTGTTCTTCCGGGATAGTTCCGTCTGCACGTGGGCCGATGTCCAGCAATAAATTCCCTCCGTTACTAATAGCATCTGCAAAAATAGTAATGACTTCATAAGGCGTTTTCCAGGCTGAATCCGTTTTGCGGTATCCCCAATTGTCATTTGTCGTCATGCACAATTCCCACCAATGGAAATCAGGGCGTGAAACCGGAAAATTCTGTTCGGGTGTATCATAGTCGCCAAAGCCTGTAAGCCGGCCATTGATTACCACCGAGGGGTTGGCATTTAATAGTTCCTGCCTGATACCTACAGCATTCCATTCTTCGGCCGAATGTTCCCAATCACCATCAAACCACCAAAGATCTGGTTTGACCAATTGGTTAATTTCGGCCATTTGGGCGCTGTCAAATTTAAGGAAACGTTTCCATCGTTCCGGATCATCTGCGATGGTGTAACGGATGCTGTCTTTCGTAAATGCCGGATAGTCTGGATAGCTCCAATCAAGTAAAGAAAAATAGGCACCTTTTTTTATGCCATATTTTTCAAGCGCTTTATAAAAAGGTGTTAGCAGGTCTCTTTTGGCAGGCGTATTTTTCACCACGCTATAGTGTTTTTGTTTGGTATCCCAAAGCGCTACACCGTCGTGATGCTTGGTGGTCATTACTGCATACCTGGCTCCACTTTCATGAATAAGCTTTGCCCACGCTTGTGGTTCGTATCGAGCAGCCGTAAATCCCTCCAACTGTTTCATATAGTCGGCATAGGATACCCCTTTGTTATGAAAACTCCAGCTTTCACTGTAGTTACCCAGCGAATAAATACCCCAATGGATAAATATGCCCAATTTTGCATCGGCAAACCATTGCATTTTTGCCCGAATGTAATCAGGATTTATTTTTGACTGAGTGTAACCACATTGGCTATAAACAGCCAGGATTAAAAATGTGGCATAAATTTTCCGCATATTCTTGTCATAATTAGAGGAATAGTTTATTTATATTGTAATTGGAACATAGCCGCATAAGATAAATGATTACCCGTTTGCTGTAAGCTTTTGGGAATAATTACCTGGAGAATCCCATCCTTTACCTTCCACTTTAGCTTTAAATCGACCCCTACCAATCGCACAGTCGCCAATTTTGCACCTCCTTCGACCGGAATTTCCAGACTAGCCGGAAGCGATACTTCATCGGTATTAGACAAGAAAAAGACATTGTGTTCTTTTCCGTCCTTACTCTGGGTGAAATATAAATTATCTTTAGAATAAGGATCCAACACCTTTGTCCCATATATTCCCAAGCCGTTGAGTTTTATCCACGCACCAATCTGTTTTAAACGCTCGTACGCCACTGGATCCCAATCTCCTTGAGCACTTGGCCCGATATCCAGCAGCAAACTCCCTCCCCTTGACACGATCCGGACTAGTAGTTGTACCACCTCCTTTGCCGGTTTGAATTGGTCGTTGGGTACATAACCCCAGGAAGTACCCAAGGTAATACAGCTTTCCCAAGGTGCATCGAGCGGTTTTTCAGGCACCTGCTGCTCAGGGGTAACATAATTCTCAAATTCTCCTGGCACGGTACGATCAACCACCAGCAGGCCGGGCTGATTTTTACGAGCCATGCCAGCTATCCTAGCCATGTCAATATCCTGATCTGTGTGGATTCCCCGCTGCCAATCGACCGACGTATCTACTGTTGATAAAGGACGTACCCACCCGCCATCGAGCCATAGGATATCAATTTTGCCATATCCAGTCATCAACTCCTGTATCTGGTTGTAGGTATAGTCTTTATATTGTTGCCACCGTTCAGGGTATTTTTTTGGTTCATAGTTCACGTTCCGGTCTTTGGGTGGGAAATAAGGCCACCAATAATATTCGCTATGCCAGTCTGGCTTTGAAAAGTACGCCCCGATCTTGAACCCCTCCGTTCGGAAACTGCCAAATACTTCTTTCGCTATATTTGCCTTTGGATTATTGGAGAAAGCACTTTTCGAACCCGTTATCTTGTAATCGCTTTGTTTTGTATCAAACATCGCGAACCCATCGTGGTGCTTTGTAGTGAATACCAGGTATTTCATACCGGCTTCTTTGGCAGCCTTTGCCCACTTATCCGGATTAAAATCAATCGGGTTAAAAGTAGTTTGAATGTTTTCATATGCTTTGACGTATTCAAAATAGTTGGATGAATAAGGACCTCGGCGCTGAGTCCACCCCTCATCTTCCGGACAAATGCTCCAACTTTCTACAATACCCCACTTGGCATACAATCCCCAATGCATAAATAGCCCGAACTTTAAATCCTGCCATTCGGACAAATTCTTTTTTACCAAGGGATCTGTGGGTGTGATATAGCCTTTAAACACATTGTGGACCTGGCCAAAGCCTGGGGTATGAACAGCTAGCAAAAGCAATCCAATGCAGTATATGTTATTTTTCATAAAATATCCACCTTACCTTCCTTAATAATAAGTTTAGCACTGAATGTAAATCCTTTGTCCATTCGCTCTTTTATGCTTTCTTTAATGACGGCCGTATTCCTCTGTATTCTACCGATAAATATGCGCTTACCGTTTAGTTTTACCGTAACCTTTTTATCCAGATTAAGCAATTGATCATTAAGATAAACAGTAAATGTCTCATAGTCATTCTTGCTAATAGTGATCTGTTGACCGTCAATACCAACAATCAGTGTTTTTCCAGCCGCTGCTTGGGCTAACGGTACTCCCAACCAGTAAAAGTAGGGATGCAAGCGATCATCTTGTACCCAAACGATTTTTTTAGGCAAGGGATCCCGCTTAAATTTCGCCATCCAGGAAAGCGAGACTGTATCTTTGCGATCCATCCAGTGTGCATTGTCCGGATATACGGTTACTTTGTGGACATAACCTAGTGGATCGGTCTGTTGTAAGCTATCCAGAAGTTTGCTCCATACAACGGCCAGACCATTCCTGTTATAGGCTCTGTCCTTCCCACCCATAAAAATTTCGAAAGGAAGGTCGCGTAGACTGGCTGCAGCTGCATCCCCCGGATGACCCGCCATCATGGATGCGGCTGCCCAACGGTCAGCCATTCGCGGAGCCAATTGAAATACTCCGTCCCCTCCAGCCGAATATCCCATGATATATACTTTGTTGGGATTTACGCCTTGGGTCACCACCGCTGTCCGGATCAACTCATCAAGCATATCGTCAATATGATTTTCATGCCAAAGCATCCACGTGTTTGTAGGAGCCCTTGGGGCCACATATACTCCTTCGCTAGGTGTATAAAGCATGATCTGGTTAGCCCATTGCTGATCATTGACCGACGCTTCAGCATTGCCACCTCCATGCAGGGAAATGTAAAGACTGCGGCCATCGACTGGTTTTTTACCAAATATCCGGTAATCAAATTTCATGGTGAACGAGTCGAGCTGAATCTTTTTGTTAGCCCAAATGGATTCGGCTTGGGGTTGAAATGCACCCCAAGTAGTATTGAGTTCATGTTGTGCTATTTGATCGGCTTCGGTGCGGCTAAGTCTGGTTTGCGCTTGTGTGCAACAAAATAGAGTAATTGAGGTTAAAGTAATATATAAAAAACGGCAATTAACGATCATGATAAGTTAAACTTTTTAAACTATTGTGTATAATGTATAAACCAACGAGGGTTATTTTCTATTGTCATTGAAATTCCCCATTTTCAACCACCAAAGTAACCGCTCCCAGAAGAGCCGCATCAGAAGTCAGCGTAGAAATGTCGATTGTGGTTTGCTCAGCCAGCCATGGAATACAAAATTCATTGATGGCCTGATGCACAGGTGCTAGCAATACCCTCCCGGCAATAGCTCCCCGACCACTCAATATTATTTTTTCCGGGTTCATTATATGAATGAGCGTCGCTATACCTTTCCCAATCATAAATGCTGATTCGGATAATATGGAAACAGCAAGCGGATCTCCATGCTTTGCAGCCTGTATCAATTGGTCTCCAGGAAGTTTTTTGTTATCTTGAAATAGTTTTTCCATGCTGGATTTTTCTCCGTCTTTTATGGCTTGCTCCGCTTTTCCCGCTATAATCAACAACGAGGCATCCACCTCCAAACACCCCCTTTTGCCGCAAGAACACAAATGATCAGTTTTAGATAGGGGTATATGACTAAATTCTCCGGCAAAGCCCCTATGTCCCCTGAATAAATGCCCATTGACGATCATGCCCAAACCTATCCCCCAGCCTATGTTTACCACCATAACGTCCTGTAGTCCTTTTGCCGACCCAAATTTTAATTCGGCCATGGCAATAGCACTGGAATCATTATCTATATAAACTGGTATGCCAAAAATGCGCTCCCAATAATCCTTTAATGTGATATTTTCTAGTTTTAGAAATGAATAATTCATTCCTTTTTCCACATCTACGAAGCCAGGCATAGCAACACCTATACCTATAAAATGTTGCTCAGGAATTTCAGAGCGTTCTATATAATCTCTTATAAATTCAGTGATACTATCTATTGAATTTTCAGTTTCTATATTTATAAATAGATTTTCCATTTTTAGAGTTACTGAAACATTGGAAAGATCGTATATTGCCATTCTTGCTTCCAGTTGATCAATAGAGACTGCAAGGATATACCTTTCTTTTTTATGATTAAGCAAGTATGTCTGTGGTCTGCGCCCACCGGTTGACGGAGCCAGCCCATTATCCAAAATATAACCTTCCTCAATTAATTCTTCTACACATGAATTAACTAATGGCAGACTTTTATGGGTTGATTCACTCAATTCTGTAAGGGACAAGGAACCACAATAATATAATTCCCTGATAATATTATGCCTTAATTCACTTTTTTTTAAATTCTTTGTTCCCATAAACCTGCATTTTTCAGCATCAATTAAGTTGGCTAAATTATGTTTTTGTGAGGATATAGTACCTCGGTTAAATAATTGTAACGATAAAATTAAGGGATATAATGCAAATTTAACATTGAATTGCTTATTCAATTTTCCATTGATTATCATAATATCCAGCAGCCTCAATAGCTGCTGCTCCTACTTTAAGCATGTCGTGGTGAAAGACCAGGTAATCGGTAAATCCGCTCCCCCCGGCAAAATATTGGTTGGCTATAGCTGCCTGCATGCCTTTAAGACCTGTCCCACCGATCACCCCAACTGAAAGTGTATTGCTACCCGGTTTTTTCCAGACGTAGTAGGCTGCCAAATCATCTCCCGTGTAATGCTTATTTCCTAGGATGACGCTACCTTTTTTAACTTGTATTGGACAATCTTTCACTAACACATCCCAGGCAGTGTTAGTTGTTGCGTTTCCGATAAGAATGACATTTCTATCTAAATAAGCTGATGATCTAAAGTCTTTATCTGCCACGATGTCGACACTTCCATTGCCCCGATAATACCACGATTCGGCATCGTAACGTGCCTTGTTAAGTGCCCATTGATTTTCTTCTTTAGTGCCATTAGTTCCGTAGACCCAGACCATGTGATGGTTAAAAGCCTCTTTAAAGGTTCCGTTGCGGTGTGGACCTTTGTCTGAAAAAGACGGCGTATTTTTTACCATCCATGTATTTCCTTCTTTTACAAGATAGATGCTGTCTGTAGCGGTTTCGGTATGGAATGCGATAGCTGGGAGACTATCAAGTATAATACGAATATTTTTTCCAGCCCCAAAATCAGTTAAGGCCAGGCGAAGTATGGCTGTATTTTCTGTTTTCCCGATTATGGTTCCTTTTGCTAAGTCTCGCGAAAGGATTAGACGAGAATAAACGAGTGGTTGCTGTTGCTGATAAACCGTGGCCCAGTAATAAGAGGCAGATATACCCGGATTGGCTGTTATAAAATCGATGCGGCTGACAGCGGTATCTGCTTTGCGTATATGCCAGCGAAAATAATCAAATAATGGTTTCCAGTCTACGCTTTGGTTACCATACCAATGTTCTCCTCCAGGGTATTCATAAGCACTAAAATCAGGATGAAAATCGGCCAGTATACGCCTCATTTGTCGTGCATATTCTACAGAAACCACCTGGTCAGAGTCCCCATGCAGGATATAAACCCCTAGAGGTTTATAATTGGTAGCAAGTTTAGGTACATCACTTTGGTTGCTGGCCCTAAGAAGCGTGTTCTCTGCCAAATTTCTACCAGTATCCGGTATAAGCCCATCTGCAGATCCGTAACCTTTGAGTGTTGGATAGCCTGAACATGGCGCAATGGCCGCCCATTTTTCTGGATACGTAGCTCCCAGAAACCAAGTGCCATGCCCACCCATAGAATGTCCTGTCAAATATAAATGCAAGGGATCTGGTTTTAATTTCTGCTGCGCGATCGCCAATACTTCCAGCGCATCCAGCCTACCAAAATCCTCCCAATTAAATCCTCGTGGGCGACGGTTAGTAGGTGCTACAAGTGTTCCCCAATCTTTGGGTTCATAAGCTTCCGCTTGTCCAATAGCCTCTACTCCAGCTCCGTGCACAGAGAAGAACAAGGCTTCACCGGGCCGTTCCCCTCCTATTTCGGGATTAACTGCATAGTACTGGAGGCTTCCATCGATGCTGCTGATGAAGGTATTCCGATAAGGTTTGCTTGCTTCTAAACTGTTTAGTTTAATGTTTGCAGAATCCAGCTCCTTGTTTTTTTTATAGACCGTCAGTTTTGCCCGTTGATCGCCAGTACTGGTGATGGAAGAGCCATCAAATTTTACGGGCACCTTACGTGTACTATAGGGAAGGATGGCAGGCAATTCTCCTGAGACTGTTCTAACACCAAGTATTGTTTTGAACTGTAATCCGACCAGTGGTTTGGCCGTCGTGTTCACTAAAACAATACCAACGACCAAATTGCTATTGTCTTTACCTTGTACCATATCAGGTACGGTTATGTCGTCGGTATAAATTAGCAGATCTTTTTTCGGGAAGTCTAACATTGCAGAGACTGAAAATCCACGTACATAAAATTCGTTAAGTCCCTTCTTTAGCCTAACCGGAATATGCAGAAACCCCATTTGGTAAGGATCACCAGCGTGCAACACCCCGTTCACCAGGACTGCATTGTTGCCTTTCATCGTGAGTATCGCATTTTTTTCCTGGTCAGATTGGTAGGTTAAATAGATGTATGAACTACGGAACATCCCCCTTCCCCGTCCTCCACGCCCGAGTCTTGAAGGTCTTTCAGGCTGAATATTGCCGGCTGAATCCGCTTTGATCAGCGTGCCGTCCTTAGGAACCCGGAGCGTCCCGTTACCATACTGCCACATTAATTCATCGGTATATACAGCCTCTCTGCCATAGTTATAAACCGGATTAATAAGAATGCCTTGGGTAAAGTGGTAGGAAGTTTGTGCTGAAATTGTTAATGATATTAAATTAAGCAAAAAAACACATACTGAATAAAAAAGTTGTTTTCTAAAATTATACATTTGCTATAATTAATTTCTTATTATTTCCTTCATATTAGAAGTAGATAAATTTTCGTCTCCAGTTTGATAAGGAATGTAAATAAATAACATGGTCATCATTTCTTGTGTAGATGTCATTCCTCCATAAGAATAAACATCCTGAGGAGGATTAAATGGATTATGAGGATTTTGAGATGTATTATCATAGGTACATTCCATATGCACAACTGCGCCTTTCGGGATTTTTAAAAAGTTTTTAAACCTGTACATTTCTTGCCAACGGTAATCCCATTGAGGAATGTGAATTAAAGGTATCGTATCATTATCCGTGGTGGTTAAATAAGCCTTAAACTCTTTTCCAATAAAATGCATGTGTGGCCATATATACAATAGCGAACAATCTTCTGAAGGATTAGTAAATTTTAAAGTATATGTGGACTCTTTGTTTGGCGGGATTTTAAAAAACATAGGTGTGATATCAAGTTCACCAAGGCCCCCAGAACCAAAGCTAACCACTTTTACTTTCCGCTCAATCGGATTTTTAGTGAAAAATAAATTTACGCCGCAGACGCTTTTTTCATCTATTGCAGATGGTGTATAATGAACCGTTAACAGAACAACACCTCGACGTGATAAACTCCACCCAATTCCGTTTGGGTAAGATTCATAGGACGATCCAGGAATCCAACCTCCATAATAACTCAAATTTTCTTTAAATTCTTTATAAGGGTCAACATAATATTTTGTTCCATCTGTATAATTTATATAAGAAGGCGGGGAAGCCAATTGAATCTTTCGATCTTCAACCATTTGAATAGCATAATTAGCATGATGAATAATTTTTTTATTATTGCTATAAAATTCAACAGCTTCTACATTAAAATCTGAAGCAAGTTCAAATGGAATCTTGAATTCAACAAAACGTTCCCTATTATCCCCTTTAAGTAAAAATGTATCCAATATGCCTAGCTTAAGATCAGGATTGCGAACATATGCAGTTTGTGAAAAGCGTAACTGATTAAACGGGTCGTCTACAAATTGTTTACCTTCTTTGGCGCCTTTATTAACCCAATTCACAATTGTTTTGATTTCATTATCAGATAACGACCTATCATTGCCAAAGTGTACATAGGAATTGTTTGCTTTCCATGGCGGCATATATTTAGTAGAAACCACTTTTTTAATAAAATTAGTTCGTTTTGCTACATCTGTGTAGGTGAGTAAACTAAATGGAGCAGCTTCTCCAGGACGATGGCATGGAGAACAGTTTTTTAAAATAATTGGCTTAATATCCTTATAAAAATTTTGTGCCATAACCGGCACTTGCAATAGCACTGAAAAAAATGTAATTAAAATTTTGAAGAAGAAGCGATTTGCCAATTTCATTTTTCAATATGACAATAAAAAAAAATTAATATACATTAATCTCACAGCCTACAGGTTCAGAACTAACCAAACTTACATCCTGATTATTTAAACATTCCTTAATTGCATTGACTAAATAATTTTTAGTTGCAGCCTTTCTTGTATTTCCCAGAGTAATCGCCCAATCATCAATAGCACCTATGTACGCTATGTGGTTATTATTATTTATCAGAACAGCTGTCGGAGTAACCTTTACCGACAATGAATTAGTTAAAGTAAATTGATCGTCCATGAATAAAGAAAAATCAATACTATATTTCTTTTTAAAGTCCATCAGATCACTTCGACTATATGATACTCCTGGAAAGATACCAAATAATTCGAGTTCATTTTTATAAGTTCTTCCTATTTCTTTCATCTGAACTGTATACTTTTGACAAAGTGGACATTCTGGTGATAGAAATAAAAAAATAATCAGTTTCTTGTTATTATCCAAAGGCAAACTAATTCTATTATTTGAGACAACATCTAAAACTGTATATTTATCAAAGCCAAAATTATATGACTGAGCTAAACTAACTCCAGAAACACAATCAAAAAACAATATTAGTAAAAAATTTAAACGTAACATACACAAAATAAAATGGATAAGAATAACTGCCCGAACTTTTATTTTCCGGGCAGTTTCATCATGTGTTACTCTTTTTTATCCCACCAAACTCTTCCTAAAATACTTGTTGGTTCTCCAAAATCTGGGTCTTTTCGCATTTCATCAATGGCATCCACACGGTTTTGATAATTGTAATCACCAGTTAATGGATAATTGATCACAAACCTTCGTGGCATTTGTATGTCTTCTTCCCCAACCTTCCACTGCTCAAAGTGAATAGCAGTATTTGAATTTGGCATATTTGTTCGTTTCACAATTGCCCATGCTTCATTGAAATTTCTAAAATAATTCAAGTAGGCTTGTAAAATAATTTGTTCCAATCCCTTTGTTGGGTTAAATATAATATCAGGCTTTTTCTTATAATCTGAAATTTCACTCTCAGTCAACGGCGAATAATTATAGATTACAGCCCTTGCGGCCATTTTATCATAAAATTTCAATGAAGCCTCAATTCCTTTATAATACCACTCTTCTGCGTTTTCACTGGTAATACTTCTTTGAGCCAGCTCTGCCCGCATAAAACAAACATCGGCATAAGTGATAACCGGCATCGTACCCAACCCGTTTCCCCCGTTATTTTCAGGTTGAAATAAACGATCTTGTATACGGGAAACAGTATCGAGTATCACTGCATTGTCGCCGCTCCCTATTTGAATAGGTGAGAAAAAACGAATTTTTGCTGGATCACTAGTTGAAGATGGGCTTGAATACTGTCCATAATATCGTCTGGTATTAAACACCGCATTTGTCGCAATTTTTTTCTCATTTTTCGCTATGGCAAAATTCTCTTCGCTCCACATATTTTTGACAAAGAAGAAACGAAGGCGCGGATCCTGATTGTTCCACATATAGTCGATGACATCATGATCACCGACAAATTCCCTTCCGTTCCCTGTGATGTTCCAATTCCCCCCATCGGTAAACTTTGCCGATGGATAAAACACCCACTCTTCATCCGCACTACTGATGATTCCGCCATCATCCGTTAATACTTCATTAACAATGGAAGCCATCCGTTGAGGATCCCTCTTCGACAATCGCAAGGCTATTTTCAATCGTAATGTATTTGCCGCTTTGATCCAATTAGTCACCTCGCCGCCAAAATAAAGGTCGCTAGTTCCATAGCTGAACTGTTCAACCGGCTGTGGTGTTTTTAATATTGTAACCGCCTCTTTAAGATCTTGATCAAATATTTTGTAAAGTTCATCCTGTGTATCATATTTCGGCGTTAATGTGCCATCATAGCGCGCCTGGAAAGCTTCTGTATATGCCAAGCTACCATTGACATCAGATACATACCACGCATAGTAAGTTTTTAAAATGGTAGGTATGGCCCGCATGTATAAGTACCTCGCCTTTTCATCTTCCGGCTTTTTATCAATTACTTGCTGAATATCTACCAACAACGGACCAACTCCTGTATAAAAACGTCCATATCTGTTATTTGTATTTCCAGCATCTTCTGATACGGATATACCGTTACCTGTTCGCTGCAGAAATATTCTGGACCATTTTGATATAAAATTATAATTGTCATAGAATGCTTCAAAATCATTATCATGTACATATGTCAACGCACGGGCAAATAATGCTTCTACTTTAATTTCTAAGACGGCATCCGGGTCCGTATTGTATTCTGCATATTTTTCTTTGCTACACCCAACCCAGAAGCAACATATCGTCATGAAAAAAACAAAATAACTAAACTTCATAAATCGTTTCATCGCTAAAATTTTTTAACTATTAAAAATTAGTATTGACCGTTAAAGTAAAACTACGGATAAGTGGTGTGCCGCCACCTAAAAAAGCAGCAGAAGATCCTGTACTTTTTAAATCTTCGGGATTTAAATGGTCTGGCAAATTATTATACAAATATCCAAGGTTTCTTCCCGAAAGTGTTAAACGGAGATTATTTAGTTTGAGTCTGGAAGCCATATCCCTTGGCAAATCGTAACTGAAGGAAACATCCCTTAGCATAATCCAGGAAGATTCAAATGCTGCCCTTTCACGGATTCCGCCAGCCCAGTTATAGCTATTGCTATAGTAAGCCCAAGTTGGCATTGGGGTTTTTAATCCCATATCTATTGCTTCCTGATAAGATTTTCCACTTACATCAACCCCATTGATTTTAGCCCCTTGACCAAAAACGCCGTCAGGGATTACACCCCAGGCTTCTTTACCATTGGCATCCGTATAAGATACACTTCCTTCTTCGCCTTTTCTACCCCATAAAGTACTTTTTATTTGGCCTAGTTGAGATCCATAATTATAGGTAGGAGACCAAACATAACCTCCAAATTTAGAATCCAGCATAAAACTTAACGTATAAGCTTTATAATTAAAGGTATTTATCAAACTTCCCAAAAATTTGGGCATAATAGATCCTACTTTTACCTCTTTTTCCAGTCCATATGCGTAGTTGGTTGACCGGACGTAGGCCGCACCGCTACCAGTTGGAGACAAAACGTGTTTGCCATTGTTAGGATCATCAAGTGGATCTCCATTTGCATCCCTTGCTTGATACCTTGCATATCCGTATGAAGAAACCATTGTACCGTATTCTCCCCCAACCTCAGCTATAGCCCTTATTCCGTCCTCACCTTCTAATCCGGATACGGTAACACCTGGGGCCAACTCAATAATTTTACTTCGGTTGCGTGTGTAGTTAAAGGCTACATCCCATGAAAAATTGTTGTTTTTTATTGGCGTTCCAAAAAATCTGGCTTCAATACCCTGGTTTTGTACATTACCACTATTAATTAGTATGTTAGTAACCCCTGATTCTTGGTCAACCGGAAGTTCAACAATTTGATCTTTGGTATTTTTGCGATAAAACGTAAAGTCAAGACCAAGTCTATTCTTTAACATCTTTATTTCAGTTCCTACCTCCCAATTATGACTTCTCTCCGGAACTAAATTTCTATTACCTAACGTGCCAGAATCAAATTTATAGCGCTGAATATCACCATCTGTTCCCGTGTAGTTAGCATCTGGGATATAATAACCAATCATGGCTCTGTATACGCTTGTTCCTTTACCAACAATGTTATATGAAAAACGAATTTTAGCAAAATCAAATATATTAGCAGGTAGTTTAAGCGCATCCGAAAAAATCCAAGCTAAGTCCATTCCGGGATAAAAATAGGAATAGGTACCTGTCTCATCCGGGTATAATAAGGTTGAATCCCAATCATTACGACCATAAACATTTAAAGTTAGCCAATTTTTGTAACTCAATGCTCCCTGAAAAAAGAGTGAAAAATCCTGAGTAGTGTTAGGTTTGTATTCCTCAAATCCTATTTTTTCAACTGAATTAGATAACCGGAACACATCAGGTACAGTCATGCCATTGGTCCATGTCCTGTTCCCTTTCTGTTCTGAACGATTGACTTCTGCACCACCCTGCAGCGTAAGATCATAATTGCCATACTTGTTTGTGAAATTTAAATTACTACGATAACGGGTTTGGAGTACGCGATATACATAGGTTTCATATTTTCCACCATTAAATTTTTCTTCCTGTCCTCTGGTTTTTTTCTCATTACCAACGGAAAATAAATCAGCACTAAAACTATTTTCTAATTGCAGCTGTTTAGTAAAATTAATTTTTGCATTGATATTACCTCGGAAATTATCTTCTATTTGCTCTTGCCTCTGTTCATACAAATTAAAATAAATATAAGACATCCCAGATGGGTCAAGGCTGCTAGTGCCGCCATTAATTGGATCCAGGTAATGGTTGCTCCAATACTTTAAGTCATACTCTCTCGGCACTCCCCAGTTCAAACCATACATCAGACTATTATCACCGGAAGACCTGTTGGGGTTTAGGGTGTTACTGTGTACATAGGTGGCCCCGGCGTCCAAGATAACTACATTTCCCATTCGATGAGTAGCCCTTAGAGCAATGCTGTTACGATCCAATTTATTTTTGGGTGTTGTGCCCTTAGCATAGGAATTGGAATAGGAAAGCCTGAATGTGGTTTGATCATTCCCACCTTGTAAGGCTAAATTACTATTAATGTATCGACCTGTCTGATATAAATCCAATATGTTATTATTGACTTGATACTTCATCTCGTGTCCTCCAGGATCAAGTACTGTTCTACCATCAAACGCTGGCCCATAATTGTATCCAAAGACATCCCCCGGAAGTTGCGGTATTCCTCCTGCTCCAATAGGAAATTCCGTATCTGGAAATCGACCTGTTCCATACTTGTTTTGAAAATCAATAGAAGCATAAGGATCATCAAATCCTTCGGAATGTGTAAACGAAACCCCAATACCCCGTTGAGAATATCCTTTTTTTGTAGTAATAAGGATCACGCCATTACTTGCACGGCTACCGTACAAGGCTGTTACGGAACCACCATTTAAGACCGACATGGATTCAATATCATCCAAATTAAAGTTTTTCAAAATATTTCCAAAATCTTGTTCACCGCCTTTGTTTGGCAAAACCACATCTTCATCCATAATTATTCCATCAACGACAATTAGGGGTGTATTTCCAAACGGGTTAAGCGAACCAGCACCCCGAATCAAAAAACGCGGACTAGATTGTGGCCCTCCAGTACCTGCGTTAACCTGGAGTCCGGGGACCATACCTTGTAAAGCTGCTATAGGATTAATGGCATTTGTTTTTGCAATATCCTTACCTGTTACCTGGGTCATAGCATAGCCTAGTTGGCGTTTTTCACGGGACTCACCAAGGCCTGTTACAACTACTTCATTTAGGCTATTTTTCGAAGGTAGGAGCTTAATGTTTAGGTTTTTTTGATCATCAACAAGAATCGACTGTAGTTCAAATCCAATATAAGACACTTCCAATATGACACCTTCCTTAACATCTATGGTAAACGCACCTTTTGGATTGGTTGAGCTACCTTTATTCTGTCCTTTAATCTTTACAGTAGCTCCGGCGAGCGGAACACCTTGGTCATCTGTTACAATACCACTTACTAACCGCTGTGCATATACATTCATAGAAATCACAGCTAATAAGACGAGTACTATACATCGAAAAAATTTGATTTTCATTGTTATATAAGTATATTTTGAATCAATAATAAAATAGATTAGGCGATTAAAAAATTCGTTTGCCGAATACTCCAACCTAGTGAGCTTGCGGGTATTTTTCAATATTTTATTTAGTTTATTTATATTTTTCTCCCTTTCCTATTAAAAATTTAATCAAAATACATCCCAAGACGGTATTGATTGCCAACAAAAATTTCCCTTTAGTTTAAAATAGATATACATATTAGGGAACTTAATATTTCAACTGCTGGCAAATACCTAAAAAAAATGAACTAGTTCCCTTTGGTTTATATAAGCTACAACTTGGCGTTTCATCACCACAAACATCCTTATTATTTTCACAATAAAAAAATTCTTTTAAAAAAAATTAAAAAGAATTTAAAAGTTATTCGATTTCTCACAAAAGAAACCATAAAACAAGTTTTGTCTGGATTATTGCTTTACATCCCGTGTAACTTATTATCTTTGCGCCCTAACAAAAAAGTAGACAAATGGCATTACAGTGTGGCATCGTTGGCTTACCCAACGTCGGTAAATCGACGTTATTTAATTGTTTATCTAACGCCAAGGCACAGGCGGCCAATTTTCCATTCTGCACCATTGAACCCAATGTCGGTGTAATCACTGTTCCGGATGAACGGCTTAATAAACTGGCAGAATTGGTCAATCCGCAGCGCATTGTGCCCAACACCATTGAGATTGTAGATATCGCTGGCTTGGTAAAAGGAGCCAGCAAGGGAGAAGGCTTGGGTAACCAATTTTTAGGGAATATTCGCAATACAGACGCCATTATTCACGTGTTGCGTTGTTTTGACAATGATAATGTCATTCATGTGGACGGATCTGTAGACCCTATCCGTGATAAAGAAATTATTGATATTGAACTGCAGCTGAAAGATCTGGATACCGTGAACAAACGCATCCAGCGTGTAGAGAAAATGGCCAGGACAGGTGGCGACAAAGACGCTAAAAAAACCTTTGACATCTTATCAATAGTCAAAGAAAACCTGGAAGCTGGAAAATCAGTCCGGACTGCCCCTATCGAAAAAGAAGATTTTGAGTTTATTGATGACCTCACTTTGCTCACTGCCAAACCGGTTCTTTATGTATGCAATGTAGATGAGTCTGCCGTTAACACCGGCAATGCCTATGTAGATAAGGTAAAGGAGGCCGTTAAGGCTGAAAATGCTGAAGTGCTTATTATCTCTGCCCAAATTGAATCTGAAATTGCCACCTTAGAAAGTTATGAAGAGCGGCAATTATTTCTGGAGGATCTGGGATTGCAGGAATCGGGTGTTAACAAATTGATCCATGCCGCTTATAAGTTGTTAAAGCTGGGCACTTATTTTACTGCCGGTGTACAGGAAGTGCGGGCTTGGCCTATTGAACTGGGATATACTGCACCACAAGCTGCCGGTGTCATCCATACTGATTTTGAAAAAGGGTTTATCCGTGCAGAGGTTATCAAGTACGAGGATTTCATTACATTTGGCTCTGAAGCAGCCGTCAAAGAAGCCGGAAAATTAAGCATTGAAGGCAAAACTTATATAGTTCAGGACGGCGATATCATGCATTTCAGGTTTAACGTATAAAATTTTCGTGTAAAGATTCTTAGTTGTATCTTTGCATCCCGCTCCCGTAGTTCAATGGATAGAATTATGGTTTCCGGTACCATCGATAGGGGTTCGAATCCCTTCGGGAGCACATAAAGAAGTATTTGACAAGAGTGTTAGGTACTTTTTTTATTTTAAACGTAAGCAGATTCGAACCCCGTGGGGTTCGAACTTTTTCTCATTTTTTCCACTGCCCCTACCTTGGCCCTGTTATTCTTCTTTCAATTACAGTTACCTCATTCGGCTTGCCATCAATGGCCTCCTTCAAAGGGCAATAACCAGTAGCGCCACGATATATTAGTCCTGCACCTGCCAATACTTCGGTAATAGACCTAACAGGCCTACGTTTAAATACTCCGGTAATCCCAGTATAAAGGATAAAAGCACCTGATGCAACTGAAATAATCCGTTCTGACAGACCAATATTTCGGTATGAATGATCATCTTCAAACCTATCTTTAATGGAGTCAGCTATTTCTTTTGTCGATTTACTCATGATACATTAATTTTTAATACCTTCATAACAATTAAAGGGCCAAGTGGTTTTTGGAAAAGAGGGAATGCGTATCTTTGTCTATGATCATCGAACAAATTTATACCGGATGCCTTGCCCAGGGGGCATACTACATCGAAAGTGAGGGAGAGGCAGCTTTGATAGATCCCTTGCGGGAGATTACTCCCTATCTGCAGCGGGCTAAAAAGAACGGTGCACGTATCTGTTATGTTTTTGAAACCCATTTCCATGCCGATTTTGTATCCGGGCACGTGGATCTGGCCAAGCAAGCCGGCGCCCGTATTATTTACGGGCCTCTTGCGGAAACCGCATTTGACGCCCATATTGCCTATGACGGTGAAATTTTTCAACTAGGTAAATTAAAAATTAAAGCCCTGCATACACCTGGGCATACGATGGAGAGCACCTGTTATTTACTGAGCGATGAAAATGGCCGGGATATAGCTATTTTCACAGGTGACACACTTTTTATAGGGGATGTGGGAAGGCCTGACCTGGCGCAGAAAGAGAAAAATGGCCTTACCAAGGAGAAATTGGCCGGATTGCTGTATCACTCCCTACGTGACAAAATTTTGCCGCTGGCTAACGACATTATAGTTTATCCCGCCCATGGCGCTGGTTCAGCATGCGGCAAAAATATGAGCAAAGAAACCAGTGATACGCTTGGACACCAAAAAAGCAGTAATTATGCCCTCCAACCCATCAGTGAGGTCGATTTTATAACACAATTAACCGAAGGGTTACTACCACCGCCAGCCTATTTTCCGGAAAATGTACATATGAACAAAGAAGGCTATGAGCCCATAAACCAGGTGCTCAACCGGGGTCTTCATGGTCTTGGTGCAGATGAATTTGAGCAAGCCGCTAACGCGACGGGTGCCCTTATAATTGACACACGTCAAGCAAAGCTATTTGCACAAGGGTTTATTCCTAATGCTATCAATATAGGTATTGATGGAAGTTTTGCACCTTGGGTAGGCGCGCTGATTACCGACATCAGGCAGCCCATCCTGATCATTGCCCCTGAAGGACGCGAAGAAGAAGTCATCACCCGTCTGGCCAGGGTGGGGTATGATTATACCATTGGATTTCTTAAAGGAGGCTTTCAAACCTGGGCTGATGCTGGTAAAGAGACGAACCATATCCCTTCCATTTCGCCACAACAGCTTGCCGAAGCTTTGAAAGACGATCCTCAGTTGCAAATAGTGGACGTCCGGAAGCCTGATGAATACGAAGCTGCTCATGTCCGGCAAGCGGTCAATGTGCCATTGGAAGATATTAATATCCTATCCAGTCAGATCGACCCTGATCGCCCGGCTTTTATTCATTGTGCCGGCGGATACCGCTCAATGGTTTTTACATCCATCCTGCGAGCGCGCGGTTTTAGCCACATTCAGGATATATCCGGTGGGTTTCAGGCCATCCATCTATCTGGCATATTTAATATAAAATCATCCGGGAGTAAAATCGCAGAAAACCAAATACCCTAATTATTGTTTAATTTCGCAAAAACTATTTCATGAACGATGTAGAACAGGCTATCCGACGCATTATCGATGCAGCCATAGACCGTATCCCAAGCCTAATTATGGCTTTTGTCATTTTATTTGCCGGCCTCTGGTTTATCAAAATATTTTTAAATCTTTTACATAAGCGCTTTGAAAAGCGCAATGTTGATCCTTCTTTACGCGACTTTGTCAGTAGCATTATTAAATTTTTATTATATGCACTGTTAATACTGACCGTTGTCTCCAAGTTGGGTATACAGACTACATCCCTTGTAGCTGTATTGGGGGCCGCCAGTCTTTCCATTGGTTTAGCTCTACAGGGAAGCTTATCCAATTTTGCCGGAGGAGTACTTATTTTATTATTCAGGCCATTTCGGGTGGGCGACTTTATAAAAAGTGCTGCCGGAGCAGAAGGTACTGTTGAAAAGATTGATATTTTATACTCTACGCTACGCACGGGGGACGGCTTAGCGATTTTTTCTCCAAACGGACCCTTGGCAAATTCGGTGATCACTAATTATTCAAGCATCCAGGCCCGTCGGGCAGAATATGGTATTAACATCACCTATGAATCCAACATACAAGTGGCAAGGGAAGCGATACTAAAGGTTTTAAACGAAGATGAACGCGTGCTAAAAACTCCAAAACCCGAAGTGTTGGTTGGTGAATTGACTGCTACTACGGTAAACTTGATCGTTAGGTCGTGGATAAACAAAGAAAATTTCTGGGCCGCTTATCATGGTAATTTTGAAAAGATCAAAACAGCCATTGATCAAAGTGCTGTTTCTATTCCGCATCCGCCACAGCAGATCATCGTGAGCCAGGCAAAAGAGGAATAAAAATAGGAGAACTTCCAAAAAAATACTACTTTTGCACACTTCAAAAACTGGAGAAGTGTCAGAGTGGTCGAACGAGCACGCCTGGAAAGTGTGTATACGTGCAAGCGTATCGAGGGTTCGAATCCCTCCTTCTCCTCAAACCAACGAAAGCCCCGGCAACAGCCGGGGTTTTTCTGTTTAAGGGGCAGCTTCTAAGCGAGGAACGAGGTTAAGGGCTGCCCCTTAAACAGAAAGACCATTCCGCTTTGCGGAAGGTTTTCGGTAGTTTGAAGCTCCCCCCTCTGGGATCACCGAGCGCAGCGAGGTAACTATTTGCAAAAAATACACAAAACACACCTATCTACCTAAGTAATTAAAGTAGTATTACTTATAAAACAAAAATAGCCAACCAAATTTCTTTTAAACTAAGATTTCAAGAGATTTTTTTGCTTAAAAATTCAAAATTTGTAAAAATTTACATCAATTGAACAAACACGCAGCCTATATCTTATTTGAAAAAATAAAATATTTTTAAAAAAATACAGCTTAAACGTAATAATAAAAGGTATTGAATATAAATAATTCAAATTTTTAACAAAAAAATTGTGAATTTCTTGTTTTTGTAATTTTTTAATTCCATTTTTGGAAAGTAATATGAAATATGTTATAAAATTAGATAATACAAATTAAGAAACCACTAAATTTTAATCTATGAACTAAAAAAACACTTAGAAAATAAAGCAACTGATCACAAATAATTACCTAAGTGATCAAGATTCTTTACAAAGTTTATTAAAACACATTAATTTTAAACCAAACACAAAACACAAAAACACAAAAAGATGAAAAAAGCTCTATCGTATGTAGTAACCGCGATGCTGTGCGCACCCGCAATGATGGCAAATGCACAGGAAGAAAATGAAGCCCTCACCATTTCGGGCTCAGCTGATGCGTATTATAAGTATGATTTCTCAAAAAAACCTAACATTCCAACCTCTTTTGCCAGCGACCAAAATTCGGTATCTATTGGCATGGTTGACCTCATTCTGGGCAAGAAGGTAGGCAAAGCCTCTTTTGTAGGCGACCTTTCCTTCGGCCCACGCGGTCAGGGCCAATCCTTACTTTCAGCCAGTGACGGCAACTCCTTTCATATTCAAAATCTATATATGAGTTATGCCTTCACCGATAAATTTTCGATGACAGCAGGCTTTATGGGCACATTTATAGGTTATGAAATCATTTCGCCTACAGGTAATTTTAACTATTCCACTTCTTATTTATTCTCTGCAGGCCCTTTTCAAAATGCCGGTATTAAAGCAAATTATCAGTTCACACCTAAGGTAGGTTTAATGGTAGGCCTGTTCAATGATTGGAATAAATATACTGATGATAACAACGGGGTAACTGATATCGGTGCGCAATTGTCCCTGGCACCAGTTGAAGGCTGGAACGCCTATTTAAATTTTCTGAAAGGCCCCTATTCAGGCACCATCTATGACTTAACTACCAGCTACCAAGTGACAACAGCTTTTAAAGTTGGTATAAATGCAGCAGATTATTCTGTGGGGGACGACCAGGGAGGATATGACGGGGGTGCTCTATACTTGCAATATGGATTTACAGATGCTTTTGCTTTGGGCCTAAGAGGTGAGTATTTCAAGACTAAAGACATTAAAGAGGCCGACGTGGTGACTACTGCTGGAACGAAGGTAGCCGCATTTACATTGTCAGCCAATATTAAAGCCGGGCCACTCACGGTAATTCCGGAGTTTAGGTATGATCGCAACTCCGCTGAATCTTTTGAACCTTACTGGGTAACTACACCATTTATTAATAGCGATATGAATCCAACTAAAGGCGCATCACAATTTGCTTTGGCATTGGTATATGCTTTTTAAAAATAAGAATTTTTAATATTTAATAAATAACTTAAAAAAACAAAATGGAAACAAATTCAATTAAAAGAACCACACCATTTATTGTGTTGTTCATTTTAGCTTTCGCAGCTATGTTTGTCAAGCCGGAAGCTCTTTTTGATGGCAGCAAAGCCTATAATGGGGCCGACATTGCCTGGGTACTTGCTAGTGCAGCCCTGGTTTTTCTTATGACACCGGGATTAGCCTTCTTTTATGGTGGAATGGTAAATAAGAAAAATGTGCTTTCAACCATGATGAAAAGCGTAGTAGCGGCTGGAGTTGTGAGTGTATTATGGGTAGTTGTAGGATTTAGTTTGTGCTTTGGCACATCAATAGGTGGATTCATTGGAGATCCTACTACATTTATGTTTTTTAAAGGAGTAATGTCTGGCCAACCCTGGCCAGGAGGTCCCACTATTCCCCTTTCTTTGTTTTCCCTATTTCAATTAATGTTTGCTATTATTACTCCGGGTTTAGTAGTAGGAGCCGTTGCAGAACGTATCCGTTTTACTTCCTACATCCTGTTCATTGTTTTGTTCAGCCTGTTTGTTTATGCACCACTGGCACACTGGAGCTGGCATCCGGATGGATTTTTGGCCAAGATGGGTGTACTTGATTTTGCAGGGGGCACCGTTGTCCACATCTCTGCCGGTTGTGCCGCATTGGCCGGAGCACTGGTATTAAAACGCCGCAAGTCGCACATTGAGCACAAAGAAATTCCACCTGCCAATATCCCTTATGTACTTATTGGTACCGGACTACTGTGGTTTGGCTGGTTTGGATTCAATGCCGGCTCAGCCCTTTCGGCAGGCGACCTGGCCGTATCTGCTTTTGGAACCACCAATACAGCAGCAGGTGCAGCAGGGCTTTCATGGATGTTTTTTGATGTCATTAAAGGCAAGAAACCCTCCGTCCTCGGCTTTTGTATCGGAGCTGTCGTAGGTTTGGTTGCTATCACACCAGCCGCTGGGTTTGTAGCCATCCCTCAGAGTATTTTTATTGGAGCCATCGCAGCCCTTATCTCTAACCTGGTCGTACAGTGGAAATCAAAAACCGCATTAGATGATACCTTAGACGTATTCCCTTGCCATGGCGTGGGCGGTATGGTGGGCATGCTGCTTACAGGCATCTTTGCTACCAAATCGGTCAATGGCATCGGCAATGACGGATGGTTTTATGGCAACCCTGAGTTTTTCTTTACCCAACTCAAAGGCATGCTCATCGTAGTGGTGTTTAGTTTCGTCGTTTCCTTTATCATCTTCAAACTGGTGAATCTGATCCAACCACTTCGCGTTACTCAGGAAGAAGAAGAGGCCGGACTGGATCTTTCTCAGCACAATGAAAAGTACGGCAGTACCAAATTAGTTACTGAATTGTAAATTAGGATAAATTAACGATTAGAAATTTATAATAAAAGGTGCCTACTCATGCAGAGACAGGCACCTTTTATTTTTTTTTCACTTTTTTTTGTAATTATCATTTTGAGTCGTACATTTGGCCCATCAAACAGAAACAATGAGATTACAAAGTGCATATTGGTTTTTCGGATTCTTTTACTTTAGCAGTAAGAGCCGGGATTGATATGTATATATAAGATAAAAATTATAGAAAACAGAAAAGTCCCGGCTCACCAGCCGGGACTTTTTTTTTGATCATACACATGAGTAATAAACGTATAGCCATCCAGGGAATAAAGGCCTCCTTTCACGAAGAAGCCGCCTTTAAATATTTCGGAAAAGAAATAGATACAATTGAGTGTGACACCTTTAAAGGTACCTGTGATGCGCTCAGGGAAGGCAGTGCAGACTTTACGGTCATGGCTATTGAAAATTCCATTGCGGGAAGCATCCTGCCCAACTACAATCTGCTTCGGGACTATCGCTTTCATATTATCGGAGAAGTATATCTGCACATCCAGATGAATTTGCTGGCCCTCCCAGGCGTATCGTTCAAAGACCTGCGCGTCGTAGAATCACATCCCATCGCACTGAGACAAGTCACCGATTTTCTGGAAGATTTTCCGCACCTCCAAATTATCGAGGGAACTGATACCGCCGCTAGCGCCAAACGCATCAAAGACGAGCAATTACGTGATACTGCTGCTGTAGCCAATACCCTTGCCGCCGAAACTTACGGGCTCCACATTCTGGAGCGGCGCATTGAAAGTAACAAAAAGAATTACACCCGTTTCCTCATTTTAAATGATAAAGATGTGCAAATAGAAAAAGCCAACAAAGCATCCCTTTCTTTCCAGACCGGAAACCAGGTAGGTGCCTTATATAAAGTATTGCAATGTTTTGCTGAGCAAGGGGTCAACCTCAGTAAAATCCAGTCGATGCCCTTATTGGGACGGAGAAATGAATATGACTTTTATGTCGACGTGGAATGGAAAAAACAATCCGATTACGACGCCGCCATCCGGAAAGCCCTCAAGTATACCGTCAATTTCACCATTATGGGAGAGTATCAAAAAAATGATAAAGTGTAGGATAAGCATGAAAAACCGAATTACATTATTCATAAATATTAAATCTTAAATCTTAAATCTTAAATCGTAAATAAATATGAAATTAAATCTAGACATTCTGCCGTTGAGTTCATGGTTGAACACCGGCAAAGAACCGTTGGTTATTTCTGGTCCTTGCAGTGCAGAGACTGAAGAGCAAACCTTGAGTACTGCACATTTATTAGCTGCCACGGGTAAAGTTTCCGTACTGAGAGCCGGCATTTGGAAACCCCGTACCCGCCCGGGCGAATTTGAAGGGATTGGCAGCATCGGGCTGCAATGGTTAAAACGTGCTAAAGAAGAAACCGGTTTGCTCACCGCGGTAGAGGTAGCCACCGCCAAACACGTGGAAGAAGCTCTTGCCGCCGGCGTGGATATCCTGTGGATCGGTGCCCGCTCTACCGCCAACCCTTTCACCGTACAAGAAATTGCCGATGCCCTAAAAGGTGTAGATGTTCCCGTATTGATCAAAAACCCGGTCAATCCGGACTTATCCCTATGGATCGGCGCCTTGGAAAGAGTTAACCGGGCAGGTATCAAAAAACTGGCCGCTATTCACAGGGGCTTTTCATCTTATGAAAAAACAGCCTTCCGCAATGAACCCATGTGGGACCTGGCCATCCAACTAAAAACCATTGCACCAGACCTACCCATTCTTAACGATCCAAGCCATATATGCGGCAACCGGGAGCTCATCCCCTACGTCATGCAAAAAGCCGTAGACCTGGACATGCAGGGATTCATCATTGAGTCACATATTGACCCATCTGTAGCCTGGACCGATGCCAAACAACAGGTTACCCCTGCTGCACTGGCAGAACTTATTGATCACCTCAACTTACGCCATGCCGATTCAAATGATCCCGTATTTGAAGACAAATTAGCCCATTTGCGTAAAGAAATCGATAAACTGGACGATCAGGTCATCAAGATCGTGGCAGACCGGATGAAAATTGTGGAAAAGATTGGTGAGTACAAACGTGAAAATGGCGTAACCATTTTGCAGGTGAACCGATGGGATGAAATTATTCAAAAACGCCAAAACCTGGCAAAGGCCTTGAACCTTGATCTTGATTTTACCGTAAAATTAATGGAGCTCATCCACAATGAGTCTATCCGCAAACAGAATGTGATCATGAACGATAAACCTGTACAGGAAGTTTGATGGAAACCGAGCGGCAAATACGAATTTCGAGATCCTTTGGTCCACTATCCGGAAGTGTACAACTAACCGGCTCCAAAAGCGAGAGCAATCGTGCTCTGGTTATGGCAGCGCTTTCCGGCGGGCAGGTGTCTATTGAAAACCTGGGCAATGCTGCAGACACTATAGTTATGCAACAAGCCTTGACAGCAACCTTGCAACAGGGGCCCGGTCCATTCATCATTGACATTGGCCCGGCTGGCACAGCTATGCGTTTTCTAAGTGCCTATCTCCCTTTTGTACCAGGCAAAGAATTTATACTAACCGGAACCGCCCGCATGCGCCAACGACCTATCCGCATCCTTACAGAAGCACTTCAGGAGCTGGGCGCCCATATTCAATATACGCATCAAGAAGGTTATCCGCCGCTACAAATTAAGGGCGGCTTCCGTCAATTGACCAAAAGCATCCTGATAGAAGGCAATGTCAGCAGCCAATACCTTTCAGCTTTGCTGCTTATTGCGGCTTTTTTACCGGAAGGTTTAACCTTACAAATATTTAACGAACTGACTTCTAAGCCCTATATAGAAATGACCTTACGCATGTTAGCACAGGCAGGCATTTCCTATCAATGGCAAGACAATTCCATCAGTATTCCACACCAGACGATAGCGCCTTGCACCATTCAAATAGAACCTGACTGGAGCGCGGCATCTTATTGGTATGCTATGCTGGTGCTATCTGCACCGGGCAGCCAGCTATTTCTTCCCGGCCTTCAACAAAATAGTTTACAAGGAGACAAGGCCATTGCCGAAATCATGAGTCATTTTGGTATAAGCACTTCATTTGTTGCTGACGGGGTTAGGTTATCAAATAATGGCCAGCAGAGCGATAAAAAACTCTTTGATTTTAAATCGTGTCCTGATCTGGCCCAAACGGTGATCGTGTGTTGTGCGGCCTTAGGAAGAGACGCCACCTTTACCGGTCTGGAAACGCTTAAAATTAAGGAAACAGACCGCATTAAGGCCTTGCAAACAGAAATGGCAAAATTTGGGGTGAAGTTTTTTGAAGAAAAACACCAGGTATATCGGCTTGATTGCAGCCAACGCTACGCACCCGCCTCCCTGCTCATCCACACCTACGAAGATCACCGTATGGCCATGGCATTTGCGCCGTTGGCATTAGTCTTTCCTGAAATACAGATCGCTGATCCTGAGGTGGTCAATAAATCCTATCCTGACTTTTGGCGAGATCTGGAAAACAAAGGATTTAAAACAAATGCCATTCTTGCATAAAAAAATTCTGTTTAACGGATAAAAACAATATTTTTGAAGCCCGTTACAGAATATTTTACTTTTTTAATCCATACGTATAACTTACAACATATAACTTATTACGTAAAACTTATAACATATAACTTAGTTTAATGGCTGGTAATTCATTTGGGCAAATTTTCAGAATCACAACTTTTGGTGAATCACATGGGGAGGCAATAGGTGTCATTATTGACGGTTGCCCACCGCAATTGCCGGTTGAATTGGAATTTATCCAGGCAGAGTTGGATAAACGTAAGCCCGGACAATCCAGGATTACAACCCAACGGAAAGAAAGTGATACCGTAAAAATCCTTTCGGGAATATTTGAGGGGAAAACTACAGGCACACCCATTTGTATGCTGATACCAAATGAAGACCAGCGGTCAAAAGATTATTCGCACATTGCCGATAAATACAGGCCTTCGCACGCAGACTATACGTATGAAGTAAAATATGGTATCCGGGATTACCGTGGTGGCGGACGCTCCTCCGCACGTGAAACTGCTGCAAGGGTAGCAGCAGGTGCTATTGCTAAAAGCATTTTAAAATCTCATCAAATAGAAATATTTGCGCATGTATCAGGCGTAGGCACTATTAACGCACCTAATCTTGACACAAATGATTTTACGAAACTTACTATTTTAAGAGAAAATAATCTGGTTCGTTGCGCGGATCCGGCAACGGCTGCTGAAATGGTGGAATACATTGATCAAATCAGAAAAGCTGGTGATACGGTGGGCGGGCGCATCCACACCCTAATTAAAAATGTGCCCGTTGGCTTAG
Source organism: bacterium A37T11 (assembly GCA_900109895.1). GTDB lineage: Bacteria > Bacteroidota > Bacteroidia > Sphingobacteriales > Sphingobacteriaceae > A37T11. Next base: position 93,989 of record FOBR01000015.1, read on the forward strand.
GAGAACCCGTATTTGACAAACTGCACGCCGATTTAGGTAAAGCCATGCTTAGCATTAATGCCGTCCACGGATTTGAGTACGGATCGGGGTTTGCAGGCTCCACCATGCTCGGATCAGAACACAATGACCTTTATATAAACCCTAAAGGTGACGCCCACGCACTGAAAACCCGCAGCAATTTTTCAGGCGGTATTCAGGGAGGAATTTCCAATGGCATGGACATCACCTTTACCACTGCTTTCAAACCCGTAGCCACCATTATGCAAGCCCAGGAAACCATTAACGTAGCTGGCGAACAAACCGAATTCATGGGAAAAGGACGTCACGACCCTTGTGTAGTACCACGTGCAGTGGCCATTGTAGAAGCCATGGCCGCTTTGGTTATTACCGATCACTTGCTTAGAAATAAATTATATAATGTCTGATAGTATTTATATTCTCGGAGCTGACATCGGAGGCTCACACATCACCGTTGGCCTGGTTGAATCCAAAAGCTGGACCATCATTCCTACAACCATTGTCCGCGAGCGTTTAGACTCACAGGCGGAAGCTAAAAGGGTTTTGCAATCCTGGGCGCAAGCCATCCTAAAAAGTGCAGGATCAACCTTTGATAAAACAAATTTCCGTCTAGGATTAGCAATACCTGGCCCTTTTGACTATTCACATGGAATCTCCGGAATCAAGGGTCAAAATAAATACGATCAACTCTTTGGGCTTAATATAAAGCAATTGCTAGCCAAGGAACTCGCTATTCAAACGCATCAACTTTGTTTTATCAACGATGCTGCTGCATTCCTGCAGGGAGAGGTAATGACCGGCAATGACGCCGGTGGCAAAACAGCCATCGGGATCACTTTAGGCACAGGATTTGGCAGTGCAGTTTGGAAAGAAGGGCAATTTGCTGAAGATGCAGCACTTTGGTGTGCCCCTTTCCGGTCGGGAATCACAGAGGATTACATTTCATCGTCCAGTCTTGTCCTTAGATATAACCAAAACAGTCAGCACCACGTAGAAAATGTAAAGGAACTCGTTGACCGGGCCGATAACTCCAATGATATCCGGGATCTATTTAACGAATTTGGCCAGACCATTGGTGAATTCTTAACGCTGCAATATCATCGCAAACCCTTCGACACGGCCATCATTGGCGGGAGTATTGCCAAAGCATGGCCTTTGTTTATTGAAGGCATTACCTCAAGGAGCCCCCACATAAATATTCGCCAAAGTATCCTCGGAGAAAAGGCAGCCATTGTCGGTGCGGCCAGTCTTTTTAAAACATTTTAAGCAAAGATAGCCGGAAAGTTGGCAGGGTCTGCGTCGTGCATGATCTGGTAGGCTATCTCGATGACATCATCGGCTGATGGTTTTGAAAAATAATCACCATCCGAACCGTAAGGAGGCCGATGTGCCTTGGCAGTCAGTGTGCGTGGCTGGCCATCCAAATAATAATAGCCACCCTGTACTTCCAGAATTTGCTGCAAAATAAAAGCCGAAGCGCCACCCGGCACATCCTCATCCACCACCAATAACCGGTTAGTTTTCTGAAGCGATTTAGCACAAAGATGGTCCAAATCAAAAGGCTGCAGGGTTTGAGGATCCACAATTTCAATCGAAATGCCCAATAATTCCAATTCCTGGGCTGCTTCCTGTACAATGCGCAGCGTAGATCCATAAGAAACCACCGTGATATCCTTTCCCTCGCGAATAACTTCAGCTTTCCCTAAAGCAACTGTAAACTCACCCACATTCTCGGGTAAACGTTCTTTCAGGCGGTATCCATTTAAACATTCAATCACTAAGGCCGGTTCATCACCACGCAATAATAAATTATACATTCCTGCGGCCTGGGTCATGTTACGCGGTACACAAATATGAATGCCCCGAAGCGATCCGAGAATCATGCTCATGGGAGACCCGGAGTGCCAAATACCTTCCAGCCGGTGCCCCCTTGTACGGATAATGAGTGGGGATTTTTGTCCGCCTTTGGTTCGGTAACTTAAACTGGCCAGATCATCACTTAAAACAGTCAATCCATAGAGCAGGTAATCCAGGTATTGAATTTCAGCAATGGGGCGCAAACCACGCATAGCCATTCCCATGCCTTGTCCAATGATCGCGCTTTCCCGGATGCCGGTATCGAAGATCCGGTGTTCGCCAAAACGGGCCTGCAAGCCAGCGAACCCCTGGTTAACATCGCCTATGGCCCCCACATCTTCGCCGAAGGCCAATAACCGCGGATCCCTGTCAAAATTAGCCGCGAAACAGGCATTCAACACTTCACGTCCGTCCACAACACGCGTATCTTCGGGATAATCGGGCGGAACAACGGCCACTTTTAAGGGTGATTCATCCGTATCGGTAAACAGATGGGAATGGTAGCGGTCATTAATTGATCCTTGCTGGCCAGCATACCAGTTGATCAGTGCAGTCTTTTCGGCATTATCCGTATGCCTCAACACCCGTAAAACGCGGCGTATGGTGCTGTAAACCTCTTTTAAAGAAGGTTCAGCTGAAGTTTTTAGCTCATCCGTATAGAGTCGAACCGTGTCGTTATCAATAGCCGACAACAGAGATAAGGCAGCTGCTGACTCCTTTTTAATCGCAGCATTATAGTCGGCCCATGCACGGCGTTGTTCTTTCCTGACAAATTCTTTTGCTTCGCGTTCTAATTGAAGCAACTCTTTATCGGTACTCAACCCTGAAGCAAGCATCCATTTACGCATTTGAACCAAGCAATCGAATTCCTGTTCCCAACTTAAGCGGTCTTTTGATTTGTATCGCTCATGCGAACCAGAAGAGGAATGCCCCTGCGGCTGCGTCATTTCGGTCACATGGATCAGTACCGGAATGTGCTTTTCACGACAGAGGGTAATGGCCTGTTCATAAGTTTCACAGAGGCCTGGATAGTCCCAACCACGTACCTTAAATATTTCAAAACCGGCCCCTTTTTCATCTCGTTGAAATCCTTTGAGCACTTCAGAAATATCTTCTTTGGTCGTTTGAATTTTATTGGATACAGATATGCCGTAGCCATCATCCCAGATGGATATGGCTGCAGGTATTTGCATCACACCTGCAGCATTAATTGCTTCAAGAAATACCCCTTCAGAGGTTGATGCATTTCCAATGGTTCCGAAGGCAACCTCATTGCCTTCTGATGAAAAATTATTTTGTCCGCGCAATTCCGGATGGTGCCGGTATATCTTGGAAGCCTGTGCCAGCCCAAGTAAGCGTGGAATCTGGCCACCCGTAGTTGAAATATCTGAAGCTGAATTGAACATCAGCGTTTGGTCTGCCCAGGATCCGTCTTCGGTTATATGGCGCGTAGAAAAATGACAATTCATTTGCCGTCCTGCGGATGACGGATCTGCTTCAAGGCTTGGATGCGCATATAATTGCGAAAAAAAAGCATAGATCGTAGTAATCCCGGCAGCGAAAACAAAGGTTTGATCCCGATAATAGCCCGATCTCCAATCACCCAATTTAAACACTTTGGCCATGGCCAGCTGAGCCACCTCCTTGCCGTCGCCGAAAATACCAAACTTAGCCTTCCCGGTTAGCACCTCTTTTCTACCCAGTAAACTTACTTGCCGGCTTTCAAACGCAACCTTATAGTCTTTAATGACAATATTTTTAAAATCATCAAAACTCAAAGCAGGAATTCCTGTATCAGCCGGTTTAATATTGGTATGCTGCATCATAAATTTTTTGTATTCAGCGTTGACTCCCTGGACCATTCAGATTTCAAAAGGCCCAAAAATATAAAAATTATGATTAGTTTTGAAACTAACCGCTCAAACTTGTACAAATATTTACTTAACGTAATTTAAAAGTACTTTATGTTGCCTGTAACAAATTCAAGGCAATTATTATTTTGGTAAAATAGATAACAGGGAATCTGTATATTTGCACTAAGAAAAACAAAATAACAAGCTAATATTTAACCGCTGAGCATTAAAAAAATAAAATTTAAAAAATGAAGAAGCTATTGATACTAGGTCTCATGCATGTGGCATTTATTGGGTTTAGCGCCTTTCAAACCCAAAGCAATGCCGAATTCAAATTTGAAAACGAAACGCATGACTTCGGAAAGATCCCTCAAGGGAAACCGGTTACTTTTGAATTTAAATTTGCCAATGTAGGTACCGAACCGATTATCATCAGCAAGGTTGAATCGACCTGTGGATGTACCGTTCCAAAATATACCCAGGCACCTATTAAACCAGGCGATAGTGGGTCCATTAATGTAACCTATAATGCATCAGCCGTATCCCATTTTTCCAAATCTGTTCGTGTCTTTTCCAACACTAAAACACCGGTTAAATCTTTATATATAAAAGGAGAAGTAACTAATTAAATTAACTAGTTTTTATATAAGGCTGCCCGAGACCATTGGGTAGCCTTTTTTTTTAAAAAGAAAATTTTTCATTACACATAAAAATGCCACAAATTTCGCAAAAAGGCTTGCAAATGCCTGCGTCCCCCATCCGTAAATTAAGCCCTTATGCCGATCAGGCAAAACGCGAAGGGAAAAAAGTTTATCACCTAAACATAGGCCAGCCTGATATTGAAACTCCACAGATCATGTTGGACGCTATTAAAAACATTTCTTTTAGAGTTTGGGCCTATACATCTTCCGAGGGCAATGCCTCCTACCGCCAAAAACTAAGTGCCTATTATAACAAATTAGGCTATAATATCGGTCCGGAACATCTTCTGGTGACCAATGGCGGATCGGAAGCCATTACCATCGCCATGCAAACGTGTATGGATCCAGGTGATGAGATCATTATCCCGGAGCCATTCTATGCCAACTACAACGGTTTTGCGTGTATGGCCGGCATTGAGGTAAAGCCCATTTTATCCACTATAGAAAGCGGCTTTGCCCTACCACCTATCAGCAAATTTGAAGAGTTAATCAGTCAAAAAACAAAGGCCATTTGCATTTGTAATCCGAATAATCCCACTGGTTATTTATATTCCCGCGAAGAAATGGAAGCACTCCGGGATTTATGCCTTCGTCACGATCTTTATTTATTTGCCGATGAAGCGTATCGTGAATTTTGCTACGATGGCCGGGAATTTATCTCGCCAATGCATCTGGATGGACTTGAACAACATGTCATCATTTTTGATACCGTATCCAAACGATACAGTGCCTGCGGCGCACGATTAGGTTGTTTGCTAACAAAAAATAAGCATATTTTGGCTACGGCTTTAAAATTTGCACAGGCGCGTTTAAGCCCACCATCCGTCGCACAAATTGCAGCAGAAGCGGCCATTGATACTCCGGATGACTATTTTATTCGCGTAAAAGAAGAATATACTGCGCGCCGAAACTTGCTTGTTGATGGTTTAAATGCCATTCCAGGTGTTTATTGTCCCATACCTGGTGGTGCCTTTTATGTGGTCGCTAAATTACCGATCGATGATGCTGACCGTTTTTGCCAGTGGATGCTGGAGGAATTCGACTACCAAAATGAAACCGTCATGATGGCCCCCGCCACCGGCTTTTATAGCACACAAGGCGCAGGAAAAGATGAAGTCAGGCTGGCTTATGTACTAAATCAAGAAGATCTGAAGAAAGCTTTGATTTGTTTGGATAAAGGACTCTTGAAATATCAGGATAGATTATGAATTATGAATGGATTTTCATAATAAATTCTTAAATTTGCAAACTGGGTCCGACCGGAATTGACAGGATGGAGACCGTTGTGTAAGCATGCAGCGCGTTGTGAGTATGGCGCTTAAATATCAACTTTCAACTTTTTAAATGGCGAAAATAACTACGCCTTAGCTGCCTAATTTAGAATTAGTTTAGCTTTTGTCCCGTTTAGGTGCTGTTCTGTAGCTTAAACAACCGGGGCATCGAATTTCAGAACTGGTTGGTTTATTGCTGCGATAAGCCAATAAGAAACAGCAGCTACGGAAGAAGGCTAAGGCAAGCAACCGGCCTGTCCCTTCCCGACAATTAAACGTTTGCTAAGCATGTAGAAAGCGCAAACAGTACCATGACTGGACGAGAGTTCGAATCTCTCCGGATCCACAGATTATAGAAAGCCCCTTTTTAGGGGCTTTTTGGTACAATATTCCCGGAGAGAAGAGAACTCGAAAAGAGAGTTCGAACATTTTCTGAGCGGCCAAGAGCATGGGCTGTGAGCGACGCGATCAATCTCTCCGGATCCACAGATTATAGAAAGCCCCTTTTTAGGGGCTTTTTTTGGTATATTTACTACCTCTTTCCTTTTTAATACAATAAAATCTCCCCTTAAACGTTACAATACTATAAATTCATACATTTGTTAGTTGACTGTTGATAAGCAATATGCTCCCCGCATAGGTCGCTGTCAATAAAAAGCCAACATGCCGGAAACCGGTTTAATCGGATTCCGGCTTTTTATAAAATTTCTTTTAAATATATAAGTACTTACATATATTTGACACATGGATTTTTATCAGCAATTAGGCTACCTGATATTGGGGACTCGCCTGCGTCGGTTAAGTGAATACTTCCTGTCAGAAGTTAATAAAGTATACCAGCAAAGAGGAATTGCTTTTGAAGCCAGTTGGTTTCCGGTATTTTATATCCTATCTAAGGAAAAAGCAGTAACGATTAAAACCATCTCCGACCAACTACAGGTATCCCACTCAGCGATGAGCCAATTGGTGGCAAGCTTAAAGAAAAAGGGCTGGTTAAAAAGCCAAACACACGGAAAGGACGCCCGGCAACAAATGATCCAGCTGACGGAGGCTGGTGAGGACCTTCTTGAACAGATAAAATCAGTTTGGCAGGACATAACTGGCGCCATGCAACAACTTGATGAAAACAATACTGCAGTACACGCCTTATTGCCGGCAATCGAAGCCCTGGAAAAAGCATTTGCATCACAGGCACTCAGTGACCAGATCCTACATATAGAACCAGAACATGCTATTTAACTACGGCAAAGACCAGCTGACCATTGGCAAGGCCATGGCAATGGCAAACGGTAAACTAAAAGGGATTATCAGTGAGCAGGCCAAGAAACAGGTGGCCGCTTCCTGCGCCCATGTTGATGAAATGGTAAGCCATAACGAGGTAGTATATGGCATCAATACAGGCTTTGGCCCGCTGTGCGACACCATCATCTCTGCTGATGACACCAGCACTCTTCAACACAACTTATTAAAAAGCCATTCCGTGGGAGTGGGTAACCCTATCCCTGTTGAGGTAGCTAAGCTAATGATGATCATCAAGGTACATGCACTATCCCAAGGCTACTCTGGTATAAGGCTGCAAACCTTAGAACGCATTCTTTGGATGATAGACCACAATGTGATCCCCGTTGTGCCGGAAAAAGGGTCTGTGGGTGCATCGGGCGATCTGGCGCCCCTCTCCCATTTATTCCTACCGCTCATAGGGCTGGGCGAAGTGTATGATAATGGCCAGCGGTGCGCTACAGCCGAACTCCTGGCAAAGGAAGGACTGCAAGCGTTGATGTTGGGGCCAAAGGAAGGACTCGCATTAATTAATGGCACACAGTTTATCGCGGCTTTTGCTGTCCGTGCCGTCTATCGGTTACACAATGCCCTCAACGCAGCAGACCTGGCCGGGGCGCTTTCGCTGGAAGGTTTGATGGGATCTTACCGCCCGTTTGACGCTCGGCTGCATTCCATCCGGCCATTTGCCGGCAATCAATTGGTTGCCCACCGTTTGTGGGCCTTATTACAACCGTCACAAATAGCAAACTCACATCCCGACTGTGGCAGGGTACAAGACCCCTACTCGTTGCGTTGCATGCCGCAGGTACACGGAGCCTCCCGCACGGCCTGGCATCACCTCAAAGAGCTGACTGAAATTGAGATCAATGCCGTAACAGACAACCCTATTATCCTCGGTAGCCACGACAACATCAGCGGAGGCAACTTTCATGGACAGCCGCTGGCTTTGCCAATAGACTATGCCACAGTGGCTGCAGCCGAACTGGGCAACATTTCAGACCGCCGATGCTACCTCATCATTGAGGGGCGCTACGGTCTGCCCAAACTTTTGATAGCCGATGCAGGCCTCAACTCCGGATTTATGATCCCGCAATATACTACCGCAGCATTGGTTTCTGAAAACAAAGGGCTGTGTTTTCCGTCCAGTGCAGACAGTATTCCCACTTCGCTGGGTCAGGAAGATCACGTATCCATGGGTTCCATAGGCGCCCGTAAACTCAACCAAGTCATTGACAATTTAGAATACATCCTGGCCATTGAGCTGCTGTATGCCGCCCAAGCAGTTGATTTCCGACGCCCGCTGAAGACCTCGCCCATTCTTGAAAATGTGCACGCGCAAGTGCGGGAGCTGGCTTCTTTTGCAACCGCAGATCGGGTTTTTGCCGATGATATCAACGCACTCCAAGGGCTGGTAAGCAGCGGCCGCCTGGTACATACAGCCCATGAACTAGCTAAAGATCTAAAAATTCAGTTAGACGGAAATTATCATGACGCTTTTAGCATTTATTGAACAATCGCCAGCCATCCGCACTATACCGCTTGCGGATATTGCGGAGCTAAAACAAACTAGCGGCTGCTATCCTTATTTTCTGGCCTCAGCATCATTCAGCACGCGCTGAACTTCGTCAACGACCGATTTAGCTGTACCGAGCATTTTCTCGTTGCCTTGGAACGCCGCATCCATCAGGACATGCTTGCTTTTTTCTTTATAATTAAACTCCAGGAAATAGCGGGCTGATTTTTTCTTACCTTGATTGCGCACCGAGTCGGGCGCAGTCATATCATCCGGCAAATTCCAAAAGCCAAGGTTGGCAGCCTTTCCATGCAGGTATTGCAGGTCATCTTTGCGCAACCTTACGGTGGTCACTACAAGAGAATCGCGGTTGTTGAGGTATTGGTACCGGCCGGTCTTTGAATCATACTGGTTTATCAGGGTATCACCATCACCATATTTTAGCACAATAGACTGAAAATCTGCAAAACGATAGGGTGCATTTTTAAACATCTGGCTGTAATAATAATAGCAGTACAGTAAAAAGGGTATCACAATACACCCTATTAAAAATATTTTTTTTGCCCCTTGACTCATAGGGCGCAAAAGTACGTAATTTTAGCCATTTGTAACATCATAACGTTAAACTCGTCTAATCACCCGAACATGAGTCAAAACCAGCGTTTATTTAAGGAATTGTTTGAGCAGAACTCCCGTAAGATATACCATCTGTGCTACGGGTATACCGGCGACAGCGATTCGGCCAATGACCTGGTGCAGGAAACGTTTATCAAAGTTTGGCAAAACCTGGATAAATTCCGGAACCAATCGCAACTTTCAACCTGGATCTACCGCATCGCGGTAAATACCTGCCTCACCCATTTGCGGGGAGAAAAACGAAAGTTAACGGAAGAGCTCAATGATCACCTAATTGAAAACTACACGGAGGAGTCGTCTGAAAAGCAGGAACAGATTAACCTGTTATATAAATGCATTGCTCAACTTGAGGAAAATGAACGAATTATTATTACCATGGTTCTGGATGAGTTACCATATCCTGAAATAGCAGAAATATCGGGCATTTCTGAAGGAAATCTCCGCGTAAAGATTCATCGCATCAAACAGAAGCTGGCTTCGATATACAACAAGTATGAAAGATTTTGATGAAATAAAGCAACTGTGGCACGTACAGGAAACTTCCGCTGGCCCCCTGTTTAAAGATGTGACCAAAGCCGTAAGGGAAACAGGCAAAGGGTATGCACAAAAATTGCTGGTGCAGACCCTAAGCGTTGCTGTGGTACTTATCGCCCTATTGGCTATCTGGATATGGGTGCCTTTTTTAACCTGGACTGCACACCTATCCCTCCTCATTATTAGTGTGTGTGTCGGTTATTACTTAACTGTGCAGTGGCGGGACTATCAGCGCATCAAAGACAGCAGCGCTTTACTTGGTGAACCCGAAAAATACCTGGAATATGTAAAAAGCTACCAGGCCAGCCGATATAAATTAAATACCCGCAACTACCTCATCTATCTATGCTGCATCAGTCTGGCCATTGGTATTTATGGAATAGAAATGTATTTTATGATGTCAACTGTTGTATTCTGCGCGTATATGGCATTTACAATTGCGTGGATCGCCGCGTGCTATTTCATTTTTATGAAAGCCTATATGAAACGGGAAAACCAGCGCCTTCAGGACATCATCAGCCAGCTGGAGCATATCCGGAAACAGTTTCAGTAGCCGGCGCCGCGCACGTTCATGGCTAAACCAAATACTTGAGTACTTGCCGTAATAAATAACAAATCATGATTTTTGCCGCCAAAGCACACGTTTCCCGCCCATTTGGCAGGAACGGGAATGTAAGCGATCTTCTCCCCTTTTGGATTGAATACGGTAATGCCATTGCCAGCGAGGTATACATTTCCGCGGTTATCAAGCGTCATCCCATCTGTACTTGCACGTGCAAACAATGTCCTGTCACGCAACTGTCCGTCTTTATGAATGCGATACCGGTATATTTTGGAGTCGCCGATGTCTGACACATATAACGTTTTTCCATCGGGTGTGCCTACCAAACCATTTGGCCTGATATAATTAGAATCTACCCGAATTATGTTTTTGTTGTCTCGGTTGTAATAATAAAGGCATTGACCGTCCTGCTGCATAGCGGTATCACGCAGCCAATAATCCCGTTTATAAAAGGGATCTGAGAAATAGACATTCCCGTTCGGGGTAACCCAAAGGTCGTTGGGACCATTTAGCAGTTTACCCCGAAATGCGGTGACCAATACCGTAGGTTTCCGTGTTTTGGTATCAATGGACCAAAGCTCATTTTTTAGATCGGCGCAAGCCAACAGATGCCCAGCTTTGTCAACATACATTCCATTTGCCCTACCAGCGTCCCGTAAAAATACGGTTGTGGCTCTCGATGTAGCATCCCAGCGGATGATCTGGTTATTGGGTTGGTCTGTAAAATAAACATTTCCCTGGCGGTCTGCAGCCGGCCCTTCGGTAAATGAATAGCCTGAGCCCAGTACCGTTAATTGGGCGCCGCTGGAGATAATTCCAGTACTATCCCATTGTTGCGCCTGGGACAAAAATGGCAGGATAAATAAGGCATATACCGCAAACTTCCAATTTCTCATCATAGCTACAAAGGTGCAAAATTTGCCCTAACAAAACAGAATATGATACCGAAGTTTGAAATCAATTTTATTTGTGCTAGGTTTGCGCTTTAATGAGCACAACCATCATATCCGAAAGAATCAATAATCTCTCCGAGTCGGCCACCTTAAAGATGACCAAACTGGGAAGGGAACTAGCCGCCAAAGGCGTAGACGTGATTAGCCTCAGTGTAGGCGAGCCCGATTTTAACACACCATCCTACGTAAAAGAAGCAGCCAAAAAGGCCTTGGATGATAATTTTACACGCTACTCACCCGTTCCGGGTTATCCCGAATTGCGTAAGGCGATCGTCGAAAAGTTAAAAGCGGAGAACAACCTGGATTACGACGTGTCGCAAATCGTCGTATCAACCGGGGCGAAGCAATCGCTCTCCAACGCGATCCTGACGACAATCAATCCAGGTGATGAAGTTATCATCCCCACCCCTTATTGGGTATCTTATTCAGAAATGGTGACACTGGCCGAAGGAAAATCGGTTTTTATAAACTCCACCATCGAGAGCGATTTTAAAATTACCCCCGAAGAGCTGGAAGCGGCCATCACGCCAAAGACCAAGCTTTTTATGTTCTCCTCCCCTTGCAATCCGACGGGAAGCGTTTACAACAAAGCTGAACTGGAAGCATTGGCCAAGGTGTTTGAGAAACATCCGGAAATCTATATCATCTCCGACGAGATTTACGAGCATATCAACTTTGTTGACAAGCACGAATCGATTGCGCAGTTTCCGTCTATCAAAGACCGCGTCATCCTGATCAACGGATTTTCTAAAGCCTATGCCATGACCGGATGGAGATTGGGATACTTGGCAGCCAGCAAAGAAATAGCCGCCGCCAATGACAAACTGCAGGGCCAGACCACCTCAGGCACCTGCTCCATTGCCCAGCGGGCAGGCATTGCTGCTTATGAAGGTGGATTAGAAACGGTTCTAAAAATGAAGGAAGCGTTTGCTCGCCGCCGTGAATTGGTGTACAACCTGCTAAAGGAAATACCTGGCGTAAAAACCAACCTTCCCGAAGGTGCCTTTTATTTCTTCCCGGACATCAGTTCATTCTTTGGCAAAAAAGATCCAGCCGGCAATGTAATCAAAGATTCAGCAGACCTGGCCTTATATTTATTAAATGAAGGACACATCGCCACCGTAGGTGGCGACTCATTTGGAAACAACAACTACATCCGACTTTCTTATGCTGCTGCCGATGATAAATTGGTGGAAGCGCTGAAACGGATGAAAGCGGCACTAGCAGAGCTTATTTAGCCCTTATCGCTTCAACCGGATCCAACCTTGCGGCCATGATCGCCGGTATTATACCGGCGATCAGGCCGATAAAGGATGAGAGTAGAAACGTGGCAATCACCATGGAGATATCCACGACAATAGCGATGCCCGCCACATGCTTTACAATAAAGGCCAGGATAAACACGATAAGCAGGCCTATAAGCCCTCCGATGAGGCACAGCATGACAGATTCAAATAAAAACTGAAGGAGTATAAAATAGTTTTTTGCTCCCAGCGATTTTTGAATGCCAATGATGTGCGTGCGTTCTTTTACCGAAACAAACATGATATTGGCTATGCCAAACCCTCCCACTAAAATGGAGAAGCCACCAATAAAAGCGCCGGCAACATTAATAATTGAAAAAAGCTGATCCAGTTGAGCGGTGATAATGGTGGTCTTATTCAAAGAAAAATCATCTTCCTTATGGGGGCTTAACCGATGAAGGGAGCGCATGACGCCCCTTAATTCACTTTCCGTTTCGGCCACTTTTAACTGGTCAACCGCATCCACAATAATATTTGGCGAATAACTTTCAATATTGACCATATTCCGGGCCAAATTCAATGGAATAAGTGCAATCTTATCCAATGAAACGTCAATAAGCATACCTTCCCCCTCCTTTTTCAGTACGCCGATCACGTTAAGCCTTCGGCCCATCACCAAAATATTCCGGCCTATTGGGTTCATGCCCGGAAAAAGACCCTCTGCGATGGTTGATCCGATAATCGCAGATGCCACCCCCCGATCCATTTCACCCGGTGTAAAATAGCGCCCATCGGTAAATTCCAGATTTCTGATCTTGTGAAAGTCGTATGTTGAGGCCATAACCATCGCTTTCTCGACACTTTTATTACCCTGTTTAATGGTTCGGTCTTCCAGTTGTATGTTATAACAAATGCCATCGGCCGTTGTCATGCGCTGTTGCAGGCGTTCAAAGTCGCGGATGGTAGGTTCTGGCCTGTTCATATATTTCCACCACGGAAAATCAGGCCCGTCATCCCACGGCCATTTAGATACATAAATGGCTTTGCTTCCTAACTTTTCAACACTGCCCTCCAGATTGGAACGCAATGTATCTACGGCAGAAAACACCCCGATAATGGTGATGATACCAATGGTAATGCCAATTAATGACAATAACGTGCGGGTCCTGTTTTCCTTGAGGGCCGCCACTGCAAATCCAAAACTTTCACCGGTTAATCGTAAAAACAGCATATTTTATAGGACGAAAAAATAAATCATCTGTTACAAACAAGCAGCTATTTTTTTATGTAAATTTGCGCCCTAATTTACATCCATAAAAACACAATAAAAACGAATGAAGTTATCTCAATTTAAATTTAACTTACCGGAGTCATTAATAGCTTCTGAGCCCACTGAAAACCGTGACGAATCAAGGCTCATGGTTTTACACCGTAAAACCGGTGAAATAGAGCATAAGATCTTTAAAGATATGCTGGGCTATTTTGATGACAAGGATGTAATGATCTTAAACAACACGAAGGTCTTTCCTGCCCGTTTATATGGCAACAAAGAAAAAACCGGCGCTACCATTGAAGTTTTCCTGTTAAGAGAATTGAATAAGGAATTACGATTATGGGACGTATTGGTTGATCCTGCCCGCAAAATCAGGGTTGGGAACAAACTATATTTTGGTGAAAACGATTTATTAGTAGCTGAGGTGGTAGACAACACCACGTCAAGAGGCCGTACCATCCGATTTCTTTTTGATGGCACGGACGAAGAGTTTCGACGGAATATTGAGATATTGGGAGAAACCCCGCTACCTAAATACATTAAAAGGAGACCCACTCCCGAAGACAAATTCAGGTATCAAACCATTTTTGCCAAACATGAAGGCGCCGTTGCTGCACCCACAGCTGGTCTTCACTTTAGCCGGGAGCTGATGAAGCGGTTGGAGCTTAAAGGCATTGAATTTGCTGAAGTAACACTCCATATAGGGCTTGGAACGTTTAGACAAGTCGAGGTGGAAGACCTTACCAAACATAAAATGGATTCTGAACAATTCATTATCGAGCAAAAAGATGCAGATTTGGTAAATAAAGCGCTGGATGAAAAAAGAAGGGTTTGTGCCGTTGGAACGACCTCCATGCGATCCATTGAATCGGCTGTATCCGCAAACAGAAGGCTAAAAGCAGCCAATGAGTGGACCAGTAAATTTATTTTTCCTCCGTATGATTTCAGCATTGCAAACAGCATGATCACCAATTTTCACACGCCTGAATCTACCTTGTTAATGATGGTAAGTGCCTTTGGTGGATACGAGCAGGTCATGCATGCCTACGAAGTTGCTGTAAAAGAAAAATATCGTTTCTACAGCTATGGTGATGCCATGCTAATTATCTAAACGCATGAATTATGCGGTGATTGTGGCGGGTGGCAACGGAAGCCGTATGCAAAGCGACACACCCAAACAGTTCCTGTCCTTGCACGGATTACCAGTGTTAATGCATACCATACGTGCCTTTAAGCACAGTGGCATCGAACTGGAAATTTTGGTCGTAATTGCAGCCTCGCACTTGAAACAATGGAAAGACCTGTGCAAACAACACCTTTTTGAGGAAAGCCATGTGGTAGTTCAAGGTGGGGATACCCGCTTTCATTCCGTGAAACAGGCACTAAAATACCTTAAGGAGACCTACCCGCAGGCTAAGGAAGACTTGGTAGCCATACATGATGGAGCCAGACCATTGGTTGAATCTGCGCTAATAATGCGATCTTTTCAGGAAGCCGCTCTATACGGAACGTCAGTCGCTGCAATTAAAAGCAGTGACTCTGTCCGCATAAGTGATGAAAATGGTGGTTCAGCAACCATAAACCGCCAAAATGTACATTTAATACAAACTCCGCAAACATTCCGGCTGGCTGAATTGCTAAAAGCATACGCACAACCTTACGAATCCTTATTTACAGATGATGCCTCAGTCATGGAAAAAAACGGGTATCCCATCCATTTGACGAGGGGAGATACCCGTAATATAAAAATCACCTTTAACGAGGATATCGCTTTAGCAGATTTTCTGTTAAATTTAAAGGAAACACAGCGCTTTAAGCCGCCCCTCTGATAACCCTTAATAAGATGGCAACAATGGCGATCACCAGCAACACATGGATTATACCACCTGTGTAATACCCGCCAAAATAAGAAACCGCCCAAATGATCACCAAGACCACTGCCACGAGATACAATAAATTACCCATAAAAAATAAGTTCTTAGTATAAAATATAAACAATTACTTATACAATAAAAAAAAGGGGGAAATTGTTTTATAAATTTACCTTTAATCCATCATAGGCTAAAAAAATACCAGTTGGCAACTGGGCCAATACATCCGCATGTTTTCCCAGCCGATGCCCAATATGCGTTAAATAGGTTTCTTTAGCACCTATTTTCTGGGCCAATGTAATGGCTTCCTCCAAGGTTAGATGAGAAATGTGGCTCTCCTGTTGCAGTGCATTTAATACTAAAATAGTGGAACCCTTTATTTTTTCAAGCTCCTGTTCGTCAATGGTCTTTGCATCCGTAATGTAGGTAAAGTCGCCGATCCTAAAACCTAATATGGGTAATTTATAATGCATTACCTGAATAGGGCTTACCAACACATCGCCGTTCAGTAAAAAGGGACTGTTAGCAATGTCATGCAAATCAATTTGGGGAATACCTGGATATTTCTGATCGCTGAAAGCATAAGCAAACTCTCTTTTCAAAGCATCCAGTACCCGGTTGGTACCGTAAACATCCACCGCACGCTGTTGAAAATAATTAAAAGCACGTACATCGTCCAAGCCTGCAATATGATCTTTGTGCTCATGGGTGAACAATATAGCCTCCAAGTGTTTTACCTGTTCCCTCAACATCTGATACCTAAAATCGGGTCCCGTATCGATCACGATATTCAACCCGTTTATTTCTACCAATACCGAGGACCGGAGGCGTTTATCCCGTTTGTCCACTGAAGCACAAACTTCACAAGGGCAAGCGATCATTGGTATACCCTGAGACGTTCCGGTGCCTAAAAAAGTTATCCTCAAAATATTAGTTTAGTTTGTTTAATGTTTAATAAAAACTGTTTCTGCTTTTCATCCAATAAACTGACGTCCACATCCAGCTGTCTGATAAGTTCCAGAAGTGCCCCAATTTTAGCTTCAATATTTGAAAAACGGTTCACCACAACCACCTTACTAGCTTGCAAAATACAGGCCCCTGTTTTAAAACTTCCTTTTTCATAACGTACACGGTAATTCATCGCTTTAAGTAAAGACTCTAATTTATCAAGGCTGTGTTGCGTGTATGAAAGCATGTCTTATCTCAGATCTACTATTTCCATTCCTTTATAATCCGCCTTATCAAAAGTGAAAGCAGCTGCTGGTAATGCTATATTTTTTTCAAACTTTTGAACCCTGTATGAAAAACTACCTCCACTTTTATCAAAAACCGAAACATCCTTAATCAGGTTCGTAACCTTATCAATGCGTAATTTCACATAACGGATGGGTTTACTTTTATCCTGTGGATCCAGCCTGATGGCGTAGAACAACTTGCCACCCTCCTTTTCATCCGGCAAAGCAGTATACCCGTATCCCGTTTTGTAAAACGTAAAAACATTGGCAGGCGTCAATTGGTCCGGATCGGAATCCGCATCGCTTATCTGCACCTCCCCTACGTCTTTCATCACCTGCCATTGGGTCTTGGCATCACTTATGATTTCGCGGTCGTCCATAACAATGTGATATTTGCCCGAGCGGATATCAAGTTGCAATTTAGCCTCACTCCCGGCCAGCTTATTCATGTTTTTGTCAAGTACTGTATAATCAAAAGAAGCCCGCACCGTTTTAAAACTTTTGTAATTTTTACTTACCCTGTCCAAAACCTTCAACGGAAGCTCCTGAGCCAATAATATCCTTACAGAAAAGCATAAAATAGCCACCAGCATTCCATAAACTTTCATTCCAAACCCAAAAGCCTTCAATCTACACATCTTTTTTATTCATGCCATCCAAATACTGTTCCAACGAATACTCATCCGGGTATAAGACATCTCTGGCCTTACTTCCTTCAAATGGACCAACAATACCGGCCGCTTCCAGTTGGTCAATGATCCTACCCGCACGGTTGTATCCAAGTTTGAGTTTCCGTTGTATCAGTGAGGTAGAACCCTGCTGGTGCAAAACAATCAGGCGGGCAGCATCTTCAAATAAACTGTCGCGGTTGTCCAAGTCCAAATCGGCGGCTCCACTTCCTTCACCGTTTTCATCCACATATTCCGGCAGCATAAAGGCGGATGGATAGCCCTTTTGCAGTCCAATAAAATCAGAAACTTCTTCTACTTCGGGCGTATCCACGAAAGCGCACTGTATACGGATCAGATCACTGCCTGTTGCCAGCAACATATCGCCACGTCCTATCAGTTGGTCGGCTCCCCCGGTATCGAGGATAGTACGCGAATCGACCTTTGAAAGCACCCTGAAGGCCAACCGGGCAGGAAAGTTGGCTTTGATCGTGCCGGTAATAATGTTTACAGAAGGTCGCTGCGTGGCAATAACCAAATGTATACCCACTGCACGAGCCAACTGGGCTAGCCGCGCTATCGGTGCTTCCACCTCCTTGCCCGCGGTCATCATCAGGTCGGCAAACTCATCTACGATCAGGACAATAAAAGGTAAGTAATGGTGTCCTTCTTCCGGGTTCAACCGTCGGTTCACAAATTTGGCATTGTATTCTTTCAGGTTTCTGACACCTGCATTCTTAAGCAGGTCATATCGTTGGTCCATCTCAATACACAGTGAGTTGAGCGTGTTGATCACCTTTTTCGTATCGGTAATAATAGCATCGTCCTCACCAGGCAGTTTGGCCAGAAAGTGCCGTTCTATCTTTTTAAATAGCGACAATTCAACCTTTTTGGGGTCGACCAGCACAAACTTCAATTCCGCGGGATGCTTTTTATAGAGCAACGAGGTCAGGATGGCATTAATACCGACTGATTTACCTTGTCCGGTAGCACCTGCCACCAATAAGTGGGGCATTTTGGCCAGATCTGCAATAAATACCTCATTTGAAATGGTCTTTCCTAAAGCAATAGGCAGGTCCATATCCGTATTTTGAAACTTTTCCGTAGCCATTACCGAGCGCATAGACACCATTTCCGGCTTATTGTTAGGCACCTCTATACCGATGGTTCCTTTTCCTGGCATAGGCGCAATAATACGGATACCCAAAGCAGCCAAACTCAATGCAATATCATCTTCCAGATTTTTGATCTTGGAAATACGGATGCCTGGCTTGGGTATAATCTCGTAAAGCGTCACGGTAGGCCCAATCGTGGCTTTGATCTTGTCAATTTCTATATTGTAATTGGCCAGCGTATCCACAATTTTATCTTTATTGGATTCCAACTCCGAATTATTGACCAGTATCTTGCCGGTTCCATAATCTTTCAATAAATCCAGATGCGGATATTGATAACCTCCCAGGTCCAGCTTGGGGTCATATTGGCCAAATTCAGCGACCAGGTTTTCAGCGGTTGTCAGTACTTTATTTTCAGTAACCTTTTCTTCGGTCACCTGCGCAACGGTAAAACGAGGCTCCTCTATTTCCTCTGCTTCCTCTGCCACATTTTGCAACTCTACCCTATTTGCAGGGCGCTCGTCCTCCGGTACTTCAGGCAATTCAACCTGCAAACTAGGCCGTATGGGCACATTTTGAGCAACTTTTTCAACTACGCCTTCCCGTTTTCGCTGCAAGTTAAATTCAACAGCCTCTGACGCAAAGTCTGGCAGCTCCGCCTGATCATTTTGATCTCCTCCATCTCCTCTCTTATTAAAATTAAAAGAAATGTTGTTAAAATCAAGATTATAAGCCACAATCAGTGCCGTCAAACCCGCAAATATCAAAAATCCGGCAACGCCTGCCGTCCCAATCTGGGCCGCCAGTAACCGATTGGTCCAAAAGCCAAATTCCCCTTCCAGAAAATGAGGTACATTGCTGATAAAGCTATGAAAAAAGCCCAATAGAATTGAAATGTAAAGCAATAAGAAAAAGGCATAGCCAAGCAATTTACCCAAGGGAAGCAATACTACTTTAAATAATAAACGATAACCTGCAATGAACAGAATCCCAACAAACAGAAAGGAAGCAATTCCAAACCAATTATATATAAACTGATTGGCCAATAAAGCACCAAATTTCCCCATCCAGTTTTGTATGGGAAGAATATCCGGATTGGTAATGGCCAACTCAGAGCGGGTCTTAAATAAGGTAGACCACCCCCCATTGGCATCGGAAATGTAACTTTGATCTTCCTGCCAGGTAAACAAATAAGAAGTAAAGGCTATTAAAAAAAAGACAGAGACAATCAGCATCAGCAGGCCCAAAATTTTAATCAATTTATCACCCACCGTTGTCACACCTTCCTTATAGGCCGCTTTTGGCTCCTTTACACGGGCCTGGCGCTTTCTTGGGGTACTACCTTCAGGCGCCCCGTTTCGTTCGCTATTTAATTTGAATTGATTTCCTTTTACAGCCATTGACCAGCTTTATTCTAATGAGACAAACTTACGGAAATTTTTATTACTCCTTGTAGCAATTCAATCAGGGCTGCCGTTATATGCTCAAACTAAGGTCAATGACCGTAACAAAAGAATTAAAGGGAATAAAAAGCTATGAACTTTATTAAAACAATATCAAATACTAAACATAAAAAGCCCTTCAGGGCTATCTTACCAATTTTAATCCTGGCCACATTATTTTTAGGCTCCTGTTTAAAAGATGACGATAATAACGGCTATGACTCGCAAACCATTGTTTCAGCTGTCGCATCTGTCAATGCATCGCCCAGCATGCAAGGTTATGATTTTTATACGGATGCCAATACCATCGTGAATACCGAGCAGGACTTTAAATATGACAACCAAATCCGGTATAAACGGTTTTATTCCGGCAACCGGGAGTTTGTTATATTTAAAGCAGGAACCACCAGCAGCCCGGTACTGGATTCTTCGTTAACTATTGAGAATGGAAAATTTCATACCCTATTTTTGGCGGGCCCCAGTGATAAATTGAATTTTTTATTGCTTAATGATGGAAATTTGGAGAAGGCATCGAGTGGCAAGGCCAAGATCCGCTTTGTGAACTTATCCCCTGATGGAGGTGAGCTTAGCTTAGGAATCAAAGACGCCACAGCGCTGCTGGCCAGCAATAAAAAGTTTAAAGAGTTTAGTGATTTTCAGGAGACAGCAGCTGGCAGCCTTAAGTTAGACCTGACCAGCTCAAACGGTACTGTTTTGAAAGAAATTACCTTGGTAGCTCAGGATGGCTACTTGTATACGGTGTACGCCAAGGGCTTTTTAAGTGGCAATCCGGATTTTAAGATTGATCTCAACACCTTGGACCATTACAGTCTGGCTATTGGTTTTCTGCAGAATTAAGGTTTATCCCTATCAAATTTTAAAAATTAGGATACATATTTAGGTTGATTGAGCCCATACCCAAATGGGATGCCGCCCCGCCATGGGCGGTTTTTTTTGTTTATGCCTTGTAAAACATTTAACATTTTTTAACGTTTTAACTAAACAGCAGCAATCAGGCACATGAATAGTAACGTTAATTCCTTCACCGAAAGCGAGAATGGCCTCGCAACTTCCATTACACTGCAAAAAGCAGATGAAGAATCTGCTTTAGAAAATAAATTATTCAACAACATGAGGGAGCTGGAAGGTTTTCCTGCCTCTTCTCAATTAAAAATGGCTTTTGAAATACATGTCCTTCAGCAAGAATCGGCCGATAACACCTCCTATGGCATTTTAGGAAATTTGGTGGGGGCAGCCTTATTCAACCAAGCCCAATGCCTGCTGGTAAAATTGCAGCAGAGCAATGGCTTTAGCGAACTATAAAAAAGAATAATTTAAGCGTATCCTATACCTAAGCGTAAGCTACAATTGCATCCTTACTTTCCAACTCAGAATAACCCATCAGGAATTGATCAACTTTTCTGGCGCACTCACGCCCTTCAGAAATGGCCCATACTACCAGCGATTGTCCACGGCGCATGTCACCGGCCACAAAAACTTTGTCCGCAGAGGTTTTGTATTCTCCTTCCAACGCTTTAACATTTCCACGGCCATCTAACTCCACACCCAATTGCGAAAGTAGCCCTTCCTGTTGCGGATGCAGAAATCCCATCGCCAGCAATACCAATTCACAGGGTAATTCACGCTCAGAATTTGGTACTTCTGAAAACTTAACGGGACGGCCCAGGGCATCCGTTTCCCATTGCAAATCAACCACCACGGCCGCTTTCAACTGGCCGTTTTCATCCCCAATAAACCTTTTGGTGCTAACGCCCCAATGCCGTTGGCAACCTTCCTCGTGCGAAGTGGTCGTTTTCAACAGCATCGGATAGGATGGCCAAGGCATAGCCACCGTCCTGCCCGCAGGAGGTTGTGGCATTAATTCAAACTGCGTGACTGACTTTGCACCCTGCCTGTTGGAAGTACCTACACAATCCGATCCGGTGTCACCACCGCCTATGACCAGCACTTGCTTACCCTTTGCGGTAATATCTTCGGCATCCAGGGGCAAATTGCTTACCCGCTTGTTCTGTTGTTTTAAAAATTGCATCGCATAATAAACCCCTTTTAATTCCCTTCCCGGAATCCCCAGGTCGCGTGGAATCGTTGATCCACCAGCCAGTATAATAGCATCATAACCGTTTAATTCAGTGGCCGGAACATTAACACCCACCTCTGCATTGCAACGAAACTGTACACCCTCCTCTTCCATGAGTTGAATGCGGCGATCTATTACCCATTTGTCTAATTTAAAGTCAGGTATTCCATAACGGAGCAGTCCGCCCGGCTTATCATCCCGTTCATACACCACAATTTCATGACCGGCTTTACTTAATTGGGCAGCAGCGGCCAAACCTGAGGGACCTGAACCAATAACCGCTACTTTTTTCCCGGTTTTAATCAGATTGGGCCTGGCTTTTGCGAAGCCCTTTTGATAAGCAATTTCAATAATATGCTTTTCAATTTCCTCAATGGCCACTGGCGACCGATTAATACCCAGCACACAGGCAGACTCACAAGGAGCTGGGCAAATGCGCCCGGTAAATTCCGGAAAATTATTGGTGGAAGACAAAATGCGGTAAGCCTCTTCCCATTTAGCATGATACACCGCATCGTTAAACTCGGGAATCACATTACCCAGCGGGCAACCTGAATGGCAAAAAGGAATGCCACAATCCATACAACGTGCCGACTGTTTGTTTAAGGTATCTTCATCGTACAGATGAACAAATTCTTTATAATTTTTTAGGCGTTCTTTTGGAGCATCTTTTGCCGGCAAGACTCTTTCAAACTCCATGAAACCGGTTACTTTTCCCATGATTACTATACTATAATAGATTTTACGCTTCAATTAATTTTGCTTGCAGCACTTTTTTGTACTCCTTGGGGAACACCTTAATAAAGCTGGATTTTACAGATTTCCAATCACTTAATATAGAATCTGCCAACTTACTGTTTGTTAATAGGATATGACGTTTAAGTAAAGCAAAGATCTGACTCTCGTCACTGGCTTCCAGCGGATCCAGGTCAACCATTTCCATGTTGCAGTTTTTGCGGAAATTACCTTTGGCATCATATACCCAAGCTATGCCCCCGCTCATTCCGGCGGCAAAGTTACGGCCAGTTTCGCCAAGGATCAATGCATACCCTCCCGTCATATATTCACAGCCATGGTCGCCAACTCCTTCAGCCACGGCCGTCGCCCCTGAATTCCGGACTGCAAAACGTTCACCAGCCTGGCCGCATACAAATAAATGCCCGGAGGTGGCCCCATACAGCGCCACATTTCCAATAATAATGTTGTCTTCAGCTACCAAGCCACTGTTAGCAGACGGATAAATGGCTAATTGAGCTCCGGAAAGCCCTTTACCAACATAATCATTCGCCTCACCTTCCAGCTCAAACGATAACCCTTTGGCCCCAAAGGCCCCGAAACTTTGTCCTGCTGAGCCTACAAATTTGTAGTTAATTGTATTATCCGGCAACCCTTCCGAACCATATAATTTGGACACCTCATTCGACAGAAGGGTCCCAATAGTCCGGTCCGTATTTTTCACCTGGAAGGTACCAAACACCGGCGTCTTACTTTCCAAGGCCGATTTAGCTTGTTTAAGCAACCCCCAATCGAGAATCATGTCCATGCCATGGTCCTGCAATTCTGTTTGGTACAAACTATCACCGGATGGGTTATACGCGGCAAACAGCACGCCTGACAGATCCAGTTTTTTAACTTTCCAGTGGTTAATGTCCTCACGCATTTTCAGGAATTGCGCACGTCCGACCATTTCATTGATAGACCTGAAACCGAGCTCTGCCATGATCTCACGGAATTCTTCGGCCATAAATGTAAACATATTCACGATGTGCTCAGGCTTCCCTGTAAATAATTTCCGTAATTCCGGATCTTGGGTAGCCACACCCACCGGGCAGGTATTCAAGTGGCATTTGCGCATCATAATGCAACCACCGGCTACCAATGCAGCCGTTGCTACCCCCCATTCTTCGGCTCCCAATAACGTAGCGATGGCCAAATCACGGCCGGTACGCAGTTGCCCATCCGTTTGTAATACCACGCGGCTGCGCAGTTGGTTTTTGACCAAAGTTTGGTGTGCTTCTGCCAGGCCAAGTTCCCAAGGCAAACCAGCATGTTTTACAGAACTGATCGGCGAGGCACCTGTGCCTCCATCATAGCCAGCAATCAGAACCACGTCGGCATGTGCTTTGGTCACACCGGCCGCAATGGTACCCACACCCGCTTTTGACACCAGCTTCACGTTAATACGGGCATCCCTGTTTGCATTTTTCAGGTCAAAGATGAGCTGTGCCAAATCCTCAATGGAATAAATATCGTGGTGTGGTGGCGGCGAGATCAGGCCCACGCCTGGCGTTGCATGGCGCACGCGTGCTATCCAGTCATCCACTTTATCGCCCGGTAACTGGCCACCTTCACCAGGTTTGGCACCCTGAGCCATCTTAATTTGCAATTCATCCGCCTGTGTCAGGTAATTGGAGGTAACCCCAAAACGTGCGGAAGCTACCTGCTTAATGGCCGACCGCATGGAATCGCCGTTGGGCAAAGGCTGATACCTTAATTCATCTTCACCCCCTTCGCCCGTGTTGCTTTTGCCGCCAATCCGGTTCATGGCAATCGCCAGGGTACTATGTGCCTCGTGAGAAATAGAACCGAAAGACATCGCACCGGTAGCAAAACGTTTCATGATGTTTGCCGCTGGCTCCACCTCGTCAATGGGTATCGGCGTGCGGTGCTTGGCAAAATCAAGCAAGCCGCGCAAAGTATACATGCGCTCCTTTTGATTATTAATCAATGAGGAATATTTTTTGAACGTTTCATAATCGCCGGTACGGCAGGCATGCTGCAATAAATGCACCGTCTGCGGATTAAACAAATGCGCCTCACCCCGGCGTTTCCATTGATAAATACCCCCTTCTGGCAGCAGGTCGGGCAGACGGGTGGTGGTAAAACCACGGTGGTGCTTGCTCAGCACTTCCCGGGCTATGTCATCCAGGCCCAGCCCGCCAATACGCGATACCGCACCGCAGAAATAGGCATCCACTACTTCCTTATTGATGCCCAATACCTCAAAAATTTGAGCACCATGATACGATTGCAGCGTAGAGATACCCATTTTTGAAAAGATTTTGAGCAAACCGCCACACACCGCTTTCACATAGTTTTTAGACAATTGCGGCCAAGTAAGCTCTGTAACAATCACCTGCTCTTCCTTTAACGTACGGATAGTTGCCAGGGCCATATATGGATTAATGGCCGTAGCTCCAAAGGCCAGCAGGCAAGCAAAATGATGCACTTCCCATACATCGCCGGCTTCAACAACCAACCCCACTGCCCCACGGTAACCTGTTTTGATCAGGTGGTGGTGTACGGCCGAAACCGCCAATAAGGACGGAATAGCCGCATGCTGAGAATCAATGGCCCGGTCAGAAAGAATGATGACCTCAAAACCATCCCTGACGGCATCTTCCGCATAACGGCATAAACGCGCCAGCCCATCTTTCAGGGAACCCGGCTTTCCGTCAGCATTAAAATAACATTGCAGCGTCTTTGCCTGAAACACCCCCGTATCAATGCTTCGGAGTTTCTCAAGCTCTTTACTGGTCAGTACAGGGTGTTCCAATGCCACACAATGGCAATGCATCATATCCTCATCGAGAATATTTCCATTGTTGCCAATAAAGGTCGCCAAGCTCATGACCAACCTTTCGCGGATCGGGTCAATCGGCGGATTGGTAACCTGTGCAAAAAATTGCTTAAAATAACTTGTTAAATGTTGTGGTTGTTCAGAAAGAACGGCCAGCGGAACATCCGTGCCCATTGAACCAATCGGTTCTTTACCTTCCAAGGCCATGGGCGTTACAATGGTTTCCACATCTTCCCTTGAAAAACCAAATATCTGCTGGTATTTAAATACCGATTCTTTGGACAGATAAGAGAACGTAACCCTGGGTTCAGCCAGGTCCTGCATCCGGATTTTGTATTTATCCAACCATTCCCCATACGGCTGCCTGTTGACCAGCTCACCTTTAATTTGGTCATCGGAGAGGATCTCCCCTTTCTCCATATCCACCAGAAAAATTTTACCTGGCTGTTGGCGGCCCTTTTTAATAATTTTGGCTTCATCAATCGGCAATGCTCCGGCTTCGGAAGCGACCACCACCAAATCATCAGAAGTAATTGCATAGCGCAATGGCCGAAGGCCATTCCGGTCAAGGGTAGCTCCAATCGTTTTCCCATCGGTAAAACACAATGCCGCCGGGCCATCCCAAGGCTCCATTAAGGTAGCATGGTATTCATAAAACGCCCTTTTCAGGGGATCCATCTGCTCATTGCCATCCCAGGCCTCGGGTACCAGCATCAGCATGACATGCGGCAATGAACGCCCGCTGTGCAGCAGCAATTCAACCACATTGTCTAAACAAGCTGAATCGGACTGTCCTTTATCCACCACCGGCAGTAAAATCTGGATCTCCTCTTCCGTAAAATAAGGGGAAGACAACGAGCGCACCCCTGCGTAAAACCAGTTCAGGTTACCAGTTAGTGTGTTAATTTCACCATTATGTGACATTAAGCGGAAGGGTTGTGCCAGCCGCCATGAAGGGAACGTATTTGTTGAAAAACGGGAATGAACCATCCCAAAAGCCGATACTACCCGCTTGTCTGAGAGATCAGGGAAATAAGACCGAACCTGGTAAGTGGTCAATTGCCCTTTATAGATGATGGTTTTGCAGGACAAGGAAGCCACATAAAAATCTTCCGCACCCATTTCCTCCTGCATCACCGCTTTCACAATTAAACGACGCAAAACATACAGTTTACGCTCAAAATCTTCCGTATTCTTAACACCCGCAGGGCGGGAAACAAAAAATTGGATCACTTGGGGTTCAACACTCAGCGCAGTTGGGCCCACTCCTTCCGGATTAACCGGTACCTCCCGTATGCCCAGTAAGGTCATTCCGCGATCGGTGGCTGATTCTTTGATAATTTCCCTGCATCGGGCATTATGGACCGGATTTTTAGGCAGAAAAGTCATTCCACATCCGTAGTAGCCGGGTTCAGCCAGTTGGATATTAAACTTGATACATTCCTCCCACAAAAACTCATGCGGCAGTTGCAGCATAATACCGGCACCATCACCACTTTCAGGGTCACAGCCACACGCACCACGGTGCTCCATGTTCTCCAGCATCGTCAATGCATCGGCCACCATCGCGTGGCTCTTGCGCCCTTTAATGTGTGCAAGAAACCCTACACCACACGCATCATGCTCAAATTCAGACCGGTACAATCCCTCTTGTTGTTCTTCCGCAGTCATATAGTTCAGTTAGTTAATTTCGAATTGCTAAATTACTATTTTTTCTGACAATAATTAAATTTATTTTCAAAAAAAATATTCATACATTGAAAAATAGCTACGAATGAATTGAAAATTTGACAATTTAGTAATTCCAAGTTTGAATGATTCTTAATTAGAAGGATCAAAAGCCGCGTGGCAGCGATAAAATAATTTTATATACATACAGTTCAATATGTTACATAAAAAAACCGGCCTCCATTATGAAAACCGGGTTATTTATGTACTTTTGTGCCGGGTAAGTCTTTTACGACCAGCTCCCTTTGAATCCCCCAGGGTGGGAACGCAGCAAGGGTATTAGGTTGAGCGGTGCGATAAAAGGGGCTTGCCCATTTTTTATTTTCCCGTTAGCTTTTTACAAATTTTGCATCCAGGGTGATCTCTGCATTCAATAATTGCGATACCGGACATATTTCCTTTGCTTTTTGTGCAGCAGCCAAAAATTCGTCTTCACTCATTCCGGGCACGGTTCCTATCAGTTCCAGGTGAATTGCGGTGATCCTGCCATCTTCAAAAGTTACCTTAGCCACTGTATCCAGATTTTCGGGTGAATACCCTCCTTCACTGATCACAAAGCTAAGTTGCATGGTGAAGCAACCTGCATGGGCAGCCCCGATTAATTCTTCCGGGTTGGTGCCCACCCCATTTTCAAAACGAGTTTTAAATGAAAGCTGCGCTTTATTTAGGGTTGTACTTTGTGTGCTGATGGTTCCTTTACCATCCTTGCCTGTTCCCTGCCAGTTGGCAGAGGCTGTTCTTGAAAATTTCATGCTTAAATTATTTAAGATTTCTTCTACAAATGTAACAAGTTAAGCTGAAGTTTGTTTTTTAAATCCCCCCATCAACCAAGTCGTGCGCCTCTTTTAGTACATGTTTCCACAAGGCCTCTGCCATGCCGGTCAGTGCTGCCGCTTTTCGCGGATCGGCCAGTAATTCCTTCACCATGATCACGTCATTTTTAAGCAATCCTTCTTTTTCTTGCTGGCCCAGAGTTGTGAGGCACGTTACCGGGTAAAGCCCCGCATCGTCTACCCGACGCTTAATACTGGTGGCTACAGGATAATCCCAGGAAAGTATCTGAATGTGATAATATTCAGCAAAACTGATCGCATCCTTGCTTAATTGGGTATTCGTAGCCAGCCACACCTGCGAGAATGCGACCTCCTTTTGGTTGAACGGATAGCGCAGGCCCTGAACATCTTTAAACCGGGATAAAATATACATCGGGTTTTTTACATCCACGCGGCTCTCTTCGGTATTGCGGAATTTACACTCCACCAGCAGCGTTTCATCGCCTTTATTAGCCAGCACATCAATTTCATGGGTTACGGCATGTCCTTGCAATAGCTGGCTGTGCATGGTTTGGTATCCATCGTGCTCAAATATGCGCGCCACCCATTTTTCAAACACATAACCTGTAGGCCCCAGTTCATTTAGCGCCCGCTTTAAACTATACCTTGCCGCATAAGCCTCACCAACCGTTTTCAGCAATTCAAACGCCATCCGATAAATTTCTTTCGTCGGCATCCCATCCCGCAGACTATCTTTTATAGCCAACCACACGCGCGCAACCTCCTCCGCTGATGCCCCTGATTTCAGCAGAGAGCCTTTCAGCCTGTCGGGATCAAATTCTACCAGCTCACCGTCGTATTTTAAGACTTTCATATCCATTAAAAACTTTTTACAAGATTAATAAAAAAAAGAGCGCAATCAAGAAACCCATAAATCCTACTTTAAAACGTTTAAAGCCACAAATTTCTAAAAACCGTCCTTTTAGACCTAAAATTCCTTGTTTTATCCCCATAAAACAATTATTTTTGAAACAGAACCAATAGTTTTTTTATGTATAATATATCCATCAGCCCCGGGCAGGTACAGCAAACACTTAGTAAACATATCCTGGCAGACGGCATTGACATGACCTTCGATTTGGAAAAAAGCCAGGGGGTATCCATCTATGATTCCAAATATGACCGCACCCTGCTTGATTTTTTTACTTGCTTTGCATCCGTACCATTGGGTTATAATCACCCAAAAATGACGGAAGACGAATGCTTCAAGAAAAACCTGCTATTGGCCGCCCTTACCAATCCGTCAAATTCAGATGTATATACCACTCAGTATGCCCAATTCGTAGATACCTTTGCACGCGTTGGTATCCCATCCTACCTGCCCCATGCCTTTTTTATAGCCGGTGGTGGGTTAGCCATTGAAAATGCATTAAAGGCTGCAATGGACTGGAAAGTCCAGAAAAATTTTAAAAAAGGTTACCTGCGTGAAAAAGGACATCAGGTGCTTCATTTTGAACATGCCTTTCACGGCCGAACCGGCTATACCATGAGCTTGACCAATACACAGCCAGACAAAACCAAGTGGTATGCCCAATTTAACTGGCCACGCATCAGCACGCCCATCATGCATTTTCCGTTCACGGATGATCAATTAGCAGCGATTATGCAGTACGAAGCGCTCGCCATTGCACAAATCAAACAAGCCTTTATAGATAACCGTGACGACATTTGCGCTATAATTATTGAACCGGTGCAAAGTGAAGGAGGCGATAATCATATCCGTCATGAATTTGCGGAACAGTTGCGCATCCTGGCTGATGAAAACGAAGCGCTGCTGATCTATGATGAAGTTCAGACCGGCGTAGGCCTTAGCGGAAAATTCTGGTGCCATGAGCATTTTGGTCCTCTGGCAAGACCCGATATCCTGGCTTTTGGCAAAAAAATGCAGATCTGCGGCATACTGGCTTCCACCCGTCTGGACGAAGTTCCGCACAATGTATTTAAGGTCCCGTCGCGCATCAACTCTACCTGGGGTGGCAACCTGGTAGATATGGTGCGATCCACCCAAATCCTGCAGATCATTGAAGAAGACCACCTGGTCGCACACGCTGCCAAAACCGGCGATTACCTGCACGAACAGCTAAAAACGCTGGCCGAAGTCCACCCCATTGTAACCAATGTACGTGGAAAAGGTCTTTTGTGTGCTTTTGATTTTCCCGATAAGGCAAAAAGAGACCAGTTCCTTATTAAAGGTATGGAAAAAGGTGTATTATTTTTAGGATGCGGGGACCGTAGCATTCGTTTCAGACCCGCGCTCATCATTCAGGAAAATGACATTGACCAGGGGTTGGCTGTGATGAATGATATTTTGGCAATTTTATAGTTATTCACATGTCATTATTTAAAATCGTCCTATTATTTCTATTATTTTGTATACTTATTACTTTAGTCCGAATCAAAAACCAAAATAAGTAACCCAATATGTAGCGTAAGTAATCACTTTTAAAAAAAATTACAGACACACTCATCTTTTTCTTTAAGAAACCTATCTTTGCAAAATATACAGGCACATTGCCTAACCTTTTAAATTTGTTGCATGAAGGACAAAGTTGCAAGCAGACGGGAAAAAATCATTCAGGAGGCACTTATTTTATTTGCCGAAAATGGTTATGCCGATACTTCAACCAAATTAATTGCCAACAAAGCCGGGGTGTCCGAAGCTTTAATATTTAAGCACTTTACCAATAAGGATCAACTACTGCTGCATCTGGTTAAAGCAGGTTACCGCCGAATATTAGCACAAAACAAGGGCATGTTGAGTTATGTAGGGCCCGAAATATTCCTGCAGAACATGATTAATTTACCCCAGAAACTTGTTAGCGAAGAACCCTTGTTTTGGAAGATGCAACAAAGGCTTACCCACCATGAATTTTCAAAACAGCAACATGAGCTGTTTATGAAACCGGTACAACCCATCATAACAAGGGCCTTCCGTGAGTTAAAATACCAACAACCCGAAGTGGAAACTACGCTCCTGCTGATGCTTATTGATACCATATGGAAAAAAGTAGCCATTGGTGAAGCAGAAAATATGGCAGAAATCATTCGCCTAATTCAACACAAATATGGCCTTCTGCATGCTTATCAGCCCTAAATTACAAAAGGTGAGTAAACACTTACTTATTTTTCAAAAAGTTCTTTGCTGTAAAGAAGTAATTACATACTTTTGTCAAGCCACTTATAAAACTAAAGATTGTACTGAAGTGGTCATAGCTTGCAAACACCTTCATCCAAGGTTTCATCTATGATCACTTCATTCTTAGAAGAACTAAATAGTCTGATGGAATAACGATCAGGGAAGAGGAGCGTCAGCGTTAATTGATTATAGTAAATTGAACGGGAAATAAATAGTAACCAAAAAATGAAAGGTCCTTAACCGGGGAGATTAAAGACCTTTCTAACCAATTATAAACCTAAATTATGATAGCGCAAAATTACAGCGCTTTTTTTAAACATCCAAATAAAATTTAAAATTTATTTGGATGTTTTTTTTCTGTTAATTTCCAAGATAACTGTGCAATACCCCATTAAAGAGTACTGTTGCCGGCGCAACGGCATCATACATTTCACCGTCAACCACCCATCCCGATGAAGTCACCGCGCCCAACAGCGTAAAATCAACTTCGCTGGCAGCCATCGTTTCCACAAAAAGTTCCTGTTCATCTGCCTTCACACTCACGACCACCCTTCCCTGGGCTTCCCCAAAAAGAAAGGCATCTTTTCGGATAGCACTATCGGTTTCAATCGCAAATCCCAGTTTGCCAGCCATGGCTGATTCTGCCAAGGCAATATATAAACCACCATCTGCCACATCATGTGCAGAAACAATTCGCTTTTCAAGGATCAACTGTTTTACCAGTTCCTGCATTTCATATTCTTTCTCCAGGTCAAACCAGGGTGCCGGGCCATTTTTTATTCCATGGTAAGATGCCAGGTATTGCGATGAAGCAATGTCGTTCTTTGATTCACCTATCAGATAGATATAATCACCTTCTTGTTTAAAGTTAAGCGTCATCAGGTTTGCCGTATCCTGCATAATGCCCAACATACCAATGGTTGGGGTCGGGAAAACAGAACCGCCGTCGGGTGACTGATTGTAAAAGCTAACATTGCCACCTGTTACTGGCGTCTTGAATTTCAGGCAAGCCTCAGACATTCCTTGTATGGCCATAACAAACTGCCAGTAAACTTCCGGGATATACGGGTTTCCAAAATTCAGGCAATTGGTAATGGCCGAAGGCTCGCCGCCCGCGCAGACAATATTTCTGGCAGCTTCAGCTACCGCAATCGCGCAACCTTTTTTCGGATCCGCAAAAACATAGCGGGCATTGCAATCAACGGTTAATACAATAGCCTTATTAGACCCCTTTACTGCCACCACTGCCGCGTCGCTGGGTCGGTTTGTGGTCATGGTGGCCGTGCCCACCATGGAATCATATTGCTCGGTTACCCACCTTTTTGAAGCGATGTTCGGATGCGACAATAAATGCCTGGCCACTTCTCGCAGGTCAGCAGGCTCGACAACTTGATTTATATCAAATTTTTGATTTTCTTTAAAGTAAGCAGGCTCGGTGTATTCACGTTCATAGACCGGTGCACCACCACCCAGCACCAGGTCATTGGCCGGCACATCCGCAACCAGCTCCCCGTGCATATAATATTCCAGGCGTTTGGTATCGGTTACCTCACCAATAATGGCACAATTAAGATCCCATTTATCAAAAACCGCCTCCACGTCAGCTTCGCGGCCTTTTTCCACGACTATCAGCATGCGTTCCTGCGATTCAGACAGCAAAATTTCGTAGGGTTTCATGTTATCCTGCCTGGTGGGCACTTTGTCCAGGTCAATGCGCATTCCATGCTCGCCTTTGGCACTCATTTCAGAGTTTGAACAAATAATGCCGGCCGCTCCCATGTCTTGCATCCCGATCACAGCCCCGGTTTTGATCACTTCCAGCGAAGCTTCCAACAGCAATTTTTCCTGAAACGGGTCGCCTACTTGTACCGCAGGAAGGTCATTCACAGAATCGGCCGTAATATCTTTTGAGGCAAACGCCGCCCCATGAATTCCGTCTTTCCCTGTAGCAGAACCCACAATATATACCGGATTGCCAACCCCGTATGAGGTTGCTGATACTGTTTCGCCCACTTTCACAATCCCTGCTGACATGGCATTTACCAACGGATTGACCTGATAGCACTCATCAAAGAACAGCTCACCGCCCACCGTTGGAATGCCAAATGCATTGCCGTAATCGCCAATACCTTTTACTACCCCTTTTACTAACCACTGTGTGCGGTCGTTTTTGAGGTCACCAAAACGCAATGAATTTAATTGGGCAATGGGCCTGGCTCCCATCGTAAAAATATCACGGTTTATACCACCAACACCGGTAGCTGCACCCTGATAGGGCTCCAAGGCAGAAGGGTGATTGTGCGATTCTATTTTAAAAACACAGCCGAAACCGTCGCCTATATCCACCAGACCCGCATTCTCCTCGCCAGGTGCTACCAGCATATGCGGCCCCTCTTTGGGCAATGTTTTAAGCCAGCTAATTGAATTTTTGTACGAACAATGTTCGCTCCACATCACAGAGAAAATGGAAAGTTCGGTAAAATTTGGCGTACGGCCTAAGATCTCTTTAATTCGATCATATTCTTCGGGCAACAATCCCAGCTCTTTAGCGGTCTCAGTAGTGGTCAATTCCATACGCGCAAAAGTAGGAATAATTCGCCATTTTCCCAATGCGTTCCTGCACATATCCTCAATTATTGATATGGAAGTAAAAAACCCCGATTTACCAAAAATTATCAAAAAATAAATGAAAATAAATTATTTTTTAAAAAAATATTGTGATTTATTAAAAAAATATTGTGATTTTTACCGCATAAATTTCTAAGATTCATTAAAAACATAAAAAATAGAATTAATAGATGTCAAACTTCAGATTTAGTGCAGTCGAAGCTGCTATTTCTCGGGACAAAAGACCAACCTTTAAATCTCCCGGCGTTAAACCTTCCGAATTATTTGGAAGCAACGTTTTCAGCGTTCGCAAAATGAAAGATTATTTACCAAAGAATGCCTTTGAAGAATTAACCGCCGTGATCGATGCCGGTGAAGTCATCAGTCATGATTTGGCAGAGCACATCTCGCAAGCGATGAAAAGCTGGGCTATGAGCAAAGGAGTTACCCATTACACGCACTGGTTTCAGCCATTGACTGGTGCCACCGCTGAAAAACACGATGCGTTTTTTGAACCCGGCAAAGACGGCGTAGCCATTGATAAATTCACAGCTGATGCGTTGGTACAACAGGAGCCCGATGCTTCCAGTTTTCCAAACGGCGGTATCCGCAACACTTTTGAGGCACGCGGCTATACGGCCTGGGATCCTTCATCCCCTGCGTTCATTTATGAAACGGGCGGCAGCAAAACTCTTTGTATCCCTACCGTATTCTTATCGTATACCGGCGAAGCGCTTGATTTTAAGGCTCCGCTGCTCAAATCACTAAATGCCTTGGACAAAGCTGCGGTTGATGTAGCCCAATATTTTGACAAATCAGTTACCAAGGTATCTGCCTCCTTAGGTATCGAACAAGAATATTTCTTGGTAGATCTATCCCTTTTCAATGCACGCCCGGATTTGTTATTGACCGGCCGTACTCTGTTTGGGCACATGTCTGCCAAAGGACAGCAATTGGAAGACCATTATTTTGGTGCCATTCCTGAGCGCGTGCTGGCTTTTATGGTTGACCTGGAAAATGAAGCTTTAAAGCTGGGTATTCCTTTAAAAACCCGTCACAATGAGGTAGCGCCTTCACAATTTGAGTGTGCACCGATGTTCGAAGAGATTAATTTGGCCATTGACCACAATCAGCTCCTTTTAAATTTGATGGAACAAGTGGCTCAACGCCATAATTTCAAAGCCCTCATCCATGAAAAGCCGTATGCGGAAATAAATGGCAATGGCAAGCACAACAACTGGTCTATGATCACCAACACAGGTGTCAATCTGTTGTCTCCTGGCAAAACCCCCAAAAACAACCTGATGTTTTTGACGTTTTTTGTCAACGTAGTAAAAGCGGTACATGAATATGCCGACCTGCTACGTGCTTCCATAGCTACAGCAGCCAATGATCACCGGTTGGGTGCCAATGAGGCTCCTCCTGCTATCATCTCCATCTTTTTAGGCAGCCAGCTAAATGCTTTGCTGGATGAAGTAGAAACTGCCCGTGTGGCCAAAAAAGTAAAAGCAGAGCCTAACCTGTGGCATGGTATTCCTAAAATTCCAAAACTAACGCTTGACAATACCGACCGTAACCGTACTTCACCATTCGCCTTCACCGGCAACAAGTTTGAGTTTCGCGCGGTAGGTTCATCGGCCAATTGCGCCAGCCCAATGACTGCCCTGAGCACTATTGTAGCTGCGCAGCTTATTGAATTTAAGAACGAGGTAGACAAGCAAATCAAAAAAGGCACTAAAAAGGACCTGGCACTGCTTAACGTTATTCGTAAGTACATTAAAGACTCCAAAGCCATCCGGTTTGAAGGCAATGGATACAGCCAGGAATGGGCAGACGAAGCTGAAAAACGCGGCCTGTCCAATATCAAGACCACGCCAAAAGCACTGGATGTATACACCACTGAAAAAACAGAAAAACTGTTTGAAACATTGGGTATCATGAGCAAGCGTGAAGGAGAAGCCCGTCATGAGATCCTGCTTGAAAACTACTACAAAAAATTGCAGATCGAAGCGCGCGTCATTGGCGAGATCGTGAACAGCATCATCTCCCCTGCCGTCTTTAAATATCAGAACTCACTGATCGAAAACGTGAAAGGCTTAAAAGAGATCGGCCTGAAAGGACCGGCATATGCTTCACAACTTCAATTGATCGAATCGATCTCTACACACGTTAATACCATTTTAAGTGAAACGGAAGCCATGCGTCAGGAACGCAAGCTGGCCAACGCGCTTGAAGATGTCCGTGAAAAAGCGATTGCTTATGATGAGAAAGTGAAACCTTATTTTGACAAGATCCGCTACCACCTGAACAAGTTGGAGCAAATTGTAGATGACCGCGTTTGGCCATTGCCAAAACTGCGTGAACTGCTTTTTGTTAGATAGGTTTGGGCTTGAATAGCTAGAAAATTGGCTCTAAGCTTTAGGCACTAAATCGGTGCTTAAAGTTTAGAGCCTTATTGCCTTGTTAACCTTGCTTCTTCCAAATCAAGGTTATATTCAATATCCCGAATGACAAAGTCGTCGTATTTCTTTTCTTCTTCCATTTTATGCAGGCCAGAACGTCGCAGGTCTACCAGTTCAAGCATCACTTTTTTGTAAAGCTTACGTACCGATTCAACCGTGGCTTCATGTTCCAGCTCTTTCTCATCTTTTGAGAGCTCTGAAGCATGCACACTTCTTTCCAGTTGTTCCTTAATGCGGCTTAACGTTTCATATTTTTCCATTTCATTGGCATATTTCTGATTTAGAAAACTGATTGATTTTTTAGCCAACTCTATCCGTATATTTTCAATTTGTTGCTCGGCAGGCATATAATCATCTATTTCTTCAACTTTTAGCAGCCGGAGGAAAAGCGGAAGTGTCAGGCCCTGAAATACCAGAGTCACCAGGATCACCACAAAAGTAATAAACAGGATGAGGTTCCGATGCGGAAAAGGCGTTCCATTATCCAGAGTGAATGGGATGGCGAGCGCTGATGCCAGCGATACCACACCACGCATACCAGCCCATCCAATAATAAAAGGCAATTTCAAGCCCGGACTTTTCTCTGACTTACGGATGCGCGGGCTGAGCCATCTTGGCACAAAATCAACCAGATAGGCGAGCACGATCCGCAGCACAATAACGATCACCGAAATAATTAAGGCATAGTATATAGCCTCTTTTCGGGAATAGCCTTCCAAACCATCCATAATGACCGGCAATTGCAGCCCGATCAGGATAAATACAAAACCATTTAACAGGAAGCCCACCGTTTCCCACACCTCCTTGGTTTGCATGCGGGTGTGATAGTTCAGGTAATCTTTTGAGCGGAATGAAAGGAACAACCCGCCGCTCACCACAGCCAATACACCAGACCATTGAAGCTCTTCTGCCACAATATACATTAAATAGGGTGCAATTAACGTAATGGGCGTCGTGATGCTCGACGATTTAGCCCAATACCGCAGTACCAGGTATAACAAATGTGCAATGAGGATGCCGACAAAAATACCCATTACAGAGAGCACGGCAAAATCAGTTGCGGCATCTGTAAACACAAATGCCCCGGTTAAAATTGCCGCTTTGGCAAAGGTAAACACCGTAATGGAGGCCGAGTCATTGACCAAGCTCTCTCCCTCGAGGATGGTCAGGCCGCGACGCGGCATTTTCATCCCTTTTAGTACCGAGGCAGCGGCCACAGCGTCGGGTGGCGAGATAATGCCTCCCAATAAGAACCCTAATGCCAGTGTAAAGCCTGGGATAATACTGACGGAAAAATAGGCAATGGCCAGCGACGTAAAAAATACCAACCCGAAACCCATTAACCCAATGGATCGCCTCCACTTCCAAAACTGGTTCCAGGAGGTATACCACGCCGCCTCAAATAACAGAGGTGGCAAAAATATTAAAAATACAATTTGCGGATTCACCGTAAAATCCTTGGGCATACCCGGGATAAAACTAATCCCCAAACCGCCGATCACCAGCAATATGGGATAGGATATTTTCCATCGCTGGCTCAGCAGGTAAAGCAACGCCATGATAAAGAATAAGCTCAGGATGAGCAAAAGTGTATGATGAATGATACCGGTATCTTCCACCAATGGTTCATCCACAACTTGGGAAAATAAAAGAAGATGGCTTATCATGGGGATAAAACTATTAAAATATAAGACAATACTACTATTTAATATCCACACTTGATAATAAAATGACGCTTTGTTAGAGCAATCGTGTTAATTAGTGTTAAATAAAGCCTTGCTTTATAGTTAATTCTCCATTATCATCGTTATTATGAAACTAACGTACAATCCTAAGTTATGGGAATAAAATTTTCACCATATATTACCAGCTTATTTTTCGCGCTATTCTTGGTTACAAACCTTTTTGAAGTAAAGGCCCAAACTAACAGGCGCATCCTAGGTACGGTGGCAGATACCGCCGCTAATGTAAAACTCATTCATACGACCGTTATACTACTTCACACCAAAGACTCTACCTTATACCAATATACACGCGCGAATGAGCAGGGCCATTTTAGTTTGGAACAGGTAGACACCGGAAGTTACATTCTGCTGTTAACTTATCCGGAATATGCCGATTATGTAGAGGAGATCCACATAGACAGCACAACTGGCGACAAAAACCTCGGAAATTTTAACTTGCTGCTCAAATCGCAGCTATTACAGGAAGTCGTGGTCCATGGTAGTAAAGCCATCACGTTAAAAGGCGACACTACTGAATTTGATGCAGGGCATTATGTGATCCAGAAAAATGACCGTGTGGAAGACCTGCTCAAACAGCTGCCCGGCATCCAGGTAGACAAAGATGGTAAGATCACTGCCCAGGGGCAATCGGTCAAAAAAGTACTTGTAGACGGGGAAGAATTTTTTGGCGATGATCCTACTCTGGTCACCAAAAACCTGCGCGCAGACATGGTTGACAAAATCCAATTGTTTGACAAAAAAAGCGAGCAGGCCGAATTTACAGGAGTAGATGACGGCCAGCGCAACAAGACTATCAACGTTAAACTCAAAGAAGACAAAAAGAATGGCCTTTTCGGCAAGGTATCTGCCGGCGGCTCTTCGGACTATTACGAAGGGCAGGCTATGATCAACCGCTTTAAAGCCAAACAAAAATTTGCAGGATATGGCATCCTGGGCAACACCAACAAGGCTAGCCTCAACTGGCAGGAACAAGACCAGTATGGTGGGAGTCAAAACATACAGGTGATGGATGGCGGAGGTATAATGATAGACTATGGCGATGATGACATCGGCGGATATGACGGCAGGTATGATGGTCACGGAAAACCAAAACTCTACAACTCAGGCTTGCACTATGATACCAAATGGGGAGAAGACCAAAAAAAATTCAATGTAAATTTTAAAGCCGCTGGTATCGATGTAAACGGAAGCAGCAACACCATCAATCAAAACAACCTTCCTGGCCAGATACAACTGGCTAACTCCGATCAACAATTTAAAAACCGGCTCAACCGCCAAAAGCTGGATTTTATCTATGAAGATAAACTCAGTGAGACGTCAAGCATTCGCATTAGTGCTGATGGGTCGCTCAATGACACCCGCAGCCTGGACCAATACAGTGGCGACACCCGAACAGAAAATGGCGCGTTGCTCAACCAAACAAGCCGATCAGTGAGCGGCGACAGTAAAAAAAGTAACCTGAACGCTTTTGCCGCGTGGAACAAGAAATTTAAAAAAATAGGTCGTACCTTCTCCCTATCAGTCAAAGACAGTTACCGCGACCAGAACGGATCTGGCTTCCTGCGCTCCCAAAACGACTTTTTTCGCCCGCAGGACAACATCCTGGACAGCAGCCAAAAAGTCGACCAATACAAAGTGAGCGACGGCAGCGGCAATACCTTCACTGCCAATGCCACCTATACCGAGCCGCTGAGCAAGACCCTCTCCCTGCAGGTCAACTATGCTTATAATGCACAGGTGGATAATAGCCGGCGTGATGCCTACAACCAAGCGGCACCAGGGCAGTACACGCGGCTGGACAGTATCTACAGCAACCATTTCAAGCTGAACCAATACTCACAGGCAGGCGGTCTCTTTCTTAACTACAAAACTGAAAAAACCAGCCTGCGGGCAGGCTCCATGGCCAGTTCGGTTGATTTTAACCAAAGGGACCAATACAGTGGCCGTAAATACGACCGACACTTCTACAATTTTAACCCATCTGTCAGCCTTAGTAAAACATTATCAAGCAATCAACAATTACGTTTAGATTACGTAGGCAATCAAACACAACCCTCCGCAGACCAAGTGCAGCCTATACGTGAGAATACCGACCCATTGAACATACGTATTGGCAACCCGGACCTCAAGCCGTCCTTTCAGCACAACTTTTTCGGAAACTACAACATATACAAAGTATCGACTGGCCAGGGTATATACGCTTATGGTAGCCTGGATCTCACCAGTCATGCCATCACCCAAAATGTCACCACCGATTCGGTTGGCAAAAGCACCTATCAATACCACAACTTGAATAACCAGCTTAATAGCAATTATAACATGGATGTAGGTGGAAATACCAAGCTCAAACTTTGGGACCTGCGTCTCTCCGCCGGAATTAATTTAAATGGCAGCCATCAGGCCAGTTATATCAATAACAAGCTTAACCAGAACTCATCTAACCGCTATGGTATTCGCATGAGCGTCAACAAGTCTGTAGCCAAGAAATTTGATTTAGATGTGATGATCAATCCAGGCTATCAACAAACTTCCGCTTCATTACAAAGCGCCTATGACAATAATGGTTTGGTCTTTAATTCACGGGGTAACCTGCGACTATTTCTACCCGCAAAATTTGAAGTTGTCACAGACATAACCTATGACTATACCCAGTCTACCCAGGCATTTGCGAACAATTTCAACAGAACCTTATGGAATGCTTCCCTCAGCCGGAAATTCCTTAAAAGCGAGGATCTCATGCTACAGCTGTCGGCCAATGACCTGCTCAACCAGAACATCGGGTTCAGCCGGTCGGCCAATAACAATAGCATCAGCCAGAACAGTTATAACACCATCAGGCGCTTTTTTCTCCTGTCGGTCATTTGGGATTTTAACAAAGTATTTTAAACAATGAAGTGTTTACACCACATAATCCTGATCTTGCCACTCAGCCTATTGCTTAGCCTCAGCAACCTGCACGCACAACACGCCCGCTTCCTAAGCAGCGGTATCATTCATTATGATAAGCAAGTCAATATGTTTGCTGCCATTAGCTCACGGATGATTAATAATGATGGGCGCAATAGCTTCGGTGAGGAAATGTATGAAAACTATAAAAGCTCACAGCCCCAGTTCAAAACCTTTCCCTACGAACTTAGCTTTAGCGGAGATCTCAGCAGCTTTAAGCCGCTGGAAGACCCGAACAAAACCGTCAGTGACTGGAACTATTTAGAGCGTGACCCGGTTATTGACCAAAAAAATACCGTGTATGCAGATTTAAAAAAACAGACCCGGCTTTCCAAAAAAAATATTTATGACGAATGGTTTGTGGTAAGCGACAGCCTTAGACCCGTTCGCTGGAAACTCACTGATGAACACCGGGAGATAGCCGGATACGATTGCCGGCGGGCCAACGGCCTTACGATGGACTCTGTATATGTCGTCGCCTTTTATACGGACCAAATTCCCGTATCTGGCGGACCAGATTCTTTTCACGGCCTACCTGGCATGATCCTGGGCTTGGTGATGCCGCATGAACACATCACCTTTTTTGCTACCAAAATTAACGACCAGGATGTTCCAGCAGCCAGTATTACAGCTCCTCAAGAAAAAAAGATTATTTCCAAACCTGAGTTTATCAAAAAGATGAATGATCTTTTTGAGGACTGGCGCGGTAATTACACGAACACCTTAAGGAAAGCTATATTTCTGTAATTGAGTTTCCAAGCTTCATAGTTATTTTTTTACAAATATTTTTATCTTTGTCTACTTTAATAATGAAAAACATGAATAATGATGAAATGATACAGAAGCTTGTATCCAATTTGGACCAGTTAAATGTTCTTTTGGACCGCTTTGAACGTAAAATAAACGACTCTGAGGAATTTAATCAGGTAGAACTTGTACCTATGGCAGACCAATTATTAGCAGCAATGCCTGATGATTTGTTCAGACTTTTGGCGCAGGATCATCCCCTGCTACGGCAGATGCTGCAAAAATTCGGCAGCTTGTTTACTTATCTGCGTGATCATATCCCGGAAAATGTGGGCCGTAGTGGCTTGAAAAGTGATCTGGTAGAACGGTCTGCCTTTATCCAGGGGCTTATAAATCCTGCTTAACAAATTCAACCCTCCCTTATCTACACGCTCTAGTTCCCATTCAAGACAATATTGTTTCCAGCTATCACGATATTGTTTCCAACACTCACGATATTGTGTTGAGTAGAGACAAGGCTGTTGTGGCTCATCACGGTATCGTCTTTGCTGGCCACAATACTGTGGCCACTAGGAACGATATCGTTTCCAGTCGTCACAGTATCGTGGCCAGCCAACATAAGACTGTTATAACCAGACACAATATTGTCTTTAGTCATAACAATATCGTGGTGAGGCAGCACGATATTGTTATGAATGGCTACGATGTTGTGGCGCGGCAGCACAGTAATGTGTTTGGTAAAGACGATATTGTGGCTAGTGAGCACAATTTCGTGGCCACTGGACACAATCTTGTGTTCAGCCGGCACAGTATCGTCACCAGCCGTAACGGTATTGTGCCCAATGGACAGGATACTGTCCTCATTGAGCACAATGTTGTTATCGGGTAGAACATTATTGTTATTTACTATAAAAGCAGTACTACCGGTTCACGGTATATATCCAGCAATCCTTCCAGAAAACTCTCCCGAACCTCCCGGTTGGGATAACCCAGTGTAAACAGCTGGTTTGGCACCTATTCCTATTTGATAGTCAGAAGCTTTTTATAAAATCGGGGTTGCCCGGGAGAAGGCATCGAGGATGAAACGAAGGCCCCGATTTTAATAACCACCAGCTTATGGAGGGGCGGTATTGTGGCCCATAAGGTGTGCGCCAAGTTTAATCTTTCATTTTTTAGTTAAAACACCTTGTAAATCGAACATTAAGTATTATATTTGCAAGGATGATTCAACGAACATTAGCCACTAAGATAACCCAATTGCTGGAGGAATTTCCTGCCGTAGGCCTTCTTGGGCCCCGGCAAATCGGTAAAACCACCCTTGCCGAACACCTGATGGCCACCCTCGGTGAGCAATCGGTTTACCTTGACCTCGAAAACCCTTCCGACCTGGCAAAACTGCAACAACCGGAAGCTTATTCGAAACACAAAACCGGCTTTGGCAGCGTGGGGGCTTCCCCGATAGTTTTCTAGCACGAAGCGACGCGGCGAGCCTGCGTTGGCGCGTCAATTTCATCAATACTTTCCTTGAACGCGACGTGCCGCTTTTCGGACCCCGTATTCCTGCCGTTACGTTAAGGCGTTTATGGACCATGCTGGCCCACAACCAGGGCGGCCAGCTCAATACTGCCCAATTGGGCGCCAACCTGGATATTGCGGCGCCGACTGCTAAACGCTATATCGAGCTTTTGGAAGATTTGCTGCTTATCCGCTCGCTCAGGCCCTGGGCGGGCAACATAGGTAAGCGGCTGGTTAAATCCCCGAAAATCTATATCCGCGACAGCGGCATTACCCATGCTTTGTTAGGCATTGAACGTACGGATGACCTTCTGGGCCATCCGGTTGTTGGTGCCAGCTGGGAAGGCTTTGCTATAGAAAACCTGCTCAGCATAATAAATTCCGGTACAACCGCTTGGTTTTACCGTACGTCTGCTGGTGCAGAAATAGACCTGGTCCTTGAAATCGGCCAGCGTGAACGATTGGCTTTCGAAATAAAACGCTCCTTGGCTCCAACCTTATCCAAGGGATTCTATCTGGGCTGTGAAGATATCCGAGCTACCCAAAAAATAATCGTTTACCCCGGAATGGAAGCATTTCCCATAGCAGAAGGCATCACCGCGCTACCGCTCTATGATGCTATGACTATTATTGAGCGTTTATTGGGTTAACTATGGTGGCGTTGGCTTTGCGGCCAGCGATCATTTCGCAGCGCAGCCGGAAATAATGGTAGCCTGAAAGTAAAATAATGGATCTGTTTGGTCATAAAAAAAGGAAGTTTTAAACTTCCCTTTATTCCTTTAGCCCCAGTTACCCACCACAATAGGACTTTCTGCAGGGTGCACTTAGGCTTTCTTGGCCAAGCGGGTACGGATGTTCTGAACGAATTCAATAGAAACTTCGGCTACGTCGGCAGCCTGCTCGTTGGATAAGCCAAGTTTAGTAATAAGGTTTTCAACTATAAAAAGGATCGCGTTCTTCTTTAAAAAATGATGCTAACTTTACCATAGCTTTCTCAAATAATGATTCAAATGTACGTAATTGGGTTATTAAATTATCATTAATTACTATATTTTTTATCTTTTTAAATTACG
Organism: bacterium A37T11; assembly: GCA_900109895.1. Lineage (GTDB taxonomy): Bacteria > Bacteroidota > Bacteroidia > Sphingobacteriales > Sphingobacteriaceae > A37T11. The sequence goes on from FOBR01000015.1 coordinate 138,486, forward strand.
TGATAATTTCTCGTCATTCTATTCCCTTACTATATAAAAGCAGTACTACCCGCTGCGGCGGGGAACAACGCTTCACCCCGATTGTATCGGGGCTCCGCTATATTCCCTATGCCGCATCGGGCAGCACTGCTTTTAATTTGTGGTAACGAATGAATATTTCGTCAGGAAGGAATTCTCACCTCCTCTGAACAAACCAATACCCCAACCCGAGTACTAACAATACTCCCCCGGCCAGGCATAACCACCAGCTTATGGAGGGGCGGTATTTGCTGGTTTGGAGGTCGTGCTGGCTGGTGGCGGTTGCGGCCTTTTCTACCGATTGTTGCTGCTGGTTTAGCTGGAGGCTGGTGCGCTGTTGGCGCTTTCCGGTATCGGTGGCGTGGGTACTTTCCCGGTAAAGCAGCAGCTCGCGGTCTTGTTGTAATTGCAGGCCTCGCGTTTCCAGGATGGTATCGTGCAGGGATAGGCTCCTTTCTGCGGCATGCCAGGCAGCGGTGGTGGCGCTTGTTTGCTGGTCGCTTTCTTTGTGACGGGAAATAGCGCAGGCTCCGAATAGGACGGAGCCTGCGCATAGGATCAGGATGATGCGCATGGTGATTAACGCTTTACCCGGGCACGGAGGGAATCAACCGGGCTCCATTCGCTCACGCCTTTTTTGTTTCGTGAACGTACGCGGAAGTAATAGGTTACCCCATCCACGACTGGGGCGTAGAAGTTGCCTTGTGCGCGGGCGGCGGGTTCCAGGTTTCTCCAGATGGGTTGGCCGGTTTCGTCCAGTTCATCCGCTATTTGCATCTCATACTGGTAGGCCTCGCGGACAGGTTCAAACTGCAGCAGGATCTCTGCTGGCCGGCTGGAATCTACCAGGCGAACCCAGGCAGAAGCGCGGGGTGATTGGGAGCTCTTTGGCTCGGTCACGGCGATAAAGCCTGCGCTTAATTGCACGGAGCTTACGGAGGTAAAGTTGTTGATGTAGTTGGCTACTTTGCGCATCACTACCAGCAGTGCATCCCGAGCTTCGTCCTTTTCCTCCTTTTGCTGGCCGCTGGCCCTGCCGTTGGCGGTGATGGCTTGTTTGGCTACAAAGTCAAGCGCCAGGGGCTCATAGACCGTAAATGGCGGCGCCAGGTCCGGGAAGTTGGTATTTGCGCGCAGGGCGTCAGTTGTGCGGTTGGCCAGGCTGGCCAAGTCCGTGTCACTTAAGTAAGTGTAGTTGGTGATTAATTTGGGAATTCTCATTTTGAATTACGAATTACGATTTACGAATTACGATTTACGATTTACGATTAAAGAATTTCGATTTATGATTTTCGGAACGAAGTGGAGATCTCGATAAAGCGAAGCGTATCGGGAACGATTAACGAATTTTGAGTTATTGATTTACCCAGCGGGCTACTGCTTTGATGGTCCGGATGGATCGTCGCTTGCGGTATACGCCTTCAGGGGCTGGGCCGGTGTTGCCTTCTACCGTGAGGCACCAGGTGTGGTTCCAGCTTTCTACGAAGCCGCAGTGGCCGATGCGGTGCAGTTCCTGAAAGTAGATGCCGAAGACGTCTCCTTCTTTTGGATTGTGCACGATGCGGTCGTCCGGGAAGAGGGCGGCTGCCCAGGAGTTGCGGGGCTGCGGGTAACCGGCTTTCCCGTGGCACCAGCTTACGAAGGCGGCGCACCAGGCGCTACCTGGAATCAAGCCGCAATACCGGAGGTATTCGGCTATGCGCGGGCCGTCGTTGTGGCTGGTGGCTTCGTGCACCCCGATCTCTGCACGGTATATTTGGGGCAGCGTTGGCCGCTGTATCCAGCGCTTTATAGCAGGCTTACCAGGAGCCACACCATGGCCCAGAAGTAAGACAAGTAGAGGCAGCCATAGGCTATTGATCTTTGCCATTCGTTTAATTGATTAAATGATTTTACCATTATTTGATAGACCGTGGAGGCAGCCAGTTTGGCCACGGCCAGTAGCAATGCTGCCAGGGGCAACGTGGCCAGGATACCTGCGTCTAATACGCCTGCTGAGGGATCCAGGAGGCGTAGCAGCGGGCCACACCATAGGAAGAGTGTTACCGCTGCCAGTACCCAGGCAATTCCTATCCAAGGCCATCTTCGCGTAGTGGAAGTCGCTTGCGAAACCTTGCCGGCATCTTCCGGCAAGGTGTGGAGAAATTCAACTTTCATCGTTGCGTTCCTTTTTCGCTAGTAGCTGATGGTGAAATTCAGGAAAAAGGTGGTTTCTTCCTTATCTTCGAAACCTTGGGTGTCACCGGATCCGGCTCCTGTCCGGCCGTCTGCCTCGATGAACTTGGAACCCTCGTGTGTCAATGCGGTTTTCTGTTCCGGTTTGGTGAGCGTAATGGCGATCTCCTGGCGAATAGCATACGCGATCTGACTGGCCCAGAGTGCGCAGGTCGCTTCGGGAAGGCTGTCCAGAAAGGCTATCTGCTCTGCCGTGAGTGCAAACCGCAGGGGTACATAACTGTAGAGGCCTCGTTCTACCAGGTTTGCTTCTTCATTGCGTTCGATGGGCGACAAACCTTCCAGCCACTGTTGCCACAGGTCTACTCCTGCTGTTGAAAATGGGCGTTTTACCATTGTTTCTGTCATAAACTTATTTTTTAAGTGTTTAATTATAGCCGGGCACCATGCCGGGCGATAGGACAAAATTAGGCACGTTAAAATCTATATGACAACAACTTAGCCTGCAGTTATTGCATAACTGTAGCTGTAAAAATGTGTACCTGTATTAAGGGGTAGGTGTCGCATTTTTCCACCAATTTAAAAATCCACGGGTATTCCGCGCACTTACGATTACCTCCACTGCAGGGCGGGGTTCATCCATCACCACGATCACCTCTTTGCCGTTCATCTGTATTTCCCGGATGGCTTTGCGGTGGATAATCAGCTCCGGGCGTATCCGGTAATAATCAGGTCCCATCACTTTTTTGTAAAAGTCGCGCATGGTATAGGGCTCATCATCCTGCTTGCCTTCAAAGGTGGTTGACCGGGACTTGCCGGTGCGCTGTTTGTTGGGTTCCAGTAGGGCTATTTTGTCTTTTACCTTTTCTAAGGCAGGCACCACATCCGTTGTTCCTCCCGTGTTCCAAAGCTCTTCCATCTCCTCCTCTGTTTTGTTGTATTTGTGGCGCCATTGGCGGTATTCGTCCATGATCTCCCGCGCACGCAACCGGTAGTATACCCAGATCAGGGCATTAAATCCCAGCAGCATGAGCAGCACAAACGAAAAATCTTCGGCCAGGTACCGCCAAAAACGCAGGGGCTGCTCGCGGACGGTAAAGTAAAATGCATAGAATGTGAGCACGGCGAAGCCGGGTATTAGCACACCATGCCATACTTGCAGCACTACCCGGGGCAACGGACCTCGCCACCAGGTGATGGCCCAGGGGAAGTATTGATCGAGCAGATACATTTTTTTGGCGATGTATCTCATCATTAGCCAGGCGGCGGCGATGCTTGGGATGGCTGCTTTGTAAAAATCAAGCATAAAAATGGCTTCGCCGAAGCCCCGGTGGTGTGCATAAAGGACAATGAATATGCCTACGAAGATGGCCATTGGGGGTACCAGCCAGTTTTCATGGTAATTGACTTGGAAAGGGAGTGTACGCTTTCGAGGTTTTTTGGTTAATGATTGGATAAAGGTGCTGATTGAAGTATTGATTTTTTTCATAAATAGAACTTTTTGGGCTACTTTTTAAACATAGCGCGGCCATCCCACCCCAGTTTTACGGAATAAGATAGGGCGCTGCCAGGGTTTGTAACTGTCTTACGCTTTTGTGTTTCCTAGAAGATCCTGTAATGCTTGGTTCGTTTGTTGAAGGGCGGCGATGGCATCTTTCTGTAATGCGATCACTTGCTGTTGCATATCGGCCTTTTCTTTTTCGGCAGCTAATAGGGCTTTTTCGGCTGCCAATAGACGTTCGTAGAGTTTTTTGTTCTCTTCTACCAGCTCAAGTATCTTATCTACGGGGTTAAAGTTATTGGTATTGAAATTCCCATTCCCATGACCCTGGTCCTGTACATAAAAAACACTGGTTCCAACCCCATTTTCATCCATTTCCTTGATGTAGGTAACTGAGGTATCCAATCCCTTTGCCAAGATTTCCAAAATCTCATCTGGTAATTCCTGCTTACTTTCAAATTCGGAGATATCCTGTTGCTTATAGCCTGTACGGTCACCCAGTTGTCCCTGGGAAAGTTTGTGAATATTGCGGAGCAATGCGATCCGGCGGCCATAGTGCGGTTTTGTGATATCCATTCTTCTTGATTTTCTTACTCGTGTACTCATGCAAAGATAAAGTTATGTTTATAAATTCTGTATTATTTTGTAATTGTTCCGTATAATGTATGTAGCTACGGTGATTTACTTCTAAAAAAACCAGCATTCTGCAAAGTCTGCTGGCTTTTCTTAACACTAGTAGCCTATAAAGCCTTTACTGTTTTCTTCATTTCTTAATAAAATCAACAACATTTTCCTCATCTTCAAATCGGCTATCCGGTTTTGCAGGTCATTCACAAACCGCATTTAGATGACTGAATTTTTAGCTACCTACTTGCTTATACCCAACCTCCGTAATCACCAGAAACGTAAACTGCCTCTTGCCACCATCCACCAAGTCTAAGCCTTGTTTGTTCAGGGAGGCTTTGGTTTGCTCAAAATT
>FOBR01000001.1 GCA_900109895.1 bacterium A37T11
TGACATATTTTTGAAGTATGTCAACACATTCGAAAAATATGTCCATTGAATCCGGACATGTTTCGACGTTATTTTTATTTGCTATGACATTCCTGTAAAGTATGTGCAGACATTTTCCAATGATGGCTACACTATTACAGAAAGTGTCAACAAATAGCACCATTGTGTTTATCAATTTTCGTCGTTTAATAACGGAAATTCGCGCCGGTCGTTGGCAGGCGACCGGCCAAACAGCTTTTGGTACATCTTGCTTAAGTGTTTGGCATCGGCGAAATGCAGTTCGAATGCGATGTCTTCGAGGGTCATATCGGTTCCCCGAAGCAATTCCCTTGCCCGATGAAGCCTGACCATTCTTATGGTGGAGATGACATTGTTTGATTTCCCTTCAAACGCCCGGGTCAACGTCCGCACACTCACGTAAAGGGCTTCGGCTATACCATCGCGGCTGAGGCCAGCATCCATGTAGTGTTTGCGGATGTATTCCACGGCACGGTGATATAGTGCCACCTGCTGTAGGTTGGTAGATTTTTCAGCGTCCTGCAGGTCGGCCTGGAGGATGTTCATAAACTCCACGAGGGCATTCTGGAGTTTGATAGCTGTTGAATAAGGTTTCTGATGCAGCTGTTGCAGTTTTTTCAGCACTTCTTGTTGCCGGTAGCCAATGGGTAACCCTTGTTGGTGGCTACTGCTAACAGCTGCCGGCCCATCGCCGGCAAATGATAACGGCCATTCTATTTGCATCGCGTCCAATCCGTTATCGGGAATGCCCAGCATCAATGCCCATATTTTGTGCTTGGTGTCAAATCGAAAGCTCTTGGTACCTATACCCGGCTGAAAAAGGCCATAGTATCCTGCTTCCAGTGGAGCGCCGCCCGGCGGTAAAAACGTACCTATGAACTGGAATACCAACCAATACCGGTTTTCAGCGACAGGCAGTTCAACGGTAAAAGGCCCTGTCATTTGCCCTTTGATTTCCATGATGGTTAGCCCGTCCTGCATGAAGGCGGCCGCAGAAAGTTTTTCGCCCGGCATCGAAAGGGCGTCTTCCGGCCGCCAAAAACGGATGTACCCGTCCCGGGGCAAGGAAAAATTTGCTGGTGTAGATTTATGCATGCATAACTTTTCAAGTGATTGACTAGGTAAATGTAAAAAATCAGTTCGTATTTGCATAAAATATGGCCAAATATTTGTGATACGATATATTACATATTACATTTGTAACATGATTGAGCAAATCCGGCATAAGGGATTACGGCTGTTTTGGGAAAAGGGTGACCGATCAAAGTTGCCTGCCGCCCAAATTGCTAAAATTCGACTTATCCTGACATTGCTAAATAGCGCCAAAGTTGTAGACGACATTAATTTTCCCGGGTCGGATTTCCATGGATTGAAAGGCGAACTTGCCGGGTTTTACGCTGTTAAAGTGACTGGGAATTACCGGATCATTTTTCGCTTTGTCGATGAAAACGCTGTGGATATTGATTATATAGATTATCATTAGGAGGAGGACAAAAAATGGCAACACAGGGCATGCCACCGGCACATCCCGGGGAAGTATTAAAAGGATTGTACCTAGACGCAATGGACAAAACAATTACGCAAGCGGCTACAGATTTGGGCATTTCCCGCAGAACACTGTCCATGCTGGTCAATGGCCATTTAGGGGTAAGTGCCGAAATGGCACTGCGATTGAGCCAGGCATTGGGTACGACACCAGAACTATGGCTTAACATGCAGCAAAGTTTTGATTTGTGGCAAGCTAAGCAGCATATGGATCATATCCATGTTCAGGTGATGCGTACAGTAAAAGACCGGATGGTGGCAGAATAATGATATCCATTCCATAACAACCCTTACGGCTGAACAAGCAGTCTCTGAATTGGGTTTTGGCTATAAGCAATAGGCTTTTGGCATGTGCAAAGCCAGCTTTTCGCTTTAAGCTTTCCGCTTAAAGAATTCCTTTCAAACTGTGGTCATCAATAACCCAATATTCTTTCTTGACGTTAATAGGATTGTTGTATATACCTTTCAACATGTGATCACCAATACAATGAAGGTTCGCACTCCGGTGCGCTGATTATTTATATATATCCTCTAAATTATGTTCATCAACAACCTAAAATAAATAGATATTCAGCGAGTATCCACACGATCTCACCCTACGGCTGAACAAGCAGCCTCCTATATTTTCAAAGACCAAAACCAGGGATCATTCCTCAATTACATGAATCCCGGCCTTTTTAGCCTTATAAGCTATTTTTTCTTTCAGTCCATAATAACTCCAATTACGTAACAGGAATTCCTCCTCCTTCGCCACTTCTTCCTTTTTAGCTTGATTAACCAGCAATAATGTGCCTGCCTGCGTTTTAATACACGTATCTATTAGGCGCCGGCTGTACAAATGAAGACGGCTATTTACATAGCTGATCTCCTTAGCCGTATAGTCGTCCAGGCTTTTCAACTTCCTTTTGCGGCCCTTACCTCCTTTATTAAAAGTAGACCCGCGTTGCAAGCGGTGCCTGGCGGCCTGAATAGCCAGCCTGCGGTGCAAAAACTCCTCCTTATTACCGATCTGAAAATGCTCTTTCCCCACTTTTACGACAATCGGATGTTCCAGTGATAAAGAAGCCTCCGCAATAATCGCATCATTTAAGTGGTGCTCTTCCTGCTCCATCTCAAAGGTGGCCAGCAGGTATAACTTCCCTTGATCAATTTTTAATGAACTGGTACGTAATTTCAATGTTCCGGCCAATGTACGCTGCAACAAAACCTTTTTGTCCGACCTGTCTTTGCCCAAATAGGTTTTAAACGGGATATTGAATAAGCTGAACATATAATCATGCCCTTTATCCCCATTGGCCAGTTTCAATTTATCGGCACCAAAAGGCAGCGGAATATTCCGCTTATAATTACGTAGCGATTTCTCACCCTTCCAATAAGCCTCCCTTTCGGAATTGTAAAGGCTGTTTAGCGTATTATTCAAGTTAGAAAAAATATTGGAGGGCATCTTGCCCAAAAAGTTACTGGAAAGGATTCGGTAGGTTGTATTCATCCGGGACGAGTTGAGAATACCTTCTTCATCTTTTTTCTTATCGGCAATTTTTACTTTCACATCGTCCGTAAAATAAATTAGGTCTTTAACCCGATCTTGCACATACAGGTTAGTGAAGATCAAGTTGGCGGCCTTGGCAGCCATCCATTGCCAGTCCCACAACTGTTGGTAATAAGCTTTGCGCTTTTCGGCATCATCGCAATCAATGTGTACCTGGATTTTCCGGGTCAGGATGATCTTTTTGGGCGCTTTTAGTGTCTCTTGTTCCATTACGCAGATTTTTTATTTTTCTTAATCACCGCATGGGCTTGGATGAACAGTTGCTTCACCAACCCATCGTCCAGGTGCAGGGCTGCCGCTATTTCTTCAAAGCTGTACTGCATTTCATAACGCAGGGTGAATACCTGCGCCTGCTCTTCGCTCAGCATCCCTTCGGTCACCAAGGGTTTGCTGCGGGTGGCATTGTCCAGCCGGGCGGTATCGGCCAAGGCCGCTTTCAGGTTGGCAATGCATTGCTCCACGCGCATCCCGACCTCATAATCGGAGATGCCGCCCAAGTGATGGGCTATGCGTTCGTAATTGAAACTGTATTTGAGGCAGAGCCGGATGAATAACTGCTGCTGTTCATTGACATGTGGAAAAAGTTGGTTGATCTTTTCCAGTTGTTGCTGTTTTTCCTGTTCCAATTGCTCCAAATAGACCAAATCCTCTTCATCGGCCTCCTCCAGTTCATAGCCCAGCATAAATTCCTGGTAGTCTTCTATGCCGTCCAGTTGCAGCATGCTCCTGTAAAAGCGGTTTATGGTCTTACCATAGTAGGCTTTACCGGCTTCCCTAATCTGCATGCCTAGGAATTCATGCAGGTGAGCCACATCCCGGATGTTCACCCGCATGAGCCAAAGCCGCAAAAAGGCTTCCTGTGCCATGCTGCTGGCCACCACTTCTTCTTTTACAAAACGGATAGCCCGGTAAGCATAGTGCTTATAATAGGCATTGTAAAAATAGTTCAACCCTGTTTCTTCACCGGCCTTTAGTCTTAGCAAGTTCTTTTCTGCCTGCTGTTTTGATTTGAGTAACGTTCCAGTCATATTATCTGCGTTTTTCTTACCAACAATACAAAAGTGGTAAAAACCCACAAAGAAAAAGAGCGGTAAAAAACCGGTAAATTGGTATTTTACCGGATTAACTTTGCCACCACCTCTTCTTTTTAGAAATGGACTGTCAGGCAGGTATAGTCTTTATAATAGGCCATTTAAAAATTAGACCATCATCTTTGAAAGTTGTTGGATATTGCTTGTTATTTTATTAAGTTTGAAAAAAGACAATACCTAACACGATGGAAGCTACAAGGAAATTAACGAATGTGTGCAAGTAGAGCTGCTTAAGTTATTTCAATATGATCTGCCGGAAAAGCAATTAACGGAGATTAAAAATATGCTGGCAACATATTTTGCAAAAACCGCGGCTGATGAAATGGATCGGTTGTGGGACGAAAATGGCTGGGATAATGATACAATGAAAGAATGGGCTAATGAAAGGATGAGAAAATCGTAAAAGTGGATGAAGGTCGTTTTGGATACAAATGCATTATTGGTTTCTATATCCAGTAAATATTTTTACAGACTTCCCCAAAGTAAACTTGGTTAAGATAGATGATTTTCTGAATTTCTTTTAAAATTGACCATAATTTAAGGCATTTTAGGCTCCTTATCGATGTTCTCTTGTATATCAAGGCCTGCCAAAAACAACTCATATTGTGTATTACACCATTATAATAGTGCATCCATTTGCTGAAAAAGCACGTGCAGTTCATGTTGCTGGATATCATAATCATCCCGGTAGCGCACAAAAGAGGAAAGATGCCCATCCCGATTTTAGATCGGGAAAGAAATGAAGGCCTCCGTCACATTTATGAGTGATGTCAATTGTTTACAGGCCCATTCCTTTGTTTTTGAAGGCTGCTTACATTTAGTGGGGAGCACTATGAGCAAGTGCTGATAATTGACCCCTAAAAAATCATAGGAATATTGGAATACACGATCTATCTGGTCATTTTCATTAAATGCCTGGAAAAATAATTCGTTTCTTTCCATCATCAGATTTTCTTACTAACTTTACAAAAGTGTTAAAAACCTGCACAGAATAGGTGCGGTAAAATACCGGTAAGCCGGTTTTTAACCAATAGAACTTAATTCATATATTTGACCATGAATACAGCGTTTCAGGATGAAGAGAAAGTCCACATTGGGCATAACGTAAAACGGATCCGTGAGATCATGGGCATTAAGCAATCTGCCCTTGGCGGCTTGTGCCGGAGCAAATTTACGCAACAGCGGGTGTCTGAATTTGAAAACTCCATCTACATAGATGAGCCTATCCTCGGGGAGTTGGCCGAAGCGTTGGGCGTAACCCCGGAGTTTGTCCGGAATTTTAAGGAGGAAAAGGCTATTTATAATATTCAACACAATAGTGATTTTCATGACAACGCTTCAACCCAGCAGAATTTTCAACCAGCAATAACCTATGATGCTGCAGACAAGCTGGCCACGTTGTTAGAAAAATTCATCGAAGAAGACCGTGCCAAGACTGAATCCATCGCCACGCTTAGCAAAGCCGTGCTTGATCTGGCCGAAGAAGTGAAGAAGTTGAAGGAGGGTAGGTAGCTCTCACTAAAAAATATGAAAAATTAGTTAAGATCAAAAATGTCCACATTTACGAATGTGCTGATGACAGGTATAAATTAGCCTAAACCAAATTGTGCCATGAACTTCTATGAATTAAATACAGAATTTAATTTCGGAAAGTTTAAAGGGAAGACATTAAAGGAAGTAGCGGGTATCCAAATTACATATTTAAATTGGTGTTCAGTATACCTTGAACATTTCTATTTGGCCGACGAGGTAATTTCACAAATAAAAGAACTGAATCCCACATTCAAACTTTCTGATGAAGCTAAAAATTCACTAAACGCCAAATTCCAAAATTGGAAAGCCAAACAAATCCGAAAAAATATACCATATGTAAGCAATGATGACTGGATAAATTGGAGTAATTACAACGACGATTTAGATATGGATCAACAAAGTCCCGATTTTTGGAACCAATTCTAATCGACTTTTTGTAAAATAATCACTTTATTTGGTTCAATGTAATCTGATGCTATTAAAGCCGATTATTATATAAAAAAAATTTAATGATAAACTTACATAATTTGAATTAATGGCAGTAACAATAGACAACATAGAGTTAGATGAAACAAATGTGGAGTTTAATTACGCATCTGACTTCGTTAGACACACAGACAGACTTGTTTATCTAACCGGAAAAGCAGGAACGGGTAAAACGACTTTTCTAAAATATCTCAAAGAAACAAGCACCAAGAATGTCGTAATTCTTGCTCCAACAGGTGTAGCTGCAATCAACGCAGGTGGACAAACAATCCATTCGTTTTTCCAATTACCATTTGGGCCTTTTGTAATCAATGACAAAAGATTACGGACGAGCAAGGACATAAATGAGACAGACGAAACGACGATATACAACACGTTCCAATATCGTGATGATAAAAGAGCTATCCTTGAAGAACTTGAACTTTTGATAATTGATGAAATCTCAATGGTTCGCTGTGATACTCTAGACGTTATTGATAGAATATTAAGAGTTTTTAGAAAAACTCCATATCTTCCATTTGGTGGCGTCCAAGTAATTTTAATAGGTGACACTTTTCAACTTCCGCCAATAGCGGATTTGGAACAATGGGAAATACTGAAAGATTTATATGACAGTCCATTTTTCTTTAGCTCTAAAGTTCTAAAGGACAACAAACCAATATACATTGAATTAAAGAAGATATACAGACAAAAAGAGCACGAATTTATTGATTTGTTGAACAAAATAAGAGTAAATCAAATTACAGATATAGAACTAAACAAACTAAATCAAAAATACAACCCTGCATTTTCCGATAATGGTTCAGATAACCATATAATTCTTTCTACAACTAATGCTCAAGTAAATCAAACTAATACTACAAAGTTAGGTGATCTAAAATCTGAACTAAAAATATTCGAAGGGGAAATAACTGGAACATTCCAAAAGGACATTAGAGGAAATTATGTATTACCTACTGAGCTGAATTTGCATTTGAAAGTTGGTGCGCAAGTAATGATATTGAAAAATGACACCGGCGAATTCAAACGCTACTTCAACGGAAAAATTGGTAAGGTTTCATCCTTAGACAAGGACAAAATAATCGTAGAATTTTACAATCAACAAAAAGTCCAAATAGAAAAAGTGTCGTGGAACAACGTTCAGTACACTTGGAATCAAGAAAAAAGAAAAGTTGAAGAGAAAATAATAGGAACTTTTACGCAATATCCTTTAAGATTAGCTTGGGCTATCACTGTTCATAAAAGTCAAGGGCTTACGTTTGAAAATGTGTACGCTGATTTAGGTTCAGCTTTTGAAGATGGTCAAGTTTATGTTGCTCTCAGCCGTTGCACTTCCTATAATGGACTTATTCTAAAATCACAAATTCATCGTTCGAAAATAAAAACGAACCCAAAGGTAATTGAATTTGCAAAAACTGAAACTCCAAGCACTTTAATTGTTCAAGAGTTAAATTCAGGCAGAGCAGATTTTTACTACAAAAAGGTTCGTGAAGAAATCAAAGCATTAAACTTTGCAAATGCATATGATAATTTTGTAAAAGCTGTCAAGTTTAGAAACGATATTGAAACTGACTTGTTTAAAACATACTTTACTATTTCCGCGGAAAGGTTAAGTTCACATATAAATAAATATAAAAGTGAAAAAAGGCAAAATCAGCTAATAAAAGCTACACAAACCTATTTGCAATCCCGTATTTCTGAATTAGAGCATATAAATCAGAAATTAACAGAAAAAAGCCATCAACAAAATAACGCTGTTAAAACGCTGTTGGATCAAATAAGCAATCTTGAAAAATATGTCTCAGAACTGCAAAAAGAGAAAAATATTTTAATTTTGAAAAACAACGGCTTAAACACCGAAATATCTGAAGTAAAATCTAATCATTTTGAAAGTGGAGCAAAAATTAAAGAACTGGAGGACAAATCAATTGCAGAAAAGAATTTGACTCGTAAACTTATGACAAGAATCCAAGAACTAGAAAACAGAAAATGGTACGAAGTTTTACTATCTCGTAAAAAATAAATCCCATTCCTATTAGTATGTATAATTATCAATTCATCCCTATAAAGACAAACACGCCTTGGATTACAGATCATCGTGTGTTCTATTTTCAGTTAGGAAAAAGACCACGGCATGGAGCGTTGATTCAAAAAAATTACGAAGAGATAAACCGTATTTCGAGCCAAAATGGATTATCTTTTATATTTCATAAGCATCTTATCGATAATGTTTCCCAAATGGATATTGCTCTTATGGATTACGATTTTATACAAGAAATCACCTGCATGGATGAAAAAAAATTTTACGATGAATTAGAATGGCAAATATTTACCCACCAAGCTATAGACCCTGTTTATATTGTAAGAAAATACAATGAAACTTCTTTAATCGCTTGGGGATATGATGCTTTTAAAAAAGGTAAAAGAGGATTAAGATTCCCTTTTGAATCGTTACTCCCCATTGACAATATTGTTATAGGAGAGTATTTCCAATTTGACCCCGTTGAATTATTAGCAAAACAAGGTATCTATAATATGAAAGTTTAATTGGATAACAAAATGCATATGGTCACAAGAATTACATCATAATGATGAATGGAACACAAAATAATTTTGATTTATGCCGCAAACCAAGCACATAACACACAAACGAGAGCTCCTCACCGATGTGGCTATTGAAAAGGACTTAATGGCCTTCTTGAATTACTTTGAGGGCGATACTATTTATATCAGCATTACCAAAACAGGCAAAGTGTTGGATGTTCACGAAAAAGGATTGTGGAGGTGACTAACAATTACCACCTAAAAATGAAGATCAGTAGGAATCGGGAATTGATTCGGGAGTATCTGGATTTGGAATTGGTCGACCCTAACAATCCAACAAGCAGCAAGCAACATTATGTATTGACGGCGTTGGAAAAGCAGATGGCAAAAAAATTGATAAGGATTAAAATGACATGAGCATAGAGAAACCACTTATTTCAATGGTCGAAGTTCAATTAAGTAGCTTTATTGAAACCTTACGGCCAGCAGACGAGGAAATCCGTAAGCAGTTGGATGTTGGTTATTCTTGGGATGGACAAACAGCTTTATTGTTTGAAATCAGGCCACAATGGAATGACCCGACGAAAATCTCAGAACTACCATTTGCGAAACTTCGTTTTGTTAAATCTTCTATAATATGGAAATTGTATTGGATGCGCGCATCAGGTAAATGGGAAGCTTATGAGCCGCTACAGGAGAGCACTGACCTCCATAAATTGTTGACCGAAATTAAAAATGACGCGTACGGTTGTTTTTTTGGCTAATGGGAAAGGGCGAACTGGAACCTCAGTGGAAGTGCATTCCCGATTGCGAACGATTGTTTGGTTGGGGATAGCGGATGATAACCTACCTACTGACAATTCCGGGAAACAGTTAAACGATAAAGACTAAAAAAAGCTGTACCTTTGTACCGTGGACAAATTGTACATCAAAAAGGATATCCGTAGCCTTAGCCTTTCAGAACTTAGCAAGCAGCTGGTAGATTTGGGCGAACAGGCATTCAGGGCTAAACAGGTCTATGAATGGCTATGGGTAAAGTCTTGTACGAGCTTTGATTCCATGAGTAACCTAAGCAAATCTCTTCGTGACAAGCTGGCAGAGCATTATAAAATTCACGGCGTGCAGGTGCATAAATCGCAGTTCAGCGCAGACAAGACCATCAAAAGTACGTTTAAGCTACACGACCATCACCTGATAGAGGGGGTGCTGATTCCAGCCCCGGACCGCATGACCGCTTGTGTCAGTTCACAAGTGGGCTGCAGCCTCACTTGTAAATTCTGCGCAACGGGCTATATGGATCGGAAGCGGAACCTAAATGCAGACGAGATTTATGACCAGGTAGTACTCATCGCTCAACAGGCGGAGCAGAACTACAAACAGCCATTGACCAACATCGTATATATGGGCATGGGTGAACCTTTGCTCAATTATGCCAATGTGCTCCGATCCATTGACCGTATTACTGCACCTGATGGCCTTAATATGGCCTCCAAACGAATTACGGTATCAACTGCGGGCATTGCCAAGATGATCAAAAAACTGGGAGATGATGAAGTTAGATTTAATTTAGCACTTTCACTGCATGCGGCAAACGATGCCAAACGCAATGAGATTATGCCCATCAATGAGCAGAATTCATTGATGGCGCTGGCTGAAGCATTGAAATACTATTATGCCAAGACCAAAAACTCCGTTACGTATGAATACATCGTGTTTAACGACTTTAATGATGAACTAACAGATGCGGCTGAGCTGGCGGCTTTTTGCAAACATGTCCCTTGCAAGGTCAACATCATCGAATATAATCCGATCTCATTTGCCGATTTCAAGAACGCAGACGGAGACAAGATCGACGCTTTTGCGAATTTCCTGAAAAAGAAAGGTATTATTACGAACGTTAGACGAAGCCGGGGTAAAGACATTGATGCTGCCTGCGGTCAACTGGCTGTTAAAGAGAAGGCATCGTAAACCGCATTATAGTATGAAGATAGGGCAATACCTGCATGATTTTGGATCCCTGTTTTTCCCGGAGCTTTGCCCGGGCTGCGGAAAGGCTTTGATACATCAGGAAAAGTGCATTTGCACGGATTGCCTATATAAACTGCCCTACACAAATTTTCATCAGGATCCAGAAAATTTATTAGCCAAGCAACTCTGGGGATTAGCCCGGGTGGAGGCGGCTACGGCTTACCTTCATTTCTCCAAAGAATCGAAAGTACAACGAATTATCCACCAATTAAAATACGGCCATGCTCCGCAACTGGGTGAATGGTTGGGTGAACGTTTTGGGTCTCAATTAGCCCTAACGGCTCCTTATCATGCTGCGGACCTCATTATCCCCGTGCCTTTGCATCCGGCGAAGCTGCGAATAAGAGGCTACAACCAGGCATTGTACATTGCCAAAGGATTAAGCAAAAAAATGGGTATACCGGTTATTGACGGCCACTTGATCAGACATTCCAATAATAAAAGCCAGACCAGAAAAAACCGGTATGAGCGTTATGAGAATTCAAAAGATATCTTTAGCGTCCGAAGGCCTCAAATATTAGCTCATCGCCGTCTTCTGCTGGTAGATGATGTAGTAACTACAGGGGCGACAGCGGAGGCTTGCTTACGGGAACTTTTAAAAATCGAAGGAACTAGCGTTATGCTGGTCACGCTGGCCCATGGACATTAATAGCACACCATGAAGGGATTGGTCACAAAATCTACCGGAAGTTGGTATCAGGTGCTAACCGATGAAGGCAAAGCCTATGATTGCCGTATCAAGGGTAAGTTCCGAACAAAGGATATACAAACTACAAACCCCGTTGCTGTGGGCGACTGGGTGGAAATAGAGCCGGAGAATGAACCAAATGTGGCTGTAATAACCCTGCTTCATGAGCGAAAAAATTACATCATCCGCAAATCAGTCAATCTTTCCAAACAAGCCCAAATTTTGGCAGCTAATCTTGACCAGGCTTTTTTGGTTGTGACGTTGGCGTCGCCTTATACCTCTCTGGGTTTCATAGACCGCTTTTTAGTGACGGCAGAGGCTTATGATGTTCCCGCCGGACTTATCTTTAATAAACTCGACCTCTTTAGCGACGAAGGTCTCGAAATTTTACAGGACTACCGCCTCTTATATGAGTCCATTGGTTATCCCTGCTTCGAGGTTTCTGCGCTCCGCAAAACCGGTATTGAAGCAGTATCGGCACAATTGAAGGATAAGGTGACGTTGATATCCGGGCATTCGGGGGTTGGAAAATCGACGCTGATCAATGCCATTGTACCCCGGGCAGACCTGCGTACGGGAACTATTTCAGATTGGTCTGATAAGGGCAAGCATACGACTACTTTTGCAGAGATGATCGGGTTGACCTATGGCGGATCGATCATTGATACTCCGGGCATACGCGAACTGGGTATTATCGATATTGAGCAACAGGAATTGGGGCATTATTTCCCGGAGATGCGCGAACGGATGCACAACTGTCGTTTTTCAAATTGCAGGCACATCAATGAACCGGGTTGTGCGGTGCTTGAAGCGGTGGAGGATGGCGATATCAGCGCTAGCCGTTATGACAGTTATCTGAGCATTTACCACGGCAATGATACCCGATCTTAATGCGCATAAAATAAATACGAAGTATGAGAGCGGTTATACAGCGAGTTAGTGAAGCAACATGCCGGGTTGATGGCCAGATCACAGGAAGTATTGGAAACGGTTTGCTGGTCCTGCTTGGCATTGAAGACCGGGATACTGATCAGGATGTAGTTTGGCTAGCTCAAAAAGTGGTAAATATGCGCATCTTTGGTGATGATGCAGGGCTGATGAATAAGGCGTTGGCAGACATACCTCATGGCGGAATCCTTTTGATCCCGCAATTCACCTTATTCGCGCTTACGAAAAAGGGCAACCGGCCTTCTTTTATCCGGGCAGCGAAACCTGACAAAGCGATCCCGTTGTATGAGGCTATGGTGATGGCTATGGAACAACTCCTTCAGCGAAAAGTGGAAACAGGAGTTTTTGGGGCTGATATGAAGGTTAGCCTGTTGAATGATGGCCCGGTTACCTTGGTAATGGACACGCATGACCGAGACAATTTTTAAAAATAAATAATTAATAGCGTATGACTATAAAAGAGGCACAGCAAGTGGTAGATAACTGGATTAATACAACAGGTATCCGCTATTTTAATGAACTGACCAATACGGCCATCCTCATGGAGGAGGTAGGAGAAGTCGCCCGCATTATGGCCCGCCGGTATGGTGAACAGTCTTTTAAAAAGTCAGATACGGAAGTAAACCTGGCCGATGAAATGGCTGATGTACTTTTTGTACTGATCTGTTTGGCTAACCAAACGGGTATTGACCTGACAGATGCTTTAACAAAGAATTTGGATAAAAAAACGGCCCGTGATGCGGACCGTCATAAAAATAATGAAAAGCTGATTTAGCTAGCCTATTTTACAAAAGGCGGCTTAGTGACCACGGCTTTTAATTGTTTATCCCGGACGGAGATATAGATCTCACTTCCTTCTTTGGCATAGGCAGCAGGTACATAGCCCAAACCAATCGATTTCTGTAAGGTAGGCGATTGGGTACCAGAGGTAACGCGGCCAATCGTTTTTCCTTCAGCATCCACGATCGGATAGTCATGGCGGGCAATACCCCTATCAACCATTTGGAAGCCAACTAACCGCTGGGAGACCCCTTCTTCCTTTTGTCTTTTTATCTCTTTGCTATTGACGAAATCTTTGGTAAAACGGGTTACCCAGCCTAAACCGGCTTCAATGGGCGATGTGCTGTCATCGATATCATTGCCGTACAGACAGAATCCCATCTCCAGGCGCAGCGTGTCACGTGCTCCTAATCCGACGGGCTTAATACCAACGGATTCACCTGCTTTAAATATAGCTTCCCAAACGGAAACCGCGTTTTCATTGTCTACATAGATCTCATAACCGCCGGCACCGGTATAACCTGTGGCCGAAACCAATACATTTTCTATGCCGGCAAACGTCCCTTTTTTGAAGGTGTAATATTCCATAGACCCCAAATCTATATCCGTCAGCGACTGAATAGCTTCGGTAGCCTTCGGCCCCTGAATAGCAAACAGAGAAGTACGGTCAGAAATATTTTTCATTTCTACGCCATAGTCATTGTATTTACTGATCCAGTTCCAATCCTTTTCAATGTTTGAGGCATTCACCACCAAAAAATAGGTTTTCTCATCAATTCGGTATACCAAAAAATCATCCACAATACCACCAGTTTCATTGGGAATATAAGCATATTGGATCTTTCCATCATATAGCTTGGCGGCATCGTTTGAACTGATCTTTTGCACCAGATCAAGCGCCCGATCGCCTTTTAGGATAAATTCGCCCATGTGGCTTACGTCAAACACACCCACACCGTTGCGCACGGTCTCATGCTCCGCATTGATCCCAGCATATTGAACAGGCATATTAAATCCGGCAAATGGTACCATCTTGGCCCCCAACGCTACATGTACATCTGTTAGCGCAGTATTTTTAAGCATATGAAATTGAATTAAATGTGGATGCAAACTTACCTTTTTTCCAAATGGGAAAATAAAGAAAAATTTCCTTCCAATAGTTATTAAAAAGAAAATTTTAGTTGCGGATCAGTGATACGAAATGTTTTTCGGTGAAATGGCGTCAATCCGTAGTTTAAAACCGCTTCGCGATGCTCTATTGTAGGATAGCCTTTATTTTGTTTCCAATTATAGTGTGGAAACTGTACAGACAAAGTATGCATATGGTCATCGCGGTAAGTTTTTGCAAGGATGGATGCAGCAGCAATAGATAAGTATTTGCTGTCACCCTTCACGATGCATGCATGAGGTATGTCTTTGTAATTTCTAAAACGATTACCATCTACCAAGATAAAGCCCGCCTGGATGGTTAAAATATCCAATGCGCGGTGCATGGCCAAATAGGATGCGTTCAGAATGTTTATCTCATCAATTTCCTGATGGCTTACACTGGCTACGGCGAAGGCCTGTGCTTCTTTCTCAATCAAAGGGCGCAGTTGATATCTTTGTGCCTCGGTGAGTTTTTTTGAATCGTTCAATAGTTCATTCCTGAAATCAGGCGGAAAAATTACGGCTGCTGCGAAAACCGGCCCCGCCAGGCATCCCCGCCCGGCTTCATCACACCCCGCTTCAATATGTTCTTTTTGATAGTATGAAAGTAGCATATGTAACGATTTAAATAACGATTTTGGATACAAACGTAATGTTTTAACAGTTATTTACAGAATAGTTTTTATCATTGTGAATCAGTTTTATAAAAATGTATTATTTCTTAGATAATTAAACTTTATAGCGTTTCCGATGTCGAAACAATGCAAACATATAAACAAAAATGTTTTGAATATCTTTTCTGTCGCTTTATTGCTTCTTTTATTTTTTCCGAATGAGTTAAGTGCTCAATCGAAAAAAAAGGAAAAGGAAAAACCTGAGCTTGAATGGCTGACAAAGGTGACTATCGATGGCAAATTGGATGAGTGGAAGGATTCGTTAAGCTATCTGTATGACTCGCAAAAACTGCGTTATTCTGTTGCAAATAACGGTTTTGCTGTTTTTGTAGCCATGCGGGTAAGTGGTATGGATAAACAGATTCAAGCCCTTTCTCAGGGTTTTAGTTTTATGGTAAATACGGATGGGAAGAAAAAACCGGGGCCAAGAGTTGTCTTTCCAATCCCTGATAGGGAGTCACTTCGGGCGATCATGTCGGCTGATAATGAGAACCGACCCAAGGATATGCGCGAAGGGGCATTGAAAGCCATACGATCTTTTTATGTAGTTGGATTTAATGACATCGTGGACGGACAAATTTCATTGGAGAACCAATATGGCATCCGCGCGGCTGTAGCAATTGACAGTACAGATGCCTTGTGTTTTGAAGCAGTTATCCCATTGCAGCGATTGGACATCAGCTCAAATAGCGGGAAAGAGTTGGCCTTTAATGTTAAAATAAATGGAGTAATCATGCCCTCCAGAAATAATTTGAATCCCTATGGTCGCGGCATGTATCCTTATGGTTATGGATATGGCTATCCTTATGGTTACGGGCAAAGTGAGCGAAGTGGTCCGAAGGAAGAGCCGGGCATTTGGTTCACAGCGAAGCTTAAACAAGAATCCAGATAATTAAACAATCTTTTTAAAGAATATATGTCAATATTACCGATCTCTACTCAAAAGCTGTTGCATTCTGTTAAAATTCTATTAACAATTTTTTTATGTTCCTTCGTTTTTTTTGCAACTGCCCAGCAAACCGGTTCGGTAAATGGTATAGTGCAGGATAGTACAGGACTGAGTGTGATCGCTGCTTCTGTCCGACTAAAATCACCCACAGACAGCTTTCAAACCAATACGGACGTAAATGGTAAATTCACTTTTTCAAATGTAAAGGGAAAAAGTTTTACCATTTCAATTGAAAGCTTGGGGTATAAAACTATATCCCGCACCTATACTTTTGGGAACGGCCAACACCTAATGGCACTGAAACCCATCTTACTTAAGGAATCTTCTACGATGCTTGATGAGGTGACCATTGAAGGCGAACCTAAAGTAACCATCAAAGAGGACACAATTGAGTACCGCATAAAAGACTTACGCCTTCGGGAAGGTGCGCTTGCCGAAGATGCGCTTAAAAAACTGGATGGGGTACAAGTAGATAAGGACGGCAATGTGACCGCTCAGGGAGAACAAGTAACCCGGGTACGCATTAATGGAAAAGATTATTTTGGCGGTGATGTTAAGACGGCCACCCAAAACCTGCCGGCTAACATTATTGAAAAGATGCAGATTGTGGATGATTACGGAGATATGGCCAATATTACTGGTAACCGTACTGGTGATCCGGAACGGGTGTTGAATATAGAGCTGGCACCCGGCATGAATAAAGGAGACTTGGGCAATATCAAAGCGGGCGTAGGCAACGAGGATCGCTACCAAGCCACGGCGATGTATCGCCGGATGGATGATAAGCAAAGTTTTTCGGTGCTTGGTAATATGAACAATGTTAATGCTTCTTTGTTTGATTTTAACATCCGGGGTGGCGGAGCCAGACGGATGCCCGGTGGTGGTGGGTATGGACGCGGTAGTCGTATGGGAGGCGGTGGAGGCAGTTTCGGGCCTGGTGGCTTTGCAGGAGGCTCAGATGGTCTCACCAATACTCAATCTATTGGTTTTGATTATAGGAATGACTTTAGTAAGAAGCTGAGCATGTATGGTACATACAGCTATAGCCATAATAACAACAGATCCCTCAATACTACGATCACTAATTGGACATTTCCGGACAGTCTGGTTTATCAGGACAACGAAAGTAATAGCCAGACCATTGGCAATAACCACCGCTTCGATTGGAACGTCGAATGGAAACCCGATTCGGTTAATTATGTAAAGATCTCCCCGACATTTAGTTTTGGCAAGAATAACAGCAATCAATTGAACGACATTAATGAGAAGCTGAACGGCATCCCCTCAAATGGGCGCTCGCTGAATACACTCAACAGCTCGAAGAACCCAAGTTATGGTGGGAGCGCATTATTTAATCACCGCCTCAATGCGAAAGGCCGGAATATTTTTGTCAACTTTTCATTAAACTCTAATGCAACCGATCAGGACCAGGACCTGATCACCCGGACAGCAAAATATGAATCTACCAATCCAGACAGTGCCTATCAGCGTCAATTGGTCGACTTGCGAAATAAAGGATTAAATGGAGGGACGACGTTGTCCTATACCGAACCCGTGGGAAAGTTTTCGACCATGGAACTGACCTATGATTATAATTTTGCAAACTACAAAAATAATCGGGATGGCTATTCGGCCTATGCAACGGGCGACCAGCTTGCCTATAACGACAGCCTTAGCAACGATTATAAGTACTCGTTCATCACCAACAGGGTAGGACTAACCTACCGTTTCCGGAACAACAATTACAATTATTCCATCGGGGCGGCTGTGCAGCCAAATGTACTTAAAGGTAATACGGTTATTGATGGGGAAAAACAATCTTTTCATCGTTCCGGATTTAATTTTATGCCCATAGCCCGCTTTGAATACAAATTCTCACGTTCACGTTCTTTCAACGTAAACTACACCGGCAGTTCCAATGAACCCAGCTTCTCACAACTTCAACCCATTAACGACCGGTCAAATCCAAACTCAATTGTTGTGGGAAATCCGGATCTTTCTGCGGCGTTTACGCATAACCTACGCATCCGTTATAACAATTTTGACTGGAACTCCGGAAATGTCCTGTTTACCAACCTCGATATTACCATGACCCAGGATAAGATTGTTTCGGACCGAAGTTCTTATTTAGATCCGAAACTCGGTTTGGTCCAAACTACCCGCTATCGCAATGCGGGAGGCTATTATACGGCTAGAGGGTTTTACAATTATTCAAAACCATTTAGCGATCGTAAATATACCCTGACATTCCGTGGCATGGCTAATTATAACAATAATGTATCCTTTACCAATTCGCAAAAGAACATCGCCCGCAACTGGATATTAAACCAGGCCGTCAACTTTCGGATCAATCCTACCGAACTGATCGAGATCACGCCAGAAATTGGCTATACCTACAATACCACTGCAAATACACTGCAGTCATCCCAGAGCAGCAATATATCCACATGGGCATTCACGCTAAACAGCGCTGTCAATATTTTCCAGACGTTGACCTGGGGGGTTGACTTTTCCAAAACCACCAATAACGGATATAACAGCAACGTAGGCGCGAACCCCATGATCATCAATACATATCTTGAAAAACAATTTTTTGCAGGGAAGAAGGGAGCTGTTCGCTTTACCGGATTTGATTTGCTCAACGAGCAAACAAGTGTTTCCAGAACCATCACAGACAATTCAATTGTGGATAGCCGCGCCAACCGTCTTGCCCGATATTTCATGATCACGTTGTCTTATCGCTTCCAAAATTTCCCGGGAGGCGGCAATATGGATGAGCGTCAAAACAGAGGCGATTGGGGGCATGGAGGAGGCCCCGGTGGCCAAAGTGGAGGCGGTGGGCGTGAGAGCAGCGGCAGACCTTTTTAGCACGCGCTTCATAAGCTTTTATTTTTCGTTACCTTTGCCAAAATGGAGTATCAGTTAATTACGTTGTCCAATGGTTTACGTATTGTGTTTAAACCAGTACGATCCGTCATTGCGCACGCCTGTCTGCTGGTCAATACCGGTTCAAGGGACGAAAAACATGGGACATTTGGTATGGCCCATTTTATCGAACATCTGCTCTTTAAACGCACAGAGAAGCGGTCTACCAACCAAATCCTTAACCGTTTAGAACAAGTGGGTGCAGACCTGAACGCCTATACTACCAAGGAATACACGTGCTTACAGGCCTCTTTTTTAAATCAATACCTCGAAAGGAGTCTCGACCTTTTTGAGGACCTGGTCTTCCACAGCACCTTTCCAGAAAATGAGATGGTCAAAGAAAAAGGTGTGATTCTTGACGAAATAGATTCGTACTTAGACAGCCCGGAAGAAGCCATAGCTGATGATTTTGAAGATCTTCTCTTTCGGGAACATCCCCTTGGGCACAACATATTAGGCACGAAAGAGGATCTAATATCCATTCAGCGAAATGATATAGTCGATTTTATCAAAGGCAATTATCTGCTGGAAGAAATGGTGATCGGCATCATCGGTGAGTATGAAGAGAAAAAAGTAAAACACCTCTCAGAAAAGCTATTCGGACATTTGTCTGCACCCGCCGGCCGGCCAAACCGAGCTTCTATACCCCTCCTTTCAGCAATACAGCAAACCCATAAAAAACCGATCAATCAGGTACATTGCAGTACGGGTAACCAAGCCTACGATCTTCACCACCCGAAAAAGATCGGCCTGTTGCTGCTCAATAACTATTTAGGGGGCATGGGTATGAGCTCACGGCTAAATCTTGAGATTCGCGAAAAATACGGAATTGCCTATACCATCGAATCTAACTATACCCCTTATTCTGACACCGGGATCTTTTCCATTTATTTTGGAACCGACGCGGAGAAGGCTGAAAAAGCGCGGAAGATGGTATTGAAAGAACTTAGGACCTTGCGTGAAAAAAAACTGGGAAATAACCAGCTGCACCTTGCCAAGCAAAAATTTATCGGACAGATCGCCTTGGGTGAAGAGAATCGCATGGGTCTCATTATCTCACTGGCAAAAAGCATACTGGACTACCAGAAAGCCGAAAGTATGGCAGAGATCTTTCAAAAGATTCAAGCAGTTACGGCTGATGAGCTGTTGTCCATCGCTAACGAAATATTTGAAGAAAGCTCCCTCACTTCCTTGTTCTTTGTTCCTTCAAACGAAGCTTTTTAGCATTTCAAACAAAAATTGTAACTTTGTACTTTTTAAGAAACTGATAGCATGAAGCTTCCCATTATCGCCTATGGCGATCCCGTCTTACGTCGTAAATGTACCCCTATTGAAAAGGGATACCCAGAATTGGACACACTGATTGAAAACATGTTTGAAACCATGTATGCTGCCCATGGCGTCGGCATCGCAGCCCCGCAGGTTGGCCTTTCCATCCGGTTATTTGTCATTGACGCCAGCCCGTTTGCCGACGAAAATTCCCCTGAAGTAAAGGATTTTAAGAAGGTCTTTATTAACGCTCAAATACTGGAAGAAAGCGGCGAAAAATGGGCATTCAATGAAGGTTGCTTAAGCATCCCGGATATTCGGGAAGACATAAGCCGCTGTGCTACAATTACTATTAACTATTTAGATGAGCTATGGGAAGCACATACGGAAACGTATAGCGGCCTGGCAGCACGCGTTATCCAGCATGAATACGACCATATTGAGGGAAAATTGTTTACCGACAAAATAAGCCCGCTGCGCAAGGCTATGCTAAAAAATAAATTGGATAGTATCTCCAAGGGCCAGGTAAGCGTGGAATACAAAATGAAATTTCCGGTACAGAAGAAGAATCGCTAATCCCCAATCAGCGGAAGCGACCACCTAAGAAATCATGCCGCAGGTTTTCACAGCCCAGTAGGTCAATGCAGTAAATGGGTTGCATCATGCAAAATTTGAAGATATTCCTCAGCCGGGATCATACGGGCGCCCAACGACGCTAAATGATCTGTATATACTTGGCAATCAATAAGCCGATAGCTAAATTGAGTACACAATTCTATCAAAGCCATCTTGGAACTATTCGGCTGCAAACTGAACATGCTTTCACCACAAAACACATTTCCCACTTCCACTCCGTACAACCCCCCTACTAAGTTTGGACCTGCCCAGACTTCTACGGAAGTAGCACAGCCCTGTTCATGCAGCACTTGATAAGCTCTTTCCATATCCCCAGTAATCCAGGTACCATCTTGCCCCTCGCGTTTAACTTGCGCGCAATGGCTAATAACGCGCGCAAACGCCTCATTGACACTAACCCGATATTGTCCTAAGCGTATCACCTTACGCATACTTTTGCTAATTTTCAACTCATCCGGAAAAAGCACAAAACGTTCATGAGGCGCATACCAGAGGATTGGGGTGTCGTCACTGTACCAAGGAAAAATACCCTTCCGGTATGCCAGTTTTAACCGATCCGCTCGCAAATCACCACCAATGGCGAGTAAGCCATCTTTATCAGACAAATTAGGATCGGGAAACCAAAAATCTTCGTTGTGCAACTGAAAAACCACTTTCTAGTTGCCGTTAATCTTCCTGGTGCGGTTCTTTGCCAATCTGTTCGAACAGGCGGTCCATGCGTGCCACATATTCATTGGTATCATCCAGGAAAAACTCAAGCTGCGGTACCACCCGTGTTTGATTTTTGATTTTTCCTCCCAGTTTATAGCGGATCTCATTACCGTGCACTTTGATAGCCGATAACGTAGCTTTTGTATCTTTGCTGTTTAGGAAACTCAGATAAACACGCGCCATCGCCAGATCTGGCGTTACCCTCACCCTGGTCACGGTCACCAGCGTCCCTGGTGTCCATTCCGCACCTTCCCGTTGCAGGATCTCAGCCAGATCCTGCTGTACCACACCGGCAAACCGTAGTTGCCTCTTGCTCTCCGTACTCATCGTCTTTTATATTTAATACTACTAATTATTGGGCAGGTTTGTCCTCAACCCACCGCAAAGAGATCATCAATACAGCAGATGATCATAAGGATAGCGTTTAGTGTGTATTGCCGCCGCCAGCTGATAAATTAATGCTTTCAATTCATCTAAATGCTGTTTTTCGGTAGCAGAGATAAAAACTGCAGGACTACTATGCTTGGCCATCCAGCTATTCTTAAAATCATCAATGCTGGTATCCACGCCTTGTTGGTAAGCATCAATTTTGTTAAAAACCGTAATAATTGTTTTATCCACCGCATCAAGGTCTTTCAGCGTTTCATTAACAGCTACCATCTGCTCTTCAAAACCCGGATGGGAAATATCTACCACATGAATAAGAATATCCGCTTCTCGCACCTCATCTAATGTAGACTTAAAGCACTCCACCAGATGATGAGGCAATTTACGGATGAAACCAACCGTATCAGAAAGCAAAAAAGGCAAATTGTCTATAACCACTTTCCGCACGGTAGTATCCAGTGTTGCGAACAGCTTATTTTCGGCAAAAACTTCGGCTTTCGCGAGTAAATTGAGGATCGTAGATTTACCCACGTTCGTATATCCGACCAAGGCTACCCGAACCAACTGCGTGCGGTTCTTACGTTGGGTCTCATTTTGCTTGTCAATGAGTTTTAGTTTCTCCTTGAGCAGGGAGATCTTATTTAAGATCAACCGGCGGTCACTTTCTATTTGGCTTTCACCTGGACCACGCATACCTATACCCCCCTTCTGTCGCTCCAAATGTGTCCACATCCTGGTCAGGCGGGGTAGCAAATACTGTAATTGTGCCAATTCTACCTGAGTTTTTGCTTGAGCAGTTTGCGCCCGCCTTGCAAAAATATCTAAAATCAGGTTGCTGCGGTCGAGCACTTTAATCTGAAGTTCATTCTCGATGTTACGCACTTGCGAGGGCGACAATTCATCGTCAAAAACAGCGATATCAATTTCTTCCGAATCGATATAGGCCTTGATCTCGTCAAGTTTACCACTACCTACAAATGTCGCCCTGTCCGGACGTTGCACCTTTTGGGTGAAAGTATGTTGGGTCACCCCTCCCGCCGTGTCAACTAAAAATGCCAGTTCCTCCAGATACTCGCGTTCCTGTTCTTCACTCTCATCGGGTGTAATCACACCAATAAGTACTGCCTTTTCGGGGCTTATAGCGGTATCATATAATTTTTTAACAGCCATTTCTCTCGTTTCTTTCTATTTTTTTAGGAATTTAAAAATGAACACATGAGTCCTCATTTCGTGAATTTATGAAAAGGTGGGCTGTTATAATCACATGGCTTATCTCCGTTTTAGGGTATATTAATTTACAAAGATAAGAGTTTTTGTTCTTTTCAGGATATTTTATCCCAACTTATTCCGGGCTGCTGATGCATTAGGTAGGCTTTTAAAAGAGCATTCTCAGGGCGGGCCAACTCCGGATCATCCGTAAAGATCCTGATTATACCCTCGCGCACTTGCTGTAATAAAAGTTGATCGGTTATCAGATCGGCTAGTTTGAGTTCAAGTAGCCCGCTTTGTTGTGTACCTGAGAGATCTCCGGGCCCACGCAGTTCAAGGTCTGCTTCTGCAATTTCAAATCCGTCATTGGTTCTCACCATGGTTTCTAATCTCTGCCTGCTTTGCTTGCTGATTTTATTGCCCGACATAAGGATACAAAATGACTGCTCTGCACCCCGGCCTACCCTGCCTCTAAGTTGGTGTAACTGAGATAACCCGAAGCGCTCGGCATTTTCAATGATCATGACAGATGCATTGGGTACATTAACTCCCACCTCAATCACCGTGGTTGCAACCAAAATTTGCGTTTCTCCTTTTACAAATCGCTGCATTTCAAAATCCTTATCTTTCGGTTTCATTTTGCCATGGACAACACTGATGCGGTATTCGGGCAGAGGGAATTCACGTGCCAAATGTTCTATACCTGCTTCCAAGTATAGTAAATCTAATTTTTCACTTTCTTTAATTAATGGATAAACTACATAAACTTGCCGTCCTTTGGCGATTTCGTATCGCATAAATCCAAACATTCTTAGACGGCTACTTTCAGTCATATGTAACGTTTTTATGGGTTTTCGTCCGGCGGGCAATTCATCAATCACAGACACGTCCAAGTCACCATACATGGTCATGGCCAAGGTACGGGGAATAGGAGTAGCCGTCATAACAAGCATATGTGGAGGAATACTATTCTTTTTCCAAAGTTTGGACCGCTGTTCTACGCCGAAGCGATGCTGTTCATCGATAACAACCAAACCCAGATTCTTAAATTTAACCACATCTTCAATTAAAGCATGTGTTCCTACAAGTAGATGAAGACTCCCATTTTCCAATGCAGCATGGATGTGTTTTCTTTCTCTTTTAGGAGTAGAACCAGTTAAAATAGAAAGTTGAACAAATCCTTCTCCCGTGAGCCCCTTGAGTCCTTGATAATGTTGTCTGGCTAGGATCTCGGTGGGTGCCATCAAACAAGCCTGATAACCATTATCCACAGCGAGCAACATGCTCATGAGAGCTACAATGGTTTTACCGCTCCCTACGTCTCCTTGAAGTAGCCGGTTCATCTGTGCTCCAGTATTGGTATCAACCCTTATTTCGCGAATGACCCGTTTTTGGGCATTTGTCAGCGGAAAAGGTAATTTGGTTAGAAAAAAATCATTGAATTTTTGGCCTACCTTTACAAATTTTAGTCCTTCAAAACGTCGGGAATTGACAAACTTCGTACGAAGTAGTTTTAATTGAATAAAAAACAATTCATTAAATTTTAGCCGGGTACGTGATAATTCCAAACTTACCTTGTCAGTTGGGAAATGAATTCCTTTTAAGGCTTCTGGTAAAGATATGAGACCGTATTTAACACGCAGATATTCAGGAAGATCGTCAGTTAATGTTGGATACAATAATTCAAAGGTGCTGGCCTGCAAGCGTTGAATGCCCTTTGTATCCAACGAGAGTCTTTTAAGTTTTTCCGTTGATCCATATACTGGCTGAAGATGAATGTTACCAGTACTGTTAGCACTCCGGTCATAAACTTCTAGCTCTGGGTGTGTAATGGATAGTTGGTTGTTAAAAAAATTAGGTTTACCGAAAAGTAAATAAACCGTATTGACTTTAAGATGTTCTTCCAACCAACGGACGCCCTGAAACCAAACAAGTTCTATACTCGCAGTATCATCCGTGAACTGTCCTACTAATCGCCGGCTTTTCTTTTCTCCGAAAATTTCGAGTTTTTTTAGCATCCCGATAACCTGAACTGCAGGCATTTCGGCCGTCAAATCACGTATTTTAAAGATTTTAGTTCGGTCTATATATCTAAAAGGATAATAATGCAGAAGATCTCCAAGTGTAAAAACACCCAATTCTTTTTTAAGTAGTTCTGCACGCTGCGTGCCAACCCCTTTTAAGTATTCAATGGGTGTTTTAATTGTATATTCGGCCATGGCGACTGCACAACCTGCATTAATTCTTATAGGCAATTACTGAGATTTCCACATTTACCCCTTTGGGAAGCCCTTTAACGGCCACCGTTTCACGCGCAGGTTCATTCTCAGTAAAGTATTTAGCATATACATTATTAACTTCATTAAAATAATTCATATCGCTGAGAAAAATCGTTACTTTTACTACCTCTGCAAAAGTGTACCCGGCTTCATCCAGTATAAAGCCAATATTTTTTAAAACCTGGCTAGCTTCATCAGATATATTATTATTAATTAACGCTCCACTTTCAGCAGAAAGGGGTATCTGACCAGAAATATACAAGGTATTCCCTGCTTTAACAGCTTGATTGTAGGGTCCTATTGGGGCTGGGGCATTTGGCGTATTAATTATTTGACTCATTTTTTAATTACGTTGGTTTGCATGTTTACGAATGTACGGTTGAAAAAACTTAAATCAAAAACTTACTGTATAAAAAAGAGGCCTGACAAATTGCCAGGCCTCTTTCTTTTATAGGAAACTGCTTAATATACAGTTCTCAATTATGGTTTTATTTCAACACGACGGTTTTGTACACGTCCAGCTTCAGTTGAATTTGATGCTATTGGATTGGCTTCACCATTACCATTTACAATCACTTTAGAAGCGTCAACTCCTGAATTAACCAGGTAATTCTTTACAGAGTTAGCACGATCTTTAGAAAGTTGCAGGTTATAAGCTTCAGAACCTTCTGCAGAAGCATATCCATCAAGCGTGACATTACCACCACTGGCTTTCAAATCTGAGGACAACTTATCCAAGATGGAATATGACTCGGTTTTCAAAACAGAGCTATCAAATTCAAATTGGATATTGGAATAAGAACCTAAACTTCCAGTTTGAGCAACTGGTTCAGGGAATTTAATAGGACATCCTGAACCATCAACTTGGGTTCCGGCAGGAGTGTTAGGACATTTATCAAATTTATCAGATACACCATCACCATCTGAATCTTTACCCAATTCGTCAACAGTTGCTTCCAATGTAGAAACACGTTGCTTCAAAGCTTCAACTTCATTACGTAAGGTAGGATCTTTTAACTCGTCATACAAGTTGGCAACAGGATTTGACCAAGTAAGATTTTCTTTGTCTTTGCTACCCAATGAGAATTCAAGACCTAAATTAGTCTGAGAAAATTTGCTGCTTTTAGCTCCGTCAACAATGCCATAAAAATTTTGACCACGGCTGTAATTCATGGTATGTTTCAGATCCAAAGCTACACGATCAGAAAGTCTAAACTTAATTCCTACACCTACTGGTATAAAACTTTCTGCAATATTTTTCTTGTCACCATCGTCACCGTAATGTTCTTCGCCGGTATATTTAGTACCTTCCTGATCAATATCAGTGTAGTTAGTAGGGCTGTAAGCCATATAACCATAACCTACGCTAGCGTAGAAATTTACAGAATTTTGCCTTCTAAGAAAATCAATAGTTAATAATTGAAAAACTGCATTTAAACTTCCTGCATATTCAATATCCGTTGACGAAGATTTGTAAGGAACGCCAGCAGCTAATCCAGCTCCAGCCCGGCTATAAACAATTTTGTCATCACCGTCGCCAACACTTGATTTAACTTGTCCACGAAAGGCATTACCCTCAATGCTGAACAAATGAGAAAATTGTTTTCTCAAAGAGATTCCATAATTGTAAGATGGCTGCCATGGGAATTTATTCGTATTAAAAGGACTAGAACTTCCCGTAATAACACCTGGCAATGTAACACCACCAAAAACACCTAAACTCCAAGTTCTGTATTGGCCTCTTCCGCCAAAAATTTTAGCGGGCTCCTGGGCTTGTACTGCCCCGGTTATCCCAAGCGCTGCTATCATAGAACAAGCAACCGCTTTTTTGATTGTAGAATAGTTCATACTCTGTTTTTTAATAAAGGTTAAAAACAATTTAATTGTGTAATTTTTACAAAAGTAACTAATAGTTTCATTGATGCAACATATGCAAATACTATTCCAGTTTTTAATCTGTGCTTTTTTTTCTGGTCATGTAAAAATTTTAATAAGAGCAATGTACCTAAAAATAAGTCTTAATGACCTTAAAATAAGCCCATAAATCATTACACGAAATGCGATTTGATCCACAAAACATCTATTTAATGACCAAAAAGAACGTACAAATTAAATTAAATTTAATAGATATCGTGTGTATTTGAAAGTTTTATATTTTGATAAACTGTCCAGTTTTTTGAGCATTCTGTATCCTATTAAGTGTTAATAGATGGTTGTGCCATGCTTTATAGAGGTATGGATTAGCTTGGAGTTCTTCAAACTAATATACTTCCATATCGGGATCATAAGCATCACGCCACGCCAATATACCACCCTGCAAATTTGACAGGTTATTATATCCATGCCCTTCTAATAGCATAATGGCTTGGGCACTCCGTTTGCCACTTCGGCAGTGAATAACCACGGGTTTGTTCTTGGATATTTTGTCCTTTTCCAGGATAATATTAGCTAATGGAATATTTTCCCCGTTTAAATTCGAGGTATCATATTCAAATTCTTCCCTAACATCAATTAGCTGAAAGTCCTCCTGACTATCTATTCTGAACTTAAGCTCTTCTACGGTTATCTCTTTCATACGATAATTGTTTATTACGAATATTTGGGACTAAATTTTAAGTGAGCTGCTATTACTAGGCAGCTCTCTTATTTTGATTTTATAAGAATGGTTACACCAACAAACGGATTGGCTCTTCCATTAACGATTTAAGCGTTTGAAGGAAGGCAGCACCTGTGGCCCCATCCACTACCCGGTGATCACAGGTGAGTGTCACTTTCATAATATTACCCGGTATAATTGCGCCATTCTTGACAATAGGGACTTGTTCGATTCCGCCAATGGCCAAAATACAGGAATCTGGTGGGTTAATGATTGCCGTAAATTCATCAATACCAAACATTCCCAGGTTAGAAACGGTGAATGTAGAACCTTCCCAGTCAGCAGGCTGTAATTTTTTAGCCTTTGCACGTAGTGCAAAGGCTTTAACCTCTGCAGAAATATGTGCCAATCCCTTGCCATCTGCAAAACGCACAACTGGAACAAGCAGCCCGTCTTCTACAGCAACTGCGACCCCTATATTTACATGCTCGTTAAACCGGATCTTATCCCCTTGCCAAGAAGCATTGACATAGGGATGTTGTTTTAAGGCAACCGCAGCTGCTTTGATTACTAAATCATTAAAAGATACTTTGACAGGAGCTACCTCATTTATTTTGGAACGTGCCTGAATGGCACTATCCATATTAATTTTGATGGTTAAATAAAAATGGGGGATAAGGAATGACTCAGTTAAACGCTTGCTGATCGTTTTTCGCATTTGCGTTACAGGCTTTTCGGTATAGCGCTCTTCGCCGATAAATTGCGGTATACTAATCGATTTTTCCTTAACTGGCGCCGCTGTAGCGGTAGTTGTTGTACCCTTCGATGAATTTGCAACTACCGGACTAAAGTTTTCTACGTCCTTTTTGACGATCCGGCCGCCTTCGGCACTACCTTTTACCTCGCTTAAACTAATTCCTTTATCTTTAGCGATCTTACGAGCTAAGGGCGATGCCTTAACGCGCGTATCACTATTGTCAATAGTAGTTGGAGCAGAAACCGACTCCGAATGATCACTCTTACCTTCCTCCTCTTCGCTTTTCCCGGACTCAACAACTCCGTTATCTTTCTTAACTGAAAGATTTGCAGCTTTTTGTTTCAACAATGGCGTGACATCCGTACCCTCTTTACCAACAATCGCAATAATATCATTCACTTTGGCAGCTTGTCCCTTTTCTACCCCTACATATAATAAGGTACCATCGGCATAAGCTGTGACCTCCATGGTTGCTTTGTCGGTTTCTACATCGGCTATGACGTCATCACTTTTAATTTTATCCCCTACTTTAAAATGCCACTCAGCAATTACCCCTTCGGTCATTGTATCACTTAACAAAGGCATGGTAACAACCGTAGCACCCAATGATTCTGGCGTTATCTGCTCACCATTATCCGTTTCGGTAGTTGTTTCTTTTGGCGAAACCGCCTCTTTAGATGTATTGGTGGTTTCCGTTGCCGCTTGATTTTCTGTCTTCACAACAGCTCCGCTTTCAAGCAAAGATTTATAATCCTCCCCTTCTTGGCCCAATACTGCAATGACCGCATCAACCGGAACAGCCTCCCCTTCTTTCGGACCAATATATAATAAGGTGCCTTCTTGATAGGACTCAAAATCCATGGTAGCCTTATCTGTTTCTATTTCAGCAACCAGATCTCCTGAATTAACTTTATCGCCTACTTTTTTGTGCCACTTTGCAATAACGCCTTCGGTCATTGTGTCACTCATTTTAGGCATTTTAACTACTTCAGCCATTGTTCTCCTCTGTGTTTCGTTTAAAAACTATCTTCCGTTTTTTGCTTACTCTCTGTAAAAAATGTATTTCCTGTACCTCTTTAATCCAAAATAAATGGATAGTCTTCCTGCACATATACATCTTTGTATAATTCTTCTACATCCGGATAGGGTGATTCTTCAGCGAACTTCACCGAATCATCGATACGCTGTTTTACATCAGCCTCTACCTCCTCAAACCATTTGTCATCCGCATATTTATTATTGACGATGGTCGCTTTAACAGCAAGGATTGGATCGCGGTGCTTGTATTCCTCCAACTCTTCTTTGGTACGATACTTAGCAGGGTCAGACATAGAGTGGCCTTTATAGCGGTAGGTCCGGATCTCCAAGAACGTAGGACCGTCACCTTTACGCGCCCGTTGTACCGCTTCATCCATGGCATTGTGAACCGCGACAACATCCATTCCGTCTACGGGAGCAGATGGCATATCAAAACCGAGTCCCATTTTGTAGATATCAATCATATTGGTGGTCCGTGCAACCGATGTTCCCATCGCATATCCATTGTTCTCGCAAACAAATATCACTGGAAGTTTCCAAAGCATGGCCATATTTAGTGCTTCATTAAAGGCACCCTGCCTTACAGCGCCATCGCCCATATAACACACACAAACATTATTGTTTCCATTGTATTTTTCAGCGAAAGCAATGCCGGCACCCAATGGGATCTGCCCACCAACGATACCATGCCCACCCATAAATTTGTGTTCCTTGCTAAAAAAGTGCATAGAACCCCCTTTACCCTTAGAGCAACCCGTAATCTTTCCATACAATTCTGCCATCGCTTCGTTTGGCGTAACGCCCTTTGCAATGGCATGCGCATGATCCCGATAAGCGGTAATCATGGAATCTTCCGGCTTTAAAACAGAAATAGCCCCGGCTACCACCGCTTCCTGGCCAATATATAAGTGACAAAACCCACGAATCTTTTGCTGACCGTATAGTTGTCCTGCCTTTTCCTCAAACTTACGCAAGAGCAGCATTAGTTTATACCACTCCAAATAGGTTTCTTTTGTAATCGCTATTGAACTCATTATGCTGAATAAGTGCTTATATTAAAATTTGGAAGGCAAATCTAATCAATTCCTTTGAGAAATACAGAAACCTGCACACAGATATTTCATTAATCCCAAAATATCCATTTAATTTTGACAGATTTTGTATTTTAGCCGTTTATGCGCAGCAAACTTTATTTTGCCTCTGACTTTCACTTGGGGGCTTTGACCCTAGAAAAAAGCCGTGAACGGGAAGACCGGATTGTGCGGTGGCTTGAATTTATCAGTAAGGATGCGGCCGAACTTTACCTCTTAGGTGACGTATTTGACTTTTGGTTTGAATATGCCAGTGTCGTCCCAAAGGGATACATCCGATTTCTAGGGAAACTTGCTTCTCTTGCCGATGCAGGTGTAAAGATTACCCTATTTAAAGGTAACCATGATATGTGGATGTTTGGTTACCTAACCGAAGAACTCGGTGCAACCATCATCAGCAATGAACTTATCATACAACATGCCGGCAAAAAATTCTACCTGCATCACGGAGATGGGCTGGGGCCCGGCGACCAAAAATATAAAATCCTGAAACGTTTTTTCCGGAGCAAAACTTGCCAATGGCTCTTTGCCAGAATCCATCCAAACCTTGGCGTTGGCATAGCCAATCGGTGGTCACGCAAAAGTCGATTGGTCAACGGGGCGCACGACGAGTTTATCAGTGAAGAAAAAGAATGGCTAGCCCTTCACTCAAAAAAGGTGCTCCAGCAACAGCCCATTGACTACTTTATTTATGGCCATCGGCACCTGCCTCTCGATATCACGATCCCTCCCAACAGCCGGTACATTAATCTGGGCGAATGGATCAACTACAACACTTACGCCGTCTTTGATGGTGAGCAACTTCACCTATGCACTTGGAACGGTTAACAAATGACGGATTAGGTCAAAAATCGTTATCTTTGCAGTCCAGTAATTGTTATGATAGAAAAATTAAAAGCGATTAAGGATCGTTGGGAAGAAGTAGAGCGAGAACTGAGCAACCCTGACACCATAAACGACATGAAGCGCTTTGCGCGACTCAATAAAGAATATAAAGATCTTGGAAAAATAGTAGATGAGTACCACATTTACCGGAATATCGTAAGCAATATCGAGACCAATCGGGATATCCTGGCTCACGAGAAGGATCAGGAATTACGGGAAATGGCCAAAGAAGAACTGGACCTGCTGCTAGTCCAAAAAGAAGAGCTGGAAGCTAAGGTCCGGCTCATGTTGATCCCCAAAGACCCCGAAGACGAAAAGAATGCCATGCTCGAGATCCGCGGAGGTACAGGTGGCGATGAAGCAGCTCTATTTGCCGGCGACCTTTATCGCATGTATACTCGCTTTTTTGAAAAGAAAGGCTGGCGTGCCGAAGTGATGGACGTTACTGAGGGTACTGCAGGCGGTTATAAAGAAGTCATTTTAAAAGTATCCGGCGAAGACGTATATGGACAGTTAAAATATGAATCGGGCGTACATCGCGTACAACGGGTACCTGACACAGAAACCCAAGGGCGCGTCCATACTTCCGCCGCTTCTGTAGCCGTACTGCCAGAAGCCGAAGAGCTGGATGTGCAAATCAATCCTGCCGATGTAGATCTGCAAACATCCCGTTCAGGAGGCGCAGGAGGCCAGAACGTCAACAAAGTGGAAACCAAAGTACAGCTAACTCACCGTCCCAGCGGTATCGTCGTTGTTTGTCAGGTAGAACGCTCGCAACTTGCCAACCGGGAGCTGGCCATGGAAATGCTTCGTTCTAAATTATATGAACTAGAACTTCAGAAAAAAAATGGAGATATTGCCGCCAAACGGAAAACCATGGTATCCACAGGAGATCGTTCTGCCAAAATAAGAACCTATAATTACCCGCAAGGCCGGGTTACTGAACATCGCATTGGACTTACGATGTATAACTTGACGGCCATTATGGATGGTGATATACAGGACATTATAGATGCCCTACAATTTGCTGAAAATGCAGAAAAAATGAAAGAGGGGTCACTCGTTTAATTATTTTAAAAAAAATATTTGCAAATAGATAAAAGACGCTATATTTGCAAACCCAAAAGGGAACGGTTTGGTAGTTCAGCTGGTTAGAATACATGCCTGTCACGCATGGGGTCGCGGGTTCGAGTCCCGTCCAGACCGCCGAAAATAAAAAAACCCGATCTTTGCAGATCGGGTTTTTTTTATTAACACCGGGGTTTTTTATTTGCTTATTTTTTTAATTTTTCTGCACCAGCTTTATCAGTCATCCAAATTACTTCCCCATTCAGCGGATTAATTAACTGAGCCGGATATAGATTTGTATTTCGTTCCCCTTGCAACACTTCATACAATGCGTGTGCCTTATTAGTACCATATGTTATTACGAAGATTTGTTTCGCTTTATTAATCACCGGCGCTGTCAACGTGATCCGATACATCTGCTGCGCATCCAGATAGTAAGCAGATACCCAACTATCCCTTTCCTGCAAAACGTCAGTCCCTGGAAATAATGAGGCCGTATGACCATCGTCTCCCATCCCTAATAAGATCAGATCAAAGCCTCCCTCCTCACCCAATATATCTTTTAACTTTTGTTCATACAATAATGCATATTCTTCAGCTTGTTTATCACGGGCCCACATCGGAAAAATTTGCTTTTTAGGCACAGGAACGTGATTTAATAAGGTTTCGTAAGCCATTTTGGCATTACTACGCTCATCCTCAAGGGGTACCCAACGTTCATCACCCCAAAATATAAAAGTTTTTTCCCAGGGCACTTGCCCCCGGAACGGCGCGGCTGCTAACAATTTATATAGCTGTATCGGAGAAGATCCTCCAGTTAGCGCTACTGTAAACCGCCCCCGGCTATGTACCGCTTCATTAGCTGCCTCTACAAATCGTTCAGCAGCGTCAAAACTAAGTTTGCCGGCATCTTCAAATATTTTTATCATTATCGGGATTATTTGGTTTTTTCCTTAGCATGATGGTTCAGTGCCCACACATGCCCCTGCCTTGCAATAAGGGCCTCGGCATTTTCAGGACCCCATGATCCAGCAGCATAATTAGGGAAATCAATGGAATCGCGTGAACCCCATACTTCCAATATAGGCGTAATGACATCCCAAGCTTCTTCCACCTGATCTGATCGCATAAACAATGTAGCATCTCCCAACATTGCATCCAGCAACAAGGTTTCATATGCCTCTGGTGTCTGCGTGGAGCAGTTATCATAATTAAACACCATCTCTGCCGGATTAAGATTCATATCCAAGCCCGTTTTTTTCGCCATAAAACGCAAGCGAATATCCATTTGGGGCTGTATATTAATCGTTAGCCGGTTAGGCATTAAGGTGTCAGATTGGTTATCGTTGAAGGTAGAATGTGGTACCGGCCGGAACTGAATCGTAATGGAAGATGTCTTTTCCTGCATGCGTTTTCCAGTACGCAGATAAAAGGGAACACCCTGCCAGCGCCAATTATCCAAATAAAACTTAATAGCTACAAAGGTCTCCGTATTACTATTGGCATTCACATCAGGTTCTTCACGATAACCGGGTACTTTTTTACCTTGTATCCATCCGGCATCATATTGCCCTCTTACCGCATATCGATGTACTTCTTCGGGTTTTATACGACGTACAGCCCGCATAACATCTACTTTCCGGTTGCGTATTTCTTCTGCTTCAAAAGAAACAGGGGCCTCCATGGCAACCATACAAAGAATTTGTAGCAGGTGATTTTGGATCATATCCCGTAAAGCCCCCGAACTCTCATAATAATCACCCCGGTCCTCTACCCCTACTTGTTCTGCTACCGTAATCTGAACATAATCGATATAATTTCGATTCCACAGCGGTTCAAAAAGAGCATTTGCAAACCGAAATGCCAGGATATTTTGTACGGTTTCTTTTCCCAAATAATGGTCTATACGATAAATTTGTTCTTCCTGAAAAGTGCGCGTCAATAACTGATTTAGCTCAATTGCCGTTTCCTTATTATGACCAAAGGGTTTTTCAATCACTATACGATCGGTAGATGGATTTGCTGCCAATCCATGATCATGAATATTAACGGTAACAGCTTCGATAAACTGAGGTGCCACTGATAAATAGAATAATCTATTAGCACGCGTACCCCATTCCTGGTCAAAGCCATCCAACCTCCCGGCCAATTCCTGATACGAAGCCGGATCGTTAATATTTGACCTAAAATAAGTGATATGCTCACTAAATTCAGCCCATTTGTCATTAGCAGGAGCGCCATTTCGAGAAAATTCGGCTACTCCTTCTTTAAGGCGTTCGCGGTAAGCTGATTCCTCAAGCTCTGTCCTTCCAAGCCCAAAAATTTCATATTTTCCAGGCATCCAACCATCCAGGAACAAGTTATAAAATGCGGGTATTAACTTACGCTTCGCCAAATCACCAGTACCACCGAAAATCACTACGATGGTAGGAATGGCTTTTTTATTTGTTTTCATATTTAACCTGCTTATGCTTATGTAAGCAAAACTTTAATAGTTAACTAATCCCATTGTGTATGAAAAACGCCTGTTTTATCAATACGCTCATACGTATGGGCACCAAAATAATCGCGCTGCGCCTGTACCAGGTTGGTAGGCAGCTTTTCGCTACGATATCCATCAAAATAGCCCAATGCTGCCATTAATGCAGGCACCGGTACACCTTGATCAATGGCTAATTTGACCACATCCCGAATAGCACGCTGCTTACTTATCAAAATATCGCCAATATTCTTATCCAGTAATAAATTAGGCAATGATGGATCTTTTTGATACGCCTGCCGGAAATCTTCCAGTAAGGACGCCCGGATGATACAACCACCTCGCCAAATTTTGGCAATAACTTCTAAGTTCAAACCATACTGGTACTCAATAGAAGCCAAATGCAATTGTACCAATCCCTGTGCATACGTACTAATCATTGCAAAGTAGAGCGCATCTTTCAGTTTATTTCCCCAATCATCTGCAGATGGAACTGATTCCTTTTCTACAAGCAATGCCGCAGCAGCTTTAACACGTTCTTCTTTGTATTTAGAAAGATCACGCATATTTACAGCCGCATCAATTACCGGAATAGGTGCCTGCAAATCCATAGCATTTTGGGATGTCCATTTCCCAGTGCCTTTGGCTTTGGCCTGATCTGAAATTAAGTTAACTAAATATTTACCGGTTTCTTCATCTTTCTTTTTAAGAACAATTGCGGTGATTTCCACCAAAAAAGATTGCAATTCTTCCTGATTCCAAGCCTCAAACAGTTTCTGGATTTGGTCATCCTCATAATTAAGTGCTTTTTTCAGCACATCATACACTTCTGATATCAGTTGCATGATACCATACTCTATACCATTATGGACCATTTTTACGTAATTTCCAGCAGAGCCACTACCTAAATAAGCCACACATGGCTCCCCATTTACCTTTGCAGCTATCGCTTCAAAAATAGGACGGAGACGTTCGTATGCTTGCTTGTCGCCTCCCGGCATCATGCTAGGACCAAATCGTGCACCTTTTTCACCACCGGAAATGCCCATGCCAAAGAAATGAAGGTTCTTTTCTTTCAGTTCCTTCACGCGCCGGTCTGTATCCGGAAAGTTAGTATTGCCACCATCCACAATAATATCTCCATCCTCCAAAAACGGCAATAAGCTATTAATAGCAGAATCTACCGGTTTGCCGGCCGGTACTAATAACATAATTGCCCGAGGTTTGCGGATTGACTTTACAAATTCTTCAGCAGAGGTAGTGCCTTTAACTTTTTGTTCGGCAGTTGCTTCTTTCACTAATGAGGCCGCTTTTTCACTATCCAGGTCAAGTCCCGCTACGGCAAAATGATGGTCAGCCATGTTCAAGAGCAGGTTTCTGCCCATAACACCCAAACCTACAATGCCAAAATCATATTCTTCCATTGAAATTTAATTAACTTTTATTTTCTAATGCATTTACTTTATCCAATCGCCGCTGAAAACGCTCTTCCCCCAAGTAATGGGCATTTAGGAAGGCCCGTGACAACTCCAGCATCAATACAGTACCCATAACACGACCACCCATACATAACAAATTCATGGCATCGTGTTCTACTCCCTGATGGGCTGAATAGGTTTCATTGATCAGGGCCGCCCGTACGCCTGCAATCTTATTGGCCGCAATGGATACACCCACCCCGCTACCGCATACAGCAATTCCTTTATCAACTTCCCCACTGGCAATTGCC
This sequence comes from bacterium A37T11, assembly GCA_900109895.1. Classification (GTDB taxonomy): domain Bacteria; phylum Bacteroidota; class Bacteroidia; order Sphingobacteriales; family Sphingobacteriaceae; genus A37T11. Next base: position 37,042 of record FOBR01000001.1, read on the forward strand.
CGCGCAAGCGGTAAAACTACATCCGGATAATCGTCACCTGGATCATATTTAAAAGCGCCATAATCGACCACCGTATATCCCTCCTCCGATAGTTGTTTTAGGAGCTCATTCTTCTGTTCAAAACCAGCATGATCGCCAGCAATTCCTATTTTCATGGCCTTATGCCTATTTTTTTACTAATTGTCGAGCTTTTGCAACCACATTGCTTACTGTAAAGCCAAAGTGTGTAAGCACCTCTTCACCTGGACCCGACTCGCCAAAAGTGTCAATTCCAATAGTTAAACCTTCGGCTGTCACATATTTATACCAGGGCTGCGTTACGCCAGCTTCAATTGAAATCCGCTGGTGAATGTGGGGTGGTAAAACACTATCTTTATATGCCTGATCCTGCTGTTCAAAAAGCTCCATTGTAGGCATACTAACTACACGAGCCTCAATTCCATCCTTTCGAAGTTCTTCCTGGGCACCAAGGGCCAGTTGAACTTCAGATCCTGTAGCAATAAAAATTATGTCAGGGGCACCTTTGGAGTCGCTCAGAATATAAGCACCCTTCTCTACATTCTTGGCAGAAGCAACAGCAGGATCGAGGGTAGGAAGTTTTTGACGCGTCAATATCAACGCCACCGGACCTTTTTTCCGTTGAATTGCTATTTTCCAGGCATGTACCGTTTCATTGGCATCTGCCGGACGGATAACGGTCAGGTTAGGCACAGCGCGTAAAGAAGTGACATGTTCTATTGGTTGGTGGGTAGGCCCGTCTTCTCCAAGCGCGATACTGTCGTGAGTAAATATATACGTAACCGGCGCTTTCGTCAGTGCAGCCAAACGGATTGAACCACGCATATAGTCTGAAAATGTTAAAAAGGTAGCCCCGTACGTTTCCACACCACCGTGAGAAGCCAAACCATTCAGGATAGAACCCATTCCATGCTCCCGGACCCCAAACCAGATATTCCGCTGATCGTAGTGCTTAGGTTGAAAACTTTCTTCAAAGCCACCTGGCGTTTCGTTGGAACTGGCCAAATCAGCCGAACCGCCAAAAATCCAAGGAATAACTTTTCGTATGGCGGTTAAAGCTTTTCCGGATGCCTGACGGGTAGCCAACGATTCTGTCATTTGGAATACTGGGAGTGAATTAGCCCATCCTTCCGGTAAGTTACCAGAAAAACTAAGTTCAAATTGTTTGGCAAGATCCGCATGGCCTACCTTAAATTCGTCAAACTTGGCCTTCCAATTTTCACTCAGTTCTTTGCCTGATTGTCCGGGCTTCAGCATATGTACTTTTACCTCTTCCGGAATAACAAACGTTTTTTCAGGATCCCAACCGAAAAATTCTTTGGTTTTTTTCAGGTTCTCCACACCCAAGGCACTTCCGTGTACTTTATTAGTACCTTGTTGTGGGCTACCATATCCAATGATTGTTTTGACAGAAATCAGCGAAGGCTTATCAGTCACAGCCTGCGCATCCAATATAGCCTTTTCTATAGTGGCCAAGTCATTTCCATCTTCCACCGTTAACGTATGCCAGCCGTAAGCTTCAAACCGTTGCTGCACATTCTCGGTAAAAGCCAAATTAGTCGGGCCATCGAGTGAAATTAAATTGTCATCATACAAATAAATGAGCTTTCCTAACTTCAGGTGGCCAGCCAACGATGCAGCTTCAGAAGCCACGCCCTCCATTAAATCGCCATCACTAACTATACCATATGTATAGTGATCTACAAGTGGGAAACCATCCTGGTTAAAAGTGGTTGCTAGATGAGCCTCGGCCATTGCCATACCCACACCGTTCCCGAAACCCTGTCCAAGCGGACCTGTAGTTACCTCAATACCCGGCGTAAGTGTAGATTCAGGATGCCCGGGTGTCTTTGAACCAAGCTGCCTGAACTTTTTAAGCTCCTCAAGAGGCAAGTCATACCCCGTCAAATGAAGTAAGCTGTATAATAAAGCTGAGCCATGACCTGCAGATAACACAAACCGATCACGATTGGACCATTTTGGCTCCGCAGGATTAAATCGTAAAAAACGGGTCCAAAGCACATAAGCCATCGGTGCAGCCCCAAGTGGCAAACCAGGGTGACCAGAATTAGCTTGCTGAACCATGTCAACAGAAAGAAACCGAATAGTATTTACACTCAGTTCGTCAAGGGAATTAAAATTGTTATTCGACATTAGACTATGGGTTTTATTTCAATTTTTGCTGTTCCTGTATCTGAAACAGCGTCAAACAAGTATTGTTTCGATCGTTTTTGAAAAACAAATACAGTTTCAAAAACACCGCCCAATTTAGAAATAAAAAACCGGTCTATGCAAGAAAAAACATTTATTTACTCCCGATTTACAAACTATCTGGACCTGATTTCTTTACGCATGAACGAATAGTAAGAAAGCGCAAAACAAATAACAGTTGCTGCGACCAATCCTGTCAATTGAGGCCACACGATAAGCAAACTTTGTCCCAAATGCAGTGGTTTTGGCACAGCTCCATATACCTGTTCCATGGTCATTGGCCCCAAACTTCGTACAGAAGGCATCAATAACGTCGTAGTTCCGTCGGCAAAAAGCTGGCTGGGTACAATCCGCATCAGATTAATGACAAATTGCTGATAGGCTAGCAGCTGATCCGGCGACGCCATCTGTGATGGCGCTATAGCGCGGGCAATAAGATTTACGATGAGTTGATAAAATACTGTAAAGAATAACCATACTGCTATTGACGTTAAGGCCGAAGTGGCCGCCTGCTTAAAGCGGATGGAGAAAAAGATGGACAGATTCAACCAAAAAGCCACATACAGTACGCTCAACAATAAAAAGAAAATAATTCGCAAAAACTCTTCCGGGGAAGGAGGAATACCGATCAGGTACAGTCCCAAACCCATGGTCAAAAAACCCATGGCAAAAAATAACGTACTGATGACGATAAGTGAGGAAGCGAATTTGGCATTAATTAAGTAATCCCGGTGTATTGGCTGCGACAAAATACGGCTTAGCGTGCCCCCATTTTGTTCTGAATTAATAGCGTCAAAACCAAGACCTATACCCAATAATGGTCCTAAAAAACCAATAAATACATGGAAAGGAGGCAGAGAGCCGTCCGTATCCGTAAACAAACGTAAAAAGAAAAAAGCATCATCGGGTTTTGGTGCTTTGGCGGGGTTCCCCATATTAGTAATCGACGTATATAAAGAACCAAAACAAGTTAGCAATATTAGAAATAACAAAATGATAAAACGCCAGCTGCGCACCTGATCGGATATTTCCTTACCCACAATAACCCAAAATGGATGCATCACACCACGTTCACGGTGTACTAAGTTGTTGATCATATGACTGCTCCTTCAAAATAACGGTTATAAATATCATCCAGGCCATATTCTTTTTTATGTAAATGGGTAAGTCCATAGCCCGATTCAATAACCACACGTGCAATGTGGGGCGTGATATCTGTACTACAGCCGATTAAGTACTCCCCATTTAAAAATTTAACTGTATTGACGCTAGCCAAATTCTCCAAAGACGACAATAAGCGCTCATCCCGTTCAGTAGACTCAACAGCCACTTGGATCATAAACGGCTCTGCAGAAAACAATTGTTTGGATAAGGTAGGAATATCACCTTGGGCAATCAATTTGCCTGACACAAAGATTCCCACCCGGTCGCATACTTGCTGTACCTGATGCAGATGATGGGAAGAAAGTAATACGGTGAGCTGTTCTTCCTTACTAAGCTGCGCTATGAGTTCCAGAAACTCCCTTACCCCTTTTGGGTCAATACCCAGGGTAGGCTCGTCAAGGATAATGACCTCCGGGTCTTTAATAAGTACATCTGCCAATCCAAGCCGCTGTCGCATACCCCGGGAAAATTTTCCTGATTTTTTAGCTCCCACATCGCTTAAACCTACCCGCTCTAACAGTTCAACAGCACGAGCTCGCGCCACATTTTCGGGTATACTGTTCAAACGGGCAGTAAACATTAAGTTTTCAATGGCACTCCTGTTGTCATAAAAACCTACGTCATCAGGCAAATAACCCACCCTACGTTTCACCTCAATAGGGTTGGTTGTCGAGTTTATACCACAAACCTGTACCGACCCCGAAGTCGGCTCCGTCAGCCCCAGCATCATCAGGATCGTTGTAGACTTACCGGCACCATTGGGGCCCAGCAGCCCAAAAACCTCACCTTTCTGTATGGTCAGACTCAGGTGATCGACTGCCGTAAGGCTATCGTAGCGTTTGGTTAAATCGGATAATTGAATGATCTCCTGACTCACGGATCACCTCCTCCCGTATTTTCTAAACAAGTAGTAAACACTGTAGAGAGCCGCAGCGATGATCAGGATACCTATCCAGCCCCAAATCATGGAAGTTTCTATAGATACTCTGTATTCTGCTTTAGAAGAGGTTTCAGCGGTTTTGGCCGTTAAATTACACACATAATCGCCCGGAATCGCTTTTTTGTCAGCCTTCACCGTCGCATATACCTGCGCAGTGGCACCTGGGTTTAATAATTCTATCTTGGCCGGCTCAAAGGTTACGGTCCAGTTGGATGGATTAGAAGAAATAAGCTCAATATTTTTTAATGGTGCTGAACCAGTGTTGCGTACCGAAAATTCGATTTTCTTGTCATCTCCAGCCGTCAAGTCCGTACTCAAAAGTCCGGTAGGCGTAGTCAAGGCCACCCCGTAAGAGCCAGTCACTACTACCTCCAACGTTAAATCGGCAGATGTATTGCTTGTAGAGGCTATCACGGGCACCTTATATGTGCCTGCCTTTGTTTCATCAGGCGGATCGACTTCGATGGTCAAATCCTGAGTTTTGTTTGCCAAAATATTCGTAGAAGAAACCTGCTTATAATTGGCCTTAAAGGTTACATTCCATCCCTCCGGTGCTTCAGATCTGAAAGCGTATACCTGGTCGTCGGCCGTACTATTGCGCAATTTAGCATTAAATGTAAAGGTAGAATTGGCCGCCCCCTCCATATTTGCCTGGTCAGTGGTAAACTCCGTCTTGAAGGTACCTTGCGCTGACACTTCAACCGTCAATGGCAAACTAGCCTTTCCTTTGGCCAGCACCTGAAAATGATAAACTCCTTTGTTAACCTTAAAAGGCACTTGTACTGTCAACGAAAAATTTTTTTTCTCTGTCTTAAGCACAGAAATCTGCCCAAGCGTCCATCCGCCGGACTTAAGATCATACGTCCATCCTTTTGGCAGACCAACTACAGCAATGTCGGCATTCTGAACTCCACCACCATTGTTTATTACGTCAATCGAATAATCGATGGACTGACCCGGAGGCACCGATATTCGGGTGTAAGGGGTGTAGAGGGTTATTCCCTGTGCAGAACAAATAGACTGGAACGCTCCTGGAAACAGCCCTGTGATTACTAGATAAAATAAGCTTAAAAAAGGTCTTTTAGCACGTGCAAACATAAAAAATCTACTCATAGTTTTTAATGAATAACAGTACATCCGATTATTCGGGTGTGGTTAATTAATGTGTGTCAAAGTAATGTACAATTTTTCAATCCATCAAGGGTGTACAGGGCTTTGAACTGTTAATAATTGTTAAATTTTCTTTTGATTATCGGCCGGTGTAGGGTCCAGGTACAAACCCCCATCTAGCACAACAGTGTTTACACCTTTTGTGGCTTTAAACGGCACAGAAACCTTTGTTGGATTCGATTTCCATATAGCCGGCGATTGGTGAAATTTATCCCGAGTACCATCCTTATAAATAATCACTACATCAAAAGGTATGGCAAATCCGCCTACATTATCCACTTCCACAGCCTTATCGCTTATACCTGCGATCCGCAGGTCAATGTAATTATTGGTAAAAAACCAATTTTGCCAAAACCAATTGAGATTCTGGCCAGCCCCGGCATTCATTGCATTGAAAAAATCCCAAGGTATTGGGTGCTTCCCATTCCAGGCGTCCATATACCGGTGCAGGGCTTTTTTAAACAATTCATCCCCCAACAGATCTTTTAATGCCAGATACGCCAGCGACGGCTTTCCATAGGCATTATTGCCATATCCGCTGCCGCTTTCCTGCGAGGACATTGTAATAATTGGCTGATCCTCTTCGGTAGAGGTATCATATATATAGCGCTTTACGCGAAAATCAATATAATTTGAATCGGCTGCCTCCTTACCTCTATAAGCTTTGCCAATGAGGTATTCCAGCGTCGTGGCCCAGCCCTCATCCATATAGGCATACCGCGTTTCATTAATGCCCATATAAAATGGAAAATACGTGTGCGCTATCTCATGATCCTGCACAAATCTGCCAAATGCATCGTTTCCAGTGTTGGAGTCGTTTACCATCATCGGGAATTCCATATCTGCAAAACCCTGGAAAGCCGTCATCTTAGAGAATGGATATGGTACTCCAGGCCAGTTTTCGGAAAACCAGTTTAAGGCATAGCTATTGTATTTTACCGAATTGACAAAATCGGTTCCCTTTTCATCATACGCAGCCTGCGTACTAGCCCTCCTTCCAGTCTTACGATCTACTAAGGTACTTGAAGCATCCCATATATAATGGTTGCTTAAGCCAAAACATACATCAGAAATATGGTCTGCGGCAAATTTCCAGGTATTCCATTCCTTTTGGAGGGTCACCTGCCCAGCCTTCATCTGGGCCGCCGTTGCAATGTGTAGCACCTCACTTGCCGCATAAGAAGTCTTTAGCCGGGTAGCCACTTGGGGCTGAAGCACCTCGTCCGCATTGAGTAAGTCTCCAGTCGCCCATACCACATAGTTTTTGGGCACCGATACCTGGTAGGCATAGTTGTTAAAATCATTGTAGAATTCCTGCCGGCCATTATGAGGCAACAGATCCCAACCATTATAATCGTCATATACTGAAATACGCGGATAGGAATAGGCTACATAAAATGTCGTGCTGTCTATCTGACCCTCACGTCCACTTTCCTTAGACAAGGGATATTCCCAATTTATTTTCACATCTACCGATGAACGGGGCAGAACGGGACTAGTTAGCTTCACACGCTCTACCGTACCCCATCCCCTTGTATCGACGGGAAAGGATTCACCGCCTATTTCCAATAAATGAATGGTCAGTCCATCCGTCAAGAAGTCGGGGCCATTAATACCACCTCTTACTGCACCAGGTTTATGCAAATTGTTTACAAAACGAATGGCCAGACTTTTAAGTGTGTCTGGGCTATTATTACTGTAATGGATCGTTTCCTGCCCGCTCACTATCCGGGTAGACGGATCCACTTTTATATCCATCACATATTTCCCCTTATTCTGCCAGTAATTCTTTCCTGGATTACCATCATTTGACCGCGTACCACGCGCATAAGCCGCTAAAATATTTCGAGGACGGTAAAGTTCCTGGGAAAAAACCCGAAAACCCAACAGAAAGACACCTATTATGACAAAAAAAACCTTCTTCATGAACATATTTTCAAAAAACCACTATTAACCGGCGCTAAGTTAAAAAAAATTAGCCCAATTTAGGGTCGTTGCTAAATTATGCTGAAGGTCCCTTCCTATTATTCTTCCAAACCAAAGGCCTTGAAAGCCTCCCGGGTGCTCGCAATATCAACATGATGGAGCGTATGAAGACCCAATGCCGCTGCTGCCTGAATAAATACCGGGCGGTCATCCACGTACAGGGTTTCCTCGGCGGCCACTTGCCCAAAGTCAAGTGCAGTTTGCCAAATATCCTTGTCAGGCTTGCGTTCATGCACATAACAGGATGAAGCAAAAAAATCAATAAACGATTTTAGGTTAAATTGCTTAATGCGGTACTCATTCAGCTCGCGACCTTCATTATTAACCGCAATAGTTTGCAATTTATATTTATGTTTCAACGTGCTGACCAATTCGATCATTTCCGGATAAGCCTTAGATTGGTCCATCATAAATTGCTTCACCTCATCCGGGCTAAATGGGCGTGGCTGATAGAAAATCAACAAATGCAAGTATTCATCCAGGGTCATTTTACCGGCTTCATACGCATCAAAAATAATGCGGTGCCGCTCGTTAAAGTCTTCAAAATCGAGATTAAATAGTTCGGCAGCTTTCTGACGGGACTTCCGGTCCCAGCCGTTGGTTAAAAATACGCCGCCAATATCCAGAAAGAGGGCCTTGATGGGGGTGTTTTGAGACATATACTATGTTATTTATAAAAAATCCCGTAGGGAAGAAGCTAAGATAATTATAAATAGTTATCCGAACATCCCTAGAGGATTCTTTGACGGTACAAATATATTCTAAAGTGTAGCAATATCGATTACAAAGCGGTAGCGCACATCGCCTTTTACCATGCGATCATAAGCATTATGGATATCTTTGATATCAATAAGCTCGATATCTGAGACAATATTATGCTCGGCACAATAGTCCAGCATTTCCTGAGTTTCGGCAATTCCACCAATACCGGATCCGGCGATGCTCTTTCGTCCGCCAAGTAATGAGCCTTGGTTAATTTTCATGGGTTCTGGTGGTGCTCCTACACAAATCTGAATGCCATTTGTTTTAAGCAAAGACAGGTAAAAATCAAAGTCATGCGGGGCACTCACCGTGTCCAGAATAAAATCAAAAGATCCTTTAACCGCCGCTACCTGCTCCTCATTTGTCGTAACGACAAAATGGTGGGCGCCCAGTTTTTCGGCATCTTCTTTTTTGGAGGGTGACGTACTCAAAACGGTCACATCGGCACCGAAAGCCACGCCCCATTTTACGGCCATATGACCCAAACCGCCCAATCCGAGAACGGCTAGTTTGTGTCCCTTACCCACTTTCCAGAAGCGAAGCGGTGAGTAGGTGGTGATACCTGCACAAAGTAAGGGCGCCACAGCTGGCAATGAGAGCTTATCAGATACGTGCAGGACAAATTCTTCTTTAACTACAATGGTATTAGAATAACCCCCATATGTAGGTAAGCCATCTTTACCCAGGTTATTGTATGTCTGTACATTGCCTACCTCACAGTATTGTTCCAGTCCGTCCTTGCAATTGCCACACTCCCCGCAAGAATCCACCATACAGCCTACTCCTGCTAATTCGCCAACAGCAAATTTTTTAACATGGTCGCCTACTTTAATGATCTTGCCAACAATCTCGTGGCCAGGCACCATCGGGAAGATGCCGGGAAACCATTCATCTTTTATCTGGTGCAAGTCTGAATGACACACACCGCAATACTGTATTTCAATTTGCACGTCATGGGGTCCTACTTCCCGACGTTCAAAATTCCAGGGGGCTAGGTCTGAAGTGGGGCTTTGTGCTGCATATCCTTTTGTTGCGATCATTTTTCTCTATTTATTTTTATTTAATGGTTTCCCAAAGTTCAGCATTTTTGAATAAAATTGGAGAGATGAATCATTAACTTTACACAAAAAATATAAAGAAGAACTAATTATTATAATTAACTGTTTAAAACTTCATTCGCTGTATTCTAACAGCATTGAGGATGGCTAGCATAGCCACACCCACATCGGCAAAGACAGCTTCCCACATGGTAGCAAGGCCTCCTGCACCTAAAATGAGTACGGCAGCTTTGACCGCGAATGCCAGCCCTACGTTCTGGAATACGATCCGGCGAGTAGCCCTTCCTATTTGTATAGCTGTAGCAATTCGGGATGGTCGATCGGTTTGAATGACCACATCTGCCGTTTCAATAGCTGCATCACTACCCATAGCGCCCATAGCAATACCCACGTCGCTCAATGCCAGGACAGGCGCATCATTGATGCCATCTCCAACAAAAGCGATGACCCGCCCCTGATCTTTTTTTAATTCTTCTACGCGCTCCACTTTTTGTTCGGGCAACAGATCGCCATAGGCTTGGCCGATGCCGAGTTGGGTAGCGATCTGCTGTGTGATGGCATTTTTGTCACCACTCAGCATGATCGTATCCTTTACTCCAGCCTGCTTCAACGCTGCCACAGCATCTCCGGCATCTGGCTTCAACTCATCGGCTACCAAGACGTAACCAGCGTATTGCTGATCGATAGCAACCACCACAATGCTTTCTGGAATGGTTTCCAAGACGGCGTCATACGGCACTCCAAACTTCTTTAAGAGCTTTGTATTGCCAGCCAACACTGATTTTCCGTTTACCTTTCCCTGCAATCCATGCCCGGCTATTTCTTCAGTTTCACTGGCCTTGATGATCTCTGATTCCGAATCTTTTTGATATGCTGCTACAGCTTTGGCAATGGGATGGGTAGAATTGCTCTCCAAAGCGGCGAGTACAGTCATAAATGAGGATTCATCCATTCCCTGAGTTACGATGTTCTGAACTTTAAAAACGCCTTGGGTCAGCGTACCGGTCTTGTCCATCACAACGGTATTGACCTTGCTGATCAGATCCAGGAAATTGCCTCCTTTAAAAAGGATGCCATGCTTAGATGCAGCCCCAATCCCGCCAAAATACCCTAGGGGTATGGAGATGACTAGCGCACAGGGGCATGAAACCACCAAAAACACCAATCCTCGATACAGCCAGTCAGAAAAGACATAATCACTGACCACAAAATAAGGGATAGCAACCAAGGCTACAGCCAGAAAAAACACAATGGGGGTGTAAATGCGCGCAAAGTGACGAATAAACAATTCGGTTTTGGCTTTGCGAGCAGTAGCGTGCTGTACCATGTCCAGGATACGGGCCAGAGAGCTGTCTGCAAATTTTTTACTCACATTTAGCTCGATGACCTTCTCCAGGTTGAGCATTCCGGCCAATACCTGTTCATCCTTTTGGATGGACCTGGGCTTACTCTCTCCAGTAAGCGCAGCGGTGTTAAAACTACTGCCTTCTGACAGCAGCGTACCATCAAGGGGTACCTTCTCCCCAGCCTTGATCTGAATCGTTTCTCCTATTTGTACAGTTTCAGGTTTTACAGAGCTGTATTTACCCTCCCGCAGTACCGAAGCGCTCTCAGGCCTGACGTCCATCAGAGCCGTGATGCTTCGTTTAGCCTGCTTAACCGCAGCGCCCTGAAATAGTTCACCTATGGTGTAAAACAGCATTACGGCAACCCCTTCCGGATATTGCTTAATGAAAAATGCGCCAATAGTTGCCACTAGCATCAACGTAAATTCCGTAAAAACATCGCCCTTTATAATAGTCTCGCCCGCCTCCCTCATCACAGGCCATCCCACAGGGATGTATGCCAGGATGTACCAAGCCAGGCGTATGTATCCGTCGAAAAATGCAGGTTTTACTAAATTATCCAGCACTATTCCGATGAGCAACAATAACAAGCTGCTGAGGGCAGGGCCGTATAAGCGCCAATTACGGGTATTTTTATTTTGTTCGTGATCTTCGTCGTGATCGTGCTGATGAGCCATTGTATCCTTTTAAATCTGTATTCTTTATTAAATGATACAAATTTCGGGCCTTTGAGATGCAATCCGATTGCAAAGTTAGGTTCCGTCCGAACAGTGGTCGCATAGCCCTTTGATCACCAGGTTCATCTCCTGCATAACGAAATGTTTGGGTAGTGAAGCCCTTTGCAGGTGAAAATCGTTTAGACAAATAGTAAGATCGCACTTATTGCAGTGAAAGTGGGCATGCTGCTCTTCAGGTCTGCATTCGCACTGGTCACTGCACAGGGCATATTTAACCGAACCAGTACCATCGTCAATGCTGTGAACAAGCTTATTTTTCTGGAAAGTCTTAAGGGTACGATATAGTGTAATCCGATCCGCCCGGTCAAAATTTGCCTCCAGCTCATTCAGGCTGACTGCAACTTGCAGTTTCTGCAATTCTTCCAATACCAGCAGCCGCATGGCCGTAGGCTGGATATGCCGGTCAAGCAATGTTTGTTCCCGTTTTGTTTGAAGAGCATCCATATACAAAGTTACGAAAAAATGGCGTTATATCTCCTCATTCACCGTTATCTTTGTCATATGAGCAAAGAATCCCTAAAATTAAGCATCTTGGATCAATCGCCCGTACGTAAGGGTACTACCGCACGTCAGGCCATCCTGGAGACCACAGAACTGGCCAAGCTAGCAGACCAACTAGGGTATTCCCGCTTTTGGGTGTCTGAGCATCACAATACCGGTAGTCTGGCCGGCTCAACGCCAGAAGTGCTCATTGCGCACCTGGCTGGCGAAACTCAGCGGATCCGTTTAGGGTCTGGGGGCATTATGCTACCCAACCACAGTGCACTCAAAGTGGCCGAAAACTTCCGCATGCTGGAAGTGTTGTTTCCAGGACGTATCGACCTGGGTATGGGGAGGGCACCAGGAACAGATCGCGTTACGGCCTCGGTGTTGAACCCCTCCAATCATTTTAAAGAGCAGGATTTTATAGAGCAACTGGATGACCTTCAGCATTACTTTCACGACGAAGGGGACGAAGTTGCCGGTACCACGACCGGACGTATCCTGGCCATCCCGCAGGCGCAGACTGTCCCTGAGCAATGGTTGTTAAGTTCCAGTGGGCAAAGTGGATTGTTTGCCGGTTATTTTGGCATGGGCCTGGCCTTCGCCCATTTTATCAACCCATTTGGAGGCCCTGAGGCCGTAGAAATGTACCGCAAGAATTTTAAAAAATCGACTGACCTGAAAAAGCCTGAGGCACTTTTAGCCATTTTTGTCTTCTGCTCAGAAGACCCGGAGGTGGTCAAACATCAACAGGCACTCATGGATTATCGTTTCCTGGAACTGGAAAAACATGGCCGTCTCAGTTCGCTGGGTTATCAGGACATTAAAGACGTCGCATACAGCGCACCTGAGCAAGAACGGATCGCCCACAACCGCCTCCGAACAGTTTTTGGCAGCCCTGAAGTGGTCAAATCGCGGCTCACCAAACTTGCAGCGGCCTATAAGGTCAATGAGATCATGGCTGTGACGATTACTGAGCATTTTCAAGACCGGGTTACATCTTATGAGCTCCTGGCAAAACAGTTTGGCTTGTAGTAATGGATCAACGTCCAAAGGTATAGCCGGTGGTCCATTCTATATAGTCAGCCTTACCTTTATGTGCTTTGATGGACATCCCCACAAAAAAATCACGAAAAACGTTCCTTCGTATGCCTATACGCAGGTAGTAGGGCTGCAACTCACCATTAAATTCATTGTGGTGCAGGTAGTAGCCTACATTGCCATTCAGGTATAAGTTGTGCGTGAGGACGTGATCTATGTAGAGTACTGTACCTACTGAAAACAGGGAGCCAAACTTGCCTTCCTGTTCACCTGCAAAACGCGTATAGTTTCCTGAGCTGGAGTAAAAGACATCCATCCCCGCCCCCAGCCGCCATTTATAGCCCAGAGAGTGGCTCCAATAAGCCCCCAATGTAGATTTAAAAAATTGCTGCCGGTCATCGGGCTTAAACTCCTTGACCCCCGCTGCAATCTGCAGGTGAAACTGGTTATTGGGTTGCAGGTGCGGTACCTGCCCTTTGCTGAAATCCGGCTCCTGGGTAGAAGGAATGTAAGTCACCGCCACCGTAAACGGTATGAGGTTGATGCCCTTGTTGGGCTGCACCAGCGATCCGTTTGAAAAATGGTGAAATGCCAGGCCTGCCCCAACCTGAAAATGCTGGGTGAGCCGGTAGTTGGTCTGAAAGCCTACGTCTATAAAGGCATTTTTATGGCTCCCGACAAGCGTATTAACCGGGTTAGTTTCCTGATTGTAGGGATTAAAATTACCAGAAAGCCCTAAAGAGATGCGGTAATTAAAGTTCCAGCGGCTATCAAATCGCGGGCTGATGGGGATGGCCACAAAGCCGTATACGGCCCATGGCTTTCCGATGGATTCCAGGCCAAACGTGCTGGCATAAAAACCAATTCCATATATTGGGTAATTATAAAGCTGCTGGTAAATATCATCGCTGCGGTCTGATTGCCAGCCTACCTTGAGGTTGAGGCCATTATAGTATATATCCTTAAACCGTTCTTTTATTTCGGGGTTATTGGGCAGCATCCCGCCATTTTCATGTTCCAGCTGCAGTATGAGGCGCTGTTTAATATTGGGTTTTCGAGTCGTATCTGCCCTTGCAAAATCAGATGAGTGTCGGGGATACATTTGGGCACGGGCTTTAAATTCACTTGTAATCGCAAATAAAAAAAAAGACAGGGTTAAAACAATGTTTTTTCGGATCATGTATATCAAAAGTCGAATTAAAAACAACCTAATAGTATATTTGTTGTTAATTCGTGAACCATAAATGTGAAAAAATGAACTCTCGTCGTGACTTCTTGCAAAAAATAGGCCTTTCGGCCCTCGCCATCCCCATTTTACATACCAATAATTTACTGCCCTCGGGAAGGCTTGATCCAAGACATTTATCTAAGCCTTTAGACGGACCTATGCTCCGCGTGGCGATTATGGGCTTGGGAGGTTATGGCGGCCGGGTAGCCGAAGCGATGCTTAACTGTAAACGGGCCAAACTGACCGGCCTCATCAGTGGCACCCCAGCCAAGGTCAAGGCGTGGCAGGAGAAATATGGCATCCCCGCCAAAAACTGTTATACCTACCAAACCTTTGACCAAGTAAAGGACAATCCAGATATCGATGCAGTCTATATCACCACCCCCAATGCATTGCACCACGACCAGGTGATCCGGGTGGCCAAAGCCGGCAAACAAGTCATCTGCGAGAAGCCCATGGCCCTGAATGCTCTCCAGGGGCAGGAAATGGTGGATGCCTGCCAGAAAGCCGGGGTAAAACTGCTGGTCGGCTACCGTATGCATTTTGAACCCAAAACTTTGGAGATCGTACGCATGCGTACATCCGGAGAGTTGGGAAAGATCCGGTTTTTTCAGGGCCTTAGTGGTTTTACAATCGGCGACCCTACGCAATGGCGGCTTAATAAGGAGCTCGCCGGTGGGGGATCTATGATGGATATCGGTATTTATTCGGTGAATGGAGCCCGCTATATGGTAGGCGAGGATCCCATTTGGGTGACGGCACAGGAAACCAAGACAGACCCGGTAAAGTTTAAAGAAGGCGTTGACGAGACGATCCAGTTTCAGCTGGGTTTTCCAGGCGGTGCCGTGGCCTCGTGCTTATCCACCTATAATATGAACAACCTGGACCGGTTTTTTCTGGATGCTGAAAAAGGTTTTGCCGAACTACAGCCGGCCACGGGATACGGTCCTATTAAAGGACGCACCAACGAGGGTGAACTCACCCAACCACATGTGACCCATCAAACCGTGCAAATGGATGAGATGGCTCAAATCCTGCTGGATGGGAAAACCCCAATTATACCCGTAGACGGAAATGAAGCCGTCAAAGACCTCAAAGTGTTGGATGCGGTGTATGAAGCCTGCCGTACGGGCAGTAAGCAAACTCTTAACCTTTGAAAGAAAAATTTATATTAAATAAAAAATGAACTAAATGCTTATAACGATTGAATATAGGAAAAAGCACTTAAATTATTTGGTTTTAGGTTTGACGTCAAGTTAAACGCCACCTATGGACAAGCGGTTATTTTTGCCCCATTCCGTTGACTCAAAATCAAAAAACAGATTGATAGAAGAAGGTGCTAATAGACCAGTATCAATCCAATTCGAATAATAACCTGCCGGAATGTCCGGGGAAATAAATTTGATGGATTTCCTGTCCTGTCCTACAATATTTAAAGCTATTGGCTTATCATATAATTCTGTCGGGAAAGCTGTCAGTCCTTCGTAGCTTTGAAACGTTACACCTGCAACTGAACCAGGAGTATAAGGGTGCGCACTGCTGAACTCAAAATATATAGCCGATATTCCGGTATTTACCCCGCTTTGTCCCATAACATTCAATGTCACGTTATCGACAATTGTATAGGTTTTACCTAAATAATCAAACACTGGCCTTTTATAAATCAAATGTATGGTTGGAAGGGTGTCTTTTCTTCCCAAATGTTCCACTTCAATGTGGTAATATCCACTATCCACATCCGCCGATACAGCTGTGGTCATGTAATGGAATTCTGTACTGCGGATAACAATTACCAGCTTCATGCCATTTGGTACCTCTTCATTGGTTTTATTGCTAATCAATGTAATTTTGCCATTGCTGCTGCTGGATTCAAAGTTACCATAGATAAAGAAACTGCTGTTTACTAAAACCTCTGCGGTAGCAATAGTATCGGCAACATAATCCTTCGGCATCAATTTTGAGCGAATACCCAGTTTCGAGTGGCTTGTAATAAGGCTTAATCTGAATTTATAGCGTATACGTCCGCTCCTCTCCATTGCCGTCTTTAACGGTATAGATATATCCTTCTGTATTTACAAGCACGTGTGTTCAGGTTCTTGCTCCCATCCTGTTGCACAAAATATCGGAATGTAAAATAGGGCGCCGGCCAGTATATGTCGGTTACGGCCGGTGGGTTGCTCTTATAGGCACTCAACAATTGTGGCTTGGCATATTTTCCATGGGCAACTTCAGCACATAGGTGCGGTTTGGAAGGCCTTTCATAATGTGGCTGGTTTGGCCGTATGAGAACCACCCCCTGTCACTCTCTGACTGATTCCAGCCAATTTTGGTCAGCGAACTTTGGTCAAATTTAGCATCCGATGGCGCCTCGGTTACGGCCTCTTAAGATTGCTGCTTCAGCAGGATAGCCGTATGGTTGGCCGGTCCGCCAAAATCAGGATTACCGGCATCCGTAGCATTGTTAAGGTACATTTCGCTGTTATTGTTGCCGTAAAAGCAATATCCCAGTCGGCAGTTTGCAGCCACTGAGTTGAATCTGCTTTTGTCTTGAGCCAAATATGTTTTTTGTCATTAAAACGAAAAAGAAACGAATAAAATGGCCTGTTTTCTTTTCCATCCACACCTCCCGCCACTGATGCTTGCGTATCACCCGCCAAATCATAGATCACCGTACTTTTGCCATCTTCAAGCGAAGGACTAGTTGCATTATCTTTGCCACAAGACGCTGCAACTGTCACCAGTAAGAAAAAGAAAATTTTAATTATGTTGTTCTAAATAAATTCATGCCGCAAAAATGCGGAATGAACACCGGTTAGCGTATATTCAATCCGTATTATTTTATATGCAATCCGTATTATTTGCCAGCAAGCCTATATGGTTTCTTTCAGCCCTTGCAGATCCACGTCGCCACAACGCCGTGGTCCAGCAAATATTATTGTCAATTCCCTTTCCTTCAAATAAAGCTAGTCGGGGGGGCCGATCAGGTTCACAGATTGGGTTTTGAGTGCAGCCAGGGCCCGGTAGATCAGTTTATAAACCGCTTCCGTGCGGATATGGAAGATCTGGCCGATTTCCTGGTAACTGAAATCTTCGACGTAATACAGATAAATGGCTTCTTTTTGGCGGCTGGTGAGGGTTTGGAGCAATTGGATGAGGGAAGGAGAAAGGTGGTCGGTATGTATTTCAAATGTCGGCTCAACGTCTGCATGAAGGGCCTCGAGATCGGCAGCGTCGCCATAATACACCATGCGGCTTTTGAGGGCATTTTTATTATAGATGATGTTCCGCAACGCCCGTAGAAGGTAGTGTTTCTGGGATGACGGACAGCTCAGACGATCGCGTTTCGTCCAAATATTGATGAAAAGGTCCTGGATGCACTCGCCAATAAAGCTTTCGTCTGTACTATATTGCCGGGCATACCGTACCAAACAGGGATACATGCCCTCATATAGCCGTTTAAAGGCTGCCTGGTCGCCCTCGATAATCTGTTGCCAAAGCGCAGTGTCAGCTGTCATACCGTGGCAAAATTAATATTATTTAGAATTAATAAAAATAATAAAATGAATATTACAGTAGGATTATCATCGAATGCCGGGTTATGCCCCGGCATTCGATGGGGAGAAAATTACTTTTTGCCTGCGGGCTCGGGCAGGCCTAGGATAGCGGCGGTGCGCCTGGCCTGCTCCTTTAACGCTTCGGGACCATTTTCCAATAAACGTGTGCACAGAGCCTGAATAAGGGGCTTTTGATACGATAGCTTATACCAGCTAAGTGCTTCAAGGGCAGCGATGCGGTTGGCTGGAACCTGGCTACCGTCTTCCACAAAGGCGACCGCCTGTGGTACGGCCTGGTGATAGCGGTAAGCTCGCAGGCTGCGTACACTAAACATCCGGCTTTTTATTGCGATGCTGCTATCCAGGAGCGTTTGGTAATCATTCTTGAGTTTGGCAGCGGTGTTTTTCTGCGAAAGGAGCAACTGCTTCTCAAGGGCAGGCCCATCCACCAGGTAAGCTGCTGCGGCAATCTGTCGTTTGATCTCCTCGCTCATCTTCTCCGGGCTCATGAACGACGCTGCGGTGTTAGCCCGGTACAATACGCGTTCAGATTGTCGGTCGTTGATGAGTGAAGAAACGAGCACAGGAATAAGTTCATCGTTGCCCGCTTCACCGATCAGGCCGATGGCCAGCCGGCGGGTAAGTTCATAGGGGTCGTTGGCTGCCGCGCGCAGCACCTCCAGATAATCGGCATTGGCCAGCTGGCTGAGCAGTTTAAGTGCTTCCAGGCGCAGGGTGGCATTGGCCGACTGGAAATAGGTTTTCCTGAGGAGGGCCGAGCTGCGTTCCCCTTGCAGGCGGAACAGGTGGATGAGGGCCAATGACTGTACATCGGGGTTTTCAGCTGCCAGCAGTTTTTGCCAGGAAGCGGGTTTTTGGTCGCCATATGCGATCACCTGGTTCAGGTCGTCGGAATGCTGGCTTGAAAAGGCAAAGGTGGGGTCGCCCAGCAGGTGGGTTTCCAAATAAGCTGTCTCCTTAAACCAGTTACCCAGGCGTACGCCATGGTCCAGCAATCCGAGCAGTTTATCGGGCCACTGGTCTTGCAGCACGGCAACACTGTTGGCCAGTACAGCGATGCTGTTGCCATTACCAAAAACATAATGGGCGCCGATGTAATCGTCCAATAGAAAGGCTCCGTTGGTACAGGCATCCATGATGACCAGGCGGGCATTGGGTTTGAGCTGCTGCAGGTCAGGAATAAGGATCTCCGTGTAGGTATTCAGGATAGAATCTGCCGCTTTGACCGGATTAAGCAGGGCATCATCCATCCAGCTATAAGGTACACCCAGGCTTTCGTGGTAGCGTTTTTTAGTGGCAGCGGTATCACCTTTATCTTCGGCAACCGCCTGGATCTTGGCACGCAGATATCGCCGGATATTGTCGATAGCGGGTTGCGGCGCGCTCACTTCAGGATAGCCATTGATGAGTTGCGAGTCTTCACTGCCGTGGTCGTGGAAAATGGCAATATCAAGGTCCGGCCGTTGTATTTCAGACAAAATACGGTCTTTCATGCGCAGATCCATGCTAAAACGCAGAAACTTGGCCTGGCCACCGGGGCGGAAAAGGACGGGAAGCTGTTCACGCAGGGCCACCTGTTCGCCCGCCCAGGCATTGAGCGATTCTGAATGGTAGCCATGCCCGGTGTAAACGGCCAGTTGCCGCAGCGCTTGCTGCTGCTTTGCCTGGGCGACGGCTTTTTTGAGATATCGCCGTATGCCTTCATAAAAGTCTGAAGGGCTGGTTTTTGGAGGCTTGATACGCGCACTGTAAATATCCATTTGGATATATTGGGGCGAGGCCGGGTCAAGGCTGTAGTAATAATAGGCCTTCTGCAGCGAATCTTGTTTAAGGTATTGAAAGCGAAGGTCGAAGTCATCGTAAAATCGGTCGGAAGGCACGGATGATCGTTTCCAGTCCATGCGTTGGTCCATTTTGAACGTGGAAGTAAGATGTTGGGCATCCCTGATCATCGGGACGGGGATATCGCCAACGAGCAACGTGCCTTCGAGCTTTGGCTTTTGCTGATATAGCCGCAGCAGGACGTCGCGCACCTGTTCCGGATTTTTCCAGTCATGGTGGATGAGATAAGCACCAAGGCCTTTGGCCTCAACCGATGCTTTATAGGCTTCAAGTTCCGCTTTTGCTTGCTGATAAGTCGCCTCATCGGCGATGATGGCAAAGGTGGTTGTGAAATGCTGGCCGGATGGCTGTTCAATGGTCTGTGCGCTGAGCGGCTGGCTGTAGGCCAGCAGTAAAATTAGAAGAAAAGGCATTTTGTTCATGTTTGGGAAAATTAATGTTGGCCGTGATCCATACTGAGGTTTTCCGGATTCATCATGATGTGACCATGCCATCGCAAAAGATGCTGCAGAGGTACTGAAAACGCAGGTTTTTCTATACGATGCTGATACGGATCGCTTGGCAAAAGCATTCAGGAACGGTAACCCCATCGCCAAAGATATTCTGGAAAGTTATGCGAAAGCAGAATTCTACACCAAGTTGCCGGATATCCCTGAAGTGATCGAACTGATCACCTTTGTTGCAGGCATTGGTGATATCTCTACGGATTTGCTCTCTCCGGGAAGCGATGCGCACTCCAGATCAGACCGTGAACTTCATGGTCAGTGTATGTTTGAGCACAACAAAGAACAACAACAAAAGTTACAGGAACTTAAAGAAAAACATCCGGACAAAAGGGTCATGCTGGTTGCTGAAAAAGGCACCATGGGTGTCGGTTCCTCAAGAATGTCCGGTGTGAACAACGTAGCGCTGTGGATCGGCAAACCAGCGAGCCCATACGTGCCATTCATCAACATCGCACCGGTGGTAGCAGGCACAAACGGTATTTCCCCCATATTTCTAACTACCGTTGGCGTAACGGGAGGGATTGGCCTGGACCTTCAAAACTGGGTAAAAAAGTTCGATGAAAACGGTAAGTTGGTGGTAGATGCGGAGGGACAGCCCATTTTAGAACAAACTTATTCAGTTGATACAGGAACCTTTCTTACCATCAACACAAGCACCATGAAGCTGTATAAAGATGGGTTGGAGGTTATGGATATCAGTTCGGCATTCACCCCGCAGAAAATTGAGTTAATGAAAGCCGGAGGGTCCTATTCCATCGAGTTTGGAAAAAAATTACAGACGTTTGCCGCCCATACCCTGGGTGTTGCAGCCCCGCTCGTATTCGCCCCGTCCAAAGAAATTTCATATCCAGGGCAAGGCCTTACCGCAGTAGAAAAAATATTCAATAAGAATGCCGTGGGCACCTCAGGTGCAACTTTACATGCAGGTTCCTATGTCCGGGTAAAGGTGAATATTGTGGGCTCACAGGATACAACCGGATTGATGACTTCCCAGGAGTTGGAGGCAATGGCTGCAACGGTCATTTCCCCGATAGTAGACGCAGGCTACCAATCGGGCTGCCACACAGCCTCCGTTTGGGACAGTAAATCCCAGCAGAATATCCCGCGGCTAATGAAATTTATGAATGACTTTGGTCTTATAACTGCCCGGGACCCGAAAGATGTATACCATGCAATGACGGATGTGATCCATAAGGTGCTTAATGACCTCACGGTGGATGATTGGGCGATCATTATTGGTGGCGACTCACACACCAGGATGTCCAAAGGCGTTGCTTTTGGTGCAGACTCCGGCACAGTAGCCCTTGCATTGGCCACAGGGGAAGCTTCTATGCCCATTCCTGAATCGGTAAAAGTGACGTTCAAAGGTAACATGAGGGATCATTTGGATTTCCGTGATGTGGTACATGCTACCCAATTGCAGATGTTAAAGGCATTTAATGGCGAAAATGTTTTCCAGGGCAGGGTGATTGAAGTACACATTGGCACCTTGCTTTCTGACCAGGCATTCACATTTACCGATTGGACGGCAGAAATGAAAGCCAAAGCATCCATTTGTATTTCCCAGCCAGATACCCTCATTCAATCGTTAGAGATTGCTAAGGATAGGATCAAAATCATGATCGAAAAGGGCATGGACAATGAGAAATGCATATTGAAAGGCCTTATAGACAAAGCAAACAAGCGAATCGATGAAATCAAATTGGGGGAAAAACCACCATTAGCGCCCGATGAGAACGCTAAATATTATGCAAAATTTGTCGTTGACCTGGATATAATTGACGAGCCCATGATTGCAGATCCTGATGTAAACAATGTCGATGCCTCAAAACGCTACACGCACGATACCATCCGCGATCTTTCTTATTACGGGGGCCAAAAGCATGTTGACCTTGGTTTTGTCGGGTCTTGCATGGTGCATAAAGGAGATATCAAAATTGTGTCCAAAATGTTGAAAAACCTGGAAGAACAATACGGGAAAATTGAATTCCAGGCTCCTTTGGTAGTGGCTGCCCCTACCTATAATATTATTGATGAACTCAAAGAAGAGGGAGATTGGGAGGTGCTGGAAAAATATTCAGGTTTTGAATTTAATGATGCCGCCCCTAAAACTGCTGCCCGCACGAAATATGATAACATCCTCTATTTGGAGCGGCCCGGCTGTAACCTTTGCATGGGTAACCAGGAAAAGGCAGAGAATGGCGATACCGTCATGGCTACATCTACCCGTCTGTTCCAGGGGCGTGTGGTTAAAGACTCAGACCGCAAGAAAGGGGAGTCATTATTAGCATCCACCCCAGTGGTTGTACTTTCTGCCGTTTTTGGCAGAACCCCTACTATTGAAGAATATAAGGTTGCCGTAAAAGGTATCAAGCTTACTCAATTTTCACCGCCCATTAAAAAAATGACAATGAGCCCTTCAATGGCACACCAGGTTTCTTTTTAGATTTCCCATTTTTTTAGGCTGTGAAGATGGATAAAATACGTTTTGAGAATGTGAAGTCGCAATTGGAGGATTATTTGACTGCAGCCATCTATATAAATGGGGTTGACCTCCGGATAATCATTGAAAAAATGGAGGCAGAACAATTGGCTAAAAATGGACTGTATGTGCGAAGTGGCTGCTATGAGGGCATCTCATCCTTTATCGCCTTTGATAACCAGAACCATTTTCTATGTAAGACCTTAACTGACTATATCTATTCTAATCAACGATATGCACTATACGATTATAAGTACTCCGGTATCCCCGGAGATCACAGCCTTACCTGTAAAATATCCATTGGGCCCAAAGAGGTAATTTGGCATGACTTTAAAAACTTTTCTAAAGTTATTTCAGTTGAGTTAAACTACGAGGACCTTGCATTTCGTTTCTGCATAGACCAATACCTTGACGCAATAAATACAGTTAGAATGGCGTCTAGTTGATCAGCTCTACCACCTTCACCCACGGGGTATACTCCGTAGGGGCCGCTGTTTCTAATATATCGCCGTAATTTTTTAATGTGGATATAACCATAACACTTAAATGAGAAACGGTCACATCTTGCGTCCTTACTTGGATAAATGATGTGCGAAACTTTAGTCAATAAGGAACACGCAGTTTTAGATCAAAGGTTTACGTATTTGGCTTCTTCCGCCATTATAGCATTATAGGCAAAATAATAGCCGGTTTATAGCAACGTATCACGGGCTATAATAAAAGGCTTAAGTGTATATGGATTGGTAAACGTTGTTACGTCAATCTCAAAGATCTCAAAGATCTGGCGCGGTTTAAGCACTTCTATGGGAGTACCGTCATACCATTTACGTCCATTTTTAAGCATTATCACACGGTCGCCATATTGCGCTGCCAGGTTTATATCGTGCAGCACGGCTACTACAGTAAATCCTTTTTTGCTGAGCTGTTTGGCAATGGCCATTGTTTGCTGCTGATATTGAATATCCAATCCGGCCACCGGCTCATCCATGAGCAACAGTGCACCCGGCACATCCCAAATTTGAGCCAAAACACGGGCAAGCTGCGCCCGTTGTTGTTCACCTCCAGAAAGGGTAAGATATGAACGATCTGCCAGGCGATCTAATCCGGTGTGAGCCATAACAGCTTCAAGCACTTCCAGATCGTGCGCCGAAGGCTTATTTTGGAAATGCGGATACCGCCCCATCATCACTAAATCTTCAACCCGGAAAGCTACGTTCACCACATTTTGCTGGGCCAATACAGATCTTTTCAAGGCTAGTTGTGCTTTGCTGTATTGGCCAATATCTTTTCCGGCCAGCAACAAGCTGCCAGCGCTTGCCTTCTTGTCGCCACTCAGCAAGCGGAGCAGCGATGACTTGCCTGCCCCATTCGCACCCAACAATACAACTAGTTCGCCCGTTCGGATATGGAAAGAAAGCTGGTTCACCAATTTATAGGTTCCTATGGCGTACGTAAGATTGTCTGCTATGAGCATTATAAACTATGTTTCTTTTTCTCTTTCATCAGGATATACAAAAATACCGGTGTGCCCAACAAAGAAGTAATCACACCAATGGGCAACTCCATGGGGGCGATCACGGTGCGGCAAAGCAGATCCGCCAATGTAAGGGTAAGAGCTCCCAGGAGTGCCGAAGCAGGAACGAGTGTCCGGTTGTCCACCCCGGCCATGAGGCGCACCATATGCGGTACCAGCAGACCAACAAAGCCAATAATGCCAGAAACAGCCACCGATGCTCCCACAGCCATCGTAGCCAATATAACCACCTGTGTTTTTATCCTGTTCACATCAATGCCCAAGTGATCTGACTGCATCTCGCCCAAGGCAAAAGTATTTAACGATTTGCCCAATCGTGGTAGCAACAATAAAGGGAACAGGACAAATGGCAACAAAGCCGACACCGTTTGCCAGGTAGCCCCTCCCAGGCTACCAAGCATCCAAAAGGTGATATTTCGTAGCTGCTGGTCATCTGCCATGTAAGTGATGAGCCCGGTTAATGAACCAGCTAATGCATTGATAGCAATTCCTGCAAGCAACATCGTGCCTACATCCGGCCGGCCATCGCTCTTTGACATATGGTATACCACAAAAGCGGAAAGAGCAGCGCCGCAAAATGCGCCGATTCCGAGTAAGTAATACCCTAACAAGTTGCTAAGCCCGGCAAAGAGCGTCAGCTCCAGCCCAATGATGAGGACGGCCATTAACGAAGCCCCGGCAGAAATGCCGATGAGCCCCGGCTCGGCCAAAGGGTTGCGGAATATACCCTGTATGGCCGCTCCCGCGACACCCAGACTGGCACCTACCAACAGCCCCAACACCGTCCGCGGGAAACGCACCGACCACAGGATAGCGGCCTGTTGCAAATGAATACCATTACCTGTATCACATCCAAGCTTTTCACAAAATATCTTCCATATTTGATCCGGAGGTATGGGCAGGGCACCAATAGATAAGGACAAGAGCAATGCCGTAAACAAGCCACCCGACAATAACAGGTACAACAGCCAGGGTTTAATCATACCCGTAGATTCTTTGATTGAGTTGCTTGATCGCCTGTGGCAGGCGTAAGCTAAAGTTATTAAGCAATGTACTTTCCATTTGCACAATGCGCCCGTTTTTGCCAGCAGGTGTTTGTGCGATGCCCGGCATTTTCAGGATATCGGAGGCTCCTCCAAGACTTTTATAACCAAAATCAAACATCAGGATCACGTCAGGATTGGCCCTTGCGAGCGATTCGGCTGTATAGGGCTTGAAACCTTCAAAGGACGTTACAGCGTTTTTGCCACCAGCAAGATCTACCATGCCGTCGATGCTGGTTTTTTTGCCTGCCACGAGCATTGTGCCCGTACCACGCGCGTAAATGAATAAAACTTTGGGCAAAGGGTTGCTCTTATGCAGTGTGTTCTGTATTTGTTTCACACTTTGCTGGTTTTCCGCTGCCAGTTGCCTGCCCTTTTGAGGCACTCCAAGGGCGGCGCCAATAGCTTTTATAAATGTTGCCGTACCTGCCAGGGAATAGTCCTGATCAAGCTGTACTACCCTAACCCCTGCGCTGCTAAGCTGATATTCCAATTCTTTGGACACAGCCCCTTTTGG
Source organism: bacterium A37T11 (assembly GCA_900109895.1). GTDB lineage: Bacteria > Bacteroidota > Bacteroidia > Sphingobacteriales > Sphingobacteriaceae > A37T11. The sequence goes on from FOBR01000001.1 coordinate 62,685, forward strand.
CGCGAGTAGCAAGTTGGGCATAAAAGAAAGCAGGCCTTCTGCCGAAAGACCTCGGCCTTTGCTGGCTTTGGGAAGAGTAGCAATAGACGACGGATAGGCGCTGGTCATATCAACCGCCACGATCTGCTTTTCAAAACCCAGAGCAGCCACCGTTTCTGTGATGGAGCCACTCAAGCTGATGATACGTTTGGGTTGGGCAATGGCAATAAAGGAGCCAAAGCAACAATAAACACCAAGTAAAATTTTGAGCACACTGGTCATTTTACTGCAGGAATAAATTGATAGCGGAACGTGATATAGCCTGGATATTCGATATCATCGTCGCGATAATAAGTCAAGAACTCCAACTTGGCAATCATACCGCCGGCTGTACGCAGCAAGAGCAACCTGCCGGGAATGGGTTGTACATAGTGGTCAATCAGGTCGTAATTATACCAAGCCTTTCCACTTCCTGTTGGGATGGCCGGCCCTTTATGGCCGTCCTTTCTATAACCCTTTGCCGGTGCTTGACGCAGCTGGTCAAAAGTTGTATTTTTAACTAACTGGGCGCTGACATCCGGATGCAACCTGATCCCGGTTTTATAAAAAATCACGTCCCATCTGCCCGTCGCAGAATCGATAGTGCTGCCTGATTGCAAATCAAAATAAACAGGCCCCTCGTTCACGTCGATATTTTTTGAAAAGCGGAGGCTGTCTTCGGCAAGTGCAGTCCCACCCATGCCCATCATCGTAAAAATGATCATTTTCAACAGGTTCATTCCACTCATTTTCTCGCTTTGTTACAAATTCGATCGCAAAGGAATCTACTATCTATAATTATTCCAAATAAAACAACCTTCTTTTTCCGGAAAAGGGATTGGAAAAATACTGTTCAATTAAACCACCGCTTCTTACATCCCATTAACAGCTTTTATATAACACACTAATTATCAAATCATCATAGATTATACATCCATAAAAAAAATTCCAGGCAAAACAGTTTTTTATCCCGATTCCGTAAAAACATATCCAAAAGTCATAAATAATAATCCTTTAGCCGCTATCTATTTCAAACGCAAAGTTATCATATTTGCTTCATTATTATTTAGACTGGTTAAAAACAAATAACAAATTGCCATTTTTAAAACAGGTTTCGGGCATTATGGTTTGGCTCAAGTTAATTTCAGTTTTCATCCCTCTCCCCGTAATGGGTCAGCAAAACAGGGTCCATTTAACGGGCAGGGTTGAAAATAGCCAACATGAAAAAATGGCTGGTGTTTCTGTAGTCCTGATTCAGACTGGACAAGGGGGAGTTACCGCAAGCGACGGCAGTTTCCGTCTGGAAAATATATTCCCTGGCAGCTATAGCTTACGGGTAAGTGCCATCGGTTATATGCCCTTTTCACAGAAAATAACTGTCATTGCCAATAAAGATACCCATGTAGAGGTGCTGTTGCAGGCTGAAACTGAAAACCTGGATGAGGTATCCATACTAGGTCATACAACCAATCCGGATAACTTACAGCGGCTTGAGCGCAGTGCGATGCCGGTACAAGTCATCACACGACGGACCATTGAGCTGATGGGGAGCCGGCGTTTGGATGAAGTTTTAAAAGAGCAGACAGGTATGACCATTGTGAACGATATTGGCAGCGGCGGACGGGCGGTAGGCCTCCAAATGCAGGGTTTCAGCTCTCAATATATCATGATCCTGATCGACGGACAGCCGGCTATAGGCCGTAACAATGGCAACTTTGATCTATCCCGTATCAGTGTAAGCAATGTAGAGCGCATAGAGATTGTTAAAGGTGCTTCATCTTGTTTGTATGGTAGCTCAGCCCTCGGAGGTGCGGTCAATGTTATTACCCGTCAGGGAGCCAATACAGCCCAGGCCCGGGCGGCAGTGTTTTATGGTTCATACGGGTTGCTGGACGGTGCGCTTGAAGGAGAAACACCTTTTGCGGGCAAACGCGGATCAGCCAACCTCTCGCTCAATTATTACCATACAGAAGGCTATAACACCAATGATCGATTTTTAACTTCCGGAAAAACCATTCCTCCCTATGATAACTATGCAGTACAAGGACGGTTCCGCTATCGCCTGGACAAAACCAGTATTCTGGGTTTACAACCACGCTTTAATTTCCGTAGGTCGCAAATGGAAAATACCTATATAAGTACTGGGAATGGAGGCGCTATTAACAACACGAATACCGATATACTAAATGATAAAGACTTGCAGCTTAACGTAAGCCTCAACAGCGACTTTGAAGGAGGGTTGCGCAGTCTGGGCAGGTACCAATTCACGTATTATGACGTAACGGCTGATGTAACACGGGAGGAAAGCAATCTGTCAATGATGCACTTCAGAGAACTTTCCAACCGTTATGAACATCAATTAGCCTATGCATATAACCGCTCCCTGAAATTTACGGCAGGTTTGGGCGGAGAGGTCAGCCGTATGCAAGACGCCACTTTCGGCCTGCAGGATATTGCCCCCCTGTATAATGGTTTTGGGTATATACAGGGCGACTGGTCTGTTAAAAACAAATGGCAATTGGTTGGTGGATTGCGTTATGATCACACCGGTAATTATGGTGGCAGACTCAGTCCCAGCTTTGGTGTTCAGTACAAGATTGTTCCGCAACTGAACCTGAAGGGAGGCATAGGCGGTGGTTTTATAGCGCCTGATTTCAAAAAGCGCTTTCAGGTGTTTACCAACCCTACGCAGGGTTATACAGTTATTGGGGCTGATATCCTGCAAAAGGGCCTGGAACAAATGCAGCAGAACGGGGAAATCAGCGAAATTCGTGAATACCTGGTAAGCCAGCTGAGTAAACAACTAAAGCCAGAACGGTCCAATTCGTTCAACGCCGGTGCTGACTGGGCACCAACGACAGAAATCAAATTTGGTTTTAGTGTATTTTACCATCGTTTGTCCAACTTCATCAACTTTGTACAAGTAGCCACCAAGGCCAACGGCCAGCAGGTATTCAGCTATCAAAACATCGCATCCTCCTACAATAAAGGGTTGGAGGCATCCCTGCTGGTCGCCTTACACAAAAACATGGATCTTAGCGTAGGTTACCAATATCTTATCACCAAGGATAAAGGCGTGCTTGATAGTATCCGCCATAAAAAGTATCCCTACGACAAGATCAGGAATAGCGAAACCGGTGAAACCAGGCAAAGCAACGTAACCGATTACTTCGGTTTGGAAAACCGTTCACGTCATATGTTAAACGCCAGCATCGTGTATCGCTATCCGGCCTGGCAGGTGAGCGCAACCCTCCGGGGCAACTATCGTAGTAAATATGGTTGGGGTGATGCCAACAACAATTGGTTTCTGGATCCCTATGATACATTTGTGAAAGGTTTTGTATTGATCTACGCTTCCCTGGAGAAAAAGTTGTTGGAGGAGCATCTGGCCATCAGCATCAGTGCCGAGAATTTATTCAATTATACCGATATGCTCATGCCCGGACAGATAGGCAGGGTCATTAGCGGCGGTCTTACTTATAGATTTTATTAAAAATGAAGCGAACGAAAACCAATAAAGTTCTGCGGTTTCTGTGTGGTATACTGCTCATTGCAGCTTGTAGCAAGAACGCAGACATAAACCCTTCGGTTGAAGATGGCAAGAGCATACTCATCACTGATCTGGCAGGCGATACCGGAGCTTCGGTAGGCGATGGCGTGGATGGCAAGACCAAACGGGATTTCCGCACCTTTTTATTCAGATTTAGCGATAAAAAACAGCTATGGCTGAACAATGCGGTTGACTCTGCTAAGTATTTGAAGACGGATGACTGGGATATTGCCTTTACGTATATCTACAATTCCATTGTCTATGTAAATAGCGGGACGATAGCGGGAGGACCTGGTTTTGGCGGGCCTGGCAAGGGCTCGCTGGTCCTCGCAAAAGATTCAGAAGGAAAAGAACTCGCTTATGACCGGATCACCGAAGCCCCTGAAGAAAATAAATTTGAGAATAGCCAGGGATTTGTAGGCTGGGATGGCTGGCCACAGCCATATAATTTTGGTTGGTACTTCTATAGTATGAATACCCACCTGGCCCAACCCATCAAAAACAGGGCATTTATTATTAAAACAGCCACAGGCAAGTATGCAAAACTGGAATTGCTCAATGTGTACCAAGGTAATCCGCCGACCGTAACTGACCTTCATTGGCCTGCGCCATATCTCACGTTCAGGTATTTTGTACAAGAAGACGGGAGCAGGAATTTAAATACAACCAATTAAATAGCGTATATGAAAAAGCAGATAACAGGTATCGCCTTTATGGCAACACTTACCGGTATTAATGATATGATTGACAACCGTATTAAACTAAACTAAAATAACATAAGTAAACAACCATTTTGTGGCGAAAAAAGGATTAAGTGAGCGAATCACTACTTAGAAAAGGTATAAAGTAAAGAGATACTACAAAAAACAGATGATAAGAGTTAATAGTAAATTCAACATGCATAAAAACCCGGGTTGGATATTGATAATGCTTCTAATAGCAGGAGCTTGTTCCAAAAGTGAGGACGGCCCGGCGCCAGAGGTTCTGCTTCCGCCATTACCACCCGTTACGGTAACCAGCAGCGGCACGTATATAGTAAATAATCTACCCGGTGATACTACACAAACCATGGAAGGCAAAGACATCAGCGATGATGGTCTCTTTAAAACAATTTATTACTCGTTGGAGGACGGCCGCACCGTTCCCGCCGAATATGCCGGAACGGACAAATGGGACATTGCCTTTGCCGGTATTTATAACAGCAGCATTTGGGCCAACCATGGGGAAGTGATTTTCGAGAACGGTACCAAAGGGCCGGGTTATGGTAGTCCGGCCCGTGGTGGACTATATTTAGTGATAGATCCCCTCATCGAGGGCCAATATTATAATGAGGACACGAAGAAACCCGTACTGCCCATCCCAATACACTTATTTGAAGAATCTTTTGAACATGTAAAGGAGGTTCCCGTTGAAAATAGCGAATTTTTATCGTATGGATACCTGGCACTTGATCACTTTTTGGGCAGTGGATCTGGCTATGCATACTATGATTTTTATGGGTCAAGTTATCCTGGCAATCCCAAGAAAGCACACGTGGTATATAATCTACCAAGAACGATTCTCATTAAAACCGCCAAAGGGAATTATGCTAAGCTAATATTATACAGTTTCTATAAAAGTAAACCAGTGGATCCTGACAGGGATAACATAGCCCCTTACCTCAGTTTTAAATACAGTATTCTTAAAGAAGGCAGCAAAGATTTCAGCAAGATTGATTAAAGAAGCTGGGAACATTCAATGTTTAAGTAGTCAAAATAAATATCAACAATAAATATCAACAATGAAAATTAAATACACATTAATAGCCTGGTTATTACCAGCGATGTTTATGGCCTGCTCCAAAGACGATGACGCTAGCCCTGAACCCGAAGGTTTTCTTGAAGGGACCAATTGGGTACCGGCAAGAGTGAAAAAATTAGACGACCACGTCTATCTGGACGAAAAGTTTAATGTGGTGTATGTAGTTGACCTGAGAATGGGAACGGTTACTTCTGGCGACGAAAATCCTAGTTTTTATTGGAATTTTGATTCAAATTCTGAAATTGATACCGAGAAGGCAAAAGAAGGTTCAGAAACTTGGCATGTGCTGTTTAACTACATTTATTTTTCAACTATTAATGCAGATGCTTCCACACCAAATAATACAGAAGGCAATGGCAAGGTACGCATCGTACGTACGGCCTTTGACGATCTGTACGAAGCCCCAGAGAGCCCTATGATACGTAACAATATCCCAATTGAAATGGATACAGAACCAGCTACTACAGATGGATGGGGCTTGTATCATTTCAGCAAACACATTATGGACTATTATCCGGACAGAACCATCATCTTCCATCTCCGTGACGGACGTTATGTAAAATTCCAGATGCTAAGCTTATATCAGGGCAACCCTCCAGTGGTCAATGACAAGAACGAGTTTCCCAGTCCGTACCTGAATTGCCGGTATTTTATACAGCAAAATGCAGATAGCCGCAATCTTAAAACAAAATAACAATACGTATAATAATCTTCAAATTAACTATTTAAATCATCATGATCAAAAACAATAAACGCTATCTATTAGCCTTGTTCGTTGCAGTGGTATCTATCCAGGCATGCAGTAACGACGACGACAAACTGCCCGTTCCTGAACCAGAGCCTGAAGAACCTGAATTTTTACAGATTTCCGATCATATCAAGCGTTATCGGAATGGAGTTATTGAGATTAGTAATTACTTGGTTGATACTACGAAAAGTAATGCAAATGCCTATGATTTTTATTCGATTAAGGACACTTCCTTCGTCACTGACGACAAAAATGCTGAATTAGTGAAAACAGATGCGTGGGACTTCTGTTTCCAAGGTTTGTGGCGGCAGCAGTTATATCCAAATAACGGAAAAATGCAAACACAAAGCCGCCCTTGGTATGGCAACAGCACAAATGCTCTAATTACAATGGTAAAAACTTCATTTGATGATTTGACCACCGTTCCATCTGACATTAAATTTCCTGAATTAACAGATGGCTATTATCCACAAAATTATGTGATACCGGATGTTCCAGACAATAACTACCAAATATATTGGGCTTCAAGATCGTATACTGAAGCAGGCGATTTTGCCTATTTTATTCCTCTAATAGATCGTTGTTATATTTTCAAACTAGATGATGGGCGGTATGTAAAATTTCAATTTGTCAATATCTATAATAACGCTCCGGAAGAAAATACTATTTCCTCAAAAAGAGGTTATGTTAGCTTCAGATATTTTGTTTCGGAAAAAGGAAGCTTAGATTTAAGCACAAAGTAAAACAAAAGCTTTCTGAAATAAGCTGAAAAAACAGGGAGAAAGTTATTCTCCTTGTTTTTTCAGCTTATTTTATACTTATTAGAACTAACTAAATGAACATCAAGTCAAAAATTGAAGATCAGGATGATTGGCTCTTTTGGGAAGAGGTGCCTGAATTGTATAACGCTAGTAAACCGCTATCTGAAAAGAGCATAGAGATCAGACGTCCGCCAGTCAAAGAATTACAAAGTTACCAGCTAAGCTCAAGCGGCATGTTTGTGATGCACACACATATGCAGTTTGATGAGGCGGTGAAGATCGTTTTTGAAGTGGAGGGCGAAACCATTACCAGCCAGTTTGTGTTTTACCGTAGCGTGAAACGTATAGAGAAGAAATCAGTTGCCAAAAAGATCTATGGACGCAGCCGTCATAACATCCGTTATATACCATCGTTGAGTGGTAAATATGAAATGATACCCGGTATGGAGTATGACTATTTCCTGGTGGTACTGTCTAAGGCCTTCTACTTTCAGCTGATCGATGAGGATTCAAGCCTGCATTCAGCGTTTGTGGATGAAATTAAAAATGGAAAATACACGTCATTATCTGCAAAAGATCATATCGTATCGCATGAAATGGTCCAAGTGATCAATGATATCCGCGATTGCCGAAAAACGGGAGAGCTAAAAAGGCTTTATACCGAATCAAAAATATTGGAATTGCTCATGCTTCAACTGGAACAGCAGCAGTTGGAAAACGCGGACAACGCTGAGCCAGTGATGAAGACAGATGAGCTTAAAAAAATAGAGCAAGCCCGTGAAATCCTTGACAGCAACTTTTGCAATCCGCCCATCATCCCAGAATTGTCGCGCATGGTAGGCCTCAACGATTTCAAATTAAAAAGGGGTTTTAAGGCCTACTACGGCACCACTATCTACGGATATTCTACACGACTGCGCATGGAGTATGCCCGGAAGTTGCTGGTTGAAGACCGGAAGAATATTGCCGAAGTAACGTATGAAGTAGGTTTTAAACATCAGTCACATCTAAGTGAAGCTTTTAAAAACTATTTCGGGATCTTACCCAGCGAAGTGAGACGCTAGCTTCTCCGAATTAATTGACTAATTAGGAGAACAGCATCCACAAAAGACAATGCTGCGTCTTTGGCCTCTTCCACAATTTCCGGCAAGTAGACCCACGTGTCTGGCCCACGCACGTAGCCGTCGCGCAGCCAGCAGGAAGGACAGCTCATAGGTGCTATAACCACGGCTTTCCCGCAGATCCCGTACCGTGCAAGTCTTTTCCCATTCAATGGCCTCTACTTTAAAAGGCTTTCCGGGCTCGCGAAGGGTGGTTTGCTGTTCCATGCGGGGCAAAGTTAAGGAATCAGGGGTTATTTTGAGTGTATCGGTATTTGATATAAGTGCAAATAACTCTTGAGATGTGAAGCCTTTTAAGTTTTTAAGATGATTTTTGCATTAAAATAGAAGCCGCAACGACTTGCTTTGTTTTATAAATTATGTATATTTGCAGAGTGAATACCAATAAAACACATAAGGCAACAAATAGGCAGATTCAATCTAAAGGGAATCCTTTTCTCAAATTGATCGAAGATAAAGAAAAGATCTTTAAGGCTGTCCAAGAGGGTAAGCCGCTGGGTACCCTTAAAGGTGTTCGCTTTGTCAAACCTCTATAATTTATTTTCAGACAGCAAAGGATACCATTTTACCAGTGATGCTGGTGATGCTTACTATGCCTATTTTACAGAATTTACGTTACAAACAAAGGATGGCGGCACTTTGGAAACCGTAAGCTTTGGATTTGAATGTAAAAGGACTGATCCCGTAAAAAAGACAGATCTACGATTCTAAGGTTAAAAATACCATCATTCATATTATTTAGATTATTTTGATAAATATGGTAATGAGGCATTGTTATACCTGTGCCTGAACATCGATGGAAAAGCGCGATATCGTAATATCATTTTTAACAGATGGTTCCGGGAACTTGGAGACGGATTTGAACAGCACAAATCTAAGATAGAAACCAATAAACTGGATTTTTATAGTTCTCTTTTGGTAAAATCTAATAACCCAATAAAAAACAGCTTAATACAGGCATTTCATTTTACGATAGATTTCTGGTTCCCCGAAGAATAAAAAGAGCCGCATAGTGAGGCTTAGACACACAAGCCGTTCACCAATCCATTTCTGACATCCATCCCCCATCATCATTTAACATACCTTACTGCGTCATCCGGCAGGTACACAAACCTGATCTTTCCCTTATTTTTGGCCCGTTCCAGTGCAGCGGTGAAGTCGCTGGCCTCCCAATGTTGGCCCTGGAGCCGGTTGCATTCGGCGACGACTTCTTTCAGGTTGCGCTCCGTTTCAAAAAAGCCGGTTTTGATCAGGGCATTCAGCGTGGCGGTGGGTTTTACTTATCTTCCTTATACAACAACCATTTCTCCGGCGTCTTAGGTGCTTGCCGCATGGGCAGCAGTTTAGGGCGCTTCCGTCGGCTGGATAAGGTACTGAGGCCGTCGATCAATAACTGCACGCGAAATGGGCCACTCCAGCACGTAAGCACGTGCTGATGGATTTCAAAACCTGTTTTGCCCGTTTGAAAATAGCCTGCTTTCAGTAATCCGTCAAACAATTCCAGCATGCGCTGTTCTTCGGAGGGGTTCAGGGCCTTTGTTTTTGTAATGATCTCATAGGGTTCCAGCTTTTCCTTCCGTCCGTCCAAATAGATGCGTTCTCCCCGGTACACCGTTTTGTTAGGGTAAACCGTTTTGCGGGCATTGATCTTGATGACATCTTCGTCCGAGCCTTCCAGCACAAAATCGGCAGGAACTTTACCAAGGATGCGGGCATAACGGTTCAGGTGGTACAAGCTATACGATTCGGCACTGGCCAAGTCTTCGCAAGCCGCTACTTCCGATGGGTCGCGACCGATAAGAAAGGCAAATTCTTCCTGGGTATAACCAGCCGCTTCACGGAAAATGCGCGTTTGGGTATTTATTTCGTACTCAATGGAGGGGTAGATGAGGAGCATTATTGCAATAATCCCTCAACTTCCATTTTTAAGGCAGGGAGGTGTCTAATGACGATACTCCAAATAATATCATCCGAGACAGAATCATAACCATGGATAATTCTGTTCCTGGTGTCAACAATTTTGCGCGCATTGGATAGCGTAACGGAAGCATCACTGTTTAATATCCGGTTCATAGCCTCGCCTATAATCTCAATATTCCGCTCCACGGCCCTTTTCGTTCTTAAATCGCGTTGATATTGAATGAAATCTTTTGGTACGTCCACAAAAAAACTGTCAATTTCTTCTATCGCTTTCAGAATATCAAAAAGCCAGACCTTGATGGTATTATCCATATACTAATTGGCGCTGCTGATCCAGCGACTGTTTGAAATAAGGGTTTTTTATGGCTTTTGCTTCCAAAAGGTCAACAGGCCTTTTAAGCGTATCTTCCAATGAAAATTTCAGATCGTAATAATTATCGGCATAGTTCTCAAGGCTCATATCTTCAAAATCAACAACCAGGTCCACATCACTGCTTTTGTTGAAATTGTCAGTCAATACCGATCCAAAAGCATATAATTGCTTAACGTTATGTTCGTTGCAAAGCCTGCGGATAGCCTTTAAATGCCTTTTTAGAAAAACCATAAAACAATTATTAATGATACAAATTTAGCCAAAAGTAATGGGTTATGCAATATTTAGCTTTTTATATCACTATCCCCCTTCCTCACAAACTTCAGCCTGGTTTCGCCTTTGGGGCGGTCGGCGGGGATCTTGGTTAGTTTGCCTTCGTTGTAGAGGTCTTCCAGCTGGGCTGAAAAATCGGAGTCCACTTTTTGGTCTTCGGGTTTGAAAAAAGTGTTGTAGTAGGCGGTGACCGCTTTGATGTCGTGCGGTTCGTCAAAAAATCCTTGCTCCAGCAGGGAATTAAGGGCTGCCTTGATGCTCATGCCTTTCAGGATGGGGATGCAGGTCTTGTCCTGCAAAGTGTCGTCGTCCAACAGTTCATTGGGAAGCACATCCTTCAACGTCCAATCGAGGGCTTCTACAGCCTTTCGTAGGGTGGATGTTGTGTATTTAAGTGATGTGCTAACTGATTCAATATTTCCGACAACAGATTCTCCTCCAAATAGACTTATCTGCTCAGATAATTCCTTTGCTGAAATCCCTAACTCCAAACGCCGCGCTCTCATTTTATCTGTTATGTATTGAGAAAGAGGTGTGATTTTGCCGACTTTTTTCATTTACGCTAAATGCGTCAAAAAACATTTGATTATTATTTCGATTTTGTTTGCATTTTAATTTCATTACCCTTACCTTAGCTGCTGTAAACAAAACATGTAGGATATAGATTAGAAATTAACAAGCATTAACAAAATTATCCAGGCATTGGATATCGGCACTTGCTCTGAAAATGTAGGAACCTTTCATAGCTGCAAGTTGCAGGAGACCGGTGCCCATTTATTATCTTTGCGCTTAGGTAAGGTAATGATGGACCCTCTTGTACGCAGCTTAACCCTCCTACAGGTTTCAGAGCGTACCTGAGGCAACCCATCATTATTGTTTTAAGCCCTAAACCAATCATGATGGGAACCTCTGAAAAGTGAAAGACCCAATGCCTTAACAACCAATTAAGGTATGAAAAGAAATTCAAACAACCATTTACAAGTTGATTTTAGCTTATCTCCATTAGGGAATAACAGCGACTTTGCTCTTTCCAGCCAGCCGAAATCCCTTAAAAACCTGTTTAAAAACATCGTCAAAGCACCCGTCTGAATGTTGCTTCACCATCACCGGGCAGCCGCCGTTTCTGCGGTCGTTCGGTTTTCTTAATCATTTAATTATTTACTTAACATGACAAAACGTGAAGCAAATTTTACGCTTAGGGGAAGGTTATGCCTTAACCCTTATCAAAAGATATGTTTTTTATGGTCTTTTAATAAGTATAGGTTTAGCCTGGTTGCCGGATAATAACGCCCGGGCGCAGCAATCAAAAAAAGACAGCACAAAAAGTATGCAGGATACGGTTTTTCAACTGGACGAGGTAGAAGTAAGTACAGGTTATCAGACCATTCCTAAAGAGAGGGCTACCGGGAGTTTTGTGCACATCGACAGCGCGTTGTTTAACCGCGCCGTCTCCACCGACGTCATCAGGCGGCTCAAAGGAATCACACCGTCCCTGCTTTTTGACGAACGCGCCGGGGGTACACCCAAGCTCAGCATCCGCGGCATCAGCACCATTTATGGCAATGCCAAGCCACTGATCGTGGTTGACAACTTCCCCTACGAAGGCGACCTTTCTAACCTCAACCCGAACGATATCGCCGACGTCTCCATCCTTCGGGATGCGGCCGCAGCGAGTATATGGGGTATCCGGGCCGGTAATGGCGTTATCGTCATCACGACCAAACGGGGGAAACTGAATCAGCCGATAACGGTGGGTTTCAACAGCAATGTGTCCGTTTCGGAAAAACCAGACTTGTTCTACGAACCCAAGATCGCTTCTGCTGATTTTATCGGTATTGAGCAGTATCTGTATGATCACGACTTTTACAAAAGCAAACTGGCCAATACCACCACGTTTCCGGTGATCAGTCCCGCCGTGGAGATCATAGCCGATGCCCGCTTGTCTGATACCGAAAAGCAACAGCAACTGGCCGTTTTGGGCATGCAGGACATCCGCAAAGACATCAGCCGGTATTTTTACCGGGGGGTGGTAAGGCAGCAATACGCGCTCAACTTGCAGGGAGGTGGTGCGCGGCATAGCTATTACTATGCCGCCGATGTTGACCGTAATCAGCAGTCCTTGCGATCGGATACCTATAACCGCATCAACCTGACTGCACGTAATCAGTTTAACTTCTTTCAAAAACTCAGCGTTCAGACCGCCTTGGAGCTGACCAGCAGCCAGACGAAGTCCGACAATACCTTGATTTCCCTTCAGAATGCCTTTCCGTATCAACGCCTGGCCGATGACGTTGGCAACCCGCTACCGATTGTGCGTGACTTCCGGGGTTCCTTTGCGGCGGCGGCCGAAGACAACGGCCGGCTTAATTGGCAGTTTTTCCCGCTGGAAGAACCGGAGAACCGCAGCAACCAAACCGGCTTGCAGCACTATCGTGCCAGTTTGAATGCCCGCTATGCATTGCTGAAAGATTTGCATGTATCCGTTTCTTACCAGTACGAGCACCAGGCCACCTTCCAGAATTACCTTATGGGCCAGCAATCCTATTTTACCCGCGACCTGATCAACCGTTTTACGGCTATCGGCAGCACCGGCACCAAATACCCGGTACCGCTGGGGGATATCCTGGACCGTACGGCGGGTAGCTTGGCAAGCCATAATGGCCGGGGCCAGCTGGACTATGCCGGTGACTGGGATGACAACCGCAGCCAGCTGAACCTGCTGGCCGGGTTTGAGGTGCGACAAGTGCGGTCTGGCAGTTATGCCAACCGTTATTACGGTTATGACGGCAGCACAGGTACCGCCATCCCGACAGACCTGGCCGATACCTATACCCAATACCCCAGCGGAGGATCCGCCAAGATCAGTGCAGCACAATCGATCGGGGGCACGCTCAACCGGTTCCGGTCGTATTACGTCAACGGTTCGTACACGTACCTTTCCAGGTATACCCTCTCAGGCAGTGCCCGCATGGACCAGACCAACCTGTTTGGGGTCAAAACCAACCAGCGAAGCATCCCGCTCTGGTCCACAGGCATCAAGTGGGACATGAATAAAGAAAGTTTTTATAAGCTGTCGTGGCTTCCCACGCTGAGCCTGCGCTGGTCGTACGGGTATAACGGCAATTTTGATGAAACCGCCGCTGCGTATGTAGTGGCCCAGTATGTCACGACCCAATATGGAACCCGCGAGGCGCGGCTGGGTAACCTGCCCAATCCGGAACTGAAAGGGGAGCGTACCGCGGTTAATAACCTCGGGCTGGACTTTGCCAGCAGGAATCAACGCGTAAGTGGCCGCTTTGACCTGTATTTCAAACGCGGTAAGGACCTAATCGGCAATACACCGTATGATGCTACTACGGGCCGCAACACGTTCCGGGGCAATGTGGCCCGCATGAAAGGGCACGGCTGGGACGCCGAGCTAAACAGCCTGAACGTCCATTCCGGCCGTTTTAGCTGGCGCAGCAACCTGTTCTGGAGCTATACCGCCGACAAAGTGGTCGACTACAGAGCCGCCACCAATGCCAACTATTATTTCAGCGATGGCAGTCTGAGCGGCTATGCCTTTGAGATCAATCCGCTCAATGGCCGGCCGCTTTTTGGGGTATACAGCTATCCGTGGGCCGGGCTGGACCCGCAGACGGGCGACCCGCAAGGCTACCTGCATGGGCAGGTCAGCAAAGATTACGCATTGATGCTTAGCGTGCCGGCTATGGACAGTTTGCAGTACCATGGCCGGGCCACGCCCTCATCGTTGGGCAGTTTCCGCAATAGCCTGCAATGGGGCAGCTGGTCGCTTTCGGCCAATGTTACCTGGAAACTGGGGTACTACTTCCGCCGGGCTGCCAGCAACATCAACTACACCGGGGATGTCAACCAATACACCAGTGATTATGCCCAGCGCTGGCAGCAGCCTGGCGATGAGCTGCACACGCAGATCCCTTCGGTGGTCTACCCACAAAACGCCAACCGCAGTACGTTCTACCAACAGTCGGCAGCCCTGGTGGACAAGGGTGACCACGTGCGCTTGCAGGATATCCAGCTGAGTTATGACCTGCCTGCCCCCGTTTTGGCCCACAGCCCGTTGTCAGCCTTGCAGATTTATGCCTATGCCAGCAACCTGGGCATCCTGTGGCGGGCCAACAATCACCACATCGACCCGGACTACAACAGCAACCCGGTGCTGGGCAATACCACCCTGCCCGCCCCTAAGACGCTGGCCTTGGGTATAAAAGCCAGTTTTCGTTAATCCATAAACTTAAATATGAAGCCATGAACATACAGAAATTATATCACTTCTTTGCGGTAATCATTATTACCGTCACCTTCACTGCCTGCGAAAAAGACTGGCTGAGCGCCAAGCGAAACCTGAACGCCGTCGTGCCAGTAAAGTTGGAAGACATGCGCGCCATTTTGAACAATACCACCCAGCCCGTCATGGCCGATGATTATGCCGGCATGGTATCCTGTTCCGGTGCGGAGGCAAACGTCACAGATGACATCTTTGATTATGGTGCCGAATCCGAGCGCAAAATCTATACCTGGAATAAGACCATCTACGAAGCGGCCCCTAGACCTATATCTGAGTGGGACGATTCCTATCAGCAGGTATTTAATGCCAATGTGGTATTGGAAGGCCTGCAAAATATCGGACGGGAAGCCGCCAATGCGGTTGAATGGGACGACGTCAAAGGGGGCGCCCTGTTTTTCCGGGCCAAGGCCTTCTACAACTTATTGTATGTGTTTTCCTCGCCCTATGAAGAGGTGACAGCAGCCAGTACTCCCGGTATCCCGTTGCGGTTAGGCTCGGACCCCAACGTACCAACCACACGGGCCACCCAGGCTGCCGGTTATGAACAATTGCTCAATGACCTGCGGGCGGCCATTCCCTTGCTGCGTGTGCAGCCCCTGCTCAAGGTCGATGCTTCCCGGCCAGCGGCCTATGCCTTATTGGCCCGTTGTTACCTGAGCATGCGCGACTATCCACAGGCGGGATTGTATGCCGATTCAGCCCTGCAATTGTACCCGACGCTGATGGATTACCGGACGATGGATGCAGGAACTGATCGAACATATCCATTCCCCGAAAGAAACGAGGAAACGATTCTCTACAGCCGGTTGGCCCCGCTTTCAATTTTCGATGCCAACTCATTTAGCTTCGTAGTTCCGGAGCTGTATGCCTTGTATGAGCTAGGCGACCTCCGTCGTTTGCTATTCTATCGTTCTACCGGTGGATTCCGGGGCAACTACACAGGAAGCAGCCTGCAATTCAGCGGCCTGACCACCGATGAGCTTTTTCTCATTAAGGCGGAATGCCAGGCGCGGCAAGGGCAGCAGACCCATGCGCTCGAAACATTGGATTATTTGTTGGAAAAACGCTATGACCCTGTTTTTTTCCAACTGCATACCATAGGCAACACCCCCGATGTATTGGAGCTTATCCTACAGGAACGCCGAAAGGAACTGGCTTTTCGCGGAAGGCGATGGGAAGATCTGCGTCGGCTGAATTTTGATCCAGGTCGTGCAGTCACACTGCACCGGATCATTCAGGGGCAGTCGTACGAGCTGCCTCCGAATAACTCACGCTACACCTTCCCCATTCCTGACTATATTATCCAAATGACGGGCATCGCCCAAAATGAACGCTAATCCTTATTCTTTTTGACATGAATTATCAAAAAATTCTCCTTTGCACGTTTATCGTGCTGCTAACTACCGCTTCGTTGCATGCCCGAAAACATGCAATTAGTGATACGTTGGGTATAGGAATGACTATACCAGATATGAAAGTCTATCGGGGCAAATTACTGATCCTGGATTTTTGGGATGTCCATTGCGTATCTTGCATTGCGGCCTTTCCCAAACTGCAGGCATTGCAGGATACTTTTAAAGACCGTATTCAGATCGTACTGGTAACCACCGATTCGCGGGAAAAGGTAGATAAGCTCAAAGCACGATCCCATATTGTTCAAGATGTGCGACTACCAATGGTCGTTAGTGACACCTCCTTATTCCACCGTTTCCCCTTCGCTTCGGTGCCCGCCCATGTCTGGGTAGGGCCTGATGGCATCATCCAGTATATGACAAATGGCCAGAACACCACCCCGGAAAGCATCGGAGCATACCTGCAGGGCAAGGATCCGCACCTGCCTGTAAAACGGGAGTTAAAGGATTATGATTTTGACGCGCCACTGATGCTGGAAGGTGGTGGGCGCCAGCTCAACCGACTGCTTTATTACAGTTCGCTTGCCGGCCGGATGCCGACTGACCTTCAGCAACTGGGTGTCCTTTCAAATAGGAATGGCATTAAGAACCGGGTTAAAGCGACCAACGCTTCCATCCTCCAATTGTATCAGCTGGCCTACGGGGAAACAGCAACGAGTGTTTACCGAAATAACAACCGGGTCGTTTTCCGGGTAAAAGCCCCTGAAATATTGAACTGGCCTGATGACCCAGCTAAGCAAGATGAATGGATGAACAATCATGCTTACAGTTATGAGCTAAAAGTTGAGCCAGCCTTCCAAAATTGCCTATTCCCGCTAATGAAAAAAGACCTTGATCAGCTATTCAGACTCAAAAGCTGGCTGGAAAAGCAACGTGTGCCTTGCTGGGTGCTTAAAAAAGCCGACAGTGCAGACCGGTTTAAATCCAGCGGCGGAGAATGGCTTTATACGCCCAATCATTCGCTGGGGAAAGGTGCAACGGCCGAAATCCATAACCTGCCCATGGAAAAACTGGTGACCTTGCTGGAAGATATCACTTATCACTTCGGTGCGGATGCCCGCCCCATACTGGATGAAACTGGTTATACTGGAAACCTGGATATCCTGTTGAATAATTATCCGGCTAGCCTGGAATCCCTACGAGAAGACCTGCAACAGTATGGGTTGGATTTGCTGCCAGAAGAAAGGGCTATTGACATGCTCATTCTGGAAGATGCGCCCTAAAAATTTCTTAACACCGGTCGTTCCTGGAACAACCGGTGTAAGACTTTACGAAAGAGCCCGCTCTCTCCTAGTTTGCACGGACGCCATTGCGTACATTGCCTGTAGCCGCCCCCAGACTACCGTCCTCATTGAGAAAGTATTCCGTTGCACACAAAGGTCCAGCACCTCTACAATCCGGATTGCTGGTACGGTCATGCGTGCCATCATTGTATTCCCAAATGGTAGGGTCCTGCATCATTTCTTTCACAATTGTGCCTGCAAAAGAAGTGACAAATGCGCCTAGGGCGATCAAACTTAAAAGGGTCCTTTTCATGATAACCTCCTGTTTAATCAGTAAAACCATAATTCCTACTTTTTTCCAGGGTTTTCGGAGTGCTCATTCCCTATTGTTGCAACAATGCGTTTATAATGAAGCCAGATGGCTAGACCCGTTATCGTTAGGATGCCGGTATTTACCCAAAAGTGCTTTTTCCATCTCCAGTTTTCGTCCAGGCCCAGGCATTCGCAGGGTGCATCAACCGGATGGCGCAGGATATAGCCAATGAATGCGGTAAATAGTACCATCAATACGAGATAGATCCACAAACCCAGCTTTAGCAGCCGGGGCTGCATGAACCCGTAGATAATCATGGCACAGACCGCGAAACACACAAGAGGTATGATCCAGGCCAGATAAGGTGCCGCCACGGTGGGCAATTGCGGCGCCAATGCGAGCCCTTCTTGGAAAGTAGCATAGTGCCGCACCTTCATCGCACAGAAATACGCAAATACCCCCAACAATGCAACGATCGATAATACATACATGATCTCCGCCACCAGCCAGTAGATCTTAATGACTACAACAATCGGTTCTCTTGTTTTCATGTTTCCTTTTACATCATTCAACATCAGCAAAAGTAATACGGCCATCAGGAGGTGCCAATCCCATTTGGGAGAATGTTATTTTCGTTTTAGATACCGGTGCATGGCGCGGTAGAAAGTACCGTTGGGCAGGTTTAGCAAGGCCATTTGCTGTAAGGGGGTTAAAAGTGCCGCCAGTTCAGGCAGCTTTTCCATCAAAAAACCATAGCGCTCTTCCGGGTCTTTCAATTGCAGTAAAAGCAGGAGCTCGGTCTGATGGTTTTGCATATGCTGGCGAAGGATGCTCATAAAGCGTGCTAAATAAACATCCTTTTCCATGGCGTCCCGCAATGGTTTGAGTGGCAATAGCAATATTTCGGTGTCCTGGAGAAAACCGATCGCTACATGGAGCGGATTATCGCTGTGCAAGTGCTTCGTGCCGGTAAACATGTCGCCCGTGCGGGCAACCCAATAAATATGCAGCCTGCATTTAACATCATACAGGTGGCCAAAGGCTGCTCCATCCAGCACAATGCCACATTGGGCCCGTTCTTCCCCCGCCAGCAAATACAGCTCACCCTTCCTATACTTGCGAACTTTGCCGTTTGTTAAAATAAAATCGGGGACAGGGGAATTAATATACCTTGCCCAGATGCGGTAAAAACGTTCCATGGATAATCATCCCTAAAAGCAGCCACCGGCAGCTAGTACCACCGGTGGCTTTCGGCACTATGGATTAAGCGGATTGACAGAACTGAACTCCAGGCTTTCTTCGGTGAAAACGGCCCCCTCCCCTCCCTCAACGGGAACATAGATGGTGCTGCTTTCTTCAAAGATCTGCAGGTATTTACCCGGTAGCTCAATGGGCTCATCCTTTGCCAAATCATTTTGTGCGAAAGACTGCTTCAGGGATATGGGCTTACGCGTGACAAGGTAAAAATTAGTTTTCTCAGAAACCACGCTTACAAAGGCCTCCGGGAGGCTGTCCAGATAAGCAGCCTGATGGGGCGCCAATTCAAAATGGCTGCTTATCCAGGCTTTGAAATCGTTGCCGGCCTGCTGCGCTTCCTGCTGCAGCTCAGGATCCGAAAGGGCATACAATTGACTGAGCAATTGCTGTACACCCAAGGGGGTTAATGGTACTTTTTTCATGTTTTTTGATATATAATAATCATCCTTGCAGCACCGCATGTGCTGCATCCGGGGTAAAGCTAGCGAGTTAAAATGTGCCTAAAGACCCAAAACCGATGAAAGTGAAGCAAAGCCCGACGGAAACGAAGCAAAAATCACCATTTTAAGTCTATGGATTTGAGTGGATAAATTCATTTTTCTATTTTTGGTTAAAACTATGTAAACATGCTATTAACGTTATATTATCGCACGCGCCAACTTAGCCTTCAGGGAAGCTTAACGTATTTACCGGGTAAGTACCGTTTCATTATTTCCATTTTGGTAGGCATTGGGCTGATCATGGTGGGCAAAGCCCCTGAAAAAATCCCTGGCATTGTACTTTCACTAAATATGATCCCCTCTGTCATCGTCAGTGCCAGCCTGGCCTGGTTACTGATCACTTACAACCACTGGCTCATTCGTTGGCTTGATGCGGTCTGCAACTGGGAATATCAATTCCGCAAGCGCATCATTGCAGAAATAGCGCTTGGAATTGTATTGCCGTTAGGAACAGATACCTATATCATGTGGAAGGTGTATCAGGCAGCGGGGCTTGATTTCGGCACCAGCGGCTTTATCCGATTTGAATTCTGGCTTATCCTGGTGCTATTCATGCTCCATCACGTCGGTTATGGATTCTGGTTTTACAAAGTAAGGACCGATTCTTTTAAAAAGCCGTTCGTAGAAAGCCAGGCTGTCCATGCCCTAGCTACAGCGCCCATCACATCTGTCATCGAACCCCAGCCGGTCCTTCTTCCTGCTGTCCAGGACACGCCCCCGTTGTATGAATTAGTACCCTGCAATTACAAAGGCGAAAAATTATTGGTCGATCAGTGGGATATAGGCCACATCTACCGAAAGGGGGATACGGGGATTGTTTATTTGCTCAAAGGGGGCTATTATTATACAGAGCTCACCATCGCCCAACTAAAAAGTTTACTGAATGATAAGCTATTCATTGGCATCGGGCGCAATTACATGATTAGCCAGGAAATATACCAGGAAATCTTCAAGGTCAAAAAAACAAGAAATGAAAAAACGGGTGTGGATTATAAACGGGTTAACTATGACTGGTTTTTGCGCATTGGAAACAAGCACATCAAAGTAGCGCCTATCTCCATACAAGGCGGGCATATCCGGGAAATAATGGTGTGGCGGGAGAACCGGCCCACGAAGCCTAACGGAAAAAAGAAAACGTAGCGATTAACCTATGTAAAAAAACAGACCAGAAACAGAATCCATGAATACAGCTAACCAATTGGTGGATTGCCTCCAAAAGATCAGCCGGCAATTAGCCGATCAGGGTGAGACGCTGAAAGTCATCCAAACACAGGCCATCCTGATCGCAAGCTATAACCAGGCAGAGCATTGCCCGCATTGTAAGCGCCCCCTTCAGCCATACTTCCCGGATACGGACGACGGCTCTGACCAGCTTTACAGACGCTTCGAGGCGGCCATACTGCTTAATAAGAAAGAAAAGGAAGTGTACCGCCTCCGCAAAGCGGGAAAACTCAAGTTTGTGCCCCACGAAAAAACGTCAAAGATCCGCTACCGGCATGCTGACCTGAAAGCTTGTTACCTGGAACTATGGGGCCGCCCGATGCCTGAGTAATTGTCTTATCCTCTTTCCTGTCCTTTATCCATATGTCCCCATCTGACCATAGTTGGGGACATTTTTGTATAAATAAGCGTTTTTTTTAGTTAGAACGGGACAGGTACAGGACAAGAAGGGGACATCTATATATTTTTATAAATCAAGTATATACGTTTGCAGTGTTTTAACAAATTTAAAAAGGAGGTACAACATGAAAATTAGTGAATTCCCCCGGAGGGAAATGGAAAAAGAAAACTCTGAATGGGCAGAAACGAAAGCCTTTGAGCGCGAACTGCGTTGGCTTCGGATTTGGAATTGGGCGGGTTGGGTGCCGTTGATAGCTGTGTTGCAACTATTGGTATTACTGGGGCTGTTCCTATGGAGCGGGCCGCTGATCAGGCTCTTCGACCCGACCAGCAGCGTGATTGATGCCGGCACCCTTTCGCCTTGCCTGCTGGCGCTGCTAGTTGTTGACCTGTGCGCCGTATCGGCCTGGTTGATCCTGCGGCTTATCCGCGACGGCCTGACCAGCTTTTATCAATGGGACAATGAACAGGAAGGTTTCACCAATCAATTATCCGCATGTTTAGCAGCAAAGATTCTAAGTTTCTCGTTTTGGGGCTTATTGCTCTTATCGGTAGTCTTGTTCTGGGGGTTGCTGTAAAAAAAACCGTAAGGGATAAGGTTGAAGGTGTAAGGGCCGTGAAGGCGGATAAACAAGAGGATGGCGGTGTAGAGACGCAAGATCTTGCGTCTCTACAGGATACCCATACAAAAACATCACCGCGCCAAACCCTCCGCCAGATCTATACCACCCAGATCGGCGTGCGCGAAAAGACAGGCAAGAACGACGGACCGGAGGTAGAAAAATACCTGAGGTACATCGGTTTACCGAAAGGCTATTCTTATTGTGCAGCCTATGTGTGCTGGTGTTTAAATGAGGCCGGCATCGATAACCCAAAGAATGGCTGGGCACCGGCGTTGTTCCCGTCAAGTCGGGTGATTTGGGAACGGGGAAAATACCCGGTCAAAACCATGGGTAGAGACGCAAGATCTTGCGTCTCTACGGAACCCCGTATAGGCGATGTATTCGGCATCTATTTATCCGAATTAAAGCGCATTGCCCATTGCGGGTTTGTAGACAGTTGGGACGGAACCTGGATGGTATCCGTTGAAGCAAATACAAACGACGTAGGTTCCGTGATTTCTGCAAATGACCCCTCCCACCCTATCCGTGCCGGCCCGGGCGAAGGCGTGTACCGAAAAAAGAGACTGGTCAAAACGATTTACAAAGTCGCTGACTGGGTTTCGCAATGACCGTCATGCCGAGTGTAGCCGAAGCATCACACAGGAAAGGCAAGCTTGCTAGTGAGATCCTTCAGTTCCGCTGTGCTTCATTCAGGATAACGTTCTAAGAGAATCATCAAATAAATAATAATTTTTAACCACAGAGTGGAGTTAGCACGATCTCAATACTCACTACTCTGTACTCAATACAAAAAAAATGAGAACCCCAAAATTAATCAGTAATTACAAGCACTTGAGCGATGCAGACCTTGCATCCTTAGCTACGCGCACCGCTGATGCATTGCGCACGAACACCAACTTCCCTGACCTGAACCCTGCGTTTGCCGAATATGAGGTGGCGGCGCTTGATTATGTGGCCAAGCAGGGTATCACCGCCAACAGGAATGCCAGTGCCCAGCAGAAGAAAGAAAAGGATGAAGCCCGTGACACACTGGTCATCATGATGCGAAGGGCGGCCAGTTATATCAACAACTTTACCAATGTAAGCTCTATTCAGCTAAGTTCAGGATTCCTGCCCGTGGCTGACGCGAAGAGCGTGGGAAGCCCGGGAACACCGGCCTGGAGCCGGATTCGGCCTTCTTCCCGGCCGGCCGAGATCTTGCTTGATTTTCCGGCTGTACCCGAGGCTTATGACTACGAGATGCAGATTGCCTGGGAACGCGATGCAGAAAACCAGCTGATCTGGCAGGCCGCTGGCAGCAATTCAAACTCGCGCGGCAATTTTTATACGCCTGTGCAGGATGCCACCAAATACTTTTTCAGGGTCCGCGCACGCAACAAGCGCGGCATCAGCGGGTGGAGCCCGGTATCATCACTTATTGCCCAGGTCGATGCGTAGCGGGTTTATCGTGGCTGCACTGTTGGCAATGGCCTGCAGCAGCGCGCGCCATTTGCAGTCAAGCCGTAGTCAGCAACGCGAAAGTACCAGCTATAGCTCCGTGAACACGGGTTTGAGCTACGCCGATACCTTGTTGGAGACGCTGTTGCACCGGGGCTATTCCAGGCAGGGAGCGGTGCTGATACAGCCTTCAGGAACGTTCAGTTATCGCCCGGATTCGGGCTTCACCGGAAAGGCCTCTCTGTTGCTTAGCTACCAGCAGGAATCGTCAGAGGCCGATTCACTAAAGCGTACCGGCAACCGCACGGTATCCGCAACGGCGGCGGTGACGAGTGACAGCAGCCATACGGTAAAGGAGCAAGCGGCAACGGAACAACTGCGGACAGCGAAAGCCGGGCCGGGTTGGGCCTGGTGGCTGTTGGGTATACCGGCGCTGGTACTTGGGCTTGCGGTTTGGGTATGGCGAAAGCGGTTCGGGTGATAAACCCGTATGGGTTTTTGCCGTACCGGTAAGGTTATTTGCCAGGCCGGTATGGGTTTGCACCCGGCCCAGGCCGGTTCACGGCGTTCCCATTTAGGAACGCCGTGAACGTATGAAGGGTTAGCGGAAAACCGGTTTCGGTTCACCGCTAACTCTTTTTGTTTTATCGTATGCCAATGCCGGTATGCCGCAGCATCACACAGGTTGCCGGCATCACCGCCTGATGCCGCCGCAAGCCCGTTGGGTTACGCGATGGATCCCGGCAGGTTACTCGCCGCTCCCGTTTGTGTTCACTGCAAACCTGTGGCCGGTAAGCGGTCATACTGATGGGGTGCGCCGTAAACCCATATGGGAGTACGGTAAAATCATATAGGTTCACCACAAGCCTATATGGATTGGCCGGGTACCAGCTTGTGTAAACAGTAAAACCCATTGTGCACACGGTTTATCCGCTTAGGTATGGCATATACCCGCTTGGGTACAGCATATACCGATATGGGGTTGGTGATCAATTTAAACTTAACTTCTATGAATAATTCCGTAGATCTCTTTCATATAACAGGCCTCAGCCATCAGGTTAGCCAGTTCCTGAATTTCATAGACGTCAAACGAAAAATGTATTCCTTCAAACGGCGTACGAAGAATAATCTTCTGGGTCCCATCCGGAAAGGGAATAAGGCAATTGTGCGCAGCCAACCGCTTTGTCATATTTCTAAAGGCTAAAAACTCACCCGTTGAAAAATTGAGCAGAAGATTTTTAAAAGATAGATGTATCAGCCCATCTGTTTCAGCGATACTTACAAAACCAATTTCGTTTTGCGTTAAGATCTTAAGTTTACCATTCATTGATTAATAGGATAAGCTGCCCTGCATTTGTGCCTGCCTTACCAGCATGATATTCATGCTGGTAAACAGGGCTTGGATGTTAGAAAATAAAATCGTCGTCTTGTGTAACGTTGTAAAGATATTAATTATTTAGAACGATTATAAATAATAAAAATAGAGTGATTCCTTATGACATTAGGATTACAATTCGGCATGCCATTTACAAATATTTCACTGTACGCTATTTGCTTATTTTATAATCTGGTGCTGGTTCACTGTAAACAGATTTCGGTTAAGAACTTACCCAATAAAAAAACATTGGATAGACGCATTTAGAAAAAAATGAAAACGAATGTAAAATTGTGTCATCAATTCGTAATATTAAGACAGACAAAAGAAAAAACGTGGTTATAATACCATTTTCAATCATTTTACCTGTTTACAATAAATTTATTTTTCGCACTTTTGTAACTAGATTACTACAAGCAAACAGAAATTGATCAAACGGATCATTTCAAAGAAGCAGGACATTTACCCGTCCTTGATTGAAACGATTAAGAAAAAAACATTAAGAAAATTTATTACCTCAAACCATGAAACAAGACCTACATTTCACTGCCGTATGCAGACGCTGTAAGAAAGTTACCGATTATCGTGTAAAACGTGGGCCGTTAGCCCAAGCCATTTCGCTGTTTGTTCCGGTCAAGAAATTTTGGTGCCCAAACTGCCACCGCCATTTCCTTTCAATCGGGACAGTGACACAAGGTCATTATCATTTATGATTTTAATGCATTAAAAAAAAGCCCAGCCTCACTTAGGAGTCCGGGCTTTTTAACTTATTAAAGGGTCGGTTGTTTATCGTAATAGGATTTGGCGCCCAAATAATCGTGGTATACTTATTTTGCTTTCAATACGGCATCAATGATGTGTACGACGCCATTTGATGCAGCAAAATCACGGTTTACTAAGTGAACTTTGGCAGAATTTCCGACCGCGTCTGTTAGCGTAAGCCGTTCACCGTCAAGAGCGCCATACTCGAGTAATTCACTGTAGGCATATGTAATCAATACCGGGTGCCCGTAGGTCATTTGAACTGGGACACTACCAACCAGTGCATTACTTGCATAGCGCTCCCCAACGCCTATTCCCACCCACGTATCAACAGGAACATTGTTTTGTTGTACAAGTGGAATGGATAGATAGTATTCACGCACGAAAACACGGCCTTTCAGCATATGATACTTGACCATTGCTTCGAGTTCAGCCGGATCAGCTTCTTTGACTGACTGTAGTGTTCCATATCCATATGCCGCCATTGCGCTGTTATCGGGTGCAAACACAGTAAAAATCTCTCCCCCTTCAAAAACACCCAGCATCCCGGCGCGTGATACTGCTTGTGAAAAAAGTGTCAAATCATCCCTGTTGGTGATCACGGCCATTAGGTTTTCTCCAGCTGTAGGCGGCAACACCCGATCTATCACATGCAAAATTCCGTTCGTACACAACGCGCTTCGCGTACTAACAAACGCCCCGTTTACCATAAGCACGGTGTCTTTATTGGTAATGTTGACGCTTCGCTTTACAAAAACCGGATATCCCTGAAGCGTAAGGATTTCTTGCGGATCGTCCAACCGCAAGGTATTGAGACCATGGTCATCCGCGACAATGTGATAATTTGCCATGTTGCTTACCCAGTCAACAGGACCGGTTAGGGTATTTGGCAGAAAACCTGTTATTCGTTGAAAAGCATCATCGCTGGGAGAAAAAACGGTATATTGCCCGTTGGCGGATAGTGTTTTGTCCAACCTGGTCCGTGTTATGGCCGTATTGAAAACAGATAAATTATAATTGTCACGCAATACATACGTCAGAAGGTTATAGTCTACGTCTCTCAGGTAATCATCAGACGATTCGCAACTGGTCAAACACAGAGCCGACAAAACCAAATAAGAACAAATCTTTACTTTCATATCCTTTATGACTAATAATCAATCCATCAAATAACCTGTGGGCAACAATAAATGATCTACAGCATGGATCACCCCATTGACAGAATAGATCTCCTCTCCCACCAAACCGGCTGGTTCAGCAGTGCTCGATATCACACGGACACGGCCATCATTTAAAAATTCCAAAGGCATCCGATGATAGGTAGTGACGGTATGGTCTGTCATTGGAAAAATAAGATGCCGTACAATACGGGTATAAACGGCAATCGGATAGTCATTAAGAATCGGCTGTTTAAGATCGTTATTAAAGAAAAGTGTAGGATTGCGGTTGCGTGTTTCAGTAAAATTATCTATCCGTCTACCCCAATTGTCGTGATAGTCTAAAAGTGTATCGGTTGCAAACTCGCCAACTATACCGTAATACGGTTCCTGCCCAAAAGGCGTGTACAATACTGTAGACGGTCCGCCGCGTTTCATATTGAAGGCGATCAGGTCTTCAAGGGTATTAAATCCTGCTTGTCGAAACGCATCATCGGTTGGAATAAACCAGGTATTCAGGCTTGCCGAATAGTATCTATCGCTCAATGCATCATAGTGGTTACTCATATCGTAGTAATCCAGACTATTTCGGTTATACGCCTGTCCATTGGGATGTGAATTATCCGAAGGTGGATATCCATTGGCAGACTCGAACATTTCACGGTATCGGCCATCGGTATATAGAATCAACTTCGTGTATAAACTAAACCGAGCATCGGCCAGCAATGCTTCCCAGGCAGTGAGCGTGGGCACAGCGACAGTTCCTGAAATCGGCCAGATGTACCCGTCTTTAGTCGGAATTGCTTGTCCAATACCCAACACTTTATCATTTACAGAAAGCTTATCTTCTGAAATGGCCATGGCTGCACGGAAATGATAAGGAACGCGCGTTTGGGCATCCAGTTGATACCACAATCCGCCGTAAGCCAACAAACTTTCAGCCATATAGCTATCAGGCTTTGCCATCAATTCTTCAGCCGTTATTCTGCCCAGAAATACATACCGCATCAGAAAGGTATCCAACTTCCCGGCAATTGCCTGAGGAATGGAAGCATCGTTCCATCCTGCGGCGTCCATGGCAGCATTGGTAGGTACAAGCAGTGTGTATTGACCTTTCAGGTCGCCGGTTTCCAGTAAGATCCTGTCCATATTGCTGTGTACCCAGGCGTTATAAAAAAATGTGTAAGGTGATTGGGCCAACCCCTCCTTTAATGTTACGGTCACTGTATCCGTAAAAGGTACAGCCTCTCCTACAGGTGCCGTTGTAAAGTCATCGCGCTTACATGCTGACGTTACCATGATGATGATGGCTGCTATGCCAATCCACACATTTTGTCTTATCAAACACATTCTTCTAACTATTAATTTCGCCATTAATTTTTTAAGGCCTCATCCGGAAGTACCAATACTCCCTGCAGGTCGTGTACAACACCGTTTTCGCAGAGGTTATCGTGCAAATGCTTATAAAGGCCATAGCTTACATAGTAATCGGACCAACTATCATAATGCGTGCCCATACCAAGTATATCGGCATCGTTATTAGCCAGAAACACATATCCGGCTGGCGTGTCACGGCTGGAAACACTCAAGCTATACTGAAAGTCCAACG
This sequence comes from bacterium A37T11, assembly GCA_900109895.1. Lineage (GTDB taxonomy): Bacteria > Bacteroidota > Bacteroidia > Sphingobacteriales > Sphingobacteriaceae > A37T11. The sequence goes on from FOBR01000001.1 coordinate 90,846, forward strand.
GATAACCCACGTTCCCGGCACTGTAGCGGTAATAGGTAAAGAAAAACGTTTGGCCGTTGATAAAAAGGTACTGGCCCATAAAATTCAGATGGTATTGATTGTCTCCCTGCACCGGTTCTGTGTACCAATATTGATATTGTGTATATAGGAAAAAATCATAGTCACGTATAAAATAATGTTTATTCCGCAATATGTATGTACCAAACAAACGTGCCCCAATATACTTTGAGGCATCCATCGCCTCAATAGATTCTTCGGTAATACCGGCCAGCTTAAACCGTTCATTCGAAGGACAGAATACGGTAAACGGGCCTGTGGTCGCAAGTTCATCCCAAAAACCAAATTTCTTCAACCCGGCAACCAGTACACTATATTCGGGACGTTCATAAAGCCATTGTTGGACTGATTTACCAGGATTGGGTTTCATGACCTTTTCAAGTGTATGGATCACACCGTTTGAAAACTCCCAATCGGTGTGTTCGGTTAGCGCCCCCGAAAAATAAAAGAGCGGATACTCCCAAGTGTCGCTAACGGCCCGTGAGGCATAAAGTGACGTTCCGGCCAGGGTCTCAAAACGTACGTCGATTTCATTGATCGGCATATCATCTTCCATCAATCGCATAGGCAAAATATGATAGGCCATAGCATAGCGTAAACTGTCACGGTTCAATTGACGGATATCGGCGGGTTTGTATATACCCATATCGTTAAATGCTTTATCGTCAGGAGCCAATACCGTAAACGGGCCCGCAGTACCCAATGTATCCAATAAGCCTGTATAATCCAATGCTGTATAAAAAAGCGTAAAATCGAAATTGTTTGCAAGAAATCCGGCCAATGACCGAATCTCGTCATTTGGCTTGTTCAGTACAACCTCTTCTTTTTTACAGGCTGACACTAGTAAAACAAAAATAAAAAAAAATCTTATTCTCATACTCTCATCTTATGTTTTTTGGTGTTATGCGTATCATCAGTAAGCAGGCGGGGCAAACTTTCGCTGTACTGCTGTTAGATACACCTCACCGTTAATAATTTCGATGGTATTTACCGTAGCAAAAGACTTTGGATTGTAAATGCCCGAATGGATATTCACCACCAGATTTGGAAAATTAACCCCTGCGTGATAATTACGGAACAAACACCCAAAGCAACCATCGGTATAAATCTTCTGTCCGTTTAACAGGCAATTAATAGCTGCAAAGTTACCATCTACCTCGTCGAGAACACCCCCATAAAGGCCTTGCCCTTCTGACGTAATAATTGTTCCGCTGTCATAAAAAGCACCTTCTTCCTGAAAAAGGCTTTGCTTCAGATTTAAACCAGGGGCAAGTAAATAGAAGCGTTCCCATAGATCCGTATGGATCCCATCGTCATCGCCACGCACCCAGAGTGGAAAACTCACATAAGGCCTCGCAGTACCTGACGACAAATCCCGCACGACAGTAGTGAGAAACCTTCCATCATAGGCCGATGACGCGATCGTTGAATTCTGCAAAACAATGCCATCTTCATAGTAAAAAAAATCCTGCCCGGTATATAAATTCAGAAACACATTCATGGTATCCCTCACACCTTGCTCAAAGAGGTTGACCCGCATCTTTCCAGTGGGAATTTTTAATTCATTGCCTGCCTGTAAAAATCCTTTTGCACTATAATTGTAAAAATTCACATATACCAATGAATCCGATAAAGATAATTTATGGAAATTTTCCCGCCGCAGCAAAATGCCTTTCTCCCGGGTTTTGAAATCCTTCATAAGCACATGCATGGTATACACCTCCCCTGCAGTTAAATTAATGGTTGTATCGACCAAAACACTTCTTTTGTTGCGGCTTTCGAGATTAAAGAAAGGTACTTCATTTTTAGGACGATATAAAAATACGACGCGGCTGGTGCCTGAAGGAACCTGCGCCCATGAGCTCAAATCAAAACCATTAACCACAGGGCCTGCCAGCACCACTTCTTTTCCCGGATACTCCGGATTATCCACCGTGGTACTTACGCCAATGTGCGTGGGGTATGGAGGGGCGTATGTGTCACGCCTATCCAGAAAATCCCCGACAATCCCTGCAGAAACAGGCATCCCATTCGCATCAAACTCCGGATTGACAAGCATACACAAATAAGACAAGGTGTCGTCTTTTGCATTTAGTAATTGTCTATAATTAAGACTATTGAACACCTTAAGGTAAGCAGGTGCATTCATCGTAGTGTGGGTGATTTTTCTGCAGCCCATCAATGCCGTAGTCAGTAATAAAAGAATTATAGCTTTGTTCATAGTCATTACTTCGTATGTTTTATAATCACCATCCTTGCACGTTGTTCAGCGGGCACGTCGTTACCAGTACGCCCCACCAACGCAACCGAATAAACGCCGGGTTCGCCAGTAGGAAGGCCACGGCCCACTTTTAGGTAGAGCTGTGGATTTGCAATAAAATTAAAACTACTCAATGAAGGGATGTCATCGGCCCAAATTCCGGGTTTGATCCCTGGCTTCGATCGGAATGCCTGCAAATCAAATAATACCCGATAGTCCAGTCGCCATCGTACATAGGGCAGTTCGGTCACCGGCTCCGCAAACCCAAGGTTGTACATCGCATTATCAGCATGCATCTCATACGAGTTATTTGCATACAGCTGCATATAGTTCCGCATATCCTGTCCATTATCAATACTAACACTGACGAAGGGCATATCCGGACAGAAGTTCAGGAACCTCGTAGCGAAAACCGTGGTATTCTCATAACGGTTGAAGGCGCCATCATCTGTAAAACGATTGAAGTAAAAGTCACCGCTAAGATCATTGAAAACGACCTTGAGCTGAGGTTGTCCCCCTTCATCAGGGTATAGCCATACCGAATGATTCTGAGACGTTAGCATTTCCTGCTGCACCGTTGCAATAACAGCCCCACGGTTATTTAGCGCTTCTATGGTGTAGCCCCCCTCTTCTATGGCCACGTAATCTGAAGCTTGTCCAAACGCCAGCCCGCTAAATACTTTCCCGACCGAACCGGCAGCCAACCGAAAAGACACGTCAGCGCCCGGAAAAGCATTCACTGCCTGGACACGCCCCAACGATTGCGGCGGGTTTTCACGGTCTTCAATGATTTTAAATTGATTTTGATAGGCATAGACATTCGATCCTGGGGCGATGGGGTAAGCAAACGGGAATGGTGCGACCGCAATGGTATATACCCCTCCCGCTTTGAAGGTCATCACAGGCGCGTACGTAATGCCAGTAACGTTGGTGGTTTTTGGCTCGGTCATCCGGGAAGTGGTTGGATCGAAAACATTAGAACGGATGAGCCTTTCATTGACGCCGTGCACGGCAGCGGAAAACTGGCGGCCGTCTGAGGTAAGCACCCTGAATTGGTAGGTACCATACGGAACATCCACATATTCAGAAACACGCTGTGAAATGCTTACATCTGTGGTTTTTGGACTAACGGGGGTACCGTCAGCATACGTGAGGGTCACGGAACCTGCCAGGTCTTCCATGGGCCCATTCGGGCTGGGCAGGTCCGGATGCAACCCGGGTAAGTGCTTGCAAAGATTGACAATCCGGATTTTAAACCGGTCGGCTATTTTGGGAGGGGTTTCATCGCGGGGTACCGGAACAGCCCATGGCTGTCCGTCGCCCCCCGGCCATACAGTGTAATAATCCATCTGGCCATCTGCTGTATTTGCCGTAAATGCCACCGGATCGGAAGGAGGGACAATGTAAGCAGCCGGCGAATAAAGATCTGATAATTTTAGATCTAATTTTCCACGATCGTCAAATAAGGGTTGTTGAATGCGCCAAACGGTACCCAGCAAACCGTCTTCCTGAAAATAGGTTGTTTGGACACCAGCTGTCCCCGCCGTCAATGTATCCCCATTCGCCACGACACGGCTGTAGTCTGCCAAATTCACCACCCTCACTTCTGACAGTCCGTAGGCAGGGGGGGAATTATCGACATGAAAGTCAATTTTGTCCTTATCACAGGAAAAAAACAGTCCCATCACCGGGGCAAGGAGCCCGGATAAGACAGAAAAACGAAAAAGCTGCCGTCGCGTTGCTGATATGTTACATCCCATGTTTAAAACACATTATACGTAAAGCCTACCATAAGTTCCATACCCCGCTTATAGCTGCGCTGTATATATTCCTTACCATACCACTTACCTCCGGTTTCTGGATTGGCATACACCGTTTTGATTGCCGGATCTAATAAATTTTTCACAAAGCCTTTAAACACCAACCTTTTTAATATTCGTTGGCTCCATACAACGTCTAACATGGGTACCGGACGGCTGTACAAATCCGGTTCACCCAAAAGATTGATTTGAACAAGCCGCTCACCTACCATGTTAAACGTTGCCGTAAAATCACTGCCCCAAGCTTTGTTAGCATAATTGAGCCATGCGTTGATACTATAAGGGGCCTGTTCAAAAAGCGGACTGGTAGTTGGCGTATTGCGGTCGAGCGTCATGTTGGCAAGGTAACGGGAATTGCTTTTCTTGATATCGCTTTGGGCAATGAGCAGATTTGAACCGAGAAAGCAATTCCGTAATGGATCCCACAAAGCCCCCAATTCCTTCACAAATTCAAACTCCATTCCCCACACTTTGCCAATATTCGGTTCGTTGGTGAACTGTATCGTCGGAAATTCAGGATATGTAGCGGCAAGCCCTTGTGTACGGAGACTAAACGTTTTCACCAACTGATTTTTAATACGCTTTCCGAATGCAGATACGGCCAGCACTTCGCCGGCCGTCGGAAACCACTCCCACCTAAAATCCAGATTCTGGGCCGTCTGGTTTTTCAATGCGGGATTACCTACTACCAAAGCCATCTGAAAAGCATCGTATTCAAACACGTTCGTGACCTCCCGCAACTCAGGCCGTGCCAATGTGGTGTTATAGGCGGCACGTACATTCATATCCTCTTTTAGGCTATACGTCAAGTTTACCGAATAAAAAGGCTTATATCCGGTGTGATATAGCGAATTAGGTTCGATCAGCAGCAAAGGCAGCCTGCTTCCGTCAGCCGTGGCTGTTGTAAGCGATGGATCAAGATACACATCGGCTGTATCGACTACCGAACGCAGATCAGTCGATTCAAAACGCACACCGCCCATGACACGCCATTGTTTGGCAGGCCTTACATCGAGCATAGCGTATAATGCCTTGGTTTCATAGCTTCCGCGGTAATTATTGGGTGATTTCTGGATGTTATACAAAAAGCCGCCGCCCTGCATACTGCCTTCGCCATTTGCCCCTGACTCGTCAAGCTTGATCCCCACGACCTCACTGCTCACTAAGCGGTCCAAATCCCCGTACACATCATACAACGGGATCGATTTCAGGTCCGAGAAATTGGACCCGGGTAAAAAAAGTTGATTTTCAGTATAGGTCCTTCTCCGGAACAGATAGTTGCCCCCCATTTTGACTTCCTGCCGGCTGCCAAGCCATGGGAACGGAAAGCTGAGATCTGCTTTGTAGTTATAGTTTTTCTCCTCGAGATGTCGCCACCGTCTTCCATTTGGCTCAGCCTGGATAACGCCGTAGGGACCATAACCGTTCACATAGCCGGATGTAAGTGCATACAGATGCTCTGAATGTACGCGCTCGGTTGTGTACCACTCGTCTTCGTCGTGTTGATTGGTTACCCGAGGGCGGGTGTACCATTCCCAATCCGGATCCCCCGGAACGAAGTCTACCAATGAAGCAAACCGATAATCCGGATCGTTGTGGGTAGACCTTGAGGATGCACCGCTGTAACTCAGCTGCGGCGAATAATCTCCCGGCAGGAAACGATGCTCACCCTGCAAATTAAAAGTATACAGGGTCCGATACGTTTGTTTTAGGGAATATACGCGGCTGTAAACATTTCCAGGTAGCCCCGAATATTCATAAGCCCCGTCCATGCTGCTCGCCGTATTCTCTCCGCCCCAGCTCCCCATAAATTGGCCACCTATTTGGTGAAGCGGGGAAAACCGATAGGCTAAACCGGCCAGTACACCATAGTTAAGTGTTTCGTTGCCGGTATTTTCTTTGTAGGTTTGATATTTCCCTAAGTTCAGGTTGTTGGGCGTAATATAATTGGGTATGTTACGCCAACTGTAAACATCCGGATTACCTGTTACAACTCCATGATATACGCTCCATTGCGTCAATTCACCCTGATAAATATCGGTAGTACGACGGTAGTAATTTCCGCTGAGGATGACACCTAACTTATGCTGCTTAAAAACCGGGTAACTATTACCAAAGGTCACAGAATACATTTGGTTGGGTGAGGCGCTCTTGTAACGGGTGGTGAGGGTTTGGTCGAAGCCCTGCATTATACCGTTTATCCTAACCACCTCCTGCCGGCTTTCCGGACTAAAGTTGCTACTTGCTGCCAGCTGCTGAATGGAGCTGAGGCCATTAGGGTATTGGGCGGAAAGTGCCAGGAAATCTTCGCTAAGGTTTTTATCGTTGATCCTGGTACCCCAAAAGCCCATTCCGTCGTTCAGGAATCCGTTGTATTCCCCCCCAAGGCCTACATTCGAATTAAATCCACTCTCTGCGACAACTTCAAAGATCAGCGTATCTGGTACGGATTTTGTTTTAAGCTCTACAATCCCTGCGGCTGCATCGGCCGGTTTATCGGGTGTAAACGTTTTGTAAACCGTAATGTTGTCCAACAATGTGGCAGGTACAAGGTCGAGCGGGATCGCACTGCGGTCGGGATTGGAGGATGCCAGCCGAACGCCGTTGAGCTGGCCGATGACGCTACGGTCACCCAGTCCACGGATAGCCACATATTTATCGTCTGTAACCGTTACTCCCACTACCCGCTGCAGGGCTTGGGTAGTGGTGATACTTGCAGTACGTTCAATTTGCTGGGCAGAGATGCCATCCTGAACGATTCCAGCGCGGCGTCTTTCGTCCAGAACAGCTATTTCCGTATTGACCCGCTTGCTTACGTTGATTGACACTTCATCCAGCATGGTCGATATGGGCTTTAGTGTTACGACCATCCCCTTTTTAGCCTCCGTCTCCAAAAGCTGGTATCCCAAGTGGCTAAACGTCAATAGTGAACCGGTTTGCGGCACAACGATGGAGAAATTACCAAATTTATCACTGGTCACAGAAAGGGAAGTACCTTTTAGTATCACGGACACACCCGCCAGCGGACGTTTACCGCTTTCATCATACACCTTCCCTGTGGCCGTGTATTGCTGAAAAGCGCTAACCGGCTTCACCAGGGCGTAAAATAGGCACATGCATAGTAACAACCTAGACAGCGGTATTCCGGCAAACGAATTGAAGTAGCTGCCCATCCTTTTATCGCAATAAGATCTTTCGTATGGCATTGTTACCGCAGTCAAGTATATATACAGTGTTTCCATCAGATGATAGGACAAAATCCCACATGCCGCTACTGAACTTCGCTGTGCGGAAATCTCCGTCTTCAAAACCTTCGGCAGCTTTCATAATGGTTGACACCACAGGGCTCGATTGTTGGAGTGGACCGGCCAACACCGTTTCTGTCAACGATACCTTCCTGAGTGCAAAATTTCCAGCGTCCAGTGCTAACAAGTTTTGTCCCTGAAGCGCTACACCCCTGATTTGGTTAAACAAGGCATAGTTACCCCCATCGTCCAGATATCCAGCTGAGGTTCCACCGGCAAAATTTATGCTTGCCAATCCAAAGGGCACTCCTAATCCTGTACGTTTAAATATTCTGCTGCGGTTACCTGAATTAACAATATCATGTACATCATACACATCACCATATCCAGCACTGTTCACCGTAGGGGTAATCGCAGCTCGTACCGTTGACGAACCTGCTGAACCGCCACTCAGCTGGGTAAAGGTTCCGCTGGAAGGTTTTAACACCACCATGGCGTTGTTATAACCGGGTATATAAATATCTCCGTTGGCGTGGATGGCCGGTTTCCCTATCGGAATTCCCACATTATTGACCAGGGTTGTTACCTCACCACCGGGGCTGATGCGCCTTACAGCCTGATTGCGCGCATCGGTCACATAGAGCCGTTGTTGGTCGTCAAACACCAGGCCGGCGTCGGCACTTAAACGGAACAATGCTGCGTCACCAATACCGTCACGCAAACCTTCCGAACCGGCCTGACTCCCCGCAAATCGGGAAACCTGCCCGCCCGGGCTAATTTTCATTATACGGTTGTTTTGTATTTCAGTCACATATATATTGCCCGAATTGTCGACGGCGATACTTCCGCCGGAAGGCGAAATCTGCAGGCCGGACGCGGGGCCGGCTACCGTCAATACGCCAGCGCGGACAAAATCAACCGGAGAAACAGCCTGCTGGTTATAGGCACTCACCGATATCCGTCCGGTGCTCAGCGACGCAGGTGCTTTAACAGTGAGGCTGCTTTCAGACGCTGACACCACCTGTGCCGTTATACCATTGAAACTGATAATGTTTTCAGCGGCGTTGTTGCTGAACCCTGTACCACTAATGACCACCTCTGTACCGGCCATTCCATCTGCGGGTGCGACAGCGGATATCCCAAGGTTCTGATCCCGGAAGTCCGGCCCCTCGACAGCCTGGTCATTTACGATCACTTCAATTTTACCGCTGCCGGTATTTCCCGGCAACGTAAGCTTAATTTCGTTAGCGGCTACTGATGCAGGTACAATTTCTTTTCCGTTGATGCGCACATAGGTTTCCATCGGCTCGGGGCTGAAGGTTTTACCTCGGATGATCATTTCTGTTCCGGCCGGCCCGCTAAGTGGGGTCACAAAATCAATACTAGGAGGCGGCACCACAATAAACTCAGGGCCAATGATGGGGTCGTTGCCAACCGTCACGATAACCGGGCCAGTTTGTACTGCGTCCGGGGCCAAAACAACCAAGCGGTCCGCAGCTGCCTCTACAATGCTGGCCGGCTTACCATTAAATGTCACCACGTTTCCGGCCACCAGATCATCGAAACCCTCTCCCTGTATGGTTACCCGGGTCTTTGCACCACCCGAAAGAGGCTTTACCACACGGACGGCCATGTACGAGAACTGCGGGCCCTCCGCCTCCATATTATCAACCGTCACGGCAACAGCCCCTACACCCGATCCCGTACGGGGTACCTCTACTACTAATAGCGTGTCGGTGGCATTGACTACTTCGGCATCCGTACCGTTTACCATTACCTTCGCAGGTCCCTCCAAACTGCTAAACCCCTCCCCGTGTATAGTCAAATGCGCGCCCACCTGCGCCCTGAAGGGAGAAATTCCCTGCACGCTGAGCGTTTGATAGGTATAGGGGCCCACATCTATTTTATTACCATCTGTACTAAGGGAGATAGCGCCGGTACTACCGCCCTCCGGCGCACGCACGACCAGTTCGGTGGACTTTGCCCCCAAAACCTCGGCCGGTGTGCCGCCAAAGGAAACGATATTGGCAGATACGTCTGCACTAAAGCCTTCGCCAAGAATGGTGATGAGTGTACCCGCCTTGCCGCTATTCGGGTAATAATTTTTGATCTGCAACGATGGCTTCGGTATGGTATCTTCCTTTTTACTGCATTGCACGGCAAGTGTGAAGAGATATACCATCACCGATAAATACGCGATAATGTTGATCTTTTTGTGAATTGGTGCCATATCTATATTTGCTAAAGGGTCTTCCGGAATACACTATTAACCATATGCACCACGCCGTTATCAGCCACAATGTCTCGCTGCAACCTATCCGTGCTGATCAAGGCGGTGGTGTTGCTGATATCTATTACGGTGAGTTCACGTACGGGATTTGCAATGGGGCCTAAAAAGTTATTATTCAGGAACTTCACAACCTGGAAGGTGATGGTACTTCCATCGAGCATGTGGCCGTATTGAATACCTTTTACACCCGTTTCGATAAACCAAAATACCGTTCGGGAAACTTCGCCATCATCAAGCGCCATCGCAAGCGTAAAGTCGTTGACAAAGCGCCTTTCTCGCATGACGTGATACCGTACCAGATCGGCCAAGGAACTGGGAGCAACCGCGTCCACCGCCTGAACGGTAGGATAGCCGAATGCGGCCATGGCGGCATTCGAAGGCGCAAAAACCGTGTAGGGGCCTGGCCCGCTTAACTCATTGGCCAAACCCGACCGTTGCAGGGCGTGCGAAAAGATCGAGACCGTTTCATTGTCTTTGAGAATATCCACAACATTGCTGTGCACTGAAGGATTGAGTACCTGGTCTATGACCTGGATCAGGCCATTCGAAGCCTGCAGCGTAGTACTGGTCAACTGCTCGCCGTTCACCAGCAATAAGGTATCCGCACCACTCATCCAATGGGTTACATAAATAGGCTTCCCGGCCCTGGTCCGGATTTCCTGGTTGAACAAAAATGGCAAGCGCTTGAGGTCATAATTTCCCTCCAGGATATGGTATTTCAGCAATTCACCAACAGTTGCCGATGCTTCTGTCAGCATATCGGTTGACGTGGCATAGCCAATTTTAGCAAAAGCCTGATCGGAGGGCACAAGTACCGTAAAGGGGCCATTTTCCAACAATACTTTATCAAGAACCGTCCGGCGTAGTGCCGTATTGAAAATGGATAGGTTAAAATTATCGGAGTTATCAGACAATACGTAGCCGATCCGGTTGTAGTCAACCGCTACGAGGTAGTCTTTATCCGGTTCGCACGCAACGAAAGCGACCGCCGCAAGCAAGCAAACATAATAGTTTCTTACCATACGAAATGTGTGTTTTATCTTCATTATCTGTTGCTTTTAACTAATCCATTATAAATCCGGGTGGCAAAAGCAGGTGATCTACCACATGAACCACACCGGTTAGGGTCGTAATGTCTTTGTCAACGATGGTAGCAGTACCTCCGGCCGCCCCCTTGGGGGATAGCCGTATCGGTTCTGCACCTCCGCCCGCGACCTGGAAGGGGATATAATGCACTGCCGTATTTGTCAAGCCGAAGATCACGGTATTGCTCTGAATGTTGGAATAAGACTGAATGTTGTACACCGCTCGTACATCGAACAACTCCTGGCGCAGGTCATTACTGTATAATACTGGCAATGGCCCCGAAACAAGATAAGCACCATCGTAATACAATCCATAAGTAGTCGAATTCCAATTGAGGTAGTCATACCTGATAAGGTAGGGATTGAGAGATCCATACCCGCCATACCGAAGACCCCATTGATGGTGATAGTCCAGCAATGAATCCGTTGCAAATTCTCCAATTACCCGATAAAACCCATTATTAGACATAGGAACAAACCATTCGACCTTCGGCAAGCCACGCCGTTCATTGAATGAAATGAGGTCTTGTAGGCTTTGGAAGCCTGCCTGGTAAAAAGCGTCGTCTGTTGGAATGAAAAAAGTATTGAGGTTGCTCACCACCGGTTTATTATGCCCATAGGCATTCCACGGCCAGAGCCCATAACCTACCCTTTCCTGAAATTGGGCATACATCTGGCCTTGTTCGGGGTGGTAGCCATTTGCTTGTGTAAAAATAGCATCGTACAACGAGTCCGTATATTCAGTAATTCCCACGTATAGGCTAAACCTGGAATCGTGCTTCAAAAACTCCCAGGCGGTCATTTTCGGAGCCTTTACGATTCCATCAAGGGGCCAGATGTAGCCATCTGCCGTCAACACGGGTGCGCCGTGCGTAAATTCAAGGCCATTTATGAGCAGGTGATCACCGGACAAGGCGATCATCGCCTGAAAACGGTAGGTGTCAAACCCTTCCCCATCTAGTAAGCTATGATACCCATAGTCCAGGCCGGGATATTCCAGCAAACCGACCGCTTGGTAACTTTCGTTGCGCAGGGCCAATACTTCTTTGGTGATCCGTCCGTAAAAAACGTGCGCCATTAATACCGTATCCAGCGTCTCGGCAGTGGCAGAGGCAATTGATTCAGCACTCCAGCCCGCTTCTTTCATGGCGGCATCGCCGGGAGCCAATACCGTATATTTTTCCTGGGTAGAAAGCCGGGCCGGGAGGTGGCTGCGCTGCCAGGCTGCATAGAACAAACTATTGCCTGATGCCTCCAGCGCCTCAGTCAACGTAGTATTTGGCACTTCTTCTGTATAAGGGAGTGCGTCGCCCACAACCGGTGGCATGTACTCCTTTTTGGTGCATGCCATGATAGCCGATACCAGCAGCACCATATACGGCATACATCTCTTCTTAATAGCGTTCATATCATTATAAGTTAAAAGTCATCCGAACTCCGTGCCTGATCGGGCAATACCAACACACCCTGCAGGTCGTGCACGAGGCCGTTTGTACAAAGATTATCATTGAGGGCCCGGTAAAAGCCTACACAGTACGGATAATAAGAACTGCCGCTGGGGGTGGAAGACCCGCTTCCCAAATAGTTTCCACCCGCCACGGATGGCGAGATGCCAAGGGAATAGGATGTTCTCGTAAAGTTTTGTAAATCGGTTGTTGAATAAAAACTGGATGCTTTCTCAGATCCGAAGAAGATTTGTTTATAAGTCGAATCACCTTTAACGGCATCCACATACCACCACTGCCTTTGCAAATGCAGGTAAAAATCGTTGTCTAAGGTGAAATACCATTTTTTGTACATAATATTGGCGCCGAACAAACGGGCACCAATGTACTGGCTGGTATCCATGTTCGCGATGAATTCTGCTGTAATGCCCTGCGACAGATATACGTCATTTTGAGTAGCAAAAATGGTAAACGGGCCTTCTCCAGCCAGTTCATCCCATAACCCAAATTTTTTCAACCCGGCCACAAAAGTACTGTATTGCTGCCTGGCGGCCAGCCAACTTTGTACTGTTACTCCGGGAAAAGGTTTCATTAGCTTGGCCAGCGAATGCATCACGCCGTTTGACATGATACGATCCGTAGTAATGGCATCTGCCCCAGAAAACGTCACTGCGTGGTCTGTGGCTGTCCGCGTGGAACCAACCGTCCGATAAACATAATTTCCTTCGAACACTGAAATCACCCTGGACGCATATAAACGTTCGCCAGCTAAGGTTTCATACCGTAGGTCCACAATGCCCTCCGGGATATTGGCTTCAAGCAACGCATATGGCAGGATATGATAAGCCATTACGTATCTCAGGCTATCACGGTTCATGTGCTGAAAGTCGTCAGGGGAACTGATCCCTAATTCATTAAAGGCTGTATTATTAGGAGCTAACACTGTAAACTCGCCCGGATTATTGAGCGTGTCCAACAGTCCGGTGTAAGCCAATGCGGCAGCGAACAACGAATAGTCATAGTTGTTGCTGATGAAGCCCCCTAACGAACGAACATCCTCATTGGGCTGGTTCAACAAAATACTTGGCTTTTCGCAAGCTGTAAGGCCGAATAACAACATCGCGAAAAGGGTACCTGTCAATAATCTCATGTGTAAATTCTGCTGTTTCATTTCCAAAATCAATAAATTGGCGCCGCGTATTTACGCTGTATGGTCATGAGATACACCTTCCCGTTGATCACTTCAATTGTATTCACAGTTGCAAACGATCGGGGGTTGTCTGTACCGGAATGCGTATTGATAATCATGTTAGGGGCTGTAAAACCGGTATGGTTTGTTCCGAAGCCACTTGCAGTTGGCTGCGCGATAAACATGGATTCGTCAAAATCAGCGATGCAATTCAGAGTAGCAAGGAGGCTGCCGTTCACAAACGGGTTTAAACCATTGTTAAGCCCCATACCGTCACGGGTAACCGGTACAGTGGTCAACTCTATGCCGGGGCTCAAAAAGGCAAAACTTTCCCAAATATCGGTATATGTTTTACCGTCATGACCGGCCGCCCACAAGGGGAAACTGATGTAAGGATTGGTAGCCCCTGACTGTGTATCGCGGTAAAGCGCTGTCAAAAACCGGTTGGTATAGGTCTTTGAAATTGGCGTGGCTGCCTCTTCCAGTAAGGCCGTTTTGCTACCGGGGTATTGAAAACCATAGGCCTGACTGCCAAACAACGTAAGAAAAATGTTCATGGTATCGCGTATTCCCTGCATAACGTTGTTCATGTTACTTACAAGAAGCCCGGTGGGCACCTTCCGGTCGATCGGGGCCATCCAATAGCCTTTGGCACTGTAATTGTAAAAATTGACATATACAAGCGAATCTGAAAACGATTGCTTATAAAAGTTTTCCTGCCGCATCAGGAACCCTCGTTTTTTGCTAAGGTAATCGGCCAGCAGGATATGCATCGTGTATACTTCACCGGGTTCCAGACGCACGGTGGTGTCTATCAATACATTTCGCTTTTCCCGTTCGGGAAGTTCGAAAAATGAAACCTCATCCCGAGGACGGGTCATAAAAAGAAAACGGTGCGTTCCGGAAGGGACCTGGGCCCAGCTGCTCAGGTCAAAACCGTTAAGCACAGGCGCTGCCAGAACGCTCTCCTTTCCCGGATATTCCGGATTGGCTTGGGATGTACTGACGCCTATATGCACCGGATAGGGCGGCGCATAGGTTTCGCGTTCTGTGAGGTAATCACCCACAATAGATGCTGCAGTGGGAATACCAGCCGGATCCAATTCAGGATCAACGAGCATGCACAGATAGGTGGAAGTATCCCCTTTTATCTCCATGCCCTGATAGTGGTTTACACTGTTGAACACACGCAGGTAAGCCGGGTTATCCATGGTGGTATAATCAATTTTCTGGCAGCTTACTAAATAAGTCCCAAAAAACAAAAGGCAAAGAAAACGGATAATAGGCACTCTGTTCATATCCTTTTTTTATTTATTGTGTTTAACAATCATCGTCCTGGCCTTTTGGTCATCGGGCACATCGCCCGTACGGCCAATAAGCGCCACGGTATATATACCTGATTCAAATGTAGGCGCGGGCCGGCCCGTTTGCCAATAGAGCAAGGGGTTCTTCACAAATGCAAAACTGCTGAGCGCAGGCACTTCGCGTATCCAGACCCCCGGCTTAATGCCCGGTTCAGAACGATAGGCAATCAAATCAAACGACAAGCCCACATCCAACCTATACCACATATAGGGGAATTCATTGGGAACAAAACCGGGGGAAAGATTATACCTGGCCTCATCGCCATGAATAACGATATACTTTCCCATTGTCCCTTCATCCAGAAAATCTATGATTCCCCTCGGATCTGCGCCGTTGTTCACTGTAAAACTCACGTATGGTTCATTTGGTGAAAGATTCAGGAAACGTGTCCCAAACATCATGTCCGGATCATAGCGTCGAAGGGAAGCATCGTCTTCGTCCAGGTTTGCGAAATCCCAAGCTGGTACATTTGTTGAATAAGCCACCCCACTCAGGTCATTTTGCTCCACGGTTAATTGGGGTTGGCCGTCCTGATCGCGCCACAGCCAAATGGTATGGTTATGGCCCGCCATCAGCGAATGCTCTAACTGGACCAACACATTTCCCACGCGTGCTTCTGCCTCAACCTGATATTGTCCGGCTTCTACTACTTCGTAGTCAGAGACTTCTCCAAACGATAAAGCCGAGCCAGCCGACTTTCTGTTGATCCGGAAAGATACCGCCGTCCCAGGCAAGGCATTGGCCACCTGGACACGCCCATAGCGCGTGTTTACCGGCGAAGGGGTATCTTCGATCACCTTAAATTGGTTTTGGTAAGCACTCCATGCAAAGAGCCCGACCCCATACATGAACCGGAACGGTGATACCACAATGGTATATATGCCACCCGGTTGATAAGCCCGAATGGGGGCATTGGTGAGATAAGTGGGTACCCAAACCTGTGCGACAGGGATACTTGAGGTGAGCGGATCCATCAGCGTCATACCAACATCTTCACCCTGCACAGTCGCGGAGATCTGCCTGCCATCGGCTGTCAGCAATTTGAACTGATACGTACCATAAGGTAGCTCGATGTACTCCGAAGCACGCTGGGCAATGCTTACGCCTGAGGTCCTTGGGCTTACCGGCGTGCCGTCAGCATACGTAAGCGTTACCGAACCAGCCAAATCCTCCAACGGCCCTGTGGTACTCATAATGGCTAAGGGATCAACTGCCTTGGATAGGTTAACCACTCTGATTTTGAAATAATCGGGCTTTGAAGCGGGCGTCGCACTTCGCTCGACTGGAACTATCCAAGGCTGCCCGTTGCCGCCCCCAGGATTGATCGTATAATAGTCTGTGGGTGTTTCGCCGAATTTTGTCACCGAAAAGGCTGCCTGCGGATGGTATGTGACCCCACTACCATCAGGGCCTGGGATGTTGCCTGAGACGACGAAATCGGCCCGGCCGTTTTCATCAAAAATCCCTTTTGGGATTTGCCACATCCCTTCCAGTTTGCCGGTTTGCTGAAAATAATCGGTCGGAATACCATTTTCTTGTGGATTGGTCAAGGTATCGTTATTGGCAACGACTTGGGTATACGCCACCAGATTGATGATGCGCGAGGCTGAAGCTTCGCTGTTAACTTTACGATAATCGTGTGTAAAATCAATTTTCTCTTTATTGCAGGAATTGAAAAGTAAAAAGCAAAAAATAAAAAGCAAAAAGCCGATATATCGCCGACAGCTCATAGCTGACAACCGAGAATTAATTATTGATTGTATTTTTTTATTTCTCTTCATCGCTAAAACACGTTATACGTAAACCCCATCATGATCTCAGCTCCCCGTTTGTAACTACGCTGAACATATTCATTACCATACCACGAACCGCCGGTGCCCGGATTCGCATACACCGTCTTAATGGCCGGATTGAGAATATTTTTTGCATAGCCTTTAAAAACCAGTCGCCTGGCAATGCGCTGGCTCCAAACCAAATCAAGCATCGGCACCGGCCGGCTATACAGGTCAGGCTCGCCCAATAAATTAATCTGCACCAGCCGCTCGCCCACCATATTGAAGGTAGCGGTAAAATCACTACCCCATCTGTTGTTGGTGTAATTGAGCCAGCCATTGACTGAATAAGGGGCCTGCTCAAATAATGGGCTGTTCTTTGGCGTATGACGGTCAAGTGTCTGATTAGCGGCATAACGAAGGTCGCTTTTCTTAATATCGCTCTGGGCCAGCATGAGGTTGGCCCCCACAAAAAAGTACTGCATCCGGTCCCACACTTTACCCAGGTCTTTAACGGCCTCGAACTCCATACCCCATACTTCGCCAGTATGTTGTTCATTTTGGAACTGCACAACGGGAAACTCCGGATAAGTCGCCGCCAAACCTTCGGTACGCAAGCTGAATACCTTTACCAGTTGATTGTGAATGCGCTTACCAAACGCCGATACCGCCAGGACTTCACCAGGTCCCGTAAACCATTCCCACCGAAAATCAAGATTTTGAGTGGTTTGGTTCTGAAGGTTTGGATTGCCTACGACCAAGCCTAATTGAAAAGCATCGTATTCAAATACATTGGTGATTTCGCGCAACTCTGGGCGGGCCAGCGTCGTATTATATGCTCCGCGTATATTCATATCACCGTTGAGCGTATACGTCGCGTTGAAAGAATAAAAAGGTTTATATCCGGTGCGGTACAGCGAATTAGGCTCAATAAGGGTCAACGGAACGCTGGTACCATCGGCCGAAGCAACCGTAAGGGACGGATCCAGAAATACCCCCGAAGTATCCACTACCGACCCCATGTCGGTGGTTTCAAAACGAACACCTCCCGTAACGCGCAAGTTTTCTGTAAGTTTCAGGTCAAGCATTCCGTAAAATGCGTTGGTTTCGTAATAGCCGTCGTAATTGTTTGGTGATTTCTGGTTATTGTACATAAAACCGCTAATAGGCATCTCGCCTTCTCCTGCACCTGTGGTAGGCGTCCGGATACCTATCACCTCATTGCTCACGAGCCGGTTTAGGTCACCATCCACCTGATATAGGGAATAAGACCCCAGGTCAGAGAAATTGGATCCTGGAAGAAATAAATGATTTTCTGTAAAAATGCGCTTTCTAAACAGATAGTTGTTACCCAATTTCAGTTCCTGCTTCTGCCCCAAAAAAGGGAATGGAATGCTCAGGTCGGCCTTATAATTATAGTTCTTTTCATTGAGATGGCGCCAGCGCCGGCCATTGGGCTCGGCCTGGATAATGCCAAATGGACCGTATCCGTTCACGTAGCCTGATGTAAGTGCATAAATATGTTCTTTATAACCTCCATCCACTCCTCCGCTATTAGACTCTCCCGTGTTAGGTGTATAAACCGCCAATGACGTAAACCGGTAGTCCGGATCATTGTGATAGGATACGGACGTAGATGCGCTATAGCTCAGACGAGGCGAATAGACGCCAGGTAAGAACTTATGTTCTCCTTGCAGTTGATAGGTATACAAATTGCGATAGGTTTGCCTAAGCGATTGGATGGTACTGGCCACATCGCCACTAAGCCCTGTATATTGGTAGCTACCATCCATATTTGTAGCTGCGTTTTCGCCACCCCAACTTCCCATGAACTGTGCACTTATTTCATGCCGGGGTGAAAAACGATAAGCCAATCCGCCCAAAACCCCATAATTCAAGGTTTCTGTCCCTGTGTTTTCCTGATAGGTTTGATATTTACCAAGCAGCAAATTATTTGGCGTAATAAAGTTAGGTATGTTACGCCGGCTGTACAAATAAGGATTTCCGGTCACAACACCCTGATATACGCTCCATTGTGTCAATTCACCCTGATACACATCCGTGGTGCGCCTGTAATAATTAGCGCCCAGAATGACACCCAGCTTATGTTTATTAAATACGGTATAACTATTTCCAAAGTTTACCGAAAATAACTGATTGGGATTTGCATCCTGAAAGCTGGTCGTGAGGGTTTGGTCAAAACGTTGCATAATACCGTTGATCCGCGAAGCTTCCTGCTGGCCTTCCACACTGAAGTTGCTGTTAGCGATCATTTGTTGGATGGACCCTAATCCAATGGGATATTGTTTAGCCAGGTCCAGAAAATCGCCCGGCAGATCTTTATCATTAATACGGGTACCCAAAAATCCCATATTGCTGTTGTTAAAACTGTTATACCGACCGCGTAAGCCAATATTGGAATTGAATCCGCTTTGGGCGATTACCTCAAAGATCATGCTGTCGGGCACTGACTTGGTTTTTAGCTCAATGATACCTGCAGCTGCATCTGCTGGCTTATCTGGTGTAAAGGTTTTATACACCGTAATATTGTCCAACAGTGCCGCCGGCACAAGGTCAAGCGGAACAGATGTACGATCGGGATTGGCGGATGCCAAACGTGCCCCATTTAACTCCCCAATAACGCTACGATCGCCGAGGCCCCTTATGGCAACATATTTATCGTCGGTAACGGTGACCCCAACCACGCGTTGTAACGCCTGGGTGGTGGTGATGCTTGCCGTACGTTCGATCTGCTGGGCTGAGATGCCATCCTGGATAATGCCGGCACGCCGCCTCTCATCCAACAAGGCAATTTCAGTATTTACCCGTTTGGTTGCCTGTACCGTAACCTGGTCAAGCATGGTTTTGGACACAGCCATCTTAACAACAAGGCTGGTATTTGATGCGTGTATCTCTTTGCTTTCATAGCCCAGATAGCGAAACACCAACACAGTACCCTCATAACCCGGTACGGGAATGGTAAAAGAACCTTGCCGATCACTCGTCACCGCAATTCCCGTTCCTTTGACCTGGATTGAAACCCCGGCTAAAGGTGTACGTCCATCTTCATCATATATCCGGCCACGAACGACTATCTGGTCATTTTGCGCCTGTACATTGGTATAATAGGAAAGAAAAAAGCAAACAATCAACGAAATTGTTATTGTTTTCAGATTGATTTGATAATGTTTTACCATGTTTAAGATCGCTAGCAATTATTCAAACCGAATCCATTTACGCCCGTCGGCCACAGAGACCAAGTCGTACGCTGACGAGCCTGACTTGATAACATAATACCCTGATGTATCAGTAAAAGCGTTGATCACGTTAGTGACGATATCTTTAATTTCCTCCGGAGGGTTACCAAAATTACCGGCATATAAGAATCGCATCATGCCGGGTGGAGTGGAAAACTGGGGGGCAACCGCCGGCCCGTAGTCGCCAAAAGTATCGCCAACGTAGAATTGGAGACCAGCAAACTGGGCGTTTTCACCTTCGTCAGCCAACCGGTGGAACAACACCATGAAACGAAAACCAGTGATGGTTTTAATACCATACGCGTCAGGCACACCGTCAACAGTAAATCCGTCATAGCAACCACTCCAAAGATTTTCATGAAAAGGATGGGTTTGGAAATAAACAGGGGCGTTGACATCGTAAGCAGAAGGTGCTGCTTCATTTGTGAAAGGCACAGGAACGCCATTTATCGTCGCGCTGAGCTCACCGGATTCACTCACCGTAAAGGCATCAATATAAGAAATAATATTGATGCCATCCACCAATGGCTTCTGAAAAGAAATGCCTGTTGCGGTAATACTATATGCTGTCTCGTGTATCTTAAACCGTTCAGTACCTCCATATTGAATGTAGGCTGTTTTCAGGTCCGGACGAAACTGCACATCATAAGAAGCGCCATTAACAACCAGCCTTTTGAAATATTTAGGTAGTTTCATCAATCGTCCTAAGGCAGCCGAAGTATTTTGTATGCCATCGGCACGATAGGCTTGCGCTTTCACCGTAGAAGCTTTGGCAAGCACCAATTGGTTTCCATATTGATTTCCTAGAAGAAAAACTGAATCTTGTCGCATTCCCCGGAATGTAAATGAGGTATCTAATCCGGCATTTGCCATTGCAAACGCTGCGAACGTGCCCGACGGGAATGAGATGGTCGGATTGCCGCCCGAAACTGTACAGCGGTAAGCCGAAGCGGTCGATTCTTCTCTAGCTGCTTCCGATATGACAACAAATGCTGAATTGGCGTTTTCAAAATCAAGATACCCTACATTGTAACCGCTATTATTGCTCGTCAAGCCAAATTCCCATCCTTCACTTGATTCATTCAGCTTTGCTACATAGCTTTCTAAAGCTATATCAGGTGTTTCAAAAGAAACCTGCAAAGGTATGGACTCCAGGCTGTCTTTGGAGCAAGAAAAAGCGGTAAAAATCATTGGTAAAACAACACAGATTAGTAATCTTCTCATTATTTGTTTTGTTTATCAATATCCATTACTTAGTAAAGACGCATCCAAACCTTTGAATCCGAAACACTCACTAAATCGAATGAATTCTTAGCAGTTTGATACACATAATACCCCTCTATATCTGATAGTTTAGTAAAATGAGCTTGCAAGAATTGCATAATGATGTTAACATAAGCTTGATCCCCGTTGCTTGAATAGCCCGCTATATCATCAAAATATATTTTGCCATTAACGATACGTGTCTTAAACACCGGCGTAATAAATGTTTCTCCCCAATTGAAAAACACCGGGAAGGCATCATATCCGTCTGCATACTGGCGGGGCACAAAATTACAGCCGCTAAAGCCTGGTATAATGGAAATATTATAACCATCCTTTACCCCATTTACTGTAAATCCGTTGTCAGATGTGTATTGGTAAGGCGCTACATACATGCGGGTGGCGGCATCCGGATCGGTCACCAAGGGTGTGGCCTGGTTACTGATTGAGGCTGTTTGGCCGCCGGCCTTTACGCTGGCTGCATGTGCGGCTGTGTTGAACGTAAAATCAGAAAGCCCGTCAATGCGCGCGCCTTTTTCAATAAAGGGGTTCCTGAAGACGATGCCATTTTCAGTACTGGCATATTCTGTGGTAAAACGGTTAAAGCCATTGCCGGCAAAATAGAAACTGACGGTATTTTTTGCCGTATTGATGGTAAAGTTATAATCTTTTCCGCCAAGGCTGAATGTATTGTAGTAATACGGAAAGGCATTAAAAGCATTTAATGATTGGTTGTAGGCGTAGGCCTTGGCGATATAATCATCGCCTTGGTTGTTGCCTGCCCGCACAAGTACAAGCTCGCTTTCATTAAGGTTACCTTTAAGCCGGATGGTGTCATCACCGGCGCTCAGGAATGAAAACTCAAAGTCTGAAAGCTGCCCCTCCCCTACCGGGCCTCCGCTGACGGCCGGGTCCGGATCAGCCAGTTCATGCAGGTAGGAATAGGTGTCAAAATAAAGGGATGGCACTTGTACGGCTTTTAAGCGATAAGAACTTTCTTTCGGGGTGGAAGCATAGGTCGCGTTCAAGTCTGAATACATGACCACCCGGTTGTTTGCATCAAATTTGAATTTAAAGGTATAACCTCCCCCACCAGCCGGGTACAGGTAGGCCAGCCAGCCATTTTCGGCCGAGGTGAGCTGCTGCTCATACTCGGCCAACGATGCTGCCAGCTGAACATCGGTGCGTGTACCTTCAAATTCTTCTTTCTTGGCACAGGCCGACACCAATAACAGGAGCCCGCCAATTATAGGGATGTATCTATTCATTTGAAGACAGTATTTGGGTGATACCTTGTTGTACAGCGGTTTGCAATGCCCGGAAATCGACACCAAGGCCTTCATAATAAGTAACGATCAGCGCTTCCTTTTGCCTGAAGATAGATGCAACGCCGGGATTTGCAGCCACGATGGCATCAAAGGCTTCCTGGCCTTCAACCAGCAGGTAAGATACGGTTTCCACAAAATCTTCGCGTTCGGCGGCTTTGGCGTAGGCGGTTACCAAACCTTGGGAACGGGCTGTTTCATCGGTTGAATTATACCAGGTGGCGGTGTACCAGCCGCTACTCAGGCCACGCCAGGCCTGCGGATAGACAATGGTTTGGTGCAGGATGTGTGCGTATTCGTGATGGATGGTGTGCAGCATGCGGACAACTTCGGCACGGTCGGTCTTTTTGAAATCATTGACCACAAACAGGCTGATGTTGGTACCTCCTTCTGCCAAGCCGAGGATAATGGTGCCGTTGCTTTGGTATTCTGCACTGCCTACCAGTATGTATTTCATCAGCTGGAAATTGTGCAGGAAATCGGCACCGGCCACGTTTTGATAAGGGTCTAACCAGATGGCCTTGACGGTTTCCATAACAGGTATCACGTGCGACTCATCGGGAGGTACCAGATTTTTGTTAAAGTTGACCTCATATGGATCCCATTTATATTTTACTTCGATGTTATAGGGCTCGGTGAAGTTTTGATACAGGTACTCGTCAAGCGCTGACCAGGTCCAGTCATCACCCCCGAGGCCCAGGATAGGGTCGTCCGGCAACTTTTCTTTCTTGCTACAGGAAAGGAACAACACCGGTAGCAACAGATATAAAATATGTCTTTTCATCTATGTTTTTTTTCTTTTTACTTTTTCCTTACCGGGGATTTGCTTCAATCCCAGACAATACCACTTCCTGGGGCAACTGCAAAGTTCGCCGCAGGTCATTGGGACCAAGGAAATAAGTTTCACTGCGATCGTTGCTTACATGGGTTACCGGCAGGTTGTGCCTTAAAATATCAAAATAGCGCAATCCTTCATGCATGAATTCCCGCCGTTTGAAGTCAAGGACGGCACTGATGATGTTGTCCTGCAAACTGCCACTTCCGTAGAAAAATTGCAATTTGGCCGTGGTAATGGCATAGGCGGCGGGGTCATATACGGGGTTGTCCTGGGAGGCAAATACCTTTGTACTGGCAAAGGTGTTGAGGTCTGCAACGGCTTGGTCGTAGTTGCCCAGCATAGCGTAGGCCTCCGCCCGGTTCATCAGCACCTCTTCGGCCGAAAACAGGGGGATGGTGTTGTATGGCGTGCCATAGGTGGCGTTCAGCCCCTCTTTTACAAAATGCTCGCGGAATTTGGGGATGTTATATACCAGCTCGGTTCCGCCATAGATCATATAAGCGTAGCTTCCGCCGGTGACATTGTTGCCAAAGTACAAATTAACCTGGGCCGTTGACAAGCCGTAACGGTATGCCGAATAATTTCTGCCCCATACCGACACGGCTTCCACAAGCAGGATATTAGCCGGGTTTTCTGACTGGCTGAACCAAGCTTGTTTGTTATAATATTCCATATCCCGGTATTGCGGATCATTGACGGCACGGAGCTTCCCGGCGAAGCCTCCCGTGGGAAAAACCTGTGAAGCGTGGTCAACTACTTTCTGATAGCTGCGTTTGAATAGGTAAAAACGGCTGGCAAAGGCATGTGCGGCTGACTGGGTGAAATGGAATTTTGGCACTTTGTAGGCATTGTCATCGATCAATAGGAGGCCTGTTTCCAAATCCTGCTCAATCATGTCATACACATAGGCGACCGTTTTCCGCTCATACTTTTTCAACACCTCTTCTTCCGGCTCGGTTACGTAGGGAATACCGGGATCGGTGGCTGCGGTACTGGGGTCATAACTGTGCGCATATAATGAAACCAGCATAAAATGGGCATATGCCCTGGCCACCAAGGCCTCGCCCCGCTGTGCACTGTAATCGTAGCTGTCATTGGCCGCCTCGATACTAGCCAGTGCCTGGTTTGCCGCGCGGATGGCTTCATAGCAGGCATACCAATAGTAATCAGGTGAATCCTGGTTGCGGTCACGCACTTCATCAAACTTCCAGGGATCCATATTGACATATTCGCCGGCACCGGCAGCGTCGCCCTTATCGCCGGCATTGTCGCTCATGGATTCCATGAAAGGGATATAACTGCCCCTCGGATAGGCGGAAGTAAGCAACTCAGCTATTTTTTCAGGCGTGTCCACATCGGTACGCATGTCTGGCGTGGTTTCCAGGAATTTGCTGCAACCGCTCCACAGGACGGACGAGGCTGCGATCAGAATGAGTGCTAATTTATTCAGGGACATACGCATTAAAAGTTAGTTTTCAGTGAAAGGGTGAACTGGCGCGGTATAGGCAAAGCAACCCCGCCCGATCCATAGAACTCGGGATCCTGTCCGTTGAGCTTTTTATCGGCATAGAGCAGCCACAAGTTGTTGCTTACCAAATTAAGCTGCAGGGTCTGAAGCCCAAGCCTTCCAGCCATTGTTTTGGGGAAGTTATAGCCCAGGGTTACCTGCTTTAGCCGTATGAAACCTCCATTGGCTACGCGCTCTGTTGAATAGTTATACGCGTTGTACACCTGGTCTCCGTCAAGCCCCGATTCGTTCCGGATATCCGGAATGGATGGCGTTGCGGTACTGTATGGAATGACAAACCTGTTCAGGAAATCATAAGACATGGCATCAAGATCATTGTACGAATTTTTGTAAATGGGATTGAGCCGCACTTTATTGCCTGCACTATAGGTAAACAGCACGGATGCGGTAAAATTCTTGTAGTTGAATGTATTGAAAAATCCGCCCGTAAATGTAGGGTCAACCGGGCCTTCGTATTTCAGATAATCGGTAAAAATACTTTGCAGGTATACATTGTTGCTGGCATCGCCATTTTCATTCAGGTACATCGGAATACCTTTTTCTTCGTTCAGCTTTTGAAAATCGATGGAGAAAAGGCCCCGTGCCGGATAGTTTAGTTTAGCCCCACCCACAGTGGATACCAAGTTCCAGATAAGGGGCTCGTTTACCAGCCGGGTGATCTTACCGGTGTTATAGGCATTGGTGAGCTGTACTTTCCAGCCCCAATGTTCTTTTTTGATCACATCCGCCCTTAGCAAAAGTTCCACGCCTTTTGATTTCATATCGGCATAGTTGGCATATTTGAGCGCTTCGCCGCCGATACCGGCTGTGCGGATAAGCCCGATAAGGTCAAAACCGTCCCGCTGATATAGGTCAAGGGATACTTGCAACCGCCGGCTCAGCATACTCATGTCTATACCGATATTGGTTTCATACTGCTTCTCCCAGGTAAGGTCGTTGTTGGTATTGTAAATAATATCCAATACCGATTCCATATCGGTGGCGTAGGCCCGTTTAGTGGTAGAACTGCGCACCACGAGACTGGAGTTAGTGGCCGAACCCATACTGGCGGTTAGACCGTAAGTAGCCCGCAGGGTAAGCGAATTGATGAGCGTTTGCTGCTTCATGAAGTCTTCTTCGTCCACATTCCACGAACCGCTCAGGTTCCAGGTAGGCAACCAGCGGGCCGTATTGGATTCGCCCATTTGGTTGGAACCATCATAGCGCAGCGTACCGTTAAACTGGTATTTTCCTTTATAAGAGTAGGCCGCATTGCCGGCGAAGGCTACATAACGGTCGCGGTATACCTCCATATCGTAGTAATTCTGGCTGCCTTCAACCGAGCTCTTAATGGCATTTGGGTCTATATAGGGTACCCCGCCTTTGTCATACTGGTAGCCATAGCCGGTAAAGCCTTTGGTAGTTCGGTCCAGGAAGCGCAGTTCCTGGCTGGCAAAGGCCCTGACCACGTGGACCTGATTAAAGGTTTTATCCCAGTCAAAACTGTTGCGCAGGTAATAGCTTTTCAGGAAATCATCGTTGGTGATATACAAGCCACCGTATGGCAGTACCGATACAGGCCGCCCGTCCGGGTCGGCCGGATCCAGGTACAGGAAACGGTTGGCGTCGGCAATGGTGGTGTTCTCTGGCATCCCCGAAAAGGAAGTGCCGGCCCGGTAGGCCATCGGCATATTTGAGTTTTCACGGATCTTATGCTCTTGCCCGGTGCTTACGTAACGGTAGGAGCCCAGGAATGAATAGTTGATATTTTTGGGTAATTTATACTTTACCTCGCCCTGTAATTTAAAATCAATCATCTTAAGGTCGATGGTGTTATTTTCCAACTCGTTGATGATATTGAAAGGCGAATAGTTCATCGTAAAATACTCCAGGTTGCCGTTCTGGTCATACGGCGTAAGCGTACGGGTATTATTTAAGGCATAGCTGAACGGGTTGATATCAAAATCGCGTGACACTTCGCCCGTTACAGGGTTGCTTTGCTGCCCCAGCGTACCGGGAGCCTGCTGGTCACGCACAGACCCTGTGGTAAGCAAACCTACCGACAGCTTGTCGCTTACTTTAAAATCACCCCGGATGTTACCGGTAAAGCGCTTCACGCCGTTGCCCATGGACCAGCCGTTGTCTTGCAGATAGCTGGTTGAGTAATACATCTGGCTCTTTTCGCCGCCTGAAGTAAGGCTAAGGGAATGTTCCTGCATAAAAGAGTTTTTAAACAGTACATCAAACCAATCTGTATTGGCATAAACATAGCGGTCGAGAAAGGCACGCCGTCCTTCCACGCTGTTCTCTACGGGTGGGGGCATGGAACCGCCATCGGTATACCGCAGTGAGTGGGCCAGTTTGGCATATACGCCGCCACTGGCATTGTTGATCAGGTCCGCATAGTCCAGCCAGCCTTTTCGCTCCATCTCAGCAAATACCGACATTTGGTCGTACGAGTTCACAATGTCAAACTGGCTGTAGCTGGGCTTTAAATAACTGGTAAAATTGCCGGTGTATGAAATGGTGGGGGGCAAGCCGGCTTTGCCTTTCTTGGTCGTGATCAGGATGACACCGTTCATGGCCCTTGCACCGTAAAGCGATGTAGCCGCGGCATCTTTGAGTATCTGAAAAGATTCGATATCATCCGGGTTAAGCCCGGCAACCGATGATCCGAGCAAGGTGCTGGCATCCCCTGTGGACAACTGGTCATTGGAAATATTGACGATGTCTTCCAGGATGACACCATCCACTACCCAAAGCGGCTTATTATCGCCGGTAATGGAGGTGGCTCCGCGCACCCTGATTTTCGGGGCGGCTCCAAACGTACCAGACACATTCTGCACAGACACACCTGCCGCCTGCCCCTCCAGCATACGGCTAACGTCAGGGACGCCGGCACGCACAGCGTCTGAAGCCTTCACCGTCGTGGCTGCACCGGTAAATTTACGCCGGTCTATGGCCTGGTATCCGGTATTGACCACGACTTCCGACAGCTCATTGACACTTTCTTCTAAGGTTACAGTGATCGTTGAACGCGCATTTACAGATTCTGTGTGGTCTTTAAAACCCATCATCCGAAATAGCAATACAGCATTATTGGCTACATTGAGCCTGAAATTACCCCCGGCATCGGTTGTAGTGGCCTGCCGCCCATCCTGTACGCTAACCGTAACACCGGGTACCGGCTCACCAGCCTTATCCAGCACCCGGCCACTGACCTGCTGTTGCTGGACCTGCTTGATGACCAAGCGTTCACCCATCACCTCATAGGCTAGGTCTTTTCCTTCAAAAAGTTTATCCAGAATGTCGCCCAGGCGCTGGTCACGGGCCTTGAAGGTTACTTGTTTGTCCGTTGCAGGCCCTACACTATAAATGAACTGGACCGCTGTTTGTTCATTCAGCTCTTTGAAGATGTTGGTCAACGGTTTTTCTTTGGCCAGGATACTGGCCCGCCTGTCTAAAATACCCTGTGCCTTTCCGCTGGCTGAAAAGCAGAGATCGATGGCTACAAGCAATACCACGAGTGTAATGGACGAATAACGCATAATACGGTAGTATAGAATCTTCCTATCACAAATAATATTCATATCTTTATGCTGTAAATGGTAAATCTGTTGCTCCAACATGGTTTCCAGCCCCGGAGCAGCATTTTGCTTTTTTATTTGGGATGCACGTGTTCGTGCATCCCCTTGTTTATGTAAAAATCAGGGCCTGTTGTTAAAAATTGTTAAAAACTAAAATCAATTTTTCGCCCCTTACGTGTATACGAACCTCCTGTAATAGCCGCAATGCTTTTCAACACTTCGTCTATCGGCTGCTTTAATGAAAAATTACCGGTCATCTTTCTGGCTTTTGCCTGCGCCATGTCATAGCGTATGTCCAATCCATACGCTTTTCCCAACGTAAAGAGGACTTCATGCAGGTCGGCTTGTTCAAATTCCATATTTCCCGATTTAAAACCATCGGCATGTAATAGGGCCCTTTTTGCAGATTTCGCTAGTTTGCCCGTCTCTACATGGTATACCAATTCTTCATTAGGCGATAATGTCAGTGCGGTTTGATTGTCATCATCGTTGCTATGCAACTGAACGGACACTTTGCCCGTGACCAGCGAGACGACGTAGCGCATTAAGTCGCCATAGGCTTCTATATTAAACGAAGTTCCTAAAACCTTGGTCTCCAAATTACCGGATTTTACCACAAAAGGCCGGTCTGCAAGTCCTTTTACTTCAAAAAAAGCTTCTCCTTCCAATTGCACAAGCCGCTCATGTTCTCCGTAAGAAGCTGGATACATCAGTTCACTTCCCCCCTGAAGCCAAATGGTGGTGCCATCCGGAAGGTGCAATGTTTTTTGATGGCCGGGTTGCGAAACGATCTTTCGCCAGGATTCAGGTGAGCCTTGCTCCCTTGATGGCCTTAAAATAAATAAGTAGGCGACGGATGCCAAACAAATACTGGCTGCAATCCCAATAATCAAGCGCCAATTTAAGCCGCCGCTTTTTGTGGAACGTTCTTCCGTTAAAGGCTGCATGCCTAAGCTTGACCCTATTTTTACAAAAAGATGGTCTATTATTTTTTGCTTATCGTCTGCACTAAAATTTTTCCAGGAAGACGAATTGCTTTTGCCAATTTCAATGAACCACTCTTCAACCAGTACTTTTTCAGCGGGCGTACAAGCCCCTTCATGGTATCTATTGAGCAACTGTTCAAACTCATTTACGCTCATATTGTATCTTTTTTCACCGGGATGACACGCCGAAACAAAAAAAGTACTATATAAAAAGTGAAAAATATTTTATCGGATACCGAATACACAGAAAAATGCACCATATTATTCAAAAAAAGTTGAAATAGGCTATTTTTTCATAAAAACAGTCAACAAAAAATCTATTAAATGCGCATTATGCAAGCATACTGCACAAAAGGGCCAACGACAACAGGCCTGCGGCCCTGAATTTTTCCTTGAGAATCAAAGTAGCGGTATATAATTGGTTTTTGACGGTCTGTTCAGACAAATTCAGTTTTAACGCTATTTCTTTGTTGCTAAGGTATTCCTCCCGGCTCATGAGGTAGATTTCGCGAACCCTGCCTGACATATTTTCAAGGGTATTGTCCAGCAGTTCCTTCACCTCTTTTGCCTCCACATACGTATCGGCTCCGGGGCTAAAGGAACTGGCCAGCACTTTCAGTCGCTCGGCATATACCGATCTGCTGTTGTGCTGACGGTAATAATTAAGGATACGTCTTTTGAGGCAGAAAAAAAGAAAAGCCTTAAAGGAGTGTTTTAATTGCAGATTTTCCCTGGCTTCCCATAATTGTATAAAAAGATCGTGGATCATGTCTTTGGCTTCGTCAAACGATTCCAACCTACTTGCCGCATAGTCTATAAGCACGCCCGCATGTTGGTGATAAACCATTGAAAAGGCCTTTTCATCACCTTGGCGAAACGAGGTTAACAATTCTTCATCAGAAGTAAAAACATCCATCCATCCTAAATTTGAGCCTGCAATTTATATATTTCTTCACTTTGTACGAAGAAGAAGACACAAATAACGTTATTTTTTTTTACAAAATCACAAAAAATACTAAATATTGATAGTTAGGCGTAAATTGCCAAAACATCTTGCTGCAATACATGGTTTACATTGACGTGCAAAGTCAATCATACAACGACATGATAGGTATAATTCCTAACTCCAGACCCTTCCCTTATAAGCCAGCCCTTGCGGACAAGCAGGTTGATGTTACTGTATACTGTTGACCAGCTGATATGGTGTTGTTTGCGCAACTGCAACCAAAAGTCCTCTACATTGGTGATCTCCCTTGCCTCGCAAAGCGCATCGATTAGAACACGCCTTTGCGGGCTGATGAGATGGCCTTCTTTTTCAAGGGAAGCCGTGATCCTGCTTTTTATTCGCAAACCAGCGATGCGTTGAGAAAGGCGTTTATTGTTCATAAAAAACAGCAATATAATTAACCGCCAGGGATCCCTCCGCCTAGGGCCGTCCTGCCATTCGTGATCACTTTCACGGTACCAGTTCCCATACCTGGATGAACGGTAATATAAATAGAAGCAGAATACACCTGCAGATAATTGGCAGGCACTTCATAGTCTCCAATAAAAACCCGTGTTGGCTTACCATCGTAAGGGCTGAATCCTACACCTTTAATCATAATAAGACTTCCATAATTATAGATATCGGCTATATTTGGAATTTCAACCACCTCAAACTGCGGTTGACTGGACAAAGAAATCAGCCCGTCAATGCCCTCAGATTGAACAAACAAATAGCGGCTTTCTATAATACCTTCGGGGATAACGGCTACGATCTTGTTTTCATTGGCCTCCTTGACCTGCAATTCGTCGTAACCGTTATCCAATGTTGACGATTGGGAAAATATGACTTTATTGCCTGTTAAGGAAGGATTGAAGCCACTGCCTATCAGCGTGATCTCCGTTCCGGCAATGGGATTGTCATTGAGTACAAACTTGGGCGAAAAATCAATCAGCTTAAAATAACTGAACACCGGGCCTGATACTTGTTTATGATCGAGGCTGATTTTCACGGGGCCGGCCCCTACCCCTGAAGCGGGTACGACCACACGAATAAGGCTATCGGAATACCATATAATAGCCGCTGAAGAATCATTCAGGGTAACGATGGGCGGTGTTTCCACGCCTGCAAAACCATATCCACGAATAGTCACCGTACTACCGGAAGCTGCACGAAGCGGCGACACACTGCTAATGCTCAGGTCCTGATAGGTAAATAAACCTGCATCAGCGCTTTTGCCATTTACCGTTACCTGAATAGTGCCGGTAGCCCCTCCATCAGGTGCCCTTACCACCAATTCATCTTCCGTTACGCTAAGCACCTCAGCTTTGACACCGTTGAAATTCACTATATTATTGTCATAAACTGTGCTAAAGCCCTTGCCTTGGATGGTTACCAGCGTCCTTCCCTTTCCGCTATCGGGAAAATAACCACTGATGATAAAGGCTCCATTGTTTCCTTGTGTGGCGTCTTTTTTACAACCGCTAAAGCATAGTAAAAAACACAGCATACTGCCAATAATTGCTCTTTTATTCACTCTTTCTATTTTCATTACGCTCACTATTAAGGTTCTAGGACCTTGTTTATCACATGAAATACGCCATTATCTGCTACCTGATTGCAAAGCTGGGGAAGAATAGTGGTTCCGACACCGGTAAGGTAATATGGAACGGGGATTTTTGATATGAGCAGTCGCTCCAGCCCAGTAGCTGAAAATGTATCGCCATACGTGTAATAAAAATAGTATTCATCGCCACTCAACGTCTTTTCCTTCACAAAACCACGATATCCGGAAACATAGGCCTTTTGGCTTTTCACTGTTTGAGAGGCCTCATCGTAATAATCCACATCAAAATAACGCCCGTTACTAGCATTACCAATCTCTGAGTAGGGTGTTGTGATCCGATAATCGTAGGTAAAACGAATACCCGGAAGAATGTGCCGTTTTACCAATGCGGCCAGCGTATCAGGATTGGCGACCTCCACGTCTTCAATATTAGCAAAACCGGCCGCCAGCATGGCCTCGTTAGATGGGACAAAGAGCGTATAGGGCCCGCTGTGGTCAAGCATATCCGCCAATCCGGAACGGATAAGGGCATGCGAAAACATCGTCGCACTGCTGATACTAGCTAAGTGGTCGGTTATGGTACCATAGGTATTTGGCTCCAACATCTTGTCAAGCACTTGGGCATAGCCATTGCTTGCTTTTACATCGGCTGCCAACACCCGCACGCCATTGACGGTTTCTACGGTATCGCCCTCGAAAACCCAGCGTGAAACAAACACATTATGCCCATTGCGGGTGCGGATGGCCTGATTAAACTGAAAGGGTAGTTTTTCAAAGTCATAAAGGCCGTCTATCGTATGGTAGGCCATGAAATTGGAAATCCAGGAGCTATTTATCGTAGCCATGGACGCCGGGCTGTACCCTTGCTCCAGGAATGCTTCATCCGAAGGAACCAGCACCGTAAAAGAACCCTTCCCGAGTAATTCCTGCTTCAGGCTGCTTCGCTGCAAGGCGGTATTAAACGTTGAAAGATTTTGGTTGTCTGTGATCAAGTACCCCAGGCGGTTGTAGTCGATGCGTTGGTACAGGTCTTCATCCTTTGAGCATGCGCTGAACAAGCAACCCGTCATGGCAGCAATGATGCATATTACGTAACTCTTCATATCCAAATTGTATAAAATCAATGAAAGAATAAATCTTCAACCGCGTGTACTACGCCGTTCAGTGTATAAACCCCGGGGCCTTTTGTGCTAATTTCATGACCGCCCCCCCCGCTAATAGCCACTTTGCCAACCGCGGGAAATTCCAGCGGATTGTGATGCGTAAACGTAACGGATGAGATTTGTTGAGGTTGCGGAGGCCAACCCGAGCTCGCCCCGTATAAGGGCAGGGAAAAGATAGCGATCGGCAAGCCTGCGGGTAGCTGACTATTTAGGTCATTCTGAAACCAGAGAATCTCGTTCCGGCTTTCCCAGTGCAGGAAACTGGCAAGCCGCATTCCCCATGAAACATGGTAATCGAGCAAACTATCCACAGGTAAGCAGCCTTTGATGGCATAAAATGCCGCCTGATATGCTACCCCTGGTTATCGGCAGGGCTGAAAATAGTATCGGGCATCCCGCGGCGTTCATTATAAGCGATCAGGTCATCCAGGGTTTGAAAACCTGCTTTCCGGAAGGCTTCATCGGTAGGAACGAACCATGTATTGAGAGGATAGGTATAATTTTGGCCGTTCTCTTCAAAAATGGTCATTCCCAATTGCATGGGTGAATCCCGGTAGTACCACTGCGCGCGGTATCCTCCCGTTTGGGCAGCATAGCCGTTGGCTTTATAAAACAAATCATTGTAAACGGAATCGTTGTATTGCAGGATGCCTGTAAACAAACTGAACCGCCCGTCATCTTTCAGGAAGTCCCAAGCGCTTCTTGAAATACGGGTTATCACATTATTTATAGGCCAAATAGTGGCTTCAGCCGCCTCGAAAGGAGCTGCCGCACCCATATCAACACCATTCACAAGCAAATTTCCACCTGAAAAAGACAGGCTTTGTTTTACGCTATATTGATTTCCATTAATTCGATTATACAATCCGGGAATAGTTAAAAGGCTCTCCCCAAGCCACGGACTGCCTTTGCCAGTTAATACTTGAAGGCTGGCATTTTCCTTGAGTACATAAGGTCGTATGAATGTATCCAAGGTTTCCGGGCTGGCCTCTTCAATGGACGTAGCATCCCATCCGGCAGAATTTCAGATGATACTAAAATTCTCATGTCTTATTTAAGCTATTGATAAATCGGCGGGGCATACCGGCGTTGTATCGTCGTCAGATAGACCTGGCCATTAATGACCTCAATACTGTTCACCGTTGCAAACGACCTGTGATTATCTACCCCTGAATGGGTATTGATCACTAAATTGTAGATGCCTGCACCTGCGTGATAACGTCTATCTGAATAATCGTTACTGACAAAGATCCGTTGCCCTTGCAATAAGCTGTTAATTACCGCAAAATTACCTTGTGTTTTTGTGATGAGACCTCCGGTATATTCATTGCTCCCATCCGACAGACCATATTCGCTATAGGCATGATGATGAATATCCAGTCCGGGAGCCAGGAAATAAAAACGCTCCCAAAGATCCGTATAGATATGATCTGTTTCATCCCCCATCCACAGCGGAAAGCTGACATACGGCATCACAGAACCCGAGAAACTATCGTGCCGTAGCGTAGTAAGATAGGTTTTGTCAAATGCCGGACTAGCTATAGAGTCGTTCGTCAGCACAATGCTATTTGCATAATCCCCATCTTGGTGGGCTTGTCCTCTATACAATGACAGATAAATACCCATGGTATCACGAATGCATAACTGAAACAAGCCCTCCACAACCACCGCCGGTGCAATTTTTTGGCTTTCCGGAGCCTGGTAAAAACCTTCGGCGCTGTAGTTATAGAAATTCACGTATACCCGGTCATCCGAAAACGATTGTTTATGGAATGTTTCCTGGCGCAATAGTAGGCCACTGGCTTTGCTGGTAAAGTTTTTTTGCAAGGCATGTAGGGTATAGACTTCGCCTTCGTCCAGCTGGAACGTGGTATCGCTGAATACCTGCCTGCGATACTGCGGATCAAGCTGAAAAAAAGGCACGTCGCTCTTTGGCCGGTACATGAATACAAAGTGTAGCTTCCCCGAAGGGACCTGTGCCCAGCTACTCAGGTCAAAGCCGTTGAGCACCGGTCCCTTCAGTACAGGACCGCAAGCCTGACTAGTTTGCTGTTACTTGCAGTTATACGTAAACGCATTTACTCCCTGACCAATTCATGGTCATGCTAACCGGCAAATTCTTATCATTGTATTCATAGGTTAGGGCGGTATTAATGTCTTTAAGTTCTGCCTTTGCCGTTGCATTATTTAATTCAAAGAGTTTTCCGGTAATTTTTACTGGATTGTTCTTGCTCAGGATGGCGCAGCGGCCCGCCCAAAAACGTACCCCATCCAGATTATAGGCGCCAAAACCGTTAAAATCATTGCCTATAAATTTCCAATATTTGGAGATGGACGTATATGGGGAGGGTTTGTCGTCATAGGTAATATTCAATAACTCATCAGAAGTCTGTTTGTAATCGATACGGCTTTCACCAGACGGATAATCCGTGATTTTTTTTGACCAATCCATTATAATTTTCACTTGTGTTACATTGTCATGGGCATCATAGGTGAAACTGAATTCATACCTGATAAATGAAAAACCGTCTGCATCCTTGCTATAGCCGTCAGCTGGTATTAAAACGGAAGTCAGGTGTTTTTTGGGATCGTCATATAAGTATTGAAACATTAGATTGGTTGTTGTGGAAGATCCGGAGATGGTAGAAGCAAATAATTGATTGATATATTCAGGATTGCCATCATAAATATTTCCGCTTCCCCCACTATACGTATAAGTAATCGTAATGGTGCCGTAGTAATGATGCCCCAAGCCGTCTACCGATGACGACGGATAGGCGTCAATCACTTTATCAGGTGCAATGGTTCTGACAAAAGGCCCGTAATAATAATTCGGCCCCGTCATCTTTGTCAATAAACCTTTATCATCATATTCAAAGTTACGCAGCCCAAGCGACTGGTCAACGTCACTGGCGAGTGCACAGCCCGTCGGATTTTCTACGTCGGGATCAGGTTCATCACCATCACCGGGTTTTCCGCAACTATACAAAGTAATCAATAAGCTACTAATGAGTAAAACGGCAAGCGCAGACCCGTGAACGCTTGTTTTGGCTTTTTTTAAGTTTTGCATTATTACATGGATAAAATTTGCATAATATGACCATGCAAATAAATAATATGCGCCAAAAATAAACGTACGATTTTGTTGCAAATGCTTACGCATTTGTTGTATTCTTGGTGGGATTGCCTACTATTGAATAACAGTATAGGTATAACTACGGGGTCCGCGGCCGCTACGTATCAGCCAGCCATGCCGGGCCAGCAGGTTTAGATTGGTATATACCGTAGCCCAACTGATGCCATATTGTTGGCGTAATTGCATCCAAAATGCCTCTACATCATCCACGCTGCCCGCTGCACAAAGTGCAGCGATCAGGATACGACGCTGTTGGCTTATCAAATAGCCCTGGCGGGCCAGCCCCTCCATGATCTGCCCAGCCAGGGTTATTGAAGCTTGGGTTACTGCTATAGGCTCCATCAAAGGAAATAACACAAGCCTAGCCTGCGACTGTTTGAAAATCCTGTTCGAAGACATCGCCAAAGCGGGCAAAGGTTTCATTGGCAGTGCGGATGGCCTGAGCCTCCTCTTCGGCATTGCCCGCCTGCGCACTCAACGCGGCTGTAAATGCTCCCCACATGCGGCCGGTATTTTCGCCATATCCCGAGAAAAAGGAGAAACCGGTAGTCATGCCATACTTCTGCAGCATTTGGACAATATAAGGCCCGCCCATGATCGAGCCTTCCAACACATATAATGCGCTCAAAGCCTCAAGCGGGCTGTTTATCATGGGGGTATAGACCACAGGCAGCTGGTCTACACTGCTCCCAAGTGCCTCTATATCGTTCCGGAGATAGGATGAATTGCGACGGTCTGCCTGGTCGGGAAGCAGCGTTTCACTGATATAAGGGGCAATCACCGATTCCACGGCGTTAAAATAAGCATAAAAATATTTCAGGAAGCCGGCATAATCTTCGGCGCTGCGGATCGATTTCAATTTAAGGACCACCGTTTTTTCCAGTTGCTGATGTGCTTCACGGGTCGCTTCTTTGATTTTTGTACTGAGCATAATAATATATTTAATGAATAAAACATCTGAATAAACAAAGGTGGGTATTGAGAACGGAACACATTCTATGCGATCCGGATTATTTTATATGCAATCCGTATTATTTTATATGCAATCCGTATTATTTCGGCAGCCTGCTGGCTACATTGCTCTGTTGGTTTATCTTTGCGGATATGCGGAGAACGATCAGCTTTATCTATATATTTAACCTGTTGGTCCTTTGCGCCGTCGCTGCCCCGCCCAAACGGATCATCACGCTGAGCGGAGCGCTTAGTGAAACGGTGGATGCCCTGGGCTTAGGTTCGTCCATCGTTGCTGTGGATGTCACCAGCATCTATCCGGCCTATGTGAAGGCATTGCCACGGGTCAGCAAAAACCGTTCAGTCTTGGCTGAAGGCCTGATGGCTTTTCACCCCGATCTCGTGCTCGCCCCGGCAGGGAACGTTTCACCCGAAGTGGAGCGGCAGCTCAGGACCCTGGGAGTAAGGTGGGTAAATATCCGCCAGGAATAATCGGCCAAAGGTGCACTGCATTTTATCCGTGAAGTAGCTACCGCCGTAGGATTGCCCGAAAAAGGGAAACTACTGGCCAGTAAAACAGAAAGTCAGATCGGGCAAGCCCTTCAGGAAGTCAAGTCAAGGACAGTTAACTATACGCCCCGCTTGCTTTTTATCTATGCCCGGGGCGCCGGTACGATGAGCGTTGCCGGCAAAGGCAGCAGCCTGGACGCCATCATCAGCCTGGCCGGAGGCCGCAATGCCGTGCAGGAATTCAATGATTTTAAACCCTATATTACCGAGTCGTTGGTCAAAGCCAATCCGGACGTCATCCTGCTCTTTGACTTTGGCCTCAGCAGCTTGGGTGGCACCTCCGCCGTATTGAAAATGCCGGGCATGGCCCTTACCAACGCCGGCAAAAATAAACGCATTGTGCAGATGGATGGACAGTTGCTCATCAATTTCAGTGTACGGCTGGCTGATGCTATTCGTAGCCTCAACAAACTGCTTATTCCATAATAGTCCTTTTGAAAAGAAAAATCATATACGTTTTGCTCGTTGCCGGGCTATTGCTGTCAGTAGCCCTGTCCCTCAGTTTTGGGGCCATGCACATTCCCCTGCGTGATGTACTATTGGCTTTTGCCCATCGGCTAGGCTTGTGGACAGACATGCAGCTGGATGAAACTTACGCAGGCGTCATTAACGTCCTGCGTTTACCCCGCATATTGCTGGGCATGCTCGTGGGTGCTGCACTGGGTATTTCAGGCGCCGCGATCCAGGGTATCTTTCGCAATCCGTTGGCAGAACCCGGCCTTATCGGTATCTCAGCCGGGGCTTCGCTGATGGCCGCTACCATTATTGTGCTTGAACCGATGCTCTTGGCAGGACTCAGCGCCATTCTTGGCTATTATTTATTGGCCTTCGGCGCATTTGCCGGTGCAGGCTTTGCCGCCTTCCTCATTTATCAGATCGCCAAAAGCGACGGACGCCCTCAGGTAGCTACCATGCTGCTCGCCGGTATTGCCATCAATGCACTGGCAGGAGCGCTTACCGGCATCATCAGTTACCTCTCTTCTGAACAACAGCTCCGGTCCATCACTTTCTGGATGCTGGGAAGCCTGGGCGGAGCCAGCTGGGAAATGGTCTGGTGCCTGTTGCCGTTTGCCGGGCTTGCCATTGTATTGTTGCCCTTTCAGGCCCGCTCGCTCAATGCCTTTGCTTTAGGCGAATCGCAGGCCGACCAACTGGGCATGCGCAGCGGCCGGATCAAGACACAGGTCGTATTACTGACCACGTTGGCCGTCGGGGCTTCTGTGGCCGTATCCGGCATCATTGGTTTTGTCGGCTTGCTGGTACCTCACATCTTCCGGTTGCTTGGCGGCCCTGACCACAAGTATGTATTGCCGGCCTCCGCTTTAATGGGAGCTTTTATCCTCACCATTGCCGATCTGCTGTGCCGCG
The DNA here is from genome assembly GCA_900109895.1 of bacterium A37T11. Lineage (GTDB taxonomy): Bacteria > Bacteroidota > Bacteroidia > Sphingobacteriales > Sphingobacteriaceae > A37T11. The sequence goes on from FOBR01000001.1 coordinate 129,877, forward strand.
TGCTCACCGCTCCCATAGAATTGCCCATTGGCGTGATCACAGCCTTACTGGGGACACCTGTTTTCTTATATATCCTCATAAAAGACAAAAAGAAATTGCTCCATTAACTATATTTGCCTGCATGATGCTCAGTACGGAAGCCATTACTTACTCCATAAAAAACCATATCCTGCTTAAGGATGTCTGTTTTAGCCTTCACAAAGGTGAACTATTGGCTATTCTGGGTGCCAATGGTGCTGGTAAGTCTACACTCATCCGTTTGTTAAGCGGAGAGAAAAAGCCCGATTCAGGTAGCATACGGCTTGCTGGCAAACCCATCGGCACCTACACCTCCACTGAACTTGCTTTATTAAGGGCAACGATGAGCCAGCAGCAGGCGGTGTCCCTTGATTTCACGGCCGAAGAGATCGTGCTGATGGGCCGTTACCCCCATTACAAGAATCAGCCGGCCCCGTCTGACCGGCTCGCCGTGGAAGAAACCATGGCTGTATGCGGAGTGGGCCATTTGGCAGCACGCAGCTATCTGTCCTTGTCGGGTGGCGAGCAGCAACGTGTACAACTGGCGCGGGTGCTATCGCAGATATGGGACCGCCCTGGCGCCCTGCTGCTCATGGATGAACCTGTTTCGGCCATGGACATGCAGTTTCAGCACCAAACGCTGGCCATTATACGGGCTCTGGCCAACCGCGGGTTTATGGTGATCACGGTATTGCACGATATCAACCTGGCCGCGCAATATGCAGACCGCATACTCCTGATGAAAAATGGCCGGAAACTCTATGACGGCACACCAGCCGAAGTACTGAACAGCCGGAATATCTATACAGTATTTTCTATGGATGTGCAGGTGCAGGTTAACACGGCTTCCTTAAAGACCATTGTACTGCCTAAAGAGATCAAAATGGGGGTAGAAAGCTTTAACAGCATGTTGCCGTCAGAAAAGCTTAAAGCGGAAAGCGAAAATATTAGTTAAAGTCAAATCTGGTCAGCCCTCCAGTGGCTGGGAACTCCCACTGCGTGAGCCCCGGTTTCACTCCGCTACGTTCCCTAGACCGCTTCCCGGCTAACCAGATTTGATTTGAACGCTGATTTAAATTCCATTGGGCATGCGAGCGGCATGGGAACAATAGGCGGAGGGACCGAGGCCCGCAGCCGGCTTGTTCCAGCCGGGAGCAGTCCAATGGAATTTAATCCTTGTAAAATTTAGTTTTTAATAAAAATCGTAAATCGAATAATTATTTCAAATCACTAGGCGGAATGCCAAAGTATTTCTTGAAGGCAATGCTAAAATTATTCTGATGGGAGAAGCCCACCAGCGAGGCAACTTCAAAGATCGGCCTATTTTCTTCCAGCAGCAGATGGCGCGCATGTTCCATACGCAAGCGTGTAATGTAATCATACACGGTGGTGCCAAAATATTCTTTAAAGCCACGCCGCAGTTTAAATTCATTGAGCATGACTTCCCTTGACAGTTCTTTTTGGGTCGGCGGATGATGGAACCTTTCCCCCAAGATCTGGCGAGCATGCTCCAATTTTGTCACATCATCACCTTTTACCTGCTCAGGTTCAGGGCTGCCATGGTTTAATTGTTCCAGCTGGTACATCAGCAATTCCAGAATGCGGGCTTCTGTATGAATGCGCTTAAGCTCGCCATGCTGCCGGCAGCTGATCATATCGTCAATCACGCGCCGCATCTCCATCGTTACAAAAAAATCCTCTGAAGCAAAAGAGGTATATTCCCCCCGCTCAATCTCCTTCACGAAATCTTCATGCAACAGGGAATGCCTGTCAATGAGGTTAAAATAATAATCTTTGCTAAGCACTACCAGAAAATAAGTATACTCCACATCTTCCCTGATCAGGTGCGATTCAATGGTTGACGGAATATAGCGGATGTTGTGCCGGCTACGTCCATAAAGCGTATTGGGTTGTTTTTTACCCAGGTCCTGGCTCTGTCGGTAAAAGATGAATTGGCTGGTGATCGTTTCACCTACCACTTCTGTCTGGATATTAAGTGCCTCGTCAAATTTCATTTCTGAATGCATGACGAACAATCCCCCTGTTGTTAGCTGTTGGTTGACCATAAAAACCGGGCTGCGTTTGATAGCTACTTGTTTCTCTGCTAAACGGTAGCCAGGTGTATAAGAATCCGGAATATCCTCTATAAACAGCCAATCATTGTGACCGTCAATCTTTGATTTTATCAGCATCCTATCCTTTTTTGATATTCCCCACAAATATAACAATTATTTATATTCGTTCTAAATAATAAAACTTTTTTTGCCGCCGCCTTCTAACTGCACGCTTTTACACGCGTTTCCCCGCATGGAAACCGGCCGTTGACATCTTCTGCTTAGAAAGCGGTCCCGCTATTGGTGCATTCATCGGGATCTGTGCTACGCTATGAAAAGTTTTTTAAAAAAAAACGGTAGGTGAAACCGGCCATGAATACCCGGACGGGCTGGCCCGGCACCAGCATGTTTTGAAAACCGAGCAGGTTGTCTGCGCTGAAACGCAGGCTCAGGTGCTGGTCCATCAGTTTTTTTTCCAGCGCGGCGTTGAGCAAGGTATATCCCGGCACGAAGGTGTCATATCGATCAATGAACTGGTTGCCGTTATAGTCGCTGAAAGGATATTTTCCCCGGTAGTTGACCCGGATGTTGGCACTCAGGTCCCAGGGCCGGTAGGTATAGAACACACGGGCATTGAGCATATGCCGCGACCGGTTCTCGATGCCCCAGTAGTCTGACGGCCTGGGTGCAAACGAGTCGCCGGTGGCCGGGTCATGGATGTTCTGGTTATAGGGGCAATGCCCGGCCCTGATGCTATCCTCCACACTCAGGTCTTTGGAGATCAGGTATTGGTAACCCATACTCAGCTCCAGGTCTGGCAGCGGGTTCAGCGTCAGGCTGGCCTCCACCCCTTTATTGACTGCCTCCGGCAGATTTTGGTATGAATAGATCTGGCTGATGCCGGTACCCGTAGCCACCAGCACCGGGTTGATCTGGTCGCGGATGCGATGATAAAAGCCCCCGGCCTCCAATGTGGCCTGTTGCGAGGGCTTCCAGGTGATACCCGCATTCCAGGACGTATTGCGTTCAGCACGGAGGTTCTTGTCCAGCTGGCCCACCACATAGCGCCTGATCTCGCTGATCTGCCCTTCAGCCTGCATCTGGCTAAGGGTTTGGTTAAGCAGGTCGTTGCCAATAACCATGTAATTGGCAGCCGGATTATAAAAGACCAGATAGCGCATGCGAAAATCAGGGGCTTTGAACCCCATTCCTACCCCTGCCCTAAAAAGCCACTGCGGGCTTAGCTGGTATTGCAAGCCCAGATTGGGGTTTGCTTTTCCGCCATAACTCCGGGTATGGTCATAACGCATTCCACCCAATGCCGAGAGCTTTTTGCTGATCCGCCAATCGCCCTGGATATAAGCAAAGGCCGTCGTGAGGCTGTGTACATCGCTCAGTGCCTGGTCATCCATCTTTTCCAGGCTGCCCCCTGCCCCAGCCGTCAGATTCAGGCCGGCAGCCGGCAGGCCCAGCGCAAACTGCTGCTCAAAGCGGTGTAGGTCCTGCCCGAATACCTCCTGGCCTGCCACCGATTGCTGTGCCTGCCACAACACACTCATGTCTGAAGTATAACGTGTAAAATAATAGCGGCTCATGCTACGCATGCCCGAGCGGAAAGTATGGTCAAACGTGGCGGCCAGGTTCAGGTCGTTTTCGTCCTGGCTATCCCCGGATACGAGGCCATCGCCCCAATCTTTAGGCATGTACGACCTGCGCAGGCCGTAACGTACACTGCCCCCCACGGTACTGTTCTTGCTCAGCCGGTACCGGGCGCGGCCTTGTATGCTGTAATTATCATAAGGGGGTGCCGTTGTGCCCGACATCAGATAGGGATTGGTATTAAAACCATCTGTGCGGTAATAATTGCCTGATACCGTAACCGATCCGCGCTGGTTGCGAAAGGGCGTCTCCCCTTCCAGTGTAGCGTCCACAATGTTCAGGCTGCCGTAACTCAACGATGCGGAGGCCTGTGGCGTAATGGCCCCGTACCGTGTGATGATGTTGATGGCCCCACTCATGGCCTCGCTGCCGAACAAACAAGAAGAAGTCCCTTTGACGATCTCGATGCGTTCAATATTGCTGACGCTGATGCGCGAAAGGTCAAAATTGCCGCTGTTTCGGCCTACCATGGGCTGCCCGTCTATGAGGACCATGACGTAATCACTGCTGAAACCCTGCATCTGCACCCCTACCGAACGTGCCCCACCACTTATGTTGTTAACGATGGCCATACCGGTCTGCTCCTTGAGCACTTCATCCAGCCGGCGGCTGCCCATTAGCTCAATCGTGCGGCGCGTAATGACCTGGACGGGCATCGCACTGCGGTCCAACCGGAGGAAGTTATCAGGATTTTCACCCGCCGTTTTTTCACCAACCACCGACACCTCATCCAGGGCGCTGCTGCCCGGATGGAGTGTGATATTCAGCTGCTGTACTTGACCGGCTTCAATCGTCACCTAATCACGATAAGTGCCGTAGCCCATATGGCTCACCTCCAGCACATAGGTGCCGGCATAGTTTTGACACCGGTGTAGAGCGATGCCGGGAAATCCTGCGCCATCCGTTCTGACAAGGCATACAGCATATGAGCGTAATTGGCCGCCTCCAGTTGCACATCCAGCGGATAGGATGTATCCAGATACCCTACCACTTTATCGGGCCGGAACATGTTGCGAAAGAACGTGTAGGCCACATGACCCATGCCGTTGCCAAACTCAACGATAGCATCGAGGCCTGAATATCCCGGAAAAGCAAATAAACCGTCTTAGGGTACGTCCTGAATGATACTATATGCGAGTTCAGCAAGATACAACCCACCTACGGCCGAAGAACCATACCCCAATCCGGCTACCTTACCGTTATTGGTAGTTATACTGCTTCTTCCCTGACCCGAAAAAGCCATGTCCCAGCGATCAGTAGTCTTATAAAGGGTGTTCGTGGAGTTGAGTTTTTCCAGACTAAAATACAAAGGGTCGTTTGCATCCAAAGGCTTGTGGCCTTCAGGAAGGTTGTCGCCGAGATTCATGACCAGGATATCGCGGTTGAACAACGTATCACTCATCGGCACATCCGGTTCATAGTCGAAACCGTTCAGGTCATAAACATCGCCGCAGGAAGCCACCATGAGAGCTATGGCAACAACAACTGCAAATGGTTCTTTGGACAATTTCCAACATCCCTTAACAGTTAACGTGTGTTCAGGTTCCTGCTCCCATCCTGCTGCACAAAATAGCGGAATGTAAAATAAGGTGCCGGCCAATACATGTCTGTCACAGCGGGCGGGTTACCCTTATAGGCACTTAAAAGCTGTAGTTTCGCATACTTCCCATTGGGCAGGCGGAGCACATATGTACGATTGGGAAGGGCTTTCAAAAGATGGGTGGTCAAGTCGTAGGAGAACCAGCCCCCATCGCCCTCTGCTTGTGACCAGCCGGTTTTAGTGAGCGAACTTTGGTCAAATTCGGCATCCGATGGCGCCTCAATTACGGCCTCGTAAGATTGCTGCTTCAGCAGGATAGCCGTATGGTTGGCCGGTCCGCCAAAACCAGGATTACCGGCATCCGTAGTATTGTTAAGGTATACTTCGCTGTTATAGTTGCCCGTAAAAGCAATATCCCAATCAGCGGTTTTCAACCACTGCGACGAATCGGCTTTCGTCCGTGTCCATATTTGCTTTTTGTCACTGAAACGGAACAAAAACGGATAGAATGGTCGGTTTTCCTTCCCATCTATACCACCTGCCACCGAAGCCTGCGTATCGCCGGCCAGGTCATAGACCACGGTACTTTTGCCATCTTCCAACGAAGGCGTAACGTGTTCATCCTTTCCGCAGGCAGTCAGAAGAAATAGAAGCCAAACACTATTTATATTTGTTCTAAATAAATTCATTCCGCAAAAATGCGGAATGCACACCGGTTAGCATATATTCAATCCGTATTATTTGCCTGCATGGCAATTTAACATATGCAGCGATCTATTTTCTCCCTGATTTTCTTTATCTCTGGTTTTAAAAGCTTACTCATTCTTCGATTTTCTGCGCTACAAAACGGATCACGCTGCCCTTCCCATTATGATACAGGCCTTCATTGAGGTAAATAACTTTTTCTTCCATAGTTAAAAAATGACAGCCTGCAAAATCTTCCTGCAGCTCTTCTATAGAAAACAAACTTTCCAGATCTGACGGCCCCCCCACTTTTTCGTTTTTCAAACGATAAGGCAGATGATTTTTACTGAAGGCTTCAAAAATGATGATCCCCCCTTTGCATAATAATTTAAGGAGTATTTTGTGATAGGCAGATTTAATAGGAGCCGGAAAATGTGCGTAAATCAACACCAGGGCATCAAATTGATCGGCATGGTACGCTAAATGTGTTAACTCGCCAACCTGATAATCGATAGACACATGGTGAAGGCCTGCCAGGGTTACGGCCTTCTTTTTCCCTTCAGGGCTGATGTCAAATGCACACACATCCCACCCCTTTGTTGCGGCATATACGGCATTTCTGCCCTCTCCTTCTGCCGCAAACAACGCTTTGCCCGGCGCAACATATTCAAGTTGTGTCTTGAGGTACTCATTGGGTACCACTCCGAAGGCATATTCGGCTTTACTATACCGATCGTCCCAACGCGCTAACCAGCTATTTTTCATGTCGCATTCATTAAAAGGCTTTTGCCGCCATCCAAATGTAGCTTTTTCATTTATAATAGTTATAAATGAAAAATTAAAAAAACCATGAAATGGCAATATCGCAATTATTATCGCTGACTTACTTCACAAAGTGATATTGCCCAATATCTGTATTTGTCAGAAGTTTACCGAGTTCTTCCCGGCGGGAAACGGGGATGTGCGTTTTCAGTAATTCATAAAAGTCGCTTACATCTGTGACCTTCTTTTCCTTCCCCAAGCGGTAAAAATCCGAAATGATCATATTTAGCCGCTGCTTACCTATTTTTTTTGCCAGTTGGTAAAAAACGATCGGTCCCTTTTTATCCGAAACATAGGTGCTTTCTTCGTCTACCTGCAATAATGAAGGCTCCTGATTACTCTCCGCTGCCCTACCCTTCAGGTAAAGCTTCTCCTCTTTTTGAAGATGTTTCTGCACCGTTTCACCATTTTGTTTTGCGACCAGCTGCTGCAATGCGAGGTAACCGGGAAGAGAAGAAATAAGCATCGGATAACCTTGTGTGCGACTAATGCGAAGCTGCCGGAAGTACTGGGCAGCTACCGAACGTGTAATGATATAACGTAAATAATCGAGGTCTTTTTCCTGATGGATATACGCCAACCAACCGTGGCTTTCAGGAAAAATAACCAGATTTCCAGTAACAGTCAACGTTTCATCGTATGCTGGCCGCTCGGCAATACGCAGTACCGGATACGGCTAGGTTCCTAAAAGAGGCTGCAACATAACCAATGCGTCTTTGGCGCATTCGGCGATCTTCGCCACATTGTATGAATGGCCAGGATGTGCATATACCTCAACTGAAGTCGTTTTTCCCTGAATGGAAACCGTTGAAACGATATGCTTATAGGTTGCAGAAAGGAGTTTCAGGTCATAAACGTCCGGAAAAACAGACCTATACCTGAAATGGGGACGCCCGTGGCTGTACCACTGTTTTTCCAACCGCCCGGGAGCGACGATGGTTTGCCCTGCATCGGTACTAACGGAGAGTAGAAAGTCAGCTTTTACGGCCTGGTTTGACGCAAACAAGGTATTTCCAGCAACGGGAGCCCCGGGTGCTGCCAATCGCGACCGTAGTTTGGGCAGGCCATATTTTACACGGTAATTATTTTCCTTCAGCGTTCGCCGGTCATCATAGCCAAAAAAAGGGACCAAGTCTTGTAAAAAACTACCATTGAAGGTGAGGTCTTTTTGCGGATCCTCGTTGGTGAACCCTTTATAATGTTGCTCGCCGCTAATGGCCAAGCCCATCGTCGCGCCGGCTGGTAGGGCAGGTTCAAGCACATAGATCGCATGCCTCAGCACCGTATCACACATTATTCGGGTGAAACGGTATCCCGTAGCAGCAATGTGTTGGATCTCTGAAAAATCTTTCCACTCGATGTGCAGGGTGTCTATTGGGCGGTCAGTGGTATTGGCCATTTGCAAGGAAGCCCGGTACTGCAATGTACGGCGCGACGGATATAGATCGGCATGAAGCCATATCGATTCGATCAAAGGGCGCGGCGTTCGGGCATAATGCCAATACTTACGTTCATACAGCGCCTTTTCCCTCCGGCCCTCTTCAGTTGGCTGAAAATGCCGATGCTGTTCAACGATGCCTAAATCATGCAGCAGCGAACTGATCACCAGAATAGCAACACACAGCCATATGCTGGCATACCGGAGGGCGGTAACACCCGCAATGAACGTACAGAGCAATATATAACACACGTATTTGGGCACCCAACGCAATAACATGTTCCGGAAATACATATTCCATTCAATCTGATCATACCCTTTAAGAAACTGTATAGCAATCGCCAGTGTGATCAGGGAAACCATCAAAAAGAACGCAACCATCAGCATGGCGCACACCTTTGACAGTACACTTAGCCACGATGGAACAGGCAGTGCATCGCCGATGTTACAAAAACCGGATGTTTGATCGCGAAACAACAGCTCAACCGTCTGTACCACCAGAAAAAGTTGTATATAAAAAGACAGTGGCCCAACTATCTGCGTCATTTCTAGGGCTGTAGGCAGCGTAGGAGCGACCGAATAATAAGCCTGCTGCCACATGGCTGCATAGCAAACATAAATAAACAGGATAAGGGCCAAAAAAATACGAAAACCAACGGGCCGCACCACCGATTTAAAAGCGAGCCACGACAAAGGCAGTAATTTCCTCCAATAGCCCGCTATGGAAAACCGAAACTGCCGCCCCGAAAGGGTGTACATATTGGTTGACACAAAGCTTCCCGTCCCCAACGCTTCCTTTTTGTTTTTCTTCAAACGCAACGATGAAAACTGCCGGTAAGAAAAACGTCGGTATGCTATGATGAAAGACAGCAATGCCAGGCCCAGCCATAGCAAGCGATTATAGCCGAGCAGGCCCGAAAACGAAGGGGAAAAGGCATTTTTTTCGGCCGTAGAAAGATTTTCGAGCAACTGATGCAATACCGTGAACGCCGTAGGATCGGCCAGCACGATGCGTGGATAGTTGCCGAAGCTGCTTTCGGCAAAGATCATGAGCAAGATGCCTGCAAGGGCTACCATATAAGCCGCGCGGATGTTTTTGCTGAGAACCGCGATTGAAAAGGCCAATGTATACAGGATAAGCACATTTGGTATAAAAATTAACAGCAGCGCGCGAAAAAAGGCCATCCATGAAAAAGGGCCCAAATGGGCAACCGGCAAAAAATTATAGCTCCAAATGCCTAACAGATAGCCGCTGCAAAGGAACGCCAAAACACAAAGCGACCCCGCATACCTGGCCAGGAAATAGGTACTTTCATGTACACGGGTCGTAAACAGAATCGGCGCCGTGCGGTATTCCAGGTCTTTTCCAAGCGCTGTACCTGCCAAAATTGCCCCCACAATAAAAGAAAGATACCCCATCCCTGCCAATACCGTATAGACAATAGCCGGAGCATTGGCATGAGTCTCATCGGCGCTATAAAATTCGCCGGCATGGTGCATGTAAAAAACCCCTTGGGCGATCATTAAGACCAGGAAAACCCAGGTAAAGGCTTTTTTTACGTGCTGCTTTATTTCGAAAGAAAAGAGGGTGCTGATCATAATTGCGTAAAATAAACATCTTCAAGCGTTGGTGGTTTGGAAATGAATTGGCTATCAGGAGCCTCGTTTGCCAAGACGGTAACATGCAGCTGTCCCGCATGAAAATGTGAGGAGATCACCGAAAGCTGCTGCTGGCAGCGTTCCAGCTCATCGCGGCTAACCGGCTTTTGCCACAAGTGGCCAAGCAGGGTTTGCTCCAGTTGCTGTGGCTTGCCAGTGAGCAACACCTTGCCCTGCCCCATGATGGCCATATCACGGCAAAGAGTGGCCACATCCTCCACGATGTGTGTAGACAAGATCACGATGGTATTTTCTCCAATTTGGCTCAGCAAATTGTAAAAGCGGTTCCGCTCCCATGGATCAAGCCCGGCAGTGGGTTCGTCCACAATGATGAGCATTGGCTGGCCGATAAGTGCCTGCGCAATACCGAAGCGCTGTTTCATGCCGCCGGAATACGTCCCGAGCTTTTTGTGGCGCACATCATACAGGTTTACACGGGCCAGCAATTCATCAACGGCTTCCTTTAAGCCCTTCCCCGACCGAACCCCTTTCATTGAGGCAATGTAAGCCAGCATTTCATGGGCGCTCACATTGGGATAAACACCAAAATCCTGGGGCAAATACCCCAGCACTTTCCGCACTTCCTGCGGTTGTTTCAGTACATCCAGCCCGTCTAGGAACACCGTTCCCGCATCTGCATCCTGTAAGGTAGCCAGGGTGCGCATCAGCGTTGATTTGCCTGCGCCGTTCTGCCCAAGCAATCCAAACATACCTTTACCGATCTCAAGGGACACCTCGTCAAGGGCCCGATGACCGTTTTGATAGGTTTTGCTGAGTTGGTTGATAATTAACTTAGTCATACGAAATCTTAAAAACGGGTCCGCAGGGTAAGGCCGTAGGTTCTGGGTGCACTCAGCAATACCAGGGCACTGGCGGCCGGTGAGGGCATATAAGCATACGGAATGTATTGTTTATCGGCCAGGTTCTTCACCCAAACGCCCAGCTCAATGGCTTTATACCCCAACCCGCCAGACAGGTTAAACAGGCTGAATGGTGACTGTTCCAGGTCGTTGTAAAAATTGAGGTATTGCTTTGACAGATATTTCCATTCAGGTACGATAAAAAGATGTGCTTTATTGCCTGGCAAATGATAACGATAGGTAAAACTGAGCGAAGATGTCAATGCAGGGGCAAATACCTGCCCGTTCCCCCTGGCATCCATGTTCTCCCCGGTATTGTAGTCAGTAAGGACCAATTTTTTGTACTCCGAATGAAATAGTCCCAAGTTATAATTGACCTCCAAACCTTTCACAGGCAACAAGCTTAGCTCAAGCTCAGCCCCCTGGTTCACCAGCCTGCCGATATTCGCGATATAAAAATCAGGGACGATCAGCGCTTGCTGCTGGTCTTTCCAATTGGTATAAAATAGATTTACGTTGGCCCGCAGGAGGTGGTCCAGCCATTCGGTTTTAGCACCTAACTCTACGTTGTCAGAATATTCCGGATCATAGGTCAGGTAGTCGGTCGTCGTAAATTGGTTGAAGCCACCCGCCCGGAACCCACGTGCATAACTGGCATAAACGAGCACGTCTTTAGCGGCTGCATATGAAAGGCTGAGGCGCGGCGAAAGGGAATGGTTGTGGCCTTTAAGCTGCTGTTCCGGGCTGGCTTCTGATGCATTGGGTTCTTTCACAAAAGTATTGGAGATATTCAAACGGCGCGACTCATAGTCATAGCGTACACCACCGGTTAGTTTCCAGCGTTCAGCAAACATATACGTAAGGTTGGCATATCCCGAAAGGCCATATACCTTTTTTGTTGAATTGGTCACGTTGGTATAGGGCGCCATTTCATCAATCCCAAATGCTGCAGCGTCACTTCCGGTAAAGCTGCGGTTATCGGCCTTCTTGAGATCGGTAAATCCAAAGATCCCTCCGGTTAATTGCAAAGGCCGCTCATCGGCCGTAACAATGCGGAATTCCTGGGTCACTGTCTTCTGGTTGTTCAGGGGAAGGTCGTACCCATACACCTCGTAAGGGCTCAGGTCGTTATCATAATCCTCATACGTGTCATCCAGGTTTGTAAAGCCCGTGATAGACTGAAGGGTTGCAAACGGAATCCGATAAGATGCAGCCAATGAAGCTGTATAAAGCTTCCTTTTTTCAATGTTCTGGCCGTTTTGGTTCACCGTGTAACCGTTCTTATACGCTGAATCGGCATTGATAGCATACGGGAAGGATCCCTTCACATCATTGTATTCCGCTTTTGCATTCAGTGTTAAGGTAAGCCTGTCTGTCGCCAGGTATTTTACGTAAGCATCGCCATGGTGTACGTACGCGGTTTGTCAAAATCTTTTCCCGTGTAAAGGTTTTTAAAATACCCATTACGCGTATCGTATAAAGCGCTTATTCCTGCAAATAGCTTGTTCTTAACCAAAGGCCCGGAAAATCCAAGCGCGTATTGCTGGCTACCGTAGTTACTCAGGCCAACACTGGCAAAACCCTGTGTTACATTCGTTGGGCTGCGGGTAATGATGTTGATCACACCTCCCAATCCAGTACGTCCGTACAGTGTACCCTGCGGACCGCGAAGTACTTCCACCCGGTCAATGTTCTGCAATTGGATGGAACTGGAATATCCGTCAAACATGGGCACCCCATCTACATATACACCGATGGCTGGATCGGTCGTATACGTGGCCACCCCCCGGATGGAAATAAGATTCAGCGTGGGAGCCCCGGCATTAAACGTCATGGTATTCGGGGATGCGAGCAAAAGATCGCTCACCTCACGGATGTTCCGTTCTTCGATCTGCCTGCCCGAAATAACGGTGAGCGGCAACGGCACTTTTTGCATATCGGCCTGCTTCTTTTCTGCCGTAACCGTAACAGGGCTCAGCATTTGCGGATTGGGATTGATCGTAAAACGCATCCCATTGACAGCATCAGGACGGACAATAATTTTGCTGATCAGCGTCTGATAACCGACCATCCGGATATGAGCCGGATAAGTGCCAAACGGAAGATTATCAAAGATAAAATAACCATCCTCATTGGTCAGTGTTTCCGTTTGCCGCCCTTCCAATGAAACCGTTGCATGCGCAATGGGTTCGTTGGAAGGGCCATATACATAACCTTTGGCTTCTCCGGTTTGCTGTGCAGAAACGGGAGAATACAGCCAACCAGTGAACGCACAGCAAAAAAGGCAGGGTATTATTTTTTTGATTTGTTTAGGAAAATCCATACAATTTGTCTTATTTAGAATTATTTTAAAAAACAAAATTAGGGCGGAAATGCCTGGCGGTAACGACGCCAGCGGGATCAATTTCGACGTTAAACGGATTTCGAAGATGCAAATACAGATAACACACGAAGACTTAAAGGAGATCTTTATACAGCATAGCTATGATCAGCATTACGCATTCCAAAAAGACGGTGTCACAGAGCGAACCATCCAGATAAAAAATACGTTCGCTAACGGAGCCCACCGGGAGATCTTTTTTGAAGGCATCCATATCGGATATGGCGACATTTGCCTGGGGCAGCCCACACGCCTGCGGTTCGAAACAGATTATGAAACGGTCGAAATGCATTTTACCCTATCCGGTACTTCAGAAACCAAAATAACCGGGATGCCGCAATATCAGTTCGCATCAAATTACCATAACATTTTCTATGCACCGCAGGTCAAAGGCCGGATCTCGTTCACAGACCTCCGCTCCAAACTATTGGAAATATATCTACAGCCTACTTTATTCCGCAAGTACATTCCTGAAGGACATTTGTTTGACCGTTTCATGGATCATATCAGGCTGCAGGCCCCTACGCAAATGAACCGTCGGAACTTGCCGGTAACGGCAAAGATGATGCACATCATCCGGGATATCCTTGACGACACCATTGACAGGCCATTTAAACGCCTGTTCCTGGAGCAACGCATCCTGGAACTGCTGCTACTACAACTGGAACAAATCAACGGATCCGAAGGCAAAGCCGTAGACAGGATAAGCCCAAATGACCGGGAGAAAATCTTTGAGGCAAAAAATAGGATAGAAGCGGGTTTCCAAAGCCCTTGCTCGCTGATAGACCTGGCCCGAACGGTCGGCACCAATGAATTCAAACTAAAAAAAGGATTCAAACAACTGTTTGGAACCACCGTATTTGGCATGATAGCCGACCTCCGGATGGAACATGCCCGGCAATTGCTGCTTAGCAGGGAAAAGAACATCAATGAGATCAGCGAGATCGTCGGCTACAAAAATGCGACGCATTTTACGCAGGCTTTCAAGCGGAGATTTGGTGTCACCCCTGGAAAATATACCAAAAACTAAACTTCAAAAATGCACCGACTGACTCTTATATTTGAGTGATTTCTATCTTTTCAGCATTTTCTTACACGATCATACCCGTTAATTCCTCGGCATTCATACGGCCACAATGATCTTAATATATTATAGGTTATCTAACAGCGATAAGGTATCATTTTGAGACAGTTGAGGGGCACTTTAGCTTGTCAAAAGCTAGTCGGGGGGCCGATCAGGTTCACAGATTGGGTTTTGAGTGCAGCCAGGGCCCGGTAGATCAGTTTATAAACCGCTTCCGTGCGGATATGGAAGATCTGGCCGATTTCCTGGTAACTGAAATCTTCGACGTAATACAGATAAATGGCTTCTTTTTGGCGGCTGGTGAGGGTTTGGAGCAATTGGATGAGGGAAGGAGAAAGGTGGTCGGTATGTATTTCAAATGTCGGCTCAACGTCTGCATGAAGGGCCTCGAGATCGGCAGCGTCGCCATAATACACCATGCGGCTTTTGAGGGCATTTTTATTATAGATGATGTTCCGCAACGCCCGTAGAAGGTAGTGTTTCTGGGATGATGGACAGCTCAGACGATCGCGTTTCGTCCAAATATTGATGAAAAGGTCCTGGATGCACTCGCCAATAAAGCTTTCGTCTGTACTATATTGCCGGGCATACCGTACCAAACAGGGATACATGCCCTCATATAGCCGTTTAAAGGCTGCCTGGTCGCCCTCGATAATCTGTTGCCAAAGCGCAGTGTCAGCTGTCATACCGTGGCAAAATTAATATTATTTAGAATTAATAAAAATAATAAAATGAATATTACAGTAGGATTATCATCGAATGCCGGGTTATGCCCCGGCATTCGATGGGGAGAAAATTACTTTTTGCCTGCGGGCTCGGGCAGGCCTAGGATAGCGGCGGTGCGCCTGGCCTGCTCCTTTAACGCTTCGGGACCATTTTCCAATAAACGTGTGCACAGAGCCTGAATAAGGGGCTTTTGATACGATAGCTTATACCAGCTAAGTGCTTCAAGGGCAGCGATGCGGTTGGCTGGAACCTGGCTACCGTCTTCCACAAAGGCGACCGCCTGTGGTACGGCCTGGTGATAGCGGTAAGCTCGCAGGCTGCGTACACTAAACATCCGGCTTTTTATTGCGATGCTGCTATCCAGGAGCGTTTGGTAATCATTCTTGAGTTTGGCAGCGGTGTTTTTCTGCGAAAGGAGCAACTGCTTCTCAAGGGCAGGCCCATCCACCAGGTAAGCTGCTGCGGCAATCTGTCGTTTGATCTCCTCGCTCATCTTCTCCGGGCTCATGAACGACGCTGCGGTGTTAGCCCGGTACAATACGCGTTCAGATTGTCGGTCGTTGATGAGTGAAGAAACGAGCACAGGAATAAGTTCATCGTTGCCCGCTTCACCGATCAGGCCGATGGCCAGCCGGCGGGTAAGTTCATAGGGGTCGTTGGCTGCCGCGCGCAGCACCTCCAGATAATCGGCATTGGCCAGCTGGCTGAGCAGTTTAAGTGCTTCCAGGCGCAGGGTGGCATTGGCCGACTGGAAATAGGTTTTCCTGAGGAGGGCCGAGCTGCGTTCCCCTTGCAGGCGGAACAGGTGGATGAGGGCCAATGACTGTACATCGGGGTTTTCAGCTGCCAGCAGTTTTTGCCAGGAAGCGGGTTTTTGGTCGCCATATGCGATCACCTGGTTCAGGTCGTCGGAATGCTGGCTTGAAAAGGCAAAGGTGGGGTCGCCCAGCAGGTGGGTTTCCAAATAAGCTGTCTCCTTAAACCAGTTACCCAGGCGTACGCCATGGTCCAGCAATCCGAGCAGTTTATCGGGCCACTGGTCTTGCAGCACGGCAACACTGTTGGCCAGTACAGCGATGCTGTTGCCATTACCAAAAACATAATGGGCGCCGATGTAATCGTCCAATAGAAAGGCTCCGTTGGTACAGGCATCCATGATGACCAGGCGGGCATTGGGTTTGAGCTGCTGCAGGTCAGGAATAAGGATCTCCGTGTAGGTATTCAGGATAGAATCTGCCGCTTTGACCGGATTAAGCAGGGCATCATCCATCCAGCTATAAGGTACACCCAGGCTTTCGTGGTAGCGTTTTTTAGTGGCAGCGGTATCACCTTTATCTTCGGCAACCGCCTGGATCTTGGCACGCAGATATCGCCGGATATTGTCGATAGCGGGTTGCGGCGCGCTCACTTCAGGATAGCCATTGATGAGTTGCGAGTCTTCACTGCCGTGGTCGTGGAAAATGGCAATATCAAGGTCCGGCCGTTGTATTTCAGACAAAATACGGTCTTTCATGCGCAGATCCATGCTAAAACGCAGAAACTTGGCCTGGCCACCGGGGCGGAAAAGGACGGGAAGCTGTTCACGCAGGGCCACCTGTTCGCCCGCCCAGGCATTGAGCGATTCTGAATGGTAGCCATGCCCGGTGTAAACGGCCAGTTGCCGCAGCGCTTGCTGCTGCTTTGCCTGGGCGACGGCTTTTTTGAGATATCGCCGTATGCCTTCATAAAAGTCTGAAGGGCTGGTTTTTGGAGGCTTGATACGCGCACTGTAAATATCCATTTGGATATATTGGGGCGAGGCCGGGTCAAGGCTGTAGTAATAATAGGCCTTCTGCAGCGAATCTTGTTTAAGGTATTGAAAGCGAAGGTCGAAGTCATCGTAAAATCGGTCGGAAGGCACGGATGATCGTTTCCAGTCCATGCGTTGGTCCATTTTGAACGTGGAAGTAAGATGTTGGGCATCCCTGATCATCGGGACGGGGATATCGCCAACGAGCAACGTGCCTTCGAGCTTTGGCTTTTGCTGATATAGCCGCAGCAGGACGTCGCGCACCTGTTCCGGATTTTTCCAGTCATGGTGGATGAGATAAGCACCAAGGCCTTTGGCCTCAACCGATGCTTTATAGGCTTCAAGTTCCGCTTTTGCTTGCTGATAAGTCGCCTCATCGGCGATGATGGCAAAGGTGGTTGTGAAATGCTGGCCGGATGGCTGTTCAATGGTCTGTGCGCTGAGCGGCTGGCTGTAGGCCAGCAGTAAAATTAGAAGAAAAGGCATTTTGTTCATGTTTGGGAAAATTAATGTTGGCCGTGATCCATACTGAGGTTTTCCGGATTCATCATGATGTGCGCTTTATAGGTACCGGCTTCCATAAGCCAGGGCAAACCGGGCACACTGGGTGTTTCAGAGAGGCCGGTGCTGGCGCCGGTGGCATAGGGTATGTATACCACATAACGCCGCAGAGCGTCTTTGATCTCGCCGGTTTCGCGGTCAAGATTTTCTTCTTCACCCCAGTAGACATACAGGATGCTGGCTTGTTTGGGCATCTTTAGTTTGCCTGACTTGACCTCCGCCTCGCGGATATCGTTCTTTTCCTGGTACTTTTTACCTTCGGCAACCAGTTCACGTCCACGAGCCATAAAGGGTTCAAGCTGGTCAAAATAGGCGTAGGCAAAGAGCCCGGCCTGTTTAGGATTTGGGGCCAGGCATATGGTATGGTTACTGCCTACCCGGAGTACGGTGAAGTCACCCTGGGGGGAATAACCGTATACCTTGGCACCTGCACGCTGGTCAGGCGGTGCAGCCTGCTCAGCAATCTTAATCTGAAGTGTTGCCGGTAAGATGCTGGTTCTTTTGGCCTGGGCCTGGGCTTGACCGCAGACGACAAGGCTGGACAGGATAGTTAATTTAAAGATACTTTTTTGAATGGTATTCATGCGATGGTTCACGTTAATAATATGCTCCTATACTGAATGACAGGTATTGGCGGGAGTTGCCATATCCCGGATACAGGCCCTGGTCTGTACGTTGCCGGAATGTACCCTGCCCCTCTATGAAAAATGCCGTGTTTTTGGCACACGGCACCCAAAATTGATAGCGCAGTCCGGCCTGGGCCTGCCAGCCCTGGCTGCTGAGGTAATCATAGTCTGGATTAAGCAGGCCATTGGCCACCTCGGGACTACTGCCGGTGCTGCTAAGGCTCCGCCGCAGGCATTGACGATAACCAGCACCTGCCGAAACCTGCCACTGCCGCCCGGGATACCACTTGCCGGATAGCTGGTATTCCAGCAGGTTGACCTGTTGCGAGCCAGGTTGACTAAGCAGGTAGTCGTTGGAAAGCCCGGTGTACATGACCTGGGCTTCGGCCAGCCAACGCAGGCCGTGAAGGCCGTAAGGCTGGTAGATCTGATAGGCCAGGGTGCCAGTACGGAGTTCTGACCGGTAAAAAATCGCCTCGAAGATGGTTTGGTAGCTGCTGCTTGAATTAACGTATTCCTCATGGTACTCACGTCCGGCACCTTTTTCATATTGGAAGGCTGCCCGGAGCTGTTGCAGGTATTGTTGCCCCCACTGCAGGCTGTTGTTGAACTGAATAGATTGCCGTTTGTATTGGCCTCCATTACGGGGGCTGGTAATACCGTCACGGGTATTTTCCAAATAGGCTACGTAACCCAGGCTGCTTAGGAACGCGACACCTTGGCTTGACTCCAACTGATATTGAGCCCCCCCTCCCCAGCTCTTGCCGCCGTAACCACGGGAAGCGCCAGAGGAAGTGGGTTCTGGCGTATTGTGCATACCCAGACCTTTTAATTTATAGATGCCATAGATGCGGTCGTTGCGCCGCAGTCCAATGTCAATGTCTTCCTTAAAATAGCCGTAATGGCCGCTGAGCCCTGCCTGCTGGCCACTGTTGATCTGATAAATGGCCGATGGGTTGAGATCAAGCTGGTTGACGTAACTAAGTGGGCGTGGGTCGTTTTGGCGTGCACCGGTGTTGGCCTGGTAACTAATACCCAGCCCGGGTGTCAGCTTGCCATTGGCCAGTGGCGCCGTGGCGGCTTTGGCTTCCAGGTGAAAGAACTGCTTTTTCCAGTCGCCCCCAACAGAGTCGGCCAGCAGATAGGGGCTGCCGCGAAAAGGGTCGAGCACGTCGCTCCATTGGATGTTTTTAGCCCAGTCCTGCCGGTATTCAAACAGCCCGTAAAATCCGGCCTTTCCTAGTGGCTGGTAGCGCTCCGAACGGAACAGTAACTGTTTATCGGTACTGGCTTCCTGAGGACGGTGGTAACCGCCGTCCGTATAGGCATAACCGGCATAGGTACGTCCATAAGCCAGTTGGCCCAATTGATTCACGGCAGCAGCATTGCTGGTTTGCAGCCATGGATATTGCCGGGCCAGGAGGTCCCATTGGGCGGCATCGGCGATTAGGCTGTCTGCCGGCTTTTCCTGGGCTGCGGTTGGACGTATGCAGCCTAGGGATATCATCGCGATCAAGAAAACGGCCCTCCGCATCGGGTATCGTTTACCAGCCTTTTGGCGTGGGTGGGCTAATGAGTTCAAAATCATTGCTGCTGTTATTGGTGTCCTGCAGCAATTTGCGGTCGTTGACGGTTGTTTTGACCTTCCGCCGGATGGATTCGCCGCTGTAAGAGTTGCTGGCCGACTGATAACCTGCATCCAATGAAACCGGGAGCCGCTTAAATTCCGCAGGGGCCCCTTTGCTGATGCAATCCACGGCGTCGATCACATAGCTGACTGGAAGTTGCGGGTAGGTACGGGTAGTGTTGGCACCCGGTTCAACAATGTATGGCAGCCCGGCTGGGTCCGGGTGTTTAAAGATCACAATGCTGGGACCGAAAACATAGGGTATCCAGTCAAACAGAGTCGCGGTGGCAAAGTATAAAATCTTCAGGTTGGGCACGTCGGGGTTATCGGTGTCCCTGCCCGATTCTTCACGGTATACTTCAAAATCGGCGACGCCTGTTCCAAGGTCTACGGGCGATTGCGGGTTACCGGAGGGGTCAGAATGGTGGTTAATGGCTGAACGGGCGATCAGGATGGATTTGCCGGGTTCTACCGGGTAAGTTCTTCCATCGCCCGTGATCATCATCAGGTTGATGAAATAAACATTCTTGTCGTCTGATTTAAAGCCGCTGGGCTTGGAGGAAGCTGATAAGTAAGGACTGCCTACCACGTCGCCAATGCACAGGCTGTCGGCATAGAGGGTGCTACTGCTGTTGTTATAGATTTCGTAAAACTGGTCATTGCTGTAACTGCCACTGGCAGGAGCACCTGAAAAATAAATTTCCTTAAGTACGAAGCCTCCGGTATTGCTGCCGGCCAGCTGGATCTCATAGCTGCCACCTTCAGCCGGGATGGCATAATTGCTTAGGGAGGCACTAAGAAAAAGTTCGCCTTCACGGCCAGTTTGGGCAAGGGCCTCGGCTGAGCTCAGGTTCTTGCTCACGCTGATGTTGTAGTTGCCAGGAAGGAGGCTGCTGAAGCTCGCCAGGCCCGATGCGTCGCTTTCCTGGCTGGCACTTACGCCAGTAACGGCATTGGTGAGGGTTATGGTGGCCCCGCTGGCATTGATGTCTTTGAAGTTGCCGGGATAGAGGATACTAAAGGAGTAGCCGGTGGTAACGGCCGGGCCATCGTCGTTATTGGAGCAACTGCTAAACAGGGTTGTTCCTGACAGAAAGCTGAGCAAGATGTAAATAATACTAGTTTTCATTTTTTATTGATTTTATTGTCTGATTTATTTTATGTGCTGTTATTTGATTTTGACGGATAGCTCGGCCCCAAAGAAAAATGCCTGGTTACGCCTTGTATATTGGCCGGCCCAGCGGGTGCTTTCTTCCAGGGGCCTGTTCATAAATATGTTATTGGCATAAAAGGAAAAGCCGATGCTTCGGCCGATCTCCTTGCTGAGACGAAGGTTAAAAAGCCATAGGGGCTTCCAGCTTTCGGTGAGGTAATACTCCGGAGATATATCCTGGGTGATATCGTCATCGCTAAGCTTCGCTGGATCCAGGGCAGCACTTTCTTCGGGCGTGAGCCAGGTGACCTGGCCGCTTTGTTTACTGAGGTACCCAATGGCACGGGAGTCATAGTTGATGTATTTTTGTTCATCCTTCCAAATAGTTTGTATGGTAAGAGTAGCTACCAGTCTGAACTGAGGTATGTGGTGAATAGCACGCAGGGTGGTATTGAAGCGGGTATTTTCAGAACCTCTACCCTCCGGGTAGATACCTACGCGATTTTGTTCGGTTTCGCCGGTCACTGCCAGTTTCAGAAAATAAGGAGCAGCGGATGTCTGGCGCGATTGCATCCAGGCCCCGCTGATGACAAAAGAGGTACGGATGTCTTGGATTTGCCCCAGATCGGCATCAAATTCAATGCCTCTGTTGAGGTTGATTTGATGGTTGGTGGGGATGGTATAGTCGGTAAAAAAAGTATCAATACGTGCAGGCATCGGATCAACAATCGGAGGTTGCCCGGCCGCCTTGGCAGCTACCGTGTAGCGTTCTACAGTATACCGGTCATAGGTGCCCAGGCTATTGTCAAACACATAGCCGTTCATGGTCTTTTCATGATAGGCGATTACGGTAAAATGCCGGTCGTGATCGTCCCAGGTAAACCCCAGCTCATTTTTGGTGCTTTTGGCGACATGCAGCTCCGGGTTTTCACGGTTGTATACATAGGTGGAGACAAGAATAAGCCGCTCAGCAGGATTATCCGGAAAATAGTTCAGGTTAACAGGGTCAAAATAGGCATCCTGCGGATACAAGTAGGCCAGTGTGGGGGCCTTGGCCGAAATACCGTAACCGCCGTGAATGGAGAGGTGCCGGCTAAGCTGATAAGACGCGTTGATACGTGGCGACAGTACACGTGCAAAGCCAGTGCCGGTTAGGCCATGCGGGTCCATGTTATCATAACGGAGGCCCGCAGTAATATACAGCGTTTTGCCGGCAATGCGGCCCTGGGACTGGTCTTCGGCATAGATGGAAAAGAGTTGTAAGCCGGGAATATCCTGGTAGGGCCGTGGACGCGTACCAGCACCTGCCTGCAAACGAGGTGGCCTGGTGAGATCATAGATTTTTCCGGCACCCTTGTTGCTTTCCGAACGCCATTCGGCTCCCACCAAGATACGATGGCTGAACGGTCCTGTTTTGGCGTACAGACGGTCTGTGACCTTGGCATAGAGGTTTAACGGCATTCCCTCTACGCTCATCTGGCTAAGATAAAGCCCTGGGACGATGCTGGTGGGAACGGCATGAGCATTTACCAACGAGGTGGCAATGCCATAGACATTATTTCCTACCAGCTCCTGCTCATATCCGCGCTGTAAGGTATAGTCGGCGGAGAAGGTATACAATAAAGACCGTGCGAGTGGCTTTCCGGGATTCCATTGGCCGCTCGTATTAAAACGATAGCTATAATTAGAAGCTTTGTTCATGGTCTGTGCCGGATCGTCCGGATCGAGCTTATTTTGACCGATATTGGCCCCGAAGGTGAAATTAGTATTGGTTTGCAAGGGGATATTTTTAAAAAACGATTTTTCATATTGTAAACTGGCCGTATAACGGTCAAAACTATTGACATCAAAACGCTGGTCTGCCAGGGCGTGGGTGTAATCGAGGTTGATATTCAGGTTCCCTCCGATACGGCCGGGGCTAAATCCCTTTTCTGCGGCAAACTGGGTAAGGTTAGGGTTGATGCGGGCGGTGAGGTGAAAGGGTACTTGGCCTGATTTGGTTTTCACCACGACTGCTCCGGAGGTAAGGTCGCCGTATTCTACAGAGGGGATACCACGGATCACTTCCACCGATTCCACATTGTCAGCACTGAATTGCCTGAAATCTACCCCACCGCCGGCAGTGGTGGCATAACCGGCCAGTACACCGCTCTTGGGTGTATTGTTTAATTGGAGGTTGGCATTGTTGGATACAGGCACGCCATTGATGATAAGGGAGGTACCCAGGCTTCCGACGTTGTCAGTACCGATCTGCCGTAACGCAACCTGATTGACACTCGTGAGGTTAGGGTTATTGGCAAGGTTCCCTGGAACCAATTGCAGGATGTCTGCAAGGCTGGTGGCCTGCAAATGATCGATGGCCTGCCGGTCAATGCGGGAGGCCGTAGCAGCACCTTTGCCCGATTCTTCCGTAGCGACGACTTGTACCTCGTTGAGACTAAGCACTTCTTCTTCCATGAGAAAATTGAGCTCCTGTTGGCTTTGCTGTTGCAGATGAATGTTTTTTTCCTGTGCCAACATACCCAGGCTTTTGATCTGTACCAAGTAATCGCCCGATGGTACCTGGCTGAAACGGTAGGCGCCTTGCTGGTCTGTGAGCGTAGAGAGACTGAGTGCAGGCAGGCTCGCCGTGGCATAGGGGATGGCCTGGCCATTATGGCTGTTCCTGACCTGACCATGGATTTGGCCGCCTTTTTCCGCTGTCGTTCCACCGGCTTTGCCTATGCCGAAGGCAGGGTCTTTCACAATGCTGTAATAACCTCTGCTGATGGTTTTATAGGTGAGGCCATTGGGCGATAACCATTGGCTGAGTGTTTTTTCCGGTATTTGCGTGCCTGATCCGGTTGCAGGAAGTGATACACTGATTCCATGAACTAAGGACCGTTGATATGAAAAATGGACATCATACTTTCCTTCTAAGGCCTTTAACGCATCGGCCAATGCAACTGTCGGGCTGTTTTGCGCAGTAAGGCCAAAAGGCATTAATAAACAACTGATCAATTGTATAAAATAGGTAATATTTGCGCGTTTCCCCTTCATCTTGCCGGGTTAATAAGGATGGATGAACCGCTTAGAGCTTCCAAAGCCGTGGAAACATGCGAAAGGCTGTCAAACGGAATAGTTCCATCCAGGGTTTGCTGAGAAGCATCCGGCTTTTGAAGCCGGATAGACCGTCCAAAAGTCTCTTCTGCTAACCGGATAACCTGGCCGATGGGGGCATTGTCCATGCGAAGCTCACGACTTTCCCACAAATAATGAAGAGCTGGCATGATGTTGCGTAATGAAAGCCCTTTTTCTTTTTGCATCTCCACGGTTTCACCAGGCCGGAGGGTACGTTGTTGTTGCTGATAAGAAACATGTACCGACCCTGATTCTAAAGTGACCTGCGTTTGTGTGGCTTGTTGCCAAACACTGAATTTGGTACCCAGGACTTCTACGATACCACCTTGTGAGGTGTAAACCACAAACCGGTCATTGGGTTGTAAAGGTGTGCCGTTTCGGTGGATATGTGCCACCTGAAAATGAGCCTGACCATCCAGCCATGCCTCCCGGGGATGACGCCATCCACCGGTATGCACACGTAACCGGCTATTGGCTCCCAAAAGGACCGTGGAGCGGTCGGGCAGCATGATCTCTTTTTGTTCGCCATAAGCTGTTTGGTATTGGCTAACGGTTGGCTGGCTGAGTTTATATAAGAAAAGACTGAAGCCAATGGCCAGGCAAACGGCGGCAGCGATATACAGCCAGGTTAAGCGGTTGCCGGCCCTGCGGAGAGACTGTGGGGGTTCTGCGGGCGTTTCCCGAAAAAGACTCCTGGCAATCTGGTCCCAGGTTTGTTGTGAGGCCTGGCCATCGGGAAGTGCAGGCTGCCGCAGAGAACAGATTACGGCAGCTGCTTCGTCTGCCAGCTTTTGTTTTGGTGATGGCAGCTGCGATAAAACCGAATGCCAATATGTTTGCACGGTGGGGTCCCCTCCGGGGTGCAATATCCATTCTTTAAAGTTTTCATCCGTTAAAAAATCAATCAGTTCGTATGTATGGTAATCTTTCTGCATCCGCGTAGGGCTGTTTTGCCTATAAGACAGTTTTGCGGGACGCAATTACCCCAAGCCGTGTATTTTTTTAAAAAAAGCTACAACAGCCCAGGCTGCGTTCACAGCCCTTACCAGGAACACCCGTTACTTAGCGAAACATGGCTTTAGTGGGAAGTCCTTAAAATTTACACCTTAGGCTGGCAGCAACATTCCGGGTGGCTTGCGGATTTCCCGCGCTTTTCCAGAAGTGTTCGTTACCGAGGTTGTTCATTTTTACGTTAAAACTTTATTTGGGCTTGTCATAAAAAATACTGGCATTCAGCATAGTATAGCCCGGCAGTGTGAACGTTTTGGTAATATTAAACCACGAATCACTGATGTAGTTGTCTCCGGCACCGAACCCTAAACTAGCAGCCTTGCCACGCATAAGTTTATAGCTGATCCAAGTTGCAGCAGCATGCTTACTTTGTTGTCCCATTGATGATTTAGTATAGGTATTTCTACATTAAAAGGCTTTCCGGGCTCACGAAGGGTGGCTTGCTGTTCCATGCGGGGGCAAAGTTAAGGAATTAGGGGTTTATTTTGAGTGTATCGGTTATTTGATATAAGTGCAAATAACGTTATCTTTGTATGGGATAGGTAGAAAATAGGTAACCATGGAGCAATTACTATACATTATCTAATTGCACGACTGGATAATATTTTCTTTTTTTGATTAAAAATCGGAACGTTATGGGAACTTTGGAGCTACAGCAACTTTTGATACATCGTATTTCTGAAATTAATGATACGGCATTTCTGAATGCCATCAAAGTCTTGTTGGATTCTAAAGTAGATAACAGTGTGCTTACACTTACTCCAGAGCAGCAGGAAGAAATTGCGATATCCCGCAATGAAATAAAACAGGGATTGTACATAACGCAGACTGATTTAGACCTGGAAATGGATGCATGGCTAAAAAATGGATAATTTGGTCACATAAAGCAAAGATAAAACTTTATGAAATCATGGAGTTTTATGCAGAGCGCAATCATAGCAAGGTATACTCGATCAAACTGTATAAAAAATTCACTAAAAATCTCAACCTTTTATTAAAAACATCCAGACCTTGGTATTAAGACCAACGAAAAAGGGATGCGGGGTTTGATTGTCCCTAACTATATACTTTTTTATGAGGTTATAGGAAACGATATAATTGTACATACGCTGTGGCCAAGCAAACACAACCCGGACGATCTTATCATAAAGTAAATCGCTCCTAATTCCTAATTCATCATCCATAACCTATCATCATTCCAATATCCGCTACGCTTCATCGGGATCTTTGCTGCGCTACGACATACCTCACCTTATCATCCGGCAGGCAGATAAATGTGATCTTTCTCTCATTTTATCAGTGATGCTCGTGATGCCTGCTATGCCTACGGCTGGACAGCGTGAGCAGGTGCTGATGGATCTCATAACCGGTCTTGCCCGGTTGGAAATAACCAACTTTCAATAGTTGATCCAGTAATTCGAGCATGCGTTTTGCTTCTGCAGGAGCCAAAGGTACTGCTTTGGTAACGATGGAATAGGGTTCCAGCTTTTCCTTCCGGCCGTCTAAATAGATCCGTTCACCGCGGTACACCGTTTTGTTGGGGTGTACCGTTTTGCGGGCGTTGATCTTGATAACGTCTTCGTCTGACCCAGTCCTTACAAAATCGGCAGGTACTTTATTCAGGATGCTGGCATAGCGGTTCAGGTGATACAGGCTGTACGATTCGGCACTGGTCAGGTCTTCGCAAGCGCTACTTCCTTGAGCCAAATCTGTTTTTTGAAATTAAAACGAAAAAGAAACGAATAAAATGGTCTTTTTCCTTTTCCATTTACACCTCCCGCTATTGATGCTTGCGTATCACCCGCCAAATCATAGATTAACGTACTTTTTCCATCTTCAAGCGAAAGACTAGTTACATTATCTTTATTACAAGACGCGCGCCGTTTAGCGTATATGCAATCCGTATTATTTGAACGCGATCAATAAGAGGAATGTATAGTTTATTGCTTTAAAATGTTACGCAGCATAGCCAAATAACTATCACCTACTTGTATTTCCCGGTTTGTAAGGCCCAATTTTTTATTCCGAAGGTACCTAATTTTTTCAACCGATACAATAAAACTGCGGTGCACACGTAAAAATTGCGACTCAGGCAATTTATCCAAGATTTTTTTTAGGGAAAATAAGGTAATAACGGGCTTACCTTCGGTCAGGTAAATCTTAATATAATCTTCCATCCCTTCAATGTATTCTATTTGGTTGAGAGGGATCCTAACCAACTTATAACTTGAATATACTGTAATAAATGGCACTTCCTGCCCGGCTAAATTTATTTGGTTTTGATAGGCCATTAATGATCCAGCCTTACTAATCGCCCTTTCAAAGCGGTCAAATGTAAACGGCTTTAATAAATAGTCAACAGCATTTACTTCAAAGCCTTCATGCGCATGCTGTTTATAGGCCGTAGTAAAAATCACCATGGGCGGTTTTGGCAGCGAGCGTAATAAATCCAAACCATTAATATCTGGCATGTTAATATCCAGCAATAGTAGATCCGGCAACGACGATCTCAGGTATTCACCAGCGGACAGGGCATCATCAAAGCACGCCTTTAACTGTAAAAAAGGAATCTGCGAGGCATATTTTGCAATCAATTGAAGCGACAATGGCTCATCGTCTACCGCTACACACGTTATGTTCATTGGTTGATAGTTAAGACCGCTGTATAATTATCGTCCTCCTGTTTAAGATCCAATTGATAGCGGTTTTTGAACAAAGCATCCAATCGTTTTCTGGCATTTGCCAAACCGATTCCGCCACCTTTTTCATTTTGCTGATGCTTATGCACCTGATTTTTACAAAAAAATGTAATCCCCTTTTGGGTAATATGCAGCATAATGATGATGGGCGAGGAATATTTTTTGCTTATGCCATACTTAAATGCATTTTCGATAAACCCCATAAGAATGAGTGGAGGAACCTCATAACCTTGTAAATTTTCGGCGATGGAAATTTCAATATTAGCTGTTTTTCCAAGCCTAAGCATTTGTAAAGCGATGTAATCGCGGATGCAATCGGCCTCTCGCTGCAATGGCACCAAGTCATCATTGTCCCCATCCGTCATATACCTCATAATATTTGACAAACGCAAAATACTTTCGGCCGTATGTTCATTATGAGTAAGAGCCAGCGTGTAAATATTGTTGAGGGTATTAAATAAAAAATGAGGATTTACCTGGGCTTTTAAAAATGATAATTCGGCAGCGGTTTTGGCATTTTCTGCCTCTGTAGCCCTGTTCTCGCTCGCTTTCCAGCGCGCCGTTACGCCAACAGCAGTACTCAAAGCAACCACCATAACGAAAATAAACAGGCTGATCAGGTCAAATCGCGGCATTGGCCGAAGCATGGGACCACCCCGATGTATTGGCCGGTCAGGCATATCCGGGCCTGACATAAATTCAGGTGGAGGTGGTCCGTCTCTGTGGATGAGCGGGCGAGAAGTCAAGTCTTGTACATTATTATCTGGTTGCGCATGTCTGATTAATAGATCAAATGGTTTAACCATAAAAAAAATCAAAAGTAATGTCAATAAGCTTACCGTGTAGGCCCCATACCGTTTAGCTACCAGGAGTTTTGGAATGAGCACCCAGCTATTCAAATAGTACAAACCCAAAAAACTCAGGCAAAACAACCAGTAAAATCCTGAAGATAATAGCAGCCAAGCATCTTCTGTGGATTGATTGCCCACAAAGATGAGTGGAAGCGATACAAACAGCAAACAGCTGGCTATATGAATAAGGATATAATTAAAACGGTATCCAGACATGAAGTTCAAAGATAATTACTTCTCATCTTACATCCGCATAATATTGCCACCTATCTGCGTCACTACGGCACTGCTTGTAAATTGGGCAGAAGCAGTTCCTCTGGTATAAGTACCCTTTGTATAAAGTCCATGTACCTCCGTACCATTGGTTACGCTACCACCCAGGTATATGTTGTAAGTCGTATTGGCTAACAATCGGGGGCTAGCATACAGCAGTGTATTGAAGCTGACCGGTATATTAAAAGTTAACACTTCTTTTCCATCTTTATCTTCAATATGTATAATTTGACCCGCATTTGCACCACCTGCGATGAGCGATCTCACGGTGCTTTCCGTGCTTGAAGGACCACTAGTAGAACCACCAGTCCCTAGCACGAGCCCGCCACTAATCTTAAGCGTATTGCCGTCGCAATCTATTCCGTCTTCCCTGCCTGAACCAATACCTATAACCAAGCCACCCGTAATAGTAAAAGTTCCATTGGAATCCATGGCATCATTACCACTACTTTTTGCATAAACTGTTCCGCCGTTAATATAAATAGCCTTTCCGGCATTGATCCCGTCATCTGCCGTATTGGTACTGATATCCCCATTATTGATTGTTAGTATACTTTTGCTCTCTATCCCCTCTCCTTTGGTGGTAGTGATGTTTATGGTACCTCCATTGACCACAATATACGGATCGATGCTTGCATCCCCTTCATTATAAGAGGCCGCAATACCATCATCAGCAGCATTCACGGTTATAGTTCCATCGTTTAGAATAATATGACCCTGATCTGCTTCGATACCATCACTTTTCGCAGTGATCGAGATCGTGCCACCGTCTGCAATAAAATAGTCGTTACAATGAATACCATCTTTAACAGCATTGCTTACGGTGATCGTACCTTCTGAAACACGGATATAATCATCACTCGCAATGGCATGGTTATTATTTCCTGCCACCGTAAGACTACCCGTGCCACTAAAAAGCAACTGGCCTTCGCCAAACAAGGTGCTTTTCTGATCCTCGCCATCCGGGGCACTGGCGTAGGTGGTACCGTCCGAAAGACTGTTCTGGGTACCCGCAGCCAATACAATAAATGCACTTTTACCTGATTGTATATTAATGGCAGGACCATCATTGTTAGTAATGCTCACGCCATTTAAGGTCAGCCTAAATTTATTGTCACTATATATCTTGACAGAACCGTTGCTGGTCGTGCCTGTTAATACATATTCAACTTCCTTAATGGTAGAAGTGATGGTAATATCCTGACCGCTTTGTGTGATGGATACCCCATTATTGGCAAATGCATTGCTTATTGTGACGGCATCGCCAAAAGTGATATTTACCGTTTTAGAAAAAGTTGAATTACTAAGTAAATCGTTTTCATCTGCGCCAGTTTCTGCAGAACCTTCGTGTGCGCCCGAAGCATAAGCTGTTTCCTCAATGGTTACCGTTCCACCGGCTGGTGCATCAATACTGACATCACCTGTATTTTCATCATTATCCTTGGAGCAACCAAGGGCTAAGCCCGAAAGCAGCAGGGCTATATAAGCCAACGTATTAAATCCATGTGTTTTCATAGGCGTAAATTTACTTACGAAATTAAAATCTAAAAACAGGTATCGGCAGATCGTGTGATTGTATCGATTAACGTTGTCCCAGGTCATACCAGCTGGAATAAATACCCTATTGTGAACTTCACTCACAGTTAATACCTTTGATCCGAATTATCCTATATATACATGTCGCATCGCATATATCTTTATAATTTTAAGCAGAAAGAACGAATACATCCCGAAATACACCCTATAGAAAAAGATTTTAGCAATCCGCTAGACCTGTTGTCAAACATAGGTTATATTGATGATGAAACCCTGTTGGTAGTAGAGTGGAATTATGAATTGCCCGTGTTTTTCTACCCGCTCCTGGCAGGACACCCTTTCCTGGGATCCACACTTTATAATGATCCGCAAGGAGGAATATTTGCTTCAGCCGAAGAAGGGCGCAACTTATTCCGGGTTTGGTATAATTTTCTTGAACGTCATGCTGATGTTTTGGTGAATAATGTGGACGCTTTCAGAAAGGTTAAAGAAAAATTAGTTAATTTTCTGGAAGAAGAAATCGTACACCCCTACATGCATTTGGATGCTTCAGACGTATTTAACATGCAAGATGAAAGCCATGCGGCACAAGGTGCAACACTTTTACAAGAAATTAATGAAACCAACAACCTGATCAAAAAAGCGATAAATGAGGACGACCCCGCTGTCCTTGACAATTTACGTATCATAAAACATCCTATTTATGGATATTCAACTTTTAAACATCTATTGAATGATTCAACCTATGGCTACGGTTTGAAAGCAATCATGCATGAAGAGGATGAAAAAGATGAAGAGGATGAAATCAATACAGTTCCGGTTGAATTTGAGATCGTCAACCGAGATGGTTTGTTTGGGCTTTTAGATAAAATGGGTAACGAGATCCTCCCAGTAATGTATACCCGCATATATCCAGTAGGCAGCCGTGTATTTGAGGTACATGAAGGAATTAACCGCGGATTATATATGGCAGGTTTCGGATTTTTGGCAAAGCCTTGTCAGGATATCTTTGAAATGAATGAGAAATTTGCCGTGTATGCCTTCAAACAACATTATAAATGGGGAATCTGCAGCACTAATAAAGGCATGGTTAGTAAGCCGGTCTGGAACAGCCTGGTATCGCATTTAGACTATATTAAGGAAGGAGATTGGCGCTGCTTGGTATTCAGTGAGCAAAATTGCCTTTTTGTATTTGCTGACACCAGTACCCGGAAGTTATCTCCAGAAGAATGCCTCCATTTTCTGGGTGAAGAGTGGGAATATGCGTTGGAAGAAGAACAAAAGATAATCCTTTTAAAACAAGCTGGAGAAATTGTTCCGCCAATATTATTACAAAAATTTGGATCATATCTGCTAGACGCAGGGCGTATCGCTAAGGCATATCCTTTGCTGGAAAAAGCGGGAAAAAAAGGCAATGCAGATGCCCTATTTGAGCTAGGATGTATTCATATAGACTGTGAAGGATTTATTGATCATGTAAAAGGATATAATTTACTTACTCAAGCAGCCGCAGCAGGTTCATCATCTGCTTTGAACGCATTGGGTGTTTGTTTTCAGTTTGGATACGGCGTCAAGCCAGATAATAAAAAAGCCATGCATTATTATAACGAAGGCGCCAGTCTGGGAGTTCCCGATGCCTACCTTAACCTGGGAAAAATATATGTAGAAGGAGAACTAGCCGCATACGACCTCGATAAAGCATACACTTATTTAAAACGAGCTGAAGCCGAAAATGAATACGCATACGATTACCTAGGTTTTGTGCATGAAAAACGCTTAGAATATGATGATGCCTTATTTTATTATAAAATTGGGCAACAAGCTGGTAGTGGATACTGTGCAAACTGTTTGGCTGCCATGTATGAAGAAGGACTGGGTTGCCGGGCTGATACCAGAAAAGCATTAAGCATGTACGAAAAAGCTTGGAAGTTGGGCTATACCCAAGCAGTTAATGAGATCATTAGGATCTATCGATATGACGAAGAGCTGAAAAATGAATCCAAAGCGCAGGATTGGGAACAAAAAAAATATAGTTAAACATTCGTTATAAATGTCTAATTTTTTTCATAAAACAACTATGGAGTTAGCTATTTCAAATATACACCATAAGTTTGTCGCAAACATTTTTAGCTATGCCGTTACAAATAGTACCCTTGCACAATGATTCAGCAGACGCAATCATTGATATAATCTTATCTATTCAACAAAAGGAATTTCATATACCCATCACCCTGGAAGATCAACCAGACCTGCTGGAAATTGATCAATTTTACCATACAGATGGCGGAGGATTTTGGGGAGCATACATCGATGGTCAACTGGTAGGGACCATTTCACTTATTAAGTATTCATCACATAGCGGGGCCATAAGGAAAATGTTCGTAAAAAAGGAATTCCGGGGCAAAAAATGGGGTGCAGCCCAGCAATTACTCAATACACTGGTTAACTACGCTAAAAACCATCAAATTACCGATATTTATTTAGGAACTATTCATATTTTGCATGCCGCCATCCGATTTTATGAGCGAAACCATTTTGAGCAAATCGCAAAAAAGGACCTCCCAACGGCATTTCCGGTAATGGGTGCAGATAACACTTTTTACCATTTAACAGTCAGTAAATGGAATTGACATAAACACCCAAAGTGTATGTTGAACAAAACAGGTCTTTTCCCATTCAATGGCCTCTACGTTAAAAGGCTTTCCGGGCTCACTAAAGGCAGTTTGCTGTTCCAAGGAGGGCTGCAAATGGATGGGAAGAAAATGAAAAAAGTTTTGTAGTGTGGTTGTGGTTGAAACAATCTATTTTTTAATCTGCTGTTTGCTACACGCCGCACGCGCAGACTGAAAATAAGCCGCTTTAAACTGGATGATATGCGCAATAAAGGGAAGTTGACCACCTTAAAGAAGCATCCGGATGACCGCGAAGTACGCCTGCTACGCACTGAAGTGGAAGCGGCACGGGTATGGTACAGCATTCCCAAGGGGAAAGTTTAGTGGTGTGCAAAAATTTTGGCGTTTTGGCCATTCCTTTTGCAATGCCGGCCATCAAAATTTTTGCAGTTGCAATGACTAGTTAGGCAGGCGCGATCACCGTTATTGGAATGGCAAAGACTTTTGTTTAAATCTTCCTTGCCATTTGAAGAATGATCATTGAAAGTTATACGACTTTGATGCTAACTACATTTTCTGCCATGCCTTTTTTAAAACCGTTTATTACAAAAACACCCAAAGCAATCACTTAATTCAAAAAGGTAATTGCCGAGGTAAAAAAAGTAACGGCGTGGGTTGGAAAAACAACAGCTTATTTAAAAAAGCAAGAACAGTTGTTATCCCAGCAATGAATACTGTTGACCCTGCTATGGTTAGTTAGGAAAAAGCAAGTAACCTTTTACAACGTACACTTGTAAATGAACGATTCGTTATTAATGAGATTATAAAAGGAATTGCCGGTTAAACGATTAAAGCCGCCCCTGCAAAAAAAGCAGGAAGGCGTTGTGCTGCGCGTGTGCCTGGTTTTTTAAGTGTTGTTTAATAAGGGTAGACAGCTCCAACCGCGGAAAATGCATGAGCAATAGTTCTAAGAGCGCGGGGAATGCTTGCCGCTGTGCTACTACGTCGGCCTCCTTATAATCCCACAAAATGCGCAGGTAGCTATCATTGACCGTCAGTATGCCCTTAAGTAGCCCCAGTTTATCGGCGGTTGCCATGTCCGGTCCATAGGTCAGGATCAGCTGGTAGGGCACATAAGGGGCCAACTGCTGTACCATCCTTTTATATTCCTGCTCAGCATGCAGCACGCCAAAGGTAAAAAGTAAGGCAGGCAAGTTCCCTTTCTGCAGCTCATTATGGGCTTTGTTCCATATTTTGGAACGCCATTTATAGCGTTCTTCCTGGTTAGTGAGCTGGGCACTGACCCATAAAAAGTCTACGGGCTGGAACGTATATGGAACCAGTCCCGTAAGCACACGCATCAGCTGCTGGTCCTGGTGATGGGTACGATAAATGTCGCGCAGCAGTTGCCAATAAGGAATGTTAAACTCTTCCCGTACGTTATTCCTGATCTGTTCCTGGCAATATTGGGCCGCCCGGGAAGTGTTTCCCACCCTGATCAGCTCTCCAATGAGCTGCATGTTGAAGTCATTGTTGTAGGAAATGGGCTTAAAAAGATCTGCATGTGCCTTAAACAGATCATTTTCCTGCAATATCTGGAATAGGGTAATGGTATACCGATCCCCATTGAGCATGTGGGGAGCATCAATGGTAGCATAAAGCTGCAACAACTGCTGGATAAGTTGCTGCCGGCGGTTTGGGTCGGCGACTTGGCACAGGTTATCCAGGTGTTTAAGGTAATTCAGCCTGACCTCAGGATGGTTGCTGATGATCAGATTTTTGACGAAGAAACTGAAGGCCGTTTCCCAGGCCTCCGCTTGCTGTAGTTGGAAAAGGGCAGGTACCGACTGCCTGAGCCGGTGCTCCACGTACTTGGGTATGCGGGTGCTGTTGGTACGGATCTGTGCCTGGAAGTCCAGGCAGCTCTCAAGCAGGCTATGGAACAGCAGGAAGGCCTTAGGGTCGGTGGCGTGGTCCTGGTAGTATTCTACCATGGGGGTATGCACCTTTTCCCAGAGTTCTACCAGTTTTTTGACCTCGCTCACATCCAGTTTCTTGCGGTTTTTAACCACCGCTTGCACAGCGTCAAGGGTAATTTTTTCGGCATCGGATGGGGTGTATACTTTTTCTTGGTCCGAAAAGTGGTGCACGAAGGCCAGTTCAGCATCTTTATTCTTGGTAAACAGCTCACCAAGCCAGGCTTTGAGCGCAGTGGCATCGGTGTTCTCCAATAATTGAAGCGCCGGGCTGAGCTTTTTGACCCTTTTGATGCCTTTGACAGGTGTCTTTGCTTTACCCGCAGGGTTATCGGCCACATACATCAGCAGGGCGGCGCGGTGCCGGCAAAAGGCAGGCTGTCCGCAATCGCAGCTATGCGCGCTAACCTCCCCTTTTTCATCCAGACTGATGGAAACATCGTAGGTTTCAGTCGCCTCGTCTACATAGGACACAAAGGTTCCCGGGGGCTGTTCGTCACATTCACGCACCAAACATTTCCCGGCTTGCTGCAAGAGGGTTTTGACCAAAACCTTTCCATAATTTTCTCGAGATAGCTGCATGACAGCAAATATAATGATTTACTGCCAATTGCAAAACGGCTCAAAAAATGGCCATCCGCTGGTAATCGGTCGGGTTAATGCCTGATATGTGCTTAAAAAAACGGCTGAAATGCGAGCCGGTGTCAAAATTTAATTTAACGGCGATCTCTTTGATGCTCATGCCCGATACGTGAAGCCAATACTTGGCTTCGCGCAGGATGCGTTGGTGGATGAGGTGCAGGGCGGGCTGGCCGGTATGTTCTTTAACCACCTCGCTGAGGTACTTGGCGCTCACAAACAGCCGGTCTGCATAAGCTTGTACGGTGCGGTCTGTGAGGTAATACTGGTCAATGAGCGCACTGTATTGCTGCACGAGGTGTTGCTGCCTGCTGGGAAGTGCCAATACTGGCGCAGGGGTATAGATGCTGGAGCGGCCGGCCTCGATGAGCAGCTCCACAAAGAGTAGCCGCAGCATTTGTGCGTGGAATAATTTTTTGCTGCGGTATTCATGGTCCAGCCGCTGGAAAATGCTGCGGATGTTATGGAAGCCCCGCTTGTCCAGGCTGCTGATGATGGGTTCCTCTTGGTTGTCGCCCAGGAAATTGTGCAGCAGGGGCTCACCCAACAGGGTGCTGGCCAGAAAATTTTTCTTGAAAAGCACGATGTCGCACTTAAAGTCATGGCTGGTCTGCTCAAACAAATTTTCTTTGCGGTGTTTTAATAAGTACAGGTTGCTGGCGTTTAGCTTAAAGCAATAGTTGTCAACAGTGCATATGCTGGAGCCGTTAAGTACAAGCATTAACGCATAGTAATCATCCATGGCCGGCCACCCACCTATACAGGTTTGGGTGTTGTAATGGACAACAGCCAGATTGCTATCGCTTAGGGTGGGTATATCGTTATTCATATAGTATTTTTGGTGATGCAAAACAACGAATATACCGGCAATTTTACGTTATTGTAATCTCATATTTACTTAAATATAGGTAACTTTCTTGCATAAAAAAGCCTGCCCCGCATGACGGCGGGGCAGGCTACAATTTAAAATTAAACAATATTCACCAGATCATGACAGGTTTGTTATTTCTATAAACCAAAAGCGTAAGCTACGCGAAGGCCTAAATAGTTGGCACTGCTGCCACCTTCTACCAGTTTGGTATTACCCTGGAATTTAAAACCTAAATCCAGTGCGCTTTTCCCACCTAAGCTAAAAAGGTAACCAATTTGAGGCGCATACGTAAATACCGTAGATTTCACGCCTTCATAATCGTCTTTGTTGGCTAAGAAAGAGGCACCTGCTTCTGCCTGTACGTAGAATTTACCTACAGGAAAGTATTTCAAACCTGCTTTTACAGGGATCAATTGCAGGTCTTTGCCAGAAACGCCACTAAAGTCTTTTGCGAAGAAATTAGAATAACCCGCATTTAAGGTCACAAAAAGGCTGTTTTGGTAAATGGCATAATCAGCCTGGATAGATCCGCCAATGCTCCAGTCATAGCCGTCTTTCAAATCACCGATAGGCAAGCTTGCTTCAGGGCCTACGCTTAGGCGCCATTTACCTCCGTCTGTTTCTTGTGCTTTGGCGCTAAATGTGCTGATCGTAAAAATCGCTAATAATAAGGTACTCAGTTTAAGGATAGTTTTCATTTTTTTAATTAATTGTTGTTGTTTATTCATTCACTGTTTAGAGAGACTCCCCTAGCCTCTTTGTTTAATGCTGTTTATGGTCTGGTGAAACCTTGTTCATTTATAGCATCAAAGGTAGGGGGGTTATGAATGCACATCAATTCCAAAAACGCGGTAAGTAGAACCAATTTTTCCGAAAACAAAAAACCCCCGGGGTCGGAGGTTTTTTATTTATTTTACAGTCTCGGCCTTGCTAAGCGCCAGCGTACTGAGATAGTATTTAGCCAGTATATTGGGAACCTCCCATGCTGGCAACGATTTGGTCTTTAAAAAACCCAGGTATTTTTGCGTAACCTGGGCAAAATGCTGCTCGTGCACGGTCACCAGGCTGGGGTCTACACCAATCTTATACAGCCCATTTTTGTCTGGACTGTAAGTAAGCCCGGCATATGTGCCCTTTAGTTTTTCAATGACCTTTTTCAGGGATGCTTCAAAGCCTTTGGCGGCTTCTTTAGTGGCCGGCTCAACATAGAAGACGGGTTTGTAGTTTTGCTCTGCCCCTTGTTTGATGATCAGGTTGGCGTTCTTGCCGCGCATGATGGAGTAATGAGTATCGCCGGTACCTTCCGGAGCCTGGAAGTTCCAAATAACAGATACCTTGGCGTAGGTGCCTTTGAGCTTATAGTTAATCTCGCCGTTTGAAAAGACGGCGAGCTGACCTTTGGCATCCAGGTTGCTTTTTAAGAAGGCAGGGATACTGTCTTGACCCGTTACCTTGGCAAATTGTTCTTTGCTGAGTAAGGTAGGCCAGCGTTTAGCCGACAGGAGCTCAATGTCTTTTTTATAGTCGATGGTTTGCTCCGGGTAGCATTCCCACTGCACCAGGTCGATCAGGTGCGTAGTAACATCCACAATCCCTTCTCCTTGTTGTTTCACATCAAAATACCAGGTGGGCCGGGTTAGCGGATTGCCCGAAACAACTTTGAAAAAATGGTGAACGCTTTCTTTAGTAACAGCGGGCTGCGCTGGTGTGCCGGTAATGAGGCCTCCAAAAAATTCAGGCTGCCTTGAAAACTCGCGCTGTAGCGTGCTATTGATTTCATAACGCTCAGTCATGATGTCATATAGCAATACGTTTTTTTCAGCGGCAGTGGCAAAGTCTTTTTCCAGTTGTTTAAACCCGGCAGTATCAATCACCATGGGCTTGTCTGACAAAACATTTAATCCGGCCTGGATGGACTGAGTAATGTAGTTGATCTTATCCCGGTTATTGCCGGCCAGTACCACCACGTTGCCTTTCTTTTCCGAAAGCATCTTGCTAAGGAAATCGGGCCCTTTGTAAACCACCTCATCCCAATGGGTAGGTTCTTCTGGCCGGGTGTTAAA
This sequence comes from bacterium A37T11, assembly GCA_900109895.1. Classification (GTDB taxonomy): domain Bacteria; phylum Bacteroidota; class Bacteroidia; order Sphingobacteriales; family Sphingobacteriaceae; genus A37T11. Next base: position 168,208 of record FOBR01000001.1, read on the forward strand.
TTGCTTGATCAGGTTGAGATGGGCCTCCACATCCGGTCCTTCCGGGGCATAGACATGGACCACGCTGTCTTCGCCGGGAACCATAAATTTCTGTACCAGTGCGGCATGAAAATGGCCGGGGGCCAGGGTAATAAACTTCACTTTGTCCGGGGCCTTTTCTTTAAGCGTTTTAGGCGTATTGCCTGTACAGGCGGCCAGGACTAACATTAGGGCTAATAATTTTAATAGTGAATGGGGGTTTTTCATCGTTCATTTATTGGATATTATTGATTTTATCAGTTAAAGCCAGCCCGCTAGCAGGGAGGGAAATATGCCAATGGCTATCGTAAGCAGCGCCCCGATAAATAGGACCGCTTTATAGTTGGCATTGACAGTGACCTCTTCGCGGTCTGCTGGGCGGAAGTACATGGCAACGATCACCCTGAAATAGTAATAAATACCCATGGCGGCATTGAGCACGGCCAGCAGCAGCAATACGATGTGATAATTGGCCAATACGCCTGAAAACATCATGAACTTACCGACAAAACCGGCGGTAAGTGGAATACCTGCCAATGAAAGCATAGCGACGCTGAGGGTAAAGGCCAGGTAGGGATTTTTGGCGGCCAGCCCGTTAAAAGCTTCAAAATGCTCACTGCCACGGCTGCGCTTAACCAGGATGAGGACGGCAAAGGCCACTACCGAGGCGATTGAATAAGCGGCAGAATAGACAAAGATAGCTCCGGCAGAGGCTGCCCCTATGGAAAGGATGCCAAAGAGCATATAACCAGCGTGTGATATACTGGAGTAAGCAAGCATGCGCTTAAAGCTTTGCTGTGCCAGGGCGCTGATATTGCCAATAAACAGGGTGAGCACAGTGATCACTAATAACACGGGTGCCCAAAAGTCCTGCAAAGGGACAAAACAGGTTAAGAACAAGCGTAGAAAACCAGCGAATGCGGCTGTTTTGACCACGGTGCTCATAAAGGTGGTAATGAGGATGGGGGCGCCTTCATACACGTCTGGTGTCCAGAAATGGAAGGGTGCCGCGCCTACTTTGAAGGATAGGCCTATGATGAGCAGCAGGATGCCGCTGTAGAACAGGGGCGAGATGCTGTGCGGGTTTGCAATGAGGTAATTTTTGATCTCGGTGAGGTCAAAAGAGCCGGTAGCCCCATAGATCAACGTAATACCAAACAGCAGGAAGCCGGTTGAAAACGCGCCCATTAAAAAGTATTTCAACGCGGCTTCGTTTGAAGAAAAATCGCGCTTGCGGATGCCTACCAATATATATAAAGCCACAGACATAATCTCAATACCGATAAAGAGCATGGCCAGGTTATGGAACGATACAACCAGCAGCGCCCCCGTGAGCGAAAAGATGATCAAGGCGTAATACTCAGCGACATGTTCGCTGATGCTGTCAAAATAATCCCGGGAAAGCAAAAAGACTAAGCCGGTAATAAAGAGGCTGAGGATGGAAAAGGCCACGGCAAAGTGATCAAACAGCACCATGCCACTGTATAGGGGTTCGGCATCGGTGTCCCATTGGATACTGTACAATACGATGGCTGCCAGCAGCCCCAGTAAAGAGACAGGCAATAGCGCTTTTTTAGCTTTAAATAAACCCAGGTATAGGAGCAATACAGCTAAAAGGGATAATGTGATGATGGCACTCATAATGATTTATTTCGCTATCAATTTACTTTAAGGAGACCTGATTAATTAACTGGCTGACGGCTGCCTCGGATAGATGCAGCAGGGGCTTCGGATACACTCCAATGCCCACGACCAGCAAGACGATAATTCCCAATACGAGGACCTCTGTTCCGGCAATATCTTTAAAGCGGGCATTTTGTTCAGGCGTTTCACCCAGCATGGTCTTTTGGTAAAGCCTTAGCATGTATACAGCGCCCAATATCAGGGTGAGGCCTGCAAAAACAGCGTACCACAACCCATAGTTATAAATACCCACTAGCAGCAGGAATTCCCCGACAAATCCGTTGGTCAGTGGCAGGCCGATGGCTCCCATCACAATGATGAGAAAAACGGCTGCCAGCTTTGGTGCTGGTTTGGCAAGGCCACCTGTTAGCTTGATGTCATGGGTGCCCAAGCGCTGCGCAATGATATCCAAAACAAAGAACAGGCCCACAACGCTGATGCCGTGATTAACCATTTGGATTACGGCTCCCTGCAACCCCTGTACATTCCAGGCAAAAATGCCAGCGGCCATGAGGCCAACGTGTGCGATGGAGGAATAGGCAACGACCCGTTTAATATGTTGTTGTTTGAAAGCAATGATGGAGGCATAGACCAGCCCAATAACGGCCAGGATAATGGCCAGTTGTCCATAGGCAGCTACGCCAAGCGGAGCGATGGGGATGAGCCAACGAATAAGACCATACAATCCCATTTTGAGCATGATACCTGCCAGCAGCATGGTGCCAGCGGAAGGAGCTTCAGTGTAGGTATCGGGCTGCCAGGTATGGAATGGAAAGATGGGTATCTTGATGGCAAAGGCAATGAAAAAAGCCCAGAATATCCAGCCTTGGGTAGGTGCGTCAAGCGCGAGCTGGTAGAAAGAACGGAGTTCGTAGCTATGGCCAGGTACCTGCAAATGAAGATAAATAATGGCAATAAGCATAAGCAAACTGCCAAAGAAGGTGTAAATGAAAAATTTGATAGTAACCCGTATGCGGTTTTCGCCGCCCCAGAGCGCACAGATAAAATAAATGGGAATCAATGCAGCTTCCCAGCCCACATAGAAGACGAAGGCATCCAGTGCGGTGAAGACCAGCAACAAACCGGCCTGCATAAATAGTACCAGTGCATAGAAGTCGCCCTTATATTTCCGGCCATAGCTGGCCAGGATGATGAGCGGCACAAGTACATTGGTGAGCAGCACCAGGGGCAGGCTGATCCCGTCAATCCCAACATGGAACTGTATGCCCAGGGATGATATCCATGGCACCTGCTGCTCAAACTGCATACTGGCGTCCGGCACGAAATGAAACAGGAACGACAGGGAATAGGCAAGACTGAGTAGGGGAAAAAGGAGGGCCAATGTCTTTGCTGAGGCTGACTTGCCGGTGAGGGCAAGGACCAGCGCTCCAACGACGGGAATGAAGATTAATATAAAAAGATTATCCATATACTAGCTTATAAATCGCTGCTTCTAAATCTTGATGAGACCATATACCAGCAGGGCAATGACACCCACTACCATCATAAAGATATAAAAACCAACATTACCACTTTGCAACAGCCGGATGCCTTTGCCCGATTCTTCGGCGGTGCGACCCAGTCCGTTGACCAGCCCGTCTATGCCTGCCCGGTCTATCACCTTATACAGAAAAACGGACAGCTTGTTCAGTGGACGAACGATGAGCGCATCGTATATCTCATCGATATAAAATTTATGATAAGACAGGCGCGACAACAAACTCCGTTCTGCACCATCTGCCACCGGAACCGTTTTCTTGCTGACGTAGGTGCCGTAGGCCCAAATGGCCATTATAATAGCGGCTATGCCTGAGGCAGCCATGAGTGCATATTCGGTGCCGTGTTCCAAATGGAATTCACCGGTTTTGGCAGTGGAGGCGGCGAAGACGGGCTCCAGGTAATGGGCCAGCCATTCTCCCCCACCCAACGCTGCGGGAATATTCAGCAACCCTCCGAAAGCGGCCAAAATAGCCAGGACGATCAGTGGAAAGGTCATGCTACCTGGCGACTCATGGAGGTGATGGGCTTGTTCTTTACTGCCTCTGAACTCTCCAAAAAAGGTGAGGAACAACATCCGGAACATATAGAAGGCGGTAAACAGGGCTCCGATGAATCCGAGTACCCACAACACTTTGTTTTGTACAAACGCATGGGCCAGTATTTCGTCTTTGGAGAAAAAGCCCGAGAGCGGCGGTATCCCCGAGATAGCGATGGTGCCTATGAGCATGGTAATATACGTGATGGGCAGTTTCTTTTTAAGCCCACCCATTGACCGCATATCCTGCTCGTCGCTCATGGCGTGGATCACCGAGCCTGCGCCCAAAAATAGCAGGGCTTTAAAGAATGCGTGGGTCAACACATGAAAAAAGGCTCCGGTAAAGGCGCCGACGCCCAATCCCAGGAACATATAACCCAGTTGGGATACGGTGGAGTAGGCCAGAACCTTCTTGATATCGTTTTGTGTAAGCGCGATGGCAGCGGCAAGCAATGCCGTGGCAATGCCAATACCGGCCACGATCTGCAAGGTGACGGGTGCCAGGGTAAATAAGATATTTGAACGCGCGATCATGTAAATACCGGCGGTCACCATGGTGGCTGCGTGGATAAGTGCTGATACGGGTGTTGGGCCAGCCATGGCATCCGGCAGCCAGGTGAACAGGGGTATCTGTGCCGACTTGCCGGTAGCGGCTACAAATAGTAATAGTGTAATTAGCAATAAAGTGCCGTCTCCTGAAACCCGACCTGCAGCCTGTGGAAATATGCTGCTAAACTCAAAGGAGCCAAAAGTGGTGAAGATCAGAAAAACGGCAATCAGAAAGCCCAGGTCACCGATGCGGTTCATAACAAATGCTTTTTTGGCGGCGCCGGCGTAGGCTTCGTTTTTGTACCAGAAGCCGATGAGCAGGTAGGAGCACAACCCCACGCCTTCCCAACCGATAAACATAACGATGTAATTGGAACCTAGTACCAACAGCAGCATGAAGAAGATAAAAAGGTTCAGGTAACTGAAAAACTTGCCAAAACCAGGGTCATGGCTCATATACCCGATGGAATACACATGGATCAGAAATCCGATGCCTGTAACAATGAGCAGCATAATGGAACTGAGCGGATCAAGCATAAACGAGAGGCCCACGCTCAGTTTGCCGGCACTGATCCATTCAAAAATAGGAACAGTAAAGGCACCATCACCGCCTGCCTGGCGAGCGTCATAGACGTGAGAGAACAGGCAACAGCTGAGCAGGAAGGATACGAATACTACGCCACTGCCAATAATGCCTATAAGCGGTTTACCCAGTATATTCCTGCCAATCCCGTTGATGAGGAACCCGATGAATGGTAAGAGCGGAACGATCCAAATTAAGTCTGTCATATTTCTTTCTTATTCGCTTTATAATATTACCACTTGAGCCGGCTGAGGGCGTTGATATCCACTGAACGCGTATTGCGGTATACCATGACGATGATGGCAAGACCTACGGCTACTTCTGCCGCGGCCAGAGCCATGACAAAAAACACAAATACCTGTCCAGAGGCGTCACCTTTGTATGCTGAAAATGCGGCCAGCAATAAGTTGACCGAGTTCAGCATCAGTTCTACCGACATCATGATAACGATGACGTTGCGGCGGATAAGCACGCCAATTACCCCAATGGCGAAAATAATACTGCAAAACAGGATGTAATGATTGATGGGGACACCTTGAAGGTTGGTAACGACGGTTTCCATTAGATCTTTTTGGTTTCGTTTTTGGCGAGCAGTACTGCGCCCACCATGGCTGTCAATAATAAGATGGATGATATTTCAAACGGCAGCAGAAATTCGCTGAAGAGCACTTTGCCCAGATTGCTCACCAAACCAATGCCGGGATCTTTGAGCACCACGGGGTTGGAGGTTTCCAACAGTTTTAATGAGCCGGCGATAGTAACCACCAGGCAAAGCCCCGCGATGACCCCGATTATCTTGATCAAATTGGATTTGAGGGGTTCGGTATCTTTGTTGAGATTAAGCAACATGAGCACAAACAGGAATAACACCATGATGGCTCCCATATATACAATAAAATTAACAACGGCTAAAAATTGGGCGTTCAGCAAAATGTAATGGATGGTGAAGGTAAAAAAAGTGATCACCAGGTAAAGTACGCTGTGTACCGCATTTTTCGTGAAGATGGTCATCAACGCGAAAAAGATGGAAAGAAAAGCTACGAAATAAAATACGGACATCCCTTAATCGTTAATTTCAAATTTGGGTTCAACCAGTTTATCTTTTCCATAAATAAAGTCTTTGCGCAGGTATTCAGGCTGAACGTGGGGACCATCCAGATAGATGGCTTCTTTCGGACAGGCCTCTTCACACAGCCCACAAAAGATGCAACGCAGCATGTTGATTTCATAGACGGCTGCATATTTTTCTTCTCGGTACAGGATTTCTTCCCCTTTTTTCCGCTCTGCAGAGATCATGGTGATGGCTTCTGCCGGGCATGATAGCGCACATAAACCGCACGCGGTACACCGTTCACGGCCTTGTTCATCGCGCTTGAGGGAGTGTTGCCCCCTAAAGTTTTTAGAATAGGGCCGCTTTTGCTCCGGATACTTAATGGTGGGTATGCGTTTGAAAAAATGGCGCAAAGTTATGGTTAGCCCTTTAAAAACGGCTGGCAGGTAGATACGCTCCCAGAAGTTCAATGGCTTCTGCTCCAATACTTTTTTTCTGTTGCTTAATGACTGCATCTCTTTCTTCTCCTTTTTAGAAAAATGTATCTTTCACTATGGTAATAACCCCGGTCAATACAATGTTGGCAATGGACAAAGGAATCAGCATTTTCCATCCAAGGTTCATCAGCTGGTCATAACGGAAACGCGGCAAGGTCCAGCGGATCCACATGAAAAAGAAAATGAACGCAAAGATCTTGAGGAAAAAGATTACCATACCCAATATGGCCAGCAGATTAGGCGAAAGCCCCAAACTGTCTATAAAGGGAAAATTATACCCCCCAAAATAGAGGGTGACCATGACGGCCGAAGATACGAACATGTTAATGTACTCTGAAAACATGTACAGTCCCAATTTCATGGACGAATATTCGGTGTGGTAACCGCCAATAAGTTCGGTTTCACATTCGGGCAAGTCAAAAGGCACACGGTTACACTCAGCAAAGGCACAAGTGCAAAAGATGAGGAAACCCAGGGGTTGTACCCAAATGTTCCAATTAAAGCCGGCTTGCTGCTCGACAATTTCGCGGAGTGACAGGGTCTGTGTGACCATCAGCATGGCGATGATGGATAGCCCCATGGCTATTTCATAACTGATACTTTGGGAGGCTGCCCGTACAGCGCCCATCAGAGAAAATTTGTTGTTTGAAGCCCACCCGCCAAGCATAATGCCATAAACGCCCAAGGCTACAACACCAAATACATACAGAATGCCTACGTTAATATCGGCTACCTGCAACGGTACGACACGCCCTGCGATGGTGAGATCACGACCCCAGGGGATAACCGCACTGCTGATACAGGCCGTGATGATGGCGATAGTGGGACCCAGGATGAACAGGGCTTTATGCGCCCCTGCAGGGATAATTTCCTCTTTAAAGAAAAACTTACCGCCGTCGCACAGGGGCTGGAGCATGCCAAAAGGGCCTGCGCGGTCAGGGCCATAACGGTCTTGCATGAAGCCGGCTACTTTTCGCTCGGCCAGGGTGGAGTACATGGCGATGACCAGGGTGACCACAAAGATGAGGATGACCAGTGCAAATTTTTCAATGATGAATGCTAATTCCATGGTTATAATTTAACAGCCCTTTCCAATTGTTCTTTATTTGCTTCCTGCAACCTTAAATTCTTTTTAATGACCGGTGGCGGGGCGGGTAATTCGTAATGATTTGCTGAGATCACCGAGGTATTTTCAATATGTCTCGGCCCATCGATCACCCAGTCAACCGTAGCTTTCTTATCAAAACGACAAGTGTTACAAATAAATTCTTCTACCTCTCCGTACACGTCTTTACGGGCTGTAACCCGTAATACTTCTTCCCCTTTGTACCAAAGCGTTACTTTTCCGCTGCAGGTAGGGCAATCCCGGTGTGCATCTACAGGTTTGGTAAACCATACCCTGTTCTTAAACCGGAAGGTTTTATCGGTCAATGCACCCACGGGGCAAACATCGATGATATTTCCGGAAAAATCGTTATCGATGGCTTTTTCAATATAAGTGGATATTTCTGAGGCGTCTCCCCTACCCAGCACACCGTGTACCCGTTGATTAGTGATCTGGTCTGCGGTGTAGACACAACGGTAACACAGGATGCAACGCGTCATGTGCAGTTGTATTTTATCACCAATATCGATCTTCTCAAAGGTACGCCGTTCAAATTCATAGCGCGTAGCGGCAGAGCCGTGTTCATAGCCCAGATCCTGAAGCTTACATTCACCGGCTTGGTCACAAATGGGGCAGTCCAACGGGTGGTTGAGCAATAAGATTTCAACAACTCCTTTGCGGGCCTCTACCACTTCGGGTGAAGTGATATTGAGCACTTCCATCCCATCCATCACCGTGGTACGGCAGGAAGCAACCAGTTTAGGCATGGGCCGCGGATCCTTTTCTGAACCTTTGCTTACTTTAACCAGACAGGTACGGCACTTACCGCCGCTTCCTTCTAGTTTGGAGTAATAACACATAGCAGGTGGCACAATGTCACCGCCTATTTGTCTTGCTGCATTTAGGATCGTCGTTCCCGGTGCTACTTCAACCGGTATTCCGTCTATACTTACTTTAAATTTAACGTCATCAGCCATATCTATTCGCGTTTAGCAACTAGCTTTGAACAAGCGGTTCCAAGGGGTCTGCATAGTGCGCCAGCCCATAGTTCCGTATTTGTGATTCTTCCCTGTTTGACACATGCCACTCAAACTCATCCCTGAAATGACGGATGGCGCTGGCTACCGGCCATGCAGAGGCATCGCCCAACGGGCAAATGGTATTTCCTTCAATCTTTTTGGATACATCGACCAGCAGATCCATATCACTGAATGATCCATGGCCGTATTCAAGCCGATGCAATATTTTTTCCATCCACCCGGTGCCTTCGCGGCAGGGTGAGCATTGTCCACAACTTTCATGATGGTAAAATCGGGCAAAATTCCAGGTGTTGCGAACTATACATTGGTCTTCGTCAAAAACAATAAATCCGCCAGAACCCATGGACGAGCCACTGACAAAACCACCGTCAGCAAGGGATTCATAGGTCATCAGACGCGATTCACCCTTGGCGGTTTTTGTCGCCAGGTTGGCGGGCAGGATGGGTACGGATGAGCCGCCGGCTACCATAGCTTTAAATCGTTTGCCATTGGCAATACCGCCGCAATACTCGTCTGAATAGATAAATTCTTCGACAGGTACTCCCAATTCAATTTCATATACACCGGGTTTGTTGATGTTGCCGGAGGCTGAGATGAGTTTGGTACCCGTGCTGCGCTCAATGCCTATCTTGGCATATTCTTCGCCGCCATCATTAATAATAGGTACGGTAGCTGCAATGGATTCAACGTTGTTTACCACAGTTGGACTACCGTAAAGTCCGGAAACAGCGGGAAAAGGAGGTTTCAGCCTTGGATTACCCCGCTTTCCTTCTAATGATTCCAGCAAGGCAGTCTCTTCGCCACATATGTAAGCTCCGCCGCCTGGTTGTACGTAAAGCTCCAGGTCGTAGCCGGTACCCAAAATATTTTTACCCAGTAATCCAGCGGCTTTGGCTTCGGCAATGGCTTTTTCCAATATCCTTATTTGCGGCATCATTTCGCCGCGTACGTAAATATAGGAAACCTTTGCGCCCAAGGCATAGCTGGATACGATCATACCCTCAATAAGCGCATGGGGGATGTAGGTCATTAAAAAACGATCTTTGAAGGTGCCGGGTTCGGATTCATCCCCATTGCATACCAGGTATCGCGGCACACCTTCAGGTTTGGCCAGAAAACTCCACTTCATCCCGGTAGGGAATCCGGCTCCGCCCCGGCCGCGAAGCCCTGATTTTTTGACTTCCTCCACCACTTCATCGGGAGTCATGGTTTTTAATGCCTTCTCCACGGCCCTGTATCCCCCTTTTTGACGGTATACTTCCAAGGTATTGATACCGGGGACATTGATATTTGCTAACAATAACTTCCTTGCCATATGATTAGCTGTTGGCGCTTAGCGGTTGGCTGCCAGCGTTGTTTTTCAGATTTGTTAAGAGCTCGTCGACCTTTTCTTCGGTCAGGTTTTCATAAAACGTATATTCAGGTCCTATTTGTAATACCGGCCCGAATCCGCAGGCGGCCAGGCATTCTACACCCCGCCAGCTGAAGAGCCCGTCTGCCGTGACTTCGCCTTCCTTTACGCCCAGCCGGTCTTCAAGGTGCTCCATAATACGTTCTGCGCCCACTAAGCAACAGGGCCCGGTACGGCAAACTTCCAGCATGTATTTTCCCTGCGGCTGCAGGAAATACATGGTATAAAACGTAGCGACCTCGTATACTTCAATCGGTTCCAGCTTTAGATAGCTGGCCACCTGATCCATAGCGGGTACACTAAGCCATCCAAAATGCGCTTGCACTTCATGTAATATGGGCAGTAGTGCCGACTTATGACGGCCTTCCGGATAGCGGCCTACGATATCTGCAAATTTAGCCAGCAGCGTTGGCGCAAATTCAACCGGTTCGTTTTGTGTTACACTAAGCATCTAATTCTCCTGCAATAACGTTTAAGCTACTCATGTTGATGATAGCATCTGATAGCAGCATACCGCTGCTCATGGGTGCGTACATTTGATAGTTGATAAAAGAAGGCCTCCTGAAATGTAACCGATAGGGCGAGCGGCCGCCATCGTTGATCAGGTAAAAACCTAACTCGCCGTTGCCGCCTTCTACGCAGTGGTATACTTCTGATTTGGGGGTATCAACTTCGCCCATCACAATTTTAAAGTGATAGATAAGGGCTTCCATATTGTTATAAACCTGTTCTTTGGGCGGCAGGTAAAATTCTGGCACGTCGGCATGAAAGATCCCTTTGGGTTCTTTGGCTATTTTTTCCAGGCATTGATCAATCATTCGCATGCTTTGGCGCATTTCCTCGTTGCGTACCATATACCGGTCATAGACGTCGCCATTGGTGCCAACCGGAACGTCGAAATCAAGTTCGTCATAGGATGAATAGGGTTCATTCGCTCTTACATCATAGTCAACGCCGGTAGCCCGAAGGATGGGTCCGCTCCAGCTGTAGCTCAGGGCAGTCTCCGGGTCGACAGCTGCGACACCTGCGGTACGGTCTATAAAAATCCGGTTGCGGGTAAAGAGTTCTTCAAATTCATCCAATACAGGGGTAAACCGTTTGGTGAAGGCTTTGATCTTGGCCAGAGCAGTTTCATTAAAATCACGCTCAAGCCCGCCTATACGGCCAATATTGGTAGTAAGACGTGAGCCGCATATTTCTTCAAAGATCTCGTAGATAAACTCCCGCTCTTGCATCACGTACAAAAAGCCTGAAAATGCGCCGGTGTCGACCCCCAATATACCGTTGCAAATAATGTGATCGGCAATGCGGGAGAGTTCCATAATGATAATGCGCATGTATTGCACCCGTTTGGGTATTTCGATATTCAGCAGTTTCTCAACAGTCATGTGCCAGCCCATGTTATTGATGGGCGACGAACAGTAGTTAAGACGGTCTGTGAGTGGCGTTATTTGATAAAAAGGCCGGTGCTCGGCAATTTTTTCAAATGCCCGGTGAATATAACCAATGGTTGAAACGCCGCTGACGATACGCTCTCCATCTACCTGCAATACGTTTTGAAAAACGCCGTGGGTAGCCGGATGGGTAGGCCCCAAATTGAGGGTGGTCAGTTCATCCTGCGGATCATTGTCCGTAAAAACGGGATGATTATGGTTCAGGTGCTGGGGTGTGATCAATTCGCTCATGTTGCTGTTTTATCGGCCAAAGAAATAATCCTTTTTGTCTACCCGGTTAGGGTCTTCTAACGGAAATTCTTTACGCATGGGAAATGCTTCCATATCGTCTACGTTCAGGATTCGCCGAAGGTCGGGGTGCCCTATAAATTGTACACCAAAAAAGTCGTATGTTTCACGCTCCATCCAGTTGGCGCCATTCCAAAGTACGGTGGCAGTTGGTATAGCCGGGTAATTGCCATCAATATATACTTTAATACGTATCCGAAGGTTATTGACCAGACTATGCAGGTGATAAACGACGGCTATGGAGAGTGCTTGCTCCGGATAATGGACGGCGGTGATATCTGTGAGGTAATTGAACTGCAACTGGGGGTCGGTTTTTAAATATTCAAGCACCTCCAAAATGTCTTCTTTGGTTACCTCGATGGTATACAAGCCATAGGGTTCGGAGGTATTTTTGATGCGCTCTGCAAACCGTGCCTGCAGTTGTTCAGATAACCGGTTATTTGTTAACTTATCCATTGTTGTGGATTCCGTATTTTTCTAATAATGCTTTGTATTCAGTCGTTTCGCGCCTTCTCAAGGATTCATTTTTTACAATTTCCTGCAAACGCATGACGCCATCCAAAATGGCTTCAGGCCTGGGTGGACAACCAGGCACGTAAACATCCACCGGGATAATTTCATCAATACCTTGCAAAACGGAATAGGTGTCAAATATACCCCCACTGGATGCACACGCTCCTACGGCGATCACCCACCGGGGTTCGGCCATTTGGATATAGACTTGTTTAAGGACTGGTCCCATTTTCTTGGCAATGGTTCCCATGACCAATAACATATCAGCCTGGCGGGGAGAAAAACTGGGTCTTTCGGCACCGAAACGGGCCAAGTCATAGGTAGAACCCATCGTAGCCATGAATTCGATGCCACAGCACGAAGTAGCAAATGGTAACGGCCATAATGAATTGGATCGTGCCAATCCGATGACTTTATCAAGGGATGTAGCAAAGAACCCAGATCCTTCCACTCCTGCCGGAGCATTGGCTAATTTAATATCACTCATATCTACTCGCTTCCAGAAAATAAAAAAGCTTACCTGTAGTACTACAGGTAAGCAACAAATTTACGAACTATAAACGCTAGTAACGGATAGTTCTTTTATTTAGAAACATTCTAGAAAACAGGCTAATCCCACTCTAACGCCCGCTTTTTAATGACGTAAATAAAGCCCAGAAGTAGCAGAGCCATAAAAATAAACATTTCAAGCAGTCCCGATAATCCGAACTGCCTGAAATTAACTGCCCAGGGATACATAAATATCACCTCGATGTCAAAAAGGACAAACAATATAGCCACCATGAAATATTTAATAGAAAATGGCTGCCGCGCGTTGCCAATTACTTCAATGCCCGACTCAAAGGATCCCAATTTATTCTCTGTTTTAACTTTGGGCCCTATTAAATGGGTTATGATTATGGTACCTACACCAAACCCCCCAGCTACAATGAGCTGAAACAGGATGGGCAAATAATTAGCCGATGTGTTGACTGCTTCTGCTTGTGTCATATGCCTTGCTTCTTTACAAAAACAACTTACTTTTTAGTGGTCTTTTTAGTACTATCCTGAGCAGCACCAGCAGCTGCAGGGGCAAGTTTATCCAGCGAGTCTTTAGCGTATGCATCCGTTGGATCTATTTCCAGAGCTGCACGAAAGGCTTCACGTGCCTTTTCATATTGCTCCTTATTGACGTAATAAGCTCCGATGTTTGCGTAAGCTGAAACCAAGTTCTTTTTTTCTTTTTGAATCTCAGCATCACCCTTGGACTTTACAATATCAATGTATTTTTGGAACGGCTCGATGAAAATGCCTTGCCATTGTGCGGGATCATCGTTATCCAGCAATTTATAGCTAAGTGCATTATAAAAATAGGCTTGTGAAATGCTATCCTGAATGGTGTTTACCTTGGCAAACCCGGCTATGGCATCCTTCAGGATATCTTTGCTGGGTGGAGGCAACGTCGTATCGCGCTTTGCGTAGGCATAGTTCAGGTATTGTGAAAGACCCCAATAAAAAGCATCGGTTCCGGCATTTTTATTTTTAATCACAGGAATCTGGGCGCCGACTTTATAAATAGCTGCTGCTTGGGCAAAATGCTTTTTTGCATAATACTTTTTGGCAATGTCACTCAAACCTTCAGCAAGCGTAGAGTCTTTGGTAATGGCCAACGACAAATTTTTAACGCCTTCTCTAAAGATGGTGGTGTCAATGGTATTATTAACCGTATCAGATGATAAAGCAATATTATCCAGTCCTAAGTGCTGGTAATCCTGGGCGATGACCCTGCTCGCATTAACCTTGCTTAAGAATTTATCAAGGGCTGCTTTACTTTCAGCATATTGTCCATTCTGATATTCGGCGTAGCCTAAATAACGAAGTATTTTTGGATTAATATTCTCGCTTTTTGCCAATTCTTGTGCTTGGTCCTGCAATGCTTTATAATCTTTAGCAATAATAAGGAAGTCTGCATAACGGATGCGCGATTCTACAGAATAATCGGTCCGGTCCATGTATTGCTTGTAATATTTTAAGGCCTCCTGGTTACGGGCATTGTAGTCTGAATCAGTTGTAGAAAATTGTCCCCAAGCATTGTAAGTTTCTGCAAGCTCCCGGTAAGTAGGCGCATAGTCTGGATTTGAGGCTACAATCTTCTTCAGATCTTCAGAAGCTTCCGGCCATGCCCTGGCTTTTTTGGAAATAACCGCCATTTGCACTTTTGGCTTCAAAAGATTTGGATCAAGGTCTTCAACCGAACGGTAGGCAGAAAAGGCATCACTGGCCCTGCCAGCTGAAAGGTAGGCATCGCCAAGGGAAACATAGATATCTGCATCCTTTTGATTTAATAGCTTAGCTTGCTCAATATAGGTAACTGCCTTTTCATAATAAGGCTTGCCCAAAGTATCTGGCTTTTGATCGCCGGTAATGAGGTAAGCCTTGCCTATATACAAAGGTACTTCATATTCCTTCTTTTTAATATCTGTGTTTAACTCCGTAAATTTTGATTCTGCTGCTGCGTCATTGCCTTTGTAAAGATCAACAGAGGCCACACCTACGGCGTTTATTTTAAGCTTAGGGTCTGCCGCCAATCCTTGTTCAAAAATTATTTTAGCAGAATCGGGATTATCAGACAGCAGGTAGACCTGCCCCAGATAAAAGAAATTCTCTGCATCTTTTGGCTTATTAGCCACCAGGGTTTTCAAAAATCCCTTCGCCTTTGCATACTGTTCTGCATCAATCGCTACTTTGGCATCTTCCAAGCTCTGTGCGTAGGCTCCAGAAACCATAAATGCCAAAGAGAGACCTATGTTCACTACTTTTTTCATCTTTTTCTATTTTTAATTCTAGTTATGGTCTAATTTTTAATATTTATCTCCCTTGGAGGTATACTATCAGGCAACAAGCCAGACTTCAGGATGATCTTCTGCCCACGTTCGCCTGACATAAACGATGCAAATCCCATTCCTAAACCTGTTTTATACCCGCAATCTATAAAATAAAGGTGTCTTGAAAATGCATAAAGCCCCAGTGCCAAATTGGTCTGGGAGGGTTTGTAGTAGCCATCGCTGCCAGGTTTACCTGACACATTCTTAACGCTCAACACCTTAATATTTTTCAAATAGCTTTCCATTAATGTATCCGGTTGCACAATCCAATTGACGCCGATGACCCCGATAGATCCAGGATATTCATACACGTATTTAACGACATCTGCGTTTGACCGCAGCGCATAAACCCCATTTTCGGGTAGTTTTTCTACATTTGCAAATGTTTTAAACTGCCGTACGGTACTCGAATTCTGATTATCAAATACCAATTGTTTCACAACCGACGCTTTTCCCTGCATTAGTTTGATCACCTCATCCGCATTAATTAAGCTATCTGGATTGGACTTATTGGTAATCAATGCAATTCCATCTGTTGCAAATCTTCTCGCCCGTGGATAAAATTTCCGGGATTCGATCTGCTTTATTTCATCATTTGTCAAAGTGCGCGACAAGATAGCAAATTTTGCAGAATCTTTTAACAATGCATTTACTAAATTATTTTCAGGTCCTGAACGCAATGTTATTTCTGAGGAGGTGTAAGTGCTTTCAAATACGTCTTTGACGTCTTCAACGATAGGCAAAATGGTTTGGTCTACTAATACGGTTATGCGGCCGGTAATGACGGTTTGTTTGTCTTTTGAAGGCGGATTGCTGCATCCAGCGATACAAAGAGGTAACAAAAACACCATATATGTTTTAAGAATCCTCATTTTACAATCCCTTACCTATGATAGTAACTACTCCGGTTCCAAGTCCTTACAAATCTTAAAAAGGAATAAATAATTAGCACGGCCCCAAATAATATACGGTATTGACGTTCCAATTTTATAGGAAAATCACTCCAAAAGATAATGACTAAACCAAGAACAAAATACAATCCGAACATAAATAATCCTAAAACAAACAGAAATCGCTTTGCGGGCGATTCCCGTTTGTTTTTATTTATATTCTGATTATTGTTAATCAATTTTATTGCACTCCTACTTTCAATGCGATTGGCAGGGTATAGGTCACGCGTACCGGACGCCCGTTTTGGATACCCGGCTTCCATTTTTTGGCACTTTTCAGTACCCGCGCAGCTTCTTCACCGGTGCCGTATTTCAAGTCGCGCAACACTTTAATGTCGGTTAAGGAACCATCCCGTTCTACCACAAACTGTAGCGTAACGCGACCATTGATACCGTTATCTACAGCGGCTTGCGGATAATGATAGTTTTCGCCAATGTACCGAAGAAATGCTGCCATACCACCTGGTGGCTCTGGTTTAACTTCAACACTGGTAAAATCATACACACCCGATCCGGCTTCCGTAACCTGTGCATCTTTAGGCCCTTCTCCTACTGGCACATCAATACGAATATCAGCATCCGGATCGCCTGCGATTGTTTTAGGACCTGGATCTGCCTTCTTTAGTTCTTCTACAGTTGGTGGTTCGTCTTTTACCTGTTCTGCAGGCACTACCACAGGTGGCGGCATCCTCACCTGGTCCTTACGGGGAGGAGGAGGCTCCACAGGGGGCGGAGGAGGAGGCGTTTTTTCGTCTACAGGAGGTGGCTCCTGCAAAACAACTTCAGTCTCTACTAATTTTTCTGGCGGGGCTTGCTCATCATTACCCTTGATCAGGGAAATGATTTTTGGCGACGCAATCACCACCACGAATAGCAAAACGCCGAGTAGCAAGGATTTTGCGGTGACCTTTGATGAATTTTTACGAAGGTCATAAGCGCCATAGACCTTATTCCTATCGTTAAAAATGACATCCAGCCAGTCTTTGTTAAATATATCTAATTTAGAACCAAACATGCTTTCTAATTATTTTTTGGGCTTACCATACA
This sequence comes from bacterium A37T11, assembly GCA_900109895.1. Lineage (GTDB taxonomy): Bacteria > Bacteroidota > Bacteroidia > Sphingobacteriales > Sphingobacteriaceae > A37T11. The sequence continues at coordinate 185,296 of FOBR01000001.1, forward strand.
TCATTTATAAATTCCATCGCGCTTAATCAACTCCACTTCCGGATCAGAAATATCACCAATCATGTATTGCTGCGCGTTAACGATTTTCATTTCATCAAGTATGTCCACCAAGTTTTTATAATTGGACTTATCACTGGGGCGTATGATCACGATGAGTCCTTTTTTTGGATCACCTGTAAGTTGGGGGACTCTTTTAATTTGCTCCAAGAGAACCTTACGCACACCTTCTTTGCCATAACTAGTTACGGTAGGTCCACCCAGAGGTTTTTCTAATTGCCCCATGTAATATTCCAATTTATTGTTTGAACCGAGTAATACCGTCATGGTACGGTTATCAGCAACCTGTAATTGATCCTGGTCTTGCGGGTCTTTTTCTTTATCGGGCATAGCCACGTCCATCGCATGCGGCTTTGCCAGGGAAGTCGTTAGCATGAAGAACGTGATCAACAGGAACGCCAGATCAACCATTGCTGTTAAGTCGACCCTTGGTTGCTGTTTACCCCCGGTATTTAATTCTGCCATTTTTTAATCTTTCTTTTTAGATGATAATTCTATTAAAAATCGTCAGTCCTGAGACTGGTGATCAGGCTGAACTTATTCAATTTCTGATCTTGCAGAACGTCGATGACTTTCTTTATCGCCGGGTACTCTTCTTTGGCATCCCCCTTGATGGCTACACGCATTTCCACATTATGCTCTTCTTTGGTAGCATAACGCGCTGCAAGCAACCATTCTTTCAGTTGATTATCAGTGGAATCTGCCGGTATACCGCCTTGCAAACCTGGTTTAGCACGGGCATTGGCATCCAACGCAATAACTTGCTTTAATTGCCCTATTGGTACGCCAAAACCATCCATTAAACCAAAACGTTGTTTTTCCTCAGCTGTAAATGGTATGCTGTAATGTTCTGATATACGCTCCAGCATACGCTGACGCACCTGTGGTTCTGCTATTCCGAAAAATATTTTGCCTCCGGAACCCACCGTGATCGTCCCGATATCTTTATCAGGTACTTTAATCTGAACGGTCGATGAGGGAGTATCAACCGGCAAAGGTTCCGGTTGACGAGCCGTAGCCGTCAGAATAAAGAATGTCAGCAAGAGAAATGACACATCACACATGGCGGTCATGTCTATGGTGGTGTTTGCTCTTTTTATCTTTGGCCTTGCCATAATTTCTATCCTTTAATAAAAAATGATTCGTTGATTAATTCTCTGATGATTAATTACTGGTTATTCCATAAATTAATCTCACTTTTTATTTTATTGGTGTGTGGAGGCGTAAGTCTGTACAATAGAAAATCCAGCCTCATCAATTGAATAGGTCAATTTGTCAATTTTTGAGGTAAAGATGTTGTACATAATAATTGCCACAGTTGAGGTAAAGATACCCGTTGCTGTATTGATCAACGCTTCAGAAATACCATTTGCCAATTGTGCCTGGTCTGGTGCCCCGCCTGTTGCCAATGCTGCAAAGGCCTTGATCATCCCAGTTACAGTTCCCAACAACCCGCATAACGTACCGATGGATACCAACGTTGCAATAACAGTGAGATTTTTTTCCAACATGGGCATTTCAAGAGACATGGCTTCTTCGATTTCCTTTTGGATGGCAATAACCGCGTGTTCTTTGTCTAATTTTGGATCTAAGGATACTTCTTTGTATTTAGTAAGACCAGAACGGATCACATTGGCCACAGACCCTTGTTGCTTGTCGCTTTGGGCAATGGCACCATCAATATCACCATTCGCTAATAAAGATTGTACTTTTTTCACATAAACGTCAACATTTCCTTTGCCAGAAGCTTTGCTGATAACGAAAAAACGCTCAATAGAAAAAACAATCACCATCGTTAACAGACCGATCAGTATTGGTACAATGACCCCCGCCTTGTAGACCATTCCAAAATAATTACCTGGATTTGGATGGCCGTTAACAGGATCCCCTCCTTCAAAATTGCCGGGATCGCCCATAATAAATTTCCAAACCAAGGCTCCAACTAGTAAACAAATTACGATTGCTAAACTTGCAAATACGTTGGATCCTGAATTACTGCTCTCGCTCTTTGCATTAATTGTTTTTGGTGCGTTTGCCATTTTTCTAATTTTTAATTTTTAATTTTTAAATTGATGATTTTGCTATTAAACTGGATATTTTTTAAACTATACTCTAAAATAATTTACACGACGCTTTATTAAATTTAAGCGAAAACAAAGTTAACATTTATATATAAAAACAAAATTAATGTCACAATAATTATTTGGTCATCAGTATTTAATTCCTTCAGATATTCAACAGCAGCATCAACATCTGACTAAAAAAAACAGGTTCTGTTTAATTACTGAAACATCAGGGTACAATGAAAACTATTTTTTTCTGCATTTGCAAATAAATAAGGCATTTTTTAGAAATTTTTTTTCCTTTATCTCCGATTAACGATCTCCATTTGCCGTTATTTGGGTATACATTTATCCAACTGCTTTTCTCATTATCCCCCAATCATTTTAGCCCTATAACCGTCTGCCAGCAACAAATCTACGATACGTTTTCTAAAATCACCTTGTATTAAAATCTCCTTATTCTTAATGGAACCACCCACACCGCACTTTTGTTTCATCTTTTTCCCTAGTTCTGCTAAATCATCTTCACTCCCTATAAAGCCCGTAACAATGGTTACCGCCTTTCCATTCCGATTCTTTTTATCAAGCTGTACGCGTAATTGCTGTTTCTGCGGAGCTAAGGTTGTTACTTCTTCATCGTTATTTATATATTCATAACGATCATTCGTGGAATATACAATCCCTTCATAAAATTGTTTTTTCAATTTAACCATGTCAGATGTCCATTTTACGTTTTAATTTCTAATTTATTATGCTTCACAAACAATTTAGCCTAAAAATTTGGATAAATGTAATTAATAAATGACACGAAGTGAAGCAGGATTAATTTTTACATGCAATAATTCTTGTTGTGGTTGCGATTCTCCGTCAAGGTGTACAAACTGTGGCTCAACTGCGCGAATTTTCATTTCTTTTCCCTTAATAATTTCTACATAATTGGATTTATCGGCTTTTTTATTAAATAACTGATACATCAATTCCGGCAGTTTGTATACCGGAAACGGCTTTATAATACAAACATCTAATAATCCATCTTCAACCGATGCTTTGGGAGAAATATAAGCGTTGTTACCGTACTGCGGTGAATTGGCAAGACTGATCATAAATGCATCTCGTTGATAGCGTACGCCATCAATTTCTATGACATATTTTGTGGGTACGTATCGCCTGATCTCAGACAAAATGATTTTTAGGTAGCCAAACGCCCCTCTGATGTTGGTATGAACGAATCGATGGCTTATTAGGGCATCAAAACCAAATCCCGCCATATTAAAAAAGGGTTTTCCATTTATAAAACCACTATCAATAGTTCGGACGTTATATTGATTGAGCTTTGTCAAGGCCTTGTTTACATTGGCTGGTATTCCTAAGAATAAAGCAAGGCCATTGCCTGACCCATTAGGAATAATGCCTAAAGGAGTTGTTTTGTTGACTAGTGCACTGGCTACCTCATTGATGGTACCATCGCCTCCAACTGCCACCACGATATCTGCAAGGCCTTTAACGGCTGCTAATGCTAATTCGGCCGCATGACCCGGACGTTCTGTAAACTGGTAGTTGGGTGAAAAATGCTGTAAGTCGAGTATTTTATTGGCTTGTTGAGCAAATTTTCTTTTATTCTTACCACCCGCTATGGGGTTTATGATAAAATACACCTGCTTTTTCCTCAACATACTATTTATCTTGTTCTGATTGTTTCGTTCGGCTAATTTCGCGTATTTAAACGGTAAAAAGCAACATTATGCAGTTTATTTCATACGATACCGTCTGCTTACTAGTTTTGAAATGATTGAAATTTATAGTAGGTTTGCATCGCGAAAAATTAGCACTTATGCCTTATTTATTTACATCAGAGTCTGTTTCGGAAGGTCATCCCGATAAATTAGCCGACCAAATATCGGATGCCCTTATTGATAATTTTCTGGCTTGGGATCCGGACTCACGGGTTGCTATTGAAACATTAGTAACTACCGGACAGGTTGTACTGGCTGGTGAAGTAAAATCCAAAATATACCTCGATGTCCCAAAAATAGCACGTTCAGTCATTGAAAAAGTAGGGTATACGAAATCGGCATACATGTTTGAAGCCAATTCCTGCGGGATACTTTCTGCCATCCATGAGCAAAGTGCCGACATTAACCAGGGGGTGGACCGGAAAGAAAAACAAGACCAGGGTGCGGGCGATCAGGGAATGATGTTTGGTTACGCCAATAACGAAACGGAAAATTTCATGCCGCTCCCACTTGACCTTTCGCACCGCTTATTGATTGAACTAGCGAAACTACGACGGGACGGCTCTGAAATAGGCTACCTAAGGCCTGATGCAAAAGCGCAGGTGACGATTGAATATAGTGACGATCATAAACCTTTGCGCATAGACGCTATTGTTATTTCAACCCAGCATGACGATTTTGATACGGATGATGCACAAATGCTGGAAAAAATAAAGCATGACATGATCCATATTTTGATACCTAAGGTCAAAGCTCAGTTAAAACCCGAACTTCAGGCACTATTCAACGATGACATCAAATATCACATCAATCCTACGGGAAAATTTGTCATTGGTGGACCGCATGGCGATACAGGACTAACAGGCCGCAAAATTATTGTGGATACATATGGCGGTAAAGGCGGTCATGGAGGTGGTGCTTTTTCCGGAAAAGACCCTTCAAAGGTTGACCGCTCGGCGGCCTACGCTACACGCCATATCGCCAAAAATTTGGTTGCTGCGGGTGCTGCCTCTGAGGTGCTAGTACAAATTTCTTATGCCATCGGTGTTAAAGATCCTATCGGGATTTATGTAAATACCTATGGAACCAACAAAACTACATATAGCGATAGTGCGATTGCTGATAAACTTCTGGAGATATTTGACATGACTCCTTATGGAATAGAGACGCGGTTGAAACTACGTAATCCTATTTATGCTGAAACAGCTGCTTACGGGCATATGGGTCGCGAGCACCGCGTAGTGTCTAAGTCATTTGAGAATTCAGCCGGTGAAGTGACCAACCTGGACGTGGAGTTGTTTACGTGGGAAAAACTGGACTACATTGATCAAATAAAAGCTGCGTTTGGTTTATAGCGCGGCGCTTCGTCATGGATGAAATCGCTAAGGAAGTTTTTAGGGTATTTGCTATCTCCCATCCATTATCTTTTTTTTTCCTTGGTTTTGGTGATTTTCCACCCTATCCAATGGATTTGTCTGAAATGGGGAGGATATAAGGCACATAAAAGATCGGTTGAATGGCTAAACCATTGCTTAATTGCAACCTATTACTTGTTAGGAAATAGGGTTAGGTTTATTAATAAGCAACCGTTGCCCACCGGCAGATCCATTATATTCATTGCCAACCATCAAAGTATGTATGACATCTCACCGCTGATCTATTTTCTGCGTAAATATGAGGGCAAGTTCATATCTAAAATAGAATTGGCGAAGGGCATACCCAGTATTTCTTTTAACCTGCGCCACGGTGGAGCGGCCAATATAGACCGTAAGGATCCGAAACAATCCATTTCTGAGATCTTGAAACTTGCCCAAAAGATGAAGGCGCTTCATTGGTCAGTTTTTATTTTTCCGGAGGGTACAAGATCTAAGACGGGGGGGCTGAAACCATTCGCAGTGGGCGGGATTGCAACAATTCTCAAAAAAGTTCCGGATGCGCTCGTGGTACCCGTAGTTATTAATAACTCCTGGCAGATGGTGCGATATGGGTCATACCCACTAAATACATTTACCAGCATGCGTTGGGAAGTGTTGCCGGCGATTGAGCCTGCCGGAAGACCAGCCGATGAGGTAGTCGCAGAGGCGGAAGCTGCAATCAGGGCGAAGGTGGTTGTTTAGATAACCTAATGGCCTATCGTACCCACCTCCCCTTCCATTCATATTTTCCTGTATTTCCGGCAATACCGATATAAGCCATATACAACACGTGGATAACCGTAAGGGTGGGCAGATACCAAAGTAGTGACTTCCGCTGTGCAAATTGACAAACCGGCCATAAAAACAAACCTTCCGCAAGGAGTTTTATACTCCAAATTACTGCTAGTGGCCCGAATAACCACGGAAAGAAGAGACTTAGGAATAAGCTGAGCAGCAAACAGACGTTAAAAGACCAGATGAGCACGCCCATTATCACGACCATTTTATTTTTATACTTGGTGCTTTTGGATGCCCAGCGTTTGCGCTGCCTGATAAAGTCCCGCAGGGTAGGTTTTGCAGTGGTATAGACAATGGCGGCTGGGGTTTTGCAAAATGCTATTTGTTCAGGGTAGCGTTCAGCTACTTTATGCAGAAGCAGTTCGTCATCTCCAGACGCCAGGTGGTCAATTCCATTAAAGCCGCCTACTTCATAAAATACAGATTTACAATAGGCGAGGTTAGCCCCATTACAAGTAGCTGGCGTACGATTGCCAATGGTGGATGCCCCCAAACCAATGAGGTATAAGAACTCCAGGGTTTGTAATTTCTCAAAATGATTTTGCTCCTGGTGGTACACAACAGGGCCCGATATCAATACGTTTCCTGCTTTGTATAGGGCCGCCATGGTTTTGAGCCAGGCGGGCCCCATCCGGCAATCTGCGTCCGTTGCCACAATCAGTTCTCCCTGGCTCACTTCAATGGCGCTGGCTATGGCTTTCTTTTTATAGGAATTTAAAGGTTGTTCTTCCATTAACCGGATCAATTTTACCCCTTGTGCGGCAAAACTGGTCACGACTTCAGCCGTACGGTCTGTGGAATGGTCATCCACAACAATAAGTTCAAATAACCCGGCCGGATAATCTTGTGATAAGATGTCGTGGATGGTATCGCCGATCTGTTGTTCTTCATTTCGGGCCGCAATTAATACGGATATGCGGATGTCGGGCAAGGTTTGGGGTGGGATGGGTTTGCGCAGGCGTTTCCAGCCCAACCAAAAGTAGGATACCACTAGGACATACAACAGGCTTAGCCCTGCTGTAAGGTCAACGAGAAATGGTAGGAGCGGTTTCAAAGAAATTGATTTTTAACACAAAGACTGATCCCACGAGGGCGGGGAAAATTAAGTTGATAAACCATATACAAGAGGCAGACGCCATAACAGCGACTTCCTGGGTGGTGATAAAACCAAAGAAATAACTGGCCGTAAGGCTTCGCACCCCAAAATCAAAAAGGTCCAAAGTAGGCAATAGCGTTTGGGCAAAATACAGCAGAAAGATCATGGCGAGCATGGGAAAAAAGGGTAGCGCAGGGATCATCATTTGCATTAATAGGGCATATTGGGAGGTGTAAACTCCAACCCTTAAAAGGGAGTAAGCAAAAATCCGGGTAAGTTGATGTGGCTGATATTGGGACAGCAAATTAAAAAACCTAAGGAATTTTTTTAAAAATGTGAGCTTATTGAGTAGCCGGTTGAGTAGGCTTACCCGAAAATAAAGCAAAAGGAAAGCGCCTGAATAGAGCAGCCCGGCAAGCCACATCAAACCATTCAACCATCCGTGCACCTGCAAGAATCTACCAAGAAACCAGCATAGCGAAAGTGAGCCAACAATATTGGTAATGACTACCTGTGCCAGGGCACCAATACCCATAGCCACCACACCAAATACCCGCTTGCGGGGTGGGAGAAACAGGACCCGGCCGCCATACTCGCCTACCCGGTTGGGTGTAAAAATGGCCCAAGTGAGACCACAGAACACTGATTCCAAGGAGCGCCACAGGCTAATTGCTTCAAAAGGCTGGCATAAAAATCGCCACTTGATTGACTCGATCAGGTAGTTAACCAACATCAGTAAAAATAACACAGACAGCATAACGAACATATCGGTTCGGTCAGTCTGCTTCATTAAAGTAACGAAATTGGCTAAGCTCCGGTGATCACTTAGTTTGTGATACAGGAGCCAGGCTACGAGCCCCAGGATCATTACCTTTATGCTGATGCTTATCGCGCGCTTTGTTTGTGGCCTCAATGAAATACTGTATTGTTTTTTGCAATGTTAAGTATAAAAGTCCGAAGCGGGAAGTATCTTTGTGAGATGGCAGCAGCGAAGGAACGGATTATTCTGGGTATAGACCCTGGTACGGCCGTATTGGGCTATGGATTGGTCAAAGAGCAGGGAAACCAGATCACTTTATTAAGTTTAGGAGTCATTAAGCTGGGTCACCTCACCGATCATGGCCTTAAATTGCAACGGATATTCCGGAAAACTACCAGTCTAATTGAAGAGTACCAACCCGATTGCATGGCCTTGGAATCGCCGTTTTATGGTAAAAACATCCAAGTGATGCTGAAGCTGGGCCGTGCCCAAGGTGTGGCCATGGCTGCTGCGCTGGCCAGGGACATCCCTATTTTTGAATATGCGCCCCGAAAAATCAAACAATCGGTGACGGGTAATGGCAATGCCACCAAGGAACAGGTAGCTGCGATGCTCAAAACATTATTAAAATTTGATGAGAGCCCGCAGTTCCTGGACGCTACGGATGGTCTTGCGGTGGCAGTGTGCCATTCTTTTCAACGGAACCCCGCTGGTTCGGGTGCTAAAAGCTACTCCGGTTGGGAGGCCTTTGTGAAAGATAACGGCCAGCGATTGAAGTAATATGATCCATTAATTTTCCTCCCGGGTAATGGTGGCGAGTGCTTCGCGGATCTTTAACGCATCGTCTGCAAGCTCTTCGGCGGTTAATTTTAATTTTTCACGGCCAAAATCGAGTTCCTTTACCGCATTTAATGGAACCAGATGTATGTGGGCATGGGCTACTTCCAAGCCTATGACGGCCACCCCCACTTTTTCGCAGGGAAACGCAAGTTTAATTCCTTGGGCGACAATTTTTGCGAATACCCATAAGCCTACATATTCAGCATCGGCCAGGTTAAACAAATAATCAGTTTCTTGTTTTGGAATAACCAATACGTGCCCATGGGCCAGTGGGTTTATATCCAAAAAGGCCAAAAACTCGTTGCTCTCAGCCACTTTATGGGCGGGAATTTCTCCGGAAATGATTTTTGAAAATATACTCGGCATAATTATAGGTATATTATCTGGATATTTCCAGGATTTCTAACTCTACTTTACCAGCTGGCACATCGATCTGGGTTTTGTCTCCAACAGATTTACCAAGCAGTCCCTGGGCTATGGGCGATTTAACCGATATTTTACCTGATTTAAGATCAGCTTCTGTTTCAGACACTAACTGGTACGTCATGATGGAGCCATTCTTCATATTTTTAAGTTTCACGATGGATAAAGCAAGCACTTTCGTCGAATCTAATTTTGATTCATCAATGATCCTGGCATACGCCAGCACTTCTTCCAATTTTGCTATTTTAGCTTCGTGATGTCCCTGGGCTTCCTTTGCTGCGTCATATTCGGCATTTTCAGACAAATCTCCTTTATCCCTGGCTTCAGCAATCGCATTTGCTATTTTTGCTCTGCCTTCGGTCTTTAGGTACTGTAACTCTTCTTTTAATTTATCCAGTCCCTCTTTGCTATAATAAGTTACTTCAGCCATGATAATATACTAATTTATAATTTACTATTTATTGATCTTATTTTTAAAACGTTTATATTTTGGCAGCGCACTGCAAAAGAAGCAAGACCATATTACGATACCGTAATATGGTCTTGCTTCTTTTTTACGAAGATAGCTATTTTATTCTTCGGCTACAAATTTATATCCCATTCCTCTGACGGTTTGAAGATAGGAAGGTTTATCTGGATTCTTTTCTATTTTTTTACGAAGGCGAACAATGTGCATGTCCAAGGTTCGCGTATTAACATTTGAACTATATCCCCACACTACCTGCATCAATTCATCCCTACTAATTACCCGGTCTATATTTTGTAAGAAATACAATAATATTCTATTTTCCAGAATGGTTAATTCGATTTTCTTGCCATTTCGCTGCAAGGAATGTGTGTTGGGATGGTGTTCTGTATCACCGAATTTATGCAAATCATTGGTACTATTCACAAAAAATTTGACTTTATTATCAATCATCGCTACCAATACATCCATGTTAAATGGTTTGGTTATGTAGTCTGATACCCCAAAAGTGTAAGCATCTATTTTGTCTACATCCTGCGATTTGGCAGTCATCATAATGATCAGGTTGGTAAAACCTGCCTCGCGTACCCCAGCACACACTTCTGACCCTTGCTTACCTGGCAGCATCCAGTCAAGCAATACAATATCTGGCTTTTCAGCCAATATAAGTTGCTCCGCAGCATTACCTTCTGCGGCTTCTACTACTTTATAATGTTCTGATTCTAACCGATGAACTACTAAAAAACGAAGATTTTCATCGTCTTCAACTACAGCAATCTTTATATTTTTGTTCTGACTCATATGCTATAATTTATGGCATAACGTTCTTTTTATTATCGAAAGGAAGTGCTATGGTAAAAATAGAACCTTTGCCTACTACGCTTTCTACACTAATTTCACCATTCAAAAAGTTGACCAATTCTTTACAAAAGGCCAAACCTAGACCAACACTTCCTTGCTGATTATATTGACTTTGTATGCGATAAAACTTTTTAAATATATTGTCAAGCTCTTTTTTAGCTATTCCAATGCCTTTATCAGCAAATTTGAAAACAATCAATTTTTTCTGCAATAAAATTTCAATACGCAAATATTTATTTTCCGGACCCGAATATTTGTAGGCATTATCAATCAGATTTTGAAATACACTACCTAACAAAACCGGATCGGTTTGAAAGCCCTTAATATCATGATCAATGTTATACTTCAGATCAAAGTCCGGATACTTCAATAAATATGCATCCACAATCTTACGACAAAATTCGTGCAAATCAATTCGTTCAGCCTTAATTTTTATTGCTTTATTTTCAATTTGGGTAAAAGAGAGCAATGTATTTAGTAAATTATTTAATTTATCTGCCTCCTCATCAAGGATCCTTCCGTAGTGGCTACGTTCTCTGTCAGACAATTGTTTTGCACTTTTAATGTTATTTCCGGCAATTTTAATGACACTAACCGGCGTTTTAAACTCGTGGGTAAGATTATTCACAAAATCATATTGTAGTTTGAACATGCGCCTATTTATATTCAGATTACGATATATTAAATAGGCAATTAAAAGTAAAAATATATAAATGACGATAACCGTGGCTGCTACAGGCATGAAACGGCGGTTAATTTCTGTCCATAAAAACGTCCTATCAGAACTAAAATAAATCTTGTAATCGGCCAAGGCTCCCGGAAGTGGGGTTTCAGCTGTGAGCAAATCAGGATTTGTGTCTAATGATTCATACACTAATGGCCGTATTTCTACTTTTTGATACAATTCTGGCCGGGTATTGTTGATGGAAAGGGCATTAGGATTTATATAATAAGTTAAGATATCTTGTTCATAAGTAGAGGTGTCAGGCTGGCTAGTGAACATAAGTTGCTTGTAAATTTTAATGTCTTCGCGCCTTGGAATATTCATATAGGTAATTTTGCCGGGTGTTATGGAATAAAATATTTTGAACAGATCGTCATTGTTTATGGTTTTGCTGGTATCCACTTCTTCCAGAAAACCAGCAAACTTCAGCGCCATTTTATTAAATTCATCTGCCATCAACAGGGAGAAATTACGGTTCTGCCCACGGCGATATAGCCTGATACTATCTTTATTAACTTGAGGGCCAAACTGAAAGACAGATTTAGGTGACAACGCCAAATTATTGGCCATAACTCCATGGCTGGCATATTGACCACTAATTTCTACATCGTAAAATACCAGCCTTTCTACAAAGGGAAACCGTTTAAAGATAGATTCCGCATAACCCGCAACCCCCACTGAATCTAAATATCCCTGGTAATACGTGATCTCGGGAATGCGATTTTGGAAGAATTCGTTATAACTGGCAATATTACTTTCAAGCACTTCTGTTTTACGTGCCTGGAATTCATTTTCCACATACTTACGGGTTAATTTCCGCGCTAATACAATGGCTACAATGAATGAAATGGAAATTAAAACCAGAAAAACAAAGATCAGCAAAAATGTACGCCGGTAACTAAATCGTTGCTGATTGCTCATTGTTGTTTAAATAAACAAAGTAAAATTACTTTTTTAAATTGGCATTAAAAAAGCTTTCCAGCTTACGGTAAAATTCTAAACGATGCTGTTCTTTCCTGAAAAAATGACCCTCATCTTCTTTAATCATGTAGCTGATGGGCGTGCCCTTTTTTTTGATTTCCTTTACAAATTGATTCGTTTCATTAACGTTACTCCTGTTATCTTTTCCACCTTGGGCAATAAACAGGGGTTTTTTTATTTTATCTGCATGAAACACCGGAGAAATAGATCTGAAATAGTCCGCGTCGGCCGTAGGACTGCCTACCATCTCAAAATACATTCGCTGGTACGGTTTATAATAAGGAGGAATCTCTTTCATAAAGGTAAATAAATTAGTTACGCCTGAATAGGATGCAGCGCATGCGTACAGATCAGAGTTAAAACAGGCACCATACAGCGCACAAAAACCACCAAAACCTGCCCCATATATGCCAATCCGATCCGGATCTGCCACCCCTTCTTTAATGAGCCAGTGAACTCCATCCGTTATATCCTGCTGAATTTTACCCCCCCATTCCTTAAAACCGGCTGTCCAGAAATGCTTACCATAGCCCGTTGAACCTTGATAATTAACTTGAAATACACCGTATCCTCTATTAGCAAGGAATTGCACTTCGGTATTAAAACCCCAAGTATCCCGCTTCCATGGGCCATTGTGCGGAATGACCACCACTGGCACTCGGTGCCCGGAGGAATTTTTGGGAAGCGTTAGGTAACCATTTATTTTAATACCACTGCGGTTGGTGTACCTAACCGGTTTCATATGGCTTAATTGTTTGCCTTTAAGTGCCGGATTGTTATCAGCAAGCTTCAGTAGTTTTTTTTCTGGCGCATCGTAATAGTAAGCTGACCCGGGATTACTATCTGTATACGTATAGATAATGAAACGATTTTGGGCCGTATCCGTTTCAGCAATTTCAATTTCATATCCTTTTAATTGTTGCCTCAGATCTGCATAGATCTTTCCCATGCGCTTGTCAATAAAATGATGTTCGGGCCTCCAGGTATCATAAACTACATTCAATACATGGCCGCTAATGTTTGAATAACCTGCACTAGCTATGTCAGCGTCATTGCTTTTGAAAATGGATGCTATTTCTTTGCCTTGTTTCAGATCAATAGACACCAGCGCCATTTTATCTCTTCCCGCGTTTGAAATGGCAAACAGGCGGTTTGCATGATCCCCAGAAAAACCAATGGGCTGAATGGCGGTTTTAAAGTTATTACTTAAAATGGGCTTAAATGGACTGAGTTCGGTTTCACGGTATAAGAGCGTTTCTGTTTCTCCATCGCTGGCGACTGCTAACCGTAACTTACCAGCCATATCCGTATACCATTCAGCAATATTGCCTGGGTTGCGGGCAATCATATCCATTCGACAATCTTTAATATGCAATCTGTATACGTCAAATACGGAAGAATCACGTAGATTAAGTGAAACTAACAACTCATCATTCCATACCCTCGCCGGTCCGACCCAACGCATGCGCATAACTGCAGGAGGTAAAAGGTTACGAACTGCGGGAATATCTCTATTTATGGCATACAAACGAACCGTATCATCTGATTTCCATTCTTTCATAAAAATAATCTCCTCATTATCCGCCCAAAAATGTTCTCCTACACCTCTATCTGTTTCTGAAGTGATGCGTTTACTATTTCCGGTAGCTACGTCCATGACATAGATATTTTTATAGTGCTTGTAGTCTGCTAAATAGGATATGTGTAACCCATCCGGAGAAAGACGGAAGGCCTCCTTTTCGGGACTCTTGAAAAAATCCTCCAGCGGAATTTGCCCCTGGTTTTCCCCTCGCTTGCAGGCTGCAAAAACCCCAAATAGGGCAACCACCAACATTATCCTTGCTAATCTGACACGCATATCTTTTTTCCCCAAATACAAAGGATCACAAATATGCCCATCCACCCTTACATATCAAAAAGCAAAGCGTAACATTTAAAGTACATGATTTGTGCGTATCTTCGCCAAATGCAATTATTTAACGTTACTTTTATAGCTGATAAACATATCGGTAAAGAGCTTGAGTCATGGCTTCTAAACACACATCTCCCGATTGTCAAAGCCACCGGATTGTTTATTTCAGAACGATTACTCCGGGTTTTAAATCCACAGAATGATGGGATAACCTACTGCCTGCAATTCATTGCGGAAAATGAAGACCACATCTTACTTTACAAACAGGAATTTATGTCGGCTGTACACCAAAAAGCACAAGAAGAATTTACAGAACGTTTGTTTTTAATAGAAAGCCTTATGGAATTTGTGGATTAGGAAGTAAGGCCAGCGCTTCTTGGATATATGCTAAACCAGCTTTGTCATAAGGTAATAGCAATGCAAACCGGTGCCCGGCAGCATCCATCTTAAGCAACGATTTCCAGAGAATATTAACAATCTTGTCCGGATATTTCGGGTAGAAACGGGCGTACTGATATTGCAGGAAAACCAGGCATAATGCATTTTCCATCGTTTGCACGTCTGCATCTGCTTTAATCCGCTTTTTCTGTATTATCTCCCGAACCCGGCTAATGATATCATCGCCGTAACCCGCTTCAGCCATGAGTACTGATGCCCGCTCAGCATGGTACAATCCAAGGTCCTTACGCCATTTTAAGTAGCCATCCCTTCCCGGAGGATAGCTGTCCCTGGTTATTTCCCAACGTCCGATGTGCTGGCTTCTGGCAGCCAATTGCAATTCTTCGGGTGCAGCCGGGTTTAGTTTCAACACCCATTCATGCAGCTTTAACGCCAAAAAATATTCTTCAGGAAATTCATTATCCTCCCATCGGAACACATTTGGATCCCTTTTATTGTAGGCATCAAATAAGGCAAAAGCCTTTTCCAATTTTTCCATGTCCAAACTTAACGCATCTTAGGCAAAAAACAATCAATTTATTTTTTCCGTACACCCCTTACCGCGGTTGCTATAAGCGGATCTTCTGGCCATGCATGTTTGGGATACCTTCTTTTCAGTTCCTTCCGTACCTCAAAATAGGTTTGTTTCCAAAAGTTGCGCAAGTCGGCCGTTACCTGTACGGGTTTGTATCCTGGCGACAGAAGATGCAATACCACCGCCGTCCTTCCCTCATTCACCATCGGCGTATCCAACAAGCCGAACACCTCCTGCAATCGCACGGAAAGTACCGGCGCTTCACCATTTGCTCGGTACAATAACCGGATCATTGAACCGCTGGGTACGTGTATGCTTACCGGTGCCAATCTGTCTATTTCCTGCTGGCGCTCATAACCCACATGCTGTTGCAAGGCCTGAAGGAGGTTGATGTTCCTGAGATCGGCCGGTGTGCGTACCTGATAGAGGTAGGGACCAAGCCATTCTTTATTCCGTTCGATCAGGGTAGGTGTAGATACATCCGGCCAGTGCTCTAAGGGGCGCCATTTTTGCAGGCTTAGCACCCTATTTTGCCACTGTTCTGTCTCCTCCGTAAATTCCAGCAGATTTTTACCTTCGTTCTTAATGGCTTTCGATACGATACCGACCACGCTATCCGTATCCGGAGATGCGGAAGCCACCGATTGCAGTATAAGGCTGCCAATGCGCGTGATACGCAGGGCCTGCACACCCCCCTTTCGCGTATCCCAATCCAGTGTATCCGTTTCGCGCATTAACGGTTGCAAATCGGAAGGATGGAGCGGTGCGGCCATAAAGATCTTTCCCATTCCATCCCGTGCATCCATCTGCGCAATGGCAAGCCAGGGTTCATGCCCAAGGTCATCATCCGTATTGGCTTGGGCCCTTTTCCCATTCGCCAGCCTGAATTGTGCAGCTTGCCCAGGCATTGCCTGAGCAATCCGTTCCGGATAGGCATAGGCCACCAACACACCAACTTCAAATGGATCTATGACTCCGTTATCCATACCCACGTTTACCAGGCGACGATAAGATGCCGCAATGCGTTCGATGTTATCCAGCCGATGGCCTCTGCCCCCATCACGACGATACCGCCTTAACGCCTCCAAACGAAGGCACAAGTCAATACCTGCTTGCTTTGGCAGCGGGTCCCGTTCTTCAAGCAGGGCCGCAACATCGGTTGCCAGCTGCGCTTGCCGGTCATTTTTAGCCATTAGCAACAGATGGGCCAGACGTGGATGGGTCGGCAGCGCCTGCATTTGCCGTCCCAGTGCTGTAATTTTATGGTTTTCCATGGCGCCCAGCTGTTGCAGTAGTTCTGCAGCTTTTGCAAGAGCTGTAGCAGGCGGGGGCGAAAGCCAGGTCAGCTGACCGGCATCTGCTACCCCCCATTGCAGCATGTCCAACAGCAACGGGGCCAGATCAGCATCCAAAATCTCGGGTGTACGATATGGCTGCAAGCGTGCATGCGAAGCCATTGACCACATACGGTAGCACGTTCCCGGTCCCAACCTGCCAGCCCTGCCGGAACGCTGATCTGCGGCATCCAGAGAAATGCGCCTGGTTTGTAAACGTGACAACCCAGTTGCTGGGTCAAAAGCAGAAAACCTGCCCAATCCACTATCCACCACCACCGCAATCCCCTCAATGGTAAGGCTTGTCTCAGCAATAGACGTAGCCAGAACCACTTTACGCCTGCCCATTTTATCAGGCATAATAGCTTCTTGTTGCTGCAAATGGGATAATTGACCATATAGTGCCTGGAATAACACACCGGGGTAAGCAACATTTAATAACTCAATGCAACGCTTTATTTCAGATTCACCAGGTAAAAACGCGAGTATATTGCCTTGTTGTTCACGAATGGCCCTTCCAATGACTTTTACACAACTGTTAGGAAATGCCAGCTCATCCGGCTCGCCCGTGTAGATTACTTCAACCGGATACAGTTTGCCTCTACTCTCAAGAGCCGGAGCATCCAATAATGTAGCAAACCGGCCGATGTCAAGGGTAGCTGACATTACCAACAAGCGTAAATCCGGACGTAAGATCTGCTGTGATTCCTTGCACAAAGCCAAGGCAACATCTGCCTGGATACCCCGTTCATGGAACTCATCAAAAATGACCAATCCGATATTCTCCAAGGCATTGTCCTGCTGTAACATTCTGGTCAGAATACCTTCAGTGACCACCTCGATGCGTGTTTGCTCAGAAACTTTATTTTCAAATCGGATACGGTAGCCAACGGTCTGACCCACTCGCTCACCCAGCAGATAAGCCATTCGGTTTGCAATAGAGCTTGCAGCTAACCGGCGCGGTTCCAGCATCACAATCTTTTTATTTTTAAGCCAGGGTTCCTCGAGCAATGAAAGCGGTAGCACTGTACTTTTGCCCGCGCCGGGTGAGGCGCTTAACAACAGGGCATTCCCCTCTGCCAGGTGTTTCCGAACCTGGGGAATCAAAGCTGTAATGGGCAGATCCAGCTTCATGGGCTCAATTGTCATTGCGAGATGGTTTCCCGTCGGTCAGCTGATCTAAATATTTTGGGTTAAATTTTACTTTAGGTGTGAGGTAATGCAGCAGGATCAATCGCGAATACCTGAAATTAAAAGGTGCCAACAGGACGATGGCGAGAATAAGGACAGCGGTATATAACCATGGCGACTCACTGGCCGTTAATATAAACGTAATGAGGGTGAGGGCAACTACCTGCCCAACCACCATACCATAACTTACATACATCGCGGCATAAAAATAACCAGGCTCTATCTCAAACCGCAACCCGCAATGCGGGCAAATATCATTTGTTCGTTGTTTGCGAAAGCTGTATACCTTTCCGGTGAACACTTTTCCTATGCGACACTGAGGACACAAAGAATGTGACATTGCATAGAACCTGGAGACCTGTTTGGCTGCCATAGCCCACTTAATGATGGTTAACTAATTGAGATGAATTGCCTTTTCCTCCACGTAAACTGAGCTTTTTTTCCGGCGGAATCGCTTATACCACAACACGCCAACTACGGCAGTAGCCAGGTAAGGCGTCGCCAGCAAAAACAAGATACCCTTGTTCAGCCCTTTGCCTTCCGTATTTCCGCCCGCTACAGAATTCTCTGCATTCAAGGTACACATTGCACATTGAGCGCTGGATTCACCAACGACCGCCAATGTCCATAACAACGAAAAAAACAAAATTTTAAACGCTTTCATGATATACAAATTTAGTTAAAATAATGAAGATTGCCGCATTTAAATCAATATGGGTAATAGGGCGAAATCATTAGATAAACGATCACACCGGTCACGGCCACATACAACCATAACGGAAAGGTAATCTTCGCTATTTTCCGATGTTTGTCAAAACGGGCAGCCAATGCCCGTACATACGTGATCAAAACAAAGGGTATGATGACGATGGATAATAGGATATGTGTAATGAGAATGAAGTAATATATATATTTTAAAGCCCCTTCCCCGCCATATTTAGTGCTGTCTGAAGTCATATGGTAAGCCACATACATAGCCAAAAAAGCCACACCGCAAATAATGGCCACTTTCATCAGCCTTTCATGCAGCTGCCGTTTCCCATTTTTTATAGCCCAAACGGCCAACAGGAGAACGATGGCACAAATACCGTTAATGGTTGCATAAATAGGCGGCAGAAAACTGAGTGGTTTTACATCAAAGCCAAGCTTGCGCAAATTAACTCCAAACAATAAGGCCACCACCAAAGGAATGGCCACAGACAACAAAATAATCCAGCGGTTGTATTTTTTTTCGAGCGTAGTTACTGATTCCATCTTAACAAAATATTAAAAATCATGGTAAGGACTGCTATTTCTGATCTCTTCCGTCAATAATAACCTGATTTCATCGATGAGCCGATCCACTTCTTTCGGTGTATTTACATCATAATATCCCCGGATACGATGCGAAGAATCCAGCAAAATTAACGACGAGCTGTGAATAAACTTTCCCTCTCCGGTGGTATCCTGCAACGCATTGACCAAAAATCCATCACGCGCGATATGAAACAAGCTATCGGTTTGACCTGTGAGGAACTGCCATTTTTTCTTTTCAGGATAATAAGGGCTCGCATATTTAGCCAACACTTCCGGTGTATCATAGGCACCGTCAACCGTAATGGAGTAAAAGCGAACACTTCTCTTTGTCAAAAATTGCTCAGCCACCCTGCTCACCTCGTCGTTCATATGTGCACAAAACGTATGACAGCGGGTATAAAAAAAATTGACCACTGTAATTGCTGTATCGTCACCCAGCGCTTGAACTTTATTGCCCCGCTGATCAGTGAGTAAAAACGGAGCAACACGATGGTAAAGCGTATCGGGAATTTTCTTGCCTTTTTTGGAATGAAAAGTACCACTTAAGGTCTTTTCCCCATAAACAGGCAAGGGTTTATAGCGGTTTTTGCCTTTTTCGGTTAATAGATAATATAAATATACTGGCAGTACGATGATAGCTGCCAGTATGATAATCTTTTTTAACTGCCCGGAACGGGAGGAGGAATGCATTCGTTAATTAAGGCCAGAAAGCATGCTGATTAACATGTATATGCAAGTAAGAGCCTTCGGTTAGCATTAAGGTGATGAAGTAAATAATGAAAATAAATACTAACCCCAATGACAGGATAAACCCAAACTTCTCAAACTTCAGGTGCATGAAAAAAGCAATAATATAATAAGCCTTTACTAGCGTCAATGTTATATAGATGCTATTTACCAAGGCTCCCTTTTCAAGAATACCGTGGTAAACCAGGCCCAATGCTATAATAAACTCAAGTACTGTAATGCCCAGCAGTATAAAAAATACTTTCCAAATACGTCCTTTGGTCATGCCATCTGCATGTCCTTCATGCCCTTCTGCTGCTATATGATGATTCTCCATAAATCTCTATTTAAAAAACGACCTACTACTTATATTAGTTTACTAATCCTGTTATCCGATGCTTAAACCAAATAAAAGAATGTAAATACAAACACCCAAACCAAATCAACAAAGTGCCAGTACAAGCCAACCTTTTCAATCATCAGGTAAGAACCGCTCTTCTCAAATTTATTGGAAAGCGTCATAAATAAGATAATGATGTTGATCAGAATTCCAGTACTTACGTGAAAACCGTGAAAACCGGTGATTGTAAAAAACAAGTTGGCAAACTGCTGGGCGGCCACTTCTGATACGCCGTGACTAAAATAAGGCCTCAATGACTCCTGTACTGTTGCCGCTTCATGCGGAATGCGACCCCACCAAAAGCCTTCATGGTGCAGGTGCGACCATTCAAGCGCCTGGCAACCCACAAACATTAAACCGCCGATAATGGTTGCAACCATCCAGCCCACTACTTCCTTTTTTGAGTTGCGATGCCCGGCCTCCACAGCCATAACCATAGTCACTGAACTCATGATCAGGATAAAGGTCATCAACCCTACAAACACCAGTGGCTGCCCATGGTCAGCGACAAAAGGAATCGACTGAAAAACTTTTTCAGGATCGGGCCAGGTAATATTTGAGAAACGCTGCGCTCCATAATAAATTAGAAACGCGGAAAAAGTAAATGCGTCAGATACCAGGAAAAACCACATCATTATCTTGCCATACTCCAGATTGAATGGCGATTTCCCACCGCTCCAGGCGCCGGTCTTTACTTCATCTAATTGCGATACAACAGTGCTCATTGTTCAGTTTTATTGATTCAAAAGTAAGAAAACATATATATATATCCATAGAATATCCAAAAAATGCCAAAAAATGGCAGCCGTCTCCATCCGGAATATATTCCGGGATTGTGGTATGTGGCGCAGCACACCAACCAAGGCACGGATCAAGACCAGGAGACCTGCAAAAATATGCAGCAAGTGCATACCAGTAAAGATGTAGATAAAGGACTGGGATGCGTTGTTATTAATAAAAACCACTCCTCTCGATATCAGGATACCCCAGGCATGAAATTGCATGAAAAAGAATCCAACGCCTAAAGCGATCGTCAGCAAAAGCCAAACTTTCTGCAAGCTGAAACGAAGTTGTCTGGAAGCGCGGTAGGCCAGATGCATCGTCAGACTGCTTACCATTAAGAGCAGTGTGCTGTATAAAAAAGCTGTGGGCAGTATTGTCTTAATACCACGCCCTGCTGCCCCTTCGGTATACACAATGAAACCACTGCTCAGGGCGGCAAACATCATGAACATCCCGATCATGCCCAGCCACAACGAAAATTTCCGTGCTTTTAACGTAGACAGATCTTCTTTATTCTCTGTATTTTGAACCATAGCCAGCATCATACCAATAAATTAAACAGTAGGATCAACTGCATTAGCGGCAAATAAATGAACGAAGTGAACATCACCTTTCGTGCAGACGCCACATCCCGCTTCAGGAACAATTGCAAACCATACCAGCTAAACAACAAAGCTCCAGCCAATGAAAAGGTTGCCACATAATATCCGCCAAAACCCAATATCCAAGGAAGCAAGCTAACCGGTATCATGATTAATGTAGTGATCAATACCATAAAAGCACTCACTTTATCACGCTTAGTGGTAGGCAACAACCTGAAACCGGCCTTGCGGTAATCCTCATCCAACACCCAAGCGATGCTCCAGAAATGCGGAAATTGCCACACAAACTGGATAGCAAATAATACTAACGGCACAATGGTAATACTAGGTTGGTGAAAAGCCGCAAAATAACCGATAAGCGGTGGCAATGCTCCTGGAAAAGCACCCACAAAAACTGCTATAGGCGATTTTCTTTTCAATGGAGTATATAAGAAGGCATACAGCAGAATGGAAAATACAGAAAGGACACCAGTAAGGAAATTCAAACCCACCAATATATACGTACCGATAATGCCCATCAGCAAGCTAAGTACCAAAGCCTGGCCCGACGTCATGCGACCGGATGGCAGCGGCCTGTCTTCTGTGCGCGTCATTAGCTTATCCAGATCCCGCTCGATGATCTCATTAAACCCGTTGGCCGAACTCGTAACGAGAAAGCCACCAATTGTGAGCACCAGCCAGTTCACCCAAATAATTTCTCCCTGCATACGGCTGCCAATTAGAAAGGCAACGGATGCCGAAAAAACTACCGTCAGCGTCAGCCTCATTTTGACAAGCTTCTTAAAATCGCTGGCAAATTGTTTCACTTCATCTATAAAGGAGGGGACAATAGTTTCCCCTTGTGTGTATTGTTTCAATGTAACTTATCCTTTCCCTTTGTCATCTATTTTTTCAGCGGATATTCCGCCCTAATAACAACATCAAATAAAACTGGGTACCAAAAAATAAACTAGCCAGCACCAGATGTAACGTTTGCGCATAAGCGGGTGTACCTAAATAAGCCAGCACTCCACCCACCAATAGCTGAAGTACTAAGATGACCATCATGACATTGGAATAGTAGCTCTGATGGCTGGTCTTAGTAAAATAGAACCTTACCGCAAAATAAGCGATCAGGTTAATACCTAATACCAACACGGCCAAATCACGATGCACCTGTATACCATCCCCCAGTTTGTTTATCCAATCCGCACGTGCAACCCCACTGTCTGCGATTTCATCAATCACCTCCCGCACTTCTGTCCCCAAGCCTACCTGCACCAACGTAAGCATGACTCCCAGAGCTAACAACCCCTTTAACCACCCATGGCTTCTATTGCTTAATAAGGTATGGTCGCGCAGCGCCCTAGCCTGAAAATACGTGTAAATGCTAATAGCTACTATGAGTAGTGCCAGCAACATGTGAATAGTGATCACCCATGTTGTCAGGTTAGTCGATACCACGATTGACCCTAACCAAGCCTGAAAACCTACTGCAATGACGTTTACTAAGCTTAGATAGAATATCCGTTTTCTATTTTTAAAGAACGTGCGAGAAAAAAATACGCATAACAACAACAGCAAACCAGTTACCGCCCCAATGAGGCGATTGATATATTCGGTCCACGTTTTAGCTGCATTAAATTCCTCATGTGTTAATATACTCTGATCATTCCTGATCTTATCTGCTAAATTTTTAAAACCCAATGCATCCAATGTCTTGGCAAAACGACTGTTTTTTTTTGCACGTCCTGCCACGTACTGTGCCTCGTAACCCGCGGGCAACTGCAAACTATCCGTAGGCGGCACTAACCGACCAAAACACCTTGGCCAATCTGGACATCCCATTCCAGAACCGGTACTGCGTACCACCCCTCCCGCCATGATCAGCACGAACAGCGAAAAGATCGTGATCTGATTGATTCGAATAAACCGCTTTTCGCTCCGGGGATAAGTCCGCATGGTTTAGCATCCGATAAAAAGGACTATCCTTTTAAATCTTTTTGCTCTTCTGGCTTATTTTGAACTTCCCATTCCTTTTGCAGCCTTTCAGCCTCAGGATTTCCTTCAAAATCATGCGGCAAATTTGAACTCATCGTTGCTGAAAAAGGAACGGTTTGCGGAATAAAATCTTCTTCATGCCCGGGCTTACTATAATCATAAGGCCAGCGGTGAACTGTAGGGATCTCTCCCGGCCAGTTACCGTGAATATGTTTTACAGGCGTGGTCCATTCCAATGTATTTGAACCCCAAGGATTTTGAGGAGCCTTTTTGCCCCAACGGATAGAACCAAAGAAATTCACTAGAAAAGCCACCTGCCCGAGTGCTGCAAAGATGGCTGCCCAGGTAATAAACGTATTTACGGTAAGCCATTTTGCCATAAACGGGAATTCTGTAAAGGCATAATAACGCCTTGGAACACCATCAATGCCCATAAAGTGCATGGGGAAAAAGACCAGGTAAGCTCCTATAAACGTGACCCAGAAATGTAAATATCCCAATCGCTCGTCCATCAACCGTCCAAACATTTTTGGATACCAATGATATACCCCACACAGCATCCCAAATATAGACGCAGACCCCATTACCAAGTGGAAGTGGGCTACCACAAAATAGGTGTCGTGCAGGTTAATGTCCAGTGAGGAGTTACCCAGGTAAATCCCGGTCAAACCACCGGAAATAAAGAATGAAACCATCCCGATGGCAAACATCATGGCCGGTGTGAAGCGGATATTTCCTCTCCATAGTGTTGCCAGATAGTTAAAGGACTTCACTGCAGATGGCACTGCAATAATCAGTGTGGTGATCATGAACACACCTCCAAGGAATGGGTTCATCCCTGTTACAAACATATGGTGCCCCCAAACGATAAAGGATAATACGGTGATACCGATTAAGGAATAGACCATCGCGTGGTAGCCAAATATGGGTTTACGCGAATTGGTTGAAATGACTTCAGATGTCAAACCAAGAGCCGGCATCAACACAATATACACCTCAGGGTGCCCAAGGAACCAGAATAAGTGTTCAAACAAGATGGGGCTTCCACCCTCATTTGGCAATATTTGTCCCTGAACTACCAGATCTGAAAGGTAAAAACTGGTACCAAAACTTCGATCAAAAATGAGCAGTACAACTGCAGAGACCAATACGGGGAATGATAACAGGCCTGTAATTGCTGTAAGGAAGAACGCCCAGATGGTCAATGGCATTTTCCAGAAGTCCATCCCTTTGGTGCGCATATTTAATACGGTTGAAATATAGTTAATGCCACCTAATACTTGCGAAGCAATAAACAAGGTCATACTAGTAAGCCAAAGCGTCATCCCTAAGCCAGAACCGCTAATGGCCGTTGGCACCGCTGACAAAGGCGGGTAAATGGTCCATCCGGCTGCAGCAGGGCCACTCTCCACAAAAAATGACCCGATCATAATGACGCAAGCCGTAAGGAAGAACCAATACGACAACATGTTCATAAATGGCGAAGCCATATCGCGCGCACCCAGCTGATATGGAATCAACAAGTTGCTAAACGTTCCGCTCAATCCGGCCGTCAGCACGAAAAATACCATGATGGTTCCGTGAATAGTTACTAGGGATAGAAAGAACTCAGGTTTGATCCGCCCTCCTTCGGCCCATTTGCCAAGAAAAGTTTCCAATATGGGAAAATCTTTATCTGGCCAGCCTAATTGTAACCTAAACAACACGGAAAGAAACATGGCAAACACCCCCATAATAATCCCCGTAATCAGGAATTGCTTAGCAATCATTTTATGGTCCTGGCTAAATACATATTTAGACAAGAACGTTTCATGATGGTGCCCATGAGCCTCGTGATGTTCTTCGCTATGTGATAATGTTATTTGTGACATAAAAATTCGTTCTGTTTTTGATTATTTAACACCGCCCTCCAGCACCGTTTGATTGGTGTTGTTAGTTGACTGCGCCATCTTAAATTCTTTTCTCATATCGTCGTTATAGAAATAAGTCTGTTCTGCCAACCAGGCTTTGTATTCTTTTTCACTAACGACACGAATGTTTTTCTGCATATTATAATGACCTGCACCACAAATCTTAGCACACAATAATGTGTAATTAAAATTTTGGTCGTCCAATTTATCCCGCATTTGCTGTGTGGTAATGGTAGGAGTAAACTGAAAATAATTGGTCATACCAGGTACTGCATTGATCTGCACCCTGAAATACGGAATATAAAAACTATGCAGAATATCTTTGGAAATAATGTGGAAGCGTACAGGTTGATTGACCGGAAGTACGATCTCTCCTCCCTGAATATCGTCCCAGCTGGCCTTATCGGTAAAATCGATCCCCATATCGTTGGTAGTGGATGTCAACTTATAGTTCCGTTTACCCACCACATTATCCCGACCGGCATATCTGATAGTCCATTGGAACTGTGCCCCCATCACTTCCACCTGCATCGCACTCTTTTGCAAATCCTCGGGAACATTCGTAATGCTTCGCCAGGTAAAGAACCCAAATAGCACCAATATCGTCAGGACAATGGCTGGAACAATGGTCCAAATCTTTTCAATGGTATTGTTATGCGGATAAAAATAAGCTTTAGCTTTTGGCTTGCCCCGATAGATGAAAGCAAAGCTGAACATGGCAATGTGCATAACAACCAGAACAAACGTTGTGATCACAGTGGTCACAATAAACATGGCGTCTACCCGTTTACCGTGCTCGGTTGCTGCTTCATGCCAGGCCATGCCGCCATGATGCTCAAACGACCAATAAACTCCGTATAATCCTACAAATAAACTGACCAGAAAAAGCGCTCCTTGTACAGAATTCTTGTTGAGCCCTTTTTTGCCCTGCATGGTACTGGTCAATTCATACACCCGAAGGATTTTCCCAATAATTCCAATGACCACACACACGAGGAAAAAAAGCAGCACATAATAGAAAAAATTGATGTACACCTGCGGATCGATTGGTTTTTTAACTTCCTCGGCCGGTGCTGCTGCTGTGCTTGAAGATGTTGCAGCTGGTGCTACTGCCGAAGTTGCTGCTGCCGGTGCAGCAGCGGCACTCGTATCCTTACCTGCCGAAGCGCTTGTATCCTTACCTGCAGAAGCAACATTACTTGTTGCAGACGTAGATGTAGATGTACTATCAGTGGTCTGTGCATAGACCCCTGGACGTATCATCAGGCCCATCAGCAGTACTACACAGAACAGGATTCTAAAAAAATTATGTTTTTTGACGCTCATTTCAATATTAACGGTTATACGTATTATATCTTACTTAAAGGTACAATTTCATTTAAATCTGATGGTGCAGGCTCTCATCCAAAAATGGATGCTTAGCCGGTGCCAACGCTTGTTTACTTAACTTTGATAGGGTAAGGAATGTAAACAGCCCCACAAAACCCAATGCTGTACCAATTTCTATTAAACCAAAACCTCTGTGCTCCCCCACAGTACCCGGCATCACCATCAGGTAATAATCAAGCCAATGACCGCACAACAATAGGCAACAAACAAAAATCAGCACATTTTCTTTTCGTTTTGCATCTCTATCAACCAATATAAGTACAGGCGCTACAAAGTTAATAATGATATTTAACCAAAACCAGGGTTTAAATTCAGGTTCCCACCTTTTGTAAAAATAAATCGTTTCTTCCGGTTGGTTGGAATACCAGATCAGCATGAACTGCGCAAACCAAACGTACGTCCAGAAAATCGAAAAGCCAAAGATCAATTTTCCCAAATCGTGCAAGTGGTTTTCGTTAACCCATGCCAAATAACCTGCTTTTTTAAGCAAAACAATGATCAAGGTAATCACACAAAGACCGCTCACCCATAAGGCCGCAAAATTATACCAGCCAAACATGGTCGAAAACCAGTGGGCTTCAAGCGACATAATGGTATCAAAAGACCAAATAGGCGTTGTAAAACCAAATATCACCAAAAATATCGCTGATAATTTAAAGTTCTTTTTATAGGAATTGAGCCCTCCGTCCAAATCTTCTTTATAAGAGTTTTTTGCGATAATAATAGCAAAAATACTATAGGCTCCCATAAATATAATTTGACGTAACAAAAACGCCGGCGTATTTAAAAATACAGCCTTCCCGGCAATGATCTTATCAAATTTTGGGCTATTAGGATCGGTTAACCCTTCTTCAGCCCAGTGATGGTAAAGATTGCCAGAAAACAAGCCTGTTGCACAAATGATCAATAACAACAGGGCCGCAACAGGTAAAACGCCTGCCATCGCCTGCGGTATACGCACAAGACCGGCTGACCACCCGGATTGGGTAACATACTGCAAAGCCACAAAAAATGCCCCTGCTGAACACACACAGGTAAAGTAGTAACCCATAAGCAACAAGTTAGCGTAAGTTCTTTCCACCTGGATGTGACCACCGGTTAAAAATCCATAAGCGATAGCGACGATTCCTATCAGGATACCTACTAAACTCAGCACTTTGGCTTTGCCTGAAAATTCAAACTGTTCGCTAAAGTTATATGTATGATAATGATGACTGTGAGTTTCCATTTATAACTGATATTATATCTATCTATTTTTTCTGCAATTCATGTACATACATCACCACCTTCCAACGTTCCTCCGGAGAAAGCTGCGAAGCATGGGAGCCCATAAGGCCTACCCCGTAGGTGATGGTATGATAAATCTTTCCGTCTGTCAGATCCTTCATAGCGCCGCCCCTTGACGAATTGCCCGTAGAATAAGAGGGCGGAGGGGGGAAATTCTCTAATTTCCGTGAACCTTTAGAGGTAGTCAGTGTCCGGTCCTGCGTAATTGGCCCGTTTCCTTTTCCTTCCGGTCCATGACAGGGGAAACAAAACGCCTTAAATAACTTGGCTCCCTGCTCTAAGTGTTGTGCATTACGAATCAACGGATTTTTCAGTTCAACACCCGCCTTTTCATAACCTTCCAAGGTATTAGCATATTCAAAGCGTACAAAACCGACCGGCGTGGTATGCTCAGGAGGCACTTGCGCTGTAAGCCCGTTCTTAAAGTTTGGATTGGGTTGATCCGGATTGAAACCAATTGGATCATACATGTTACGAGCATATTCCCAGCCGGTACTCTCCGTTTTATTATCGCCGCACGAAGCAGCCATGGCCACAAAGGCGACCGCCGTACAAAGGGTTCCAAGCAGTCTTATCTTACTCATAACTAACATATTTTCTTTCATTGTGCAATACATCAACAGCCCCAGCCTCTTTAAGCAGGCTATTTATTTTTTCGTAATCTGTATTTTCTTTTGCATCAATTGCAATGATAAAACGGTCGTCCGTTGCGCGGAGATCCATTACACGTGGCGCCCTCCCCGGAAATAAATGGTTCCTGAAAAAGAACGTTGCTACCATACCCAGCGCACAAAACAAAATGGTCAACTCAAAGGATACCGGCACAAAATCGGGCATTGCCAATGCGGGCTTGCCACCTATATTCATGGGCCAGTCATAAACAATGGTATAGTATAGTAAGCTAATACCACTTACCAAACCCGTAATGCCAAAGCAAAATGCAGCAATGGGCAAGCGGGATGGTTTCACCCCAAGTTTGGCTTCGATACCGTGAATAGGCATGGGTGTGAAACAATCATAAATGCTGATGTTATTTTCCTGCAATTTATCGATCCCATGCATCATATCATCCGGATCAGCAAAACTTCCTAAAATATATTTTGTACTGCTCATGGCTATTATTTTAACTCGTTTATCTCTTCTTGGGTTATCGAATCAAATTTTACCAGCGAGTCCTTGAAAAATTCAACCTGTTCTGGCGCCTGGTGGCCTTCGGCAATTAATTTGGCTTTTTGTTGCAAACTAGCACTCTTAAGCAAGAGCTTAACTTCTGCAATGGCGATACCTGGCAGGAAGCGTAGAAACAATAAGAACAAGGTAAAAAACACCCCAATAGATCCCACAAATATACCGACATCAGTCCAGGTGGGATAGAACATTGCCCAGCTGGAAGGAAGGTAATCCCGGTGAAGCGAGGTAACGATGATCACAAACCGTTCAAACCACATCCCGATATTCACCACGATAGAAAGTACCCAAGAGATGGGGATGCTTCTGCGTATCTTTTTAAACCAAAATAACTGTGGAGAGATCACATTACAAGTCATCATGGTCCAGTAAGCCCACCAGTAAGGACCAGCAGCCCGGTTTTGGAAAGCGTATAATTCATATTCCGAACCGGAGTACCAGGCGATAAAAAATTCAGTTAGGTAAGCAATACCTACAATAGATCCCGTGGTCATGATGATCTTGTTCATTGACTCGATGTGGAACATGGTAATGTAGTTTTCAAAGTTCATCACCTTGCGCATAACCAGCAAGAGCGTTTGAACCATGGCAAAACCAGAGAAGATAGCCCCTGCCACAAAGTAAGGTGGGAATATGGTGGTATGCCAACCAGGAATTACAGAGGTAGCAAAGTCCATGGATACAATGGTATGCACCGAAAGTACAAGTGGGGTAGAAATCCCGGCCAATACCAACGATACAATTTCAAACCTTTGCCACGTCTTTACTGAACCATTCCATCCAAAAGATAAGATGGAATAAATCCTTCTTTTTAAACCGATAGCCCGATCGCGCACCGAGGATATATCCGGAAGCAAACCTGTATACCAAAAAACCAGCGAAACCGTAAAATAGGTCGAGATGGCAAACGCATCCCATACCAATGGAGAATTAAAGTTAACCCATAATGAACCAAACTGGTTCGGAAGCGGAAAGATCCAGTAAGCTAACCAGGGCCGTCCCATGTGCGAAACCACATAAGTAGCCGCACATATTACCGCAAATATCGTCATCGCTTCCGCAGAGCGGTTAATGGAGTTACGCCAGTTTTGCCTAAACAGCAGCAATACGGCAGATATCAATGTACCCGCGTGGCCAATACCTACCCACCACACAAAGTCGGTAATATCCCAGGCCCAGCCTACCGTTTTGTTTAATCCCCAGGCTCCTATTCCTACCCAAAACGTATAACTCACGCAGAAGACCCAAAGCAAGGCCCCCAGTGATGCCAGTGTAAAACCGATCCACCAAGCTTTATTGGGTTTATTCTCAACAGGCAGCAGAATATCATTGGTTACCTGGGCATAAGTAATGTCTTTGCCGGTAATTAATGGCTCCCTTAATATTGATTCGTTATGCGATGACATATGCTGTATTTAATACTTTTAATAATAAGACTATGCGTTAGTGGTCGTATTCCTTACTTTAGTCATATAACCGATACCCGGCTGAACATTGATTTCTTCTAATACATAGTATACACGTTCGTTTCTGAGTGCTTTTGAAACTTCTGACTCCGGATCGTTGGCGTCGCCAAAGATAATGGCATTGGCCGAGCAGGCACTTCCGCAGGCGAGTTTAATATCGCCATCTTTTAGCACCCTTTTTTCCATTTTTGCCTGTAGCTTGCCAGCTTGGATACGTTGCACGCACATAGAGCATTTTTCCATAACTCCGCGTGAACGCGATACTACATCCGGGTTAAGGACCAGCTGGGTGAATTCATTGTTCAGATAATTATCAAAGCGGGAATCATTCCAGTAGTTGAACCAGTTAAAACGACGTACTTTATAGGGGCAGTTATTTGCGCAATAGCGCGTTCCGAAACAACGGTTGTAAGCCATGGAATTGAGCCCTTCTGAAGAGTGTACCGTCGCCAATACCGGGCAAACTGTTTCACAAGGAGCATGGCTGCAATGCTGGCACATCATGGGCTGGTGTACCACAGAAACATTTTCCAGATTATCCAAGTGCTTAATCTCTCCCTCTTCCGTCACGCCTCTACCTTCCGCTTCGATCGTGTAGTAACGGTCTATGCGCATCCAATGCATTTCCCGGCGGCGCCTTACCTCATCGCGGCCCACCACCGGTATATTGTTTTCAATATTACAAGCCACAATACATGAACCACAACCTGTACAAGCGTTCAGGTCAATAGCCATGACCCATTTATGGCCAGGTTGCTCATATTTGTCCCACAAGTCGTAGGTTTTATGCTCTTTTCCTTTGTTGCCACTTCCCGAAGACGCATCTTTCTTGTAATCGGCAAAAGATGTTTCGCGGATAATGTTGCGCCCTTCAATGGTATGGTGGGTTTGGGTTTGTGCCAGTTCATAACTTTGGCCACCCTTTGTCAGCTTGGCTGTTGTATTAAACTGGATAGTGCCGTTGGTCACCTTTGCTAGCGGATAGGCGTTCTTGCCTACATTGTCGCCTGCCTTGCCTACCTTGGTTCTACCATAACCAATAGCCACTGAAACGGTGCCCATCGCTTGCCCAGGTTGCATCAATACGGGAAGTGTTATTTTATAACCGTTTTCGCCGGCTACCTCCACGGTACTGTTTTCTTCCAGACCTAATTTCTCTGCAAATTTGGGGTTAATGGCCACATAATTGTCCCACGTTACCTTTGATACCGGATCTGGTAATTCTTGGAGATACGCATTGTTACCCTGTTTACCATCCCGTAGCGCAATGCTTTCATACAATTGTACTTCCACATCTTTCGCCAATTCTTTGCTTCGGGCAGCAATGCTGGCAGTCACATCATTTAACGCTAAAGCGAAATTATATGCCGTCGCAGGTTTCTCCCCTTTATATTCAATACCTGTTTGCAGCACATCCTTCCAGGTCTTAGTCGTACCTGCCAGGATCTGTGTTTCCCAAATATTTTTTACAAAATCATAATAATCTGATTGGTCACCGGCCCACAAGAGCAGGCTCTGTTCTGCCTGACGGGTATTAAATACCGGGTTGATCGTTGGCTGCACAATGGTATAATAACCTTCCAGTGCATTTCCGTCGCCCCATGATTCCAGGTAGTTTCGGTCGGGCGCAATCGCTTCCACCTTCACGGCCGTTTCATCCTCACGATCGGCAAAAGAAACTTTAAACTTAATTTTTGAAAATGCATCTTCCGCCTGTTTCTGATCATAATAATCGTACAGTGGATTGGTATTCAGGAAAAATGCAACTCCTACTTCACCGCGGCCCGCTTCCTGCAGAAATTGGGAAAAGGCTTCATCACTACCTTTGTACTGATAAGAAGCATTGTCAAGGTCTATGGTCGCACCGTAGCTTCCAAGGGCCGCATTAATGGCATTGGTTAAGGTCTGGATGGCCACATCGTTTGCTCCAGCAACCACAACCGCACGGCCTTTAGCCTGCAAAAGTTCTTTCGCAACCAATTTAACAGCCGTTTGCGCCTTTGCATTGGTGCTAATAGCTCCAGAAAGCGAAGCTCCGGTTAATTCGTTATATAAGGCAATCAACAAGGGCCCTTCTTCTGAAGGTTTGATGGCCACCCGCACGTCCGCATTAGTTCCGGTAAGGCTTAGCCCTGCCTCAAACTGAATGTGACGCGACATTTTACCTGTTTCCAGCGTTTTGTAATTCCGATTTGAAATGTATTGCTGCGTAGCTTCTTCGCCGCTGAGCCAAGTCCCGATAAAATCGGCAGCCACACTAACGATCACATCAGCCTTATCAAAACGGTAGTGGGGCAATACTGCCTTCCCAAAGCTATTTTCATTGGCTTTAATAATACCCGCATATGAAACCGCATCTACCTGTATCAACTTCGTCGTTGGGTATTTCTCCGTGAATTTAGCGATCGCTGCCAGGGTAGAAGGGCTATTTATTGTTGAAGAAACAATACGTATTTGTTTACCGGAAGCAGCCGCAGATGTCAGAGAAGAAATTACCTGTTTATCCAGGTCCTCCCATTCGGTTTCTTTTCCCTTTAGTATTGGCCCTTTAAGCTTCGTCATGTCATAAAGATCAAGCACGGAAGCCTGGGTTGCCGCATCAGTGCCGCAGTTCAGACCCTTTGCCGCAGGGTTGGCTTCAATGAGGATAGGCCGCCCTTCACGCGTTTTAACCAGCACACTCTGGCCTTTATAACTGGATGTATAATAGTTCGGAATTCCCGGGGTCACTTCTTCTGGCTTGATCAGGTAAGGAACCGCCTTATGGACAGGCGTACGGTTACAGGCAGCCAACGTTACGGCACCAAGCCCAAAACCAAGCGCTTTGAGAAAATCACGCCGCGGCGTTTTAGTGCTCAACCCGGCTTCGTTCAATACATTTTCAATAGGAAGCGACTCCGCAAACTCACTCTTGCTGTTATCTACAAAAGCAGGAGTTTGTTGCAGCTCTTCTAAACCTTTCCAATATTTCTTGTTGCTATCCATCTAAGCTATAAATAAGAAGCGTTATTTCTATTAATCTATTAATAATGGCATTTACCGCACTCTAACCCACCCAACATGGCGGCTGTTACTTTTTCGCCTTTCTTAAGTTTGTCGTGGGCAGCGATCAGCTGGTCGTAGTAAGCATTGTCTTTATGATTCACCTCTGTTACCTGGTGACAATTGACACACCATTTCATCGTAAGCGGTGAATATTGATAGACCGTTTCCATCGTTTCAACCGGCCCATGGCAGGTTTGGCATTTTACGCCAGCCACCGATACGTGCTGCGAGTGATTAAAGTATGCAAAATCGGGCAGGTTGTGTATGCGCACCCATTCGATCGGTTTAGGATTGTTACCATAAGCCTGTGTCTTTGGATCCCAGTCAAGCGCACGGTAAATTTTAGCTATTTCCGGTGAAGTTTCACCGCCGTATTGTTCTGATCCTGTCACACCCTTGTGGCAATTCATACAGATATTAGCAGACGGTATCGATGCATTTTTTGATTTAAAAGCACCCGAGTGGCAATATTGACATTCTATCTGATTAACCCCTGCATGCAATTGATGTGAGAACTTAATGGGCTGCACGGGCTGATAATTGGTATGTACGCCAACGTTCCATAAATCCTTCCAACCCAGTGACGTCAGCAACCCCCCTACCATCAATACAGCAAAAAAGACAAGTTTTTTATTCTTGGCCAGTTTTTTCAGGCGGCCCGCATAGTCTTTTCCGGGTTTCCCATCCTCCTCTTCATCATCAACCTTCAGGTCCTTATTTTTCAGGATGACCTTTTCCAATGTACGGATCACGCGGTTTAGAACCACGATGACTAGGAAAGCAAGCGCGATGACTACTATGAGCCCAACCAGCATAAAGCTACTTACATTGTCGTTGGCAGCGGCCGCACCTGTTGCCCCACCGGCACCCCCTGCAGCAGCATCCGGCTTTTTATCCCCTTCAGCCTTTATATACGCCAGAATATTGGTAATGTCATCGTCTTTCAGCGTCGGGAAAGGCGTCATGACCGATTTATACTCATTAAACAACGCCACGGCTTTCTCATCCCCAGCCTGTACCATCGCCTGAGAATTTTTAATCCATTTGTGC
Source organism: bacterium A37T11 (assembly GCA_900109895.1). Classification (GTDB taxonomy): domain Bacteria; phylum Bacteroidota; class Bacteroidia; order Sphingobacteriales; family Sphingobacteriaceae; genus A37T11. The sequence goes on from FOBR01000001.1 coordinate 220,045, forward strand.
AGCCATTCCGCATCATGTCTGTCATTGACACCAGCTAATGCCGGCCCCACCAAACGAGCATTTAATTTATGGCATGTTGTACAATTCGCCTTAAACAACGCCTCGCCTGCTTTTACATCCTGGGCCTGTGCAAATGTTGTGACCCCCAAACTAAAAACAGTAATGAAGGCAAGGGCTTTCACAACACTTCTAAAAAACGATGAGATATTTCTCATATTGAGAGCTTTATTCTATTTTCTATGATGTAATACAAAAGGGTTACGGTATAAAACGAGTTTTAACGCATATTTCCGAACGACAAAAGTATAACTTATTGGTGTATCAGTGACAATTTGGTGACCCCAATTAACAATTTATATTCATTCTAAATTGTTTGAAAAATAGGTATATGAACCCTAAAGGCCTTTTTTGAAAAAATCAGCCAACTTTTTTTAAGAAGTGGTTTTGCTTGTTGAAAAATAAATTTTTATAATATTAGGAAGTTATATGTTACGATGAAATAGTTTTTTGACCTGTAGATTTTTGATGTGTTAAATAAAAACAGATGAGCAGGCCAATCAGCATTACAGTCATGCCGACTGTTATTACTATCACTTTATTTTGAGTGAGGCATCCTAATATTAAAATGCCCAATCCAACCATGGCGATTGAAATACCGATTACTTTTATACCAAAATAATTTTGCTTTTCCGCTTCCTGATCGTGCCTGGCACCTATAGTTGCTTGTTTTGGGTCAATTACCGCATAGTCCTGCTTTTTATTAATAACTTCAAAAAAAGCCAGCACCAGCATCGGCAATCCCACACCTAGGGTGGTTTCCCAAAAACGATCCAGCTTAACCTCCAAAACGGCTGGGGCCACCAACTTCATAAACATGCTCACCAGTAAACTGGCTGCCGATGCCAAAACCATGGATAAACCCGTTTGCCTTTTGGAAAACAGGGACCAAATCAACGGGGCAAAAAGTGAACCACCAGCTATCGCTGCCGTGCTAAGCACCATTTCAACAATTCCGCCCACTTTTGGGATCAAAACAGCAATAACCATGGTCATCACCCCAAATAACACAGTAAAAATCCTGGCCACCCAAACCAAATTTCGATCGGAAGCCTTAGGATACAGTAATTTTTTATACACGTCGTTGGCAAATACCACGGCCACTAAATTTAAGGTTGTGTTTGCCTTACTTGCCGTAGCCGAAATCATTCCTGACAATACCAAACCGATCAGCCCCGCTGGCAACACGCGCTGAGCCATCATCATGTAGGCCCCTTCAGCTTCCGTACCCTGCAAACCCGGGTTAATAACCCGGTAGATCATCGGTGGCAGCATCCATATAAAAGGGCTTATTAAATAAAGACCCGCGAAGAGGAAAGCCACCTTGCGGGAGTTTCGTTCATTTGAAACGCTGGTGTATCGCTGTACATATGACCAGTTGCCCGCAATATAGATGGTTTGGTATACTAGAAATGCCAGAAAAAACCCTTGGTTATATTCTTTATTAAAGAAATCAAAAAAGTGATCCGGAGAACGGTCAACAAAATCCTTTACCCCGCCGACCTCGGAAAAAGCCAGCGGTATGACAATCATTACCGCCGCACAAAGCACTACAAACTGCACGACATCTGTTACCAGAACCGCCCATAAGCCCCCGGCCGAGGTATATAAAATAATGATACCGCCGATGATCAAAACGCTTGCTTCAATCGAAATTCCGGATGCCACATTGACCATTTTACCCACCGGATACAGCACCGCTGCCACTGAAAACAGACTATACAGTAAGGTAAGGGTTGTATAAAATTGTTGTGTTTTAACCCCGAATCGCACACCTAGGTATTCTGCTGCAGTCAAAGCGCGGGTTCGTTTCCACCGGTGTGCAATAAATATGGCTGTAATAAGGCCACCTATCGTCATCGTAAGCTGAATACCGTTGGCCACAAAGCCTGAATGATAAGCAATAGATCCCCATACTACAAAAGTGCCGGCCGAAAAATAACTGATAAACAGCGATAAGCCATTAATCCACCAAGGTGTTTTTCCACCAGCCTCAAAAAAGGCAGAAGAATTCTTGCTGCCAGATGTAAAGGCCATGCCAATTCCCAGGACCAGCAGTGCGAAAACGCCCATTACCACATAATCTACATGATTCATCCGAATATCTATTTATAGCAGGTTACTCATAACAACGAAATGCAAACACAGACGCCGGCACGCGCAAAGAGGGATGTTCAACTTGTAAAATTATCTTCTTTGTCTTTGCCGGCTCTTTTAGCTGGATCACATTCCGCGTTTGATAATTGCCTTCCTTCTCGAATATTGTGTTGCCAAAATCATCTTTCAGCAGATAATTGCGCACACAAAAGGGCATTTCCCGTTCTGGGTGGGTCATTAGCACCGATTCCATCGGGTGGTCAAAATCCGTATCAAAGCTAAGTTCTATTCGGGAAATAGTCTGCGCTTTGTCCCATTCAAGCACCAATTGCGGAGCAGCATCCTCCGGGTCGGCCACCCAGGCATTGGGACTGATAGTGGGCCTGTCTATACCATTCCGTACGTTCTCTGCTTTGAAAAGGTCTATCGGCTCCAACAATGTCAATAGCAGATTCTGTCCTTCGGGCCTGCGTTGCGGGCACCAAAATTCAAATTCATCTACGCCAGTGCCCTCGGGTGGTTCTTGCTTACCGTAATTGGAGACCGCCTTGTTCACTCCATTAAAGGCAGATACAAACCCCGTTATCCGTTGTTCGGTATACGGCAGCTGGACAGACGGGTTTTTATGAAAAACAACGAACACATACGCTGCTTCATTGAGCGCAACATTAAAATTAAGCAAAATCTCCTGCTCACCCTCAGATAAAGGAATATGCAGCGTTCCCAACGTAACATCAGGTGTAAAACCACCTACCCGGCTGCTTATCCTAAGTTCAGCATGAAGGCTCGTAACTTGCAAAGCGTTGGCTGAAATCCGAATCTCCGGTACAAGCCCTTTGGGCAAGGGCAATAATTGCGCTGCGGAGATCTCCAGGAGTTTCCAAGTGACCTCCAATTTGCTAAACCCCCCAAACAATAAATGGCTGGAGGCTTGCAGCGAAGCACTATTGACCAAATCGGCATCATCGTGCAAAGACAATCCCGGAATGTGCTGTCCACTTCGCATCAGCATACGCTGTAGCTCTTTGATATGCCCCTGTTGATAAATATCAGCCGGGTTAAGCAGCTTTTGATGGCAAAGCACAGCAGCAATCGCCACCGATTGGCCAGTATAAGCACTCGTCGCCATAACGCGCGTGGCCCCAAAAGCCACGTGGCTCACGCTAATAATTCGGCCGGCGAAAAATAAATTTTCCACATTTCGGCTATACAAGGTTCGGTAAGGGATCTGAAAAACACCTTTGCTGTGCCATTGGTTGCAAGCCTGCCGCTCGCTGAATACACCATCGGCTGGATGTAAGTCAATAGACCACCCTCCAAAAGCAACAGCGTCTTCGTGGGTACGTTGTTCAATCAGATCCTTTTGAGAAAGCATAAAGTCCCCTTCAAACCGTCGGCTCTCCCGTTTTCCGGGAATCATACCTACCCATTCAAGCGTCAGGTTTTCAGCCTCAGGAAACTTACCTGAGTTTTTGATATAATCCCAAACTCCGTAAACTATCTTCCAAAGTTCCCACTTGATCTGTTCTGTATCGTGCACGGTATCCAACCGGCCTCCATGCTCCACCCACCACAGCTTACAGCCATGTTCACGGGCATTGAAATTCCGGAAACGCGGGATCTCCTTTGTCACATCCAGCGCAAAAGAAGGAGGGGTAAATTTCACCGGTAAACCCGTATCCTTGCTATAAAAATAAAGAGAATGCCCAAGCAATTCACCATAGTCCGTATCCGGCGCCATGAGCTCATCAAATTCTTCTTTGCTTTCAGCGCCCATCCGGAATGCGGCACCCGCCAGGAAAGCCACGATCCCATCACCGGATGCATCGCAAAAAAGCGGTGCCCTTAACACATACTTCGTGGAATTCTGGCTACAAAAAGCCCGGAGCTCCGAAATAGTATCCGGACCATTTTTTTCCACTTCATAAACAGCCGTGTTTAATAGCAATGTGATATTCGGTTCCCGGTTTACTTTATCCAGCAGGATCATATCTAATATGATGGGGTTTCCTTCAGGGTTCTGATACGTGTTTTCCACCAATAGCTCATCGATCACTCCTCCTTCCCGGCTCCAGCGGTTGTTGTTGCCCATGTGCGATGTGGCACCCAATATCCATAACCGAACCTCGCTTGAAGCATTGCCTCCAAGCACAGATCGGTCCTGGACCAATACAACTTTCAACCCATTACGGGCAGCGGTGATCGCCGTGCAGATACCGGAGAGACCGCCACCGGTAATGATGAGATCTCCGGTGAGTGCAATCATCTTTTTCTCTCTCCCTGCAGGGGCAAAACTTTCTTTTATTTTCATGCTAAAGCTTAAAAATTATTTTTAAAATCACTCAAATTTCCTTATTTAATTGTTAATCTCTTTTTCTATTTTGACGACCAGTCCGCCATTCGGTTCGAGATCAAAAGGAATAACAACGTCCTTGTTTATGGATTCCTTTCGTAAGATAACCCCTCTTCCCGAACCGGGCTTATCCAGCAGTTCATTTGCTAAATACACTTCATTATCAGCAAGAAAAAGCGGTTTGAATTGCCACTTTTGTTTTCGGTTCATTCCGTTTAAAACAACCGCATAATAGACCTTACCTTTTTTTCGTATCATAACTGCCAGCCTTCCAATCTTACTTTCAGGCATTACCCAAGTACTGTCCCAAGTCACAGGCATTTCCTTTATAAATGGAATCACCACGCGCAATGAATCGTTCTTTAAAATAAATCCGGGGTTCTCGGCCATTACCATAATAGGCGAATCATACATATAGGCTGTTGCCAATTGGTGGGCCCAGGTTGTTCTGCCCGGTTTACTAAAAGACATTGGCGTGTAATCGGCATGGCCCACGATCATACGGGTAAAGGGTAACGCCGTATTATGCCATGCAGGCAACGGTTCGCCCATGGTATTTAATTCCATCCCCCTTACTCCCTCGCGTGTCATCTCATTCGGGAATCGCCGTGCCTCGCCGGTAGGTACTTGGCAACCATGAAGATCCACCATTAGCTTTCTTTTGGCACACGCCTCCAAAAAACCTTTTTCGAAATCAATGAGTTCCTTCGCTTCGCTATTCATGAAATCCACTTTAACCCCTACAGCCACCGCATGTTGTACACTGTCCAAAAAAGCGTTCATCGCTATTGGATCACGGACTTCATCAGAATGTTTCCAAACCCACACTCCAATGTGTTTCAGTCTGGCCAACCGGCAATAATTTGCCAGCATCTGCCATTTGTTAGGCCATTTCTCCCAACCTTCGTCCAGCAATACATATTCAAAAGTCAGTTGATCAGCATAGTCAATAAACTTAATTTCGTTCTGCCATGACATATATCCAGCATCTTTCGACCACCAGCTCCACACCGACCTGCCTGGTTTAATATAAGCTGTATCAGCAAATAAAGAGGCGTTTGGCTTAGGGTTAAGATCGTACAATACATTTTTCATCTGTATCAACCCATTTAGGTTCTTTGCATAAAAAGTAACACGCCAGGGCGTATGGATGCTGCCATTGACAGAAAATTGCTTTTCAGTAAAATTAACCGAAACCTGCCTGTTTCCGAGTGCCTTGAGACGCATGCCACTATAGTCATAAAGCGCTGCCTCAGAAACTGAGATATATTCTCCCCTGCTTGTTTCCACAACCAATGGCTTCCCTTGTATCGGGCCTTCCGTTGAAACGATGGAGAGGCTATCCACCGACGTGCTCATCCAAAGACCCGCATACGACTTTAATTTCCAGTCGCTATTCCGTTCAAAATACCACACCCTGCTTTTCTGGGGGAATGTCCATGAAGAAAGCTCACCTGAGATCCGCACATCGGATGGCTGGGATAACCTGTACCGGTACGCCATCGCATCGCCGTACACCCGTATTTGCAGCTCAAATTGAAAATCATCTTGTTGTAACATAAACAAGTAATCCATATAATCCGCGGCGGCGTGCTTTTCCTTTAATTGAATCTTGTCAATATGCGCACCCAGATCCATTTGGTTGACCCTTACGCCCAAATTAGACGGATAGATCAGCGTGTCGCCTTGCCGATTGGTTAAATTGTACTGCAACTGCCGGTCTTTCGTGAGGCTCAGCTTCACCTTTAGGTATCCCATCGGATCCTGTATAACAGGAAGCGTATTGCAAGCTGAAAAGCTTAGGCACACCAGGATAACTAAACCCAAATATAATGGATATGCTTTCAAGTCAGTTCTTCGTTTAAGTACAACTATCTTTTTATAAAATTCACCATCTAACGCTGTACAAGTCGTGGCGGGGCCATCATTAACCGTTCAATAACATCCGCCATATATTGAAAAGAATATTTTTTCTTTAAAATAATATGGCGTCCATTGGGATCGCGCGTCCACGTGTCATCGCCATCATCTTTAATGGTAATGGTACCCCGTTCGTAGTCAAAATAAGTATCTATGCCCGTAACAGCCGCTAAGGCAGCAGTCTGATCATAGCTGGCACGCCCGCCCATTTCATACCGCGAGTTGTCAAACTCCAGGATGTCCTGTTTTATTGAAACAGCATACGTATCTTTAACCGGATTACCCTCCGGGGTTTCAGCGGCAATCAATTTATCCCCGGTCCTTATATACCTCCCTATTTCGGCGCCACTGCAAATGATTCTTGTAGGCCACTGTTCAAACACGATTTTGGCGCTCGGTAAATCTGCTAATATACCTTTAGCCGCCCCAACCGGAATGAACGCCCTGCCGTAGTAACGGTTAATGATATATAACAACCGGGTAGTTTTCTCCATTTTATTGGAAGAAACAGTGGCCAGTATGCGGACACGATTGCTCTCTGCCAGCGCATGTAACAACGCCAACGCCCCAACATCATCATAATCCGGCCCTATGTCCGTGTCAAAAATAACGCTTACCCGTTCGGTTATATGGTTGCCTCGCGCGTTGCCAAGGCACACAAGCAACAACACCATCGTCCATATTCCCGTCGTTAATTTAAAGGTCATTGCCCCTTAAATTTCAACGTATACATACCATAAGCCGGGATCGTTATATCCCAATTGCCACCCGCCGCTTCCAACAACCGCAGGGATCTCCCGGTGTGATCCAGCAGTTCACCCTTCGTAAGTTTCGCACCAGCTTTAACCAATGCATTCAAATCGACGGAAACCTTGCCCTTTTGCTGCGTAGTACTGTTGTTCATCACGATGACGAAATAACATTTTTCGTCACGCGTCTTCGCACCAACAAAATCCAACCGCTCATTGTTAACGGATATTGCATTTTCGGGAAAAATCAGGTCGGCCTTCGTACCAAATACGTCCCCACTTTGGAAGCCATAAGGTTGGTGCGGCCCCACTTTCGGCGTAATAAACCCGCGCGGGAACAGGATCCGGTTATCTGACCTCATTGCAGCTTCCGACATCAGGTAATCAGTTATCCATCCAATTTGCCACCAAGCATGATGTGGAAATTCACCGGGACCATTGTTCATTGCACTCCAATAATAGGAAGCTACATGCGAAGCCGGATCTACAAACGCATCCCTGCCCCAGGCAGCCGCCCGGGCCATGTCGAGAAAAATAGAATCCTTTGTTTCACCGAACATCCGCACGAACATCCCCGCATGACTTGCTAAAAGGATCGGACCTGCTCCGTTGGCCGAACCTAGCAAACCGCCGTGCTCAAAACTCAATCCCACCTGACTTATTTGCCAATCGGCCCAATGCTTTCCTTTCACACTCTTTTCTTGCGTAGTGGGAATAGGATGCGTATAAACTGATGCCGTATAAATTCTGGCTACCCTTATTGCCGCTTTTAGATATGCGTTGTTTTTCGTAACGTCGTACAAATCCATCAAGGCTTGCGCGCTTTGGCCGGTTGCAAAATCAGGGGCAAAACGTGTATCGCCGCATACCCCTAAAAAATTACCCTTATCAACGGCCTCTTTCAAAAACCAATCAGCCCCCTTTTTTGCAGCATCCAGATACTTTTGGTCCCCCAGTAACCGGTAGGCTACCAAAAGGCCGTAAAAAGTAGGCCGTCGGTCTTTCAACTCTGTAAACACCTGTTGCGTGGTATTCCGGTCATATGCCACCACCCAACTGCCATCTGCCTTTTGCCATTCCATCAATTTGTCCGCACCCCAGCGCAATCGCTCGCGCAAAGCCTGATCATCGGGGTTAAACAGCAGGATATTCCCAATATCCAGCATCGTGTAATACGTAATCGCGATAGGTTCCACGTAATTGCCCCACTCCTCAGTAAAACGCTTGCTTTTCCAGAGATAATACTGGCCGACTGCCGCCCCCTTGAAAAAACCATCTTCTGCCTGTTGCTGGGTCAATTTAAAATTCCGGGCAAAAGGTAATCGTCCATTCTTTAGCGTACTGTCGTGCGTTGCATTGGCCAGCATCCACATGGCCCCATAGTCTGAATTTTTCATAGCGTCCTTATCGGAACCCACCACCCAGCCCAAGTAAGATTGCGCACCAATTTTAAGACCTTGATAGTTGTACGTATGCCATTTGGATGTAGAATCATTCCTTACATAATCGATCATGGCATAAATACGCTTGGTGAGCGATTCATGCGTATCCTTCAAATCTAAAAAATGTTTAAACTGGTATACATCATAAACCGCATGTTTAAATACAGAGAACCATTCATCAGTACCCAATGAATAGCGGAAACGAAAGGTCCTTTCCTCCCCTGCGTTCATGTATGAACCCTTCTCTCCCAAAACAGGATGATAAACAGTGGGCGTGAGCTGCCCTTTTCTGTTCATAAGTGAAAGCCCCAAGTCCCATTCACTTTGGGTTGACTTATCGGCCGCCCAGGGATCGCGACCCGTTCCGGGCGCTGGTATGACCGCCAGTGTCACGCGATCCTTGTTTTGAATAAGCGGCGCAAGCGTGCTGGCCGTCCGCTCCCTAACCACCACAGGCCGGTCAGGAATCCCTTCGCCATAACCATAGGACAGCATCAGATCGGGGTTCAGTGATTTCCCCTGGAAATACCCCGGAAGCATGGCCCATTCAAGGTTCGCCCGGGGTATCGCATACACCGACGGACTGGCGATCGAATAATAGCCCGCCACTTTCGCTTTCATCTGTACCTCTACCAGTACATCGCCCGCAAAAGCAGGGTCGAGTTGCCAAGTGGCCTCCATATCCAACTCCGGAAGCTCCCTGCCAAAAATCAATTTACTGCCAACCTCCTTCGCCGTAGCAGGATAAAAGGTCAAGGCCTTTCCGGCAGTATTCATCGGCACAGGGCCTGTTGCTATTTTCCAGCCGTTCAGCATATGTTGATATGCTTTTAGGCGTCCCCATTGCGCTGAATCGACATTAACAGGCATTTTCAAAGCTGCTTCATTCGCGTATAAGACTGTATATTCTCCGAAAGGATTGGGCACTATAAGATTGCCTTTTTTGCCTATAAGTACCAGTGATTTCAATCTGTAGCCGCTATCTGTCTTGGCCCACTCCATTTTCACTTTTCTATTCCCAAGTTGTACTTTTGTTTGTGAAACTCCAGAGAAGAAAGTTGCTAATAAAATTATAAGTAAGCCAAATGAACTTGCTTTTGTTTTCCCATTAAGAGTCATCCTTTTCCTGTACATATTAGTATTATCAATCAGTCATTTAATTCCAATCCGGGTTTTGTACCAGTTGCGGGTTGGCATTGATTTCATCCTGTGGAATTGGAAAAAAGCGATATTTAGATTGAATATTTCTCGTAGGATACACATCATTAGTCGCCGTTGGAATTACCGACATATACGTATTCGTTCGAGTCAAATCATACCACCGATCACCTTCAGCAAACAATTCCCAAGACCGTTCCTGCAATACAGCAGCAATAAAGTCCTCTCTATTTAATCCAGGAGTCAAGTCCTTTAAACCTGCGCGATGCCGAATAGCATTTATATAACCGTATGCTTTTGAATCAGCACCATTCAACTGTGCCTCTGCTTCAGCAGCAATCAGATATATATCAGCTAAACGCAGAATCGGAATGTTTCTGACAGTGCCTACAGTTGATACTGGATCTTGGTATTTTTTGATTAAAACCGCATTTTTGGTAATAGGGGTAATAGCTGCCATGGGAACCCATTTACCACTTTTATTCAGATAAGTAGTATCCAATAACCCCCGCCGCTGGTCCTTTGGATCAAACGATTGAAAAAATTTATAATATGCAAACATAGAACCAAATGAGGTTTTAGCATATTCTACTCCCCCACTACCAGTAGGACCGCAGAGCCCAACTAATTGATGCCCATTTCCCGGAGAGATTGGGTCGCATTCGTAAGACCAGATCATCTCCTTCCTACTCGCCTCTTTTTGGGCATAATCAAACAGATCGATTACACTTGAAATTAGGGAATAGTTATTTGAGTTGATCACTATTTCGGCTTTTGCCAATGCTGTTGACCAATCTTCATTATATAATGCTACTTTGGCATATAATGCGCTAATCGCTTCATTTGAAGGCCTTCCAATGACTACACCTGAAGAAGAAGGTAATCCGGATATACCTGCACTATCTAAATCACTATATATTTGATTATACACTTCTTTTACTGGACTTTTTAATAAATAGGCATCTTCCTTAGTAGCACTGGGTGTAACTTTAACGGGCACTTCCCCAAAATTTTTTGTCAATGTCCAAAAATAAAAGGCCCTCAAGAAAAAGGCTTCACCCAGGATCTGCCTTTTACGGGTATTGTCCATTGATACTCCGGGTAATTTTTGAAGTACCCAATTGGCCTGTTCTATGCCACTATAGCACGAAGTCCAAATTTGTTGAGGTGATTCGCTCAGCCTCCCCTGACTGCGTTGTACCGTATACGTAGGCTCCAAGGTAAAAAGTGTTAATGAGTTTCTTCCAACAACAGCTCGTGGATAAGCCTGGTCCGCGCTAAAATCTGATACCAATGTAGCAGCTGGTCCGCCATACATTGAAGGCATCGCACCGTAAGTAGCTAAAAGGCCCTTTTCTGCATCAGATGCTGTCTTATAAAAAGTTTCGGTAATTATGGAAGAATACACATCTTCATCCAAGGAACAGGAGGCATAGGTCAAACATAATATACCCAACAGATATATTTCTAAGAAAATCTTTATACGAGCAGATTTCATGATATTTATGGGATTAAAAGTTAAGCTGGAGTCCAGCAATAAATGAACGAGCTTGAGGATATACCAAATTGTCAATACCTATGGCAGTATTAGACCCAGCAAAGCTATTTACTTCAGGATCGTAACCTGAATAATTGGTGATTGTAAACGGATTATTGGCACTCACATAAATGCGAATACTTTGCAACACTTTGGTAAAAGAGGTAAAGCGGTATCCCAATGTTATATTCCGCATACGTAAATAAGAGCCATCTTCCATGGAATAGTCAGAGATAGGCTGTCGACCTCCTGGAAATCCGCTAGCATATTGATTATTGTGATTTTCAGGAGTCCATCTATCAACCATACCAGCAAATAGATTCCGCTGCCCCAGCGGATTCTCAAAGGACAACCTGCTGATGTTATAAATATCGTTCCCATAGGAACCTGATAAGAACAGACTTAAATCAAAATTTTTATAGCTTAAATTGGAAGAGAAGCCATAGATAAATTTCGGATTTGGATCACCTGTTATCCTTTGGTCATCGGAATTAATGATATCATCGTTATTAAGATCCTTAACTTTTTGGCCACCTACCCTTCCATCATAACCAGGGACGATCTCATCAGCACTTTGGTTGATTCCATCAAATACATAGGTTTTAAAAACTCCTAGGGGCTCGCCCACTTTTAACAAGGAATAGGTATTTATAAAGCGCTCGTTAGTAACACCCCCGTCCAAATCAAGTACTTTATTTTTATTGGCGGTAAAATTAGCTGAAACCGACCATTTAAAGACTCCTTTAAGGATATCAGCATTGGCGGATAACTCAATACCATGATTTTCTATAGCGGCGAAATTTCCGACCATGGTTGCATACCCAGAAGATAGCGGCAAGGCCTGAACGTATAAAAGATCATTAGTTTTTTTCTTATAATAATCTGCTACCAGCGAAACACGGTTATCAAAAAAACCAAGGTCAATACCTACATCCGCCTGTTTGGACCTTTCCCACCTCAGGTCTGGGTTTGCGATTCCCGTAGGTCCTATCCCCGTCAGATAGGTGTTATTTATATTATAACCACCATTTGAAGAGACCAAACGAAGAGACTGGTAAGGAGTGATCGCACCTGCATTTCCAGTGATACCATAACTTACGCGAAGCTTTAGATCGGAAATTGCTTTTACATCACTTAAAAAGGCTTCTTGTTTTATACGCCATGCTACAGCAGCAGCCGGAAAGAATCCGTATTTATGATTTGCACCAAATTTACTTGAACCATCCACACGTCCTGTCAAATCCAGGAACAATTTATCCTTATAGCCATAGTTAATACGGCCCATGTAAGAATCCAAACGCTCTTTGGTCCTATTGCTGGTTACAGTTCGGTTTAAGGCAAGCTGTAAGGCCTCGTTTAAGGTGGCATCGTTGGGAAAACCGGTTGCGCTAACCACATTTTGCTTGTACGTTTGCACTTGCGTAGCAAAAAGGCCCGTTAGTTTCAACGAATGTACTTCATTAAATTTCCTTGTATAGGTCAATAAACTCTCATGCAAAAGGTTGAGGAAATCCTGGTTGTTCTTTGAGCCAGAACCCGAATTTTCATTAATGTCGGACTTTGCAATGATGGCAATCGGTGAATAATTATCATTCAATTGATTTTGAATATCTGAATTAAACGAAGCACGATAAACTAAACCAGGGATGATTTCATATTCACCAAAAACATTAATAAGTGTCCGTTTTATGCCGGCTCTTTGCAATATTTCAGTAAAATTAAGTGGGTTGGCTACCTCCCTGTACCTTCCGTTTCCCTGTTCCGCAAAGGGAAACAAGGTTCCGTCAGGTCGATATGGCTCAAGTGTCGGAGGAGCACCGATAGCCGCCCCTAGTACACTTCCGGTCACCACACTTCCATTGTCCAAATCCTGAGATCCTGCATTTATACCGTTATTCACTGAATAGCTGCCTATTATGCTCGACCCAATTTTAAAACGATCGTTCACTTGGTGGTCTACATTCAGCCGGTATGAATATCTGTTAAAATCTGAATTGACAATAATACCGTCCTGCTTAAAGTAGTTCAGGGATAAGGAAAGTTGCGTCTTTTCATTTCCCCCCCCAATGCTGAGTTGCTGATTATTCATCGGTGCATTCCTAAAGATGATATTTTGCCAGTTCACTCCCTTACTAAGCGAAGCAGGGTCCTGATAATAATTATCTTTGTAAATCTCGTTTTCCAGCTGCGCAAACTGCGATGCATCCAGCACGTCCAATTTTTTGCTGGTACTCTGCGTACCGAAATAGCTTTCTATCTCAATACGTGTAACGCCAGACGCTCCTCGTTTTGTAGTTATTAGCACCACCCCATTGGCCGCCCTAGATCCATAAATGGCAGTTGCAGAAGCATCCTTCAAAATTTCTACAGATTGAATATCTCCTGGATTTATCGTAGAAAGAGGGCTAACATCATTAATACCACCACTATTTGAAATCTGTATACCATCTACAATATATAGAGGCTCAGAAGTTCCATTAATAGAGTTAGTCCCCCGGATACGCACGCTTACACTTCCACCAGGAGAACCTGAATTCTGGCTAACCTGAATGCCGGAGACTCTGGCTTGCAGACCTTGAGCCACATTAGCGACCGGCCGCTGATTAAGATCCGCAGCTTTGACCGAGGCAATAGATCCTGTTGTTTCAATTTTGCGCTGGGAACCATATCCTACTACCACAATTTCATTGAGTACTTCATTGCTTTCATGCAGTTTCACAGCTAGGGTGTTTTCCCCGGGACTCACCGGAACGGTCAATGATGTGTAGCCAACAAGCGAAAACACCAATGAACTGCCTGCTTGCGGAACCTCAATGCTGAAATTTCCGTCCTTCCCTGTTGTGGCGGATGCCTTGGATCTGCCCGTCACTGTAATTGTCACGCTTGGAAGAGGCGCTCCTGTAGATTCATTGACTACAGTACCAGTCACTTGCCGTTTTTCCTGAGCTTGTATGAATCCAAAGCTAAATACTGCCATTAAAAAAGATAAAATAATTTTAAGTTTACTTTTCATAATATATTTATTATTGGTATGGTCTGGTCTGGTAACTTAACCACGATGCAAGTTTATGGACTTTTATCTTATAATCCAAAATAATTTAAAAAAAATAATTAAGAATTATTATACTCTATGATTTAGTAATTGATAGTGGTATATGTACATTAGGACTGCTCATTATGCTATCAAATTATATCTCCCTACGCCAAGTCTTAAATAATAATATTCTTTGATCCCCCCTACCCATGGTTGCCTTCCGATCCAAATTGCTGGGATAACGTTGTATATGCAGACTTCACCTCCTGTTCGTATCTCTTCAGCATCCTGGAAAATCCCACTTATCTTTGCCGGCCAACCCGCAATAAACCGCAACGTATTTCACTGGTCAAGCTAACTTGACATCCGGTGACCGATAGTATTCTCCCTGCCACCTCTGTGCTTCACCAATCCGTTTCCGTCATCAATAAACACACCCAGGAATTGGGCTGATCCACATCCCAAATCCATTTGGGAGGTAAGCCATTGGATTCGCCAAAATATACACCTGGTAAATTTGCCGCCCCAGCAAACCCACATACACCCCATAAACATATCAATAAAACCTTAATCTTCATGTACTATCCTGCCTTTCACCAATACCTTGGCCAAATAAATATCCCTGTGTGCATACTTATCCGGATGCGCTGTAATATCGCCCTGCTGAGCAGGCCCCAAAATCCCCTGCTTATCCGGTATTTCCCGGTCGATACTAAAAGTAACAACATGCCGGCCCGGCGATGTCTGCAAAACAAAAAATTGGCCCCGATAGCGGTTATTACAATTGACATTGAACCGGTTGAATATCGGGCTGCCGCTATCATCTTCCCGGTACCGAACCCCTTTTTCCTGTTTCCATCCCACTTCCTTACCATCCAATTTTACACGCAGCTGCCCTACTTCCGGCCCGCCAATATCGAACAAGCCAATGGCATCCCCTTCAAAAGAAACCGTAAAAGCATCCCCTGCGTTGCCAGCCGCCATTACCGAAGGGAACCAAGCGGAAAATTGAGTCAGCTTACCCGAAACCGGGATCTCTTTCCATCCATCCGAAAATTTTGCCGCCTTCATGGGATCCTCCCAATCCGCATCTTCCCAATTATCCGCATAATATGGTGGGGGTAAATCATCGCCAAGCCCACTTTTCTCATTTTGCTGCAGCAGGGCCGCTTTCATCATACGGCCAATTGACCCTGCATACAAGTTCCCGCCCCTCTCCAGCGGGTGCACGCCATCTTGCGTAAAGACCAGGCGACTGGGAAGAGAAGCAGGATCACCTTTTGGCACTAATTTTCCGTATTGCAGCAACAAGGCCGGTAACAAGGCCATGTGCACCGAAGGTATCTGATAATGGTCGGCCAATTTTTCCAGCTCAGCGATGTGAGGCAATACCCTTCCTTGCCCATAGTACGCTAACTGTCCAGCCGTAGCAGCATACAAAAAACAAATATCTGTACGGCTATCCGCTTTTTTTATTTTTCGGATAATGCCTTCCATCCCCTCTGGAAACCCACCGTTTACCGCAAATTCCACAAACACCACATCCGGATGTCTGGTCAATAGCTGATCGGAAACCCGGCAGGCCCCCAGATCCGCATCCGTCCCGGGTATACCCGCAGAAATTTCGGAGATATCGTTCTTTGGAAAGATCCTGCTGATCACCGCCGTTGCCTGCCTCCGGTACCGGTCATCCACCTGGGTAATGGAGCCTCCCAAGTAAGCCACCCTAAGTTCCTTCTGCTTTTCCGCTTTATCCAGAAAGTTGAGAAACCCGTCCCTGAGATTGAATTCACGTACCGCACCGTGCTTCAAGGGCGTAGAAGCAGATGCCGCGCGCCTGCCCAATTTGAGTTTATTGATCACGGAATTTGCTACCGCATCCCCCACTATATTCAGGGCGTCCTGGTTGTAATGTATTTCATCGCGCATCATGCCCTTCTTCAGGAACAGATTGGCATCATCATAGCCAATATAAACACCTGCCATCCGCTGCGCCAGCTCTCCCTGCACTTTCCTTACCAGGTCAAAACCCTTTACCGGATGATCTTTATAATAACCCGTCTTTACGATGAAAAAAGGAACATCGGTTTGTATTGCCTGTCTAAAACGGCCGATAACAGAACGCAGGCTTTCTTCATATTCTTTGGCATCCATCTGCCCCGCATTGATCGCGTTTGCGTCTCGTTCGCCCTGTATCCAGAGAATTCCCGACAAAGGAAGCCCGGTTTTTTTCATCGCCGCGTTCACTTTCTTTACTGCCGCCGGAAAAAGATAGCCCATTTCTGCCCATGTCCCCGAACCTGCCAGTTCAGCCTTTTCGTGACAAGAACTGCCGTCACGTGCGGCCGCCACCAAAATAACGGTATCGCCGGTCATCTGGTAAAACGACCGGCAAAAGGCAGGCCAGGCACTTCCTGACATCGCCTGCTGCAATTTCAATTCATTTACCCCTACAGGATCGGCTACAGGCTTCAAAGAATCTGCCAGGCAAACATATTCAAAGGCCGTTCCCGGCAATACCACGGGAGAAAGGGAAGCATCCCCTTTACCTACCGCATTACTTTGTCCGGCTATTAAAAATAAATACTTCATTGCCTGTACCCTGCAAACCATGCTATTCAACAATAGCAAACATATGATCCCCTTGCATCTCATTTCGCTAAATAAACTTAACCTTTACACCTATTTTAAATTGACCCAGACCCTAAGTAAACACTAGTTTATCGGCTTTTTTTTGCTGAACGGTTTTCACAGCATAGCATTTATTTCATCACGAGACAATCCGATTTGATAAACCTACTTAAGCCCCCCTTATAAAGTTTTTCCTTACAAATGCAAGCTTTGATAATTTGTGTAAAACGTATCTATTGCATTTGAATCTGGCTTAAATAAGGTCCTGTATTGAAGGGAACCATCCAGCAGTTCATAATTGATCCTGGTAGTATCTTCGGTAATAGCCCTTTTAATATGTTGTTCTATAGCCGCTACATCTTTAAACATAAGCTCTATGCCAACGCCGCCACGTACATTGCCCGGATCCCAAATAATCATAGGCTTGCCCAGATCATCGAGCTTAAACGCCTTGTATACACGGTTAAATAAGGTAGCCCTGTATTCATCGCCATATACCGTTCCGATAGTATCTGATTTTACAGATCTGTGCCCACCTAGATCATAGGTATAATATTCAAATGTATATGTTCCCTCCGCTATCGGATCGATTATTGAACTCACCGTATCTAACTGCTTTTTAAGGCTTATTGGTACAATTAAGGAATCGGCACCATCATTCCAATATACAGCATATTTAGCATAATTTGTTCCTGAAAGAATTAAAGATACCTTGGCCCGTTTATCACCGGGAGAAATCCACGCAGAATCTGGTATTTTTCCATACCTGAACTCACCATCTTTTAAAAATTCACGGTAGGTGTCATCCATTTTATGGCAAGACACCCATAGTTCACCCAGTACCAAGATAAATATGGTTAGTTTGTAATTAAATATTCTTATCATTATTCTTAAGTTTTACTGAATTGTCTGTCCCCAAAAAGTTAATTCCAGCACCCAACATGCCCCTAGCGCCGAATTTGCTGGTGAAGCAAAGGTTGAAATGACCTTGAACCTGAGATAACGGACTTCTGGTGCATTAATTGGAACTGAAAATTCCATCCCATTGGCCGCAGCTTCTTTATCTTCGGCTGTTATTGTAGTACCCGGTGCTGACGGTTTAATCACTTCATAAGCTCCTAATTGTTCCCAACCATCATAACTACCATCAGGCGCGGGACTATTGCTACCCCACAATTCAAACTTCTTTACATTCCCACCAGAAAATTCACGACCGTCATGCACACCCCAAACCCGAAATCTACTTAATTTTCCTTTCAAGCCCATATCAAATGAGAACCATTTAGGAAAAGGGTTATTTTGATTAGAAAATCCACCATTGTTAACTACATTTATGTTATCCCATAAGCCCGCAATCCCCCAAGCACTTACAGCATCTCCAGGTAGTGAAAGCACTTTAAAATTTGTTTTCACAAACTGCTCCTCAAACAAAGGTGTTAAATTTTTCACCACGGTATCTGAATTATTCCCCCAGCGGTCTGTCACATATACGCCAAATGTTGTCGGCAGGGAAGGGAGCCCACGGACTGGAAATACACCTGCCGGTCTACTGGTGTAATATCGATCATAATCCGTCCAGTCTCCCAAGCTATCCTTAACCAACACTGAAATAGAGAGGTCTGCCTTATCATTATTTACAAAATTGACTGTGATCCCCCCAAAATCCTCGATATATGTGAGATTCTTATATACCTGTAAAACCGGAGCAATTTGTGGCCTTATGCCAACTTTCACAGGATCGGATTGATTACCGCCTCGATTTACCACTGTCAAGACAACATCATGGTTCAGCGTATCGCTAAATCCTTGAACGAGCAGAGAGTTGTCATACAACGAAGATACCGCCTGTTCCTTCACACCCGGCCTTATTTCATAGTCTGCCGTTACATACAAAATATCTGTACTATTAGGCAAACTATAGGTAATCTTTGCACCTCCTGGTTGATTTATTACTTGGACGTCAGTCACCACAGCCGGTTTCTCGCCAGCCCCCTCCAATGGTTTCCTTAAGTCGCTTTCCTTACAAGCATCCATTCCCAAACAGTACATGACTAGCAGTATCCATTGGATTGATTTTCTGTTAAATTCTTTATAAAAGCACATATGCTTAGGATCTAAATTCATAAATAACATGTTACCAGCCCGGATTCTGAACCAGATTATTATTAACGATGGTATTCTGCTCCTTCACCGGCCAAAGATAATCTCTACTTTTAAAGGTTTTACCAAATAAGACCAAGGGTTTATAGTAATAGGCCGCCTCTGTTTGCTTCACATCCCACCCAAGAACCGGCCCACTCATCACTGAGGTCGCCTCTTTCCAACGCACCAGGTCCCAATACCGCCCTCCTTCAAAAGCCATCTCTATCAAGCGCTCTTGGTGAATGATCTTCCGAAGGCCTTCTTTACTTTGATAGTCTGTGGGATGCTTAGCAAATTGCGTCCACGATTGTTCTACCGTTGGCAGCCCCGCCCTGTCTCGCACCTTATTTATCCATTCCAACGCTTCGGCTTTCGAGCCGGCTTCATTCAAAGCCTCTGCATAATATAGGTAGAGGTCTGCAAGCCGTATGATAGGCCAAGGATAAGACTGTATTGCATACATTCCATTGGTCTGTAAAACATTCAGGAAATTGACTAGTTTTTTTACATAATAACCGGTTATCGAATACTCCCCACCACCCCTCACGCCGGAATACTGGCCGGACTTCCCTTCCACGTGCCAGGTACTACTCTCATCATATTTACCTTGTCCATACCAGATACCTCCATCAAATCCCATATCGGCATAGAACCTGGGTTCCCGGTCAAAATTGAGGGCGGCCGTCGTATATCCCGATTGAATAAACAGCTTATTTGCATCGTTAGCCACCTTGAGCCCATACCTACCACCATAGTCCCAGGTTTTATCTTCTTCTATGGGCACTCCATTTTTGGTATAGAATAATTCTGCAATTTTCATCGTAGGTGCATACTCTCCATATGGCCTGGTCGCACCATTGGTTATACTCACCGAAGGGTCGGTATAGGGCTGTGCATATTGCTGCAGTGAGCCTACCATGCTATTGCTGGCGCCCCAGATAAGCTCCGCATTCCATTTGTCGCAGATAGCATTGCGCAAGTCCATCTGCAATTTTATCTCAGGCCCTATTTTATAGGTATTGACAAGCGGATTAAAGTGATACAGTTCGTGCCCCTGTGATAATGAAAAATCAATGGCCTGCTTACACGCGTCTGCCGCATACTGCCACCTGCTCGGGTCGGCCACCGTATTAAAGAGCACAACTCCCCGGTTATCCTTAAAATTTGAATATTCGGTATTCCCATTGAAAAGAGGGCTGGCAAATGTAGTGAGAATCCTAGCTTTTAATGCCAAGGCTATAGACTTGTCAATACGGCCCAGCTCAGAAATCCGGTCTTCAATTTGGTCTGGCAGTCCGGGAAGCGATTTATCAATTAGCCTTGTTATAAAATTAAAACACGAATCTACCGGCTGTCGGTAGATGTCTACCTCCCCCACACCCGCAGAGATGGGTAAGTTTTCGTCGATGATCGGCATTGGGCCGTACATCCGTACAAGGAACCAGTGATAGTAAGCCTTCAAAAAGGTTACTTCCGAGATCCATCGGGTCTTTTCTTCCTCTTGCATGTCTGGTACCTTCCCAATATTTGCCAAAAACGTATTGCAATCGCGTATCGCCTGAAACAGCGGTTTGCCCCCATTAGTTCCACTCATATAGTCAAGATAGGGGTTCACCACGTTTTGATTGCCGCGGGCCACCTCCCAATTGCTAGGAGGCGTCCCATAAAATGCTTCAGTAGTTGGATAAAAAAACCAGATCTCATCACCACTGAGTAATGCTGGGTTGGCATTCCAACTCGCATCTGAAGGAAGATACGAATAGCAAGTGAATAAGTATTTTTCAGCCTGGCTTCTTAAGCGAAATGCATAATCGACTGTCGCCACATTATCTGGAACCACATCAAGATAACTACAACCTGTCATTAATCCTATAAGGGCTATCGCCAATAAATTCTTTTTCATAATTTAAACCTTAATCCATTAAAAAGATGCCTGAACTCCAAGGTTAATGACGCGCTGTACCGGATATGCCAATCCATTGCCCGCCATCTCTACGTCCCATAACTTAAAAGAACTCCAAGACAAAAGGTTTGTTCCATTAGCATATATTCTTAGTTTTTCTAAGTAAATTTTTTTGGTTTGCTTTTCTGGTAATGTAAACCCGATTTCTGCTGACTTTAATCGCAAAAATGTACCATCCCGCATGAACCAAGTACTACTCTGTGAATTATTTGGATTTACAGTCGTACTTAAGCGCGGCCACAAGGCATAGGGATTGCGATTGCTTTCTGACCAGTGATCATCAGCATAAGCTTGCAATAGTTGATTTTTAAGTTTTCTTCCTGTATTTGGCTCTACGCTGGTCGCAAAGGGGGACGTAGAAGCCACTTCAATCCAAAAAGATTCTTGCGCCAAACCCTGGAAGAAGCAGGAGACATCAAAACTCTTATAGCCTACCGACGCCCCAAAACCATAGATGATATTGGGAGAGGTAGGATAACCGATCGGCACCTGGTCCAGCGTAGTTATCTTCCCGTCCTCATTCACATCACGATATTTAATATCGCCGCCACGTGTCTGTTGACCAAAGTTCTGTGTAGGTGAATTAGCTACCTCGGCATCATCTACAAACAACCTTTCTGCCAGATAGCCCCAATTTTGCGATAACGGATAGCCCACATGCGATTTCCAGGGGGCATTTGCATAATTAGGTTCTTCGTACACCGAAAAATTGCTGAGCGCATACGTAAAGTTGGCTCTTCCCTGAATCCAAAATCCATTGTTAAAAAACTTAGAATAGTCAACCGAGGCATCGATCCCTTTGCCTTCTGCCACTCCTACATTGGCCTTAGGAACCGAGTTGATCTTAGGATCCGTACTCGTACTTAGTCCAAGAGAAACTGGAATATTTGTTCGATCCATTAATATATTGGTTCGCTTTTCCTTCCAGAAATCCACAATAAAATTGACATTATTAAATAAGCTCATATCCATCCCTATATTGGTTTTAAATGATTTTTCCCAGGTGATCAAGGGATTGTCATACCTCCTCACCGTCACCCCATTATCATGATAAGTATTGTCAAACCCAAAAGAAGCACCCTTTGCCGGATCATCCATATTTACGTCAGACAGATAAAAGAATCGGTCTGACTCAGAACCTATCGCATCGTTACCGATAATCCCATAGGTACCACGCAATTTGAGGTTAGTGACCACTTTGGAAAGTGGCTTCCAAAACGATTCATTAGATACTTGCCAGGCCACACCGGCAGAAGGAAAGAAACCAAACCGCTGTGTTTTATAAAACCGCTCTGATCCGTTATAACCAAAATTAAACTCGGCAAAATATTTACTGTTTAGTGCATACGTAAACCGCCCGGACAACCCAATATTCCGATGTGGCAGCGAGGTTTGCAGCGTTCCTGCATTTCCGCTTAGCTGGTTTTGCATAAGAAAGACCAACAGGCCGCTGATACCATGTATTTTGCCAAACGTATGGCTATAATTCAAGGTGCTCTGAATGTAAGTAGTGGCCATTACCTGTTTGGGGCCTTCGGTATAATCCAGGTATTCCGTACCAGTATTTTCGTTGATAGACTCCAAGGTATACGTATTAGCCAATTTATCATACGAACCTATCTGATACCAATAGGGCTTATAGGAACGTGTCACGTCAAAATACGAAGAACGCGTAATGTTAAACAACGCCTGCAGATTAAGGCCTTCAGTTATAAAATTAAGATCCTGTTTTACATCAAACTGGGCAAGCATTAAACTACGGCTATAATCCTTATACCCCTTCACCATCTCTGCATATGGATTAACAACTTGATCTGGCGTATTTCCAAACAATACATGCTCTACATATTGATGGTCTGCATCCTTCGGGTAAAAAGCAGGGAAACTAACTGGATCACTTCTGATGGACAATTTGTAATATTCGGCACCACCGTCAATAGGGCCACTATAATCGTCAAATGTCCCATATAATTTCACTCCGATAATCGTTGATTTGGTTACGTTTATATCCACATTTGAACGTAATCCATATGATTTCAAATCGATATTACTGTTAAAATTATTTCGCTTATCCACTTTAAGAATCCCGTTATCCTGGTTAAAAGTCCCGGCCAGGTAATAACGCGCCACACTCCCGCCGCCACTGATATTTAGGTTACCCCGTTGATTTTGTGTATAATCCTTAAATAACATGTTCATCCAATCAACTGCCGGATACACATAAGGATTTTTTCCGGCTATGGTATTGTCAATTTTAGACTGAAAATAAGGGGTCTCGCCAGTGGGATTCCGGGTCAGCACAGCTTCATTATTTAGCTGCATATAAGTGGTCGGATCTGCTAGCTCAACGTTTTTAGTTGGTGCAGAAATTGAATTTTCAATTCTGAATGATAGCTTTGCTTTACCTTCCACACCCTGTTTTGTTGTGATCAAGATGATGCCATTTGCACCACGGGCACCATATAATGCGGTTGACGCTGCATCCTTTAAAATAGAAAAACTGGCTATGTCATCGATCTGCATCCGTGCAAGATCCGTAGAGGTTAATTCTATACCATCCACTAGTATTAGTGGATCTTTCTTATAACCAAACGTCGTGACACCCCTAATAAAGAAATCGGCATTGTCCTGTCCAGGCTCGCCACTTCGCTGGTAGGCTACTACGCCGGCTAAACGTCCGGCCAACGCTGTCGTCAGATTACTGGAAGGCACCTTCAGCTCCTGCGGGTTAATAGTTGTTACAGAACCCACTACTTCTTTTTTTTTCTGCGTACCGAACGCCACTACCACCACATCATCCAACTGGCTGGATGAGGGCAAAAGCACCACCCTAAAATCCTTTTTAGCACCCACATCTATTTGCTGTTCGTCAAATCCCACCATCGTAAACACCAGGACTGCCTTAGGTGGCACATCCAATATAAATTTCCCGTTTGCATCCGTAGTGGTACCGATACTTTTTTTGTCTTTTACAACCACGGAAACGCCAGAAAGAATGGCCCCGGTACTATCTACTACCGTACCATATACGCTTTGCTGGGCAAATGAAGCTAACGGTGAGAAAATCCAAATCACTATCAGCCACAAATTCAGTTTAATAAATTTGCACATACGCCTTTTAGATTAATTGGACTAACGTAATAGTTGAACAACATAGGCAGGAAACTGCTTTCAGCATTAGGAAACAAAAGCACCCGCAAATAATAATTAGTTTTCATTATTATCATAATTTAGAAATTGGTATGGTCTGGTCTGGTGCCAGAATCACGGTGCAATTATATATACTTATATTTAAATAACAAAATTTATTTTAAAAATTTTTTACTAAATCGTGTTTATTGATATAAATACACATATAACTAATAATGACACCCAGAGCTTATTTTTTTTATATTGCTCTGGTTTGGTTTGTTCAGCAATATCCTTACTTTTGAATAATATATGGATAAGATCATATCAACACCAACATTTAATGCAGCAGAAGTGGCAGACGGCCCTACTAATCGCTTAAAATACCTGCAGCTGGTTGACTACATCACTAACCTCATTGAAACTGACCAGTTACATATCAATGACCGGTTGCCGTCGCTTAAGCAACTGGAGCATCAGTTCAGCATGAGTAAGGAAACTGTGCTAAAAGGATTAAACCATTTGCTTGAGAAGGGGATTATTGAGTCGGTTTACCGAAAAGGATATTATGTACGTAAAAAGTCAGTGGACCATAACTATCGTATATTCCTGTTACTGGACAAGATGAACGTTATGCGTGACAAACTTTACCACACCTTATTTGAGCAACTGCGTGATGTTGCGGACGTGGATGTTTACTTCCATCATCACAATTTCAAGGTGTTTGAAAACCTCATTAAGGAAAATCTGAACAGCTATACCCACTTTGTGCTCACTACATTCTTGAAAGAAGATCCCTCCGCCGCCATCAACCTCATTCCTCCCCAAAAAAGAATTGTGGTTGATTACGACCAACCCGGCCTTGAAGGGGATTATACCACCATTTTCCAGGATTTCCAATCAGACATTTATGATGCCCTAACAGAACTGCAGCCACGCCTTAAAAAATATAAACAACTGATCCTGGTAGTACCTCCTGAAGCATTCCATGCCAAATTTGTCGTTGATGGATTCCTGCATTTCTGCCAGGAGCATACCTACAAATACGTCATTCAGCACGAGGTAACTGCCGATAATTTCAAAAAAGGTAATGTATATATTACCTTTAGCCGGTATGATACTGATGACGTAAGCCTCATTAAACTAGCCAGAAAAATGAATTACACCTTGGGGAAAGAAATTGGACTCATTTCTTACAATGACACCGATGTTAAAGAAATCCTGGAAGGCGGCATTACCGTTATTTCGTCTGATTTTGAAGAAATGGCACGTCAGGTTGCCGCAACCATCACCAACAAACAAACACTCAGGCAGCGTAACCCTACCAAGGTCATCCTTCGAAACTCATTATAACCAATCACAACTAAAAGGTCATTTTACCTTAAACCGCAAGCCCACATAAAACATCCGGCCCGTTACCGGCCCCCACACCATGGAAGCATCAAAATAGGAGCCGAAGGGCGCATCTGCTGCTACTATGGTCTCCTTCTGCCGAAAGTCGGTCAGGTTTTCAGCACCTAAATATACTTCAAACGCCTGGTTATTGCCTATGGATTTTGACACCTGCGCATTCATGGTCACGAAAGCAGGCGACCTTGGTTCAAGCCGGTACTGAAGCGGATTGCTTGTGGTTGCAGGCAGGCGTTTTTCGCTCGTATAGTTCACCGTATAGTCCAAACTCCAGGAAGCCAGGGTATACATCGCATTGATAAAACCACGGTGTGCCGGCACCAACGGCCGCTGTAAAAGTTGCCCACTGTAAGTGGTTTTAACGTCTACATAGCGGTAAGCCAGCCGCATATCCAGCCCCTTTAGTGGCTCCATATTGAATTCCGTCTGGTAGCTGTTGGAAAAAGAGCGACCCTGCAAATTATAAAACTTTACCAGCCTTGGGTCTTCGAGGTCAACCACTACCTGGTTCGTAAAGTCCGTCCTGAAAAAATCCATGCTAAACACCGCCTCCCTGCTGAACAAGCGGAAACGTTGATCCAGGCTAAGCCCGTTATCCCAGGCCACTTCAGGTTCCAGGCCATACGCTTTCGCATGCTGGTCAGCCAGCACACTAACCTTGCGTGCACTCATAAGCACACCTAAATTTTCAGCATAGATGTTGCTAGTGCGCTGTCCACGGCCAGAACTTACGCGAATGGTAGTACCAACAAACGGCATGTACGACGCATTCAATCTGGGCGTCGCATAAATACCATACAAGTTATCATGGTCGGCCCGGATACCCAACACGGCATTAAACTTATCCGCATATTTATAAGTATATTCAAAAAACGCCCCGGGCACCACCTCATCCCGTTTAAAACGGTCTGTTTGGTAATCTTCACGGTATTGGTCATATAAAATACTAACACCCGTCCTGAAGGTATGGTTTGGGTTACCGATCATGGATTGATAGATCAAGTTGGCGTATACATTCTTTTGGTTACCCTCATAGCGATTATCTCCCCAGGCAGCATCCTGCTGATGGCTGAAAGCAGCGGCTTGGAACCCGATGCTTTTATAAGTACTTCCCGGAAAAACATACCCTATCTTTGCAAAACCCTCATAGCGATCCGTTTGGATATGCATGGCATAAATCCCCCGGGCCGGGTCATCCGGCAAATAGGCCTCGTCTGTTTGGCCACCGTTCTTATCATCGGTAAGCACTTTTACACCAAACTGCATCAACAATCCCTTTGCATTGTCATATTTCCACCGGTTCATGGCCGTAAACAAATGTCCTGCGGGCAGATCCCTAAACCCATCCTTATTGACATCCAACTTTTTATTATTCAGAAAATCATCGTGCAGCAACAAACCGGTGGACCAATAATTGTCCATTTTCCGGGCTAAGTTGAGGTTAAGATCTGTTTTTCCCAGCTCATTTAAATAGGCGTTGGCATATAAAGCCTCACTGGTCTCCGGTTTCTTTAGTTCCACATTAATCTGCCCAGCCATGCTTTCAAAGCCGTTAGCCACAGAACCCGTGCCTTTAGTCAATTGGATAGATTCAATCCAGGGCCCGGGGATGGAATTAAGCCCTAACGAAGTAGCCAAACCCCGCGGACCCGGCATATTTTCAACCGTAAGTTGCGTATAAATGCCACTTAAACCCAATAATTGTATCTGTTTGCTGCCAGTTACCGCATCGTTATAAGACACATCCACGGACGGATTCGTTTCAAAACTTTCACTTAAATTACAACACGCAGCTTTCAGCAACTCCTTGCTGCTGATAAATTGAGAGCGCACCGCGCTGAGGGGAGGGCTGTAAGTAGGCCATTGTTTCGAACTTACCTGCACTTCATCCATTTGAATAGCCCCCCCGGTAGCATCTTCCCGGTAACGGCAGCATGCAGGCAAACTTTCGTATGCCTCATCTGACGCCTTTTGATCAGCCAAGTCGTGTCCGGCTTTCAGAATCCGTTCTTGAACTTGTATTACAGATGTGTGGGAAAGATCAAGCTGCAAAGTGAGGAATTTTGTCTTTACATCCCAACTGGCCTTTTTTACTCCTTTGCCTTTGGCCGCGTTCTCAATGCGATGTTGGCATTGCTCGCAAAGACCAAACACCTTCAATGACAGGGTAGTATCCTGCGCTTGCACGGCAGATACCCTCAGCAAGCATGCCAAGATACTGAAACAAAACCAACGGATAAAAATAAACCTTTTCAAAACGATTCAAAATTATCGTTAATTTCTGTGTTGCCTTTATATCATTATGAGGAAACATTATATAATTCTGAAAGTATTACCCCTGTTTCTCTGGCAGATACTTCCAATACCTTCTGGGCACATGTTGCAAGTGAAGCTTCATGTTGCGGCGCGACTCAATGTTAGTACTCTTAAAATATTGCTTCCATAAAAGCTCAAATTGAGCATCCCGTTCATCCAAAGTAATGGTCGCTGCCTTATCGGTCAATGCATCCTTTTCAGGAGCTGTAAGCTGCACTTCAGAAACGTAGCCCTCCTCATGCAGCAGCCCATACCTTCTTTTTACATCATAAATCAACCAGCGCTGGTCAGCATACCGATTTTTAAAAAAACCAGAAACAAGCGGCAGCACATTGAAGTCAGGCTCTATGATCGCGAAAAATAATCCGTCAGCGCTTTTTTGAAAACGCGTAAACGCCTTCATCCTGTGCCGCTCCCTGCTTACTTTATGAAGGGTTTGTGAAAAATAAAGCACATCGGCATCCCCGTAATTCGTGAGCACGGCAGGCCCGGCCTGAAAGATCTGATGAATAATATGGAAGGAAGACAGCCACACCTTGCGGTCTTCCGATAAAAAAGCCCGGAAAAAGTCCAGAACTTTTTGATCACCCAGTTGCTTTCGAAGTCCGCGTAATACGCGTTCCATTTTAGCAAGGTCGGTTTGCACGGTTCGGCCTTCCTGAAAAAGCCCGGGTTGAAAATCAAGTTCGGTTACTGGAATTGCACCAGGTTCTTTCCGCTCAAAGCTTTCAAACACACAAGACATAAAACCGGCATAGCTGCCATCAAATACGTAGTACATCCTAAAAAAGACTTAGCTGCGCTTGCGGCATCATCCGTTTATATTTACTATTCCCCTCGCGCAAAATACGGTTCTTTACGGAAGCCATACTCAAGGCACCCAATGAAAATGGCGTATCAGCGCAGCGCATAAAAAATTTTGCCCGGTTAAAGTCAATACCCATTTTCCGCACCTGATACTCGCTTAACCGGCCAAACTTCCTGGCCTGAACCACCTTCAACGCTGATTTTTTCCCTACTCCCGGAATCCGGAGAATCGCATTAAAATCGGCCGTATTGATGTCAACCGGAAAAAGATGCGGGTTTCTTAAGGCCCAGCTCAGTTTAGGATCTATATCCAGATCCAGTTGCTGGTGGTGTGTATTTAGGAGTTCATCTAGCTGAAAGCCGTAGAATCGCAATAACCAATCGGTTTGATAAAGCCGGTTCTCGCGAATAAGCGGCGGGGTGGTACCGATCTGTGGCAACAAGCTACTGGTATTATTCACCGGCACATAACCGCTATAATAAACGCGCTTAAGTTTATAGTCCTTATAAAACGAGTTAGCCACCCCCATGATCTCCAGATCAGTTTCAGGCGTGGCGCCAATAACCATCTGCGTGCTCTGGCCTGCCGGCACAAACGTAGGTACGTGCTTTATTAATTTGGATTCAGCCTTAAAAGCTTGCTTTTGTTGATTAACAAAGGCCAGCGGTTTTCGGACCGAGTCATGATCCTTTTCAGGGGCCAGCATTTTGAGCCCAGCTTCCGTGGGCAATTCCAGGTTTATGCTCATCCGGTCAGCATAAAGCCCCGCTTCTTTGATCAATTCCTCACTTGCCCCTGGAATAGTTTTTAAATGGATATAGCCATTGTACCGCTCTTCAGTTCGAAGTTTTTTAACAATCCGGAGCAAGCGCTCCATGGTAAAATCGGCATTTTTAAAAATACCAGAGCTGAGAAACAAACCTTCAATATAGTTCCTCCGGTAAAAATTCATGGTCAGATCGACCACCTCCTCCACCGTAAATGCCGCCCGCTTTACATCATTGCTCCTGCGGCTCACACAAAATGCACAGTCGTAAATACAGTGGTTTGTCAATAATATCTTAAGTAACGAAACACAACGGCCATCTTCGGTATACGTATGGCAAATGCCGGAGGCAGATGCATCGCCAATGCCTCCGGTATTTTTACGTTTACTACCGCTTGAACTGCAGCTTACATCATATTTAGCCGCATCTGCCAGGATTTTTAACTTCTCTTCAATCTTTTCCATCCCACAAAATAATTAGCAAGTCAACAGTTGTCTTCTAAAATACTCTGCAAGTATACTAAACAAACTAGTAAATTAAAAACCTTTTTATGTCAAATATTTCTTTCTAACCAAAAATCAGCATCTTTGTACCATGACTCTAGAAGAACGCATCGCGCAATCAGAAACCCACATCTTTAAAGCCGTATTCCCAAATACGACCAATCATTACGACACCCTTTATGGCGGAACCGCCATGGCCATGATGGACGAGGTCGCTTTCATCGCAGGTACCCGATTCTGCCGTAAACGCTTGGTTACCGTATCTTCAGACCGCATAGATTTTACAAAGTCCATCCCTGCAGGCACCATCGTTGAGCTGGTAGCCCGCGTAGTTCATGTAGGCCGTACCAGCCTTAAAGTACACATCGAAATCTTTGTAGAACGGATGTATGAACTGCATCGCGAGCTGGCCATCACCGGCACCTTCACCTTTGTAGCCATTGATGAGCACAAAGAACCAATTCCGGTGATGGAAGGATTGGAATAAATTTATTCAAATAATTCTTCCAATTTTTTAGTTAACGCATCGCCTCTTAAATTTTTGGCAATGATTTTTCCGGTCTTATCCAACAGCACATTCTGCGGGATGGCCTTGATGGAATACAGTGCGGCAGCCGCATTCTTTCTGCCTTTCAGGTCAGAGACATTTTTCCAAATAAGCCCATCTTTTTGGATGGCAGCCAGCCATGACTTTTTACCATTTTGATCATCAGACGATACACTCAAAATCTCCAACCCCTTCCCATGATATTTTTTATAGGCATTTACCAAATTCGGGTTTTCTGCCCGGCAAGGCACACACCAAGATGCCCAAAAGTCTACCAGCACATACTGACCCCTTAGTGCAGAAAGGCGAATAGGATGTCCACTGGGGTCGTTCTGCACAAAATCAGGCGCCATTTGACCAACAGCTGTGGCCTTCATGCCTTTTAACAACTGATCGTAGGACTTACCCGAAGGTGTAAGCCTAATTGCTTTAGCCAATCCATAAAATAGCGGAGCTGTTTTTGGATAATCGGGACTGGTGCCACTGATATACTTTAGTACATCCAGGCTAACAAAGCTATTGGGATGCTGAAGTATAAAATCCAGATATATTTGATGTTCTTTACTATTAAATACGTGCATAGTACTATCCATCTTTTCCATAATAGTTTTATCCTTTATCCTTTCAGGTGAAAATGTTTTATATACAGCCATGTCTTGCTGCATATGACGCACGTTTTGCCGGATAGCCGTTTTGAGCTTTTCGTTATCTGCATTCACATTTGAACCACGAATAGAGGCATGAATAAGTGAATCCGGGCTTTCCAATTGAATACTACCAGGCTCCAGGTAAAAATTAAAAAACTCCCGTTTACCCGGACCCAGAAAAGCACCCGTACCTTCGTAACTTAGCGTTAAGGTAACCGCTTGTGGTTCTAAAATAGAGCCTTCAAATAGAAATTGACCGTTTTGAATCACTGCTGTATCAACTTTAGAAGATGGTTTTTCACCATGCACCAAGTATATTTTAGCAGGAGCATTTATAGACCCAATTTTTCCTTTTACCGTATAAGAAGCTTGCTGTGCCTGTATAAAAACAGGCAACAGCAGCAATACCAATATGCTATAATTTTTCATCCGAAACTATTTACTCTGGGTTTTGTGGCCAATTATTATAATACAATACTTGCAAAGGTATTTGCAACGTATATTTATTGCTATGAGGGGGCAAAGATCCGACTATATTACCCTGCCCATCGTAGCGGGTCACCTCGGGCATGCGTCCTTCAGCATCCAGTCTTTTCATATCAAACCACCTCATACCGCAATAGGGAAATTCAAAAGATCTTTCCATTAAAATTTTTTGAAGTACTTCCTCCTGTGCGCCAGACTCGTATTTATTATAATCTGTCGCATTAAACCGGCATTTACGCACAGAGTCCAACTGGCTCAGTGCCGTAGTCAAATCATTGGCACGAACAGCGGCCTCCGCAATAATTAACCGCATCTCTGCCACGGTGGTACCCCAATTAGGGTTACTTGCTGCACCGGTATTATTGGGTTGATACTGCACCTTACCCCGGACCAAAAAGCTGTAGTCACCCAGATTGGTATAGAAAAAATTAAGACGCTTATCGGCTTTATCAAACGTCAACAAAAAAGGCATGGATGGCGTTTCACGGGTAGCCGGTGCCAAACAAGACTGTGCGAATATAGCATCCGAACGATAGGCTAAAAAAGCAATCGAATTACGGTTAACCATCGTACTATAATCTTGTATTTGGTTCGGACCTTTGTCTAGTGCCAGCTGGGCGTTTTTGCCTGCATTTTCATACTCATGCATATATAAGTAGGTCCGGGCCAGTACGCTGTAGGCTGCAGCCACACTTCCCCGAAAACGATTATTGTTATTATTTTCGGGTAGCGAAGGAATAGCCGCATTCAAGTCTTCCAAAATATGATTGTAGATCTCCAGCACCGTGCCACGGGCAGGAACATCATCTTCCAAATCATTTGAAGTGACAAACGGCACCGCCAGATCCTGGCTAGCCGAGGCCGCATTATAGGCTTTACCATATAAATTAACCAAGTACAGATTATCGGCAGCACGCCCCAATAAAGCTTCAGCCCTGAGCCGTTGCTTTTCTGCATCCGTGCCAGTAGCCTCATCTATACCCTTCAAAACCGTGTTATAATAGTATATCCGCGAATAGAAAGTAGACCATATAGCAGGGTTGGCGTTGACATCCAGCGAAAACTGGGGTTGCCAGGTATACTCAAAGTCATTAATGCCTGTTGGCGGATTGCCAATTGTTGGATTATCAACATTATCCGCCAGCCGGTTAAGATCATTTGGCAGACCTGAAGCAAGCGTGGTATTATTAAGCCATTGGTCGTAATCTTCTGTCGTAGTCAAAATCTTTTCTCCTTTGGGCTGAATATCCAGGTAGTTGTCGCAAGCGGCAAGCATACACACAGCTGGCAGCATATACGCAATCCAAATAGACGTAAATTGTTTCATTCTCTTTAATTTTTATACCTAAAATTGAGTTATCTAAACCATGCCTACCACTAAAAATTAATACCAAGCGCCATGGTATAAGTAGGTGTCAGGTATGACTTTTCATAACTACCTGTTGACAAGCTATAGTTATATTTATTAAAACCCACTGTAAATACATTAGACACTTGCCCCCGAAGCTCTATACTAATCCCTTTCTCTCTCAAAATGCGGCTTTGCCTAAACGTATAAGACGCTGTAATATCACTCAGAGTTAGGTAGGATCCATTTACAATATACTTATCTGTATATTTCATGTACGAATAGTAATTACTTCCGATGGTTGGCAATACTTCGGGTTTCAACTCATCACCTGCCTGTTTCCAATAATTATTGGCCCCTTCCAGCGGTCGGTTGTCCCTGGCAAAAGGTACCGTGACCCTGGTCACAAAACCACCGAAATAATTGAACATGCAATAGAAATAAAAATTATCGATGTCAACCCGGTTACTCATGCCCATGCTATATGAAGGAATCATACTGCCCAAGTTTTTAACATCCTCCAGGCCTTTGTTAGGGCCGCTGAAGAGTTTGGCATTGCCATCCTTGTCATAGATCTGCGGATTGCCCAAAGAGTCTACACCTGCATACCGGTAAGCAAAAGTGGTCCCTACGGCATATCCTTTTAGGTAATTGGCATTACCAGCGGTTACATAATTCAGGGAACTGGTGGTGGGATCAATAATTTTGGTATTATAAACGTTTAGCACTTTGCTGCCGTTGTGTGAAAAAATCAAACCCGTATTCCAATTGAATTTCCTGGTTGAAATCCAATCTGCATGCAAATTTATTTCGAAACCATTGTTGCGGATGGAGGCCCGGTTTACGATAGCAGAAGTAGAGCCTTTTGTGGCATCAATTTGGCTGTTGGCCAGTATATCGGTACTTTTCTTTACGTAATAATCAAAACCACCTGTCACCCCTTTCAGTACCTCATAATCTAACCCGAAGTTCACATTGCTGGTTTGCTCCCAGCGCAGCCCACTATTGGCTAAAGACGAAAGGCTCAACATAGGAAGTGTGTAGGATGAACTTAATTTATTGGTTAGGCCGGCACTGGCGATAACCTCCGGCAAGGAGCCCTGTGCCACATTGCCATTAAATCCGTAGGCTGCACGCAACTTTAATGATTTAACCCAGTCCAAATCGTGCATAAAACTTTCTTTATGGATATTCCACGCGCCCCCTAAAGACCATAACGGTTTATAATGATATTTGGGGTTGGTACCAAACAAATTGGACTGCTCAATGCGTATACTGCCCGATAACACATACTTGGTTTTGTAGGAGTATACTAAATTAGAATATAAGGAAATATACCGGTTCTCTACATACACTACATGAAACAGCCCAGTACCATCATTTCCACCACCATAGGAAATTGCAGGGTTTCCGCGCGCTATCGTAGGCACAAAATCCTGCAGTGATTTATAATCAACAGGCTGATTTAAGAGCGTTTGATCATCATACCCAAAATAGGCCTCACTATTTGATTTTTCAATTACATCCCGCACTTCAGTACCTGCAATTAAATTGAGCGTATGGTCTGGGGCCACCTGTTTGTCATAGCTTAGCTGTGCCCGTACCGTATAGCTTTGTTTACTTCCTCCGTTTTTTGTCAACAGCCCTCCGGTGGGTATAGCCGAAGTATACCGTTTATTAATATCATCATAAGTCGTATACCTGTTGATGTATTGACGTACTTCTGAAGAATTTTCGCTCGCCAAGTGGTCCTGGTCTATTTTGGAAATCTCGTAGACACCTCCAAATGCAACGTTAAGGCCATTGATTATATTATACCTAAAATTAGCTGTTATTCGGTCAGTGAGTGTACTATATTTATTATTCACCTCATTTATGTCCACTAATGGATAGCGCCTGTTATCCAACAAGCCTTTAGACAACAAATAATCGTTATAATACGAATTGGCATAAGATCCACTAAATATTGACAGCGGATTTCCATCCGCATCCTGCAAATGTTCATACGGATATAAGGAATGTATATCCGGTACCGGAGAAGATTTCTGGTTTGCGGTTTGAAAATCATTGGTCAGGTCCATGGAAAAGCGTTTTGAAAAATTAACCATGGTGCGTCCTGATAAATGAAATTGATTATTGTCATTCTTAATCTGGGAGGCATTTCCATTCACATAATTGGCCGTCAAATAAAAAAGCGCATCTTTAGTACCACCAGATGCTGCCAGATAATACGTTTGCGTAGCCGCATTTCGCAAAAATAAACGGCTGTAGTCTTTCGTATTATTGTAGGAGCCCAACTCAGCAAACTCCTTGTCGCGCTCTTCAAGCGATATGGGATTGCTTGAAGAACGCCAGTGCGCCATAATTTCGGCGGTTGGTGAATAATTATATAAATCTGCATACAACGGGTTGGTCATCAGCATCCAACCAAAGTTGCTTATATTTTTGTTAAAAATTTTATCCGCTTCGATGACAGTATTGGAAGCATCCTTATCCCAGCGGAAACGATCGTAGTTATCATGCGGAGTTATACTTGCTGTAGTCCGGAAATTGAGACGTACCTTTCCCACATTGGCCTTTTTACGTTCTATGACAATCACCCCGTTTGAAGATCGTGCACCATAAATAGAGGCCGCAGCAGCATCTTTTAAAACTGTAACCGACTCAATTTCATACGGATCAATTGTACTTAGTGTCATTTCAGTGGGGAAGCCATCCATCACGATAAGCGGTTGTTTATTGCCACTGATGGTTGAAATTCCCCGGATCTGAAACAGATTATTGTCTTCAAATTGAACATCGTTATTAATGAGCAGGCCGGGGATTTTATTTTGAAGTCCCAATAAAAAGTCGGTGGTATTAATACGGCTATCGTAATCTTTTAAGCCAATATAACTAACACTCCCGGTAACTTGCTCGGGCTTAATCTTCTGGTATCCGTTATTAACTGAAGTAATCTCCACATCCTGCAGTGCGTTTTGTTCGGCCGTTAAGGTAATGTTAAGGCTTATGTAGGTGTTTCCAACCCTTTTAAACCGGATGTTTGAAGGAGCGGTAGTACCTGATAGCAGGTCAGCCAAACGGATATCCAAGCTTTGAAATCCTACCGAACTAATATGAATAACGGCATCATTGGGCACATTTGGGAATATAAATTGGCCTGACGCATTGGCCGAGACCCCCAAATTAGCCTTTAGTACCCGAATAGTAACTCCTGGTATTGGATGGCCTGAGGAATCGGCCACCGTGCCAGAAAGTGTCAGCGAGGGCTGATCCGAGGTTATCTGGGCCACCGGTTTTCGGGCAATCAAAATATTGGTGCCGCTGATCTCATAGCTTAACGGCTGATCGTGAAAAAGCTGTTGCAAAAAGGTATTTAGCGGCATCTTTACTGCCGTCAGCGTGACCGCATGGCTTTCATTGATCAGCGCCTTATTTGCCAATACACGAAAGCCGCTCTGATCAAAAATCCGTTTAAATATCTCTTCCATGGACATGTTTTTGCCCTGGATACTGATCGTTTGCGAATACGTAGCGGCGCTGAGGTGCAGGAAACCGCCAAGAAGTAGGAGCATGATTAATCTCATCACCCGAAAAAAGTAAGTTTTTGTCATTTGTGATTTGTTTTGCGCAAGGATTGACTTTTTAATTTCCTATCTTGCGCATGGTTTGGATAGTTTAACACACATTATTTCTTGCATAGGATAATTGCATATCCAGGCCATTTAGGGGAGTGTTGCAAGCATTCCCCTTTTTTAACGACGCTGGCAAGACGTCTTTAAATCGTTATAATTTAGGGCTTACCTCCTGCTTTAGCACTAATCACCAGCTTCCTGTCCGGGTCAAGCCGATAATTTAAATCATTACTTTTTAGTATTTTGAACACTGTGGACAAGTTTTCATCCCTATTCAGGCTTCCAAAAAGTTCAATTGGCGGAATGGTCCCTTCATACGTCACATCCAGGTTATACCATCGGCCAAGTTGCCGCATGGCCTCTTGCAGCGTTTTCCCAGTAAAATAAAAGTAACCTTTTTTCCAGGCAATTATACTTTCCAAATCTGCTTTCACGACTTGGATATTTCCATTTTTAAGAATAGCTTGCTGCCCGGGTTCTAACACCATACCATCGTCCGGAAGGCCGGAAGTTGAAAAACCGGTAGCAACTTTCCCAATAGATACCCTTACAGATCCGGAGACCAGGCTTGTTTTTATTTCTTTTTCATCCTTATAAGAAGAGAGGTTAAAAGCTGTCCCCAAGACAGTGACGTACTGGTTTTGGGATTTTACGATAAATGGCCAAACCTGTTTTTGGGTCCGACTTCCGGATGCGCTTACCTCAAAATAAGCTTCACCCTCCAATTCAACCTCCCGGCTATCACCAGTGAAATGGTTCGGGTATTTTAAACTAGTGGCCGCATTGAGCCAAACTTTTGTGCCATCACTCAGTATGATTTGGTACTGACCTCCTTTTGGAGTGGACAAACTTAACATCTTATTATCTACGATTGATTTACCCTGCGCACTGGTCTTTTCTTTCGTCATAATATTTGTTCCATCATTATAAACAATTTGCTCGTCGTTTATTTGAATACCCGCTTTGGCGCTATCAAGGTTTATTGTCGTGCCGTCGGCTAACGTTAAGGTGGCTTGGTTATATCCGGGTTGAAGCGCAGTTGCAGCGACGCTTTTAGCTTCTGTCTTCCTGCCTCCAGTTATAGGATAAAAATATAAACCTATAGCCAAAGCTACCAACAAGACAGCCGCTGCATACCAACGGTACCTAACCACAAGTTTCCTGCGCAAAGGCACATCCAAGCCTTTTTTTAGACTAATGGACGCACTAATAGCGCTAAAATTGGAGGCTGCGGCACGTTTAAGGAGTTCCTCAGACGGGACACCGTCTTCCCTGCCCAAATATTGCAGCAAGTGCAATTCCAACTGCTGTCTTTCAGCCGGGCTGCACGTACCGTCCTGATATTTGCGAATAAGCTCCTTTACTTCTTCCAGTTCCATTTCATGCAGGGTCATTTGGCCCTTTGCTTATAAGACACTTGTCAGGCTATTTTATCCCGAAGATCCCGGGAAAAAAAGAAAATAAATTAAGGTTGCAGTAAAAAAAGCAGAACGCTAAGCCCCAGCTGCACTTTCACATTGCCCATAGCCATACTGAGCAAGTTTTTTACGGTCTTTTCTGAAATACCCAGCGCCAAGGCAATCTCCGCTTCACTGAAATGTTGGAAATGGGTCATCAGAAAAACCTGCCCCATTTTTCCCGGCAGCGTGGCGGCAATTTGTTCCAAACGGACTATTAATTCACGCTCAAACACATACTCTTCTACAGGAAGCCGTTCTTCCTTCAAGTAGTCCATCAAGTCTGCCTGGTAGCGGCTCCAGGTACCCCGATCGCGCTCACGGTTCAAAAAGCAGTTACGTACCATAAATTGAAGGTAGCCCAACAGCATGCCCTGAATATCCAGCTGAGCCCGCTTCTGCCAAAATTTTATAAATATATCCTGAATGATATCGTTGCTTTCATCTTCGTCACCGGTTAGTTTATAAGCGAGGCTATACAAAAACGGATGATAATGGTGGTATATCCGGGTAAAAACAACCTCATCTCCTTCCTTAAGCCGCAGAAGAAGCTCTTTTTCATCCGTGAGAGGGATCCGTTGCATTACTTTTCCGATTTTAGTCAGTAAAAGTAATAAAAAGTTTGTAAAAAGTTAAAAAGCCACCGAGACGTGGGTCATCAGCCTTGACCCTGCATTTACCCGACCTCCAGCCAAGCTTTGTGATATGGGTTTTTGATAATTAATACCTGCCGAAAATCGGCCCAGGCCAATTTCAGCCCCGAATACGCCCGAAGTAACATGACCACCAGACTGGCTTACCGAAAAAGTATGGTACTCCCGGTCCTGCACAGCTGATTCTACCATCACACCCGCATTGGGCGCAATGCGGAGTTTTTGTTTGATCAAAAACTTATAATATAACAAGGCATTACCCGTCCATTTATTCCCATACCGGTAGTCATACTTATTGTTGGTATTGACTTTGTAGAGCATGTTAACATTCATTCCCACATCCATCAGTCGGGCATCATAGGCCACATTGAAGGTGACATCGGTACTTCCGGTACCCAGCTGAAAATTGTTCGGCGAGTCTGCATTTTCAGCCGAGCGTTCCGAGTTGTCGTAGGTGCCGCTGGGCAGCTTTACCCCAGCCCCTATCCATAAAGAATGAACAAAAAGACGGTTGGATGCCGTGGAATGTACCCCTTCAAATAATTTAAAATATCCCATAAGCGCCACATCGCCCACACCGTTTTTATCACCAGTAGTACCCGCTCCAGCCACTTCACGGTGGTTGATATTATAAGGTAATACGGCCATAACCCGAAACCGGCTACCCAGATTCCAGGCGCCCCAAAGCTCGGCAATGTGATAATCCTCATCGGCAGTAATGGCGGTGCGCTCTCCGTTTACCCCCAGGTGAGTTTGCAAGGAACTGTACCGGTATCGAATGCCTAAAAACCGTTTGCTAAAATCGGGCAATATACCGATATAATAGCTACCCACCCCGCATCCACAGATGTCGCAGGCCAGCAGCCTGAAAGTGCCGCTAGAAAGTAATATACTGAGTATGATCAATTTTTTCATGGTTCAAATAGTTTGTTCCGCACGAAAGTGTGGTCGTTTAATGTATTAAGGAAAGAAAGAAGATCAGATTTATCTGCATCCGTCAGGGAAATTCCCAAACTTCCGTCGGCTTGTTTTAGCAGCGGATCCAGTGTACCCTGATCTGTCACCTCACCCGTGTAGTGGTCCAATACCCCGGCCAAATTCAGGATCCTGCCATCGTGCATAAAAGGACCCGTATATTGCAAGTTACGCAGGCTTGGCACTTTAAATTTATACCGGTCACTAGCATTTAAGGTAATGCTATACCGGCCCAGATCATTGATTGCACTTGGAGCCAATCCATTGTTACGGTAACTATGGTCTGTAAATAATGGCTCCGTATGGCAAGACGCACACTTCTTCTTAAATACAGTATACCCCCGCTGTTCAGCAACCGTAAATATAGCCTGTTTGCGGCGCACGCTGTCATACTTGGACTGATCGCTGATCAGCATGATCATATAGGCCGACAAAGATTTCAAAAAACGCGATGACGTGATCTCATCCGTCCCGTAAGCATCCTTAAACAAGCCGGGATACTTACTGTCAGCCCGGAGCTTTTCCAGAATGTTGGGAACTTTCTCGTCCATTTCCACAGGGTTTTCAATAGGGGCCATGGGCTGTAAGTCCAGATCGGTCACTCCGCCATCCCAGAAAAAAGCCTTGTTCCAGGCCAAGTTCATGATTTGGGGTGAATTGCGTGTCCCCAAGCGATCATCGACGCCGTGGCTTACATCATGCCCATGCTGCGTAAATCCGGAAGACTGTATGTGGCAACTGCTGCATGCAATGGTATTATTTCGTGATAGTCGCGCATCGTTAAACAATTTCTTGCCTAATTCAAATTGAGCCTCACTGACGGGATTAGCCACAACGTCATAAACAGGATCAGGAAAATCTGCCGGCTTTATAAACCCAGTAAACAGAGTAGAAAGATCCGGCAGCACTTCAGCTCCTTTTTTACAAGCCACCACCAACAGCAATAAGCCTGCAATAAAAGCTGCCTTTTTCATTTACAGCTCACTCTCGTCCTTTACACCATTTTCTGTATGGTCGTGTGCAAACATGTGCACATAGTTGCTGGCTATGTTGCGGCTGTACTCATCTACCATTACGGTTGGTTTTTCAGCAAAGGAAACATTGGTTTGTCCATTTAGAGCCTTTAACACATCAACTAGCAGGTGAACGTTACTGCGGAAACCGCTTCTTACCTGCGATATTCCTCCTTGCGTCAGGTCTAAGGAAATCTCCTTAATGTTATTGATCGTCGGAGAGGCCGGATCACTACCACCATACAAACCAATGTGGTAATAAAACTTATGAGCCGCTCCCGGTACCGCATCACTAGTACCTTCCATTTTAAAAAAGACGTATCCGCTGTTCCACGTCCAGTACATACCTGCACCAGCATGATCGCCGGTAGGATCGAGCACTCCGGTGCGATTCTCAACAGGCATGGTGCTGCGTAGGCTGTCAACCCCTACAATAAAAGATAGTTTTTTATAATCTCCCTCAGGCACATTCACTTTGGCAAAACGACTGCTCCGGTCATCTCCTAAAATAAGGAAATAGCTGCTGTCCTGAGGTACCACATATTCTACGCCGGCCTCGTTAGTTACCTTAATATTACTAATATAGTACTGAAGCCGCGTTATTTTAAATGATTGGCCAAGGGCGTTGATATAGTCGCCCGTATTCAACTGCAGGGTTTTATTGCCCACGATGTTATCAAACTCAACAGACAACACCCCCTTTGCGTTATTGTCAGTAGCAGTATTGTTATCTTTACTGCATGCCATGACACTGATAGCCAGTATGGCTACAAAAATATTCTTATTCATGTAATTAATTGCTTATAGTTATTCCTTTCCATAACCTAGCGGTTACAGCAACACAAAAATTAATAACTAAGCAGCAAGCGGTGGACGCAAGCGGATACCGATGTACGGATCTTGCCGAACCACTAATTTTACAGGAATAAATTGAATAACATTCAGGTTAATTTCAGGATATGTAATGGAATAATCCATCATGTGCCCCGGTACCATGACTACTTCTTTAAACTTTAAGTCAGGTTGTTTTTGTTCTTTTTCCAGTTCTTTCCTCATTTTTTTCATGAGTACGCACTGGCCATGACAGGCACTGTTTGGATTAAAGCGATTT
Organism: bacterium A37T11; assembly: GCA_900109895.1. Lineage (GTDB taxonomy): Bacteria > Bacteroidota > Bacteroidia > Sphingobacteriales > Sphingobacteriaceae > A37T11. The sequence goes on from FOBR01000001.1 coordinate 261,933, forward strand.
TCACAAAGGTATTTGGAAATGTAGGAGCGGTTGGCATAAAAAGCACTAAGCACCAGTAAACCTGAACAGGCTTGTAAGAGCAACACAAATGCCATGGTGTATAAGAGTATCCGCTTCATTCAAATTTTTGAATGCGGCAAATATATATAATCTTTCTTGAAGCGATGCTAAAAGCACCATAAAAACAGCCTTAATGCCCAAAAATTTCAATGATTTTTTGGTCATTAAGGCTGTTGTTAAAAAAAGAGAATTAATACCCTTCGTTTTGGGTAAGATTTACATCATTATTGCGTTCAAGCAAAGGAATCGGATATAATGCTGCCGTACTTCTCCAGCCTGTTTTTGCAGCCCCTAGTACCTCGTCTATGCGGCCGGTCCGTTTCAAATCGTGCCAACGATGTCCCATTTCACAAAATAATTCAATGCGCCTTTCCTGCTCAATGGCTAATAATAATTCTCCTTGTGTGCTCGCTTTGGTATCACCCAACCCGGCTCGATTACGGATCACGTTAATATCCTCCTTTGCACCTAAAAGGTTATTTTGTCTAGCCCTGGCTTCTGCCCGGATCAAATACTGTTCAGCAAGCCGCAGATAGGTGTACGCTTCTGCCGAGTTATCTGTGGTGATTTCCAAATTTCGGTATTTATACGGATAATAATAAGTAGAATCCTGAAAGTTCAATGAGCGTACCCAATTGGAGAACCGTTTATCGCCAGGCTCAAAAGCCTTTACCAAACTTGTGGTTAAGGCCATCCATGGCGTAAAGTTTTTCTCATTATTATAAATATAATTCCAGGCATATTGCGTATAACCACAATAAGCACTACCCGCTGGCATATTCATTTGAAAGATGGCTTCCTTACTATCCAAAAGAAAGGTATGGGAGAGTTCAGAAGTACTCAATAAAGAATATAAACCAGCTGCATTAATGACCGAGTCGGCTTCTGCCTCTGCCCTTGGCCAATTTTTCCTGTACAAATACGCTCTGGCCAAAAGCGCACCTGCTGCATATTTAATAGGCCTTATCCGGCTACCCGAAGTAGAACTACTGTAATCCGTAAGCAGTTGCGCTTTAGCAGCGGCCAGATCAGTAATAATTTGGTCAAACACTTTACTGGTATCTGAGCGGGCCAGGTTTGTATTACTTACAGCATCCGGAGTTATTACTAATGGAATATCACCAAAAAAATTGGTTAAATAAAATAAACAGAATGCCCGGATAAATTTTGCTTCACCAATCGCCTTTTTTTGCATTCCAGCAGAAATCAACGATGTATTTTCCTCCACTCCTTTTATGATCGCATTTGCCTGGTACAATATACCATATAAATGAGTCCAAATAGCATAAACCGTATTATTATTCACATTTAAACTATTATAAAAAAAAGGATCATAGGTATCATTTTGGGTATAATACTGCGTTTCATCAGCCGAATTCTCCGGACAAACCGATAAATTGAGCTGAAAGGTTGTGTTATCAGAACCATACAAGGTATAATACATTCCTGATAAAGCCGAGTTTACCGAATTGTCTGTGGTAAATACCGTGGCAGATGTCAATTTATCATTGGGCGGCGGAACGTCTGCAAATTTTTTACATCCTGAAAGACAAATACCCAGCACACTATAACTAAAAAGTCCCAGTAATCTGCACTTATTTTTTAATAGGCTATAATTAACTATAAATTTCATGATCCGATCGAATTAAAGTGAACATTTTAGACCAAAAGTAATGGTGCGCAGCGGCGGTATATTGGTAGCCGCGGTCTCTGGATCATACCCTTCAAAATTAGATATGGTAAACAGGTTTTGTGCACGGGCATAGAGTGTAATCGCAGCTATTTTTAACTTTTGAGACCACGCTTGTGGAAAGGTATAAGAGAGTGCCACATTTTTCAGCCTGAAATACGCCGCATTACTAATCGTCGCACTGGATTGCGTATACATATAATAAGTAAAAAATGGAGAACCTTCACTAAAATCAAACTTAGTGGTCGCTATTTTTCCATTGGTCTCTTTATATAAATCATAAATGCCCTCATATAAATTGGACGCACTATATCCGGGAGGACTAAATGAATTGGAAAAATTACTGTTTCGTATTCCAGGAATCATTTTTCTTCCAACAAACTGCCCAAAAATATCCAGCTGAAAACTTTTATAGTGAAACGAGTTATTTATACCACCAAAGAAGGCCGGATCGCGTTTGCCTACTGTCACGTCATCCCCATTCCCATACGCGGCAAGACCATCTCCGGGCCAGCTTTGCGACCCATCTTTATTAGCATCCAAAAATCCAGGCAACCCCGTATTTGCATCTATTCCTGTATACTTAAGCATGTGAATTGAGCTCATTGATTCGCCCACCACCAAACTGCTTACATAGCCCGTTTTTTCGATGCCATCAAACTTTTTGAGCTTAGTCTGTGCCAAACTAATATTAAAGGCAGTGGTCCAACTAAAATTTTTGGCCTTGATATTTTGGGTAGTTAATTCAAATTCGGAGCCCTTAGACTGTATAGTAGCAGGCATATTAGCTGTATAAGATGAGAAACCACTCAGTGCCGCCAGAGGATAGCTGACCAGCGGATTGGAAGTCTGGTTTAAAAACCACACCCCAGACAACAAAATACGGTCTTTCAAAAACCCAAGATTCAACCCTAATTCCAATTTCTTATTTACTTCCCACTTCAAATTGGGGTTTGCCACGTTAGACGGAGTCAGTCCATTAACACCATCATAAGCATTGCTTATAGTATACGTGTCATAATATTGGTAATTGCTAATCTGGTCGTTACCCGTACTTCCATAACTTCCCCGTAGCTTCCCAAAGCTCAGCCAAGGTAGGCGGTCTTTAATCGCACCTTCTTCAGTGAATATCCAAGCGCCACCTATCGAAGCAAAACTACCATAGCGGTTGTTGACCCCAAATTTAGAAGAGGCATCCCACCGGTAGTTGACGTTCAGAATATACTTATCCAACCAATTATAGTTTAACCTACTAAACAACGAGCTGTATTTATAATCAGAATTAAACGAATAAGCCGTATAATTGCCTGCGGCCGTATAATTATTCAGTAAGAAATCTGAATTATAATTGCTGGCTACGATGTAAAAAGGTTGATTATAGGATTGCCCTTGTAGCGTACCTCCCACCAAAATATTCAACTTACCTTTCCCTATATGGTGTGTATAGTCAGCCTGCGGCTCCACATTCCAGGCGTTGGTATAGTTTTCCTGGAAATAAGCTCCCGGGTTTTGTCCATAGAAAGGATTGATGGAGGTAGAGTAATGCAAATCTTTCTGGTACATGGACAGCCGGTTGTAGCTGCTGCTCACTTTTAAGTTAAGCCCGGTAATTGGACTATACCTTAATATTACATTGCCAACCAAGTTATAATTGGAGGAAGAAAATTTTTCGTTGGTATAGGCCAGAGGGTTATTAAAATTGGAATTATACCAATAAAGATTTCCTGTACTATCGTATAAGGGATAGTTGGGTACCTGGGAATAGGCTATTCCAGCCAAGTCTGAGCTTTCGAAAGTACGCGCAGAACTGCTATTTTTATCGAGCGTATACATCACCGAAGTATTCAGTCCAAATTTTTTATCTTTCGACTGATGATCAATGGACATATGAAAAGCACCCCTTTTATAATTAAAATCACCCGGAATCACCTGACCCTCGTTATGGTAGGTTCCACTTAGCAGGAAGTTGGTAAATTCGTTCCCACCGGAGAAAGATAAGTTGGCATCCGTATTATGGGCAGTCCCGCCAAACAAAAGCTTTTGCCAATCGGTGGTTTTAGTTGTATCCCAAACCAACAAATCAGGTGCATTGTTTACATTGGGCGTTTTTCCACTGTTGATGAAGGCCTGGCGCCTGATCTCTAAATATTGACTTAACGTAAGAGATTTTACCGCATGCAAGTTCTGTACACTATTAAATCCCTCACTTACGCTAACATCCAGATTAGATTTACCTCCTTTGCCCCTTTTTGTAGTAATCAGGATGACCCCATTCGCTCCCCGGCTACCATAAAGCGCCGTAGCATCCGCATCTTTTAAAACGCTAATACTCTCTATATCAACTGGATTTATTGTATTCAGCGGACTACTCCCAAAAGATGGCTTTAAATATCCTACCGTATTTCCACCCGTACTATAGAGCGGATCTGAAACAAATGGCACGCCGTCTACAATAAATAAAGGTGTAGTACCGGCAGAAATGGAGCTGGCAGCCCTGATCTGCACGGAAACACCCCCACCAGGTGTTCCACTTTGTTGGGTAATGAGTAAACCGGGTATCTTACCTGACAAGGCTTCCAATACATTCGTAACTGTTTGTTTTTCTATATCGGCCGCTGTTACCGAACTCACGTTACCTGTACTTATTCTCCGGCTGGTAGTACCATAACCAATTACTTGGACTTCATCCAGATCGCTGGTTTGGGAAGATAAGAAAAAATTATAAGTTCCTTCTTTTACTTTAGTCACTTTGCCACCATCCAGTGTAAGAATACCGCCAGCAGGCAACGCGCTCAAGCTGGCATATCCAATTTCCAACTTAGAAAATCCCATCGAAGTCAGGATGAGGGTTGCATTATCGGGTATCTGGTTTAACGTAAACCGGCCATACCCATCAGAGACGGTTTTTTGTTTAGTGCCTTTGACCGAAATAGTAGCCGAAACAATTGGCTCATTGTTCACAAGGTTAAACAGTTGTCCAGTTAATGGATACTGGGTTGTATGGACTGGGGAAGCAGGCGCGGCATCCTTTTCAGAAACCACTATGTTCTTGCCATGAATCTCTACCTTCCATGCTTGTCCTTTTGTTATTTCTGCCAAAAATGTCTCTAAAGGCATATTTTGTGCATTGATAGCAATGGTTTTCGCTTTTCCCAACAACTCAGCATCACCAAAAACGCGGTAACCTGTTTGTTGTTGTATGGCATTAAAAACATCCGCCAAAATCAACTTGTTCCCTTTTAGGGTTATTGTCTGAGAATAACTGGCAGCACTCAGCTGCAGGAATCCGATGGTCAAAAATAAGATGAGTAAACGCATCACTCTACACAGTAATTTTTTTTTCATTAATTTTACGACGTTTGGATAATGTAACAATTTGTTATTTGATCACTTAAATACGGACTGTTTATCCATACTGCGCAGGGAAGGGGTGCGAGCCTTTCCTGCTTTTTTATATTTTCTTCTACTTATGCCCTAACTCAGGCGCTCCCTCCCTTTTCAACGTACTTATGACTAGTTTTCCTTCTTCAAACCGATATTTTATATTAGAACTCTTCAGTAACCCTAAAATGACTGATAGCTTATCATCGCGAAAAGCAGAACCAAAATAGGTATTGACAGGCGGGTCGCCCTCATAAACCACTTCCAGGTTGTACCATCTGCTTAGCTCGCGCATAATTTGTGAAAAAGATTTCCCCTGAAAAGAAAACACACCGTCGCGCCAAGCCGTTTCATTGTCTACATTTACTGATTTCACCAGTATTTTACCCATCGCGTTAATCGCCTGCTGGCCTGGTTTTAACAGTTGACTATCCATAGAACCATTTGTAGATGGGTTTAATGTGCTTATCCGCACCGCTCCGCTGACCAGGGTGGTTTTAATCTCCTTTTCATCCGCATAAGAAGAAAGGTTAAACGAAGTACCCAAAACACGTATCACCTGGTTCTGGCTTTTTACCGTAAACGGTTTATCCGTGTCATTTGCTATGCTAAAGAAAGCTTCTCCCGTTAAAGATACTTCCCTTGTTTTGCCAAAGTGGCTTGGGTAGGTTAGCGTGGTAGCGGCATTAAGCCAAACTTTGGTACCATCATCCAGTATGATTTGGTATTGACCACCTTTAGGCGTAGTCAATGCATTATAAATAATGGATGATGAATTAGCGACGGGCGCTTTCAATGAAGTACCATCGTTATAAACAGTTTGTCCGGCAGTGACTTTTATTCCATTTTTAGTGCTATCCAGGCTTACTTTAGCCCCATCCGCCAGCGTTAAAGTGGCTTGGTTAAAGCCAGGCCTGATTTCCGTTGTAGTGACTTTTCGCTTTGTAAAAGAGGAAGAAAGGCTTCCGGCCTGTTGCCTGTTGATGATATATAAATATATTCCTGCCCCAATTAATGAAATCGCTGCGGCATAGGGCAACAACCGGATCAAAAAATGTTTGGGTGCTGGAAATAGTTTCTTTTTAAGGCGGTCATGGATCTGTAGAATAGCCTGTTCCCCACCGTCATCCAACGGCCTATTGTCTATGGCTGTCCCAAGTGCTTGCTTTACCAGTTTCTGGAGCTGTACCGGGTCTGTGGTGCCAAATTGCGTCATCAATTCCCGTACTTCGGCCGCTGTGGCGCGGTTATCCAGGAATCGCTGATAGCGTGCTTGTATGTCGTTTTCTTGATCCAACGTATTGCCCTTTTATGATAATACGCTTGGGAAGACCAGAAGCTTTACATGAATTTTAAATTATTTTTAACACCACAGCAAGAAGGCTGCAAGGAGCAGTGCCGGGCCTCCGTAACTATTGAAAAGAAATTGCCTAACGCTTTTGGTAGCGCGTACTATGTGGGTACTGACAGTAGCCGTACCAATACCCAACTGTTCACTAACTTCCTGGTAACTCTTTCCCTCCAGCTTAACCAACTTAAAAACCTGACGTTGTTGGTCAGGAAGGGCTTCAATGGCACTATCGATAAGCGCCTTGCTTTCTTTATACAGCAAATCTTCCTCAGTGTGCAGGTATAGCTCACTACTGGCGGCGATGATCGCTTGCTGCAATTGCTGGTCCCGGGCGCTACGACGGTAAAGATCATGCACCAGGTTACCGGCGATGCGAAGTATATAAGGGATAATCGGCTGGTCGGGATCAATTAAAGATCGTTTTTCCCAAAGACGGACAAAGGTTTCCTGCGTCAGCTCTTCTGCATCATCCTTACTTTTTACCATGTACAGCAATTTACGGTACACACCGCGACTATATGCGTTATAAATTTCAGAAAAAGCACTTTCACTGCCTTCTTTTAAAGAAAGTAGCACATTTACGTCACTTTTACCTGCTGACCGTGCCATTTTAGTTGATATTTATAGCCAAGGTAGGCATATATTTTAATAATTATCAAATATTATTTCACGCAAATCGTAGCAGGGTATCGCCATGATGGGCAATGTGGTTAAAATCTTCATGACCGCTTTCACCAAAATTACCCTAATTATGTGACAAAAAATTAAAAAAATTACCCTAATTTTGTGACATGTTTAATCGAAGTATTATATCAAAACTCCAAAAATAGTCTGAAAAGGACTTTAGAAAGCCCTTAGTTATAAGGGGTGCACGGCAAGTAGGGAACTACTCATCACTTCCTATTTGGAAGACGTTGCAAAATACGCCCGCAACAATTCCCTGCAGCAAGTGATCAGACATTGCATCCGGGTAAGTTATACTTTCATTGATCTATCCATCTACAGAGGCTACCCTACCCCAACTTCCTGACCTCAAAAAATCACCGCGCCTGCAGGTAATGGATACCGGAATGATGAATTACTTCTCCGGGGTTCTTTGATGGCCAGTTAATCCCTATAGAAGTTAAATCCGGCAAGGAAGGCACCCTAAAATCGCTGCATGCTTATATGAATATGGCGCCTCATCCTTATGCAGTGCGGGTATATCCAGGTCCATTAACGATTCATCCAGTTACTACCGATGAAGGCAAAACCTATCACTTACTTAACCTACCTTATTTTCTGCTTTCACAACTGGATGCATACTTGAAGTGGTTCAAGAAACAGGTGGAGCCGCTGCCGTGGACCCAACTTCTATAAATAATCCGATTTATATAACACAACCAGTATATTTGTCTGACAAGAAATAAATTTCTGAATGTACAGATTTGAAAATAAAACCATCCTGATCACCGGAGGAACCAGCGGAATCGGGTTAGCAGGTGCGGAAAGATTGTTAAATGAGGGAGCAAGAGTTATTCTTACCGGAAGAACTGAAGCCCATTTGACAGCAGCCGAAGAACGGCTAAGCCGAGAGGTTATCATTATTCATGACGATGCCGAAGATGAACAATCTCCACAACGCCTTGTTGACGTTGTAAAAAAATATGGCAAATTAGACGGCCTATGGTTAAACGCAGCTTACGCTATTGGCGGCACGCTCGAAACAATGCATAGGGATACTATCCATAAAATGTTTGCGGTAAATGTCGTTGCTCCCATGCTGCAAATGGCGGCGTTATCTCCCTATATAAACGAAGGTGGGGCCGTACTGGTCACCTCGTCAAGTGCCGTATATGAGGGGCAATCTTCCGTATCCCTTTATTCAGCCAGTAAAGCGGCTATCCTGGCAGCAGCCCGTTGCTGGGCAAACGAACTTGCACCACGTCATATACGGGTCAATTCGCTTGTTCCAGGCCCCATCACCTCCAACCTCCGTTCTGCTTTGCCCGATGACTTACGCCAGCAATTTGAAGAACAACTTGCCGAAGTAGTCTTATTAAAGCGGGTGGGAACACCTGAAGAAGCCGCAGCAGTTGCCGTCTTTTTATTGTCAAACGATGCCAGCTATGTCACCGGAAGTTCTTATGTGGTAGATGGAGGGTTGTTGATGATATAAGCATTCAGCCGATCGTTGCATGCTTATATGAATATGGAGACGCTGCCGTGAACGCAACTTCTATAAATAATCCGAAATATATACCAGTACCCAAAGACAGCATGGCTGTACCAGTTCTCCACCCAGGAAGCCCACTTTTCCCTGCCCGTCTGCCTGCTCTGTTGAAGCCGCCAGCACCGATGCGTACTACCGAAATTAGGCCATAGCATGAATCTGTTTGTCCGACTATAAATATAGGCATAATACTATCATATCTATAGCATAAATATCGAACTAACTATAAATGAAATCAAAGAACGTAATCAGGCCGAACCGATCTGACCTGTAAAATATATCTTTTTGTCAATATGCCCTAACTCGTGAGTTTACGGGCAAACAAAGCAGGCTGCTTTTTAGGGCCGGGTTTCTGCCGCTCTTCCTTCACCCGAACGGAAACAAAACCATCATCCTCATCATCCATCCCTTCCGGCATATACTGACTGAGCCAGCCCTGAAGGGTGGCTTCATCAAGCCCTTCCTTCAGAAAACAGAAATCCTGAATACTGAAACCTGTCTGGGTAAACTCTTCCAGAATTTTTAAGATCGCTGCTTCTGAAAGGGCCGCAGCGGTGACCATGGGTAATTTTATGCTCTCCATTTACTAAATATTTAATTTGTAGCAAATGTAGATACTGGTCAAATGGAATCACATATCCCAGTTACCGTGACTTTACGCTCATAGGTTAAACCGTCTGTTTTGCAGAGCTGGTATACTTCCTTCCTTTTGGGGGGCAGTTTGTCTACTGCCAGCTGCAACTGGCGTTCTGCCTCTTTAAAAAATACCTGCTCTTCTACATGCTTGTAGCTGTCCAGCTGGTAGTCGGTTAGGTAACGGCTTAGCTGAACCTCCAGTTTTTCCCTGCGCAGGGCATCATAGGCCTGATTACGGGAGCAGGTGAATAAATAAGCTAAAATGACTTGTCAGGGTCTAATTCTACCCGCCTGTCCCAGACTTTTAAAAATATCTCCTGCAGTATATCCTCCGCAAGGCTTCTATTATGCACTAATTTCAGGATATTGCCAAAAATACGGGGACTGTAGAGTTGATACAGTTGATTAAATGCCCGTTCATGCCCCTCCTTAAGGTGTAGAAGCAGCTCCTTTTCATCCATAAAGGCATTTGGTTTCATTACTCTTTCCTTTTAATGGGAGTAAAAGTAATAAAAAGTTTAAATTAAAGAAATAGTTGAAGATTTTTAAATCATTGAGATGTATATTGTAAGTAAATCTAGCTATAATTCTCAATAAGCAAGAAAGCCAGACCATTTCCAAACCACCATTTTATGATTTTTAATTTCTATTGGTTTCAACTTCCTTCTCAGCATCACTAAGCATCCAATCCGGCTTGGCTTTACCTTTTATATAATAATCAAAATATTCTGTAAGTTTTAAAGTTAAGTCAGCTTGTTCTTTTTTATCATCCAACGTATGCCCTCCTGACTTATATTGTAAGAACCAAACAGGTTTATTTAATCTACGAAGGCCCAAAAATAGTTCAACTCCTTGATGATATGGAATCTGATTATCTGTTCGATTATGAACCATTAATAAAGGAGTAGACACTTTATCTAAAGATAAAACAGGTGAATTACGCTGATATAATGAGGGAAAATCCCAGGGGTTTCCACCCATAGAACCGGCGCCCAATCCACCAATCTCTATTCTATCCTGACCAATTGAATGTTCTTCAGAAGATAAAAACGGCGCTAACGATAAATAATGACTGAGAAAATCAGTAACACCGGCAAACTCAAACGCTGCTGCAAAGATGTTGCTATGTGTAATGATATAATTTGTTTGAAAACCACCAAAACTGTGCCCCATCAAGGCCATATGGTCTTTATCAATAAAAGGAAACCGGGACAGATAATTAGCTGCAGAAACAACCGAATTTAAAGCAGCTTTTCCTGATACTATCCCACTCTCAGCAAACGATTTAGAATAATGGATATCTGGTTTGAATACCAAATATCCACGACTAACAAACCAAGAAACTTTTAAGTCTCCACTAATCAATCCATTTGTTGGAAATTGATATAATAAATGAGACTCTTTTTGATAATAACTAAATATTACAGGGTATTTCTTAGTTTTATCAAAATTCTCGGGTTTATATAGTACCCCTTGGCATACGGTACCATCCGAAAGTTCCCACGTAACTAATTCGGTTGTTAACCAATTGTACTTTTGTTGAGGTTGTACGTCTGTAATTTTCTCGAAATTCTTAAAATCGGTCGTATAGAAATAATTTGGAGCTTCTGTGGAAGATTGACGCTTAACAAGCCAAGCATTGACATCCGTTGCCTTAATTGGAGCCATACCAAGATCAAAATTTCCTGAATTAGACAATTGCAATGTATTTGATATGGAGAATACATAAGGCCCAGAATATAAAACTCTTGGCGAATCAATGGCTTTCATATTTACCATATAAAATCCGTTGTATTTAGTTGAATCATCCAACCCTACAAACATAATTGACTTTTCATCTTTATTAAACTTGTAATGCAGGTTATCATCGGTAGCTACCCTTAATTGAACATGATGCTTTTTTCCATACCCTTTTGTCAAACAAATAGGCATTTTGACCCCTTCAGGATCAAATCTCCATAAATCATATTGGTCATATAAATAAATGAAACTTCCATCATCTTGCCATACTCCAAACCACCCTTTGACGGTAGGATCGGGATAAAGACCATTTGGAAATCTCGATGAGAAGTTAGCATCAATACTTTTGGTTACATTTTTTAATTGGCCAGAAGAAAGGTTAAATACATAATATGCTGAACTATCTGCGTCCCAAAAAGAAACATATTTGTTGCATGGAGAGAAAGATACGTTACGCAGCTTACAGGCAACTGAAGATAAATTAAACCCTTTTTCTTTTAACAGCCTCCTACTTCCATCAATGAAAGAAACTAGGTAATATGATGGTTGAGGTTCCCAACTCCACCAACTTTCTTTCACATTATTCCTATCCATTACTATAGCATAGAAATCATTTTCCCAAGGAGACAATAATTCTGACTCTTTAGTGATTTGAACAGAATTCTGAGTGTTTAGATTTATTACTACAACTATTGATTGATAATTTGCTATATCTAAGTAACTTGGATACATTTCTTCCAATAACTGCCTCTCAGGATAGATAATTGGGTCTTTATAATTCCAAACCTGGACAAAACTACTCTTCAAACTGTCCCGTTGTTCCTTACGGTCCCTTTTTAGTCTCAAAAGCATAAATTGATCGTTCTGACTTAATCTAGGCGGTTCAATAATTTTGTAACCCTTTTGCAAAAATTTATTACTTTGATCCAATGCAATACAATTTGTGTTAGTTGAGATATTATAAATACGGTAGACATCTCCATTTATCGTTCCTTTGAAATGTATTAGAATGTTATTCCCAGTATTAGAAAAGGAAAACGTTTTAATAGAACTTTTTAACAATGAGTCCTTGTCTGAGTATATAACTTTTAGTTGACCACTCTTGAGATTAAGGTAAGATATTTCATATTTCCTACTCGACGAACTGTTATTAAAAGTTTCCATGACAACCGAATTGCCCTTTGGATCGAATAAATATTTAATCACATGTTGAAATGTAGATTTTTTTTCCGTTTTCAGATTTTCAATATATAAAACACTATCATTAATATACCCTATCCATTCCCCCACTGCTTTTTTCGGATATTGGAAATCAGTAGAAAACATTTTTTTGTAATAATATTTTTTTGCAAATCCAAATAATTTAGGGATAAGCCATCTTGATATAAAAATCGCCTGTTATCCCTAGAAAAAAAATAAGTAACACTAAATATAGGTTTGGGAACAATGAATTTCCTTTCCCATTTTTTGAGAATTCCCTTAATTAAAATGGTACAACTATCTTTAACAATTCCTTTAATTGTACATGCCATATAGCGTCCATCCCTACTTATACATGGATTATCTAACTTCGGCCAAATAAGAACACTCTTAAAGTCCAGCGCTGGCTTTCCTGTTTGTAATCCAGTTTGCGCTATTGAGCTAGTAAAATAAAAAGCAACAATAATTGTCAAGATGTATTTTAAACACATATATCGAAGTAAAAGTATACTGTAATTTAATTAATAATTAATTGTTTTCCATAAATTTTAACCTATAAATTTAATAAAGTTTAATCGAAAGTAGATTTTCCTTCTTTCATTTTATCTAATGTTTTTTTAAATCCAACATTCATTTGTACGACTTTATCTTCTAATGAAATAGCCTCATTTTTACGGCCCAATTTATATAATAAATTGGCCTTAGTATCCAAAATGGATGCCATTACATTATTAGGTGTAATATTTATAGCTCTTTCACTAATTTCAACACCTTTCTCAAGAACAACGGGATCGCTAGAATACATAAATATATTCCAAGCTAAATCATTTAAAAATAGAAAATTTCTCTGTCGAGGGTCATTAAGTTCCATTATGCGAAGCGATTCCAATGACGATGCTATATAATTCACATGATCTTTTTTATATTGAAACCACCTGACCTTGGCATCTACTAATACCTGTTTAATTAGTTTATCTGTGTATTTCCCGTATAACTTCATTGCAATCATTTTCCAATCTGGGTCAGAATTTTGCTTAGCAGAATATTCTATCAAGGGAAGTATATAGCTATTGTAAATAATATGCTGGATAAGTGATGTCGAAATGCCTGGATTATTTAGCAAGCTATCAACAGTTACCTGATTAGTATATAACGCGTTAAACAAACTAGATTCAGGGGAAATATACTTGATATTTTTACTTATAAGGCTAATATTATCTTCACTAAACAACCTAGCATACTCTAACTTACCAAGATAATTAGTTATGTAATCTGCCATAACTAAATCGGACGTAACTTCATCGCCTGCTTCTTTTAAGTTAGTTGCTAAAATTGGCCATTTCGTTATAGATAGTTTACCCTCCTTATATTTATTATAGGCTGAATACAATTGTTTTTCACTATCAACTGCGTCGTTGACCATTGTAACAAACTTTTCGAGGCTTTTAAATCCGACTGCACGATGCAATAGTTTACCATTGGGAGAGAAAAATAAATAGGTAGGCAATGCAGATACATTATACTGCTTTTCAATTTCCTTGACAGTAACATACCAGCTACGGATAAAGGTGGCATCTTGTTTGGCAGAATCCATTTGAACTTTGACGGCAATAAAGGTTTCATTCAATGCAGCCCCAGCGCTATCTGTTGGATAAACCTCTTTATCCATTTTCTTGCAAGGACCGCACCACGTAGCGTAACAGTCCATAAAAATGTATTTATGCTCTTTATTCGCTTTGGCACGTATTTGATCCCAGGTGAGTTCCGTTTCGAATTTTACCCCTTTATAATCTAACGGCTGTGCCATGGCAAAAATCGGAAATATCCAAGATATTAATATCACACACTTCATATACTCATCATTTACATTATTTATTAAATTATTTTGATGGAAGCAAAGCCAGTTTTTTCTTGTGTGGCTTCTAGTATCCTGTATTCTGTTCCAAATTAGGATCAGCTTCTATATTCGAATTGGGAATGGGGTAAAGTTGCTGATAGGTTTGCCAGGATTGTCCATCAGCCTTGATCGGAGTCATTACTGTCATCACTTGGTCAATAATGCTCCATCGTTTTAAATCGAACCACCGATGGCCTAGTTCTGTGAATAATTCCAACCGTCGTTCATGTTGGATGGCTGTCATAAGCGACGTTTGTGTAGTAGCATCAGTGGATGCTAAACCCGCGCGCCGCCTTATCACATTTAGGTCACTAGCAGCACTGTTATCGCCGCTAAGTTTGCCTAACATAGCCCTGGCTTCTGCCCTAATCAAATATTGTTCGCCCAATCGCATCATCATGGGATATTCCGTAACGGCGGCATTCTGTGTGGCACTTTTGTATTTATAAGGGTAGTAATAGTCAGTGCCACTAATGTTGGTTTTGTTCAACCAATGGCTTTTGCGGCCATCGTCATCGCTGAAACTATTCAATAAATCCGGGTTGATGTACATCGTGTTATTCGTAGACAAGCTAAATCCGGTAGCGGGTATAATGAAATTTAACGCATCTTGTGTATTCCAACCTGTGATAACAGGCTGCAAGGCCCAAATAGTCTCCTTGCTGTTTTTAAGGAATACATTATCCAGGGCTACGGTGTCAAACAATGCGTTTTGAGCAATTACCTCACTGGCGTAGGTTTCTGCATCGGCCCAATCACTTGTGTACAAAGAAACACGCGCTAACAATGCCGCCGCAGCCCATTTGGTAGGGCGCACCCGCTCACTACTACTTGTTAACAAAGTAGCATCCAAATAATCAGCAGAAAGCAAGGTGTACGCTTCTTTTAAATCAGTTTTCACCTGTTTGTAAATCGTTTCAGATGAAGATTTTGCCAACAGAGCGTTGTTCTGGTAGTCGGTATTGGTTACTAAGGGGAGCCCTCCGAAACAGTTGACAAGGTAAAAATTACATAATGCCCTTGAGAATTTGGCCTCACCCAATAATTGTTGAGCCACAGCTGGTGTCAGGGAAGTAGATGCGCCGATACGTTCGATAGCCTGGTTACAGTAGTAGATCAACTGGTAACAGGGAGTCCAAAGCGCGCCTCCAGATTGGAAATTGGAATTTTCAATTAAATCATTTCTGAAAAACCGATATTGCATTATTTGGTAAAGATTAGTACTATTTGCTACTCCATCCCATACAAATAGCTCGTCTGCTCCTAAACCAGCGTATAAGGACAATGAAAGAATGCTAAATGAAACAGATGTATTTGATACGTTGCTTATCGTGGAATAGATTCTTGTCAATACTGCTATAGCTGTTGCATCGTTTTCATAAACACTTGCATCCGTAATGCTGGTAGTCGGAGAAGAGACTTCCACCAATTTTTCACAGCCAAATAGCATAACTGATAGAAATACCACCAGTAAATATTTTGATTTCATATCTGAATAATTAAGACTTAGTAAATTAGAGTGTCGCCTGGATACCCAGGTTTATAGTGCGTAAAGGTGGTATAGCACTTTTTAAGCTTTCAGGATCTAAGCCTTTGTAACCTGTAAATGTCCATAAGTTTTGAGCCTGGATGAATACCTTTAAATTTTGAAAATGAAGCTCGGAGTTTACTTCCTTTGGAAGTAGATATGAAATGGACAAGTTCTTTAAGCGAACAAATGAAGCATCTGTAATTCCACTATTCAATGCATATCCGCTAATTGTTTCATTTGCAGATGTCGTACTATACTTTTGGATAGGTTTTATATCTCCCTCCTTTTGCCAACGCTCAAGTGCATAAGTAGGCTGATTGTTCGATCCACTTTGAAAACTACCCATACTTCCTCGGAAATAATCATCATTCGAGTACGCCTTTTGTTTCACAAATTGGAAAAACACGTCCAGTTGTATCCCTTTATATTGGATGGTATTTTGAAATCCGCCGTAGAAAGTCGGAGCAGTGTTAACAACAACTGTCCGGTCCGTTCCATAGGCAGGGCTGCTTGTTAACTCTCCCTTTGCTGTAATAAACTGATACAGGCCTGTGGCTGGATTAACACCGTGCAGATTATAGTTCTTGGTGATACTTAGAGGTTGCCCAATAACGAGCGTAGATCCATAGGATGAACTAGCCAGATTGGGAAAAGCAGCAAGTTTGTTTCGTGCGCTGGTAAAGTTGAGGGAACTATTCCAAGAAAAAGACCTGCGCTTGATATTATATGTTTGTATACTAAACTCCCATATCGTATTCTGAACCGTTGCAGGAAAATTACTGGTGATTGAAGTAAAACCAACAAAACTTGGTAACGAATAGGGTAATAGTTGATTACTTGATCTATTTTTAGAATAGCTTATTCCTGCGATAATACGGTCTTTCCAAAAACCCAAATCAATACCAAGACTTAATTTTCTGGTACTTTCCCATTGTAACAAGGGATTATACAGGTTGCTCACGGTTAATGTTGCAATACCTTGATAGGGAACCCCTATAGTTAGGTTCTGAAATAAACTGTAATACTGATAATCGGGAATCTGATCATTGCCCGTAGTCCCATAGCTTCCCCGTATCTTCCCAAAACTTAAAGCTCCAATATTATCCTTGACAAAGGATTCCTCGCTGAAGATCCAGGCAGCGCCAACAGCGCCAAAACTATGAAAACGACTATCCGGACCAAATCGACTGCTACCATCTCGACGGGCCGTAAGATTAAGGATGTATTTTTTCCTGTAAGAATAATTTAGCCGCGTAAAAAGCGCACTATACCGATATATAAGATCAATGGGTGTATTATAAACCGTTGTTGCCGAAGAAAGACTACGTATCAGCAAATCACTGCTATATCCATAGCTAGCTGTGTAAAGATTATTGCTGTTTTTTCGTTGAATGGTTCCACCTAATAGCATGTCAAAACTATGCGGTCCCAGGTTTTTCTTATAGTTGATTTGGGGCTCTACAATCCACGAACTGATCGTACTATTGGAGGATGTCACAGATCTCGAAAAGGTTGCAAGCCTGGAGGGATCTACTGAGGCGGCCAATGTAGGGGTAAAATCACGTATATTCAAATAGTTATACCCTAAATTTGCCAATACTATCAAACCAGATACTACTTGATAACTGATAGCCGCATTGCTCAATAAGGTCTTGGTAGTATTCTCATAGTGGTTTAGGAGTGTACCCATTGGATTCGTCCAACTGCCAACTCCGGAAGGACGCGGTGCCCAATTTAGGGTTCCATCCGCTTTATATAATGCGGGGGCGTTAGGTGCTAAAAAAATGGTTGAGGCAGTGAAATCGGTAGTAGGCAGGATATTCTTATCATATAGATAGCTAGTGGAAAGCTGAAGCTTATACCGTTGGTTTTTGGATGTATTGCTCAGGCTAAAATTAGCACTTCCTTTTTGATCCTTAAAATCACCTGGAAAGACCGTGGTTTGCTTAAAATAAGTTCCCCCAAATAGAAATTTAGTCAAGTCATTTCCTCCAGACACAGAAGCATTTGCACTGGTCGTTTTGGCTGTACCGCCGATCAATACTTTTTGCCAATCGGTATACCTGGTCGTATCCCACAAACCATTAACATCGTAGTCGGTGTTTGTGGGAGTAGTGCTAATAGACGGAACGGTCAGCCCATCATTTTTAAAGGCTTCCCGACGCATTTCTAAATATTGAGAGGTGTTCATCAAATCCAGTTTTTTTGCGATGGTCCCCCAACCCTGTTGATAATCAGCAGTAAGCCTTGTAGGACCGGTCAAACCTTTTTTCGTTGTAATGATGATAGCCCCATTCGCGGCACGGGAGCCATAAATAGCGGTAGCATCGGCGTCCTTCAACACGGTGATGCTCTCAATAGTTGATGGATTTAGATAGTTAAGCGGACTTCCATTACCTGTATTACCAACTCCCCCTCCAGAAGTTTTTAAAATATCAGCCCCTGAAAACCGCAACGTTTGTGAAGGATATGGCATGCCATCCACTACAATCAACGGGTCGTTTCCGTTTGCTGTATATATGCTATTTTGACCTTGCAATCGAACAGTGACTCCACCTCCTGCAAGGCCGGTATTTTGGGTCACTACGAGGCCAGGGATGCGTCCCTGAAGGGCTAGTAACGGATTTTGCACCGGTTGTTTGGCTATATCTTCTGCGCTAATGGAACTAATGTTTCCGGTAGATAGGCGACGACTGGTAGTACCATAGGCAATAATTTGTACTTCATCAAGCGCCGATTGGGTGATGTGTAGCACAATGCTTCCCATTTGCGCTTTTGCTGGAAGTTCCTTTGGCTGGTAGCCCATAGCTGTGATTTGAAGCGTAGTTCCGATGGGGACGTTGTTTAAGATAAACTGGCCATTAGAACCCGATGAGCTAGTACTATTACCATTTTTCACCCTGATTGTCGCTCCGGCAATGGGTTGGCGCAGGGAGTCGGTGACGCGACCGATGACGGTAATGGTTTGTTGAAGCGATCCTTCGGCAGGCCCGGAATGACGAGAGGGCAAGAAAATGTCAAGAAAACTTTCTTTTTTCTTCTCCAACAAAATATTTTTATCAACCAATCGGTATGTCAGGGGCTGATCGCTGAACACCTGGTCCAGAAACCCTTCCAAGGGCATGTTTTCGGCACTTATGGTGATGTTTTTACTGTTTTTAAGCATAGACTTGTTGCCGGCTACTTCATAGCCGGTCTGCTGGCGCACGGCTTCCAAAACGGTTGCTAGGGGCAGGTGTGTACCTTTCAGCGTAACCGTTTGTGAATAGCTGGCAGCACTCACGGTTAGGAAGCCACCCAACAGAAAGCATAGGAGTAAACGCATCACTCTATAAAAGTAAATTTTATTCATTAACTTTGTTTATTAGCTTAGGATAGTAAATACACAGTTATTTTTACGCAATAGGGATAATCATTGCTATCCGGGCTGATTAAGGGGAGTGTACCACCACTCTCCTTTCTTTTTAGACGCCAGCGTGAACGTCTGCTTTGTTCAGGTTTTCATGGCTTTTCCCCTCCTTTTTTGGCCTGCATTATGATCATTTTTCGTCCTTCCAACCGGTAGCGGATGCCATTGGCCTCCAGCAGCGCCATTACGGTGGATAAAGTATTGCTTCGGTATATCCCCCCGAAAAATTCGGGCTCGGGGATTTTCCCCTCGTAAAGCACTTCGATGTTATACCAACGGGATAACTCGGCCATGATCTGGGTAAATGGTTTGTTGTCGAAACTGAATTTGTTATCTTTCCAGGCCAGTTCGCGGGTAATGTCCACTTTGCTCACCGTTAGGCTGTCGCCTTTTACTACCGCTTGCTGCGCTGGAGTTAAAAGTTGTAGGTTATACGTTTTAAGTTTTAAGTTTTGCGATTTGACTTGGACTTTTCCTTCTACCAGGGTTGTTTTCGTTTCTTTTTCATCGTTGAACGCTGTGACGTTGAATTTGGTGCCAAGGACTAATATTTCTTGGTTGCGGCTCTTTACTACAAATGGCACATTTGATTTACGATTTACGAGGTACGATTTACGATTATCCTGCATGGCGCCGATTGAAGGATTGTTATTTACTTCGAAGTATGCTTCGCCTTCCAAACTCACTTCCCTCCTATCTCCCGAAAATCGGGATGGGTACTTCAAAGTGCTGGCTGCGTTTAACCAAACCTTAGTTCCGTCGCTGAGTATTATTTGGTATTGGCCGCCTTTGGGGGTGGACAAAGTTAACATCGTACTATTTACGATTGACGAATTACGATTTTCGGAACGAAGTGTAGATCCCGATGAGCGAAGCGGGTCGGGAACGATTGTTTTTGCTGCGATTTTTGTTCCATCATTATAACTAATATCCTCGTCTCTGATTTGGATTCCGCGTTTGGCACTATCCAACTCCACTTTCGTGCCGTCAGCCAAGGTTAGCGTGGCTTGGTTGTAGCCTGGTAAAATCTCTTGATTTACGATGTTAGTTTTACGATTTACGAATAAATCGCCTCGATAAAGGTATAGTGCCGTGGCTAAAGCTACTATAATGGCTGCAGCGGCGTAATATTTCATATATGACCATCGGTACTGTTTATGGGGAGAAAGTTGTTTTACGGGCTTCTCTGGCGGCTGTATTCGGTCGTGGAGCTTTTGCTTGACGCCCGCAACGAGGTGGTCTATCCGTTCTTCCTGGTCTGGGATGACTTCCAGCCGATGGATTTCTTTGCGGATGTTTTCCCGAAGGTTCGCTTCGTCTTCTGCTAATTCAAAATAGCGCAGCAGCTCGTCCAGCTCTTGTTCGCTGTACTGGTTGCTGAGGTATTTTTGAAATAGTTCCTGAAGACGTGATTCCATTTCTTTCCTTTTTATACACCCTATACGCTTGAGATGGAAATTTCAGTAGCTCTTTAATGAAAAAAAAATTATATTCCTTGTAAAATAGCCGAAACCAGTACGATGAGGCCTAAACCGGTATTGGGGTTAAAGTATTGTTTAAAGAAAGCATTGGCCTTTTTGATGTGGTCGTTGATGGCATTGACCGATACGCCCAGCTGTTGGGCGGCTTCTTCGTAGGACAGGCCATCTATCTTACACAGGATGACGACTTCCCGTCGTTTCGGGGGGAGCTGGTCAATGGCCTTATATAATAAGGTCCGGTTTTCGGCATCAAACAGCTTTTCTTCAATGTGGCTGTAGAGCTCTGTGGCGGTGTTCAAAAAGTGCTTACGCATTTCTTTATCACGGCTGGCCTTGCGGAAACGATCATAGACCAGGTTTTCGGCTATGCGAAACAGGTAGGCCTTAATGGGTTGTTCCGGATCGATCTTTTCCCGGTTCTCCCAAAGTTTCATAAACAGGTCTTGCAGGGCTTCATCAGCCATGTCGTTGTCTTTGAGTAAACGGAGCAGATTTTTGGCTAATTGCCGCTTATAGGTATCATAAATAAGGTTAAACGCAGCGTAATCTCCTTCCCGAAGGCGGTGTAGGGTGTCTTTTTCGTCTGGAGTATCGGTTGTCTGCATAACGGACTGTTTTGATGGAGTAAAGTTAGGGAATTGTTTGGATAATTGTGTTTTTATTAAAAAATTATTTTTTTGTGTTGGCACACCTGAAGAAGTGATAGGGTGGCCCGCCGACGGCGGGACCACCCTAAGGATTACCGGGCCCGCAAAGACACAATATCACTCCAATCCCCAATCCCCTTGGTATTCCTGGCACGAACGCGTACATAATAGCGTTCATCAGGAATGACCGGTGCAATGGTATTAGCCCGGGATGAGCCGGTAAAGAACGACTCTCCCCAGATAGGATCGCCGTTTTCATCCAGCTGGTAGCTGATTTGGTACTCATACTGGTAGGCTTCCTTCAGGGAGTCAAAGTCCAGCCGCATCTGGCCGCTTTGACGTCCGTCGGTTACTTTTACTCCGGTTACTTTACCTGGTGAAGGCAGGTCTTTGGGCTGTGCACCCATGTCAAAACCTGAGCTGAAGAGCATCGGGGCGTTGCCATCGGCCACATCGTTTACGCAGTTGGCCAGCCTTCTCATGGCTTTCAACAGTACGATCCGTGCTTCATCCTTCATACTGATCTCCAGCGAGCTTCCGCGTGGGCTGGCGATGGCCAGTTTATCCTTAAAATCATCGGCCAGCACCTTAAAATCAGCTGCCGTAGGCACTGCATCCGGGAAAAACGTATTGCCGGTGAGGCCCAGTACCACCCCGTCTGCCCGGGTGGATAATTCGTGATCGTTCAAGCGATCGTAGTTTGATTTTACTTTGTTTATTCTCATGTTATGTATTATTTTGTTGTTTTAACCCAATCAGCTACTTTATAAATAGTTTTAACCAGTCTTTTCTTCCGAAATACCCCCTGCCCTGGTCCGGCACGGATGTCGTTGGTGTTAGCTTCGACCGTGATACACCAAATGTCATCCCAACTGTCCACAAACCCGCAGTGGCCGATGCGTTTTAGTTCCTGGAAGAATAGGCCAAACACATCTCCTGTTATTGGAGTTGTACGTAGTAAGTTATACGTTGTAAGTCCCTGCATGGCGCCTAAACCGGACTTTTCCTTATTTCTTACCCAAATTAACCTTTTCTGTGGGAACAGGGCCGGTGTCCAGCCGTTTTTTGGATTGGTAATACCCGCTTTTTCAAGGCAAAAACAAACGAAAGCGCTGCAGTAGGATAGATTACCCTGGAGGTTTACTGCGTGAAGGTATTCCTGCACACGTTTTCCGTCGTTTTTGCCGGTCAATTCCCGTACGCCGATTTCTCGGGTATAAATTTGTTGGAGATTTTGACGTTTTGATGGTATCTGTATACCGTCCCGGTTTACAACAAAACCACAAAAACTCCCACAAAGAGCAGCAATAATCCCCAAAAGGAACCAACCTGATATCGGATATCTAAACATGGCATTTCGTTTAAGGTGAACAGATCGCGGATGAGCCGCATTAATAACCAGGCGGCAACGACAAAGGTGTCGACCACTAATAAGGTGAACAGGTAACTGGAAATAATACCAATGTCTAAGACACCGGCCGTCGGATCCAGCAGCCTGATCAGTGGCCCGCAATAAATAAACAGCAGGCAGATCAGCCCACACTGCCCCAACGCCACCAGGGTGATCAACCGCCGGTCCGGGATGGGTTCCGGGTCATAAATTTGGGACGCTAAATCATGGGACTCGGCTAAGAGAGACGCATAATCTTGCGTCTCTACGTCGTTTTTTAATGTTTTCATTTTTTTATTTTTAAATAAATAATAGGACAATGATCCAATTAAAAAACCCGGATATCGACAAATGCGACAAACGACAACAGCCCGTTAAAAAATTAACTAATTTTAATTGTAACTGCGACATTATGCGACAGTTACGATCGCAGATGAAGGCCTTCAAAGACGTTTTGGCATCCTTCACGTTCATTTCGGTAACCATCAAGTACCGTTTGACGTTCATCACGTCGCACGTGACGGACGTCAAGTAGCAGTTGACGTCCGTCAAGTCTCAGATGACTGACGTCAAATTGGAGTTGAAGGCCGTCACCTCACACGTGATGGACGTCAAGTCAGGGATGAATGCGTTCAGACGCATGCAAACGGACGTCACGCAGGATGTGACGGACGTCATACAGCACCTGATGAACATCATCTCACAGGTGACGTTCACCAAATAGCATTTGATTAACAACAAGTTTTATATGAATACTTACCGAAACGAGGTGACAAATGACCAGCCTTACGTGACAGCCGTCAGATCGGAGCAAGCAAATGCTTCCCCTTAGTTGACGTCCATCAAGTCAAAGATGACGAACGGCAAGTCACACGTGACGGTTGCAGAACGCCACATGATGGTCTGCAAAAGCCACGTGATGCTTGACCTTCATAATTTACTATACGTATGCGCCCCCTTCTGATGCGGTCGTTTTAGATTAATGAGGTCTGAAAGCAAGTAATAAGACCGGCGGCCTATTTTAAACAGGGGTTGGATGAGTTTTTCATGCACGCGGCGGTAAAAGGTGGCCCGGTGCACGCCCAGGTAGTTACAGATAAAGACGATGTCAACATGCTCGGGCAGCGTTTCTTTTGTTGGGGGTGCCTCCTCGGGTGGCAATAGCAGGCTACAAACCTCTTGCAGTATGTTTTTGAGTTTATCCCTGTCGGGTTCTGATTCTGTCAGGAGTTCTCTGAGCAGGTCAACGACCAGCAATCGTAGTTTTCCATACATGGTATAAGAGTTAAGGTGTTACATATTTTCTTCCAGAAATTGTCTTATCTTCTTAAATTCTTGTTCACTTTTTTTATTGAAGGATACGCCAAAACCTAGCCGGATGAAGGGGCTGGATAGTGGTATCGCTGACCCCATAGCCATACAGGGCAGGCGCACCCCCCAGTCGGATAATTTTTGCAAAAAAGCGGCTGCACTTGATCCATCACGCATTTGTGCATGGACGATAAAGCCTGCTTTAGGCTCTGCAAAGGTCAGCTGCTGATGCAGGTAATTATCGATGAGCCGGCAGAGCAGATCGCGGCTGTTGCGGGCTTCCGTGCGGGCATACCCCAGCACCGCGTTCCATTCCTTCGTTTGAAGCATATGGAGCAGGGCCTGGTCTTTTTCCAGGTCTTTCAGCCGCACCAGGTTTTCGGGGCATTGACCCAGCTTTTCCATGATGGAGGGCGCAGCTGCTACTTGCCACACTGCGTTCAGGTAGCGGTTCAGTTGGCTAACGGGGCTTAGGTACACCACATGGCCTTGATGATCGTGTGCAGCCAGTGGCTTAAAGGGTATTTCTTCATACCAAAATTCGTGCTGGTTGTCTTCCTCCAGGATAATTACGCGATGCTCCAGGCAAAGGGATAACAGTTGCTGCAAGGCCTCCTGGCTCAAGGTATGGCTGTTTGAACGGCTGCAGCGCGTGTTGATATAGAGGAGCCTAACCTTGCCGGTTTGTACTTGCTGGCGGATGGTGTATAAAAACTGCTCTTCCTGTGCGGTATCGGCTGTAAGCAACTGCCCTCCCTTGCTACGAAGCGCTTGGTTAAGCCAGGGATGCACCGGTTCGGTGCAGATGATGTGATCCTGTTGGCCGCTGAGCATATGCACCAGGCTAAGCAAGGTGTCCGGGTAATGATAGCGCAGGGTAAAATTGCGCGCTTCTAACTGTAAATGTTGCCGCTGGTTTAGATGCAACCGCATTTCATGCACCAGGCTCCGGTCCTGGTACAGCTGTACCACTTCATCCGGGTCCATTAGGGCATGGTCCTGTCTTTTGGCATTGACATATTTTAAAAAACTGCGGTTCTTAAACAGGGCCGGGCCGGGCAGCTCAATGCCCAGGATGCACGATGAATCGATGGCACTTTCTGCCGGCATGGGTGCGTAAAGCGGAACACTTGGATTGCCTGAAAAATAATTGGGCTGGTTCTTAAAACACGGGGCATCGGGCGAGACAAAGGTGCCTGACCCCTGCACACGGTATAAATAACCGGCCAGCAGCGGCCCTGTCAGGGCATCGCGCACGGCGTTTTCACTCATGCCACTAAGCTCGGCAAAGCTGCTGAGCGAAGGGATAAGGTCGTTTGCGGAGAGCAGCCCTTCCTGGATCACTTCGATAATGATCTCTGCCAGGCGGGTCATGCTGCACTGGCCTTTGCTGATGCGTGCTTCCCAGATGGTTTTGTGTTCGTTTTTTTTGAGCATATGTTTTTCATTCGCGACAGGCAAGGAAATAACAGGCCTGTAATACAAGCCAATAGCCCCTTGTCACTCCTAAGTATTGCGTTAATATGGCGGCAAAAATAATGGATATTTTGAGTACCGCAAGTACCGGCTTACTGTACAACCTGCTAAAACAGGAAGTGTTTGTCGTGTATATGACTGTTAAACCTGTAGCTTTAACCATTGGAATAAACCAAGTTAAAGAAATTGCCATGAAGACACTATGGACCCCTGTTGCCGAGAAAAAAAAATTCATTACCCAGTATCTATGGCCATCGCTGCGAATAGACCCTGTGGATGCAGCGCTAACGGAAGAATTGGCTGGGTGCTTAAGGCACGATGCTGTCTTGCGCATGGAAGACCTGGAGCAACCGGGTGCAAGCCATGAAGGGCGTATGTGGTTTTCTGCCCAGGCCCTGATGCACGCTTATTATTATAGCACGGCCGATTTAAAGAATTGGGGGGTAAAGCTCATTCCCCGCCAAACCTTATACCTGGATACCGCCAGCTTGTTGGATGGCGCAGATCGTGAGCATTATGTACAACTATTAGAACCCGGTTCCGTATATTCCCTCTCGTATCCGGAGCTGCTAGGCCTGATGGATCGGTACAGCACGGTTTCCAAGGCCATGACGCGCCTGCACCTGGAGCAACAGGCACAGCAGCGGGCCCATGACCGCTTCCTGCTAAGCAACCCCATAGACCGCGCCACGCAATTCCGCAAGCAGCATGCAACTTTGCTCTCAAGACTGACGATGGATGTACAGGCCATGCATATCAAGATCAGCCGTGGGTATTACCATTTTTTGATTAGGAATGGGTTGGTGTAGTTAACGCAAGATACCAATAATAAAAAGCTTCAGGGTTTGTCCTTTTTAATTTGTTGACTTTTGAATATAATGGATGAGATACCATGAGGTCAATAACCTCGGTAGGCTCATTATTTTGGTTAAGTATGCTAATTTTGCAGCGCAAATAATGGCTTCATCTATTCTGAATGTGGCTAATACCATATTCGTTACATTCTGAATACCACGCTGCAAGGCTTGAAAGTGGGGTTCTTGCATGTCTCTTCGGGTAATTAACCATGCCGTTGTAAAACTATCTTCCAGACATTCCCTCCATGTTATTGCAAGCCCTCTATATTTTATTTCATTTTGCACGACTTGCATATATGATTGTTTAAGGATTTCAACATTTTTTGCTTCATCAAACAAATATGCAACATCAAAGAGTTGTTTGATTATTTCACCAGGTCTATTTTTCTCATGTAGAATGCCCGTTGTATTTGGAGCAAATGCTGTGAGCTTGTCCCCAGCAATTGATTCGATGCTAGGTATAGAAACATACGTAAATGCATCCGCCGTATGTAACCATTCATGTTTAATTGGGTATGAAATCAAATTTGGATAAGGATTTTCGGAAAAGAGTATATCCAAAAGAACCGGCTCTTCATAAGGCCTGCTCCCAACCTTGCCTTGGTAATAAAATTTATAGTGAGCTATTGGTGCATCTGGAACTTGTTTCCGATCATTATCACCTTCCCACCGATGGAAACGACCTAAAGCGATGATTTTCTCAAAATAGTCAGGAAGATTAGACATTGGTGTGTTAGTTATCACATCTATATCAATCGAAAATCTTTTAGGAATTTTACTTATTAGCAACAAAGATGTGCCACCTTTAAAAATATACTTTAATCCTACTGTCGATAATTGTTCTAACAGTGTAAAGGCGAATATAACCTTTTAAATAATTTTTGGATCTCCTCTTTTCCCCAATTGTTGCGAAATTTCATCCTGCCAGGCAGCATCATAAGTTTTTTCAGTAATCATATTTCCAAATTAAGTTGTTTTAGTTTTGACTCGACCAAATTTAACCTATTACGTCTCCTTGCATATCGTTTTAAGGTGCTGCGGTTGATGGTGTATTTATGAAAGGATGTTTCATATATGACTTCCGACTCTGCATCTTGTGAAATATAGAGCTTGGAGTCTCCAAGAATATCAACCAATAACTTTTCTAAAGAGGGTATGCATAGATCATTTTCATTTATGATTGGAGCTTCACTGATTAAGGATTTAACGACTATGGCATTATCTGTACCAGCAATATAGTATTCATATACTTGTCCGTCCGGATTAAGGAAAACATGCTCATGTCGTTCTTTCAATTTGTTAAAAACGGCTTCGAGGGTGTCTTTATCCGTTTCAACTACTAGTGTATGATGAAAAATTTGGTGAACCATAAACTCATTAAACCAACGAGTATCTATAAAACAGGGCTGTACTAATGGCATTGAATTTTTAAGTTCCTGTGATAATTCTAGCAGCTCATGAGGAACCGTTGGATGGAATTTCTGCTTATTGTCTAAGACATATTCCCCTCGCCCTATCTTTGTTTTTTTGCCAATATATTGTTTTATATGACTATCCCACTTCATTACCTAATGCCATAAAAACATCCTTATTGTAACAAATATGCCTGTAAAACGGTAACATATGTTACAGCAGTTAGGATAAGGTATTAACAAATTTGTGGTGTTGAAAGCGTGGTGCAATCAACATAACAAAATTATATAAACACTTAAATTTTTAAAGCGTATGAAAGCGTTAGAAAAAATCTTTCAAAAAAATGTGAGGGCCTTGGTGGTAATCATCATGGCTATTGGTTTAACTTCATCCCTGCAGGCTGCCGGGCTGGAAAATGGTCCTGAAGGTGGGCCGGGGAAGGGTAAAAAGGATTCAGTGGCTTCTGTTGTGAAGGTGCCGTTGAAGAGTGCGTTGGTTAGGTTGAAGACAAAGGCGGGAGCGCAGGTAAAAGGAGTAAAGAAACCGACAACAACAGTTAATCGTGGCGTGCTCGCAGATGAAGGCTCGCGGTACAGGATTACGGCAGGGGAGCCCGCCACAGGCCATGAATGTGGCGAAGAAGAAACACTCCCGTGTACCATAACCTTCGACAATACCGTAAATGTGCCTTATCTTGATGGCGGTAATTGGTATGTAAACAAGGGCGCGGGTATTACTACGGTAGGAAATGGCCCGTATATAGCCCCCTAGTCTTCTCACAAGAAAGCCATCCCCGTATTGGGAGAAGGCTTTCTTATTCAAAACTGCTTTAGACCTAGTCCTAAAGCAGTTTTTTTATGGTATTGATCCATTGGTCAATTGAAAACTTGTAGGGTGCACGAATAATCATGTAAACTGTCCCCTTTTTATCAATCAGTATCACACGGGGAAAAGACTTAATCCCATAATGCTTCAACAATTCATGGCTAAAGCCTATCCCTTCTCCGAAATAGGCGTTTGTTACCTCTGAAGAGGTATAAAGTCCACTCGCAACACTTGCCTGCCAACGGGTATATTCCTTATCGGCACAGATAGATAGAAATGCTACATGTTTATAATTTTCTAAAGCCTTTTCTACAGATGAAAGGGTATGCTGATAAAAATAGCTACAGCCGCTGCACCCAGTATACCAAAAATCGATCAGCAGCACATTGCCTTTAAAATCTGCCGGGCCGAGCAAACGACCGGCACTATCGGGTAGTTGGAATGGCAGCATTGGCATATGCTTTTCCTGCAATAAACTGTCGGGAAGTCCTTGTGCATGGATTTCCGTAAAAAAATAGACAGACAAGATAAGGATGGCTAGCTTCATTGTTGTTTGGTTAACGTTCATTTTGATACAGGTTATTAAAAGTGACTTCCTTGGATGGAATAGGGTAAGTATATTTGGGACTATTTGGTGGAAGCGTATAATCCTGACCATTAATCAATCGTCTCAAGGTAACTGCAAAAGCAGGATCCTGATTTAGACGCCTCAAATCGGTCCAGCGGGTTCCGCGGATCAGCAACTCCTTCCTTCTTTCTTGTAAGATTTTTCGGAGGATATCCGTAGCGGTTTCCTCTGTGAGCGGAGTAAAGAAACCAGGCTCAAATCGGTGCTGCAATAGCATATTTAAATCGGCCAATGCCGCAACCTTATCGCTCAGTCGAGCGCGACATTCTGCCCGGTTGAGATAAACTTCATCCAAAGCCAATCCAGAAAATGGCCCACTCGTGCCCGAATACATACTTTTGATGGATTTGCCATTTGGTATAGCGTCCTTAAAAAAAACTTGTTTACGCAAGTCCGCTTCATCATAGCTAAGGAAAAGCAAGGTATCTACCCAGGTATTTGTTTTGGTAAAAAAACCGGCAGTTCCACCTTGCCGCGTTACAAACAGCACTTCATCATTATCAGGAAAACTGAATTTATAGGCGGGGGCCAAATCAGCATAATTTAGCAGCGTGTTGTATCGTTTCAAACATTCATCGGCAGCAGCCAATGATTTCCCGTAGTCCTGCATGGTGAGATAAATTCTGCTTAGTAATGCATATACTGCCGCTTTGGATGCCCGTTCTTTGTTCAATACCTGATAATCGGCGGGCAAGAGTTCCGCTGCCTTTTCAAGATCCTGGATGATCTGTTTAAAGACAGTAGCGACTGTAGCCCTGCTGACTCTTTCGGTCAGGTCTGAAGATAGTTTTAGCGGAATGCCTAGTTCTGTTATCGCGGTTTCGGGACGGTAGGGCTGGCCAAAGACTTCTTCCAACTGGTAATGCTGAAAAGCGCGCAGGAATAGGGCATGGCCTTTCACTTCATTATATTTTACAGTCCCTTTGCCTTCTTTCAACGTTTCCAGCCCATCAAGCACAACATTGGCATAATAGATATTATTATAAGGTGCATTCCAGTCCTGTGTGTTACCAGAGCTATTATTCCCTTCGTAAAAATCGCTTTGCCAGCTATAGGCATTTTTAATGCGGATGGAACTGGCCAGCCAGGTTTGTTCAGAAAGGTAATAATCATCGCTTCCAAAATCAGGTATAGCGGGAGCAGTAGTATAAAGAAACTGAAAGTTGAGCAGTTGCTCATATTGTTCCACCGTGGTGAGGATGGCCAGAGAACGGTCTGGAACCGCCTCCAGGTATTTGTTACAAGAAGCCAAACAGATGCATAGGCTCAGGCCAAGGATATATCTTTTCATGTTTTGCTGTTTCTAAATTAGAGTTCTACGTGTATGCCTGCTGAAAGAGTGACCTGCGGATGCTGATACCCGTAATCCGGATCGATGCCGCTTTTGTTGGCTTTCCACAACAAACCGAGTTGATTGGCCATCAGGTAGACACTGGCCCCTTTAAATAATAAATGCTTGCCGGTAACGGACGTGAACTGATAGCCAAGCCTTACGTCCTGCAGCCGGATATGGTCTGCTTTTTCGACCAGGGCTTCTGCATGGGTATAAAAATTATCCCGTGCGTATATTGCCGGGTACACCATCGAAGGTACGTATGTGAATTGTTCATCGCCTGGGTGCTGCCATCGTTGTGCATAGTCTGGTACGCCCTGAAAGCTTCCCTGAAACAGATCGGTATAGTTAACCGACTTTTTTCGCAGGTAATAGCCCATTTTAAACAGAAGATTGAACGATAAGGAAAACTGGCGCCACTTGAAGCTATTGCGCAAGCTACCAAAATGGGTGGGCTGGTAACTGCCGGCATATACTAGGTCAGCAAGGTTGGCCGAACTGGTGATGGCGCCGTAGTCCTGGCTCACCTGGCCATTCAGATAACCTTGTGGGTTTCCTGTTTGCGCATCCAATCCGGCCCATTGATAGGCATAAAGCGCTTCAAGGGGTTTACCTACCTGATAGGCGCCCGTCATGTAGCTTCCATTATTGGCAGGTGTGACACTATACCGGGTGACCTGGTTAGCTGTATAGCTATAGAGGAACGTAGTTTGCCAGCCGAGTGCGCCTTTCAGGTTAACCGAATTCAGGCTCACATCCAGCCCGTGCCCGGTCATGGCCGCCGTATTACCGCGATAGGTGAGCAAGCCGCTGGCGGCCGAAAGTTCAGCATTGCCCATCAGGTCGTTGCCACTTTTGTGGTAATATTCCAGGCTGCCGGTGATGCGGCGCGTGGGGAGCAAGGCAAAATCGACGGCAGCATTAAACGTGCTGACGGTTTCCCATCTTAAGTCCGGGTTGGGTGGGTTGTTGATAAGCAGGGCGGGCTGCCCGTATTCACTCTGTGCATAACTTTGTGCCACTAAATAGGCCGTCACGCTTTTGTCTACATTGCCACTTTTACCATAAGTAAGCCTGACATTCAATGCCGGAAGCCAGCCCAGATGGTAAAAATGTTCGCGGGCAGCATCCCATTTAAAGCCGGTGGACCATAAAGGCGCCCACTGCTGGTTAGAACGGACTCCAAATAGGTTGGAGCCATCCTTGCGCGCACTAGCCGTGAGGGTATATTTTTGGCGGTATTGATAACTGGCGTTAGCATACAGGGAAACATATCGGTCTTGGAGATCGCGAAAACCCAAACTATTAGGGATAATAATATTTTTATATCCGGTAACTATACTGGTGTAAGGGTTTACGTAGTCGACATTGAGGCCAATGGGCCGCTCTTCATTATAGCCGTAGGTACGAAAACTGGCAGATTCGGTACGCTCGTCGCTGACCTCTCCGCCAATGATCCCCTGGAAGGCATGGTCAGCCCAATGATGGTCTACGTCTAGCTGTCCACGGAAATGCTGGGCGGTATAACTGGGGGTGGAAAGGTCCAGTATGCCTCCTAGGGGGATGGGCCGGGTGATCTCCCCGTTTGTGGCTATACTCGAAAATTGGTTGATGAGGTCTCTGGTAAAATAGCTATCTTGTGATTGGTAGTTGCGGTCGGTGGTGTTGCCACGGCCATATTGGTAGAGGGCACTTATTTTGAGCCATTGGAGTAACCGATAGTTTACTCCGAGATTTACCTTTAGGTCGCTGAGTTTGACGGTATTATCGGCATAGGTTAGTTCATCCAGGGGCCGGTAAGTCCAGTCCAACAGGCGCCCCTGCCCTACTGTATCCAAAAAGCCGGAGTTATACCGGGCGATAGCCAGCGCGTTGCCATTGGCATCTGCAAATTGGGCATAGGGGTAAGTAAATGTGGGATACGAGTTATTTTGCTGGTCTGTTGTTTGGGTATACAGGACGCCAGTTTTTACTTCCAGCCGGTTATCCAGAAATCCGAAGGTATTGTTGAAATTTAGCGTGAGCCTACTGTATGCGTTACCTACTTCATTTGCCAGATTTTTATCCCAGCCTGCGGAGGCATAGTACTGGTTATACCGCCCTCCGCCTGTAAGGGACAGGGCGTGCTGTTGGGAAATGCTGGTCTGGTAGAAATAGCGCTCCAGGTCGTTGCGGGCATCCACCTGTCGGTAGGCGTCGATTGTTGAGGCTGAATCTGCTGAAGAGATCAGTCCGCGCTTGCGTTGGTTCAACAGCCATACCACGGGGGTGACAGCCGTTTTATTGACATTGCTTAGGGTACTGTTATAGTAACCTTGTCCAAACAGATAGGTCTCCAGGTCAATGTAGTCGCTGCTGGATACCCAGGGGGTGCTGAACAGATCAGGCTCTTTGCGAAAGCTGCCGGTTGAACTAAGGGAGACCTGTGTAGGTTTGCCGTATCTGCCTGTTTTAGTCGTAATAACAATGACGCCGTTGCCTGCCTTGGCTCCCCAGATGCTGGCTGCGGCCGCGTCTTTCAGCACAGTGACCGAGAAAACATCATTCGGATTAATGTTTTTCAGGTCACCATTATATTCAAAATTATCCAGAATGATTAGAGGCTGATCATCTGCCTGGATGGTGCTCGGACCGCGCAGGGTGAGGTCCAATACATTGGGATTGTTATTTCCCCGGTTGAAACGAAGGCCACTGACCACGCCTTCCAAACGACTCAGTACATCGGTTGAAGGGGTGCGGTTAAATAAGGTGCTATCTACAAAACTGAGGGATCCGGTTGCTCGTTCTTTGTGGATTTGTTGATAACCTGTGGATACGGTGACCTCTTCCAATTGAAAGGTAGTATCAGTTAATTTACGTGTTGTGTCTGGCTCTTTATTTTGACCATAAACAGAATGACCAAAGATAAATAGCAGTGGAAACCACCAAGCGAAAAGCGAAAAGCTTTTTTTCCACTTTATTTTACCTATTTTTAGCCAAAAATTAGGACAATAACGTCCCATTGAATAAAGTTTATTCATTTATTAAGTTGGTTAACTTTGTAAATCAGTTAATTAATAAAATGTGATGAAGCAATAGGCATAGCCACGCATTATTCAGGAGGACAAATTAAGTTTTTTAACATCAATACCATGGTGAGCACAACAGCAAGGCTGTGTGGGGATGGGCGACGGAAGGCGGCCACGCGTTGTGCGGTGGTTTTTGGGTAACCGGATGGTTGGTTAGTACGTGTTTTTTCCATATTAACTAGTTTTTGTTAGTGTATGGTTAAAACAAGTCTCCCGTGAAATAGGAAAGCGCCCGGTTTATATTAAAAAACCAATAGGGCGGGCTCCGCCGTTTCTGCCCAAGGGTACCGCAAAGACCCCTCCTTCACCTTGCGATGAAGAAGTCAGTAACAGAAACAGACACGAAAGCCCACCCTATTGGCTTGCACGGGCAAAGATACTGAAATATCTTGCCAATGGGTGAACTGACGGTCTCCTCGTTACTGAAATTTGCGGTTTCTTGGCCGAGAGACCTGTTCTTGCCTCCGAATGAACGAAGGCTAAATATGTTGCTTGGCATTTACAGGTGATAGCTGTTGCGGTTTCCCTGTAAAGACCAGAGAGACAAAGGTAGAAATAAATTATTTAATAAGCAAATAATCCAAATAAATAATTTAAAAATATTAAATGCGAATACTTTCAAAAGAAATAAATAGTAAGACTATCAAAAAGTTAGAGGATCTCAGAAATACACTACTACTAAATTATAGTGAAGTAGAAGATGGTTCTGGATTAAAAAAAGGGACTTATTCTAAGATTGCGAGAGAATTAGTATCAAGTGGTTTAGAAACAATAGGGGCTATTATTCTTTTCTTCGGTTTCGAATACCACGAATTCTTCGACTTTTCTAAGCCCCTTCCCTCCGAGGCGGCCCTCAAAAAACGGATGGAACGTTTCCACAAGGCACATGGATCTACGGCTTACGAAGTAATTTACAAGCAACCGGAACTGAGTGAGGTCATTGAGCACCGCCTGCTGCACACCAGCCTGTTTGACAACTGGGTAAACGTAGAGACCATATCGGCCTACCTGAAAACTTCCTATGGCTATGAATATGGAAACGTCTCTGCCGGCCTGCTCGGCGCCGTTAAAAGCCAGCTGCTCATCTCCCGCAAAAAACGCAGCACACCTGACTCGAAATCCAGGTATAATGAGTATAAGAGGTATGGGGAGGGGTAAGAATGGGCTAGAATCAAATGATGTCACTTGGTTACCCGCACTCGCACATCTGGGATGCGTGCAGATTACTAAAAACAAAAAACCATCCGTTACAATCGGATGGTTTTGTACTATATAATAATAAGGTATACGTACCTTAAACTTTTTGTTTCTTGGCTAAAGATGCCCGGACTTTCTTGACGAAGTCAATGGAGACTTCCCCTGCTTTTGCAGCCTGTTCATCTGTAAAGCCAAAATCGACAATTAGGTTTTCAACTACCGCAAAACTCTTTTTTTCCTCGCCCCTACGATATAGCGGGTCACGCTCTTCTTTAAAAAATGATGATACTTTTAACATGGCTTCCTCCATTATACTTCCAAAGTTACGTAAATTTACAATAACACGCAATTGTTCAAAATATTTGTTTCCTATTAAAGGCCCGGGGACCTTTTTGTTGATATTGATTAAAACTTTCTCTATTACATCGTACGGCTTTTCGTCACCCAGGTCTGCTAGTATGGTCAGGATCTGCTCTTCGGGTTGTTCTGACGACAGGAATAGTTCATGTGGCAGATCAGCAAACCGGATCAGCGTGTACTCAAATTTAAATCCGGGCTCATCAACCTGGTGTGGCATGGTTAGTGGTGACTCACCTACGTAAATCACATATTGTTTTACGATAAGCTGGTGGATCTGCGACAGCATGGCCCGGTATTCTGCCATCCTGAAATGCTGATAAGGTTTGTTCTCTGATTCATACTCTAATTGAAGGATGTATTGCGCTCCTTTCGAATCAGTCACCAGCCTTAATGTGTCTACTTCCTTTTCCTTGGTGATCTGAATTTTATCTTTTAACTCTTGAAAACTGACAATATCAAGCTTTAGAACATCTTTAATGATGCGCGGCAAGGTATGCCGCATATTTTCCCGAAACACCTTATCGTATTTATTGGCTTGACGAGGGTTGCCTACATCTGCGTAGGGCTTTTTCTCTGTTATTTTTTCTTTCATATATTTAGTTAATTTTTGATACTAATACAATCATCAAATTATATCATAATGGATGATCCATCGAATACATTTCATACTTTTTTACTTTTTAATTAAATAATAAGACACAAAGATAATTCATATGATTAATAAAAAAATTTATTTCATATTTTTTATTTCATTATTTAATCTTTTGAATTATTTTATAATGTTAGTAATTAGGTAAGGGCTACTTCTGGGAACTCTTAGGATGGTAATTAATATAGTTCATCTCCCGGAAAAAACGCAGCACACCTGACTCGAAATCCAGGTATAATGAGTATAAGAGGTATGGGGAGGGATAAGAATAGGATAGAGGTTTTGTTTAGGGTAAAAAACTAAAGATATTTTGTAATGAATCAAGTTTATAGTATAATTGCACCACCCACAACCGGCACGGGAGACAGGTTTGGCAATAAAATCAACGCAAAATAAATTATGATTTACTTAAAAGCTAAAAGATTAACATTATTTTCACTGATGATTATTGCCCCTGTTGTCATCTTAATTCTTGGCGTTTTAATACATAACACAGCCAGCGTTCAAATCGTTGCAGCGTATGCTCCACTTGCTGCGATTTTAATAATGTCATTTACATACATTGGCTGGTTATGGAATGCAGGTGCTTATCTTTCAAGGGATGCAAATGGCAACTCAAAGCTATTTCAGAGACTGTTTTTTGCGATACTTATATCTGCATTTTTAGTGACGCCTGTTTCTAAGGTTATGTTAAAAGATCATTTGCCTGTAATTCCAGATGCATTGAACTTATTGAACTTCGCTGGGCTATTGTTTTGCATATATAAGATAGGTAAGGGTCTCCGGGATCGCGAGGATGATAAAGAACATACAAGGGCATCCAGATTAGCCGACTTTTTTGGTATATGGTTCTTGCCGATAGGTATTTGGTTTATTCAGCCCAGGGTGAAAAAGGTACTTGGAATTGATTGCACCAATCATGATTCGAATTCCCAGTAAAACCATCCGCTGGTTTGCAACGGATGGTTTGTAAGGAAATGATTCTGTTTATGGATCTTTTTAAGTTTAATGAGTGCTCGTCCAGTCACCAATTCCTTTCTTTATTTCCGAGCAATTTCCACTAGCCTCATCCACAATGTCGGTACCGTCTATTGTGAGCTGATATTCACCCGGGACACCTTCATAGTTCCCTATTGCCGAATAACTGTCTCCGATAACCAGGCCCTGGGTAGACCATGTTCCACTCTCCAATCGGCAATAACCTTGTCTATAATCGCCTGTTAGGTTGTAAACCGGGCCTGAAGCATTCGGATACAACGTCAGGTTTTTTTCGGTACACTTTATACTCACTTTAAAGTTCACAGTTGGTGGCAGGCTATAACTTTCTTCAAAAATAGACACCGCGCCTGTGTTTCCACTAACATTACGCAACGTAAGATTTCGGCCAAAGTAAGATACCGAACTATTAAAAGATATCTGTATGGGCTTTTTAGAAAGTATTGTTCCGGTAATAAAACCGTTTTGCCCATAAAAAGCAGTCCATCCGTATAAATCATAATTTGAACTCAAATCTTTAAGGGAGGCATATACCTTTAAATTCTCAGGATCAGGAAGAGTGGCCAATTCCCTGGGCCTTGTGCTGTTCACTGCATAAGAATAATTGGCCTTATATGGTGCAGGATAGTAAAATCCTACCCAACTGCATTGGACGTTTGTACGTAGCTGAACTTTTCCACCTACCTCATATGCCTCAATAGCTGCCCGCTGAGTCACATGATGATCTGTATTTATCGCATATTCAACAGAGTCTCCAGCCTTAATTTTTTTTCCAGTTATGGGGTTTACCGTACTTTGGTCAAGCGCATAACTAATGAACCACTTAACATCCGACGAAGGGCTGACGGCGATATCATGCTTATTTCCAGCGGCATCTGTGTCATGAAACAAAAAATAGTAATTACTTATTTGCGTGACACCTACAGATTTAAAGAAAAGCTCATTCTCCGGGTAAGCTCCACCGGAAAGAATGGAAATATTTTTGCTATAATCTATACCACTTTCGGTATTCTGTGGAAAAACCCGATATTCTACATCCGCAAAATTTGTGTAATAGGTACAAATCAATTCTACGCTACTTGCATTAACCTTTTCCTTTTCATAAACAGGATCAATATAGCTATATTCTTCTTGATAATAACCAAGTATGCGGGGAGGGATGGTAGCCGAGCTATTGGCATTACTGGTCTTTATAGTCTGCTCCGGACTATAGATCGGAACCTGACGGGTACCGATCTTCGTTTTTTTCCCAACCTCTTTATAGTAGTAAAAATCAAGACCTTTTGGCAGCACGATGGTCGTTAAACCATCTTTATCGGTAAAGGTAGTGTTATCGCCCGATACATTCTCATCATCCAATCCGGTATTTTCGGAAAGCGCAACAGCGTTGGTATAGGCGTTTAGTCCCTTGTGAAGTGATTGGGACGAAGCCCGATGATATGCGAGGGTGGCCTGCCCGTTTTGGGGAGCCTGAGCTGCCAAAGATATTTTTGAGAGCGCTGGCAAAACTCCGTTATTCAGGTTAAGCTTGGTCACACTGACGCCTATACCGTCTGGTGGATTGCTCAGGTTAATGAGGTTGATATCTACCTGCTGCTCAAACTGATCTTCCCTGATCCAAACTTCCTGCGTTACTGGCAGATATCCATCAGCACTGAGTGATACGTTGAATTTGACAGGTGTGGCGCTAGTGGGAATATGCGCTGGATCAAGAGCCAACTCAGCAAAGCCATCATATACCCGGAAACTTTTGGAGTCGGTCCCTGATTTGATCAGCGAGGCATCCTGTCCGGTAACATTAAGCGTGGCGCCAGCCGGTGCAGCAGCTGTTTTGGCATCGCTAACTTTCAATATAACATGGTATTTTGAGGGTTCCCCATTGTTGATATTTAAGGATACTGTAAGGTTTTCTGTTGGTTTACGACAGGCAAACCAGACAAAGAAACTAGTAATGAATAATATTACTACAGAAATGCTGAGAATAGAGGTATTCCATTTTTTCATAACAAAAACGTTTCTTATAATTTTAAAAGTGATTTGAAACAAACGAGTAACGAAACCCGAGCTGAAGGATAGGCAACCACTGGTAGCCGCGCATGTTATGCTCAATGGTCTGTATACCGGTTTCATCAAAATAAAGGGCACCAGTGGAAGAGCTACTCACTTTCGGACTATTTAAAAAATATGTGCCTGCATCCAATGTCAGTGCAAACCGCTGATCGTCTAAATTGTGAAAAAAGGACAACCCGGCATAGGGCTTCAGCCCTTTCCATCGAACTTTCGTGGTCAGTGTGCCAAGCTCTTCTTTGGTAAATTGCCGGTCGCCAAAACTAAAACGTGTACTTTCGCTATCATTAGGAATTGAGCTCACGGTACCAGTGGCCTGGAAAAAATATGAGCCCCCCACTACTACGTTGAATAATTGATGAAACAACGGGTAATCAAGCCATAACCGTACATTGCTGGCTTTAACACTCAATTCGTCGTTGGTGTAATGACTAAGTGACTGTACAATGGCACTGGTATTAAACGGTAGGAAACTAGCGCCGATCCGCACGCCAAGCTGCGCTGGCAACTGTCCAAAATACTCAATTCCAAAACCTTGTGTGCCAACTTGAGCAGACAGGTTATTCTTTGCATATACAGGACCTCCAAGCCATTGTCCCAAGGATTTGCCGGTCAATAATAGCATAAAAACAATAAGTGTATTTGTCTTCATATCCGCATGATATTGTGAAAATTTTAATTTAAATATGGCTTAATTTAAAGCCTTTATTTTTTTTGTAAAGTTTTCACAAATAATAGGAAAAAAAAATAGCTATTTCTAGTCATTTTTTTTGTATATGAGAACATTAGGAAACAATAATGTCCCTGCTATCTATTAGAAAGAATGGCTATTTTTAGTCACGCTTGGATTTTACTTTTTTCAATCTTTTGCTTCCAGCCGGCGCGGGAGCTACTACCTTGCTTGAGTCTACCCCATTTGGGTATTTCCAGAGATCCTTTTTCCATGAAGCAATTTTTTCTTCGGTTTCATCGGAATCAATTTGGGGATTTTGGGCCAAACCCGTTGTGTCTATCGCTGCCGTATCCGTCAGATTCTTATATTCAGGAACGATGGTCCCGGCAAACTTGCGTTGCAAAAACAGATCATCCATGGTCAGGTCAAGCAAACCCTCTTCCTGATTGGAAATATCGATATGGGCCATCGTATATCTTAATTGGGGATAATACAGCCAAAAAGCAGGCACTGCCCCGCTAAATCCTGCTACACCTTCCGTACCTGCTATTTCCATTAACGGTGCCACGCCGATTATCCGCGTTTCAATGGTACCTTTTATCTTATCCTGAAATATATCCTCTTTTAGGCGGTAACGGGTCACTTTTTCGGGGTTAAATTCATTCAGCTCCATATGAGAATTGATCTGGTTACCGTCATCATCAAACTCAGGCACCAGCACTGAATCGGTAAAGCGGGCCTCCGCAGCCGGAGCAGATAACCTTTTCTTAAACGCATTATCTTCATAGGCTGAAAGCTTCCCTTTCTTAAGGTCGTCCATTATTGCCGCCATCAGCGATGTATTGGGATTAGAAAGCACCTCGTTCTTTTCATCTTTTAGGTCAACATCCCGGTACACCCGCTTATAAAACCGAATATTCGTCATCGCCAATTTTGGTAATGGCATGGGTTTATTGTTCATTAGGTCGATGGCTTGATAATAACCATCACCTGTGGGAATCGTATCAAGCACTGTAGTATCCACCAGCATTGAATCGGGTTCCTGGGCCTGTATACGGCCCATGACCATTGTAAATGTAATAGCCACCAAAAAGATCTTCACGTTTATCCTTTTCATCGTTTACTGTTCCTTATATCTTCTTGTTTTTACAGCCGCGCCAGGTATTTCTATTGCCTCCATCACACAGCGAAAGCCAATATATGCATGTTGTTTATCTTGTTCCTCAAAGCTTCGGGCATCTGTATTGAGCATGCCTCCATTGTCTTTCCATGAGCCCCCGCATACTACTTTCCGCTTCATTAACGGGTTTGCAGAATCGGGCACATCATAAAGCAGGACAGGATTAATATCGTTAACCAACGATGCATATGAAGGGCTATAAGCGTCAAGCGCCCATTCAGAAACATTTCCGGCCATGTTATATATTCCCAAGGCATTTGGCGCATATGATTTTACCGGCAAGGTGAACACTGCCCCGTCCATTGAATAAGTCCCTTCTCCTTGTTTAAAATTAAGCGCAAGCCGTTCTTCATCGCCATCATCAAAGGTTTTCATCGTTCCTTCAGTCGTATCTGCAGGATTGCTTTTTGCCTGTGCAGCATATCGCCACTGAATTTCCGTAGGGAGGCTAAATGCCAGGTTGAAATCACGCAGGGCCACGTTTCTTTTCATATACAATTTCACCTGTTTGGCCCGCCAGTCGGTAAATGCCCGGGCCTGTTTCCACGATACCCCTACCACTGGATAATCGTCAAAAATCTTTGTGTCAAAATAATTATCGTCCATCATCTGCATCTGGGCATTCGGGAAATCGACGGACCACACATTTAATTTTGGCATCACTCCCACCGTTTCGACGGTTTTATCACTGCCCACCCCGCCTACCATGCGTGTGTAATAAAAACGGTATTTTGCTTTTTCAGGATCAAGCATCCGCTTTCCGCCCATATCAACTGTCATCTCTCGCAACTTCTCGATTTCCTCTTCCGTTCCGTTTTTCCACAATGGCGACCGCTTGCCTACCTTGGCCCAGTTAATGGGCCGCGTATTGGTGCTGCCATCCTCTAGTGGAAGAAAATATGAATCATCGCCCAGATAATCAGTTATAGCCACTGAATCGGCCACCCAATCCACAAATTGGCGATACTGCTTATTGGTAACCTCTGCCTTATCAATGAAAAATG
This sequence comes from bacterium A37T11, assembly GCA_900109895.1. Classification (GTDB taxonomy): domain Bacteria; phylum Bacteroidota; class Bacteroidia; order Sphingobacteriales; family Sphingobacteriaceae; genus A37T11. The sequence goes on from FOBR01000001.1 coordinate 303,595, forward strand.
CACTCACACTGGCATAATGTGCTTGATTTGTGCTGTCGTCAGGAGACAATAGCTCAAATGTACCTGATGGAACATATACCATCCCCGGAGGTGCCTCCATGGAAGCTACCCGGAAGGAATTCGTTTTGGTTTTATGCGCCTCAGCCAGTTTATTTGTTTTACAAGAACTAAATACTAGCAAGAAACCACTAGCCGTTAGAAAGTAATGCAGTAGCCTGCTTTTATTTTTTATTAAATGAATCATCCGCACCGATCTTCAATTTTTTTTTTAAATTCCAAATGTATAGGTAATACCGAGTTCAATAAGGCTTATTTCCTTTTTATCGTTGCCAGCAAAACTCCGGTGATAGTCTGTAAAAGCACCCCAGTGCTTATCCAGGTTATATCCAACCAATGGCTGCACACCGGGTGAAAGCTCAAAATCTTTCCCGATGGCGGTGAGCCCACCACTTAGCTCTGCGTAAAAGAGACTTTTTAAATTGGGCATTAACCATTGTTGCCGATAACCTGCTAATATATGCAAGGCGGCTATCCGCTCACTTCCACCTTTAAAAAATCCATTTTCAGAAGGTGTATAGGTAGATTTTAAGGATACTACCAACCCTCGGTCTACTTGCCCTAGTTGAGGCGCCAGCCATTTTATACTTCCACTCAAACCAATCCGTTCAACCTGCGTATTATAGTTAAGCGCACCCGCTACCGATAATTGCCCCTTTACTTGGGCATTGGTGGTTTTTACCATGCAGAGTAATGCTATACAGATAAAAAATTTATTTACCATCTGTTGTTTAGATTAAAATTTATTTGGAATATCAATATTATCCACCTCATTAATTCCGCTTCACGAGTTGGCTAAAAGCCCGTGTGGCCGGGATCATTTTTCCAACTTTTGAATGAATTTTGCAAAAACCTTGCCAAGGCAAAAAAAATTGATTGAGTTCCCAATTATGTCAAAAGCCATTCGCCGATAAGACGAATGGCTTTTTTGCAATAAAATGTTGTGATTAAAACCGGTAAGATATACTTGCCCTGAAATTGCGGGGGGCTTCGGTTTGCCAGTAATAATAGGTGCCATAGCCAGCACCACTATAGAGGTATTTATCAAGCAGGTTATTGATTGTTCCTGTTATGCGGATTCTATTATTCTCCCAAAATAGGCCGGCATTCATTTTGAAGTAGGTAGGCAACGGTAATTGACCGGTAGTTCCTTGCCAGGCCCATGTTGTTCTGTCGGCCATATAGTTAGCTCCTAAATTTACACCAAGGCCATTAATCCAGTTTTCAGGTAGGCTGTAAGATAGCCAGGCATTTGCTGTGTGTTTGGCATAGCCAGGAACTACGTTGCCTAATGTTGCTTCTGCATTACTTGCTGCTTCAGTAATTTTGGAATCGGTGTATGCATAATTCACGTTCAGGCTCAAGCCCTTAGCCAATTCACCCTGGGCATCAAATTCTATCCCTTTGGTGGTGGTTTGCCCTATATTGATGACAAACGATTCTGTAGCGGCATTGCTGGGGTCTGAGGCTGTGGCATCATTTTTCAGGATGCGATAGGCTGATAGGGTGGTGCTTAACCTGCCCTCAAACCAATTTCTTTTAAGTCCTAGCTCATAGTTATTACCTGATATAGGCTTAACTTCGCCTCCATCTCGGCGCACGCCTGATTGCGGGGTGAAGGTTTGGTCATACAGGGCATAGGCTGAGGTGTTGTCATCAAATGAATAGCTCAACCCAAATCGGGGGGTAAATTTATTTTTTTTGAGTGGATCCTCTTCACTTGGTTGCCTTAAAAAGGTATAGCGCCCGGCAATGGTTAAACGAAGTTTGTTTTCAAGGAATCCAAGCTCATCCTGCAAATAAATGCCTGTGTAGCGCTGGTTGTAATATCCGGCAGTTGCGTCGCGCTCTTTTAAAGAAGTGGTGGTAAAGTCAAAATTTGGGTAGCCGTTGGCCGGCGCTTGGTATGAAAGATTTCCTTCGTCGAAAAGATGGTCTTCTGAGTCCAATACATGGTACTGATTCCAGTCTGCCAGATAGTTTTTATGGCCATAATCAATACCGGCAATGATACGGTGCCTAACTGCTCCGGTGGTGACATCGCCATTAATGTATAACTGCCCGAAGTATTGTTCACTCCTTCCTTCCCATCCGGATATGGCGCGTTGGATCAAACCTCCATCCAATACTTTGGCAGGCCACATGTCACTTCCTATTTGATAAAAATTAAAATAGGCAGTTTGCGCGGTTAATTTCCACTTATCACTGAATTCGTGCTGGAAAGTTAAAAATGCGCTATGATCATGCACCCTTGTATCCGGCATTTGATCATCGATAGGAGTGGCTTTTTTAGGAAGTATGGCATAGCCTTCTGTAGCAAAAGTATAATAGCTTCCTATATCAGACATTTTCACTCCCTGATAGGTATATTCTGCCGTTAAGCTGGTTTGATCACTAAATTTATAGGTGAGCACTGGTGCAATGCTGAATCGGTTATTAAACTCATTGTCACGAAATGAATTTTTTAGTTGACCCATTAAGTTTACTCTATATAACAATTTTCCATTGGTGGTTGCTTTACCATCCAGGTCTAAGGTGGCCCGGTAAAAGTCATAGCTTCCTGTTGAAATACTTGCTTCACCGTTAAAGTCTTTTCCGGTAGGTTTCTTGGTAACGACATTATAGATCCCGCTTGGTTCCCCATTGGACATCATGAAGCCGGCAGGGCCTTTAACAAATTCTACCCGTTCTACAAAGCTCATGTCTTCAGTTAGCGGGCCCCAGGTAGAGGTAACGTTAAAGCCATTGCGGAATGCTGCCAACCTGGATCCGCGGGCATTTACGCGGGTATAAATGTCTCCCCAGTGCTCCATACGTGTGGCTCCACTGATATTGGCTATTAGCCCATCGCTCAGACTAGTAATTTGCTGATCCTTAAACGTTTGATTTGTAATAACTTGTATGTTTTGAGGAGCTTCGATAAGGGGTTCATTTATGCGCAATGTTTTGGAAGGAACATCTGTATTGTATTTCTTCTTATTCGCTCTGACAACCACGTCGTCTAATACTTGGCTGCTTTCTGATAAGGTAAAGTCTAGCTGTGCTTCCTCACCATTTGTTATGGTAATTGACTTAGTTTGTGTATTGATGCCAACTGCCGTTATTTTGATGGTGTATGCTCCTGGATCCAATTTTTCAAAGGAATAACGGCCCTGATCATTAGATTTAATTTTTTTGTTTGAGTTGGTTAACGTTACGGTAATATCAACTGCCGGGTGGCCATCTGATGTTGTTAATTGTCCATTTATTTTTCCTTTGACCTGTGCGACGGCAGTAACGTATGTGGATATGCAGACCACTATAAAAAATATAAATTTTGCTTTCATTTATTTTTTATCGAAATAATAATACTTTGTTTGATTGACGCTGCAAAGTAACCGATAAAATAAAAAGTAGCCAAATTATTTTTAATAAATCTAAATAAGTAGATGTGTACGTCTACACGACGACAGACTTTGCTGGTTTGGTTAAACTTTATATTTTAGCGTTTTTGCTAGAAATTATTGAAAATATGAAAATAAACAATTTTTTGATTGGAATACGGCTGTTTAAAATCTGCTTTTTGATGGTGGGCCTGGCCTGCGCCTGCCCAATATATGCTCAGGATTTTTTTCAGCAGGTACGCGAAGGCTGGCTAAAAGAAGCTGCCCAAACCACTCCGGTTTTGATTAAGTCAATTAAGAAGCCATTAAAATTAGTAACTATTGTGAAAGATAAGGCTGCTTTCCAGGGATACAAGGCGGTCCCGATGTCGGATGCGAAAAAGTTGTATGATACAGCTTTCCAGGCTATGTCGGGTGTAGTGGTTGATTTTGGTGAACATCTTACAGGCCACCTAAGTTTCTGCCTCCGTGCGTTGAAGCAGACACCCGATGCGCCTTTGCGGCTCAAATTTACATTTGGAGAGGTGCCCTCTGAGGTGGTTACTCCTTTTGATCCGTACACTGGGGGCCTAAGTAGGGCCTGGTTACAAGACGAAGTGGTAACGGTAATGGAGGTTCCCGATACGATTGTTATTCCCCGACGGGTAGCATTCCGTTATGTAAAAATAGAACTGTTGGCTAAGCCAGGCTTCCCTTTTGCAATCTCTAAACTGTCTTTTGAAGCAGTGAGCTCGGCTTCTGCTACGCCTTCACCCTTATTAGCCACCACACCTGCTCTTTTTAAGAAGATAGATAGTGTCGGTTTAGCTACTTTGAAAGAATGTATGCAAACGGTTTTTGAAGATGGCCCTAAAAGGGACCAGCGGTTATGGATAGGCGACCTCTACTTGCAGTCAATGGCCAACAACTATTCATATAAACAGTATAACCTGAGCAAGCACTGTCTTTATTTGTTGGCTGGTCTAAGCAGCGATAATGGTATTTTGCATGCAGCGGTTTTTGACCGGCCAGTGCCGCATCCGCAGGCAGGCCAATTTTTATTGGAATATGCACTTCTATATGGGGCTGCATTGAAAGAATATTTAATTGCTACCGGCGACCAGCATACGGCAAAGGAACTTTGGCCGGTAGTTAAAAAGCAACTGGACATTGTTAATAGGTATGTGGGTAACGATGGCCTGATGGATTTTGAAAATGCGGCAAAGGAATGGTGGATATTTTTTGACTGGAAAGACGGACTGTACAAAGAGGTGCCGCTGCAAGGGATCAGCATTTTTGCGTTGAACGAAGCTTATGACTTGTCACGCCTGATCGGGAAAGAGCACGAGCTGGCTTATGTACCCCCACTGGTAAAAAAAATGAGGGCCGCCGCCAGGAAATGGCTGTATAACCAGCACACGGACCTGTTTGTAGGCTTGCATAACAAACAAGTGTCATATGCCTCGCAGATTTGGATGATCCTGGCCGGGGTGCCCTCCCAAAAGCAAGCCCAAAGGGCCTTGGCTGCACTTGAGACCATCGATAGTGCTGTTACACCCGTAACTCCTTACCTAAACCACTATTATGTGCAGGCACTCATTAATTCTGGCATGCAGGATAAGGCTAGGGAAGTTATTGGCAGTTATTGGGGTGGGATGGTTAGCAAAGGGGCAGATACTTTTTGGGAGGCTTATGATCCGAAAGATGATTATTTATCACCTTATGGTTTCTTCCCGGTCAATAGCTATTGCCATGCTTGGAGCTGCACACCTTTGTTTTTTATACGCAAATATCCGGAAATCTTTCAGCTTCAACGAACATCGAAATGAAAATAGGTTTGATGCTGATATAAACAAAAAGCGCCGCTGGCGCGACGCTTTTTCAGATACTAAAACAAACAGTTCATACTAAAAGTATTTTACCGTAATCTTTGTTCAAGGCTGAACATACCTCCTGCTAACGAAATAATATGCCAAGAATACAGGATTAGGAATTTGTAAGGGTAATGCGCTTTCCACGCATTTTCCTATTATTTTCTACAACAATTTTATTAATGCAACTGTAGAAATTTTTTCCCACTTTGATGAATTTAACCACAGCCTGGTGCTATCCATGAAATACCCTTATCTTTGCGGTGATGAAGCCAGCTGAAATAAATGCGAAGTGGGGTGCCCTGCAAATTAAAACGGCAGACCTGTTTGATAATGACAAACCCGATATTAAGGTGTTTCTTTTTCTGATAGGTGTGCAGGAATTGGGGAAGGGCCCTCAGAAATTCAGCAAACGACAGAAGGAAGAATTAATGCATATAGCTACTTGCCGGCTCTTTAGTGAAATGGGCTTTTATGAGTTGGAAGGCTTGGATCAGGATGGCTGGCCGCATTGGAAATTGGTGAAGCCTATTCCTAATTATACCTTGTTAGAACAGGAAATGATCATGAAATCGCTCATCATTGATTATTTTGATTCCATGGATTAACCACCTACTGGTATAAGGCCTTACTTTCAATAAAATCCAAAACGCTGTCGGGCACAAAATATTTGATATTTTTGCCCGATTTTATGGCTGCACGGATAAAGGTGGATGAAAGCTCCATAAGTGGTGTGCTGGTAATGCGGATGGAAGGGTGATCTTTGAATTTGCTGTTTTCAAAACCTGGACGCGGATATATATATATTTCATAGTCGCGCAGGATTAGTTCATAATTCTTCCATTTTTCCAGCGATTGCAAATTGTCTGACCCCATGATGAGTACAAATTTTTTAGTTGGATACCGTTCGTGAAGGTGTGTCAATGTATCGATGGTATAGGATGGTTGGGGTAACTTAAATTCTATATCGCTGGCCCGCAAGTTTGCAGCATGCTCAATAGCTAGGTTGACCATTTCAAGCCTGTCATACATTCTGGCCAACGAACCTTTTTTCTTCAGCGGATTTTGAGGGGAAACAACCAACCACACTTCTTTCAGATCAAGATGGTTGGCCATGTAATTGGCAATGATCAGATGCCCGGTGTGGATGGGATTAAAGGATCCAAAAAATAAGCCCGTTTTTGTCATCGGCGATCGGTTGGCAACCATTTATGACTTCAAAAAGTTTTCTAATAGTTGTTCGGCTTCAGAACAAGCGGTGTCCAGGTCGTCATTTTTGAGGATGACATCAAATTTATTGGCATAGGCCAGCTCCCGATCAGCTTTTGCAATGCGTTCTTTTAATTTCTCAGGGCTGTCAGTGCCGCGTCCATATAAACGCTCAGCCAGGACTTCAAGGGATGGGGGCTGTACAAATATGGCTAATGCATCTTTTTTATATATCCGTTTTAGGTGAAGGCCGCCCTCTACATCAATGTCAAAAATGACATGCTTTCCTGCTTCCCATATCCGCTCAATTTCACTGCGTAAGGTTCCATAAAATGTGCCTGAGTAGACTTCCTCAAATTCAGCAAACTCTTTGTGGGCTATGCGGTGCAAAAATTCTTCTTTGCTGATAAAGTAGTAATCTACCCCATTCACCTCTCCACTTCTGGGCTGGCGTGTACTGGCCGAAATGGAGAAAGCGATCTTCTCGCCGTATTTTCCAAGTAAATGCTTTACAATAGTTGTTTTGCCTGCTCCGCTTGGGGCGGAAAAGATGACCAGCTTTCCATGATGTGTTTTGGTTTTTGCCATATGCTATTTCAAAACAGTTTAAAGAACGTTTAAAAGTTGCTCTTTGATTTTTTCGAGTTCTTCTTTCATCAATATTACGGTTTGCTGGATGCCGGCATCGTTTGCCTTCGACCCGAGGGTGTTGATTTCCCTGCCCATCTCCTGCGAAATGAAACCCAATTTTTTCCCGTTGGCATTGCTGTCTTCCAGTGCCTCCAAAAAGTAATTGCAATGGCTGCGTAAGCGTACTTTTTCTTCAGTGATGTCCAATTTGTCAATATAGAAGATGAGTTCCTGCTCAAAACGGTTCATGTCTACATTTTCGCGCCCTACGGCTGCATCCAGATATTGGCTGATACGTTCGCGGATGAGTGGTATACGATTTGTTTCACGGCTTTCTACCTCAGTAAGCAGTTCAACCAATTTTTTGCTGCGCATAGCCAAATCTGCTTTCAACACGCCTCCTTCATCGGCCCGGAATTGGTTAAACTTGGTCACCGCGGCGAAAAATGCTCCTGAAAGTGCCGCCCACTCTTCATCATTGGCCAGTTCCTCATCATAAGTGATGACGTCTGGCAGGGTAACGGCTACTTGCAATAAATTATCAGGTGTATCATTAAATTTAAAGGCCAGCTCTTTTAACTGTTTATAATAGGCCTGAAGCAACGCGGTATTTAACCTGGAAGGGCGTTCAGCAACATCTATATATTCAACTGTGGCAGTAACATTGACTTTACCACGCTCGATAAGCCTGGTGCATTCATTCCTTAAAAATAGTTCTTTATCAGAAAATGTGCGGGGCAGTTTTAGGTTAAGTTCCAAAAATTTGGAATTGAGTGACTTTATTTCAACGGTGTATTTTGCTTTCTCAATTTCCATGTAGGCTATGCCATAGCCTGTCATTGATTTTATCATGTACAAAAGTAGCAATAAGTTGGATATTAGCAATTGGTCTGTATGGTGTCGTAACAATTTCATGCAGACTGCTGTAATAAAGCAGTTACGCCACTGCTGTTGCGATATGATTACCTTTTCTTTGTGAATAGCTGCTAAAACAAACAAATTTTATTTCAGATACTAGGTACGTATGCGCTTTTTTTCACCGATAATCACGTTCACTTCAATCGTTTTATTTACTAGCGCTGTTCATGCGCAAAATTCTGCAGCCATCCTTGGCAAGGTGGTAGATGCGGGTAACAGCCAACCTATTGAATTTGCCAGTATTTCTTTACTTAAGCCCGATAACCAGGCGGTAAAAGCGGGGCAAACAAATACCCTAGGTGTTTTTAAGCTGGACAATCTGCCAGCCGGCACGTATATGCTTAGGGCCGGGTTTGTAGGTTACAGCCAGTATGAGCGGCTGTCAATTGTTTTAAAAGCTGGCCAACAATTAAACCTGGGCACTATTTTGTTAAAAACTTCAGAAGATAATGTTTTGCAGGAGGTGGTAATTGAGGGTGCTCCTCCTGCTATGCAAATGGGAATTGACCGTAAGGTGTTTAATGTGGCTCAGAGTTTAGTTAGTGCTGGGGGCACAGCCGCTGACTTGCTTGGCAATATACCTTCTTTGCAAGTGGATATGGATGGCGCGGTCAGTCTTCGGGGTTCAGGCGCCCGCATCCTAATAGACGGAAGGCCTTCAGCCCTGGCTGGTAATGATGTGGGTGCTTTTCTTCAATCGCTGCCCGCCAATTCTATTGACCGGGTGGAAGTGATTACTAATCCTTCTTCTAAATACGACCCGGAAGGCCAATCGGGCATTATCAACATTATATTAAAGAAAAATGTACGGAACGGGCTTAATGGCTCGGTGAATGCTTCGGCGGGTAATTATAATAATTATAATGGTGGGCTTACTATGGGTTTTAAGGATAAACGGTTTAATTATTATGGCAACTATAATATTCGCAGAAACAACCGGCCTGGTTCTAGTGCAAACCACACATTGTATTATGATGGAAATGGACTTATCGACAATACTTCGGAGAATTCACGAAAAGGTTTTGGCCATCAAGGGAAGCTGGGTTTGGACTATTACGCCGACGATAAAACCACCATTGGCGTTTCAGGCAATCTTAGTACCCGTACTAACGACCGCGGCGAGGACTTATATTATACGTATCAAAACCTGGCAGCCCCGGTAGGTAACAGCAACCGTTATACGAAACAAAATGAGGATGAATTTGGGTATGAGCTAAACCTGGACCTGACCCACGATTTTAGCCATAAGGGTGAAAACCTCTTGGCCAATTTTTCTTATGGCCACGAAAAGGAGGATGGAAATAAAACCTTTAACCAGGATTTTACGGACCCGACACAGGTGGGCGAAAACCGGAATAATGATACGCGTGAAAAGACCCGGAATTATAATATCCAACTGGATTATACTCGCCCTTTTAGCGATGACAGTAAACTGGAAGCGGGTTATCGCACGTCCATTCGCAAAGAAAATAACTACCAGTTCTCTAATTTATTCGATGCGGATGCGGGTTTATTTCTGCCCGATTATCATCAAAGTAATAATTTTAGCATGGAGGATATTGTCCATGCAGTGTATGCCAACTACCAGAATAAGCTGACCAAGACGTTGGGGTTTCAGGTTGGGCTAAGGGCTGAACAGGCCTACCTGAATACGTTGTATGCTTCGTTGGATCCGGGCACTGATCCTGCCAATATAAATACGAAAGGGCGCCTGAATTATTTTCGGATCTATCCGAGTGTGTACCTGACCCAGCAATTCAATGACAAAGAACAACTGCAATTGAGTTATAGCCGCCGGGTGAGCCGGCCGGATGGGTGGCAGGTAAATCCGTTTCAGGATCTGTCTGACAACTATAATATCCGCCAGGGCAATCCGAACTTGAAACCAGAAGATACCCATTCGGTTGAAATGAGTTATGCTTATTTTTGGCAAAAATTTACGCTTACTTCCTCCATTTATGCGCGCTTTGTCAATGATGTGATCCAGCTGGTCACTTCCCGCGCAGAGGCCGCCAATAACCAGACTTTTTCACAATGGCAAAATTTAAGCAAAAGTCAGAATACCGGTTTTGAATTTATTGGCAAATGGAACATGATGCCGGGGACGGATGTGACAGGTAACTTCAATTTGTTTTATAAGAACCTGGATGGTGCTGCGGAATATGATGTGGATGGTACCCACGGCACCTCTTGGGATGCCAATATAAATGCCAATGTAAAGCTTGCCAAAAGCCTCACTGCACAAATCCGGGCCGATTATAAAGCGCCACAGGTAATGTCGCAAGGCAAGACGTTTGCGATGAAGGGTGCTGACGTAGCGCTAAAATGGGATATTTTAAATACTAAAGGAAGCCTGATGCTTAATGTAAGGAATGTGTTTGACTCCAGAAAATTTGGTGGCACGAAGTTTACGAACCAATTTGTGCAGGATTTTGAATTTAGCTGGATGCGACGCATGGCTAACCTGACCTTCACCTATCGCTTCGGGCGTGAGGATTTCCAGAAAAAGAAACCTAGAAAGGATAATGACACCAATCAAGGTGACGAGCCGGGGGAAGGTTTCTAGTATCTCATATCTAGTATTTCACATGTAATTACTATTTTTGAGCCCAACTAACGATTAAACATATGTATAGCGTAATAAAATATTTCCATTCTGGCTGGCGGTATGTGGTCATGCTGCTCATTGTACTGGCTATTATAAGGGCATTTGCTGACTGGTTCGGCCATAAGAGTTATGGTGAAGGCAACCGTAAATTTAATTTGTTTGCCATGATCTCGGCCCATATCCAGCTACTTTTGGGTTTGGTTCTTTATTTTTTGAGCCCGCTACCCCAACCAGGTCATATGGGCGAGGCTATGAAAAATGCGGTGTCACGCTATTGGACCGTTGAGCACCTTACTATGATGGTCATTGCCGTGGTGCTGATTACCATTGGGCACTCCCGCTCAAAAAAGGCTACGGAAGCTGTGGCTAAAAATAAGGCGATCGCCATTTTTTACACATTGGCAATCATCGTGGTGCTTATTGCTTTAAATAATCCTGAAAAAGGCGTTAGGATCTTTGGGAATTCTTTTTAGTAATTCGTTCATATAATAAAATTTTTAGGGACAAAAATTTGTAATATCAAATTTATTTCTAAATTTGCGGTCGTGAAGTTAATACATACAACTTTTGGCAATTGGTGGTGGCCCTTGGAAAAGAGCGCCGGTAGTTGCTATATATAAGGTTGGTGATAAGAAGAAATTAAGCCAAAAAATAGATAACCCGACGCTTTAAAGTGGTCGGGTTTTTTTATGGCCTAATCTTTCTACTAAAGCTCCTTATAAATGAATGTGTTTGTGATACAAATGAAGAAATAAATGAAGAAATAAATGAAGTATTTTTTAAAAACAACCTACAAAAAATTATTGGCAGACACGGCTACACCGGTCAGTATTTTCCTTAGGCTGCGGGATGTATTTCCCAATTCGCTCTTGCTTGAAAGTTCTGACTACCACAGCCGGGAGAATAGTATGAGTTATGTGTGCTGTGAACCTATTGGGGGTATACGTTTGGAAGGAAACTCGCTGACTACTTTTTTCCCGGATGGAAAACGGATTGTTAAGGACGCGTCAACGATTAATTTACGCAGGGAGGTTTCTGAATTTCGTTCATCTTTTCAGTCAGGGGCTGAGGAAACCTTCAAGTTTATTTCTGGTGGCCTGTTTGGTTATTTTACGTTTGATGCGGTCGCTCATTTTGAGGATATTCATTTACATGCTCCTGAAGATCCTTCCAGAAATATCCCGTTCCTGAATTATCAGGTTTATCGGTATGTGATCGCTATAGACCATTTCAAAAATGAACTTTACATTTTTGAGCACCATTGTGGGGATGAACCGGCTACCGGGCTGGAGAAAATGCAGTTCCTGATTCAAAACAAGAATTTTCCGGAATACCCGTTTGCGGTAAAAGGCAGCGAGCAATCAAATATGACGGATGAAGCGTTTATGGATTTGGTTAAAAAAATGAAAACACATATCTATCGTGGAGATGTGTTTCAAATTGTGCCGTCAAGAGCTTTTTCTATATCATTTACTGGAGATGAGTTTAATGTTTACCGTGCGTTGCGCTCAGTTAATCCTTCGCCGTACCTGTTCTACTTTGATTATGGTGACTTTAAGCTGATGGGCTCGTCTCCCGAAGCTCAGCTTACGATCAAGAACCGGGAGGCTACGATCTATCCCATCGCAGGGACTTTTAAGCGAAGAGGCAACCTGGAGGAAGACATACAGCTGGCTGAAACCCTTAAAGCTGACCCGAAAGAAAGTGCTGAGCACGTAATGTTGGTTGATTTAGCACGCAATGACCTGAGCCGCCATTGCCGTAACGTGAGCGTTAAATCGTTTAAGGAGGCCCAGTATTACTCGCACGTGATCCACCTGGTTTCAAGAGTTAGCGGCATCTTGGGCGCAAATACAAATTCGTTTGATGTGGTGGGTGATACGTTTCCGGCCGGCACATTGAGCGGTGCTCCTAAGCACATGGCCATCCAGCTAATAGACCGCTATGAGGGCCAGCAAAGGGGTTTTTATAGTGGGGCGATTGGATACATGGGCTTCGATGGGGAGTTTAACCATGCCATTATGATTCGTACATTTCTCAGTAAAAATAATGTACTCCATTACCAGGCCGGAGCCGGTATTGTAGCCGCTTCTGATCCGGAAAGCGAACTAAATGAGGTGAACAATAAGATTGCTGCGCTAAGGAAGGCACTGGATTTGGCCTGTGAAATTTAACTATAAAAATAGACTTCCTACATAATATATGATAATACCATGAGCGAAAACAGTACACTTAATAAAAATGTCTTAGTAATAGATAACTACGACTCTTTTACGTTTAACCTGGTTCATTTATTGCATGAATGCAACGTGGAGGCCACTGTGTGGAGAAATGATAAGTTTGCTTTGGAAGAAGTGGAGGCCTTTGATAAGATTATTTTATCGCCAGGTCCGGGCATACCCGAAGAGGCCGGGTTATTACTGGAGGTGATCAAATCTTATGGGCCTCATAAAAGTATTTTGGGTGTGTGCCTGGGCCAACAGGCTATTGCTGAAGTTTACGGCGGCCAGCTTTTCAATTTGCAAAGTCCGGTGCATGGTGTGGCTACTCCTATACGAGTTACTGACCCTGCCGAAATTCTTTTTGATGGTTTACCAAATCAATTTATGGTAGGCCGCTATCATTCATGGGCGGTTTCAAAAGAAGGTTTTCCGGACGTGCTTAAGGTTACGGCACTTGACAGTGAAGGGGTCATCATGGCCTTGTCTCATAAACACTATGACGTAAGGGGGGTTCAGTTCCATCCAGAATCTGTATTGAGTGAACATGGCCGGAAGATGATAGAAAATTGGTTGGTTACAGCAAAAAATACGAAATAATAAGACCATGAATATACTTGACCAGATTATTGAACGAAAAAAGGCTGAGGTGTTGCTGGCCAAAAATTCCGTGAGCCTTGATACGCTTCAGCATATGCCTCTGTTTGGCCGGATATGCCTTAAAATGCTAAATTTTGTTACTTCACCTTACCGGAATGGCATTATTGCTGAGTTCAAACGGGCGTCTCCTTCAAAGGGAATGATCAACCAGGATGCTGCGGTTGATGTGGTGGTGAAGGGCTACGAATTAGCCGGTGCCTCTGCAGTATCTGTACTTACGGATAGCGATTTTTTTCATGGGAGCTTGGACGACCTGTTGCTCGCGCGGCAATCGCTACTCATACCCTTGCTGCGAAAAGATTTTATAATTGACACTTACCAAATTGCAGAAGCTAAGGCCCACGGGGCAGATATTATATTGCTCATTGCTGCGGTTCTTTCCCCCGCAGAGATTAACCAACTGGCTAGCTATGCCAAGGCACTCGGTCTAAATGTGCTACTGGAAGTTCATAACCGCGAAGAGCTGGATCGTAGCCTGTCTGAGTATGTGGATGCTGTGGGGGTAAATAACCGCGATTTGACCGACTTTTCGGTTTCTATTGATCATTCCCTGGAGCTTGTTGACTTGATTCCGGCATCTTTCATCAAGGTCTCTGAAAGTGGCATCAGTGATCCGGCAACGATTAATCAGTTAAAAAAGGCAGGGTTTGATGCTTTTTTGATTGGTGAAAATTTTATGAAAACAAATGATCCGGTACGAGCGATCCAATCCTTTACTAGCCAGCTTAACGGGGAAAGCTAACCTTACCCATACAGATGGCGGGTGAACCGCTGATACCGGATGCGTTTTCTGGAGATCCTGCTATTGTTTCATTGGCCAGCAGGGCAAACAGGGCCGCTTCTTTCGCGTCGGGTGGCAGTCCGAGTTCCTTAAATGACGTGATCCGTATATTCGGCAGTTGTTGTTTTAGCAGTTGCATAAGTCGGGGATTATGCAAACCTCCTCCACTTGCATATACCACAACGGGATCTTGATTGAAATTTGTATTTCGCACGGCCTGGCTTATGCTTGCGGCTGAAAATGCACATAAGGTGGCCATAATATCTTCGGGGGTAAGGTTTAATGTTCCTGATTGATGCTGCGCACGTTCTAAATAATCAAGATTGAACAGTTCCGGGCCCGTGGTGCGGGGGAGAGGTAGTTCAAAAAAAGTGTTAGATAACAATGCTTGCAATAAAACTTCACTGACATTGCCTTTTATCGCCATTTCGGCATCAGTGTCCATCAATTTTCCTAACTGATGTTGCATATACTGATCCATCAGGGTATTTCCGGGCCCGGTGTCAGTGGAGAATACACCACTGCCACTTGCTGGTAGATAGGTGAAATTGGCAATGCCTCCTATATTTAGCAGCACTCGATTCTCATGGCTGTCTGAAAATAAAAGGTAGTCACCATAGGCTGCCAATGGTGCTCCCTCTCCTCCTCCCGCCAGGTGTTTTTGCCTGAAATCTGAAATGGTTATAATGCCCGTATTTACCGCAATGTGATCACCGTCACCTATTTGAAGCGTACTATTTGGTAAGTCTGTATGGCCGGTAAGTGACTGTGGTGCATGAAACACGGTTTGACCATGGCTGGCAATCAGGTCAATTGCCGATGGCTGAACTTGCCACTCTTTCAGTGTTTCTAAAATATAAGCTGCGTGACGAATACCTATAAGCGCATTTAGCCCGCATAGCTTTTCAAAATCGACCGTGCGTTTGGCAAAAATAGTTTTGATCTGCTCCCTAAAATCCGGAGGATAGGCAACTGTTTTAAATTGATCAACGGACAGCCGTGTATGCCGCCCGCTTCCACTTATCCGGCAAAGAGCGATATCCAAGCCGTCAAGCGAGGTGCCCGACATGAGCCCGATGATAAGACGTTGGGGCTTTTGGGCAATTATTACCAATTTTTCAAGTTGTTCATTCATGTATGCACTCGATTGTTTTGCTATTTTTTGATAAAAGTAATGCAAAAAACTATAAATATTTAAATAAGCTATATAAAGTTTTACTATTTTTGCTGCTCACCTTAATTTCTAGTATCCATAAAATGGCTCGTTTAAATTTATTGGAAGAAACGCGTTTCGAAAAACTCCCGGTTACCGTTTATCCAGATCCGCACAGCGCATCGCTGGCAGTGGCGCATCGTATTGCTACCTTAATTAAAACTAAACAACAGCGGGGTGAGCCGGCCATATTAGGCTTGGCTACGGGTGCCACCCCTATTGCAGTGTATGCCGAATTGGTGAGGTTGCACAGGGAAGAGGGTTTGAGCTTTAGCAACGTCATTACCTTTAACCTGGACGAGTATTACCCCATGTTGCCCGATTCTGCTCAAAGTTATGTGACTTTTATGAATAAACATTTGTTTAGCCATATAGATATTGATCCAAATAATGTTCACATTCCGAATGGCACCCTGAAGCTGGAAAACATAACCGACTTTTGCCTTGCTTATGAGCAAAAAATTACGGAATTGGGTGGTCTTGACCTGCAAATCCTCGGTATCGGCCGTACTGGCCACATCGGTTTTAATGAACCCGGTTCGGCTCCAAATTCGGGTACACGGCTGGTCACATTGGACGATCTTACCCGGCGGGATGCTTCCCGCGATTTTGGGAGCAAAGAAAATGTACCAACCAAGGCTATTACCATGGGTATTGGAACCATTTTCAAAGCCAGGGAAATTATTTTGATGGCTTGGAACCGTAAGAAGGCTGAAATTGTTAAAAAAGCGGTAGAAGGCGAATTGTCGTCGGATGTTCCTGCCACCTTTTTACAGCTTTCAGACCACGTAGAATTTATCCTGGATGCGGATGCCGCATCTGAACTGACTCGATTTGATAAGCCTTGGCTGGTAAAAGATTGTACCTGGGATGATAAAACCATTAAAAAAGCGGTGATTTGGTTAGCGAAAACGCTTAAAAAACCGATCCTAAAATTGACTGAGGAAGATTACAATAACAATGGTATGGCACAGCTGGCCACTGAAAAGGGACCGGTGTATAATATCAATATCCACATTTTTAACTTACTGCAGCATACCATTACCGGGTGGCCGGGTGGTAAACCTGATGCTGATGATAGCCAACGGCCTGAAAGGGCCAATCCAACAAAAAAACGTTCGATCATTTTTTCACCGCATCCGGATGACGATGTCATTTCAATGGGCGGCACATTTATACGCCTGGCTGATCAGGGCCATGAGGTTCATGTGGCCTACCAAACTTCCGGAAATACAGCAGTATGGGATGATGAGTCTTTGCGCTATCTGGAGTTTGCTTCTGACTTTTCCAAATCGTTGGGATTGGATACGGCCCTGTTGGATAAAATCTATTCAGAGGCCAGGTCCTTTCTAAAAGAAAAGAAACCTAATCAAATAGATACGAAAGAACTTTTGGCCGTAAAGGGATTGATACGCAAAGGTGAGGCCATTGCGGGTGCGCGCTTTGCCGGGCTTCCGGATGAGCATATTCATTTTCAGAACCTGCCCTTTTATGATAAGGGTAAGTATGAAAAACATGTGGATCACGAAGCGGATATTGAACAAACCATGTCTCTTCTGCAACAGATAAAGCCTCACCAAGTATTTGCTGCAGGCGATTTTGCCGACCCGCACGGAACGCACAAGGTGTGTTTTGATATTATTTATGAAGCATTAAAACGTCTGAATAAGACGGAAGATTGGGTTAAAGATTGCTGGCTTTGGTTATACCGTGGTGCCTGGCACGAATTTGAAATTCACGAGATTGAAATGGCGGTTCCGCTCTCTCCACAGGAGGTATTGCGCAAACGTCTTGCGATCTTTAAACATCAGTCTCAAAAAGATATTCCGGTATTCCCTGGCGACGATGCGCGGGAATTTTGGGTGCGTGCGGAACAACGCACGAGCGAAACTGCCCGTATTTATGACCAACTAGGCATGGCTGAGTATGAAGCGATCGAGGCATTCATACGCTGGCCAATTATTTAGTTTTGAAAATTTCCTTTGCGGTCTATCCGCACGCTGAAAGGCTGGGGCTGGAGGTAGGTATCTGTCAATACAGCTACCTGCCTTCGGCTCAAAAGGTGCTCCGGATCATAATTGCCTTTAAATTTAAAGCGCTTTTGCCAGCCCTTCTCTGTTTCGGCATCTAGCTCATTTCCGCGGCTGCCCAAATATTTAATGAGGCCCAGCAGGTCTTTGAGTTTGATATTTGTGAGGCCCTGATGATCGGCAAACCATATTTGGCTTCGGGTATACAGCTTTCTGAATACGGGTTCAAGCTCCTGAAAAGTAACGCTGCTGTCTGGCAGAAACAGACACCGTTCGTATCCATCCTGCTGTTTGAACCTGCCTTGGAGCAGTCCCGAAACGCCTGTGCGCTGAATGGACCAATAATTGGGGTCTTCGTAAAGGATGTCATAAAAAGGAATGAGTGCGGCTCCATAGGTGATAAGTTCTCCTTGGAGTTCTCTGGGCATGATCTTATCGGTACTTGATTTAAAAAAAGCGCAATATGCCGCTGATGCCCCGATCGCCTGGCCGCACATCATGAGCAACGGGGCATCGTCGATAGTACCGCTGAGCAGGGATGCAATACCCTGCATGTTACGGGTAGCGAAATAGTTGTTCAAGCTGTCTGGAAACAGAGCTTCCATGGGAATGATGAAACTTTTGCCGGCTATGGCGCCGCCCGCTACGCTTGTCCGGAACTTGCCGGTTTTGAAAAGGTCGTGTGCATTATCATCTGTGTAGGGAGTTTTTATTTTGATAAGCCCATTAAGCTTGGTTCCGCCCTTTGTTTTTTCGAACAGGGAAGATCCTGAAGTGGCATCCACCACCGCGCGAACCTTTAGCTTTTGCTGGTTGCTCAATACAATGTCAAAGCTTTTTCCGGAGGAACTCATGCTGATTATCTGAACATTTTTCAGATAAGTTAGGTTCACGACCGAATCAGCCACTTGCTCCAGGACATTTTCTGCTATTCGTGGATTAAAACGACCTTTAACCACTGCAAAAACTGAATCTGTTGGTTTTGATGAACGAAGCATTTTTTGCAGGAATGCTGCCCAGATACCTGAATCCATATGCGCGTTGGAATTGATTTGCTGTATTCCTGGTTTTGAGATCAATTCTCCTCCTACCCTGTCTGAACCCCATACCCAAAGCGTATTGCACCCCGATTTTGCAGACTGTACCGCGGCAGCATAGGCGTCGGGACCACTGCCATATACCAAAACTTCAGGGTGCTTACTTTTTGATTTATTAACTGTTGGCATTGCTGGGCGCTCATATTCACGTCTGGCCTGTGCCATAAGTGCCCCGGGTAACAGCATTAATAAGATTAGCTTTTTAACTAACAGCATGTGATCATGATCGATTTTTGTTGCGGTGAAATTACTGATTTTTTAAATGCTTGTTCCGAATTTTAGGTATTTTAACAAACTAAAAAAGCCTCATTGGTCATTATTTCCAATGAGGCTTCCTATTATTAATTATTGCTTGCTAGTTGGTCCCAGATTGTGCATCTTTTTTCATTTCGCTACCAGCGGCAATAGCAAATTCTACACGACGGTTATGTGCCCGGCCTTCTTCGGTATCATTGGTATCAATTGGCTCGTTAAAACCTTTGCCAACGGTAGTGGCTCGGTTTGGATCCAGGCCCTGTGCCACCGCATAAACCTTAACAGCTGCTGCACGGCGTTCTGAAAGCCCTTGATTGTACGCTGCTGTACCACGGCCATCGGTGTGGCCTACAATGGTAATATCCGTTCCGGGATTATTGTTGAGGGTTTGCACCAGTTTCTGTATGGCCGTTTTTGCTTGTGGCTTCAAATCTGTTTTATCAAAATCGAACAGGATTTCGTTATTGAATGATACGATAATTCCTTCAGGTGTTTGGATAACTTCTGCCCCGGGAACCGTATTTTTGATCTCGGCTGCCTGCTTATCCATTTTCTTGCCGATCAAACCACCGGCGGCTCCACCTACAGCAGCGCCAATTAAGGCACCAACTGCCGTATTACCGGCTTTCTTTCCGATTAATGCACCCAATGTTCCACCCCCAGCTACGCCAACTGCGGCACCTTTTTGGGTATTGTTCATAGACTGTATGGTGCTGCAACTGCTAAAAAGCATGGCAGAGGTTGCTATTGATAAACCTATTACGGAGATTTTTTTCTTAATATTCATATTCAATCAACTAATTTATTTAACTAATTTATGCAAAGCCAATGCCAAACTAATAATTGGATCCTGCGCTAGGCACGGTTATACCAGCTCGCCCTTGCTAACTAAATTGTTTTCCAATAAATATTCAGCAATCTGAACCGCATTTGTGGCTGCTCCTTTACGAAGATTGTCAGCTACCACCCATAGATTGAGGGTGTTTTCCTGGCTTTCATCTCGCCGGATACGGCCTACAAAGACTTCGTCACGGCCATGAGCATCTTTGGGCATTGGATATTTTAAGTGGGCGGGATCGTCAACCACAATAACACCACTTTGTTTTTCAAGCAAGCTTCGTACTTCTTTCAGGTCAAAATCATGCTCAAATTCAATGTTAATGGCTTCAGAATGGCCCCCAATTACGGGTATACGGACAGTTGTGGCTGTAACCCGGATATGATCATCGCCCATAATTTTATTTGTTTCCTGAATCATTTTCATTTCTTCTTTGGTGTATCCATTGTCCTGAAATACATCAATCTGAGGGATTACATTTAGGTCGATTTGATAGGGGTATGCTTTTTCACCATCAATTCCTGCCCGCTCATCCTCCAATTGCCTTACGGCTTTTACGCCAGTACCGGTAACTGATTGGTAGGTGGATACGACCACGCGTTTTATATTATACCGATCATGGAGCGGCTTGAGCACTACAACCATTTGGATGGTAGAGCAGTTGGGATTGGCAATGATTTTATCGGCCGCAGTAAGGACATGTGCATTTACCTCTGGTACGACCAGCTTTTTGGTAGGATCCATACGCCAGGCGGATGAATTGTCAATAACTGTTGTGCCGGCATCAGCAAATTGGGGTGCAAGTTCAAGCGAGGTACCTCCTCCTGCCGAAAATAAGGCTACATCGGGTTTTAATGCGATCGCTTCTGCTGCAGTAACCACCTTGTACTTCTTTCCCTTAAAATCAATATCCTTGCCCTTGCTCTTTTCAGAGGCTACTGGAATTAATTCTGTCACTGGGAAATTGCGCGCTGCCAATACTTTTAACATTTCCGAGCCTACCAGGCCCGTCGCGCCTACAACTGCGATCTTCATTTTTTTTGTGATTTTGATTCTTGTATTTTGTTTTCTATTTTTATGCCTGATTTTTAAAAGGTTCCAAAAATACGAATTTAATTTTGTAAGATTGGTCTTTTATTAACATCTTTCTGTTTTTTGTCTACCATTTTTTGCTTATGATCAGAATAATACTTGTCACGCTTATACTATCAGGATTCGGTAAAGCTATTGCACTTCCAGGCACCACTTTTTTACCGCGTACTGCAGTACAGCCTTTTGATGTGGTATTTAATGAAATAATGGCCAACCCAAACGGGGTTAATGACTTGCCTACGGCAGAATATGTGGAACTTTATAACCGCAGCTTGGCAGCCGTTTCACTGTTTGGATGGAAATATCGGACACAAACGATTAGTGCAAACCTGGTTATTAACCCGGGTGAATATGTGTTAATTTGCCGTAAAAGCGATTCGGTAGCATTTAGTGCTTATGGAAAAGTTATTGCACTGTCCACATGGCCTGCTCTTAGCAACACGGGGGCGGCCTTAAGTTTATATAACCTACAGGGACAGTTAATAGACGAAGTGACTTATTCTGATTCCTGGTATCGTGATAACCAAAAAATGAACGGTGGATGGAGTCTGGAGCGTATTAATACCGGGGCCTTTTGCATGGGGGCAGACAACTGGATAGCCAGTACCGATAAAAATGGTGGTACGCCAGGCAAAACAAATTCCGTTCGTGACGAGAGTACGGCCGAGAAAAAAATGATCAACTCATTGCTGTTGGTTGACTCCCTACAGTTAGAAATTGGCTTTTCGGTCTCGGTTGATCAGGGCGTTGCGGCGAACGTGACACATTATCGTGCAAACAACGGAGTCGGTTTGCCCAATAAGGTGACCATCCAAAACGACCATACGGTACTTTTAGGTTTTGATAAACCGTTCAATCCGGGGCACTTTTATGATATTGTGGCAGAAAATCTGGCCGATTGTGCTCAGAATTGGTTCAACAGCAGCTCCTCATTTTTTATTCCTGAAACTCCCATAATGGGCGACCTGCTCCTGAATGAGATCTTAAGTAACCCCAATACAGGCGGTGTGGATTTTGTAGAGGTCTACAACGCCAGCCAGAAAATACTGGATCTGTCACGCTTTACATTGGGTAGCCTGCGGAATAATGGCAACTTTAGCCAAGTTAGCATAAGCCCTGTACAACTATTGGTAAAACCCAATGAATACCGTGTTTTGACCATTGCCCCTGAAATAATTCGCCAACATTATCACTGCCCTTATCCCGATGTATTCATAAAGATGGGCTCGTTACCACCCTTTATTAATGACAATGGCAACGCTGTAATCAAACACAACGGAAAAACAATTGATAGCCTGTGTTACGGCGAAACCAGCAAAGGGGTCTCTGTAGAACGTATCCAGTTTTCAAAAGCCGCTTACCTGCCCGAAAATCTTCACTATGCAGCCAGCACGGCTGGTTTTGCTACACCTGGCTATAAAAACTCTGAATCGATGGACAGTTTGCAAGCACCGCTATTCCAACTGGTCTCCAAAACATTCTCTCCTGATCAGGATGGCTTTGAGGATGAGTTGCAGCTTAAGTTTACCCTTCCTGAGAGTGGTTATATGGCCAGTGTAGAAATCTATCATGAAAGTGGATTACTGATTAGGCGATTGTTACGTAACCAAAGCATAGCAACGGATGGATTATTAACATGGGATGGTTATACCGATGGAAATTCTATTGCCCCTCCCGGAATTTATATCATCCAGTTGGAGCTTTATCACTTAAATGGTACGCGAAAACACTATCGAAAAGGCTTTGTGTTGGCCAGACCATTTTAAAGATCTTTTTTGTTCATTTTTAATTTTTTTGTTCATTTTGTTCATTTATAGAAATATTATCCATGCTATGATGCCCTTTACGTTAATTTAAACAAAAATAGGATTTAACCCTCGAAGAAGGATCGGAAATGATTTTCCTTTTTGCCGGATATGGACAAAATGTTTGCAAGTGTTTACAAAAAATGATCGGGCTCAGAAAAGAATGATAACTTTGCGAGTACAATTATCTGTGGAGAGGAAACCCACAAAAATTTTAATAATGAGTAAAACGAATCGTAAACTAGACGCATTAAATTACCATGCCAATGGCCGGCCAGGAAAAATTGCCGTAATACCGACTAAACCCACTAACTCGCAGCGCGATCTTTCTTTGGCCTATTCTCCTGGGGTTGCTGAGCCCTGTCTTAAAATTGCAGAAAATACGGAGGATGTTTATAAATATACAGCAAAAGGTAATCTGGTTGCGGTGATCAGCAATGGATCAGCTGTACTGGGCCTTGGTAACATTGGTCCCGAAGCCGGCAAGCCGGTTATGGAAGGCAAGGGTTTATTGTTTAAAATCTTTGCGGATATTGATGTTTTTGATCTTGAGATCAATGTGCACCAAATTGACCAATTTGTTCAGGTGGTTAAGGCCTTGGAGCCTACTTTTGGCGGCATTAACCTGGAAGATATTAAGGCTCCTGAATGTTTCGAAATAGAACGCAGGCTTAAAGAGGAAATGAATATACCCGTGATGCATGATGACCAGCATGGCACGGCCATTATTTCAGGAGCAGCTCTTTTAAATGCGTGTGAATTGCAGCATAAAAAGCTTGATAACATTAAGATCGTTGTAAATGGGGCCGGTGCTGCAGCTGTTTCCTGTACACGGATGTACCTTTCACTGGGCGCAAAAATTGAGAATGTTGTGATGGTAGATCGTACGGGTGTTATCAGAAAGGACCGTGATGAATTGGATGTAACCAAGGCTCCATTTGCCACAGCGCGTAATATATATACGCTAGAGGAGGCCATGAAAGATGCCGATGTTTTCATTGGGTTATCTGCAGCCAACACCTTGTCTGCTGAAGCCCTTAAAAGCATGGCCCCGAATCCCATTGTATTTGCGATGGCTAATCCAGATCCTGAAATTGATTATACGCTTGCCTGCCAAACTCGCAAGGATGTCATTATGGCTACCGGCAGATCTGACTTTCCTAACCAGGTGAATAATGTGCTCGGATTTCCTTATATCTTTAGAGGAGCCTTGGATGTGAGGGCCCGGGGCATCAATGAGGAGATGAAGATAGCAGCGGTGTACGCCCTTGCCGAATTGGCCAAAAAGCCGGTTCCTGAAGCGGTCAATGTGACGTATAATGATAATACCCTGAAATTTGGTAAGGAATATATTATTCCTAAACCTACCGACCCCCGATTGATCACAGAGGTAGCCCCTGCTGTTGCACTGGCAGCGATCCAATCGGGTATTGCCCGCAAAACGATTACTAATTGGGACGACTACAAAGATGAGTTACGACGCCGTTTGGGCTTAGAAGATGTGCTGATGCGTGATCTGAGCGCTGCGGCAAAACGAAATCCTAAACGGGTCGTGTTTGCTGAGGCTGACAACTACCGCATTTTAAGAGCGGCACAAATTATAAAGGATGAGGGTATTGCTGAGCCGATCTTACTGGGAAGAAAAACGAAAATACAGGAGATTCTTGCCGAAAACGCCATTGACCTTGAAAATGTACTGATCATTGACCCTTATGAAGAGTCAGGCACTGAACGATTTAAGAAATATGTTGATTTTCTTTATCAAAAACGACAACGAAAAGGGATAAGCCAACTGGAAGCCAATAAACTAATGCTTGACAGGAACTATTTTGGAGCCAGTATGGTACAGTTTGGTGAGGCAGATACCTTGATTTCAGGGCTCACGAAAAATTACGCAACCACCATCAAACCCGCTCTTCATGTTATCGGGGCAGAGCCGGGCAAACGCCTGGCAGGTATGTATATGATGCTGACTAAAAAAGGGCCTGTTTTCTTTGGCGACACCACGGTCAACATGAATCCGACAGCTGATGAACTGGTCGATATTACGGTCATGCTGAATGAGGCGATCAAGAAATTGAATATTATGCCACGTATTGCACTTTTGTCTTTCTCTAATTTTGGGACCAATGATGGTGAAGTACCTGCAAAAACCCGCAAAGCGGTTGAAAAACTACATGCGTTGCATCCCGAAATTGTGGTTGACGGTGAAATGCAAGCAAATTTTGCCATGAACAGCAAAATGCTTGAGGAAAATTTTCCATTTAGCATGTTAAATGGAAAACCAGCTAATACACTGGTATTCCCCAATCTTGAATCAGGAAATATTGCATATAAACTATTGCAGGAAATTGGGGAAGCAGAGGCTGTAGGACCCATTTTATTAGGAATGAATAAGCCTGTACATGTGTTGCAACTGGGTAGTTCAGTAAGAGAAATTGTGAACATGGTGACCATTGCGGTCATAGATGTTCAATAAATAAAAATACAGTTTACTAACGCTGATGATGTACGAATATTTAAACGGAAAACTGGTTTTTAAAGCGCCAACCTATGTGGTGATCGATGTGGGTGGCGTAGGCTACCATGTAAATATATCTCTTAACACCTTTGCTCAAATTAAGGATCGGGAGCAATGTAAACTTTTCATTAGCTTTCAGGTTAAAGAAGATTCTCATTCTTTGTATGGTTTTGCTGAGGATGGTGAACGACGGCTTTTTGAGCACCTGATCTCTGTATCAGGTATTGGACCCAATACGGGAAGAATGATTCTTTCATCCATCACACCTGATGAAATCCAATCGGCTATCATCACCGGAAATGTCCCGCTTATTCAGCGTATTAAGGGTATTGGGCCTAAAACTGCCCAACGCCTGATCCTGGAGTTGCAGGATAAGCTGAAAAAACAAGGCGCTGACACGTGGCTGTCAGTTCCTCAAAAACAAAGTATTCCGGAAGAGGCCCTGTCTGCCCTTGTCATGCTTGGATTTACCAAACAACAAGCTGAAAAAGTACTTAATGAAATTGTAAGGAATAGTGGAGAACTTTCGGTTGAGGACTTGATCAAGGCCGCCTTAAAAAAATTATAGGCTAAATTAATGGGTACGAATTGAAAACTACCCGGTTGTTAATATTGCTTTTAATGACTGCGTCGGCTCAAACCGGCATTGCCTATGCGCAACATCCCATTGACTCCTTATTGCGGGATAGTATTCCTGATAGTCTTAAATTAACCTATCCTATTACTGATCATCCTTTCCTCAATCTGCATCCCCTTCATAAAGGAATTGATCTGTTCGCTCCTAAAAATATAGAGCGGACGGTTGAATTTGATCCGATCAGCAAGCAGTATATTGTTCGCGAAAAACTTGGCAATTTTTTATACCGGCCACCGCAATATTTTTCTATTGATGAATTTTTACGCTATGACCAGGCATACGGAAAACGGAATTATTGGCGCCAGCTTTCTGACCGGGCCATCAATGAAACGCGGCAGCAGGGTATTCTTCCTGCTATTGAGGTGCATAGTGAAAGTTTTGAAAAAATATTTGGTGGCAATACCATCAGTATCATTCCCAGGGGAAGTGCCGACGTGACTTTAATGGGCCAGGTCAGCAAAAATAAAAACCCGCTGTTTAACGAGCGCCAACGCAAACAGCTCAATTTTGATTTTGACCAGCGGATACAAATGAACGTAACGGGCCAGATTGGTGACAAACTCAAGCTTACGACCAATTATAATACAGAGTCCCAATTTGATTTTGAAAATCAGATCAAACTTGATTATACGGGCAAGGATGATGACATCATCCGTAAAATAGAGGTTGGAAATGTTAGTATGCCGATAAATTCTACCTTAATTTCAGGCACACAGGCTCTCTTTGGTATTAAAACCCAGTTACAATTTGGAAAACTGGGTGTGACAAGTGTGTTTTCTCAACAGCGCTCCCAATCAAAAGAGATCACGATTAATAATGGCGCACAACAAAGTGAATTCTCCATCTCTGCTGATAGTTATGAGTCTAACCGCCACTATTTTCTTGCGCAGTATTTCCGGGAAAATTTTAATCGGGCATTAAGTAATGCGCCGGTTTTAATGACCAATGTAAATATTACACAAATTGAAGTTTGGGTCACTAACCGAAGCAATGCCTATATGGATTCAAGGGATGTGCTGGCCTTATTGGATCTAGGCGAATATAATCCATACAATACCACCCTGGTCCACCCCAAAAATTCACCTTTACCCTCGTCTGGTATTCCAGGACAAAATGGTGCGCTGCTTTCCAATGATCTAAGCACACTATTGGGCGATCAATACCGACAAACAAATTCAAATGCCATCCAAACCCTTTTTCAGGGTTCAGGGGCCAATGATAATTATGCTAAATTGACTTATGCCCGTAAATTAAGGCCTGATGAGTTCGTACTCAACACCAGGCTTGGCTTTATTTCATTAAACGTGGCCCTGAATGCAGACCAGGTATTGGCAGTGGCTTATCGCTACACAGCTAATGGGCGAGAGTACCAGGTAGGGGAGTTTTCGACAGACAGGGCAATCAATCCATCCAATCCGGAGATGCTTTATGTTAAACTGCTAAAAAACGAGATATTAAAAACAACTTTGCCTACTTGGGACCTGATGATGAAGAATATTTATTCTATCGGCGCTTACCAAGTCTCACCGGCAAATTTTTTCCTGAATATTTTTCGCCTGGATGATGAAAGTGGCGTAGAACAGACCGTGATGGCTGAAGGCAGCAGGACGGCAAATAAACTTTGGATACAGCTTACGGGCCTGGATCGGCTTAACCCGCAAAATAGCCGACAGCCGGATGGGGTGTTTGATTTTCTGGATGGGGTGACCATCGATGCGAAAAACGGGAGGCTGATGTTTCCTGTACTGGAACCTTTTGGCAAGGATTTAGCCAGCCAGTTTGCTCCGGGTGAGGAGCTGCTGGCAGATAAATACATTTTTCAAGCGCTTTATGATTCAACTGTTGTATTGGCACAACAGCTATATGCCAACAAAAACAGGTACGTTATTAAAGGTACCTATGAATCAGAGGTAGGCACAGAATTTCAGCTTGGCGCTATCAATGTTCCGTATGGATCGGTGCAGGTATTTGCCGGCAACCTGCCTTTACAGGAAGGTACCGACTTTACGGTAGATTATGACATTGGCCGCGTGCGTATACTCAATGAATCAGTGTTACAATCCGGACAGCCTGTTCGCATTAAGATGGAAAACAACGAGCTTTTTGGCTTGCAACAGCGGACGTTATTTGGTACTCGACTTGACTACTTGGCCAGCGATAAGTTGCAGTTAGGCGCTACTTATATGAACCTAAGCGAAAAACCACTTACTCAAAAGGTGAATATAGGGCAAGAACCTATCTCCAACACCATGTGGGGCTTTGATGTGAATTATAACAGTACCTCGCGCTGGCTGACACGCATGGTTGACAAGCTTCCATTTATTAATACAAAGGCCGAGTCATCCATTTCGTTTTATGGCGAGTTTGCCCAACTGATTCCGGGCAGCCCGAAAGCACTTAATTTTGCCGGGTCTCAAAATGGCGTAAGTTACATCGACGATTTTGAAAACAGCCAATCTGTGATCGACTTAAAAGGGTCGCTGAATTGGCAAATATCGGGAACCCCACAACTCTTTCCGGAATCAAACAACAGTGATGACCTGTCATACGGGTTTAACCGCGCCCGCTTGGCTTTTTATAATATTGATCCTATTTTTTATCGCAATAACAATTTAACGCCCGATAATATCCGCTCGAACGTTAAGGAGCTTTCCAATCATTATGTACGTGAAGTTTTAGAACAGGAAGTATTCCCGAATAAAGAGTCGATCACCGGGCAACCTTTATATATGTCTACCCTTGATTTGGGCTATTATCCAATGCTCCGCGGACCACATAACTACACCAATACCGGAATTACCATGGATGGAAAGCTCACGAATCCAAAGGATCGCTGGGGTGGCATCTTCCGTAAAATTGAAACACCTGATTTTGAGTCGCAGAATATTGGTTTTATTGAGGTATGGATGATGGACCCGTTTGTTTACAAAAAAAATGCAGATGGGGGTGATCTTTATTTTAACTTGGGTAACATTTCAGAAGACATTTTGAAAGATGGCCGCAAATCTATGGAAAATGGCCTGCCAGCCAACGGCGACCTTTCGCAGATAGAAACTACCCATTGGGGCAGGGTGATCAAAAACCAACCTGTTGTGCAGGCCTTTGATAACGATCCTGCTGCCAGAGCCCGGCAGGATGTGGGCCTGGATGGATTGAGTGATGACGACGAGCGCAGCCAATTTGCCAACTTTCTAAACCAGATGAACGGGGCATTAGGCCCTGAAGCGGCAGCAGCGCTTAATTTAGACCCTTCAGGGGATGATTATAGTTATTATCGCGGACCCGACTTGGATGCACAGCGTGCCGGTATTCTTAAACGTTACGAACGCTATAATGGTACCGAAGGTAATTCTAAAACGCCTGAGCAATCTACTCAGCAACTCGATATCCAAACTTCAGCAGCTACCCTACTTCCAGATGCCGAAGATATTAACCGGGATAATAACATGAACGAGGCTGATGAATATTACCAATATCGCTTATCCATCCGTCCGCAGGATATGCAGGTGGGTAAAAATTTTATTGTGGATAAGATTACTGCCAATGTGACGCTGGCCAACAAACAGAAACAGGATGTCAACTGGTATCAGTTTCGGATACCGATAACCGAGTTTCAGGACAAGGTGGGCGATATCCAGGATTTCAAGTCGATCCGTTTTGTACGGATGTTCCTCACTCATTTTGCGGATACCACGGTACTCCGCATGGCGAAATTGCAGTTGGTAAGAGGCGAATGGCGCGGATATAATGCCGAAGAAACTATTGCCAAAGTGCTTGTAGATCCGGCAATGACCAACCAAACTCCCAGTCTGGATGCTTCCAAAATTGAGGTAGCGGCCGTTAATATTGAGCAGAATGGTAACCGCACACCCATCCCTTATGTAGTTCCTCCCGGCATTGAGCGCCAAATTGATTACGGAAACTCAAACACCAATGTTAGGCTCAATGAACAGGCGCTATCGCTTGATGTGAGAAACCTCAGTGATGGTTATGGACGCGCGGCTTACCGCACCTCAACCAACGATTTCCGCTCATATAAACGCATACAAATGTTTGTGCATGCCGAACAGCACACAGATCCGGCATTAATTGGCCTCAAAAACTATGATCTCCGGGCGTTTCTACGCATTGGCATAGATGGACAGGATAATTATTATGAGTATAGTATGCCACTTAAGGTAACCAATCAGGGCGCAAAAGACCCTGAGGTGGTTTGGCCCGAAGATAACCGGATGAACATCCGCATCGAGTTATTTCAGGAGATCAAAGAAGCCCGGAACCGTGCCATTGCTACAGGACAGGCTGCTATTAACAAACCCTACAGCATGAGTGATGGGGAAAATACAATAACCATCAAAGGCCAGCCCGATATTAGCAAGGTGCGGTTTTATATGTTGGGAGTACTTAATCCGCTAAAACAGTCGGCCAGAGCCAGCGAGGACGATGGCCAGAATAAGTCGGCCATCATTTGGTTTAATGAGCTTCGCCTTACTGACTTTGATGACAAAGGGGGGTGGGCAGCCACCGCAAGGCTCAATGCCAAACTTGCCGACCTTGCCGACGTTACTTTATCAGGCAGTAAAAGTACCATCGGTTTTGGATCGATCGACCAACGTATTAGCGAGCGCAACCGCAGTGATGACAAGCTCATAGATTTGACGACGAGCGTTGAATTTGGCAAATTTTTCCCTGAAAGCAGCGGCATCCGCATACCGTTTTATTTTAACTACTCCAATCAGGTAAGCACGCCCCAGTACAACCCGCTCATGCCGGATATTGAATTAAAGAATTCGCTGGCCGGCCTTAATAATCGTCAAAAAGATTCTTTACTACGTATCACAGAAGATTTTACCACCAGGAAAAGTTTTAATTTTACCAATGTGCGCAAGATTCGTATGAATCCTGATAAACCGGTACACTTGTGGGATATTGAAAATTGGAGCCTTTCATATGCCTATACACAATATTACCATCGGGATTACCTTACCGAAATGTCTCTGCAAAAAAATTACCGGGCTTCGCTGGCATATGACTTTAGTAATACCACAGAAAAGTACATAGAGCCCTTCAAAAAGATTTTCAAAAACAATTCATTGACTTTGCTGCGTGATTTAAATTTTAACCTGATGCCATCGCTCATCAATTTCAGGATAGAGGTTGACCGGCTTTACAATGAAAATACATTGCGCGAAAACTCACCCGCCAATACAATCGTAGGATCGCAAGGCCTGGGAACACTCTATAATAAGAATTTTACCATGAATCGGTATTACGGTGTTAGCTGGAATCTTACACGCAACCTTAAATTAGATTTCAATGCCACCAATTATTCAGTCATTGATGAGCCGCAAGGGCGGCTTGACGGGCTAAAAAGAGATACTCTTTGGGAAAATTTCTGGAAACTGGGCCGTACGACCGACTATAATCACATGCTTAACCTCAATTATACCGTGCCGCTTGATAAAATACCCGGGTTAAAATGGGTAAATCTGGTAGCCCGCTATGGCGCCCAGTTCACCTGGCAGGCAGAGCCTTTAGTTACGCAGGAAAACCCGGATATAAATTTGGGTAACAGCATTCAAAATTCGCGTACGATCCAGGTAAATCCTACCTTGAATATGACCGGGCTTTATAGCATGTTAGGGCTTGACAATGATGAAGGCGGAGGAGGCCTTGGTGTGCTGAAAAATTTGCTGACCAGCATTAAAAACGTAAATGCTGCCTTTACCCGGACTGAAGGCACCTATCTTCCTGGCTATACCCCCAAGACCAATATATTGGGTTATGATTTTGATATGAATGCTCCAGGGCTGAGCTTTTTATTAGGAGGTCAGAGTAATATATGGCGAAAAGCCGCTGCCAATGGATGGCTTACCTCTGATTCGCTGCAAACGCAACTATATTCCCAAAATTTACTGGAAGACTTTTCTATAAGGGCCATCATTGAACCGTTTCGGGACCTCAGTATTGAATTAACTGCCAACCGCATCCGCAACCAAAGTTTTACTACCACCATCAGTTACTCGTCCCAAATCGAGCAATATGAGAACCTAACTCCCAACACAAGCGGCGATTATAGCATTTCGTTTTTTTCCCTAGGGTCAGCGTTCAAAAACGGAAATAGCCTTTACCATAAGTTTGAAACAAGCCGTGAAGCCATATCGCAACGGCTGGGAAGTAAAAATATTAATTCCGGAGGCATTACCAACGGGTACGCAGATGGTTACGGCCCTGCATCCCAGGACGTGGTGGTTAGCGCATTTCTTGAAACCTATGCCGGAAGAAAAAGCTCCCGGCCAAGCAACTTTCCAAAGATACCTATACCCAATTGGTTCATTACCTATAACGGATTAAATAAGCTTACTTATTTGGAAGATGTTTTTGCCAATGTGACACTGACCCATAAATACAATACATCCTATAACGTAAACGGTTACAATTCGATGTTAAGGTATGCAGAAGCCGATGGAGCGCCTTCGGCACGCGACGTTAATGACAATTTTTTGCCTGAACTGCAATATACGCAGATCACTTTGTTTGAACAATTCATTCCGCTGATCGGTATAGACGCACGTTTTAAGAATAACATGAGCGCGCGGGCAGAGTTCCGTAAATCGCGTACCCTTAGCCTCAGTTTGCAGAATAGCCAGCTATCGCAGCTGAACGACCAGGGTTTTGTACTGGGTTTTGGATATCGATTCAGCGGCTTTCAGTTTCCTTTTGGGTTATTTGAGAGCATTAAGCTTGACAACGACCTGAACCTGCGCCTGGATGCGTCTATAAATGATCTAAAAACAATAGTTTACCGGCCGGATGCCGGGGCTTCAGAAGTTGCGGCAGGTAACCTGAACATCAGTTATAAACCTTCTGTCGAATACTTCATCAATCAACGTTTTAACATGCGCCTTTTTTATGACAGCAACATGGTTAAACCGTATACTTCACAAACGTTTGCCACATCCTACACTAATTTTGGTATAAATCTGCGGATGATGCTTCAATAAGGATGTATTTGAAATTTTGAAATCCATTAAATTTACCTAAGTTTGAACCAAAATTATACACAATGAGTTTTCCATCTGAATTAAAGTACACCAAGGATCATGAATGGATCCGCTTAGAAGGCGATGAAGCCGTGGTAGGTATTACTGATTTTGCCCAGGGTGAGCTGGGAGATATTGTATTTGTAGATATTAACACGACGGGAGAAGAGGTTAATAAAGATGCTGTTTTTGGGACAATCGAGGCTGTAAAAACGGTTTCTGACCTATTTCTTCCGATAGAAGGAACCGTACTTAGCGTAAATGAAAAACTCGACGCCAACCCTGAATTGGTTAACCAGGACCCCTACGGTGAAGGTTGGATTATTCGTATCAAACCAAAAAATCTGGCCGATGCAGAAACCCTCTTATCGGCTGCTGATTACGAGGCGCTCGTTAAGTCTTAAAATAGCCGCCTTTATTAGGACATTGATGATCATGCAGACGATATGAAGCACTACATTTGGGCTGCCTTATGGGCTGTTTTTGTATTGGTGTTATGCTGTATACCCATGAATGATGCTGAAAAATTACCAAAATTTGAAGGAATGGATAAGCTGGTACATACCGGCTTTTTCTTTGTTTTTACGGTATTGCTATATTTTGGTTCCATCCGACACCACGCGATAATTAGCCTGCCAAACGGCCTGCTTACCAGCCTCAAGGTGGTCGTTTTATCCCTTTTACTGGCCGCTCTGACTGAATTCCTGCAATGGAAATTTTTTACTTACCGCACTGGCGATCTCTGGGATCTCTTTGCAGATTCGGTTGGAACGGGGATGGGTGTATTTGCATTCTTATTTTTAATCATTTTAAATAGATAGATATTTGCGCGAAAGATTTCTTACCTTTACAGGCTAAGGAAAGAACCATCATGCAAACGACCTTATCAGAATTAAAACCAGGTCAGCACGGCATTATTTTGTCATTTACTGATTTGGAATTATCCCTTAAACTCATGGAGATGGGTTGCTTGCCAGGCTCAGAAGTTGTTTTTGAGCGCACAGCTCCCCTCGGCGACCCGATTGTAATCACCGTGGCCGGATATCAGCTTAGCTTGCGTCTCCAGGAAGCCGCAACCATTTTGATAGAGGGCATCCGGACAGAGAAAATGACTAAGGACTATAAATGAATATCGCAATAATAGGAAATCCAAATACCGGAAAAACTTCATTATTCAACGCTCTTACGGGGCTTAACCAACGGGTAGGAAACTTTCCAGGTGTAACCGTAGAACGTAAAACCGGGCATTGTTCTTTGCCAGATGGCCGCGTGGCCGAAATTCTGGACCTGCCAGGTTGTTACAGTTTATATCCCAAGAGCCGGGATGAGGCGATTGTTCTGGAGGTACTAAGCAATCGTTCTAACAAAAGCCTGTTCCCTGATTTGGTACTGGCTGTAGCCGACGCGTGCAACCTAAAACGAAATTTATTATTATTTACGCAGGTGGCTGATCTTAAAATTCCAGTGATCCTCGTACTTAACATGATGGATGTTGCAAATAAGGAACACATAAAGATTGACGTGGATGCGTTATCACGCCGTCTGGGGGTGCAGGTAGTACCGATCAGCGCCCGTAGAAAGGAACACATCCAGGAATTAAAGCAGGCCATTGTGCACGCTCCGGGCATTGCGCTGCAACACGATACTATTTCCGTTGAGTCGCTTGCTCCTGAATTGGTAGACAGCCTCACCGCTAAATTTGCGCTGGCAAGCCCCTATTCTGCTATTCAGCTGGCTCATCAGCATGAAAACTTGAGTTACCTTAGCCCCGAACAAAGTGACCTTGTGGAAGCCACCGAGCAACAATATGGATTTCACTCAAATGAGCTGCAGGCCAAAGAGACGGCCGACCGTTATCACTTTATCGGAAATTTGTTGAAAGACACCCTTGAGCAAGCGCATGAATCAAGGGAACAAAGGCAAACAAAAAAAATAGACTTTATCCTTACGCATAAGTTCTGGGGTTTTATTTCTTTCTTTTTTACCTTATTCATTATCTTCCAAGCTATTTTTGCCTGGTCAGCCTATCCCATGGATCTGATCGAAAATTTCTTTAGCTGGATGGACGGATTAGGACGAAGTTTTCTTCCTCCCGGCCCGCTGGCAGACCTGTTGCTGGATGGCGTATTGGCCGGCCTTGGTGGTGTACTGGTATTTATTCCCCAAATTGCTATCCTGATAGGCTTCATTGCCATCTTGGAGGACACCGGTTATATGGCTCGCATTACGTTTTTAATGGACTGGGCTATGCGCAAGGTTGGCTTAAGCGGCAAATCGGTGGTCCCCATGATCGGCGGACTGGCCTGTGCCGTACCTTCGATCATGGCTGCTCGCAATATCGAAAGTTGGAAAGACCGCATCATTACTATTATGGTCACCCCGCTTATGAGTTGTTCAGCCCGTTTGCCTGTATACACGCTGCTCATATCCCTGGTTGTCCCGGATGAGAAAATAGGAGGGTTTTTCAACCTGCAAGGCTTAGCATTAATGTGTATGTATCTTATAGGAACGTTAGGCGCTATCGTTGTGGCATGGGTGATGAAACAATTGATCAAAACAAAAGAACGTTCGTATTTTATCCTGGAATTGCCCGTTTACCGCATGCCCCGTTGGAAAAATGTGGGCCTCACAATGTATGAAAAAGTGAAGGCTTTTATCTTCCAGACCGGCAAGGTGATCATTTCTTTATCCATTGTGCTGTGGGTATTGGCAAGCTATGGTCCTCCGGGCCGCATGGAAAAGGTGGAACAGAAATACCGGTCTGATGCATTTCGCAAAACGCTTCCTGCCGATGAAATTGACATCCATAAGTCTTCAGAGATGCTTGAGAATTCTTACATAGGCATTATGGGCAAAGCAATAGAACCATCTATCAGACCTTTGGGTTTTGACTGGAAAATTGGCATAGCTCTTATCACATCTTTTGCCGCCAGGGAGGTTTTTGTCGGATCAATGGCCACTATTTACAGTGTACAGGATGAGGGAGGCGATCCGGCACCAATTCGGGAAAAAATGGCTGCGGCGCGGGATCCTCATACCGGTAAGCCTATTTACACAGCGGCCACCGGATTTTCACTCATGATATTTTATGCCTTTGCCATGCAGTGTATTAGTACCATTGCTATTGTACAGCGAGAAACGAATAGCTGGAAATGGCCCATTATTCAATTGGTCTATATGACCGGCCTTGCGTACCTGGCCAGTTTACTGGTGTACCAACTATTTAAGTAGTGTTAAAATCTTTTGGCAAATATCTTTTGCCACCTCGGTTTTGCTTTTGAGGGGGTAGGATTGCGGCTCGCCATCTTTTCCAATCAGGGTAACCTGGTTGGTATCGCCCGCAAAACCAGCTCCTTGGTCGCGCATGGAGTTAAGCACAATGAGGTCAAGGTTTTTCTTATGAAGCTTGGCAATGGCATTCAATATTTCATCATTGGTTTCCAACGCAAAGCCTACCAACAGCTGGTTGGCTTTTTTGCGCGACCCTAATGTTGCCAGGATATCGGTGGTTTTCTCCAAATGGAGGTCCAATGAAGGTTCCTGCTTTTTAATTTTTTCGGTGGCAATCTTAGCCAGGCGGTAATCGGCCACTGCGGCACTCATGACCACAATATCGGTGTTTTCAAACACGGCTTCGCAAGCTTCGAACATTTCAGCAGCGCTGGTCACATCTGTCCGTTGCACCCCATTTGGAGTGGCCAAGGTTACCGGCCCGGAAATAAGGTTTACCTCAGCCCCCAGCGTGGCCAGTTGTTGTGCAATGGCAAATCCCATTTTTCCACTTGAATGATTGCCAATAAAGCGTACCGGATCAATGGACTCATAGGTAGGGCCCGCAGTAACCAAGGCTTTGCGGCCTTTTAAGGGTGCATTTAACTCAAAAAAGGCTGCCAAATGAGCTAAAATGTCTTCTGGCTCGGCAAGTCGTCCGTCGCCATGCAAGCCACTAGCCAGTTCTCCATTTCCGGGAGGGATCATCTGGTTGCCAAATGCCTGTAATTTGGAAAGGTTTAGTTTGGTAGAACCATGTGCCCACATATCCATGTCCATAGCCGGAGCCAAAAAAACAGGGCATCTGGCAGACAAATAAACCGCACATAGTAAATTATCACAGATGCCGTTTGCCAATTTCGCCAGCGTATTAGCACTTGCTGGAGCAATCAAAAGGGCATCTGACCATAAACCCCATTGAACATGATTATTCCATTCTCCATTCCCGGTTTTGAAATATTCAATCAAAACGGGCCTGCCAGAAAGGGTGGCTAACGTAAGTGGTGTAATAAACTGTGTTGCATCAGGGGTCATGACCACCTGAACCTGAGCGCCGGCTTTGACCAGCAAACGAGTCAGATAAGCCGTTTTATAGGCGGCAATACTGCCACATACTCCCAGCAAGATCTTTTTGCCCTGCAACATTCTGCTCTCGCACCGACCTATTGTTCCGTTTCTTTAGAAGGATTCCGGAAATAAACCTTTTTATTCAGGAATTCATCCATGGCTACCAATGTGGGCTTGGGCATACGTTCGTAATGCTTGGAAATCTCGATCTGCTCCCGATTTTCAAATACTTCTTCCAAATTGTCATTAGAAGTGGCAAATTCTGATAATTTACCATGTAATTCTTCTTTAAGGTTTGCTGAGATTTGGTTAGCTCTTTTACTGATAATAACCAGCGATTCATACAAATTATCAGTCTGTACATCCAATTGACGCAAATCGCGCGTTACCGTAGAAGTAGGCACATTGGCTAATTTATTAACAGCTGCCTTATTTTCTTTCTCTTTACTCATGATCTTATCTTCTATTATCCTTGCGGGCTTATCGATGTTTCTGTTTGTTTCTGACGCGCCTCTTGTTCTTTTTTCTCTTTGTCTATTTGTTCAGGGCTAAATTGCGCCATAATCCTTTTTGCCTGATCTATACCCTTTTCCGAACTTTTTTTGTAGTCTTCGGCTTCTTTTAAATACTTACTTTTAGGATAATGTTCTGCAAATTTATCACAACGGCTCATCACCTCATCAAAACGATCTTCCTGCCGGTAATACTTGCTGTTGTCGGCATATAGATACTGTGATTTAATAGCTAAAAACTCCATTTCCTCTCCGTATTTGGTATCGGGATAATCGCGCAGCGCATTATCAAAGGCAATCACTGCTGCGGGATAATCGTCGCCCATCCCCATATCCAAGTATAATTTAGCACTTTCCAATGCCTTTCTTTCCAATTTGTCGCGCAAATTGGCAATCAGGTCTCCGGCCTCTTCTGCACGGTCGCTTTTTGGGTATAAGTTAATAAAAAGTTGCAGTGACTCGATTGCTTTTAATGTATTGCTTTGGTCAAGTGTATACGTGGGGGACTCCAAATAGTAACAATAGGCCGCCATAAAACGGCATTCTTCGGCCCTTGAACTGGATGGATACGTGTCTGTAAATTGTGAAAACTGATACCGGGCAGTGGTATAATCACGCAGCCGGTAATTGGTATAAGCGTGGTAATAGGTTAAGTCTTCCGCATCAGACATTCCCCTATAGCGTTGTAGCAGGTCATCAAATAAAACCAATGCTTTACTATAGCGCTTATTGTTATAATATTTAACTGCCTCCTGATATTTTTTTGCAGTATCGTTGCTTAAGCGCAGCTTTTCAAACTTGCTTTTGCATCCAACCACTACAGCCACCAGCATCAGCATGGTGGCCCACATCATTAAACACCTGTTTTTAAACATCCTGCAAAGATAAGTGAATTAAACCGTTGTGTCAATTTTATTTTAACCTACCGCAAAATAACAGCATCCGGACAAAATAGCAAAAGTTAAGGTATATTTTAACAAAGTTTAACAGGGTACAGCACAAAAAAAGCTGCCTTCTTTTTGGGAAGGCAGCCGGATACGATTTATATACTAGTATTTTAGATTACTTTTACATTTACCGCATTTAAGCCTTTTTTTCCTTGCTCCACGTCATATTCAACGTGATCGTTTTCACGAATGGAATCAATCAGGCCTGATGAATGAACAAAGATTTCACCACCACCTGCATTAGGTACGATAAAACCGAAACCTTTGCTTTCATTAAAGAATTTTACTACTCCTTCTGCCATTGTATTAAAATATTGAATTAATTATTAAAACACGAAGGTATATATAATAAACTATATATCAACAAAAAAAATTTGTTTTTTATGCTATGGGTAAATTTTGCACGATTATTTTTACCGCCGACGCCGGTTCCAGCCGCCCTGCTTTTGCGCTTTAGGCTTGGATGGGGCCACTTTTGATTCGGGAGGCACAATAGCCAGGCTTCCGGCCAACGCAAACGGATGATCATTGATCACCGGAATGTTTTGTGACGTTAGCTTGTTTATATCCCGAAGATACAGCCTTTCATCCGGGTCACAAAAGGACCATGCAATGCCGCTGGCACCAGCCCTGCCGGTACGGCCTATACGGTGTACATACGTCTCAGGCTCGTTGGGCAAATCAAAGTTAATAACATAAGCCAGGTCATCAATATCGATGCCACGGGCAGCGATATCAGTGGCTACCAGTACCCGGATGTCTCCGCTTTTAAAATTTTTGAGGGCTTTTTGCCGCGCGTTCTGCGCTTTGTTACCGTGTATCGCATCGGCGCTGATATTGCTGCGCTGCAATATTTTTACCAACTTGTCTGCCCCATGTTTCGTCCGGCTAAATACCAGCACTCCATTTATGGCATGTTCACCCAGTAGGTAAGTCAGCAGCTTGGGCTTATCCGGCTTAGCCACCATATACACCCCTTGCGTTACTTTTTCGGCGGTCGATGAAACCGGGGTTACCTCCACACGGACGGGATTACTTAAAATGCTGTTGGCAAGCTTGGCGATCTCCGTAGGCATCGTTGCCGAAAAAAACAAGGTTTGGCGCTTCACCGGTATGCGGGCAATCACCTTTTTAATATCGTGAATAAACCCCATGTCGAGCATACGGTCTGCCTCATCCAGCACAAAAAATTCAATATGTTGCAGGTTAATGACCCCTTGGTTCATCAGATCAAGTAACCGGCCTGGAGTAGCAATGAGTATGTC
This sequence comes from bacterium A37T11, assembly GCA_900109895.1. Classification (GTDB taxonomy): domain Bacteria; phylum Bacteroidota; class Bacteroidia; order Sphingobacteriales; family Sphingobacteriaceae; genus A37T11. The sequence continues at coordinate 343,503 of FOBR01000001.1, forward strand.
AATCCCTTTACGAAGCGTTGTGATCTGTTGGTAGGATGATACGCCTCCAAAAATAACGGTATGGCGAAGGTTAATATGCCGGCCATAAGTTGTAAAACTCTCTCCGATTTGAATGGCTAATTCGCGCGTTGGGGTTAAAATTAATGCCCGAATAGGATTTCTAGCACCGCTTTTTGACGGCTGTTGGTGTAACAACTGCAGAATGGGTAATGCAAAAGCAGCCGTTTTGCCCGTTCCGGTTTGGGCACAGCCCAGCAGATCTTTTTGCTGAAGGATGACGGGTATGGCTTGTTGCTGTATGGGGGTTGGATGTGTGTAACCCTCTGATTGAAGAGCCCGCAACAGGGGCTCAATGAGTTCTAATTCTGAAAATTGCAAATTATGTAATGATTATGTTGGCACAAAGGTACAATAATAAATGCGATGGACTGGGCCTAAAATTTTTGTTTTTGTCATTTTTTTAGTAAAATTGCTGGCAGTTTAGGAATCGATTTGATATCAGCCGGCCAAACTCCCATTGCCAGTTAAAAATAATAAATAAATAGGATATAAGCTGCATCCGATAATTAAAGACTGGTGCTATCCTAATAAGAATTGAGTAAAAATGAGATATTTTTCTGCGGATTATGTGTTTCCAGTGAATGCAGCGCCTCTTAGGAATGGTGTTGTAGCCGTGAAACCAGACCAAAGCATTGACAGGGTTTATTCTGCCGGAGATGCTGCTTTGGAGGGAAAGCCTGTAGAAAAGCACCCAGGGTTCATTGTACCCGGTTTTATTAATGCCCATTGCCATTTGGAGCTCTCCCATATGTTGGAAAAAATTCCTCGCGGAGAAGGTCTGACCACTTTTATACAACGGGTAATGTCTTCCCGTTGGACCAATGGCGAGCAGCAGGACGAAGCCATGGAGGAGGCCGACCGGCAAATGGTGGCCAATGGTATCGTGGCCGTAGGCGACCATGTAAACACACTTGCCAGCAAAAAAGTTAAAGAAAAGAGCAGCATATTTTATCACACATTTGTAGAAATCATTTGTTTTGAGCCTGAAAAGGCCTTGAACCGCTTTAGGGAAGCCCTTGAAATTTGCAATAACTATAATCGCCAGCATTCGTCTGTCACCCCACATGCGCCTTACTCGGTTACGAAGGAAGTTTTTCGTTTCCTGCAAACTCTATGTCGGTCTGAAAACAATCTTATTAGTATCCATAATCAGGAAACGGAAGAAGAAAACAAATTTTTCCGCTACAAAAGGGGAAAATTTATCGACTTTTATAATCAGTTAGGACGTGATATTGACTTCTTTAAAGCACAGGCCCGCAATTCCTTGCAAAGCATTACGCCTATACTGCCATCAAACCAGCGGATTTTGCTGGTACATAATACCTATACTTCGCTTAAGGACCTTTATTTCCTAAGCCGTTTTAACAAACATGTATCTTGGTGTTTTTGCCCCAAGGCCAACTTATATATTGAAGGCAGGCTGCCAAAGATTGACAATTTTATTTATCATGATTTTGAACTGACCGTTGGAACAGATAGCCTGGCTTCAAATAATAAACTCTGTATACTTAGCGAAATAAAGACCATCCACCAGCATTTCCCCCATCTTCATTTTAACGATCTGCTGAAGTGGGCCACGCTTAATGGTGCTCGTTTTTTAGGTATTGACCATGCCTTCGGCAGCATTGAGCCCGGCAAAAAGCCTGGGCTCAACCTGATTAGCGGAACCAATGGGCTTGAAATTACTGAAAATTCTACTGTTAAGAAGCTGCTGTAATACGCTTTGATCATTCAATTCTCATTGTGTTGCGTATCTTTGCTTCATGAAGCGACTAACTATTAAGGTAAATGGCACGGTTCAGGGCGTGCATTTCAGGGCGTCGACTAAGGCGGTTGCTGACCAATTGGGTGTAAAAGGATTCGTTTGCAACCTTCCAGACGGTTCTGTTTATATTGAAGCCGAGGGTGACGACTTTGCCCTTGAAAGTTTTTTGGATTGGTGCCACGAGGGGCCTGAAAAAGCAAAGGTCACATCGGTAGAGCAAACAGATACGCCTCTGAAAAACAACCGCAACTTTGAAGTGGTCAAACGGATTCCGGATGTCTTTACACCCTCCATATAAATAACTATTTTGTCTACATTAAAAAAATTTGCTGGGCAAACATTAGTATATGGTTTAAGCACCATACTAGCCAGGGTCATGAATTTTATTATGACCCCTCTATTTGCGAAAGTATATGAGGCATCTAAATATGGCATCTTTACCTACCTGTATAGTGCAGCCGCCATGCTCAATGCTTTTTTGGCATTTGGCATGGAAACCACCTTTTTTCGTTACCTTCAAAAACGAGAGCGGGAAAAAGAAAAAGTCTACGGAAATACCTTTCTGATCATCCTGCTTACCTCCCTTTTGCTGCTGTTGTCTTTTTTTATTTTTTTTAACCCCATAGCATCCTATCTTCAGCAACAGTTTGATGATCCTGATCTGGAACTTTACCTAAAATATTTCGTCCTGATCATGATAGCCGATGCACTGGCCGTTATCCCTTTTGCTCGCATCCGTGCAGAAGGGCGCCCTGGAAGATATGCTTTCATTAAACTAACCAACATCACCATTTATATCGGGCTAAACCTTATCTTCATGATCGCAATCCCGGAAGCCATTGCCCGCCACGCCCCCTGGGGAATTGCAGAGTGGCTGATCGTATGGTATAAAGGAGGATGGGTCGGTTATGTATTTATAGCTAATTTGGCGGCAAGTACCATCACCTTGATTTTATTATTGCCAGAACTCCTTCAACTGCGCATACAGCCTGACCGAAGGCTCATTTTGGACATGTTGGGTTATAGTTTCCCCATCCTCATTGCCAATTTTTCATTCATCATCAATGAGAACCTTGATAAATTGTTGTTAAAAGCGCTTTTACCTGCCGATACCGGTATCCGAGACGTAGGTATTTATGGTATGTGCAGCAAACTGGCCATTTTTATGAGTGTTGCTGTCCAAGCCTTCAGGTTGGGGGCAGAACCCTTTTTCTTTAGCCATGCTAAAGAAAAAAATGCAGGAACTACTTACGCAAATATCATGGATTACCTCATTATTGCCATGGCTCTTGGAATGGTAGGTTTAGTGGCAAATATTGAATGGCTAAAATTCTTTATCCGGGGAGGTACTGCCGCGGCTCGGGAGGAGTATTGGTCAGGATTGCCCGTTGTCCCAGTACTTTTAATGGCCTATGTATGTCTCGGCATTTATATGAATCTTTCCGTTTGGTACAAGCTTTCTGATCAAACCCGGTTTGGGCTCTATATTTCGGTTGTTGGTGCGGTAGTAACCATTGTGCTCAACCTAACGCTCATACCCCATTTCGGCTACATGGCCTCTGCATGGATCACGCTGGCTACTTATGCCTCCATGATGGTCCTGTCATACGTCCTTGGCCAAAAAAACTACCCCATTCCTTACCATTTGCTCAAAAATTGTTTTTACCTTTTCTCCGCCGCTCTATTAAGCTGGATATCTTTTAGTATTTTTAACCGCAGTTTATGGATTGGCAACCTGCTATTCCTCTTTTTTGCTGCGGTGGTATACCGCTTAGAAGGCAAAAAGTTGCTCCAATTGATGAGGGGGAAAGAAATTATTTAATTATGTACATTACATCATTCTCAAAGATACTCACAGCTTTAGTTGCTTTTGCACTATTGGGCAGTGTGCGCCTGGCCGCACAAACATTAGATTCGGTCACTGTAAATTCCAAGCTGAGCACTTCTGACAGCTTAAAGGTAAAAGATTTGTTCTTTTCTGCTCTCCGCCAAAAAGAGTCGGGCAACCTGGAAGAGGCCGTGGAATCGCTGCTCCAAATTCTCAATATTGACACACAAAATGAAGCTGCCAATTACGAACTGTCGCGTATCAGCTTTCAGCAGAAGGACTATGGAAAAGCCGCGGCCTATGCCAGGGAGGCCGTAAACGTCAACCCGAATAATGAGAAATACTGGAATGTGCTGGCAGATGTTTACAAACAAATGGAGGATTTTGCCTCTTTGGTGCCGGTGTTTGACCAATTAATACGCCTAAAGCCAAAGGTAGAACAACCTTATTATGACAAGGCCTATGCCCTGTTCCTAACTAAAAAATATGATGCAGCGCTTGACCAATACAAACTGATTGAAAAAAATTTTGGCAGTAATGACACCCTTTTTATGGCCAGGCAACAAATTTATCTTGCCCAGAACCAATCAGAAAAAGCCATTGGCGCCATGCTGTCACGAAAACAGAAGAACCCTAAAGACAAACGTAATTATTTGTTGCTGGCCGATCTTTATTTGAAGCTAAAGCAACCAAAAGATGCGTTGGATGCGTTGGATAGCGCAAATATACTTTTTCCAGATGATCCTTATGTATCCATCAGCAAAGCAGAGGCCTACCATGCTCTCAGGAAAGAAAGTGCTTCCTTTAATGAAATGAAAAAGGCATTTCAAAGTGACTCTATGAATATCGAAGCCAAAATTCAGGTACTCATGAGCTATTATACACAATCAGATAAAAGCAAAAAAGCGGGATTTGTTAATGAACTTGCCAATATGCTCACACAAAAATATGCTAAGGATGGCCGGGCTTTTGCAGTCAATGGCGATTTACTGATGCGCCAGGATCGCCAAAACGAAGCACATACCCAATACCTGACTGCCATAAAACTAGACCCAAAAATGGAGGGTGTATGGGAACAATTATTGCAATTGGAAATGACCATGGGCCTTTTAAAAGAAGCGGAGGCGCACGGGAAACAAGCAACGGCCATATTTACTAACCATCCGGTTATTCTTTTTTTTGCTGGCCAGGCAGCTTTGGTAAACCATAATTACAAAGACGCCCGGGGGTATCTTGAATCGGCACTAAACAATGCGCCTGAAAATAATGCCCTCTTAACCGGCCAAATCTATAGCGGTCTTGGTGATACATACCATAATTTAAAAATGTACGACGAATCGGACGTAGCCTATGGAGAGGCATTGTCGTTGGACAGCAACAATGTTTACGTACTAAATAACTACGCTTATTACCTGGCCTTGCGGAATGCACACCTGGACGAGGCCGCCCGAATGGCGGCAAAAGTCAATGAGCTCGAACCAGATAACAGCTCCTATGAAGACACCTATGCGTGGGTACTCTATTACCAGGGAAAGTACGAGCAAGCCGCCGAATGGATAAAAAAGGCCATTGATCATAGTGATGATGCCTCAGACACCCTTCTGGATCATTACGGCGACATATTATTTAAGCAGGGAAAAATAGACGATGCGGTAACGTACTGGGAAAAGGCAAAGGGTGCAGCAAGCCTAGCTGGCAAGAATGTTGATTCATTATTAAAAAAGATCAATGACAGGCAGATTAAGTAACAGCATCCGGTTAGTGGCCATAGCTGCACTTTTAGCAGGTTGCGCCAGTAAGAAGCTGCCTCTACCTCGCCAGCAAGCTATTGGCGTACTTGAAGGAAAAGAGCGGTCGGCGGCGATGGCTTCCATATTGCAAAACCGCGTTTACTACCAAACATTTGCCGGCAAGGCCAAAGCAAAGGTTCAGGTTAACGATGACGCATATGATGCCACGCTCAATATACGGATAGAGCGGGGAAAGGCCATTTGGATTTCAATTACGGCCGTATTAGGTATTGAAGCCGCGCGGATTTTAATTACGCCAGATAGCCTTTTAATGGTTAACCGTCTTCAAAAAGAATTCGTGCGGCAGCCTTACGAATTTATTCGCCGATTTTCAGGCGGTGAGGTGTCTTTTGCATCACTTGAGGAATTGTTAACCGGCCAATCCTTGTCAGGGTTGCTCACGCGCGAGGCAATTTTATCAAAAAATAAGGCAGGTATTGCTGTAGAAGGCCTTATAAACGGCTTAACAGGTAAACTGCAAACCAACCCCCAATACCGAATACAGAACACTTCCATCCATAGCCGGGATAGTGTTCAGGGACTGGAGGCTGCTTATAGTAATTATGCTCTGTTTAATGGACAGTACTTTCCGCGCCTACTAAATTTAAAAATCCATACCGGGCAGCTTGACCTGCAAACAGCTGTTGATTATAATCGTATAGCTTGCGATGAAACCCTTCAAATGCCCTTTAGCATTCCGCCAAATTATAAGGAAATGGAATAGCAGTACTTTCACAGAAAAAGAGCCGCTATGTAAAAATGAAAATACAGATTGCATATACCATTAGAATGACTACTTTCGTAAATCCAAAAATAAAGAAGCAAGAACGCATGATTTTGAAAAAGACGGCGGTGATCCTCATACTTTTATTTTCGACAGTAAGCTGGTGCATGGCCCAGTCCAGTGCCGATCTTAAAAAACAACGGGAACGGCTCAACCAGGAAATTCGCCTTCTTAACCGGTCTTTGCAAAACACCTCCAACAATAAAAAACTTTCGCTTAAACAGGTAAACGCCCTAACCTCGCAGATTACGTTGCGCCAACGAAAGATAAGCACAATCAATAGCGAGATATCACTTATAAATAACCAAATATATGAAAACACCAAGACCATCGGCAGTTTACAGGATCAGCTGGCTAAACTGAAAAAAGACTATGCTAACATGGTGCTTTTTGCGTTCAGGAATCAAAATGCCTACAACAAAATGATGTTTATCTTTGCCTCAACCGATTTTAATCAAGCCTATAAACGTATAAAATACCTCCAGCAATTTAGTGATTCAAGAAAAAGACAGGCGAAAGAGATTGAAGAAACCCAGGAAAATATCCGAAAAAAGCTGGCGCAGCTGGATGCCAATAAAAAAGATAAATCGACCCTGCTAGTGGACCAGGAACAGGAGAAAAAAGAACTGGATAAACAAAAAGGGGCACAATCAAAAGTGCTCCAAAACCTCACTGCACAGGAAAAAGAATACAAAAAAGAACTGACACAAAAGCAGCAGGAGGATGCCCGTCTGGCCAGGGCCATTGAAGTGGCCATTAGGCGCGAAATAGAAGAGGAGCGCCGAAAAGCGGAGGCGCTTGCCAAGGCACAGGCAGAAAAGGAGCGTGCTGACGCCGTCAGAGCGGGAAAAGCCCTTCCTAAAGAAGTGGCCCCAATCAAAAAAACCAGCTCTGAATGGCTTGCAGCAACACCTGAGGCAGCCAAGCTATCTGCTGATTTTGCCGGTAATCGCGGCAGGTTGCCCTGGCCGGTATCGCAAGGAACCGTGGTCCAAGGATTTGGGATGAGTACCTATGGTAAAAATGTAAAAGTCAATAATACTGGCCTTAATATACGCACCACCGAGGGTGCTTCAGTGAGGGCTGTATTTGACGGAGAGGTGTTTACTGTTACATCCATTGCCGGGTTTTATGCCGTAGGTATACGCCATGGCCGCTACTTTACCATCTATTCCAAACTGAAGTCGGTATCTGTTAGAAAGGGGCAAAAAATAACCGTTAAACAGCCTATTGGCACCGCTTACACTGATTCTGAAGAAGGCGCTACTGAAATGCATTTTGAAATTTGGGAGGGAACGGCGCCTATAAATCCGACTCCCTGGCTTGCAGGTAATTAATTTATTATGCGTATGTTTGTAATTCCGTATGCTGAAAAGGCATCGTACAGCTAAAAATAATGTTCATAGATATTAAGAAATTATGTTAAGTATTTTGCTAGCTTTCTTGGGTACTCCCGAGATCATAATCATTGTTGTAGCCATCCTATTACTGTTTGGTGGTAAAAAAATTCCTGAATTGATGCGGGGATTAGGACGTGGCGTCCGCGAATTTAAAGAGGGTCAAAATGAGCCCAAAAAAGACGAAGTAAACGAAAAACAGGGATTATAATTCCTGTGAACATTTTCAGTTGACATACTTTTTTATTAAAAAGCCCGTTTACATGTGAATGACAAAAGTTAATTGTCACTTTAAATACGCTTATGATATTTAATAGAAAAATCTCTTTTGCCTTATTCGGATTCGTAATCGCCGTCAATTTCGGACAGGCTCAAATCCCTAAAACTTCTGATCTGAATACGATCAATATAGCCGCAAATGCAGCCATATCTGAAGTTCCCGCGGCACAAAATGACAGCAGCCGTATGCAGTTGGCTCAACGCATGAGCCTATCGGTATCTGAACAGTTTGCGTTAATGCAAAAACAGGTACCAATGTCTTATAATGAGCACGTGCAGAATTATATTGACACTTATACATCGGAAAAGCGCCGCCATTATCTTTCAAGAATGCTTGGACTATCCAGTTACTACTTTCCCATTTATGAACGTGTATTTTCAGAAACCGGCTTGCCGGAAGAGATTAAATATCTTTCCATTGTTGAATCAGCTTTGGACCCCAATGCTGTATCGCGTGTTGGAGCCACAGGACCTTGGCAATTTATGTTTGCTACTGCCCGCTTATTCGGCCTAAGCATCGATAATTATATTGATGAACGGAAGGATCCTGTAGCCGCAAGTTATGCAGCTTCAGCCTATTTAAAAGATGCTTTTAATGAATATGGTGATTGGCTTTTGGCTATTGCCTCTTACAATTGCGGCAAAGGAAATGTAAACAGGGCCATTCAACGTTCAGGAAAATCGACTCCGTCCTTCTGGGATATCATGCCGTATCTTCCGCGTGAAACCCGGAATTATGTGCCGGCATACTTAGCCCTCACGTATGTATTGACCAACCATGACCAATGGGGAATTACTCCTGAAACAGGCAATATGATACTACAAACAGAAACTATTCAGATAGATAAACCAATTTCCCTTCAAATCATAGCTAAAGCATTGTCTGTAGATATCCGGGCATTGCAATTACTAAATCCAGCTTATAAAAAGGAAGTCATTAACGGCAGTTATGAATCACCAAAAAGGCTTGTAGTTCCACAGGTTGACAAATCTGCCTATACAAACCTATATGCTGCCCTTAATGGGCTTGCTGATCAAGATATACAGGTAATTGAAGCCTCAGAGGACATTACAAAAACCGCCAAGCCAATTCGGTTATCCTACCATCGGGTACGCCGTGGTGAGACTTTGGGTACCATTGCCAAAAAATTTCAGGTAGAAGTTCAGGATCTGAAAGCCTGGAATCATATTAAAGGTAGTGCGATTGTACCAGGACAGCGTTTAAAGATAGCATTCGGTAAGATTGCATCCGGTAAGGCATTATCGATGGCAACAGCTACTTATCGGGTTAAAAGAGGTGACACGCTTTCAGAAATTGCTGACAAAAACGGTATTACCGTTTCGAAGTTAAAAGCAGCCAATAATATAAGAAATAACAAAATAAGAGCAGGAATGCTGCTTAAAATTGCGCAAAATTAACAGGTTTTTTCCTATAGCAACCAGGCAGCGTCAGTACCTCCGTCCAGTTCATTAAGTCTGACGGAAACTTGCTCATTTAAAATCGTTGACAAACGCAATCCTGAAAAATCACTAAATACCGGGAATTTATGGTGGCTACGGTCAATTAGTACTGCCGTGCGTATCTTTTTTAACGGTACGTTTAAAAATACTCCAAGACCATAAGCTAAAGCCCGCCCACTATTCAGCACATCATCAATCAAAATGACTGCCTTTCCTGCCGCCCGATCAGGCGAAATATCTGTGGAAGCATTTAACGATGTCCCTTCCTTGTCAAGGGTAATTTTAATAATAATGATGCTAAATGTGGAAATTTGTTCAAGTATCGATTTTAACCTTTGAGCAAAAATATATCCTCTTTCGGCAATCCCTGCCAATACAAGTTCTTTTTCATCAAAATTGTCTTCCAAAATTTGGTAAGCGATTCGGGTTGTTTTTTTCTGAATGTGGTCTTTATCTAAAATTAAAACTTCTTTGGATTTTGCCATTACCTTTTTTGACCAATTAAATAAGCGTTACTACGATTGCACACATTTTGTTATAAACAAAAAAGAGGCCATTTATCAGCCTCTATGTTTTAATATGAAAAAATATTAATTAACATTTTCATGCTCATCCTGCTCAAGGCTGGCAGTCAGTAACCGACCTCCCCGGTAGTAGTAGCGTCGCCAATAAGCCTCATCCAGGTTGCTAATCATAACACCTCGACTGGTAGAAGCGTGAGCAAATTTATTATCCCCTATATAGACTCCAATGTGCGTAATCCTCCGGCTTCTGATCTTAAAAAATACTAGATCGCCAGCTTTCAGTTCTTCTTTATTAACCGGGTCCACTTGGGTATAAATATTCCTTGAGTTATTTCCAAGGGTAGTATTAAACACCTTTTGGTAAAGTTCATAAGCAAATTTAGAGCAATCTATGCCGCTTTTTGAGGTGCCCCCTAGCCTGTATGGTGTACCGATCCATTCATATACAAACTGGTAGAGCTTAGTATTGGTCGTGGCAGATATAGCAACTCCCATAATCTGGGAAAAATATTCTTTGGCAAGGTTATCAGGATCGTTCGGACTTTGTAGTTTAGTACTGTTATCGGTTGAGGTTTGAGCTTGTACAGTTGAAAACAAAAAAGCAAACAGCATACATGCTACACAAACAATATTCTTCATTTACACGTTTTATTTTGTTAACATTTCCAAGTTATAACGCTTAGTTTGACTCCTTATTATGACGGATGCAGGACAAATCTATTAATAAATCTATTAAAAACAATAAGAAAGTAAAAAAAGTTTGCTAATAAATTAAACAAAAATGGACAAATTAAGTAACTTTGTTTTCCATCTAAATTCCGTCATTTATGCAAAAAACTTCGTTTTTTCTTTTGTTCGCCATTGTGTTAAGCGGTTGCAATGACGAAAGTTCGTTTATAAAACCTGTCGCAAACATGAAATTAATGCCTTACCCCTCTACGCCAAAAGGCGATGTAACCGATGATTATTTTGACATAAAAGTATCCGATCCTTATCGCTGGCTTGAAGATGATACTGCTTTAAATACTAAAAACTGGGTTGCCGCACAAAATGAAGTCACCGCCAGTTACCTGGCTCAAATCCCTTACAGGGATGCTATTAATACCCGTCTTAAAAAACTGTGGAATTACGAAAAATTTACGGCCCCATTTAAAGAGGGACCTTATACCTATTATTATAAAAATAATGGGCTACAGAATCAATTTGTCCTGTATCGCCAAAAAGAAACCAATACCGCCGAACTATTTCTGGACCCCAATAATTTCTCCAAGGATGGCACCACCTCACTGGCCGGCATTAGCTTTAGTAAGGACGGAAGCCTGGCGGCGTACCAACTATCAGAAGGGGGGTCTGATTGGCGTAATGTAAGGATTATTCGTACTTCCGACAAATCTCCGCTACAAGACACACTGAAAGATGTTAAATTTAGCGACTTGTCCTGGAAGGGTAATGACGGTTTTTATTATAGCAGCTATGAAAAGCCTAAAGCTGGAAGTTCACTTTCTGGCCTAACCGAAAAGCACACTTTATATTACCATAAACTGGGCACCCCACAAAATTCCGATAAACCGATCTTTGGCGGAATGGCAACACCGCGTCGGTATATTAGCGCCGGGATTACTGAAGATGAACATTACCTCATTATTAATGCCGCAAATACCACTAGTGGCGGAGAATTATATATACAGGATTTGACCATTCCAGGCGCACCGATCGTCCCTGTGGTCAATAATTTTGATAAAGAACACGCCATCATCGGAAATGATGGAAGTAAACTGTTCATTCAAACCAATCTCGGGGCACCCAACTATAAAGTGGTCATTGCAGATGCCGCCTCACCGGGTCCCGAACATTGGAAAGATCTGATCCCGGAAACCGAAAATGTGCTCAGCGCATCTACTGGTGGCAAAAAAATCTTTGCCCATTACCTGAAAGATGCTACTTCGGTGGTGGAGCAATTTGACTACAGCGGCAAATTAGAGCGAACTATTAAATTGCCGGGGTTAGGTACAGCCGACGGCTTCAGTGCAAAACAAGAAGACAAAGCACTTTATTATACCTTCACCTCCTACATTTTTCCGCCTACCATCTTTAGATATGACATTGCCACAGGACAATCGGCGGTCTATAAAAAATCAGGTGTTGATTTTGATCCCTCAAAGTATGAATCAAAACAAGTTTTTTATGCATCCAAAGATGGAACAAAGGTTCCAATGATTATTACGCACAAAAAGGGAATAGCTCTTAACGGCCATAATCCAACCCTATTATATGGCTACGGCGGATTCAATATCAACCTCACCCCATCCTTCAGCACATCAACCATCATTTTACTGGAACAGGGTGGCATCTATGCCGTACCGAACCTGCGCGGTGGTGGTGAATATGGCGAAAAATGGCATATTGCCGGAACAAAGTTGCACAAACAAAATGTATTTGATGATTTTATAGCTGCTGCCGAATACCTTATTGCGCACCATTATACCTCTGCTGAACGATTGGCCATTTCAGGCGGATCCAATGGCGGTTTACTAGTAGGTGCTTGTATGACCCAAAAACCAGACTTATTTAAAGTGGCCTTCCCTGCTGTTGGCGTTATGGATATGCTGCGCTATGATAAGTTTACTGCAGGGGCAGGCTGGGCCTTTGACTACGGAACCGCCGCAGATTCAAAAGAAATGTTTGAATACCTCTATCGGTATTCACCATACCATGCCCTAAAACCAGGCACCGCTTATCCGGCCACACTGGTAACCACGGCCGATCATGATGACCGGGTCGTGCCTGCCCATTCTTTCAAATTTGCCGCGCGCTTACAAGCGTATAACAAAGGCACAAACCCTGTACTGATCCGAATAGAAACGATGGCCGGACATGGCGCCGGAAAACCCACTGACAAAGTGATCCAGGAACAAGCCGATAAATGGGCGTTTATGTTTCAGAATATGAATCTCGGGTATGAATTATGAATGATGCATTATTAGGTGGGTAGAATTTAGGCCAGAAATTTGAGTTGATCACAAATTTCCGGCCCTGAGTTTTAAGCTATTCGATTTAAGCTTTCAGCTTTTAGCTTTTAGCTCAAAACAGTCTGTAGCCGATTCCGAAATTCCACAACCTTAATTTTTGTGGGTAGGAATCGTTCTTACTGAGGTCACTAAGCCCGTGCTCATAGCGCAGATCTGCCCGGAGTTTACCAATATCTACCCCAATACCTCCGGTGATTGCCCATGCTTGGTTTTTATATTGGTCTGTGTGCATCACATTTTTGAATGCATCGCCAATTCCTTTATTAGTTAGGAAAGAAACTACTGGCCCTGCTTGTATCCGGAAACCAATAGGGCCCAGTCCAATCCGGGTACCTAACAACAATGGAAGATCTAGGCTTGTAAAGGTTACCTTTGCAGTAGCTTCACCTCCATTCTCATCTTTAAATTTTGCATCCGCACTCTTTCCCGTTAAGTATAATTCAGGTTGGAAATGCAGTCCCACTGCGCCAAACCTTGCATAAAATCCAGCCTGATAACCCGTGCGGGTATCGCTTGAGAGCAAATCCTTACTTGAGGGAATGGAAGAAAAATTTAATGCACCCTTAATACCAAATTGTATGGAAGGAATTAATTGTGCCTGCGCGGCAACACAAGTCAATGCCAGCAAATAAATAGATAAATAAATTTTTTTCATAATGATCAATCAAAGTCTAATTTGGTAAATTTTTGGTAAAAATACTCACAATTTTCGGGCCTAAAATTTTTTAACGACTCCCTTGTTATTTACAGGCTTGATTTTTGCTATTTTTGCTATAAAGGAGGTAAAAATGGCCAGTATTAATTTAAGTGCGTCTGAGTGGGGTATTCTTAAATTGAAATTTCAGCGTAAATACAATCATCTCAATGATGCAGATCTATATCTTGAGCCAGGAGAAGAAGATGCATTGATAGATCGTCTCGCCAAACGTATCCATCGTGATCGGGCATACGTGCTCTTTACCCTTAAAAAAGGGTTATCCGATTTGGAAAGCAACCGTCTTTGACCTTATAAAAGCTGCCATTTGAGGTAATTTATATTTTTACCCGTGGTTAAGTATTTTCTCTCGTAATACGTTTTGATGGCCAGTACCTCGTTCAAAAAAGTTGAATTGTATAAATCATTTGTGTTAACAAGGATAGGTAGTGAATGCGCAGATAACACCTCAAGTGTATAAGTAAATAGGTCATCATTGTCTGTTTTGAGATGCACAGGACTACCCGGTGCCAAGACAGCCTTGTACCGATCAAGGAAAGGAGGCGCCGTAAGCCGTTTTTTTTCCCGGCTCTTTTGAGGTTGCGGATCTGGAAAGGTAATCCAAATTTCACTAACTTCCCCTTCATCAAAATAGTCTATGATGTTTTCAATTTGAATACGCAGAAAAGCCACATTACGTATATTTTCTTCCATGGCCGTTTTTGCTCCCCTCCACAATCGGTTTCCCTTATAATCAACTCCGATAAAATTTTTATCAGGAAACAGCAGAGCCATATTTACACTATACTCCCCCTTGCCACAAGCCAGCTCAAGTATTATGGGACTATTGTTACCAAAGTGGCCCTGTGCCCAATGACCTTTCATTTTTTTTCCTTCATCCTTTTGAAATACATTTTCAAAAGTGGCTATTTCGGCAAATTTTCTAAGTTTATCCTTTCCCATAAACGGCAAAAATAACCTTATCTTTGTGCTAAGAAATGATTTTGTGGAAAAAAATGACAAGATTTATATAGCCGGTCACCGGGGCATGGTCGGCTCAGCCATAGTACGCAGCCTTAAAAAGGAAGGCTTTACGAACTTAGTGACTAAAAGTTCTGCGGAGCTGGACTTGCGGAATCAGCAAGATGTGTATGATTTCTTTGCTGTTGAACGACCTGAATACGTATTTATGGCTGCCGCAAAAGTGGGTGGCATTGTAGCCAACAATACCTATCGGGCCGATTTTTTGTTCGAAAATCTGGAGATTCAGAATAACGTGATCAAGGCCTCTCATCAAAACCAAGTGCGTAAATTACTTTTCTTGGGTTCCAGTTGCATTTACCCCAAAATGGCGCCGCAACCTCTTAAAGAAGAGTACCTGCTCACAGGACCCCTTGAAAGCACCAATGAGCCTTACGCCATTGCAAAAATAGCAGGCATTAAGCTTTGTGAAGCCTTTCGCGCCCAGTATGGCAGCAATTTTATTTCGGTGATGCCCACCAATTTATATGGGTTAAATGATAATTACCATCCCGAAAACTCCCATGTGCTTCCCGCCCTTATCCGCAGATTTCATGAGGCAAAAACAAAACAAAAGCCTGAGGTTGTAATTTGGGGCACCGGAAAACCGTTAAGGGAATTTTTATTTGCCGACGACCTGGCAAATGCCTGTCTGTTTTTGATGGAGAACTATGACGAGCCTGGATTTATCAATATAGGAACTGGTCATGACCTTAGCATTAAGGATTTGGCCATTTTGATCAAAGACATTATAGGTTATAAAGGTGCTCTTAAATTTGATTCTTCAAAGCCTGACGGCACTCCGCGCAAATTAATGGATGTTAGCAAACTTACAAGTCTGGGCTGGAAATACAGCACAGAATTGGAAGATGGTATTAAACTGGCTTACGAAGATTTTCAAAAAGCTTATTGAGGTCTCAAAACGTTAATACGTTTCACTGTATGGAGGAATACCGTAATCTACTTCTTTGGTCTTGGTGCGTGAACGTTTCTTTGTACCAGCCGTATGCGATTTCGACCTGATAAAGTTAGTAATTTTATCAATGACACCGGCCACCCGATCTTTTGTGACTGCTCCAACCGCCGTTTGTGACAATAAAGCCACCATCACCTTTTTTAGGAAGCCCGCCTTCCGAAAAACAAAGCGATTTAGTACAAAGGGCACCCCAATGCGCAGCGATTTGGTAAACCAATCTTCATGATGATTTGGGTCAGGAGCAGGCAATCCAATCTTTGTTAGACGGGAGGGCAACCAAGAGGTAGCCGCGCGAAAAATACGCGCCGGGGCATCCAACTTATATTCCAGGTGTTCGTAAGATTCTTTGAAATATTTTTCCAAATCCCTACGTTGTACTTTTAGCCTCGTTATTTCGGCTTTCAGCTCCGTTTGATTGCTTATTTTGTTCTTCGTCATCGTCAGTATCGTTCCAATTTTTTAGTACCCGGGCTATGGTCAGTTCTGTCACCTTTTTTTCCAGCGCTTTGCGGGTCCAGGTAACCAGCAATATAAAAATAATGAAAAGCCCCCCTGTTGCCAGGAAACCCAGCGAGTTGCTATGCAGCAATTCACTGAGCCAGAAACCCAGAGATAAGCTAAAGAAAAAAAGTACAAATAGCGCCAAAAGGCCTCTTAACAAATCTGTAAATAAATCTGCAATGACCCTTGACACACGGTCTGTCACTTGAAGAAGTACCAAATGCCTTCTATTG
Organism: bacterium A37T11; assembly: GCA_900109895.1. GTDB lineage: Bacteria > Bacteroidota > Bacteroidia > Sphingobacteriales > Sphingobacteriaceae > A37T11. The sequence continues at coordinate 359,844 of FOBR01000001.1, forward strand.
TTTGCGTACTCCTTTACCTTCCCGAAAAGTTCCTTTAGGGAAAATTTTTGCTCATCCATGTATTAAGCCTATATTCAGGCGTGTTCTTCAAACTCCTCTTGAAGATCTTGTTCACCTTTGCCTACTTTTGCCTTAATGGTAGAAATGACTTTTTCTTTCAAATCTGCCAATTGTTCTATCTGCTCTGCCGTCCGTTCTTTAATCGCATCTCCCAAATCCTTCAGTGAATCACTCAGCTTATCGCGTGTTTCTGAACCTTTATCAGGTGCAAACAAAATACCTAACGCTGCCCCAGCAGCCAATCCAGCTAATAATGCAGCTAAAATTTTCGAATTATCTTTCATACTATTTCCAATTAAATTATTTCAACGATCCTTTAAATGGTTGGTAATTTACATTACCTTCTATTTTTATATTACAAACAAACTAGCAAACAGTTTGCCAAAGATGCAAAATCCTAAAAGCGCGGTTTTCGTTTTTCAAGGAATGCCGATACTCCTTCTTTAAAATCGGCCGTACCAAAACAACTCGAAAACGCTGCTTTTTCGGTTTCATAGCCGTTCTCATTGGGTAATAACCCCGCATTTACAGCCTTTATAGCCGCAGCAACAGCACTTGCAGACCGTGAACCAATTACTGCCAACAAACCGTCAGCCCTCTCCAATAGCTCACCAGGTGCCCAAAGTTCATTGACCAATCCGATGTGCAGCGCCTGTTCTGCGGAGATCATTTCTCCCGTCAGGATCATTTGAAGGGCCCTGCCCCTACCCACCAGTTGCGTGAGGCGTTGCGTGCCGCCATATCCTGGTATCAGACCCAACGATACTTCGGGCAACCCCAGCCGCGCATGAGGTACCGAAAGCCGGATATGACACGCCATAGCGAGCTCCAGGCCTCCCCCCAGAGCAAAACCATTAATGGCCGCAATAAACGGCTTAGGGGCATGGTGTATCAGGTCAAATACCTGCGCCTGTCCTGTGGAAGCTAATTCATAGGCCTGATGGGCATCAAAATCAGCAAAATCAGCAATGTCAGCCCCAGCTACGAACGCCTTATTACCGGCCCCTGTAATCACCACCCCTTTTATTCCATCATCACTCAGTACATCGCTGATCGCCTCGTGCAACTCAGCAAGCGTTTCCCGGTCCAAGGCATTTAACTTTGCCTCCCGGTTAATTGTTATATGACACGCTTGTGCATATTGAGCAACTAAAAGATGTTGAAATTTCATAAAAAGCTATTCAAGTAAGTCCTGGGCTAAAACCCGATGTCAAGCCCGAAATTAAAGCCCCCACCCGGAATATTTTGATGGTTAAGGTACGTCAATCGCTTAACATATTCAACTTTCAGGAAACTAAATATATTTTCCAGCCCAAAACCGACTTCCATATAAGGTTTGGATTCAAGCGTGAATGTACCATTTTTACCGTCCTTATCCAACGGAAAATTGAGTAACCCTAAATTGTTGGCAGGCCTGTTCCGATCGCTTAAACCACCATATAAAAGCTTAAATTGAACCGTCTCGCGCAATTTTAATTTTTTGATCAGTGGAATCTTGTTGAGAAAAAACCCGCCAAAATTCTGCTTAATACTAAAATTGACATATCTGTCACTCACAAACTCCAGGTCGTTCATCAAGCTGAATGAATTGGAGGAAACCAAATAACTGTGGTTAGCATTCGGGATATACAATAGTGGAAAAGGCAGCGTTCCCCAAACCTTACCACCGGTTAAATAAATATTGGCCGTACCCAGTTGAGAAAAGAACATCTTTTTAAAGATCGTTAACTCCAGGTTGCTATAATTATATTGTCCATCCAGCAAACCCTTCAGTCCAAGCCGGTATTGCAAGGAAAATACCGGCCGGCCATTAGCAATGGCCTCCCGGTTAAGATTGCGCTGGTAGAATTGTTCGCCCGGTGCCCACCGCCATTCCATACCTATCTCCGTAGCTTTGACAGGCCCCACGGTATCGCTAACCGGGCCCGATCGCACAAAAGGCAATCGCCAAGTGCCCCCCTGGCTTAAGGAATTTAAAGATGTATGCAAGCGTACATGATTGCCAAATTCAACAAAATGTTCTAATTTATACTGCTTATAGTCAAGCCAGCGGTCATTATCGCCCCTTCTGAAGGAGCCAAAAAAACTATCCCCATTGGTAAATTGAAGAACATCCCCTGGCGTATTGATCTCGTGCTGTACACTTGCCTGCAGGTAATTGGCCGGATACTGACCAATGGGTTTCCCATTTAACGTATAGGCGCCCCGGGCTAGGTATTTGAGTCGCTCATCCCTGAAACCATAGGCAACGTATCCGTCCCCATAAAATTTACGGCTCAGTTCGGGCGTAGTTCGCCCTCCCAGGCGAAAACGGTTGCCCTCTATCGGATTGCGGCTATACACATACTCCAGCGGCCCCAGCTCAATGTCACCTACCCGTTTATAGCTGGTCAGGAGAAAGGTAGACCATTCCAACAGTCGGTTAAATGAGCGCATGTGGTTTAGGCTATCGGTATTGGCATAGGCCTTCGCCTCCGTCGTCTTCAGGGCTACAGGGCGGTTAAGCTGCCAGTAGCTTTCAGGCCGTACTGTGCTGTCCAGGCGAACCAACTGCTGCCCCGCAAACACCCGGTCGGGCACCGGATCATGGATATTCATGTGCGTAAAAACAATGGTGCGCTGACCAAATGCACCCTTATTGCTATTAGCAATACTAAAGTTGCTCCGCAAGTCATATTTGCTGGGCAAATACTTTCCGGAGCTGTCCAACTGGAACTCAAAGGTGGTATTCAAACTATCCACCCAATTCAGGTTGGCCTGTTTGTGAACCTCCAATTGTGCAAACTGCAGTGCATACCGGCCATCCAGGCTCACATGCAGCGTGCCCGAGAACAACCTGTCAGTGGTGTTACGGGGCTCAAAACGCAGGTTAACGACACGCTGTCCTCCAGCCAGCGTCAACGTATCGGTAATGTAAAAACGGTAGAAAATTGGCGAGCTGGGAGATAAAGGACTCAAAAATGGCTTATTGAGAATGATCAGATCATTGTCATAAACATCCAAATCCCGGTACAAAAATTTAAAAAATGTGGTCAGGTTGTCGTTTTGGACATAGCGCTTATCAAATTCGACTTTTTTATTGGCTTCAATAATCGTCTTACTACTGGATGGATGACGGGTACGGTATTGTTGGTTTACCTGCTCCTCCAGATAAACCGGCAAAAACGAGCGTCCCTTTTGCATGGTCGTATCCACGTTATCAAAGTAAAATTTATACTTTTTAAGCATAAAATTATTTTTAAAGAAATTAGGCACATTGCTGATGGCAAAATGCAGCTTGGTATATTCCTTATAGGAGGCCTGTGCCACTGCCGAAAACCTGTTTTCATCTTTATGGGCAATGACCTCGCGGATAAGGTCCACAGCGGGGTTGCCCTTATTACGGTACTTGGACTTCCCGGAATTGACCTGAACTTCCTGCAAGGTCTCTAACGCATTTTCCAAATTTACTTTCAGAACAGCTGAATGGCCCGTCCATGATTTCGACAGCAGCTTATAACCCACCAGCGAAAAATAAAGCGTCCCGGAACTATCCGGAAGCGTCAGTTCAAAATGCCCTTCTTTATCGGTAGTAGTACCTATCGTGGATTTATAAACCGTAATATTCACATAAGCCAGCGGTTTCTGTGTCGTCCCGTCATGCACCGTCCCGCTGACCTTAGTTTGGGCATTCATTTGCAAACTTATGAGGCTGCAAAATAATACAGTACAAAAAAAAGCAATACCCTTATATATACCCGTCCCTGTCATTCTTAGCTTCCATTCTCTGCAAATTGCCCACAATATACATTTTATCAGCCAACTGGAAAGGTAACTTTTATCATTTATTTTTTCTCAAACACTTTTTTTTAATTATTAATATATACTTTTGTAGTAATAGGAAATACTTAGATGACTATATGATGAATACGAAGAGAAGTACCTTGCTATTGTCCTTTTGTCTTTTGGCAGCTGCGGTGGTTACCATTAGCAGCAGTAAATCGGCGCTTACAGATCACAAACCAACTGAAGTTAAATATCCAAAAGCATCGGCTATGCTTTCAGAAGTTGCCATGAACACATATCTGCATTGCAACCTGTCACAGGCCGAACTTGACTCGAATGTCTTTAAAAAGGCCTGCATTGGCTTCTTCAATCTTAAAGCGCGCGGAAAGGTTGCACCCAGTCCGGCCATACTTACTATAGCAGACCTAAGCCTGTCAAGCAAAAAGAAACGGCTTTGGGTCATAGACCTTGAACATCAACGCTTGCTGATGCATACCTGGGTAGCACATGGACAGGGCAGCGGAGGCGATATTGCCACCCAATTTTCTAACGACAATGAATCGCACCAAAGCAGTCTGGGATTTTATGTCACAGGTGAGGTATACCAGGGTAAGCACGGCCGTTCACTCCGCCTGGATGGCATGGATAAAGGTTTTAATGATCATGCCCGCGAGCGGGCAATTGTGCTTCATGGCGCTCCTTATGTAAGTGGGCAAGCTATCCGGAACCTTGCCCGACTGGGCCGCAGCTTTGGTTGCCCAGCTGTCCCCACCGCATTAAGTGACCAAATTATTAACCTCATTAAGGGAAAAACAGTTCTTTTTGTCTATGCTAAAACGGCCGACTATCGGTCAGCCTATTTAGATGAAAATGCCGCCAATAACCTCCTGTAATTAATGGCCTGTGTGAGGTGTCACACGTAAACCCACATCCTGTATTTCTGCCAGCGGGTTTTCGCGCATATTCTGTTCCACGCTAAACACATAATTCCCTTCATCCGGAAAATGGTACGCATTGGCAAAGCAAACCTGCCGTGAGTATAAATTTCCGGACCCTTTACCTAGCCACCTTCCGTCTGTTTCTGCCAGTTTTAGTTCTATCCGTATACTGGTTTTTCGTCCATTTGGATACTGTTGATGAACCACTAAATACAGGTTGGAATATTTATAAGCTGCGGTATGACGAAGATGAAGGTATAAGTTATAAGGCTTGGAAATATCCGATATTCTCACTGTAAAGGCCGGTTTATAGGTATATTCCCATTTTTGATTAGCAATTGGCAAACTCTCATCCAGCAATGCATCGTCCTTGCAGGCCATAAAACAAAATAATAAGCCCAATAAAATCCGGATTCTTCCATGCTTAATTTGCATTATTACCATCCGGTTTATGTTGATCGCCACCACTACGCCTGTTTCCACGCCTTCTTTTATTCCGGTTATTGCCCGCTTTGACCGATGGGGCTGTAGAGACTGCTGATACTATTGCTGGCTTTTCGGCTGTGTCTGCCAAATTTTTTGCGGCAGCTTGTGGTTTTTTACGCCGCTTAGATTTTTTCCCGCCCCTTTGGGTCCTTCTGTCATCCAGTCGGGTTAAGCTATCCTGCCCAACCACATTTTCATAATCGTATGCTACGGGTGCAGGTGTATTTGCCAATTCGACTTTCTCTTCCCGGATATCCTCGGGCTTGATCCCTTCCTTATTTAATTTGGCCAGCTCCTTTACCTTAAGCGTACTTAGTGGAATCCAGTTTTCATCATCCGGATAACTAAACCACATCAATTTCTTAAAAATATCAGTTTTTTGTAACCGGGCTACCCCTTTTTTGGTTTCCAACCGTTCAATATCGTTCGGAATATCTTTCAGGGCATCCATGTAAGTATCCAGCTCATAATTAAGGCAGCATTTCAATTTGCCACATTGGCCGGCCAGTTTCAGGGTGTTGAGTGATAAGTTTTGGTATCGGGCTGCCGAGGTGGAAACCGATTTAAAATCGGTTAACCAGGTAGAGCAGCAAAGCTCCCTGCCGCAGGATCCAATGCCGCCCAGGCGGCTTGCTTCCTGGCGCATGCCTATTTGCCGCATTTCAATACGAACACGAAATGCCTCAGCCATCTTTTTGATCAGCTCCCGGAAATCTACCCTTCCTTCAGCCGTGTAATAAAAGGTGGCCTTGCTTTTATCCCCCTGATAGTCCACATCGCTTAGCTTCATAGATAAACCAAGTGTCAGCGCCAGCTTTCGGGCGCGGTGCATGGTTTCCCATTCCAGCTCCTTTGCAGCCTGGTATTTTTCAGCATCCGCCACAGAAGCTTTGCGGTAAATCTTTCTGGTTATACTCTCGGCCGTTACCTTGCTTTTTTTCAACTGCAGGCGCACCAATTCGCCGGTAAGCGATACGTGGCCTATATCATAGCCACCTGTTGTGGTTTCTACCACCACCATTTCGCCCATTTCAAGGTAATGGTTGTCGGCATTGATATAAAAGTCTTTTCGGGAGCCTTTGAACCTAATTTCTACAATATTAAAAGGCTTATAATTAGCCGGCATATCCATGTGGCTTAGCCAGTCATATACATCCAGTTTATTACATCCGCTGGTCATACAAGAGCCATTGCTCTGACAACCTGCAGGGGCACAGCCCCCGCCGGATGAACATGTGTTACATCCCATTTATAGATATGTTGAGTCCGCCTCTCGGCGGAACGTTGCGTATTTAAAGTTTAAAACCAATTGCAAAGATACATCTAAAAACAATATTTTACCGTTGGCATTACGTTCTATGTGGTAGTGGGCCTTTTCAAACACTTCTACTGCATTATCCAGCTGCTTTTCGGTATAGAGGCCGGCAAATTTTTCAGCAAAACCTTTCTCGGCACCGCTAAGTCTCATCAACGCCTCAGCGCCAGCCTTACACAGCAAAACCTGGCGCATCATACTGATGGCGTACAAGATAAAACTTTTTTGGTTCTCCCGGCCCATTTTAACCAAAATATCTTCCGAAAAATCGATCAGCGACAACCCTGAATCGGTCACGCAGTAGCGCAGCCATTGCACCAACAACTCAAAATGATCGCTGTGTTCTTCATTAAGCAGGTTTAGTGCCCGTTGCACATTCCCTTCACTGATAAAAGCTGCCTGCCTTGCCTGCTGTTCCTGCACATGCCCCACCTCCATCAGGTATGCTGCTACTTCGTCGTTTCCGGGCCGACTGACCTTAACCAGTTGCGTACGTGAAATAATCGTACTTAATAATTTGTCCGGATTTTCGGCCACCAAAAGGAACAACGTCTTGGCAGGTGGCTCTTCAATGAGTTTCAGCAGCGCATTTCCCTGCGAATCCAGGAATTCCGGCAGCCACATAATGAGCACCTTATATTCGGCTTCGTAGGCTTTCAGGCTTAATTTTTTGATGATATGATGGGCCTCCGCAATGTTAATATTAGCCTGTTTATTTTCAGCATTGAGCTGATTGCGCCAACATTCCAAGTCCAGGTAAGGATTGTTCAGAAAACAATTTCGCCAATCGCTGATATAATCAGCAGCCGTATCATCCTTATGTTTAGCAAAAAAGGGATAAGAAAAATGCAGGTCGGGATGGATGATCCGGGCATACTTACGGCAGGAGGTGCACACGCCGCAACTGTCGCTTTCCTGCTTATCCAGGCAATTGATGAATTGTGCATAAGCCAAGGCCAAGGCCAAACTGCCGCTTCCTTCAGGGCCCAGGAACAACTGTGCATGGCTTACCCGGTTTTCCCTGACAGTATTTATGAGTCGTTCCTTCACGGCCACATGACCTATAATATCTTTAAATTGCATATCAATCCCTACATTTGCAAAAAACAAAGATAAGAGATTATGCGGATAATGGCCTTTGATTACGGTACGAAACGTGTCGGAATAGCCGTGACCGATCCACTCCAGCTTATAGCCACAGCCCTAATTACATTGCATCCGGACAAAGTAACTGACTTTTTAAAAGGCTATCTGGTAAATGAACCGGTCGAACGCTTTGTAGTGGGCATGCCTAAGCAAATGGATGGGAGTGATTCGCAAAGCGCACCCCATGTTAAAGGTTTTATACGACTGCTTAAAAAGACCTTTCCTGCGGTTGGGATTGTTACAATTGACGAACGATTTACTTCCAAAATGGCCTCCGCAGCCATCGCCCAAAGTGGCCTCAGTAAAAATAAAAGGCAGGATAAGGCCCTTGTTGACCGCGTTGCTGCAGTAATCATTTTACAATCATACATGGAACAAAATGCCTTTTTTAACGCCTAATTCTTTTACTTTGCAACCATGGAATTGCTTAGTGAATTGCTAACGGACTACCTGACGGATCATGGCGATGCCGAGCCACCCTTGCTGGCAAGCATTAACCGTGAAACACACCTTAAGGAAACCCGTCCACATATGTTATCAGGCCATTATCAAGGCAGAATTCTGAGCATGATCAGCCGGTTACTGGCACCAACAAGTATCCTTGAGATCGGAACCTTTACCGGTTATGCCACCCTTTGCCTGTCCGAAGGATTAGCCCCACAAGGCTGCATCCATACCATTGACATTAATGAAGAACTGCAGGAACGCGTGCAAAGTTATTTCGAAAAGTCGGGCCTGGCAGCTAAAATTCATTATCACATCGGGCCCGCACTCGAGGTAATACCCACCATCCCGGAATTGTTTGATCTGGTATTTATTGATGCAGACAAGCAAAATAACCGCGCTTATTACGACCTGGTATTTGACCGCGTTCGCCCCGGCGGCCTTATTCTTATTGACAATGTGTTGTGGAAAGGAAAAGTTCTGGAGAAAGAAACTCCCGATAAACAGACGGCTTCTGTTTTAGCATTAAATGCGTATATTGCGGCCGATCAGCGAACTGAAAAGATCATGTTACCGGTGAGGGATGGCATCTTCCTCATCCGGAAAAAAATTTTTATAAATTAAACCCGAAAAAATGCTAAAAACAAAATTTCCGGTTGCTTTTATCTGCCTGTTTTTTATAGTTACCCCGATATCGGCCCAGCGCTTGTCTGCTTTGACCTATGTAAAAGCAAATAAAGACCGTGCCATTGCATTTATGCATCAATTTGGCCTTCCAGCCAGCATAATTTTAGCCGTTGCCATGCATGAAAGTGCCCATGGAAATAGTAAAATTGCCCGGCATCTCAACAATCATTTTGGCATAAAAGGGCCCAATCGCAACAGACGCATCCGCTCAGCCTATAAGGATTATGAATCAGTGGATGAATCGTACCTTGATTTTGTACATTGCCTGCAGACAAGGCCGGCTTTTCAGCAATTATTTGATAAATACCCAATCAACGATTATCAGAGTTGGGTTAAGGGCATCGCACGCGGCGGTTACGCCGGAAGCCGCCAATGGGCAAGGCAAGTTATAAACATGATTGAGCGTTATCACCTCGATGAACTGGACAGCATACCCGGCCAAAAAATCATGCAGTAAACCATTCATGAAAAATACCGTTTGGGTCATTGCGCTTTTATTGCTTTTTAGTTCCTGTTTACCTAAACACCAGGTGTTGCAGGGGCGTGGTTACAACCCTGGCAAAAATAGCTCCTCCAACCGAAATACCAAACCGGCAAACAGCATCAGCGCCCAAAATTACATAAACCGGTACAGCCGCATTGCCATAGAAGAAATGAATGCTTATGGCATTCCAGCCAGTATAACCTTGGCGCAGGGCCTGCTTGAATCATCCAATGGCAACAGCGTGCTGGCACAACAGGCCAATAACCATTTTGGCATTAAAACCACCTCAGATTGGGCCGGAAAAACCATCCTGCAGGATGACGACAAGCGTGATGACTCCTTCAGGGCCTATAATACCCCGGAAGAATCGTTTCGTGACCATTCCCAATTTCTGTTGCGCAACCGCTACGCCAAACTATTTGAACTGGACAAGGATGATTATAAAGGTTGGGCTAAAGGCCTGAAAAAAGCAGGTTATGCCACTAACCCCAGGTATCCGGATCTTTTAGTGGACCTGATTGAGCGTTATGAGCTCTACCGGTATGATAAACCCGAAAATGCCATGTTCAAAACACAGCGGGAAGAAAAGGTACTGGACGAAATTGCCGAAACCACCGCTAAAGAGCCTATCAAGACCGAAGCCAAGCCCCCCCTTAAAATGACCATCCATGAAGTCAAGGCCGGTGAAACCTTGTTTAGCATTAGCAACCTATACGGACTTAGCGTGAATGAACTGAAAGCCCTTAACAACTTATCCGATGTCCCGATTAGCGTTGGCCAATTGCTATTGGTTTCCAAGTAAAATGCCCACCGTTTATGTAGCAAGTCTTTTCTTCTGCTTTCTCAGCTTTTGCTGTTTTGGCCAGGAGATCGAGGGATTTGTATACGACGCGCAAACCGGCCAGCGTGTGGCTAAGGTATATATCTATAATACCGCCAATGATGAAGGCATTTATAACAACCTCAAAGGCGAGTTCAGTATAAAAGCAAAGCAAGGCGATATCCTTATTGCCGCTACGGATGGCTACTTTCCAGATACCCTGGTTGTATCTAACCAAAAAAACTTGTTCTTTAAGTTACAGCGCTCGTCCATCTGGCTCAAGGAAGTGACCATTATCGGCCGGCACAGCCCCCAAGAGGAGTTGGATAAAAAGAAGGAAGATTATCGCTCTGCCTATCGTAAAGGTCACCCCGGGTCCATCTTTTCAGTAGGTCCAACCGGGGCAGGGCTGAGTATTGATGCCATCTATTCGCTGATCAGTAAGGAAGGAAAAAATGCCCGTTTTCTTGAAAAGATCATTGAACGCGACTACGAAAACACCGTGATTGACTATCGCTATACACCTACCCTGGTTAGCACAGTGACCGGTCTAAAAGACAAACAACGGGAAGATTTTATGGTTCAGTACCGGCCATCCTACTATTTTATACTCAGAGCAACCGACTATGAACTGGTATCCTACATCGCTTCCAGTTTTCAGCAATACCAGACAAACCCCAAAGCAAACCGCTTGCCCAAACTTCCGACAGACTCAACTTTTAAACCACAAAACGAGCCCAAATAAAACACAACATTTAATAATGCCGGGTATTTTTTGCTATTTTGCAAAAGATATAACACATTAGCAGGTTCATGAGACAGACATACTTATTCGCTCTATTTTTGCCCATCCTCCTTTCTACTGGGGTAATGGCACAGCAGGACAGCTTGTCAGGGCTGCGGCAAGCACCTCCGAAAGATCCGCTAGAGGTTAAGGCCCCGGAACTGTCCATTAAAGAAGTTATCATCCGTGATGAAAACCTAAACTTGCAGGTAGATTATTGGCGCAATTGGACAAAATTTGGTATTAACGCCAACCAGGCTTCTTTTAATGATAATTGGCAGGGTGGTGGTGTTAATTTTCTTGGAATTGGTCTGGCTTTTAATACGAAGTTTGATTACACAAAAGAAAATAAGAATTTTACCTCCGAACTTGATTTGAAATATGGCAAACAAAAAAACAAGGACCAACTAGCCCGAAAGTCTAATGACCGGATCTTCTGGGACAATAAATTCTCGGTGAACTTTACTAAACAGTGGTCATTCTTTGCTTCATTGGCTTTCGAATCGCAGTTTGACAAAGGTTATACTTATAAAACAGGTTCAGAAGGACAAGATACCCTGGACAGGTTCATTTCCAGTTTCCTTGCCCCCGGTTACCTCACCGAATCCGTAGGTATCGAGGTTAAGCCAGATCCTACCTGGTCCATTCGTTTTGGTACTGGTACAGCCAGGCAGACGCTTGTTTTGAATGACAACGTGCTACGTCCTGACACGGTTAAAATCAGGACAGACCCAAACTATCTTCCCAATTATCAACGCTTCGGCATCAACTGGCCGGGAACATTCAGAAATGAACTGGCTTTTCAACTAGTATCTACCCTAAATCGTAATCTTAGTGCCAATATCAATATAAATGCCCGCTATGCTTTCTTTGCCAACTATCAGGATCTGAAAAATGCCAGCCACCGTGTAGACGCTACCTTGACTGCCAAAGTTTCTCGTGTGCTCAGCGTAACATTGGTTGGCGTATTGTTATATGATCCGTTACAAGATCCAGGTATCCAAACCTCCCAGACTACCGGCATTGGCATCCAATATAACTTCCCACGATGATCAAAACCCCGAGCCCTGCTGCGTATGCATTGCTGCTGTTGGCCGCATTGAGCAGCTCTTGCGCTTCAAAAAAGCCTTATGCAACCAGCAATAAAATATATCAGCAGCAGGTAAAAGTGATTGCCGCAGAGATCAGCAAGCCCCCGCTCCCGCTTACTGACACCCTTCCGGCTGAAAAAGCTTCTGAATGGGTAGGTACAGTCAATTTTGGTATGCGCCGTCCCAATTATGTGGTCATTCACCATACTGCCCAGGACAGCCTGGGTCAAACCTTAAAAACATTTACCATCAGCCGTACGCAAGTCAGTGCACATTACGTAATTGGCAAGGATGGCAAGGTTTACCACATGCTGAGCGATTATCTTCGCGCGTGGCATGCCGGCAACAGCAAATGGGGCAGCATTACTGACCTGAACAGCGTGTCCCTGGGAATTGAAATGGATAATAACGGTACTGAGCCCTATACCGAGGTACAGCTAAACAGTCTGCTCAATTTGTTGGATACAATAAAACTAAACTATAAGATTCCCGCCGATAACTTTATCGGCCATGGCGACATTGCCCCGGGTCGCAAGGTAGACCCTGGCGTTAATTTTCCATGGAAAAAATTGGCTGAAAAAGGTTTTGGCATTTGGTATAGCGACTCGCTGCAAACCCCTCCCCCGGCATTTGACCCCATGGATGGATTGCTCATTATTGGTTACGACATCAGCCGTCCCCAGGATGCCATCAAAGCATTCAAGCGGCATTACCTGCCCGACGTAGCCCAAGACGCAGAATGGACAGACTATGCCCTTTCGGTACTCTATAACCTGTATATAAAAAAGAAAACAGCACTTTTATAAGCTTTACGCTTTCTTAGCTTCCTTAGCCCAGGTATCCCGCAAGCCTACCGTGCGGTTAAAGATCAGTTTTTCGGGTGCCGAATGCGTATCCAATGTAAAATAACCAATCCGCATAAATTGATAGCCTTTACCCGGTTCCGCATTTTTCAAGTCGGGCTCTATGTAGACCTTATCCAATATCGTCAGACTTTCCGGATTCAGCGTATCTTTAAAATCGCCATCGGCCGCGGCCGGATTCTCGACATTGAAGAGCCGGTCATACAAGCGCACTTCCGCCGTTTCGGCATGCGGTACACTCACCCAATGTATTGTTCCTTTTACATGCATCCCGCTGTTATCTTCACCGCTTTTGGTTCCGGGAATATAGTTGCAATGCACTTCGGTTACAATCCCCGAATCATCTTTTAGGAAATCCGTACAGGTAACAATATATGAACTTTTCAGCCTCACGGAAAGTCCGGGAGCCAGCCGGAAAAACTTTTTCGGCGCATCTTCCATAAAATCATCCCGCTCAATCCACAACTCCCGGCTAAAAGGAATTTCACGGCTCCCTTCTCCATCGGTGGCCTCCGGATTATTTTCACTGCTCAACCATTCTGTTTTATCTTCCGGATAATTCGTTATCACCAATTTTATTGGGTCAAGCACGGCCATGCGACGCCAGGCCGTTTTATTGAGGTCTTCACGCACACAAAATTCAAGCAGGCCCACATCAATTACATTTTCGCGCTTGGCAATACCCACCCGTTCGGCAAAATTCCGGATGCTGGCCGGTGTATAACCCCGCCGGCGCAAAGCGCTAATGGTAGGCATACGCGGGTCATCCCATCCGTCCACGTGTTTATTATTGACCAATTCCAGCAGTCGGCGCTTGCTCATTACCGTATAGGTCATGTTCAGCCGCGCAAATTCATATTGTTTGGAAGGGAAAATACCAATATTTTCAATCAGCCAATCGTACAATGCGCGATGAGGCACAAACTCCAGAGTACAGATTGAATGCGTGATCTTTTCAATGGAATCACTTTGCCCATGCGCAAAATCATACATCGGGTATATACACCAGACATCTCCTGTACGGTGGTGATGCGCATGTTTAATGCGGTACAACAGCGGATCACGCAGGTGCATATTTGGGTTTGCCAGGTCGATCTTAGCCCGCAGTACTTTGGATCCATCCGGATATTTTCCGTCTTTCATTTCGGCAAACAGGCGCAAATTTTCAGCTACAGATCGGCTGCGGAACGGCGTTGGCCTGCCGGGTTCGGTAGGCGTACCTTTGGCGGCGGCTATCTCCTCGGCCGTACTGTCATCAACATAAGCCAGCTCTTTTTTGATCAGCGTAGTTGCATATTCATACAATATCTCAAAATAGTCTGAGGTATACAGCTCCTTATCCCAGGTAAAACCCAGCCATTGAATATCCTTTTTAATGCTATCCACATACTCCACGCTTTCGGTTACCGGGTTGGTATCGTCAAAGCGCAGGTTCGTTTTTCCGCCATACTTAATGGCCAGGCCAAAATTCAGGCAAATAGATTTAGCGTGCCCAATGTGCAGGTATCCGTTTGGTTCCGGTGGAAAACGCGTCAATACACGCCCGTCATGTTTCCCCCTCCGGATGTCCTCTTCAACGATTTCCTCCAGAAAATTTAATGATCTCTCCTCAGCCATAGGGTGCAAAGGTAATGAATTTTGTTATCCATTTATCTGGTGCTTGCGTTTTTAACGATCCCCTTTCAGGTATTGTTTTACCTTATCAAAGAAGTTAGGTTTTTCAGCAGGCAAGCCCGCCAGCTCACGCTCCAGGGCCTTTGTTTCCTTCTTATTCAGTATGGTGAGATTCATCCGCACGTCTGTAAGCGGCCGGTCATTGCTGTCTGTTGGCACCGCGGCAATACTGTCTACCAGCGGCAACCCTTTCACAACTTCGCCAAACACGGTGTAGTTCTGATCCAGGTATGGTGTTCCACCTTTGGTTTTATACACCTCCCGCTGCCAGGCTGGAATTTTGCGGCCCTTCATGCGCAGTGTTTGGATGCTGTCTAATTTCGCATCCGTTAGCACCTTGCCCTGTACCAGGTAAAACTGTGAAGCGCTCGAGGCTTTGGCCGGATTATCGTCACGTGCAGCCGCCAGCACCCCCTTTTTATGAAAAAGGCTGTCATTGAATTCAGCATCTACCGTATAAGCAGGCCCACCATCACCCAGCAGTTGCCCGGCCTTTGCCTGGCGGGAATCGGGATCGCCGCCTTGTATCATAAAACCATTGATCACCCGGTGGAATAGCAAGCTGTCAAAATAGTGCGCCTTTACCAACTTTATAAAATTATCCCGGTGTTTGGGGGTTTGGTTATATAGGCGTACTATACACTCGCCCTTATCTGTCATTATACTCACATAGGTATATGGCGAGTTGTCGGCTTTGGACCGCTGGAAAAAGAACAACGTGCCAATTAAAAAGATCACATACTTCATCATCCCTGCGAATGTACTAAAAGCCCGGCAAATCTAATACTTTGCCAACGCAATCTTTTGTGATGGCAGGAATTCTCCCTGATCATCCAGCAAAAAGGTCATCGGATTTTCGGGGTCTTTGATGATCTCAAATAGCAAAAAGCCCCAGGGTTTCCAGAAGTTCTCCAGCACCTGCCCGTAGGTTTTTACCTGCCAGGGATCAAATACCGGCTTACTGCTTATTGCCGTGAGCGGCATGGGTTCTATGTACACCGCCTCGTCGGTTTGCACCACTGTATATTCGGGCAAGCGGTTAAATAAGTAAGCGGAATAGAAAAACCGGGCACACAGTTCTTCAAACTGGACCGGGTGTAGTTCGTGGTTGGCCACTTTGGCCAGTACTTCCCGGTGAAATACACTGTTTGCTTTATTATCCTGCAGGCAGGCAATGATCCCAAAATCATTGGCCCTGAAAGAAAATACCAGCGTATTGATCTCATCCCGGTAATTATAGGCTTCGTCGGGGTTTGCTACCTTATACACTCCAATATAAAAAGGCTGCCCCCCATCAAATTCAACCGGCAGCAGCAATGATTGCAGCATGAGGTGCAGGTTGGTAAATTTGTGGGCCAATACTTGTGAAAAGTTCATGGCTTCGCCGCTAATGGCCTGCTGTTTGATCCCCGAGCGAATTTCATTGAACACCATTCCGTACACCATTTTGGCAATCCATTGAAAAAGCCGTAGCGGCTCAAGGGCCCGTACCGCTTCAAAACCGGCGCTAAATGCAGTATTGATCTCTGTTTCCAGCTCGTCCAGCTTTACGGAAACTGCCGTTGAGCAGGGTAATTTGAGTTGTTTGTAGGTACAGATGCTCTCATCAAGTAATTTGAAGGGTTTGTCTTCGAGTTGGTAGCGCTGCATGAGCCATAGTGGAAATACGTTGATCTGCTCATCTTCGGGACATACCAGTTTTTCCCCGCTCAGAAAGCAAGTTTTTTGGTCAAAGGTGAAGTTTTGGAAGGGGTTGTACATTTTTTAAGCGTAAAGCTGTTTTTCCATTATTATAATGATGGGAACGAAATACCTTTGATGGTTCTGAATAGTTCCACGGCGTAAAGATCGGTCATTCCGGATACAAAATCGAGTACGGCTAATATTTTGTCATAGGTGTGACTTGCGTTGGTATAGAATTGGGCGGGCATCATGGCTACTAATTTTTTGTCGTAGCTTGATTGGTTATTTAAATAGGCTGGGATAAATTCTTCCAGCAGCCCGTTCATCACTTTATATCCGGCGACTTCAATTTGCACGACGGATCTGGCATTGTAGATGCGCTGTACGGATTCGCGGGTAATGGCTTTTAGTGCTGCCAGCAGACTATCAGGAAGGCCGTCCATCAGTGGCTTGTTGTATTCGCCTGCCAGGATAGGCGCTTGCTTGTTTAAAAATACTTCTGAACATTCCATGATTAGGGTGCTGATGGCTTTTGCTCGTAATAGGCTTACCCGGCTGTCAAGGTCACCAATGTTTCGTAAACGGCTTTGCAGTTGGTTGTCATTACTTAGGGGCAATAACAATTGTTCGGTTTCGGGGTACGATAGGATGCCCAGGCGGTGTGCGTCTTCAACATCCATGATGTTGTAGCAGATGTCGTCGGCTGCTTCTACCAGGTATACCAGTGGATGCCGCTTATAGACTCCTGTTACTTGTGGGTCTTTTTGCAGGCCCAGCTCTTCTGCCAGTTTTTTAAATGTTTCTTGTTCGGGGCAGAAAAAGCCGTATTTTTTCCGGTGCAGCTCGCCCTTCTCGTGTCCGTATTGCGAGGGACAGGGGTATTTGACGATGGCAGCGAGTGTGCTATAGGTTAACCCGAAGCCGCCTGTTTCTTTGCCATTGTATTGGTGGGTCAGTATCCTCAGGGCATTGGCATTGCCTTCAAAGTGGGTCAGGTCGGCCCATTCCTCGGGGGTGACCTGCGCCTCGTATTTTTGGCCTTCTCCGTCGGTGAAATAACGGGATATGGCTGATTCGCCGGAATGGCCGAAGGCTGGGTTACCGAGGTCGTGGGCCAGGCAGGCTGCTGTGACGATATCGCCGATATCTTGTAAAAAGGGTGCTTCTTTGTCAATGGATGGCTGTTGGGCTTTTATTTTGTTGTAAAAGATACGCCCAAGTGACCGTCCTACACTGGCTACCTCAAGGCTATGGGTAAGCCGGTTATGTACGAATATACTGCCTGGCAGGGGAAATACCTGGGTTTTGTTTTGTAATCGTCTGAATGGGGATGAAAAGATTAACCGGTCATAATCGCGCTGGAATTCTGATCGCGCCTCATCTGGCTGCTTGTTGTCCCGGTGCTCGTAACCGTATCGTTTTGCTGATAGCAATGTACTCCAATTCATGCCGCAAAAGTACAATGTTTATTATTAAAATCGGCACAGCCCGCTGCGGCGGGGAAAACCGCTGCGTGAGCCAAGGTCTCACTCCGCTATTTTCCCCATTGCCGCAGCGGACCATGCCGATTTTAATAAAAGAGTGGTTAAGATGGAAACACGAAAACGTTTTCGTAAAAAAATACTTACAAAAGTATGCATATATCCTAACATATCCCTACTATTGATTGTTATTTCAGCAATAGAAATAATACCACATGAACCAAATTATGATGAGCCAACAATCTCATTTTTTCGGGCGTAAACGCGCTCCTCCGTTACCCACTCCATACCTGTGGGAAATTTAAAATTTTTAACAAATTTAATATGATTAAACCAAATGATGATAAACCAATTATACCGCGAATGGTCTGGAAAATCTCGCAAAAACAATACTCGCTTAAATGCATTCCGACTGATCTTTCATACCCTCTTTTTAGTTTGCATTTGGCTGCCAGCCGGTCTTTATGCCCAGCAAAATTATAGCGGTACCGTAAAGGAATCAGATGGCAAACCTTTGTCTGAGGTTTCTGTACGGGTTAAGGGCACCAACAGGGGCACCAGCACCAATGCCTCCGGCCAATTCAATATTCAGGCCACCAAAGGTGAGACCTTATTATTTAGCTACCTTGGGTATTTAGGAAAAGAAATTGTTCTGACCAATGAGAAAAATTTGACGGTTGTCTTGTCGCCTGAGTCTATTGAAATGGACGAAGCCGTTGTAGTGGGTTATGGTACGATCAAAAAGAGTGACCTAACGGGAGCTGTAGCCAGAGTTTCCATGAGTGAAAAGAGCACCTTACCCAATGTTTCCATTGCTCAGGCACTTTCGGGAGCCACTGCCGGGGTCAACTTTCAGCCCAAAGGGCTAGCTGGCGGAGATGCCAGCCTGTCTGTTCGTGGACAGACATCCCTTTCAGCCAATGACAACCCGCTTATCGTTCTGGACGGGATTATTTATAATGGATCATTATCAGATATTAATGTCAACGACATTGAGTTTATAGACATCCTGAAAGATGCCAGTGCCGCTGCGGTGTACGGATCGCGTTCTGCCAATGGGGTAATTCTGATAACTACCAAAAAGGGTACTACAGACAAACCCCGGATTTCATTTAATGCTTATGGTGGCACTCAATGGATGACTAACAACCCCATGAAAGTGATGAATGCCGATCAATATGCGGTGCGCATGGTCGATTATTATTATCAACAATCGTTGTATGCCTGGTATAAGACTAATCCAACCAGCGATGCCGGAAAACCGGTACGCATTGACATCACCGACCGGCAAGCGGTTTCTAATTCGCTTCGCACAGAAGAGGAAAAAACCAATTATTTGGCCGGAAATGACATTGACTGGGTAGATCAGGTTATGCGCAAACATCCCATAATCCAAAGCTATGACCTGAGTTTCTCAGGGCGCAGCGAGAAAGTCAATTATTATGCTTCGGCTTCCTATGTCGGTGAGGAGGGCATCCTGGTCAACGACCAGTTCAAACGGTATACCCTCAACACGAAAGTAGACGGTTCGCTGACCAGTTGGCTCAATGTGGGTCTTAACCTGAACTATTCTAACCGGGACTATTCGGGCCTCAATGCCAGTCTGGATGCAGCCCGCAAAGCCAGTCCATTGGCCAATAATGATCTTGCCTCACCAGACGATTACTCGACTTACCTCACTGGCGAAACCTATATGATACATCCGTTGGGTTATACTAAGGCCACCAATGTAGACCAGCGTAACAATTTCTTTTATATTGCCTCTGCTAAGCTAACGGCTCCATTTTTAAAGGGATTGACCTATGACTTTAACTATTCCAATACCTATTATACCGAAAAGAATAATACGTTCTACCCGGTGAGCATTGCCGATGGTGCCTCTAATAAAGGGAAAGCGGTGAAATCGCCGCTTGAAACCCGCAACTGGATTTTTAATAATATCTTGTCATATGTACAGACCTTTGGCGACCATCAGGTAAATGCAACACTGCTCTACAGTCGTGAAAAGCGCACTGGGGAATCGTATACACTCACCGGTCAAGGATTTGACAACCCTGTATTAGGCTTTGACAACCTCATGCTGGCCACCATTCTCACAACCAGCGCACCCAGTGCATGGAGAGAAGCTGGTATTTCTTATATGGGCCGCCTTAATTATACCTACAAAAACCGATATCTTTTTACGGGGACTGTGCGCAAAGATGGCTATTCGGGTTTTGGCGCCAACCAAAAGTATGTCACACTGCCTTCGGCCTCTATAGGGTGGCTTATTTCAGAAGAGCCTTTTTTGGCAGACCACAAATCCCTTTACTTAAAACTGAGGCTCTCGTATGGGCAAAACGGAAATCAAGGCATCGGCCGTTACTCCAGCTTTGGCAAAATATCCAATACGCCTATCGTATTTGGCTCCAATACAGAAGTGGCCGTCTACCCGGACAAGATGGGCAATCCATCTTTGGCATGGGAAAAAACCTCTTCTTATAACCTGGGGGTTGATTTTGGGGTGATAAATAACCGCATCACCGGTTCGGTGGATGTATACACTTCCAAAACAGAAAATGTACTGGTCAAACGACTACTGCCTTCATCCTCGGGCTATGACACGCTCTGGACCAACATTGGTGCCCTTAAAAACAAGGGGATTGACCTCGAAATAAAGTCAACCAACATAAAAAGCAGTGATTTTAATTGGAAATCCAATTTTAACTTTTCCCTTGTCAGAGACAAGATCAGCAAGCTTTACGGCGGTGACAATGACCGCGACGTTGGAAACTCCTGGTTTGTTGGCCAACCCATCTCCGCCATCTACGATTACCGGATGACAGGTGGGTTATGGACGGAGCAGGATTTATATTCGGGCAATATACTTCCTGGCTGGTACCCCGGTCAATATAAATATAAAGACTTCAAAAATGACAAAATTATTGATGCGCAAAACGACCGGGAGATCATTGGTTACCGAACACCTAATTTTCGGTTTAGCATTGGTAATACCTTTACCTATAAAAATTGGGGATTGTTTTTCTTACTTAATTCCATTCAAGGGGGCAATGGTTATTACATGATGAATAATTATGATGTGGTGAACGTGTCTTCCCGTTCTGACGATGTGTACCGCATTAACCAATCGGCCGTCAGGCAGTACTGGACTCCGGACAATGGTGTGAACAATGCTACTGGAATTTACAATTCGCCTGCAGTGACAAGCGGGGTTTATGAAAGCAGAAGTTTTGTAAGGCTTCAGGACGTATCCCTTTCTTATTCGTTTAGTCCCGAAATGCTCAAACGCATGGGTAGCATAAGTAACTTGCAGATCTACCTTTCGGCCAAGAATCTGTACACCTGGACTAACTGGTCTGGTTGGGACCCGGAGCTGGCCTCTGACAATGCCAACTACCCGGCAATGCGCAATGTGATCTTGGGCGCCAAACTATCCTTCTAACCATCAAAAAAAAGAAAAATGAGCATTTTAAATAAATTAAAAGTCACCCTTAAGTTTGGCAGCCTATTGCTGCCCATGTGGATGGCGGGCTGCAACAGTAAAGATTTTTTAAAAGAAGAACCAAAAGATTTTCTTGCACCGGACAATGCCTATTCTTCTGTGGCAGGTCTTCGCCAGGGGATCAATGGGCTGGTTTTGTCAGTCAGGGATAGCTGGTATTTTGGGGAAGAGTTGCAGGACGTGGGTACTATTTTCAAGGGATTGGGTACGGATGTCGCTTTTTATGGGGAAGACCCAAACAGTACCCGGTTTTTATGTAATTATGTCACCTATCTCACACCCAGCTCTTCGTATGTCAAGGAATACTGGACCCGGCCTTTCAAGTTAGTGCAACGGGTAAATGTACTCCTCACTTATATTGATGCCCTGGACGCTGCTAAGTGGAGTAATGACACGCAACAGGCTGCCTATAAGGCCGAGGCTTTATTTTTCAGGGCTTATGCCTATCGTCACCTCGTCTCGTTCTTTGGTGATGTTCCTGTCGTGACCGAAGTAGTTAGCGAAGCTAAGGTAGATTTTGTGCGCAATCCGGTTAGTGAGGCCTATGCTTTGATGGAACAGGATCTCGCTTTTGCCACACAAAATCTGCCCGATCCTGGCAAGGAGGAGGCTCCCGGACGTGTTACCAAAGGTGCTGCCTGGCAACTACTCAGTGAGGTCTATCTGGCCGAAGGTAAATATCAGGATGCTGTCACGGCTTCCAGCCACGTGATCAATGATTTTGGTTATCATCTCATGACCAGTCGTTTTGGATCTACCATAGATGTCTTCGGTACGGGTGATGTGTACCTGGACCTGTTTGCTTATGGTAACCAGAATCTTTCTGAAAATAAGGAATCGATCTGGGTCATGCAATTTGAACCGCTCATTGCTGGCGGTTCAAGTGGTCGTGGCACGCGGGCTTTTGGCCCGGCTTACTTCCGCATGGGCAATACACCTGACGGGAAGAAGGCTTTTAGAGGTGAGTTAATTAATGGTGCTTATACCGGATACTCGGACACGTTGGGACGTGGGGTTTCGTGGATCCGGCCTACCAACCTTGCGGCTTATACGGTATGGGCCAGTGATTGGAACAATGACATCCGCAATGCCAAGCATAACATTAAGCGGGATTTTTATTTTGACAACCCCGCCTCGACTTTTGATAAGAAGAAAATTGACTTTAAATTGTATCCTGCTTCTGCTGGCAGGGATGCGCTTCGGGATACGTGTCAATATATTTATCCGTTTTTTATGAAGGTGGCTGATCCTTGCCATGTGCTTAGTGATTTTGCTACTTCTGGTGGTGGGGCTACCTATAAAGATGTGTATGCAATGCGGCTGGCTGAGACTTTTCTTACCAGGGCAGAGGCGTACATTCAGCTTGGTCAGACAGATCTGGCGGCCAACGATATTAACGCGGTCCGTGAGCGTGCGCATGCCAAACCAGTTGCTGCCAGCCAGGTGAATATGGATTATTTGCTGGATGAGCGGGTTCGGGAATTGTATGGGGAGGAATGCCGTCATATTGTGCTTCGCCGGACTGGCAAGTTGCTGGAACGGGTCAGGAAGTACAATAACAATCCGCTGAATAAGGGGCTGAATATTCAGGACTACAATGTGCTTTGGCCCATTCCCCAGAGTCAGATTGACCTGAACATCGGGGCGGCTTTTCCACAGAATCCGGGTTATCATTAAGGTTTAAATCGGCACAGCCCGATTATTAAAATCGGCACAGCCCGCTGCAGCGGGGATAACCACTTCGTGAGCCTCGGTCTCACTCCGTTATTATCCCCATGCCGCATCGGGCCATGCCGATTTTAATAAAAATAGTGGTTAAGATGGAAATTTCGACCTTTTACTCTGTTTCCTTCTCCTGGTCTACAGCAGCGGTGGAGACGGCTGAGGCGACCAAGCCGGCTGCAACCAGGTAGCCTGCTATGCTGGTGATCAGCGCGGGCAATGCGATGGGTGCTGTTAACAAAGCTCCTCCTACGGCTCCCAGGGCTATCCCTATTTTGCGGATGCTTTTAAAAAACTGTGGGGTGGGCGCAGAGACCCTTCTTACGATTTCTTTTTTCATTGTATTTTTTTTCTATTTAATTAATTTGTTGATGACCTGGACCTGGTCGTTGCCTGCTTTGATGGCTTGTAACAGCATCGGATATACTTCCTTGTAGGCTGCTGCGGAGTGCAGCACGCGGTAATCTCCGTCTACGAGTTGCCAGTAGGATCCGGTGAGTGGGCATCCAGCGGTTTGTGTGTGATAGTTGCCGATGTGGATGAATACCAAGCTAAAGTTGGGGATCCCGGCTATTTCTACCATGCCTTCATGCAGTTTGGCGTAACGGCCTGCATAGGTGGCATTCATGCCGGCCAGTTTGTTGAGCTTGAGCAGGTAGGTCCCTTCCGGGATGCAGGTGATGCCGGCTATTTTATGGTCACGGATGCGGTCTTCCAGCAGGTAACAGGCAAAGCGGCCGTTGATATACAAGTGGCTCAGGGTACTGTTCTTCCCCTGAGCTGTTCTTACAATTGTTATCACTCCCGGGCCACGTAGTCTAGTGTGTAACTCCAGTCGCCGTATCCTTGGGTATTCATGGCTCTTACCTGCACGTAGTAAACCTTTGCGGCTTCTACCGGAGACAGCACGTTGTTGCGGGAGCTGGTGGTATGGAAGCGGTCTTTGAATACGGGCTGACCATCGGAACCCAGCTCGTTGGTAAAGCGGTATTCATATCCGGTCGCGCCTGTTACGGGGGTAAAATCAAGGCGCATTTGCCCGCGCTGCCTTCCGTCGCGCAACCGGAGACCACCGGGTGAATCGGGGATCAGACCGGGTGCTGGCTCTGCACTAACGGGAAATCCTGAGCTTAACAGTACCGGTAAGGATCCGCCTGCGGTTATGTTTACGTAATAGGCCAGCTGGGTCAGCAGTTTTTCGAGAGCTGCCCGGCTCTCATTCTTGATGCTGGTTTCCAGCGGGCTTCCTTTTCGGCGTGCGGCGGCTAGCTTATCCCTAAAATCATCGCGGGCTGCTCCTACGGTGGCCATATCGGGCGTGGGTGTAGCATAGGCCGCGTTGCCTGTAAGGGCCACGATCACCGTGTTGGTGCTGGATAGCAGCACTTCGTCTGACATCCGGATAAAACTGATCAATGCTTTCTTTTCTCGCATCGTTTTGTTTTTAATGCTGAACTTCATTGTTAAACGATGCAAACATACTAAGGCATTGATTTTAAAGTTAATATGTGCCACGTATTACCACATTGTGCTGCATGTTGCTACATTTTTGTAGGAATTTTGGTCGAAAGGGCTATTTTGAGGGTTGTATTTGGGGCTTTGTAGGTTGTCGTGTGCATGTTGTTCTCCTGCAAGGTCTTGCTGAAGTTTGTCGCCGTGGCTTTGTATTATTTCGGGATGGTGTTGATCTTTGTGTTGGTGACTTTTTACTCCTTCAACGTGATCTTGAACTTTGTGTTTTTCACTTTTTTCCTTGTCAATGTTATGGGGAATTTTGTGTTTGGGGATTTTTACTCCTGCAAAGGAATGGAAGAATTGGTCGGGGTGACGGTGCAGGGATGCGAAACGTTAAATCTATACTGCACAGTCCCGCTTTTACTTAGTATTCAACATGAAAATTTCCTTACATACTTCTATAATTCATCCCTCCCCTCCTATCGATCAGCCCGTAGACTTCCTTTTTGGAGTACATCTTGCGGGTGCCTAGCAGGCAGACGGGTTTGATCAGGCGGCCGTCGATGTGGCGGCTGAAGGTTTTGTGGCTTACGCCCAGGATGAGCCGGGCGGCTTCGCGTTTGATCAGGTCGTCGCTGATGGCTTTCTCCTGGAGGGGGTCTGTTCCGATAGCTGCTTGGGATTCGGGCAGGCGGGCTTTTAATAGGCTGATGATTTCGGCCAGTAGGGCTAGTTTTTCTTTCTCCATACGTTAAAAACCTATTTTTTTACGGACGTCTTCCAGGACGTTTAGCAGGGTGTCCAGGTGGCGCAGGGTGTGGCGGGCGGTGATGTTTAGACGGATGCGGGCGTCTTTTTTGGATACGGCCGGGTACATGATGGGGTTGGTGTAGATGCCGGCTTTAAGCAGCTGGTTGCCGGCTTCCAGGGTTTTGGGGATGTCGCCGATCTTGATGGGGATGATGGCGGAGTCGGTGGTGCCGATGTTTAGCCCGAGAGATTGCAGGCCTAGTTTGAGGTAATGGATGTTGTCCCAGAGTTTGTGCCGCCATTGGGGTTCTTGGTCAATGAGCTGCATGGCTTGCACGATGCCTAGAATGGTAGGGCCGTCTGCGGTAGAGAACAGGTGTTGTTCGCTTTGGTATTTGAGCAGGTTGATGAGCTCGCGGTCGGCGACGATATATCCGCCCCGGTGGCCCAGGGCTTTGCTGTAGGTGCCCATGATGATGTCTACGCCGGCCATGCTGCATTGGGCTTCGATCACGCCTCTGCCTGTTTCGCCGACTACGCCTACGCCGTGGGCATCGTCCAGGAATACGTAGGCGCCGTAGTGGTGGGCCAGGTTGCAGATGTCTTTGAGTGGGGCTTGGTCGCCGTCTTGGGAGTAGACGCCGTCAATGACCACCATGCGGGTGCGGTGATTTCTGCGGCCGTGGTCGAGTGCTTGTTCCAGGTGTTGCAGGTTGTTGTGCAGAAAGCGTTTTACGGGTATGCCTCTGATGCCTTCGTATACGCTGGCGTGTACGGCCATGTCGACGATGGCGATGTCTTTGGGCCCCAGCAGGCATTGTAGGGTGGCACTGTTGGCGGTGTAGCCGGTGGTGTAGAGCAGGGAATCGGTCTTTTTGTAGAAGGTGGCTGTGTGTTCTTCCAGCATTTGGTGGTAGTTGAAATGGCCTCCGATAGCGGGTGATGCGCCTGCCCCGCTGCCGTATTGGTCGATGGCTTGTTTGCCGGCGGCTTTGACCAAGGGGTGCTGGGTGAAGCCCAGGTAATCGTTGGATACGAAGCAAACGCATGGGGTGTAGGTGTTTTGGCCGGGCAGTTTTAGCCGCATTTCCGGGCCGCAGCCGTCCAGGGATTCCAGGCGGTAGTTCAGCTGGCCTTTACCGGCCAGGTAGTCCAGGTATTCCTGAAAGTAGGCGGCTCGCTCCAGGGCGTCCATGTTTTCAATGTCTCTGAAGTCTTTGAAACTTGCTTTACTGAAATCGATCCTTTTCCGGGAATCGCTGTGGGGTGTTTTTTGATTTTCCATGATTCAAAGCTATATGCTTTCAATTATGAAATGTGTAACTATTAAGTTTATTTTTAGTTGTTTTAATCGTTTATTTTCGGGAAAATACGGCTATGTCATCACTTCTTCGTGGTAGGCTATTTCTCCTTTGGTAAATGCAAGTGCGAGTTTATGGACGGCCTTTTTTTGGTTTAGGTACGGTTTGGCGTAGCCATTGGTCTCTATTTGATCCATGGCTGCTTTTACGGATGATAATCGGTTGATATAGTCACCGAAATTCATTTCCAATTCTTGCTGCGTGTACCCGCAGATCCCAGCATAAGCTTCGTGAAAACTAATATCATTTAAATTATTGAACCCAGAGAAAATAGTCGTCTGGCTGATCTTTGTAATACCAGTGACCATCAGAAATTTTAAATAGCTGGAAGAAGCCTTTAATGCGCCATAAAAAAAATGCAGCAACTCCCGGATTTCATTGGCTTTCTTAAGGTTATCAATTGCATCTAAAATCGGCTTTTCGTACTCATCTATGAGCACGACAACCTGTTTGCCAGACCGTTCATATAACTGTAAAATCAGCCTGGACAAGAAGGATACCGGCTCTTTTAGGTCAATATCAAGCCCATTTGCATGCGCTATGTCCTGCAATTTGCTGATCAAGCCTGCCCTCATATCTTCGAGCGAAAGGATGTTCATGCCTCCCATATCCAGCATAATCACCGGGTAACACGCCCATTCTATTTTGTCTTCAATGTAAAGTCCGTTGAAAAGCTCTTTCTTGCCTTCAAAAAGTGCTTTCACCGTACTTAAGAGTAAACTTTTGCCAAATCGTCGCGGACGGCTCAGAAAAATATATCCGGCACTGGTCGTTAGCAAGCGATGGATATAGGGCGTCTTGTCTACATAGACAAAATCACCTTTTCTGAGCTTTTCAAACGATTGTTCACCGACCGGCAAATTCTTCATGCCTCAAAGATACGTAATCTCCCTCAATCATCAACCACTCCGCGCCACCCATCAACACGGCGTAGTCTGTGGGGTTGCGGATGTCCAGGCCGCAAAAGGGGCTGCCGTTGTAGTAGGTGTGGTAGACGATGATGTGGGAGGCGCCTAGTATGCTGCCGATTTGGGCTTTTATGGATGGGGCTTGGTGTCCGTAGAGCTGATCTACCTGGGAAAGGAGTGGGGTCAGGGCTTCTTCGCGGGCGATGGTGAATAGTATTTTGAGTTTGTTGCGGGGTTTGGTCAGGCCGAAGTACAGCAGTTCGCGCATTTCGGCTGATGCCATGAAGAACTGGTAGTAGGCGTGGTATAGTTGTTTTAAGCGGCTTTGCAGGGTTTGTTTGTTGGGTGCTTCGGTGTTGCTTGCTGGCAGGGTTAGTATTTGGTTTAGTTGGTACCAACCGGGGCTTTCTTTGATGAAGGCCATCATTAGCCTGTCCAGGCTGCCAAACAGCTGCCTTATTTTGTTGCTGTTGGGCGATTCGCCGGCGGCCATTAGTATGCGGGCTGGGGTTAGTTTCCGGAATCCTTCGTGCAGCAGTACCTGGCTTAGGCCTCCTAGCAGTCGTGCACGGTAATTGGTGTCTTTTACTAGTTGTTGTGTTGTTTTTGCTTCCATAATTGGTAATTAAACAGGGCTTTTATTTTCTTTTCTATCACATCCAGGTACAGTTGGCGTACGCGCGGGTCGTTTGGGTCCAGGCCGCATACCTGGCTGCGGTTGTTGCGGGCATGCAGTGGCAGGAAGTCGTTGCTGCCTACAAAATGGGCGGCGATGCCGCGGAAGGGGATGCCGGTACCGGCAAACAGGGTGTCGGTATGGGTAAACAGGCGTTCACCTTGGGCATCGCGCTGGTCTGAGATGCGTTTTTGGCAGGTGGCCTGGGTTTTGTCCAGGCTCTGGGCTATCAGCTCGCGTAGCTTGGGGTCGCTGAAGTAGTGTTTCAGCTGGTTTTGCAGCAGGCGGATGATGAGTTGTTTTAGGCGGTCGGCATTTTCCGGGCCGCCCAGGTTTTCCGGGTCTTCTTCGTTCAGGCAGTTTAGCCATTAGTCGGCGCGCCGGGCAAAGGCTTCGGTCAGGCCGTCCATGTTGGTAAAATAGCGGTATACGATTGCGCGGGATATATTGGCGACGTTGGCTACCCGGTTTATGTTCAGGGTTTCGTAGCCTTCATCGGCCAGGATGGCGCCATAGGCGTCCAAAATAGCGTTCATGGTTTTTAAACGCGATTGTTGCTTTTGCGTTAGTTTCTTTTCCATATAAAATAAATGATTGGGTAAGGCTGGTTGGGCCTTACGTGGTTTTTAAAAAGGCAGGGTAGGTTGGGGGGGCGGGAAAGGTCCCGCTTTATTTAGTGTCGTTATTGCCGAGTAGGTCTTGCAGTGCTTTGATCTGCTTTTCTTGTGCTACAATCTGGGCTTTTAGTCCCTCAAGCTCTGATTTTAGTTCGATGATGATTTCTTTAAGCCCGCCATTCTCGGCTTCCAGTTTATCAATGATGCGTTGTATCAGTGCTTCCTTTTCACGAAAGAGTTGCTTGTTTTCTTCGTGGGCTTTCAGCAATTCTTCCAGAGGATTGAAATGGTTGGTGTTATATGGGCCAAATGCCTGTTTATTGTCGTACATATTGATCACCATCGACTCCAATGCACTCTCCTTTATATTCCGGATATAGGCCGGCGTCACTTGGTAGGCCGTAGCGGCTTCCTGCAGTTCAGGTTCCTCAATGACGGCTTTTTGCTCCAGATCTGAGACATATTGCTGGCTGCGGTTGCCCGGAAAGTGGGTAGCCGCTTCGGCTTGTGACCATTCATAATCGCGCCTAACTTTTGCCAAGCGCTTTCCCAGGTGTCCTGGCTGATAATTGAGGGTTTCCATTCGTTTTGTTCTTCTCATTGCAAATATAGATTTTTACGTGAATTATTCAGTTAATTTCAAGTTACGGCCGGTATAAAGGCCGTAATACGGTTATATGGTTAAAAAAAACCAGCACGTGGGTGCTGGAGCGTTCATCCCGAAAACTTTTGGGATGATACGCAAACTTGTGATTATTTTTTTAACAGGTCGAATAGCTCTTCGTTAACGTACAGCGTTTCTTTCCAGACTTTTTTAGCGGTAAGAATACCAATCTGCTCCAAACCTTTCAGATATTTTGTGGCAGTTACCCTCGATACGCTTAATCTTTCAACGACAAACTCAATTTTACTGTAGGGCTGCTCGAAGATCAATTCCAGTAGTTCCTTATTATAAAGTTTGGAATCCGCCGCCTTTACCTTTTCCTGCGTCTTT
Organism: bacterium A37T11; assembly: GCA_900109895.1. Lineage (GTDB taxonomy): Bacteria > Bacteroidota > Bacteroidia > Sphingobacteriales > Sphingobacteriaceae > A37T11. The sequence continues at coordinate 389,550 of FOBR01000001.1, forward strand.
GTGAATAGTGCTTTAATTGACGAAATCTGCTTAATTGTTGCCCGGGAGGTTTCCTCAACCGCGTTCAGCATGAATAACACCCATTCCTCCCACTGACCCGCCGTACGAACCTCCTGAAGCAACCGATAGTAATCGGCTTTGTGTTTAATGATATAATCACTTAAGTATAACACGGGGCTGTCCAGCAATCCATGCAGGATCAGATAAAGCACATTGATGATCCTCCCTGTGCGACCGTTGCCGTCATAGAAAGGGTGAATGCTTTCAAATTGATAATGCTGTACGGCCAGTTTGATCAATGGAGATACCTCGTCAACTTCATTGATGTAATCTTCCAAATTCTTCATCAGTGCCAGGATGGCATCCTTATCATCCGGTGGTGTATAGATCACTTCTCCTGTTATCGCATTCTTGAGTGACGTACCTGGCAGTTTTCTTAGTCCGGCATTGTTTTCTTCCAACGCTTCTTGTATCGCAATGATGATATTCGTGTTTAAAAACCCTTTTTTACTGACAGCCCGATGCCCTTTCAGCATGGCTTCCCGGTATCGCAGCACCTCCTTAGTCGCCGGATCGACTGTTATCCCTCTGGCAGATAAGGCCTGATACAGTTTGTCATGGGTCGTGATGACATTTTCAATTTCTGAACTTACGCGTGCTTCCTTTAGGATAACTGCATTGAGCAGAATGGACGGATTGGGCAAGGTGTGGGCCAGCCCTTTTAGCTCTGCGAGCGCAATAGCCGACTTGGTTACCTGTCTTAAGATAGGTACCGTCTCTATCTTATCTTGGGATATAGGCAATAGTGGCAATCTATTATATGGTATATCCTTCATCAAATCTCTCATGTAAAGTTTTTATATGTGAGCATTCTCTCACGCAAAGATAATTTGATTTTCTTTACATGATGTATTTATCATGCATATTTTTTTAGAGGGTGATCGTCGGTAATTCCTCCCTACTTTTCTGGTCTCTTTTTTACGTCATCATTTTTCTACTCCATTTTCTAACTCAACGCATTACTCAGGAGCAGTTCAACCGTCGACAAATTGTCGACAGTTAGAGAAAACTTACAATTTTTATGTAGGTTTTTTACACATCCCCTTCCGTGTAAGGTATAAAATAGCCTGAACAAATTCGGGGAAATACCCAATTTTTGTGTAACAAACCCTCTCAAGGCCCCAAATTTCCAATATATCAAAGAACAATTTTCCTTGCCTTCGCGGCAGGGGGATGATCGTAAGGGTTCCCGGCATACGCCGGGACAAGTACCCTACGTCAATTAATGCCTTTGCGGCTGTCTATGGGATGGGAATATAATAGCAAGTGGTTAGTGGTTGGGATACCTATTTCCCTCTTTATTATTTTTCCGTTGCCCTCATTTTGATCTATGTTTTTAGGACTGATCTATTAATTCAAAACCGTCGACTCCCCTTCTTTCCTGTCACCAACCACTACTACATCGAGTGTGCGCTTTTCCTTTGAAATTTCAATCCCTTTGGCTGAAAGAAACTTTTTCAGCGCTTCAAAATCCTGAAAGTTAAAACCGGGAGGGAAATCCAGGTCAATGGCCAAATCGCCTTTAACACCGCTTTCATCTATACAGTCTATGTGGTAGCGTTGTCCAAGATGGTAAGCAACCTCGTCAAAGGATGCATTGTGCAAATATCGCCCCTTGTTCTTGGCTATATCATTAAGACTAAAGTTTTCATCCTGACTGGAGTACGCTTGTTTCTTCTTTAAAACAATCTTATCATTCCTTCTCACAATCAAACAGTCAAATGACCGCTTCTCCTTTTTGAATGTGAAAGGAAAGGTGCGTGAAAGATCATCCCTCAAATAAGTGGTAAATATCTTTTCCCTTGCTTCTTGGGAAGCAGGCGTTTTCGGGATCCTCAGATCATAACAATAAAGAGCCGCATGAGTAGGATCGCTTGCTAAATACTTAATATTACATGAATCCGGCGTTTGATAAACAAATTTAGAAAACCGGGCGAAGCCTAACCCAGGATACGCCCGATTATAAGTCAATCAATCGAGTATTAATAGCCGTAAAACCCCTAATGGAATCCTGATCGCCGACAAATCCCTCTGAACCAACCAGTCCGTCCGTAAATTTGGCGATAACAGAATGATAGATCATACCTTCTTTATTTTCCCCATTGCCATTGATAAATAAAGGTTCATCCCGGTTAAATGTCAACAGGTCTTTTCGCATGGAGACATCCATTTTAACTCCTTTCAACGCCTTTATGATGTTTTCCTCTGTTACCTGATCACCACCGGTGGTTGCGATTAACTTTCCCGTTTGATCTATCCATACTTCAAAGGGGTCTCCCTGATGGGGAAAATATTCATCCGTTAGTACCGAATCTTTCAGTAAAAACGGGATGGTTAAGGGCAAGCCGGTTTGCTTCCGGAAATTCTGCCGGATTTTATTCACGGCTGTTTCATCATCTTTCGCCAGATCATTGACGAAAATGATTTGTAGCCGATCTTTATACTTATCCTGTAATTCCCGCATGCGTGGCATGGCTGCAATACAGGTAGAGCAGGCAGTAAACCAAAAATCTAAGATGACCAGTTTTCCTTTATAATCATCTATAGACTTGGTAGTTCTATCAGCCCCTAACAAGCCCTTTAGCTGATAACTGGAAAGATCGCTTCCGATAGTCTTTTCTTTGGTTTGTGCAAAACCATGTCCCGTCAAAACAATATATAATACCAACGAATTAACGAATGTCTTCATTTATTTCTTTTGTAAGAATTTTTGATTATCTCTTATGGATTTTGCTGCATGCCAGACAAGTCTATCACATCTTCCGGAATAGGTAGCGCAAAACGTGGATCATTGGGTGGCAAGGTATAGATTTGTCCATTTAAATTCCTTGTGAGCGTAATGTTTGCTCCTTCCTTGTTTAATCGTTTAATATCCATCCATCGAAGTCCTCGCATTACTAATTCTTTTCTTCTTTCGTTCAAGATTAAATTTAAAAGCTGGTCAGAAGGCATCGTGGTAATGGTAGTATATGTGCCGGTTTTCCACCTTGTCTGTAGAAGTTTGTTTAAGTCCAGAACCGCTAAGTCAGGTTAACCGTTTCGTGCATAACATTCTGCCCTTGTAATATACATTTCGTCTGTTGCAATTCCAACCCATGTTAAGCCTTCATTATAATCTCCTCTAAAACTATAGTATCCGGCACCAGCTTGGGAAAAAAACATAACCTTTCTTAGGTCGTTTGGTTCATATTGCTTAATCAATGCGGTGTCTATATTAGCGAAAGCTGGATAGGTACAGTACGACAAACCGTGTGCACCATCTTTTATTACTTCTATATTAAATTTCGAAAATGGATACGTCTTAGTTGAATCTAAAGTATTGTAATTCATAAGATCGTTTTTCAGTTGTAGGCATGAATCCGAACATTTTCCCGCGTGGTCGTAATCTCGCATGGAGAGGTATATTCTGGAAAGCAAAGCGTATGCAGCAGGTTTTGAAGCTCGGACAGTTGAAATTGGTGTTTGGGGGAGCAAGGCTATTGCATTTTTTGCATCCGATATAATTTGATTATAGGTTTCTTGCAGAGTCGATCTAACTGATTTAACATTAAAATCGGTTGTTAGCCTTAATGGCAAACCTAAGTTACTGGCTGCTGTTGAACTGTCAAATGCCTGGCACCAAATCCATGCAGCTTCAAGCAATGACCAGGCTCTTAAATAGTATGCTTGACCTTTTATATTTTGGTATGTTGATATATCCGAATTGTCTACGGATATTTTTTCAATATTCTCAAGAATAGTGTTGGCTATATACACATGATCATAGGCAAACGACCAATCATTGCCATCGTTTTGATCATAAGGGGGGAAGACGTTTTGGTGTGACCAGATATAAACGTTTTGATCACTTGTAGGAAAAGTCTGCCAGTTTTCGTATGTGCAAAAATAATCATCAGAGAATGCGTTGAGATTTGTTACATCATAGTCGGCCACATATACCCTATTGTCTAAAAGGCTTTGCAGATCCTGTAAAGTGGAAGGAATTTGTAGGTGTTGGTCTGGCTTAGCATCTAAGTATTCTTTACATGAGGTGAAGCCGGAAAAACTGATTAAAAATAATAACAAACCCCCGAGTTGTTTTCTATTAAATTTCATATTTGTTCGATTAAAAATTTCCACGTAGTCCGATGGCACATGTTTTCGAGAGTGGATAGCTTTGATAGTCTGGATCTACCACTTGTTTATCTGCCTTCCAAATGATCCCAAGATCTGACGCATTCGCATAGATGCTTACAGAGGAAAATGGCAATAGCCGATTTTCTCCACGTAGTATTGTAAAACTAAGGTTTACAAATTGCAACCGGATATTATCCCCTTTGGACACGAGATAATCCGAACCTGCGTAGAAAGCATCGCGATTCTGATCAACTGGATAAATCATTGAAGGGATATTGGTTGTCAATTCATCCCCTGGCTTTTGCCATCTTTTTTCGAAATCGGCATGTGTAGAAGAATAGCTGCTAAATAAATCTGAGTAACTAATTGATCGTCGTTTAAAGTAATTGCCAACTTTATACGTCAGTTGAAATGTAAGGGAGACCGGACCATAGCTGAAGGTATTCCCCAGGGAACCGAACGTGGTGGGTAATACCGGCCCGTTGTATACCAAGCCTTCTAATGTGGTTTGACGTTGAATGTTCCTGTAATCTTCTGAAAGAGTTCCATTCAGGTAACCTTGCGGATTGCCATCAGCGTCAAGGCCTGCATATTTGTAAGAAAAAATAGCATGCACCGGTTTGCCCTCCAGTCCCGTAACGCGTGCCCCTGCGTTACTAACAAATTGGCTCGCCATGGTTACAGGTAAGTAGTAAGATACTATTTTATCTTTGTTCAGGCTTAGATTTAACATCGCTGTCCATTTGAATGTTTGTTGGAAGATGTTTGCGTTTACGTTTATATCCATACCTTTCCCTGACATAGAGGCCACATTCCGCGTCACGGTTGAGCTTCTAATCCCCGCCGTATAATCAATCGGTACCGTTCCATATAGGTCTACTCCTTTTTTCTGGTAGTAGTCAATGCTACCCGTCAGTATATTGGATAAAAGCCTGAAATCCAATCCAAGGTTTAGCATCTGCACTTTCTCCCACCGCAGCTCCGGGTTAGCGATATTTCTAATTATTGATGCAGGTCCATCGGTATTGGTTGTGGTGGCATTGCTATATTGAATAGTCGTTAGTGCTGATCTGTTTTGATCAACATTGCCACTAAAACCAAATGTCGCCCGCAATTTTAAATAAGGCAAAATTCGAGAATGATAAAAACTTTCGTCACTTAACAACCAGCTCAGACCGGAGGACCACAGGGGCGTCCATTTGTCATTGGTGGATACCCCAAATAAATTAGAAGCGTCCCTTCTGCCACTTAATGAGACTGTATAATGGCCCATGTAGGTATAGGCAGCGTTGGCATAAAACGACACAAAACGGTTGGTCGTACTTGTAAAATTATTGTTTTGGCTGAAATTACCTGAGGCTCCGTTTATAATATTTCTGTGTGGATTAACATAATCTACTAAACCCGAAGTTAAAAGATCTGGATCATAACCATAGATTATACCAGAATTGGAATATTGTTTGGCCTCGCGTACTTCTGAGCCTGCAATAGCGTTTATTTCATGCCTGCCGAAGGTCTTATTTAAATTTAACTGACCTCTTAAATCGTAAGCCTCTAAAGTGCCGTTTGTCAGGTTTAATATGGCACCTTTTGGTATTGCGTATGTTACATTGCCATCATTGCCAATGACTGAATAAGAGTTTATGGGGTTCCTAGCAGCGTAGCTGTTTAGATCATTCAGATTGTTATTGACTGAGTTCTGCTTTTCATATTGATATTTTACATCTGCTGCTAACCAACGGTTTATTTGATAAGTTGCGCCAATGTTACCTACAATGTCCTGGATGTTGCCATTGTTGTGAACATATTTGTAATCTGAAAGGGGATAATAGTTCCAATCAAGCAGTTTTCCGCCTCCAATGGTGTCAATGAAAGGCTGCCTTAATTGGGCTATGGCTGCGGGTTTGCCATTATCATCAATTAGTGATGAATAAGGTGGAATGGCGTACGAGCCCTGGCTAATGCTGCCGTATCCCTGTTTCCCGCTATAGGTTTTTGATTGGGTATAGGTCAATCCCAGAGAAATATTTAATTTTTCCGTTGGGTTGAAGGTGTTTTGCGAATGGAAATTGATGCGGTTGTAATCAGCACTCAGGTTATCAATGTCTTTGTCGAATCCGCCGGAAAATAAATAAGCAATGGATTTATTACCGCCGCTTAACGTAAGGGCATATTGCTGGTTGGCGCTGTTGCGGTAGACATACTTTTCAAAATCGTCCCGCACATCATGCGCAGCCATTGCATCAATTTGGCTGTTGGCGTCATCCTGAGAAATTAGCCCATCCCGCGCCTTTATGAGCAATTCCACCACGGGTGAAAGGGCAGGTCTGTTATAGGTGTCCCGTTCCTGACCATCGTAAAACTTTTGGGAAAACAGGAATTTCTCCACATCAATAAAGTCCTTGGAAGACATGACCTGCGCTTTGTCCAATTGCGGCTTGCCGGTTGATGAAAAATTGCTGTTAAACTCCAGCTTTGGCTTCTGCCCATAATGAGCCTTCTTGGTCGTGATCACGATGACGCCATTGCCGGCTTTAGTGCCCCAGATGGAAGCCGCAGCCGCATCTTTTAAGATCGTCACTGATTCAACTGTGTTAGGGTTTAAATTTTTGAGATCACCTTCATACGGAAAATTATCCAGAATGATCAACGGGGCCGTCGGGCCATTGATGGTGCTTAAGCCCCGGATGAGGATTTGATTGGGCTGATTCAAAGAATTTGTTCCATACACGCCGTTGGCCACTGCCGGCAATCGGCTAAGGATGTCCGTGCTGACCTGCTGGTTGAACAGCTTGTTATCAACCTGTGAAAAAGAGCCCGTAGACCGTTCCTTGGGTATAGTCTGATAACCCGTGTTGACCATGACTTCTGCTTCTTCCAGCTCTGAAGTAGCGCGGTAGAGTATGATGCTGCCAATAATACCTGAAGCGGTTATTTCGCGGGTCGTGAAGCCGAGAAATGAGATTTGGAGGGTGGCAGTGGGGTCTAAACCACGAAGCGTAAATTCACCGTTTTTATTGGTGAACGTGGCTCGCGAGGTGCCTTTAACGCGTATGGTGGCATTTGCTAAGGGTGTGCCAAGGGAATCGATGACGCGGCCGGTGATGGTTTTCCCGTCCTGAGACGGGGCTCCTCGTTCCTCGTCGGTTGCCCTACCACCAGTCCCGAAAAAATCTTTTACTTTGTCCACCATTCCTTTCTCCTTGAGCGCAATCGCCTTGTCTTCCTTGGAAATGGAGTAGGTGAAGGGTTGGTCTGCGAAACATTTTTCAAGCACGGTCTCCAACTCTTCCTGCCGTACCTGCAGGGTGACCGGCTTGGCTTGCTTAAGCAGTGCCGGATCGCTCACAAAGTTAAAGCCGCTTTGCAGCCTGATCTCCCGGAGGACTGCCTCAAGTGTTTGGTTGCGTACGGAAAGGGTGATTTTTTGCGCATACCCCTCCGCCGCGAATCCATAGACGCAAGTGGTGGTGATAATAAGCATGAGTAACTTTATCCGCATAAAAATTTCTTTTACATGTAAATCCATATATTTGTTGCTTAGTTGGGTTTATATAAAAACTGTGTGATTCCATTTTTTATTCCCGCCGCTCCCAAGCGGTAGGGAAAGGGTAAGCCCAGCCATTAGGCCAGGGGTGGTTCGAAGCGCCCCTGGCTTCCTTTTTGGGATAGCCCGTGTGTGTTGTAAAGTTTATTTCGTGACGGTCACCCTCCTTTCTGCGCCTGTGGGCGCTTCTATGTTAAAGTGTACCCTTCCGGTCATCTCCAGGTTTTTCAACACCGAGGAGATGGGTGTAGCGCGTGATACCTCGCCCCAGAATAAGAGTTGTTTGGCTTCTGGGTAGGTGTATATGATCTTGACGTTGTACCAGCGGGCTACCTTGGCCATGATGCTCTCTAAGGGCTCGTTGTGGAAGATGAAGAGGTTGTTGCGCCAGGCCGTTTCGCTCTCAACCGTCACCCTGCTTACCGTGAGGCTATCCCCGTTCAAAATGGCTTGCTGCGCCGGGCTTAACAGTTTTACGTTGTACGTTTTACGTTTTAAGTTTTGCGTTTTGACTCGGACTTTTCCTTCTATAAGGGTAGTCCGTTCGTTGGTTTCATCCGAGTAAGCAGCAACATTGAAACTCGTGCCCAAGACCAAAATTTCCTGGTTTTTACTGATGACTTTGAAGGGTTTTGTTTTGTCTTCTTTGATTTCAAAGAAGGCTTCGCCTTCTATAAAGACTTCCCGGCTGTTGCCGCTGAAGCGGGAAGGGTATTTTAGCGTGGATGCAGCATTGAGCCAGACTTTTGTTCCGTCTTCGAGGATTACTTGGTATTGACCGCCTTTTGGGGTTGATAATGTTAAAGAAGTGGGCAGAGATGTTTCGGCTCCCTTCCCCTCTTTCCCTCCCTCACCGCTCAACTTGACGCCGGGTAGCGATTTACCGCTCTGATATTTTATATTTTTGTCTTCGATAATAATTCCTCTTTGCGCGCTGTCCAGCTCCACTTTTGTGCCGTCTCCAAGGGTGAGGGTTGCTTGGTTGTAGCCGGGGGGTACATCATTTACGAATTCAGATTTACGATTTACGATTGAACTGCTTTGATAAAAATACAGAGCTGTGGCTAACGCCACTAATAAGATTGCGGCGGCGGCCCAGTAGTAAGGTTGTAGTTTTGTTGGGCGGGGCGCGAGTTGTGCTTTCAGGGCTTCCAGGCTTTCTGCTTGTTGGGTGGCTGGGTCCTGATTAATGGATGGATAGGGCTGAACAGCAAGCAGGTCATGGTACCAGCGCTCCACAAGGGCTTTCTCCTCGGGCGTGCATTCGCCCTGGTTGTACTTGTTGAGTAGTTCTTCCGCTTTCTTCTTGTCCATGATATGTTTTCTGCGTTCTGAATATAAAAACAGTTAAGGGGGCCTAAGGGTGGAAATTTATTTTCACTTTTTTTTATTTTTATAAATAGCAGCGTTTGCTAATGGTTATTGACAGTTAAAGACGCCACAAAGATAGTGTTTTTATATTAACAAAGACTATTAAATAATAGAAAAAATGATAATTTATTTTCCTCTAAAATAAGCTTACTAATAGGCTGATGACCATTGAAAATAAGGTCATAAAGTGCCGTAGCCGCTGGCGGATGGTTTTGAGGGCGTGGCTGATGTGGCTCTTGACGGTGGGCTCACTGATGTGCAGCTGTACGGCTATTTCTTTGTGGGTGAGGTTTTCCTTGCGGCTTAGTTCATAGGCTTCCCGCATTTTGGATGGCATACGGGCAATTTCGGCTTCGATGGCTTCCCGGATCTCTTTTTCCTGTATGCTGGCAATGACGGTATTGGCAGATGGCTCGGGGTACTGCATGAGCACCTCCAGGTAATCAGCCCGTACTTTTTGCTGCTGGATAAGGTTGAGTATTTTATTGCGCAGGGTGATAAACAGGTAACTTTCTATGTTACTCCCATCTTTGAGTGTGGATGCTTTGGAATAAAGGGTAAGGAAGAGTTCCTGCACGACATCTTGTGCATCGTCTTCGTTTTTGAGCATGCGCAGCGCGTGGCTGTACATAATAGTCCAATATTGCTTATAGATATAGGTAAAAACGCCGTGATTGCCACTCTTTAACAGCGAAAGGAGCTCAGCATCGTTATATTTACCCTTATCTGGCATCGTTGATTATTGTTTATAAGCAAATATAAACCTTTGTTTAAGTGATTTCCAAATAATTGTATAAAAATATAAATTGGTGTCTAATAAATTAATACAAGAAACCAAATAGCCATAGGGGTATTTTATGCCCGTTGCCCACTTCGATGTTATCAGCGGCGATGTAATTTTGAAAGCTACATTCCGGAAACTGCACTAATGGTTTTAATGGTCATCGGGATACTCATATCTTGGGGTATCTTTTCATTTCTGCTGATATGGGCGATGCCTTTTAAATCTTGCTGAAACTGACCTTCACTGATCCATCCCGTGGCTTTGTCAATTTTGATGGTGGAGGTCATGGAGCCTTTCAGGTCAAACTTCATCGGAATGCCATTGGCTAGCCGTTCCTTGGTGCTGTCTGTGCCAAGGGTAGAATTGCCTTTAAGGATATACTGGTCTGCCGTAACTTCTGAAAGCTGGTAGGTATTAACCAGGTGGGCATCCATGGCACCACTGAGGTTAGTCTCTGTCGTCCACTGATCGCCTGCTTTTACCTTTTTGTTAGGAAAGATACCCAGGAACATTTCCAGGTTTCCCTTCATGGCCTGAGCACCATAAGCTTGCTTTAATTGATCGGCCAGCTGTGCTTTTTGCGCAGCCCCCAGCGTGTCCAGGCTTTTCATCATGCCGGTAAAGAGCTGCTCGGTACCCGTTACGTCAACGACTTTGCCACTTTGGCTTAAGACTATGGTAAAGGGTGCATTTTTGAGCGAAGCCAGCGCTTTAGACATCGGATCGTTGGCGGCTATATTCTCAGAGCTAAAGTGGGCGCCTCCCTGAGGCATCTTCATTTCCATGCGCAGGGAGTCAAACTGCACCGTTAAATCATATAGCGTATCGCGGATGTTGCTCACCAGGTAATCGGTACTGCCCACGATGTTGGCCTCTACCTGCATAGACTGCCCCATGACTTCCTGATCGACGGTGGTATTGACACGGCTAAGCTGTTTATAATGGCTACCCTTTTTCAAATGCAGCCCCAATTGAATTTCTTGTGCCTGGCACCATCCAAGTACCATCACGCACATGCCTAAGCATAAAAAACGCTTTCTCATGATGCAATGTAGTTAATTTATTTTAATTGTAGCTTAAAGGAGTTGATTTCCGTATGTTTGGATTTTGTGAATCTAATAGATAATAACGATGATGTATCTTGCTTCTGCGTCCCGGTACCGGGATATGGAATATAGGCGCTGTGGCCGCAGCGGGATTAAACTGCCAGCTTTGTCTCTGGGTCTATGGCATAATTTTGGGCATGTGGACGTGCTTGATACGGGCCGGGGCCTCATCAGGCAGGCTTTTGATGCGGGTATTACCCATTTTGACCTGGCCAATAATTACGGGCCTCCTCCGGGATCGGCCGAGGAGAACTTCGGGCGTATCCTCCGCCAAGATCTGGCCCAACACCGTGATGAGCTGATGATCTCCAGCAAAGCGGGCTATACCATGTGGGACGGGCCATACGGCGATTGGGGATCAAAGAAATACCTGGTGTCTAGCCTGGACCAGAGCCTGAAACGCATGGGGCTGGATTATGTGGATATTTTTTATCACCACCGTCCCGACCCGGATACCCCCCTTGAAGAGACGATGTCGGCGCTGCACTTGCTGGTGCAACAGGGCAAGGCGCTGTATGTGGGCCTGTCCAATTACCGGCCGGAAGAGGCCCGCAAGGCCTTCGCAATTTTAAAAGAACTGGGTACACCTTGCCTTATCCACCAACCCAAGTATTCAATGTTTGAACGCTGGGTTGAGGATGGGTTGCTTGACTTGCTGCAGGATGAGGGGGTGGGCTGTATACCGTTCTCACCGCTGGCGCAAGGCTTGCTAACCAACAAATACCTGAAAGATATTCCGGCTGACTCGCGTGCGGCCAAGGAACACGGGTTCCTGAAGGTGGATGATATAACCGCCGAAGTGCGTGAAAAGCTGGTCAAATTAAATGATATTGCCAAGGAGCGGGGCCAAAGCCTGGCCCAAATGGCCCTTGCTTGGTTACTAAAGGATGGCCGGGTAACTTCAGTATTGATTGGGGCGAGCCGAGCAGAGCAATTGAAGGACTCGCTGGGTTGCCTTGAAAACACCATTTTCAGCCTTAGTGAACTAGAGGCCATTCACGACATACTCGGCTAAAAAGCCACGATGCTGTCAATAAATTTAATGGTCTCGGCCATGACGTCTTTGTATGACTCGGCCAGCGTTTTTTTAGCAGTGATCTGCCCGGTGATGTCCGGGCGGTTCACTGTACTGGCAATGTCCTTGCTGCGGGTTTTGGTCGTGATGCCGTTGCTCGCAGTAATTTTAATGCGAAGGCCCACCAGCGAAGTCCAGTCATTTTTGGGCACTTCCATCTTAAAACCTTGGTCGGTAAGGCCGATGGCCTTGATGGCGTCCATGGCCAAACCCGAATGATAGGCCGCAATGCCGATTTTGATGGTGATGGCACTATCTGCAGGTTCCTTAAAATAGGCGCTGCTGTCTTGCAAATGAAAACGGGCATCCGGAAATTCTGCCTGGATACGGGCAGCCAATGCATTAGTTACATCGGCCGGGGTACACGCTACGTAGGTTTGGTCCGTGATTTGGCGGGCATCATAAATAACCAGGTTTATATCTTTGCCGTGCAGGCCCGTGCTACGGGTGTTTTTGGCAACCGGTGCCGGGCACCATACGTGTACTTGGGCGTGTGCCACCAATGTCATACTATATATAAGAACGATCAATCCTAATTTCTTCATCTGGCAAATTTAAAAAATAAGCTGTAGTTTTGCTTAGCCAACTATAGACAGGCGCCTTGCTACGTGTTTTATTATTGTCATTTAAAAAGAATTCTATGATTGCTGCCCTCTTGCTATTCAAGCTGTCGTGTTGCCTGTTTCAGGCCGATACGGCTCATCGTGATGAATTGTTTGGAAAGACGCCAGTTTGGGCGGATGAGTTTAACATAGACGGGCTGCCCGACACTACAAAATGGCGTTATGATGTGGGCGGAAACGGTTGGGGCAACCATGAGCTGGAGTATTATACTGCTCACCGGCCTGAAAATGCGCGTGTAAAAGATGGTATGCTAACTATTACAGCTGTCAAAGAGCCTTTTCAAGGGAGCGCATATACATCTGCCCGGCTAGCCAGCCGCCATAAAGGCGATTTTCTATATGGACGTTTTGAAGTGCGGGCTAAATTACCAGCAGGCAAGGGAACCTGGCCGGCTGCCTGGATGCTACCCTCAGACTGGGAATATGGTGGTTGGCCTGCTTCAGGCGAAATCGATATCATGGAACACGTGGGCTATGATCCGGATGTGGTACACATCAGCATACATACGCAAGCATATAATCACCGCATCGGTACGCAAAAAACGGCTACCCTAAAGGTGGATGGAGCCACTACAGGTTTTCATCTGTACCGGGTAGATTGGACGCCAAGCGACATTCGCGGTTTTGTAGACAACCGGCAGATCTTTGTATTTAATAATGAAAAAACCGGATCCGCAACGTGGCCGTTTGACAAGCGTTTTCATTGGTTACTTAACCTGGCTGTGGGTGGCGACTGGGGAGGTGCCAAAGGGGTGGATGATTCGGCCTTCCCTGCCAACTTTGTTATCGACTATGTGCGGGTATATCCATTTAAATTCCAACAATAAGCATTCTTTTTTGTTAAGAGTGTATTAACATAGACATATGAAGATTACGCTGACATTTTTAAGCGCGGCTGCGGCTGCCACTTTTTTTCTCACTGCTTGTAACCAAGGTCGAAAGCCAAACGAGGCGGCTGGTAATGGCAAAAAATTAGTAGTTCACGAAGAAATCAAACCTTTTGAAGGCCGATATGATACCTTGGCATTGAAAGGTGCGGCAAAGGATAGTGGGCTTGCCTTCTTTAGCAAACGGTATAGTCGTGAACAGCGGCAGGTGATCCTGGCCCTGAACCGGATAGATAGTAACAATGTAAAACGTGCCGATACACTGGTCGTGCCCGATTCGGTCTGGACCGATGTAACTGTTTATTCTCCTTTCCCCAGCCGGGTGAAAGTCTTAGACAGCGTGAAGAAAATTATTTGTTTTGCCTACCCTATCCAGGCTTTTGGGGTGTATGAAGATGGCTACCTGGTGCGCTGGGGCCCTACAAGCATGGGCCGGAAAGATGCACAGACTCCTACTGGGCTATATTTTGCTAACTGGAAGGCGGAAGAACACGAGAGCAGCGTGGATGATGAGTGGCTATTGAAATGGAACGTAAATGTGATCAACGATCAGGGGGTGGGCTGGCATTTATATGCGATGCCGGGTTATCCGGCGTCACATTCGTGCATGCGCCTGCTTGAAAAGGATGCCCGCTGGCTTTACGACTGGGTCGATGAATGGACCATAAAAGGAGATCACCAGATTGAGGCACAAGGCACCCCTACCCTCATATTTGGCAGTTATGATTTTAAGGGACGCAAGCCTTGGCTGAAGTTGTTAAACGATCCGAACGCTAATCGTATCTCCGAGGAAACGCTCACGAAAGAGTTGGAGCCTCACCTGTCAAAAATAATGGAAGAACAAGCCCGTACAGAAAAAGTGACCGAAGCTGAGAAGGTGGACTCAGCTTCCTCAAACTAAAATCTTAGTTTAAAATATATTTAGCTCATAATCAATAAAAATAGTTTATAAACTTCCTTATTATTGCAAATAATAGATACAATGAGTTACTTTGCGCCAATAATAACAAGCGAGAGTAGCTCAGTCGGTAGAGCGCAACTTTCCCAAAGTTGAGGTCGCGAGTTCGAACCTCGTCTCTCGCTCAGTCTTCTGCTATAAATAATTCAGAGGTGATGTGATCGGCCAGTAGTTTGCCTCGTGTCGTTAGGGTGGCGACGCTGCCGCTCAGGTCAACTTCCCCCTTTTCTACAAGAATCTGCAATCCTTCCCTGATCTTTTGCTCGTAATCGCTGCCGAATTGCTGGTTGATGTGCGCCAAGTCCATTCCCCACATGGTGCGCAAAGAAGTCATGATGTATTCGTTGACCCGGTTTTCAGTGGTTAAGCTTTCTGACTCGAATGGAAGGTCCCCTTTGCTAATGGCGGCAATATACTTTGGGTTGTTGGCGATGTTCCATTGGCGTTGAGTGCCATTAAAAGAATGGGCAGATGGGCCTATGCCCAAATAAGGAACACCCTTCCAATAATTACTGTTGTGCCGGGCATGCTGTCCGGGCTTGGCAAAATTAGAAATTTCGTATTGTTCATACCCAGCTGCAGGCATCGTTTCCATCAATACCATAAACTGCCGGGCGCTCTGCTCTTCGTCCATGGCAGCTTGCTTTCCTTTGCGTATGAAAGAGGCTAGGGCAGTTTTGGGTTCTACGGTCATGCTGTAGGCCGAAAGGTGGACGATGTCTAATCCAGACGCGCTGCGAAGGTTTTGCTCCCACTTTTCATCGCTGAGTAGCGGGTATCCATATATTAGGTCTATCGTGATGTTTTCAAATCCGGCATCTTGCACCCGTTTGATGGAGCTCTCGGCTTCAGTGGCGTTATGCGCCCGATTCATCCACCGAAGGTCTTCTTCAAAAAAGGATTGCACGCCGATGCTGAATCGGTTGACAGGGGTTCCCCGGAGCTCGCGCACCTTTGCGGGAGTCAGGTCATCGGGGTTGGCCTCCAAGGTGATTTCTGCATGGGGGGCTATTTCATAATACTGCCCGGCAAGCCCAATAAGCCTGTCAACTTCTCCGGCTTCCAGTAAGGAAGGGGTGCCACCGCCAAAGTAGATGCTTTCGATGACATGGCCCTCCAGATAGCGCTGCTGTAATGAAAGCTCCCGGAGCATAGCCTGCATCAAATTATCTTTAGTTGATAGCGAGGTGCTGAAATGAAAATCGCAGTAGTGGCAGGCTTGCTTGCAAAAGGGAATGTGGAAATAGATACCTGCCATGTTTGGGCAAAAATACAGATTAATTTAGGGATTTAGCTATCTTTGGCGCCATGAACATCCTGATAATCGGTTCTGGCGGCCGGGAAAGTGCCTTTGCCTGGAAAATTGCCCAGAGTACCCTTACTGATAAACTTTTTATTGCTCCCGGTAATGCCGGCACGTCGGCATATGGCGAGAACATAGCCCTCGGCGTCACCGACTTTGAGGGCATTGCCGCGTTTGTCCTTAATAACGATATTCATCTGGTGCTGGTGGGTCCTGAGGAACCGCTTGTTAAAGGGATACATGATTATTTCCTGGGTCGTGATGACATCAGGCATATTCCGGTCATTGGACCGCAGCAGGCTGGTGCACAGCTGGAAGGGAGCAAAGATTTTTCTAAAGAGTTTATGCTGCGCCATAACATCCCTACGGCTGCCTACCGTTCATTCAATCGGGATACGCTGGCCGACGGGCTGGCTTACCTTGAGACGCAAAAGCTGCCCATCGTTTTGAAAGCGGATGGTTTGGCGGCTGGAAAGGGAGTGCTCATCTGCACTTCGCTTGAGGAAGCCCAAGCTGAGCTGAAGGCGATGATCGCTGATGCAAAATTTGGGGATGCGAGCAGTGTGGTGGTTATTGAGGAGTTTTTGACCGGCATAGAGCTTTCAGTTTTTGTGCTGACGGATGGACATAGTTATAAGGTTCTTCCTTCTGCCAAAGATTACAAACGGGTAGGGGAAGGTGATACAGGCCTCAACACAGGTGGCATGGGATCGGTTTCGCCCGTCCCTTTTGCCGATGAGGCTTTTTTGAAAAAGGTGGAAGACCGGGTGATCATCCCGACGATTGAGGGGCTGAAAAAAGATGGTATTCCCTACAAGGGTTTTATCTTTATCGGCCTGATGAATACCAATGGCGAGCCATACGTCATCGAGTATAATGTACGCATGGGTGACCCGGAAACGGAAAGTGTGCTGCCCCGCATAGAAAGCGACCTGGTTGACCTTCTACTGGGGGTTGCTCAGGAAAACCTGGGTGAAAAGTCGTTTAGCATATCTTCAAAAACCGCGGCTACGGTGGTTTTAGTGGCCGGAGGCTACCCCGGGCACTATGAAAACGGTTTTGCGATAACCGGATTAGAGAATGTTAAAGAATCTTTTTTGTTTCATGCGGGTACCAAGTCCGTTAATGGCGAGGTCCAGACAGCTGGTGGCCGGGTATTGGCGGTAACGGCAATGGAAGACACGCTCTTTGATGCGCTGCAGCAGGCCACTGCCGATGCTGGCCGCATCTTCTTCGACCGGAAGTACTTTAGGCGAGATATTGGCTTTGATCTGATATGACCTGCTGGGCTGATTGGCCATGCCCGGTATTTTCATTGGTCAGTTCTCCGCGGATATTGGTTTCCATCCAGTAGGCCACTTCTTGCTGGTTTTCAAACTCGCCTTGCAGATACATCAATTTGGTGACTGCGGCTTCAAAAGTCATATCAAAACCGCTCAACACACCCATTTCTTTGAGGTATCGGCTGGTTTCATAGCGGCCCAGTTCTACCGATCCTACTTTGCACTGGGAAATGTCTACAATGTTTTTACCACTTCGGATGGCTTCCCGTAGCATATCCAGAAACCAGGCATCGGTGGTGGTATTACCCGAACCAAAAGTTTCCAGGATGACCGAACGCGCATCTGATTCCAGTACGGCTCTTACAACTTGCTTGCTGATACCGGGGTATAGCTTTAATATGGATATAGAATTGTCAAGACGCGTGTGCAGGAGAAATTCTTTGCCCGTGTTGTCAAGCATGGCATTGTGGTGGTACTTGAGGTGAACCCCTGCTTCTACCAGCACGGGATAATTGGGCGAACGGAAGGCTTCAAATTTGGCTGAGTTGTATTTAAACGACCGGTTGCCTCGGAACAACTTACTGTCAAAATAGATGCATACTTCCTGTACCAACGACCGGCCTTTCTTCTTGGCAGAGGCAATTTCCAAGGCAGTGATCAGGTTTTCACGGGCGTCCGTACGAATCTCGCCGATGGGCAGTTGTGATCCGGATAAAATAACGGGCTTTTGCAGCCCTTCAAGCATAAAGCTCAGTGCGGATGCGGAAAAGGCCATGGTATCTGATCCGTGAAGGATGACAAAGCCGTCATAGTCTTCATAGTTGTCTTTAATGAGCTGCGCCATTTTCACCCAAATAGCGGGGCTCATATTAGAAGAGTCTATAATAGGCTCAAAGGAATGAACCGTCAGGTTGAAGTTTAGCCGGCTTAATTCGGGTACATTTTTAACGATCAGGTCAAAATCAAACGGCACAAAGGTGCCTGAATGCTCGTCATTGACCATGCCGATCGTTCCACCTGTATAGATAACAAGTATATTATTCATTTGGTTAGTGTTTGATTTCCTCCTCTTGCGAGCTGTGAAGGTACCATTATACCACCTAAATGCCAAATACTATTTTAGAGTTTTGTGTGGTTTTCTCTGCTAACTCATTAAGGGATATCTGTTTAAGATCGGCAACTTTTTGAGCTATGTTGGTCAGGTAGCTGCTTTCATTGGGTTTACCACGGTAGGGCACTGGCGCCAGGTAGGGTGCGTCTGTCTCCAGCACGAGATACTTGGCGCTCACTTGTTCTACTACTTTATCCAACCCTGCATTTTTGAAGGTAACTACACCGCCAATGCCCAGGTAAAACCCAAGGTCTATGGCTTTCTTCGCCTGCTCATAGCTGCCGGTAAAACAATGCAGGATGCCAAATAATCGGTCGTCTTCTAATTCATACAACAGCTCAAATAGTTCATCAAAGGCATTACGGCAATGAATGACAATGGGTTGACGGAGGTTTTTGGCCCAGTCAACCTGGATGCGGAATGCTTCTTTTTGCCATTGAAGCGTGGTTTTATCCCAGTAAAGGTCCAGGCCGATCTCACCAATGGCGTAAATCTTGGTATCCTGCAATATCTTTTCGATGGCATTGAGGGTATGCCGGTAGTCTTCCTTTACTTCGCAGGGATGCAAACCCAGCATCGGGAAGCAATGGTCTGGGTAAGCCTTTGCCGTGGCTAAAACTTTCGGAACGGTTTCCAAATTAACGTTTGGCAAAAAGAGCCGGGTGGTATCATTGTCCAGGCAACGCTGTATCTGGCCGTCGAGTTCATTGCCTTCCTTATAATAGATATGGGTGTGAGTGTCTGTTAAGTTCATAGTAAAAAGTAAAAGTAAAATAAAAAAGCGCCTTGTGGGCGCTTTTTTTATGTTATGGGTGTTGTGGCGCTTGCAGTGCTGGTGGTGGCGCTAATGTTTTGGTGGTGTCTGAGCCTGGTTTTTTGGCAATAACATCTACCACTTCTACATCAAACGCAAGTGGTGAGAAAGGGGGTATGGCCCCTTGGGCTCCTTGCTCGCCGTAGGCCAGTTTTGATGGAATGATCAGGGTTGCTTTTGTGCCTTTTGACAATAAAACCAATCCTTCGTCCCAACCTGGAATTACCGCACCAACTCCTACAGGTATTTTCATGGGTTCATATGGACGCATAGCATTAAAGGTCTTTTCTTTTTGTGCTACCTCTTTGATATTGGTATCAAATACTTTTCCAGTGCCGCCAATAAGTTTGCCCGTATAATTGATCTTAACCGTATCGCCCACATTGGGCTTTACACCCTTGCCTTCTTCTTTGATCACATATTGTAATCCGGAAGCTGTTTTCTGAGTTTTTAAGCCTTCTTTTTGGATATAGGCATTTAATTTGCCATCCTCACCGGTCTTAACCTTTTCTATCAGTCCTTTGTAGTAGGCATCCAATTGGGTTCTGAAGGCGCTGTCTGTTAGCTGGCCTTTTTTAAATAGCTTATTGATCTTGATGTCAAAAACGACGTAGCTGCCTTTAAATATTGGAGGCTTTGGCTGGCCAGTTTTGGCTGCCATTGTATCCAGATTGATCTTAAAGATGGCACTGTCACCTTCTCCCAGCATTTTGAACATGGTCAGCTGGTCGCCGGGATATGTGCCTGGGATGGTATCGGGCGGGATTTGAATGTATTGAGGCAGCCCCACGTCATATGTGCTGTTTAGTACAGAGTCAGATTCTGTTTTAACGACCATGCTGACAAACATGGCATCTCCAGCCTGGGGCTTTTCTTTCCCCTCGCTATGAATGATTTTATATTTCAAACCACCTTTGCCGTCTTTAAATTGCTGGCACGCTGTTACGGCAAACGCGGCTAGGCTTAACATTAAAATTGTTTTCTTCATGCTATTTAATAAAAATTTATGTTGTTAACTGTTGTTTATAGTTGGGCAATATACCTTTAAATTTTTCTACTGTTGCATGGAGGCTTTCACTGGAAAAGCCGCCTGCGGCATTTAAATGACCACCTCCATTAAAATATTCGCGGCATATCTCGTTGCAAGGAATATTTTCAATAGAACGTAATGAAAGTTTTACAAGATCCGTGCGGTCTACAAAAAGTCCGGCCAGCCGTATATTAACAATTGATAGTGCGTAATTGACCAGGCCTTCGGTATCGCCAGTGGTAATACTGAATTTCTGAAGATCTTCACGCGTGATGGTAAACAGGGCTGTGTTATATTCAGGAAGTACTTCCAGACGATTTAAAAGGCAATGCCCGATAAATTTGAGCCGGCTTTCGGTAGAGCTGTTATAGATAAAATCATGTATTTTCCAATTCTCCGCACCCAATGTGATCAGGTCTGCAGTGATTAGATGTACTGCTGCAGTGGTTGATCGGAACCGAAATGATCCGGTATCGGTCATTATGCCGGTATACATGCAGGTGGCCATGTCGCTCGTGATCATGTCACGGGCATCCATATGGTTTGCCAAAAATTCAAAGATGAGCTGGGCGGTGGCAGCGGCGGTGGGATCCCAAAGCCTGATGTCATCAAAGCCTTCGGGCTCCAGGTGATGGTCAATCATGACTTTTGTTCCCTTTGCCTCCCTGACGGCGTGCTCCATGGTATGAATACGTGCTAAGCCATTAAAATCAAGGCAAAAGATGATATTTGCCTGCTGAATAAGCTTATTTGCTGCTTCCTGTTGCTGCGTAAATACCTGTATAACTTCTTGTCCGGGCAGCCAATTTAAGAATGCCGGATAATCCGAAGGGACGATGAGGGACACGGCATGGCCTTTTGCCCTGAGCCAATGAAATAAGGCTAGAGAGGAGCCCAAGGCATCCCCGTCAGGCTTGTAGTGTGTAGTGACAACGATTTGTTTGGGCGTTGCTAACTCACCCCTTAGCTCCGTTAATGTAAGCATGCATTCTGTTAAAGTTTGCAAAACTAAGAAAAAAAATTGGCAAAAATGACGACAATTTTACTATGTTTGCGCAAATTTTAGAATATGGCAACTAACAAAACTTTCACCATGATCAAGCCCGATGCAGTTAGCAATGGCTATACTGGGGCAATTTTAGATGATATTATTAAAGGCGGATTTAAGATCGTTGCATTAAAATATATCAAACTTTCGGAAGTAACCGCCGGCCAATTCTATGCGGTGCACAAAGAGCGTCCGTTTTATGGAGAATTAGTGAGTTTTATGAGTTCAGGCCCTATTGTGGCTGCAATACTTGAAAAAGAGCATGCTGTGGAGGATTTTAGGAAATTAATTGGAGCCACAGACCCGGCTAAGGCCGATGAAGGTACTATCCGGCAAAAATATGCCAAATCTATTGAGGCCAACGCTATCCATGGGTCCGATTCTGATGAAAATGCAGAAATTGAAGGCAGTTTCTTCTTCTCGGCTTTCGAGCGATTTTAGTTTAAGCGAAAAGCTAAATATTGAGTACCAGTCGCTGTAAATATTGCCGAATGGTTTCTTCCAAGCCTAAATAAAGGGCATCGGCAATGAGTGCATGACCGATGCTCACTTCCTGCAAACCCGGAATTTGCTGAAAAAAATAATGCAGGTTATGCAGGTCAAGGTCATGACCTGCATTCAGGCCTAAGCCCGCATTCTGGGCTGCAAGGGCAGCATCTATATAGGGTGCGATGGCTTTTTCCCGATCCTGGTGGTAGCCTGAAGCATAAGCTTCTGTATAAAGTTCTACCCGGTCAGCTCCTGTAAGCGCTGCTGCTTCTACTTTTTCAGGGTCAGGATCTACGAAAATAGATACCCGGATGCCTGCTTCCTTAAACAGGGCGCTCATTTCTGTTAAATATCCCCGATATTTTAGCGTGTCCCAGCCGTGGTTGGAGGTTACTTGGCCCAGTTCATCAGGCACCAGGGTTACTTGAGCTGGTTTATTGGCCAACACGAGGTCAATAAATTTTTGTTCACGGCAGTTGCCTTCTATATTAAACTCTGTGTGGATGTTTTCTTTTAGCGTGTATACGTCGCTATAGCGAATATGCCGCTCGTCCGGGCGTGGATGTACGGTTATCCCTTGTGCGCCGAAACGCTCACAGGCCAATGCGGCCTGAAGAACATCGGGAATGTTGCCCCCGCGTGAATTTCGCAGGGTGGCTATTTTGTTTATGTTAACGGATAGTTTGGTCATCTTTTAAATGGGTCATTAACCGATTAAGGACAAAAATACAAACTGTTCAATCATTACTGGGAAGAACTTTCTTTGTAAATATCACGAAAATTTCTTCCCAAACCATTATAATCTAATCCATAGCCCACTACAAATTCGTTTTTGATCTCAAATCCTATATAGGCCAGGTTGTTAAAGCGGTGTTGCACCGCATCTGGTTTGAGCAGCAAGGTACACACGGCTACGGAAGCTGGTTGTTGGGCCTTAACCAGGTTCAGCGTGTGGTTTAGTGAGTTGCCACTATCAATGATGTCTTCTACGATAATAACCTCCCGCCCCCGGAGGCTCACATCCAGACCGATCATCTCGCGGATTTGCTCATCTCTGCTGGTGCCATTATATGATTTGAGCTTAATAAAACTTACTTCTGATGCGACTTCTATTTGCTTCATCAGGTCGCCTAAAAACATAAAACTGCCATTCAATACGGCGAGAAACAGGGGTTTGCGACCTTCATAGGCCACATTGATCTCGATGCCGATGAGCCGTATCCGTTTTTTGATCTGTTCATATTCAATAAACCTTTCAAATTCTTTTTGGTCTATCTGAATCTTCATTTCCCGTCTTCTTTTTTCTTTTTTCCAAAGATCTTTTCGAGCAATCCACGCGCTTCCTCAATCTCCTTTTCGAAGAACGATACAGAATCTGGAGGTGTTTGCAATGAATCTATATTTGCCGGCGGTGCTGGCCGCAGCGATTCTTTCAGCCTGACCCCGTAAAACCCATAGCTGCGCGAAGTGTCAACCGGTGCCCACCCTCTTCGGGCCATAAGACTGCCGATGAGCCTGAAATAACCGGATAGGTATGGCTTTAGGCTGCCATCATACTGGAATGGATAGAGGCCGCCCTTTGGCCGTGGAACGATGCTGGCCAAATAGATGCTTTCACCCAAATCAAGCTCGGAGGGGTGTTTTCCAAAATAATACCTCGATGCTTCGCCGATTCCGTACACGTTGCGGCCCCATTCTATGATGTTGAGGTATACCTCGAGCATCCGGTTCTTGCTGATGACTTTGTTATTTTCGATAAGCCATACAATTAATATTTCCTCTACTTTCCTTGCCAGGGTTTTATCACGCGCCAGGAAAACGTTTTTCACCAACTGCATGGAAATGGTGCTTCCGCCTCTTCTAAAAGCCTTGGCTTTGTAATTTGTAGCGATAGAGCTGCGAATGGATTCTTCTACAAAACCGTGGTGAGAGAAGAAAGAGGGGTCTTCGGCCGTCATTAGCGCGTTTTTTAAATAAGGTGAGATCTGGTCAAGCGGCGTAAAATTTGGATTATCCGGCCCTACGGTAATATTGCGCATGGGTTTTCCATATTCATAGGGTGTATATACAAAGGGCTGGTTAATCCGGGAAAAATTGGTTTTGCCCCAGGCATTGATTCGGAAATGTTCGGGTTTCAGCGTTGATTCAAACTTTACGCTATCGGGTTGGCTGTCGTCCAGGTAAAAATCAAGTGTGTATTGCAGTGTGCCGCCAACGCGTATGCCTTCTAACGATTCAAACAAACCTGTAGGAAAGGAGTCAAAAATATCCTGTGCTTCCAATTTGGGGGTACTTATGCCAAAAGCATACGTTTTCACGGGGCTTAATGTGTACTTTGCATAAGGATGCAGTATGAGTTTCTTGGTTCTGAACTCCGAAGTTTTGTCCAACCCGATGTAATTTTTACCTACCACGACCTCTGCATTGGCTTCGGCATTGGCTACCCCTACATCGTTGTTGGCGATGCGCCAATGATGAACCTTTAGATTCTTGATGGCCCAACTGCCACTGATCTGCAATTCATCCTGATCATTCCAGAATACATTCTTCAAGTGGGTTTCAATGGTGTCAAATTGTAGCTTCAATCCATACTTACGTTCTAATAACGGAAACTCGACGGGCTTACCCTCTGCAAAAAACCGAAGATACAGTTGTTTTTTGCCGGGGTACAATTCGCCGGTGGCGTGCCATACGGCTTCTTTTTTATTTAGATAGATCGTGGAGGTAAGGTCTCCGTCATCAATATCTGCTTTGGGTATACTAATGACGTGATGCAACGAATCATCCTGGTAACTGATGCTGAAGTTTCGCATGGTCATATTTTCAGGTATTTTATAGAGCACATTGTTAAGCATGCGGTTTGCCAGGTCTGAAAGGTCTACCTTTTCTTTGGCGTCTGTGCTATCTGTCTTTTTCTGCCTGAACAAAAAATCATAATTGCTGGTGCTGTCTTTTTTGACCAATGTAATGGCGGCTTCGTGTATGTCAAGGCTTTCCAGCTTAATCTCACCAAAGATTAACGGAAACAAGCGCACACTGACCTCCAGGTTTTTTATCGTCATTAGTCTGGGCCGGTTCTCTGGCAATAACTGGAGTCCTTCTAAGGCTACGGTTGTTAAACCTGAAAAATGCGCCTTTTTTAGCTCAAGCTTTATATCATAGGTGGCCAGTGTTTTGGCTTTTGCCTTTTCAATGGCTCGGCCCAAAAGGCTATCCCGCTTATTGAGGAGTATAATGCCGGCTATAAGCAGCACCAACAAAAATCCACCCAGCACAAATGCAGCTATTTTTAATGTTTTTGGCTTTATTTTTTTGAATGCCTCTCCCAGCCTATTGCCCATCTATATTTTATATATGTACGTTAAATGTAGAATAATCGGTAAATATCAATAAAAACGCGCATTTGGCAAGTTTTGTGTGCCCTGTTTTGTATTTTTGTGTAAATATTAATTCATCAGCATGATTACCAAAGAACAAGTGCTCCAGGCGCTGAGCCATGTGGAAGAGCCCGACCTGAAAAAGGATCTGGTGACCCTGCGCATGATTGAGAATATCGAGATATCACCAGGTAAATTGAGCTTCCAGGTGGTGCTGACTACGCCTGCATGTCCATTAAAGGATTTTATAGAGCGTGCTTGCCGCAATGCCATTGCCCACTTTATTGATAAGGATTTGCAAGTTACTATCCACATGATATCGCGCGTTGCTTCACAAAAAGACGGCCAGCTGGCCAATATAAAAAATATTGTCCTGGTGGCTTCTGGCAAGGGGGGGGTGGGCAAATCTACCGTTGCAGCAAACCTTGCCTTGGCACTTAGCATGAGCGGCGCACAGGTTGGCCTGATCGATGCCGATATATATGGACCTTCAATGCCGATTATGTTTGGGTTGGAGGGAGCTCGCCCCAAGGCTTCGCAATCAGCCGATGGCAAGTCGCGCATTGCGCCGATTGAAAAATACGGCATCAAACTATTGTCCATTGGCTTTTTTACAGATCCAAACCAACCAGTTCCGTGGCGAGGTCCTATGGTCAGCACGGCTGTCAAGCAGCTTTTTAACGATGCCGATTGGGGGGAGCTGGATTATTTGATTGTAGACCTGCCCCCAGGAACGGGCGATATTCACATTACTGTTGCGCAAACGTATCCCATAACCGGGGCGGTGGTGGTTACCACACCGCAAAACGTGGCTCTTGCGGATGCCCACAAGGGTGTTGGGCTGTTTTTAATGAACCCGATCAATATACCCCTTTTGGGCGTTATTGAAAACATGGCCTACTTTACGCCGGCAGAATTGCCTGAAAATAAATATTACATTTTTGGCAAAGGCGGGGGCAAACGCCTTGCGGAATATTATGATGTACCTTTTTTGGGAGAAATACCCCTGGTAAAGGGTATAAGTGATGCCGGAGATAACGGAATGCCTATTGTGCTGGACGATGACTCACCATTGGCGTTTTCATTTAAGGAAATTGCAGGCAAAGTGGCACAGCAAATTTCCATTCTGCAAGCTATACCCAAGCTTAGCCCTGTATAATGGAGTTATTATGTGAAAGAACAGCTATTATTTATAAAAATAAGTTATCTTTACGCCTATTTTAATTTAATGAACTATGAATATATTGGAAAGAGTCGAGCAAGCTTTGGAAACTCTGCGGCCGTATTTGGAGGCCGATGGAGGGAATGTGACCATTGAAGAGATTACGACAGACAATGTAGTTCGACTTCGATTATTGGGTTCATGTGCTTCATGCGCCATGAGCATCATGACTTTTAAGGCTGGTCTGGAACAGGCTATAAAAAAGGCCGTTCCGGAAATTACTTCCGTTGAAGCATTGAATATAACCGATATAAACGATCCGAACGCAACTTTACCGCAGCAGGTAATTTAAGCAAAGGCTGTTTTAACACAATTTAACGCATAAAGATTGTAGTTTTTGATAGCTTTGGACCAGCACTATTTTTAATGCTAAACAATGAGGCACTGGATATCCATACTAGCAGTTTTAATATGCGCAGGAACCGTTTCTGCTCAGCAACTTCATGCCAAGAAGATGCTGCAGTTTACGGGCATTGTGTCCAACGCGGATACAAATATGGTAGTGCCTTATGTTACAATCACTAATCTGAGCGAAAATAAGCAATACGTGGCCAACTACCAGGGTTATTTTTCATTTGTGGCCCAAGAAGGTGACACCATTCATTTCAGGGCAATTGGCTATAAAGAACAGTATGCCGTGATTCCACACACTACGGATGATAAGTATACGGCTATGATTCATTTGACACCCGAATCTATTAATCTCCCGGAACTGGTTATCCATCCTTTACCGTGGGCAAGTATTGATGAATTTAACCGCTATTTCATGAATATGAAGATTAACTATGACGATATAGGCCTGGCCCAACGAAACCTGTCGCACGAAAGTTTGGTAGCTATGTCTAAGATCACTCCTCGAAATGCGCAGGAAATGCAAACTTTCTCCTCCATACAGCGGCATATTGAAATGACCAACTCCCATATGAATATGCGCTATGCTAACCCATTGCTAAGCCCTTTGGCTTGGGGTAATTTTATTAATCAGATTATCCAAGGCAACGAAAGCCGGTCTAAAAATGAATGATGTTTTTGAATGATGAATGACTAAATAAAATCATAATTCATAATTAATTATTCTTCCCACCGAACCACCGTTTCTACCGATTTGCGGTTTGCTGCTTTTGGTTCTTCTTGGTGATAGCCCATATAAAATAGGCCAATACACTTTTCATTGGGTGCTAAATTCAGAAAATCGCTCAATTGACTGATGGTGCCGGGGCTGCTCCAGTAGCCGCCAATGCCTAATGCTGAAGCGGCCAGCCACAAGTTTTCTACCGCGCAGGCTGTGGCTGCCAATTCTTCCCATTCAGGTAATGCGCCGCTGACATGTAAATTAATGGCGATAACGGCAGATGACTGCAGGACTTTCTCACGCGTGGCATCCAGCTTTTTTTGCATAAATAGGGGTGCGGGAGTGCCTTCCTGATAAAGTTCGGCAAATTTATCTGCAAGTTTTACCAGGCCGTTACCCCGAAATATGGTAAAGCGCC
Source organism: bacterium A37T11 (assembly GCA_900109895.1). GTDB lineage: Bacteria > Bacteroidota > Bacteroidia > Sphingobacteriales > Sphingobacteriaceae > A37T11. Next base: position 417,244 of record FOBR01000001.1, read on the forward strand.
AAGGCTGCGTCAGTTTATGGGTGGGCGCTGTATTGGCAGCCTCTATTACCTCAAGCAACGTTTCTTTGCTAATTTCCTCACGCGTGTAGCTCGCTGGGAAAATACTTCTTCTGTTTTTAATTAGGTTGATTAATTCCTGACTCATATATTTGTTAATACTGGTAATTATTGGAGCTGTTCAAGTAATTGGTGTATCCTGCGTACGGTTTCTTCCCGTCCTAATAGTTCGGCAATATCAAACACGTGAGGCCCGAATTTCCCTCCCACGAGCATGATTCGCAAAGGCAGCATCAGTTCGCCGGGTTTGAGTCCGGTCGACTCTGCAGACAACTTGAAGAAGTGTTCAATCTCGCCGGCGTGCCAGGGGTCAAAACTCGAAAGACGTTCGGCAAGTTCCGTATAAAAGGCTGTTTTCTCAAGGCTCCATTTGGGCTTGACGGCTGCGAGGTCATACTGTACAGGGGGCGAAAAAAAATAGCTTGCCTGCTGCCAAAATTCTGACAAAATAACGATCCGGTCTTTTAACAATCCGAACACCTTTAATAGATAGGCGTCATCTTTGGCAAGGTGGCCATTGGTTGCTAAAATAGCCTTAAGCTCTGGCAGCAAGTCCATGTCGGCTTTCTGCTTAAGCCATTCATGATTAAACCAACGTGCTTTTTCAATATCAAATTTGGCCCCTGCCTTACTTACCCGATCCAGATCGAATTTACTGATTAGCTCTTTTAATGTAAAGAGTTCCTGCTCAGTTCCGTCATTCCAGCCTAAAAGGGCCAGCATATTAATAAAGGCTTCCGGCAGATAACCCAATTCACGGAATCCTTCGGTCAATTCGCCTGTTTTAGGGTCTGTCCAGTTCATGGCATATACCGGGAAGCCCAATCGGGCGCCATCGCGTTTACTGAGTTTCCCATGACCGTCTGGCTTCAAAATAAGTGGAAGGTGTACCCATTTGGGCATTTGATCAGACCACCCAAGATACTCCCAAAGCAGCACGTGCACCGGCGCTGATGGTAGCCATTCTTCCCCCCGGAATACGTGGGTGATCTTCATTAAATAATCATCCACCACTACGGCTAGGTGATAGGTAGGCATGCCGTCGGCTTTTAGCAGCACTTTATCATCGACCAGGGAGGTTTCGAATGAAACATTCCCCCGGATTTCGTCTTGCAAATTTACGGTTTCGTCGGATGGCACTTTTATACGTATCACATGGGGTATCCCTGACCCAACCAACGCCTGTGTTTCAGCTGCACCAAGCCTGAGTGAATTGTTCAGCTTATCTCTGTTTTCATGATTGTACTTGAAGTTTGGGGATGTACTGCGTTGTGATTCCAGTTCTTCGGGGGTATCAAAGGCATAGTAGGCATAGCCGGCTGCTACAAGCTGTTCTGCGTATTGTCGGTAAATAGCCTTGCGTTCGCTTTGCCGGTATGGGCCATAGGCTCCCGGCTTTTCGGGGCTTTCATCGGGGCTGATGCCACACCATTTAAGGCAGTCTGTTATATATTCTTCGGCCCCCAGCACGTAGCGCGTTTGGTCTGTATCTTCTATGCGTAGTAGGAAGTCTCCACCGTATTTTTTGGCATACAAATAATTGAACAGGGCTGTTCTTACTCCGCCTAAATGTAACCCTCCGGTAGGGCTGGGTGCAAAGCGCACCCTAACTTTCTTATCCTCAGTCATGCCGGCAAAGATAGGCAGAAAATTGCCTTCTATCCTGTGTTTTCAAATAGATTTCTGTATTTTGGCAGAACTTTGATAATAGCATGATGCGGATGAACCCTTACCAAAACAGCCAAAAGTGGAAATTTCTATTGTTGATCTTTGCTGCGATCATCGCAACGGCTTCTTTATTATATACCAATTTTTTGGTTAAGAATTTATCGATCTCAGAACGGACCCGGGCCGAGGTATGGGCCATTAGTACCCGCAATATCTATGCAATGCCCGATCTGGACGATCAATTCATTACCTATTATTATCAAATAAGAGACAGTTTAGCAGTCCCGGCAATCATTACCAATGAAAAGGACAGCATTATTTATTGGAAAGGCCTCGATACTACCCGCACCAATATCCGGATTGAAGAAAGCAAGTCTTCGCCGGCTATGGCTAAGCTTCGTTATGACCCTGGATATTTTAAAACGGAATTAGCTTCGATGAAGAACCGGCATGATCCCATCGTAGTGGAATTATATGGGGGAGAAAAATGGTTTATCTATTATAAAGATTCGCTTTTACTTACCCAAATGCGCATATTTCCATATGTTCAACTTACGTTGATTGCTATTTTCCTGGGCATTGCTTATTCGGTGTTCAACTCCATAAGAAAATCAGAACAAAACCAGGTATGGGTAGGTTTGGCCAAGGAAACGGCCCACCAGCTAGGCACCCCCATATCCTCATTAATGGCCTGGCTTGAGTTGGTCAAAGCAAAATTTGGTGCGGATGATGATCCGCTGATCTTAGAGATGGAGATGGACGTAAAACGCCTTGAAATAGTAGCCGACCGTTTTTCAAAGATTGGTTCCAGGCCTGTGTTACAAAGCCATGTAGTTTATAAGGTTATTACAGATTTTGTAAATTATTTTAAAGCGCGTACCAGCGATAAAATTATCTTCAATGTTTCGGGCGATATGCGCGCCGAAGCTATGCTAAATGCTCCTCTATTTGACTGGGTGCTAGAAAATGTACTTAAAAATGCAGCCAACGCCATCGAACATGCAGGCCGGATCGATATTGTCATTACAGAAAATCTTGCGAAAGATGAAATCTTTATAGATATTAGCGATACCGGAAAGGGCATTCCACGGGCTAAGTTTGACACCGTGTTTCAGGCAGGGTACACGACCCGCAAAAGGGGTTGGGGATTAGGTTTGACATTGACAAAACGCATGATTGAAAATTACCATAACGGTCAAATATTTGTGAAAGAATCGGAGGTAGGCAAAGGCACTACTTTCAGAATCATATTAAATAGTAGCTTAACATATGAACCCGCTAAAATCTGACGAGTATCCCGCGCTTTATACCCCTTATATTGATACTGTTAAAGGAAGTGTTATAAAGGCGTTGCAATCACAGGTCACTTCTTTTCCTGACTTTATCCTTAATATTCCCCGCGGCAAGGGCGATTATGCCTATGCCGAAGGCAAATGGACTATTAAGGAGGTTCTAGGACATGTACTTGACTTTGAACGGATCATGGCGTACCGCGCGCTTCGCTTCGCCAGGAATGACACAAAAGCGCTCACCAGTTTTGAACCCGAAGACTTTGTGGCCAATGCGCGCTTTAACGAACGGACCTTAAAGAGCTTTGCCGAAGAGTTTGTGCTGATCAGGCAGTCAAACCTCTTTCTATTTAAGACGTTTAATGACCATGAACTTACCCGCAAGGGCCTGGCATCTGACAGGCTTATTAGTGTACGTGCGTTTTTATACATCATCGCCGGACATTTAAACCACCACCGTCATATTATTCAGGAAAGGTATCTATAAATATAAAATTTGCTTTGCAATAAATTATTTCGCAAAAACAATCGTTTGCATTTAATTTATCCTTTGTAATGTGCTGAATTATGAGTAGTCTTGTGCATTGTTTTAAAATATTGGTAAACTAAATAGAGTTTATTTAAAAAATAGCAAAACTATAACTAAAATTCGTCTTTAATTGCCCTGATTTCATGAGTACATCAAACAATTTGCAAGTTAAAAAGGGGCCCAGCCCCATTATTATCATTGGAGCGCTCTTTTTTGTGTTTGGTTTTGCCACCTGGCTAAACTCTTTGCTTATTCCTTACCTGGGGATTGCTTGTGAACTCACAAAATTTCAATCATTTTTTGTCACATTTGCTTTTTACATCGCTTACCTGGCAATGGCGCCCTTATCCACCCGTGTTTTAAAGCTTTTTGGCTTTAAAAACGGTATGGCGGTTGCGTTAATTGTCATGGCGGTCGGGGCCTTTTTGTTTATACCAGCAGCCTACACCCGCACCTACGCCTTGTTCTTATTGGGGCTTTTCGTCATCGGCGCTGGCTTAGCTATTTTGCAGACAGCCTCTAATCCTTACATTACAATAGTAGGCCCTCCTGAAAGTGCTGCTAAGCGCATTAGTATTATGGGTATTTTCAATAAAATGGCCGGTGCTGCGGCGCCTATTATATTAGGATTATTCTTAAAGCTTGAAAATGCAGATAAACTGAAGGCCGAGGTGGCCAGCATGACCGCTGACAACAGGGCTGCTGCGCTCAATGAAATGGCACTAAGGGTAGTGCCTCCATATATTGGTATTATTGTGGTATTGCTGCTCTTGTCCGTATTTGTATTCAAGTCCGGGTTGCCTGAGGTTGATACCGATCAGGAAGATGCCAGCTTGGCTGCAACTAACCAAGGAAAGAAAAGTGTGTTTGACTTTCCTCACATCATTTTGGGAGTCATTACGTTATTTTTATATGTGGGTGTTGAAGTCATTGCCGGGGATAGTATTATCAGCTATGGCGTTTCTCAAGGAATTCCGATGACCATCTCGACTTATTTCCCCACAGGCACCATGGTCTCCATGGTGGTGGGTTATATTATTGGCATTATCTGTATTCCTAAATACATTAAACAGGAAAACGCCTTGCGTTTATGTGCGGTATTGGGTGTGGTCTTTACCTTGGGTGCTTTAGCTACATCCAGCTACGTATCTGTTGCTTTTGTGGCATTACTTGGCCTTGCCAATTCATTGATTTGGCCAGCTATCTGGCCCTTGGCATTGGCCGGCGCCGGGCGCTTTACCAAAGCTGCCTCTTCGCTGTTGGTTATGGGGATTGCCGGTGGAGCTATCATTCCGTTGGCATATGGCAAGCTGGCTGACATATACAGCTCACATCAGGCATATTGGATCACTATACCCTGCTATTTATTTATTTTATACTACGCAGTGGCGGGTCATAAAGTTGGAAGATCAAAGATTGCTGATTAAAGATCTTCATTTAGCATTTTCTCCAGTTCTTCGTAACTGATATTCATATTTACGTGACCTTCTTTGGCGTAAGATATCTCGCCCGTTTCTTCAGATACAATAACCGCAATGGCGTCGCTCATCTCCGTTACGCCAATGCCTGCCCGATGCCTTAGGCCAAATTGCAAGGGGAGGTCTTCGCTATCTGAAAGCGGTAAGATACAGCTGGCACTCTTAATCCTGAAATCAACGATCACTACGGCTCCATCGTGCAAGGGACTATTCTTATTGAAGATGGTTTCTATTAGCCGTTTTGATATTTGCGCATCGATTTGCTCGCCTGTATTTTGATAATATTCTTCGTCGAAATATCGTGCAAAGACCATCAGCGCCCCCGTACTTGACTTGGCCATACTGCGGCAGGCGTCTACGATAGGCTTAAGACGGCTGCTCTGGTCTTTTTCTACCACTTTTTTACTGATAAAAAGCGACCATAAGAATTTATTGCGCCTTAGCGATATATTTTTGCCGATATGTATTAAAAAACGCCGTATTTCCTGTTGAAAAACCACAATAAGCGCTATGGAACCAACGCTGATAAATCCGCCAAAAATCTCCGTGAGCAATCGCATGTTTGACTGCTTTACAATAAGGTATATGAGGTAAATGATTCCAAGGCCCACCAAAATGTTTACGGCTATGGTTCCTCGGATCAGGCTATAAACATAATAAATAATGATAGCCACCAACAGTATGTCTATGAGATCCAGAAAACGGAAATTCAAAAAATTTATATCAAACCCTGTCATACCTCCGCAAGTTAAAAAAAATAAAATAGTTAAGCTCGATGATTACGGCAGAATAGCTTATAAATTTCCCGAGATAAACTTAATTTTTACAAATTTCTCATAAATAAACATGGTTATTAAAAAATGAACGAAATGATTATCTTAGCGCCCATTACTTATTGTTGACGATAAATAGCTTTTCATGAAGATAACAAAGATTTGCTGCATTGGTGCAGGTTATGTTGGCGGCCCAACAATGGCTGTAATAGCCAAACAAAGTCCGGACATTACCGTCACGGTGGTGGATTTGAACGAAGCGCGCATCGCGGCTTGGAACGACACGGATGTTAC